>CAVSIL010000016.1:0-91951 GCA_963727985.1 uncultured Solirubrobacterales bacterium | reverse complement strand
ATCTCGGGTGGGGCCTTCTCCGGGGAGCCGGAGTCGAAGGGCGGGTCGGGGTCGTACTCGATCCCCAGCTGGACCGCCTGGGCGACCTCCGGCCCGACCTCCTGGGCGACCAGGTGCAGGGCCATGTCGATCCCGGCGGTGACGCCGGCGGCGGTGAGGACCTTGCCGTCTTCGACCCAGCGACCGCCGACCGGGTCGGCACCGTAGCGGCGCAGGGCGTCGAGCAGCAGCCAGTTCGTGGTCGCCCGCTTGCCGTTCAGTAGACCGGCGGCGCCGAGGACGAGGGAGCCGGTGCAGACCGAGGTCGTCCATTTGGTTGCGCGATCGACCTCGCGCAGCCACTGCAGCACCACCTCGTCCTCCAGCAGCGGCCGGTTGCCGATGCCGCCGGGGACGAGGACGATGTCGGGCGCGGTCACCTCGTCGAGCGCGTAGTCGGCGACGAGGCCGAGCGAGCCGCCTTCGTCGCGCACCTCTCCCTTCTCCTTGGCGACCAGCCGCACGTCCCAGCCGGGGACGTTGCGCATCACTTCGAAGGGGCCGACGGCATCGAGGGGGGCGAGCTTGTCGAAGAGCAGCATTGCGATTTCCATGCGGCCATCCTGGCGGCGGCTGGCGGCACTTGCCAGAGGCAGGAATGCCAATGTTCGCTAGATTTCTGCCATGGCTCCCAGGCACCGCGTGGTCGCCCTCTGCCTCGACGGGCTCGTCGCCTTCGACCTGACGGCCCCGGCGCAGGCGTTCACCGTGGCGGCCCGGCCCGGCGGCGAGCCGCTGTATGAGTTCTCGACCTGCTCGGTGGGAGGCGGGGAGGTGGGGACGACGACCGGCTTCGCGCTGCGGCCGCAGGCCGGGCTCGAGGCGCTCGAGCGGGCCGACACGGTGGTCGTCCCCGGCTACTTCGCGCTCTTCGACCCGCCCCCGGCGCAGGCGCTCGCCGGGCTGGAGCGCGCCGCCGCCCGCGGCGCCCGCGTGCTCTCGGTCTGCACCGGCGCCTTCGCGCTCGCCCACGCCGGCCTGCTCGACGGTCGCCGCGCCGCCACCCACTGGGCCTGGGCGGGGGAGCTGGCCCGGCGCTTCCCGGCGGTCGCGGTCGACGCCGACGCGCTCTACGTCGACGAAGGCGAGGTGATGACCTCGGCCGGGCTCAGCGCCGGCATCGACCTCAGCCTGCACGTCGTCCGCAAGGACTTCGGCGCCGCCGCCGGGGCGCGGGTCGCCCGCCACATGGTCGCCGCGCCCCACCGCGAGGGCGGCCAGGCCCAGTTCGCCCGCCCGGCCGAGGCCGCGGCCGGCGGCTCGCTGGAGCCGACCCGCCGCTGGGCCGCCGAGCGCCTCGACCAGCCCCTCGACGTCGCCGCGATGGCCGCCCACGCCGGCGTCAGCCCCCGCACCTTCGCCCGCCGCTTCCGCGAGGAGACCGGGACGACGCCGCTGCAGTGGCTGCTGACCCAGCGCGTGATCGAGGCGCGGCGCCTGCTGGAGGAGTCCGACCTCCCGGTCGAGACCGTCGCCTGGCGCTGCGGCTTCGGCACCGCCGCCTCCCTCCGCGACCACTTCCGCCGGGCGACCGCGACCACGCCGACGGCGTACCGGCGCGCATTCGCCGAGCCACCTTCGGCCAAGGTTGTCGAGTTGACCCACCCATAGTGGGGTCAAGTCGATCACCTTGGCGCGGGGGGCGTTTAGAGTCAGCGCCGTGAGTCGCCGTGACCAGATCGTCCTCAGCGACGCCGAGCTGCTGGAGCTGCTGGAGGGGGAGCGGGTGGCGGTCGTCACCAGCAACGGGCCGCGGGGATGGCCGCACTCGATGCCGCTCTGGTTCGTCCCCCGCGCCGGCGAGGTCTGGATCTGGACCTACGCGAAGTCGCAGAAGGTGCGCAACCTCGAACGCGATCCGCGGGCGACGGTGCTGGTCGAGACCGGGCACGAGTACGGGGAGCTGCGGGGAGCGATGATCGAGGCCGAGGCGGTCCTGCACCGCGACCTCGAGACCGTGCTCGGCTTCGCCGAGGAGCTGACCCTGCGCTATGCCGACGGCATCTCCGCGATCGACGGCGACGCCAGGGCGGGCCTGGAAGCGCAGGCGCCGAAGCGGGTCGCGATCCAGTTCAAGGCGGTGCGGACCGCCACCTGGGACCACCGCAAGCTCGGCGGCACCTACTGACGATCGCGTTGACAGCATCGCTACATCCGCGCCCCGTCCGTGTTGCAGGGTGACGCGACCGCTACCTTTCCCAGCTCGATGAAACGACTCCTCCCAGCCACCCTGCTCATCGCCGCCCTCGTGGCCGCGCTCTTCGTCGGCGTCCAAGCCGGCTCCGCGAAACCGCCGCCGCGCGCCCCGAAGGGCTTCTTCGGCATCGCTCCGCAGACGGGGCTGGGCACAAAGGACGCCGAATACATGAAGGCCGGCGGGATCGACTACGTGCGCTGGCCGCTGGGCTGGGCCGGGATCCAGCCGACCCGCAAAGGCGGCTACCAGTGGGCCAGCTTCGACGCCGTCGTGGCCACCGCGGCGCAGCAGGGCCTGACGGTGCTGCCGTTCTTCTACGGCTCGCCACACTGGGCCGCCCCCAAGGAAACGACGCTGCCGATCAACGGCAAGGCGCGCAAAGCCTGGACGGCCTTTCTCGCGGCGGCGGTCAAACGCTACGGGCCCCGCGGCGAGTTCTGGAAGCTGCACCGCGCCGGCAGCGTCGGCCCCGGCCCCGTCTATCAGCCGGAACCGGCGATCCCGGCGAAACCGATCCGCACCTGGCAGGTCTGGAACGAGGCCAACTTCTTCTACTTCGCCTTCCCCGCCTCGCCGCAGCGCTACGCGAAGCTGGTGCAGATCTCCGGCCCGGCGATCAAACGGGTCGACCCCGGCGCCAAAGTCGTCCTCAGCGGCCTCTTCGGGGAGCCGACCGCGCGTGGCTCCAAGGGCATGCCGGCGGCCAAGTTCCTCGAAATGCTCTACCGCACGCCCGGGATCAAGAGCCGCTTCGACGGCATCGCCCTGCACCCCTACGCGGTCGACGCGGAAACGCTGGAAGAACTGGTCGAGGGGCTGCACGACGTCACCACCAAAAACCACGACCGCGTGCCGCTCTACATCACGGAGATGGGCTGGGGATCTCAGAACGACTTCAACAAAGTCGCCTTCGAGCAGGGGGTCCGGGGCCAGGTCAAGCAGCTCAAGGCGTCCTACGGCTACCTGCTGGCGAACCGCAACCGCCTCGACCTCAAGCAGGTCTACTGGTTCTCCTGGAAGGACCTGCCGGGCTCCTGCAACTTCTGCGACTCGGTCGGCCTCTTCCACGCCGGCCCGAAGTTCAAGCCGAAGCCTTCGTGGAAGGCCTTCGTCGCGTTGACGCACGGGCGGCCTCGGCCCTAGCTAGCGGCGCCGGTAGCGGTGGGAGTCGGGCAGGCCGAGGTTGGCTCTGCCCCGAACAAGCATCGGCTCCACCGCTCGCTCGAGGTCCCTCCGGCCGGCTTCGCGGGTCGTCGCCAGGACGTCTTCCCGAGAAGCACAAGGGAGATTGGCTGGTCGATTTCGAACCCGTCGCAGACGCTGAGGTCGAGCTCGGCCGCCAGGAAGGTGGAGGTCCGCGCGCGGGCGCCGATCGCCTCCAGGGAGATCGCGGTCAGCATGCACTTGCGGCAGCGGCCGCAGTTGCAGGCGCCGCCAGGATTGCCCAGCAGATCCGCAGCGTGCGCTGGACGACCGGGTGGTCGGCGATTTGGCGCAGGCGCTGCTCGCGACTGAAGCGGCCGCCGTCGTCGACGATCTCAAGGCGCTCGGTGCTCCGAAGCTGATCCACCATGCGGCTGGGCCCGTTTGGTAACCTGGGTCTCATGGTCGGTATCGCCAGCGATCAGGATGCGCCCGAAGAGCGGCTCGAAGAAGAGTGCCACCGCGACCAGCGGGCAGGCGCAGTAGCTCTCCGAGGGCACCAGCGGGTCGGAGAGCTCGCGCACGTTGGTCTCGACCACATGCAGGATTAAGCCGAGTTCCGCGGCGGCATCGCGCAGGCGCGCCTCGACGCGGTCGGCGAGGTCTCCCTGGTGGGAAGAGTTTCGGCATCAGGTCGAGGGCCGCGAACGAAGATCAGGTCGGTGATGTCAGGGTTGTTGAGAACCGTCGCCCAGGAGTCGACGCCGCCACTGAAGAAGGTCGCGACCCGGCCCCCGTAGCGCGGCTCGACGGCGCGCGGGTGAGCGTGGATCTCGACTTCATGAAGCGGCTCCCCGTCGTCCTCCCAGCCCAGCGACCAGGCGCGTTGGATCGCCTGGAACTCGCGCTGGTTGCGCAGCAGCCGCGGGCTCACCCGCTCCTCCATGGTGAGGCTGCCGCCGGCGCGCATGGCCGGCATCGCGCACATCGCCAGGGCCGCGTCGGCCGGCGGGGTTACGGGCGTGCGGCTGCAGATCCAGAGCCCGCTGCGGGCTCCCCACCGATGCGAGTGGTGAAGGACAGTTCGCCTGGGGCGCGATCAGCTCGGTGATCCGATGCTGAGGGGACGGGGGAGCTACCGAAGTCGCTCCTTGTGAGTGCGAGGCATGTGTTTAGCCCCGGCGCACGATGGCGCCGACGCGGCGCAGCGGGGCCGCCATCCGCCAGGAGCGGGAGCCCAAGGCCGCGTCGAGGGTCGCCTCTGCCGCCTCCGCCCGGGTCTCCGCCTCCTGCACCCGCAGCTCGGCTTCTAGCGGCGACTCGGCGACCAGGCGCCGCAGTTCCTCCACCTCTGACTGCAGTGCCGCCAGTCGCGCCTGGAGCTCCGCCGGTTCGGCCGCGTGCTGACGCACGCGCTCGGTCAGTGCCTCGACCCGGTCGCTGAGCGCCGCGGCGACTGCTCCTCCGAGGCGAGCGAGTAGCGCCGCCTCGGTCGCTCCACGGCGCCGGCGCAGCCGCTCCGCGGCGACGGCGAGGCCGCTGCCGAGCTCCCCGCGACGTTCCTTGTCGAGCAGCACTGCGGCTACCGCGGCGGCGCATGAACTCGGGTCGGCGTCGGTCGCCGTCGTGAACGCGGGCGGCAGGCCGAAGTCCTCGCGGAGACCGCCGGCCTTCTGCTCGTAGTAGGCGTTGTCACCGATCAGAACGGCCGGCACCTCGAGCATCAGCGACGTGAGTGCCACGTGGTAGGAGCAACTCAGCGTCAGTTGTGCCTGGCGCAGCAGCGGCGCCGTTTCGGCGAGGCTCGTGGGGCGTAGGACCAGGGGCTCGGCGACCTCCACTCCGATCGCCGTGCAGGCGGCGAAAAGCCGCTGCAGGGCCGAGCGCTCGTCGATCCGCTCGTCCAAGTAGGCGATCACCGGCTGAGCGACCACGGGCCGGTTTGCGCGACGGCCGAGCTCGGCGACGAACCCGGCGTAGAAATCCAGCATTGCCTCCGGTCGCCCGGTTACCCAATCGTGCTCGGCGAAGTGGAGGTTGTAAGGTGAAGCCGCCCGTCGTCCTCCACCGCGTCGCTGGCGCTGGGGAGCCGGCCCAGCAACCCGATGGCGTCGTCGCCGGTCTCCAGCGCCGGCGCTGCCAGGTCGAGCGCCGCTAGCGCCCGGTGGGAACCGCCGTCACGGGTGCCGACGAGGTCGAGGCGAGTGAGCGCGGACGGCTCGTCGGTGGCGAGCCCGGCGATCCAATCGGGCTCGACCTGTAGGCCCGAGGAGAGCCGCAGGAGGGCGCGACGCCACCGGCGGCCAACAGCGCCTCGGCGGCATCCAGCAGTCGCCAGCTTGCGCGGGCCCCAGAGGCGGTTGAGGTAGCCGCCACCGTAGAGGTAGCTGGCGCCGAAAACGAGCCCGACCGGGGCGGCGACCGGCAGCAGGTCGTCCTCGCGCTCACCCTCGTTGCCGGGATCGAAGAAGAGGGTGGGGTGGCTCGGCGAGGGTGGTGCCCTCGCGCAGCTGCCGGTGGCCGGTGAGGTACTGGCGCTCCAGCACGGGTAGCGCCAAGATCGCCGGGGCCGAGGCGCTCGACCAGCTCCAGGGCGGCGTCGAACTGGGCGATGTCGCCATAGTTTCCGGAGCCGTCGTAGCCGCCGACGAGGACGACGAGCGCCCGCGCCCGCTCGATCGCTTGGACGCTCGCCGGGGTGGCGAACAGGGTTGGCTTGGCGCTGCTCATATGGCCTCGACCTCCAGTCCCGGCTGCGGATTCGTCTCACTCGAGGGGAAGGTCGTCCGCCGTTCTTCGATGTGCATGTACTCGAGAAAGCTTGGATGGGAGAGCCCGTCCAGAGGCATCCCCTCGCCCTGGGCGGCGGCGCCGATCAGGGCGGCCGCCCTTCTAGCCAGGTGCGGAAGGGGCCCGCTTAGGATTGTGCCCTCGCCATCGACCCCAACGGTCGCTCCCGGCGCCGGCAACCTGCCGCGGGTAGCAAGCTCGAGGGCGCTGGCGCGGATGGCAAGTGCCGCCGGCTCCGCCTCCAGGTCAGCTCCGGTCCGCAACTCGACTGCGCCCCGTCCCTGCAGCTCCGCCTGGATCCGGAACAGCGTTGGCGCCAGCAGGTCGCCGGCTTCGAGCCACTCGATCACGGCTGCCGAAGTGAGCACGGTGACGGCCGGCACGTGCCCGCGCACGGCCGGTTCGGCTTCTCCCGCTGCCGCGATCATCCGGGCGATAGTCGGTGAGGGACAGGTGCTGTGGCTCGAGGTCGCAGTCCGCGGTCAGAAGCACATCGTCGCGATCGCAGCGGACCAGGGCGAAGCGCGGCGCCTCGGCGTGCTCGCGCCGGGTCAGGGCTGCGGGCTCGAAGGCCGCCTCATGGCGCTGGCGGATTTCAGCTTCGAGCCGGTCCGCTCGCTCTTGGGCGCCTGCCAGCATCGATTCGGGCCGCCGCCGATAGCGAAAGCCGCAGGGTCCGGCCAGGAGTCCGTTGAAGCCGGCCAGTGCCCCTCGCAGGAAGAACTCCCAGTCCTCGAAGCCGTAGCGGATCGTCTCGTCGTACCAGATCCCCGCGGCGAAGATCTCGCGGCGAATGAGGCTGCCGGCGTCGCACTGGTTCATGAACAGCTGCCGGTAGGGGAGGTAGTGGCCGGGCACCTGCCAGAGCCCTTCCTCAGCGCCGAAGAACTCCAGCGTCGGCGAGGCCCAGGACGCCGTGGGCTTCCGGTCGAGCCGCGTCGACAGCTTCGCCAGGGTGTGTGGAGAGAGCAGGTTGTCGGCGTCGAGCGGGAAGATCGCCTCGACCTGTGGCCAGCGCGCGAAGGCCTGCCGGATGCCGGCGTTGCGGGCAGCCGAGACGCCGCTGTTGGGCTGGCGCAGTAGTGCAACCCGGTCGGAATGGGCGTCGCGGAAGGTCTGGCCGATGCTGGTCGGTCTCCAGCTCCGGGCAGCCGTCGTTGACCACGACCACGCCGACACCCACCTCGATCTCTTGCGCCAGCGCCGATTCGATTGCGCCTGTCAGATAACGGGCCTGTCGCCAGGCGGGGATGACGACGGCGACGCGGACTGACGGCGGCGGTCCCGGGACTGTGCGGCGCCGGTAGCTCGGTGGCAACCCCAGCAGCCGTTTCCCATGCGCCACCGTCTTGGAGACCGCCCGCTCAAGGTCAGGTCGACCACTTTGCTCGGGTGGCGTCGAGGACATCTTCCCAAAGGGTCAGCAGAACGGGCCGTTGAGCTCGATTGCGGAAACCGCCTCAAGGTTGAACTCGGGCGGGAAAGTCGTGACCTGGCTCCTAACGCCAAGCGCCTCCAGTCCGCACATCGTCATCAGGCACTTGCGACAGCGGCCGCAGTTGTAGGCGCCGTCGGGGTTCTCCCAGCAAACCCGCAGTGTCCGTTGCACGACCGGGTGGCTGGCAATCCTCGCGAGGCGTTCCATGCGGCTGCAAGCGGCCGCCGTCGTCGACGATCTCGAGTCGCTCGGTGCTCAAGAGCTGATCGACCATCCAGTTGGCCCCGATTTTGACCTGGACCTCGTAGTCGGAATCCCCGGCGATCAGAACCCGTTCGAACATTGGTGCCAAGAAGAGGGCGATGGAGGTCACCGCACAGCCAAAGTACGTCTCCCAGCGTACGAGAGGGTCCGAGAGCTCCCGGAGGTTCGTCTCGACTACGTGCAGCGGCAGGTCGAGGGCGGCAGCCGCCTCGCGAAGCCGCTCCTCTACTTTGTCGGCAAGGCCGGCCTGGTGCGACAGCCTGGGCAGCAGATCAATCCCCCGCACGAAGATCAGATCGGTGACGTCGGGGTTGTCGAGGACCGTCGACCAGGAGTCGACGCCGCCGCTGAAGAAGGCGGCGACCCGGCCGTTCGGGGCGGTGGGGGGCTCCGGCTCTCGGACTGGCGCGATGACTTCGACCTCGCACAGGGGGGCTCGTCGAACTCCCACTCCAGCGACCAGGCGCGCTGGATCGCCTGAAACTCGCGCTGGGTGCGCAGTATCCGCGGGCTGACCGGGTCGCGCATGGTCAGCGCCCCCCATCCCGCATCGCCGGCATCAGGCAGGCGGCGAGCGCCGCGTCCGCGTTTGGGGTTACGGGGGACTCGGTTCGCAGCCAGACCGGTTGCGCCCGCCCGCCGACGCGTGCCTCGAAGGAGAGTTCGCCGGGTCCGACCCGGAGGTTCGCAACCTCGTGGTTTGGCCCGGACGACACGCGCCACAGGCTATTTGACGCTTATGGCACCGGAGCCCGTGGACGCCCGCCGGGTCTGCGTCAGCCGCGGTGATGGTGACGGTGGCGGCGGTGGGCCGCCGATGCGCATCTTCAGCAGCCTGGAGTCGCCCGCGACGTAGCCGTCCTGCTCGCGCGTGACCGCCGCGAACGTCGCGTTGCGGCGAATCCGCGAGCTGAAGCGGGCGGTGCAGGCGCGGCTGAGCCTCCTCGATCCGTTCCGGTGCCCGTTGCGCAGCAGCACCACCGGGTCGCCCTTGCGCCCCTTGCAGGGGGAGACGTATACCGTCAGCAGGGCCGCCTTGCCGCGTGGAACCCGCCGCCGCTGTGCCTTGATGCCGATGAAGGTGGGCTTCGGGAGGGTTTGCGTTGTCCCCTCGGGCGGGAGCGGCGCCGGCGTGGGGCAGGTCGCCGGAGGCAGGCCCGCGAGGCGGTAGATGCCCCCACCCTGCTCGACCACGTAGAGCCGCCACGCCGCGTCTTCGCCGAAGGAGACCGGGTTGTCCAGCGCCAGGCCCAGCGAGCAGTCGTCGCTGGCCCGGCCGCCGGCGCTCGCTGGCAGTTGCAGGGAGCGGAGCCCGCCTGAGCAGAGGTCGGTGTAGACGTAGCGGCCATAGAGGGCGCCGAGGCCCGGGTCGCGGACCACGTAGCCGCCGATGATCGCGCAGCGGTTGCTGCCACCGAGGTCGGGGTCCGGCGTGTGCGGATAGTCGAAGGCCGGTGGGATGAAGGCGTCGGCGGGCGCCGACGCGCACCCGGGGTCGGTCGCCGGACCAGGCAGCAGGCCCTCCTCGCAGTTCCAGCCGTAGTTGGCGTTGGCGCCGCCGGCAACGCCGGGGAAGGGGCTTGGAGTGAAGTCGACCTCCTCGCGCGCACCCTGGCCGACGTCGCCGATCGCCATGTCGCCGGTGAGGCGGTCGAAGGAGAAGCGGAAGGGGTTGCGCAGGCCGGAGCTCCAGACCGTGGCTGCCGGCGCGGGCGCGTCAGGGTCGAGGCGGAGGATCTTGCCGAGTTCACTGTTCGGGTCCTGGGCGTGGTGGAAGTTCGTCGTCTTCGATGCTGCCGTCCCCGGTCGAGATGTAGAGAGCTCCGTCGGGACCGATCTGCAGCTGGCCGCCGTAGTGGTTGGCCGGCGTCGGGATGATCGATGGTCAGCAGTGGTTCCAGCGTCGTCGGGTCGGCGCTCTGGCGGTCGGGTGACGCCGTCAGTTCTTCGACGTGGATCTTTCCGTCGCTGTCGCTCCCATAGTCGACGTAGAGCCGGCCGTCGCTGTCGAATTCGGGGGAGAGCGCGATCGACATCAGTCCGCGCTCACCCTGGCATTCGGCTCCGCAGCCGACCTCCGAGCTGAGATCGGCGAATTTGCTCTTAACGCCGTTCTGGACCAGCTGGATCGTGCCCTTGCGCTCGACCACGAACAGCCGGCTCGCGTCGCCGGGGTCCGAGGTGACGTAGGTCGGTTCCTCGAATACGCCCCCGATCGGTTCCAGCGTCAGCGCCTGGGCGCTGCCGGCGCCGAGCAGCACCAGCGCCGCCGCGAGGATCCCTGTCGCCGCTCGCATCATCCCTTCAAGGTAGCCAATAGCATCCGTCGGAATGTCCCAGTCTGCGGCGCAGGGTCCAGCCTGGCTCGTCTTGCCCACCTACAACGAGGCCGGCAACATCGAGCCCTTCGTCGCCGCGGCGCGGCGAAATCTGCCTGCCTCGGCGCGGATCCTGATCGTCGACGACAACTCGCCGGACGGGACTGGGGAGATCGCCGATCGACTCGCCGCCGCGGATCCCGGCATCGCGGTTCTGCACCGGCCGCGCAAGGAAGGCCTCGGTCCGGCCTATATCGCCGGTTCCGCCACGCCCTTGCAGCCGGCGCCGGCCTCGTGCTCGAGATGGACTCCGATTTCTCCCACGACCCAGAGGCGCTGCCGCGGCTGCTGGCGGCGGCCGAGGGGGCCGACCTGGTGATCGGCTCGCGCTACGTGCCGGGTGGCAGCGCCGACGGCTGGAGTGCCGCTGAGGCTGGCGATCAGTCGCGGCGGCAGCAGCTACGCGCGCCTGGTGCTGGGACTGGACGTGCGCGATCTCACCGGCGGCTTCAAGTGCTTCCGGCGCGAGGTGCTGGAGGCGATCGACCTCGACGCGGTGCAGTCGAAGGGCTACGCGTTCCAGGTCGAGATGACCTACCGGGCGATCGAGCTCGGGTTCAGCGTGGCCGAGATCCCGATCGTCTTCCGCGACCGCGAGGTCGGCAACTCGAAGATGAGCCGCTCGATTGTCGCCGAGGCGGTTTGGCGCGTACCCCTTCTGCGATACCGTCGCGGCTCTTGAACCGCCTCCTGATCACCGGCGGCGCCGGCTTCGTCGGCTCCAACCTCGCCGTCTCGCTCGCCGGCCGGCATCCCGACTGGGAGATCGTCGTGCTCGACAACCTCTACCGGCGCGGTTCGGAACTGAACCTGCCGCGCCTGGAGGCGGCCGGGGTCGAGTTCGTCCGCGGCGACGTCCGCGAGCCCGAAGACCTGGCCCGGGTGCCGCGGGTCGACGCCCTGATCGAGTGCTCGGCCGAGCCCTCGGTGATGAGCGGCGTCGACGGCGACACCGGCTACCTCGTCCACACCAACCTCACCGGCGCCTACAACTGCCTCGAGCTGGCCCGCCGCGACGAGGCCTTCGTCGTCTTCCTCTCGACCAGCCGCGTCTACCCGGTCGCGCCGCAGGTGGAGCTGAACCTGGAGGAGGCGGAGACGCGCTTCGAGATCGCCGCCGAGCAGGCGGTCCCGGGCATCTCCCCGGCCGGCCTCTCCGAGCAGTTCCCGCTGGAGGGCGCGCGCACCCTCTACGGCGCCACCAAGCTCGCCGCCGAGCTGCTGATCGAGGAGTACCGGGCGGGCCTCGGCGTCCCCGCGGTGATCGACCGCTGCGGCGTCATCGCCGGCCCCTGGCAGATGGGCAAGGTCGACCAGGGCGTCTTCACCCACTGGATGCTGGCCCACCACTTCGGCAACCCGCTCTCCTACATCGGCTTCGGCGGCGCGGGCAAGCAGGTCCGCGACCTGCTCCACGTCGAGGACCTGGTCGACCTGGTCGAGCGCCAGCTGCTCGACCAGGAGGCCTGGGACGGGCGCACCGTCAACGTCGGCGGCGGCCGCGAGTGCAGCCTCTCGCTGCAGGAGACGACGGCCATCTGCCAGCGCCTGACCGGCAACGAGGTGCCGATGACGCCGGTCGCCGAGACCCGCGCCGGCGACGTCCCGATCTACCTTTCCGACTGCACGCAAGATCTTTGGCCTGGACGAGTGGCGTCCGCAACGCAGTGCCGAGCAGGTGCTCACCGACATCCACGAGTGGGTAGCGGCGGACGAGCAGCGCATCGCCCAGGCACTAAACATTTAGACTTGCAGAAAAGCTGGTATTTCTGCAAGTTTGGAGTAGGATATGCGCGATGGGAGTGAAAGAGCGCAAGAGAATCTTTGGAAACCTCGTTCGGCTGCGGCGAGCGGAGCGGCAGATGCACAGTCGCGACGTTGCCTTGGTCCGTGAAGACCTTGAAGCCGAGCTCGGGGGAGTCGTTTCGCGCAGCTTGGCCGCCAGTCTGTTGGGGGTGAGCCACACCGCGCTCAACAACTGGATCGCGACGGGAGATGTTCCCGTGGTCATCTCCGAGCGGGGTCGCAAAGAGGTTCCGCTTCCGGCTCTGCTCGATCTGCACGAACGAGTCGCGCAGCAGCGAGAGTCCGGAAATCACCAGCTCCATGCTCTCGAGCCGATCTTGACCGAGGCGAGGCGCCGGGCAGAGCGGATGCGCCCAGAGCTGGTCATTTCCGACGTGCGCGGCCGATCGGACCCACATCGGGCGCCGGAGCTCCGCGGCCTCGTCTATCACCGGGTGTTGGCGCCACGACTTCGGCGTCCGATGGTCGACGAGGCGGAGCGCAAGCTCGTCCGCTGGCAGCGCGACGGGAAAATCGACTCGCGCCACGCGGAGGCTTGGCAAGAGGTGTTCGCGATGCCGATGAACCAGATTCGCAAGGTCATCTCGGCGGACGACGAGCTGGGCCGGGATCTCCGGCAGAACTCTCCGTTCGCCGGGTTACTTAGCGAACCCGAGCGTCGCAAGATCCTCGAGGCGGTCTGAGCAGCTTGCGGCGGTCGGACTTCAACCACGTAATCGCCGCTGCGGCCGAGGTCTCGGGCGAGCGAGAGATCGTCGTGATTGGCAGCCAGGCGATCCTGGGCACCGTCGATCAGCCACCGGACAACATGCTCCGCTCGATGGAGGCGGACATCTATCCCCTTCGCAATCCGGAGAAGGCGATCGAGATCGATGCCAATCTCGGCGATGGATCTCTCTTTCACAGCGCCTATGGCTTCTACGCGCATGGGGTCGGCCCTGAGACGGCAGTGGCTCCCGCGGGCTGGATCGAACGCCTCGTCAGGGTGTCGATCCCGGCCCGAGTTGGGCAGCGGGAGGGGGCCATCGCTTTATGTCTAGAGACGTACGATCTCGTCCTGGCCAAGTGCGCGGCGGGTCGCGATCGCGATTGGGAGTTTGCACGGGAGGCGCTGGAGGCCGGCCTCGTCCAGATCGACGAGCTCCTTGCGCGCGTGGACGACCTTCCGACCGGAAAAGACGATCGAGAGCATGTGCGGCAGATGCTCGAAGGAATTGTTAGCCAGCTCCGTCGTGGCCGCGGCTAGGGCTTGAGCCAACGTTGAAGCCGGGCCTTGTTGATACCTTCGCCCACCCTGAGCCACTCGCTGTTTCGGCCTGGGAATTCAAATCGACACCCCCGCTGGGGGAGAGGGAGTAGGCGCGAATGCCGGTTGCGATCATCACGGGCGCTGGGGGCCTGATCGGCTCCGAGGCCGTCGAGCACTTCATCGCCGAGGGCTTCGACGTCGTCGGCGTCGAGAACGACATGCGGGCCAGCTTCTTCGGGCCCGAGTCCTCGACCTCGCATGTGACCGAGCGCCTGGTCGCCGAGCACTCCGAGTTCCGCTGGGAGAACGCCGACATCCGCGACGGCGCCGCGATCGACCGTATCTTCGGCGAGCACGCGGGCCAGATCGAGCTGGTCATCCACACCGCCGCCCAGCCCTCCCACGACTGGGCCGCCAGCGACCCCCAGACCGACTTCGGCGTCAACGCCAACGGCACCCTCAACCTGCTCGAGGCCGCCCGCGCCCACTGCCCGACGGCGCCCTTCATCTTCTGCTCGACCAACAAGGTCTACGGCGACACGCCCAACCGGCTGCCGCTGGAAGACCTCGAGAAGCGGCTGGAGCTGCCCGATCCCACCCCTACTACGGCGGCATCGACACCTCGATGTCGATCGACAACTGCACCCACTCGCTGTTCGGCGTCTCCAAGGCGGCGGCCGACCTGCTGGTCCAGGAGTACGGCCGCTACTTCGACATGCCCACGGTCGCCTTCCGCGGCGGCTGCCTGACCGGGCCCCAGCACGCCGGCGCCAAGCTGCACGGCTTCCTCGCCTACCTGATGAAGTGCACCGTCACCGGCACCCCCTACACCGTCTTCGGCTACGAGGGCAAACAGGTCCGCGACAACATCCACAGCGCCGATCTCATCGCCGCCTTCGACGCCTTCCGCAAAGCCCCGCGCGCGGCCGCCATCTACAACATCGGCGGCGGCCGCTTCTCCAACTGCTCGATGCTGGAGGCGATCGACGTCTGCGAGCGCGTCTCCGGCCGCGAGCTGAGCTGGGAGATGGGCGAGGAGCCGCGGATCGGCGACCACCGCTGGTGGATCTCCGACCTGGCCCCGTTCGAAGCCGACTACCCGGACTGGAAGCTCCGCTACGGGGTCGAGGACATCCTGCGTGAGATGTACGAGCAGAACCTCGAGCGCTGGGTCGGCGCCACCGCTTGAGGCTGCGCTAAAAGGTGCTGCTGCCGATCACCGCGGCGATAAATACGAAAAGGCCGCCGATGAGCGTTCGATTCAGACTGTCGAAGCGACTTTCCAAGGCATTGAACCGGCTGTTCATGTCCGTACGTAGCTCGCGGATGTCTTTGTCCAGGCGCGCGAAACCGTCGTCGACCTTCTTGTTGAGATCGTCGAGGCGCTCGTCGGTCCACTGCTCCCTTGGCATCATCACCGCCATCAGAATAGCGTAACTTATCGTCTGCAACAGAACATGCTCAGAAGGCCAAATATGCCGCGCCACTTCGCAAAGATTCTGTGACTTTCGATAGCGTCGCCGCCTTATGGCAGAGGGGATGAAGCTCTCGGTGGTGATGCCGGCCCAGAACGAGGAGGGCTCGGTCGGGGCCACGGTCGAAGGCGTCGTCGCCGCGCTGGAGCGCGAGCGGATCGACTACGAGGTGATCGTCGTCAACGACGACAGCGAAGACACCACGGAAGCGGTCGTCAACGCGATCGGCGCCGACAACCCCCGCGTGCGCTGCCACCGCTCCCACTACGAGCGCGGCTTCGGGATGGCGATCCGGGCCGGCCTCGACGTCTTCGAGGGCGACGCGGTGGCGATCGTGATGGCCGACGCCTCCGACAACGCCGAGGACCTGGTCAAGTACCACCAGCTGCTCGAAGAAGGGTGGGACTGCGCCTTCGGCTCACGCTTCGTGCCGGGCGCCAAGGTCCACGACTACCCGCGCCTCAAGTACCTGATCAACCGCCTCGCCAACTGGTTCATCCGCATCCTCTTCCGCCACCGCTACAACGACACCACCAACGCCTTCAAGGCGTACCGGCGCGAGGTCATCGAAACGATCCAGCCGCTGCTCTCCAAGCACTTCAACCTGACCGTGGAGATCCCGCTGAAGGCGATCGTCCGCGGCCACACCTACGCCGTGATCCCGACCGACTGGACCAACCGCACCAGCGGCGTGCCGAAGCTGGCGATGAAAGAGATGGGCAGCCGCTACCTCTTCATCGTGCTTTACGTCTGGCTGGAGAGCACGCTCAGCCGGGGGGATTACGCGGTCGGAAGACGAAGCAGCCGGAATCGCAGGAGAGTAAAACTGCGAATTAGCTGACTGATGTGGTCCTGGCTCGTGTCGCTGCTCGCAGTGAAGTGGATTTAGACGTTGGTGGCCACACCACTAAGCAAGAATCGAAGCTACGTCTTTATCCGGGCGCGCTCGATCCCGAGAATCGAGGGAAAAAGCTGGCGAGCACCGTCTGCACGCCGAGCATCAGCAGTGTGCTCGCCGGGATCACGATGCGAAGCGTGTCTCGGTAGTTGAGTCGGTCGATCCCAATCGCCCGCGAGATCAGCAAGGCGATCAGGGCGTGCAGGACGAGGCCGGCCAACACCAGTGCGGCCCGGCGGCTAGGCCGACCTCCAAGTCCCAGCGGTCGACCAGCCGCTCGATCCACGACCGACGGGGCAGGAAGCCGCCGGTCATCGAGTAGACGCGGGCGAAAACGGCGAACTGGATTGCCTGGTAGCCGATGATGGTCAGCGCGCTGGCGTAGACCATCGTGTGTACGTCGAACTGGGTCCCAAGGATCGTCAGGGGTCCAGGCAGCAGGGCGAGGGTGGACCCCCACCCCAATCGCCATCAGCACCAGCCCGGGATAGAGGAACAGCCACGCGGGCTGTACAGAAGCAGGAAGCGCAGGTGCCGCCAGCCGTCCCGCCAGCTGCGCAGGTGCGGCGGGCGGGTGCGCCCGATCCGGTGAGAGCGTCGTCGGCACCTCGGCAGATCCGCAGCTGCCAGCGTCGCCTTGACGACCATCTCGCTGGCGAACTCCATGCCCGCTGGTCTGCAGGTCGAGCCCGCGGATCGGCATCGCCGCGGAACGCCCGCAGCCCGCAGTGGAAATCGCCGCAGGGCTGCCGAAGAACAGCCGTCCGATGGCCGACAGCACCGGGTTGCCCAGGTACCGGTGCAGCGGCGGCATGGCGCCCGGGCTCGATGCCGCCCGCGAAGCGGTTGCCCATCACCAGGTCGTAGCCTCGCGCAGCTTCTCGACGAAGGGTGCGAGGGCGGAGAAATCGTAGCTGTCGTCGGCGTCGCCCATGATCACGAAGCGGCCCCGGGCGGCGTCGATTCCGCCGCGATCAGCGCGCTGCCGTAGCCCTTGTCGCGACCTCGACAACGCGCGCACCGATCGCCGGGCGATCTCCTGCGCGCCGTCGGTGCTGCCGTTGTCGGCGATCACGATCTCCCCGGCGATCCCGCCTCCTTGCGAGCGCCGCCCTAGCGCGGTGCGAGGCAGTGCCTATAGATTCCGCCTCGTTCAGGCAGGGCATCACGATGGACACCTCGCAACCATCCCTGGCGCTCCCCTCGGTGGGCACCGCCGTTTTCGTTGTCTGTTGTGCTTGAGACATTGAGTTCACGACAAGCCACCGCGCCATCGCTCTTGGTCGGCGGCGGCACAGCTAGCAGCGTCGCCCAGATGGAACAGTCCAACCAGCAAAGCGTCGCGGTGACCGGCGCAAGCGGATATCTCGGCGGCCGGCTGGCAGCCCTTTGAGGCAGAGCGGATGGCGTGGAGGAGTCTCTCTAGGCGTCCGCCGTCGGTCGCGGGGGTAGACCACTCCGTTCCGGCTCGAGAGGGAGGCCCCCGGCTATGGCGCTCGACGGGGTGGACACTCTATCCACTGCGCCTGGGATTTCGGCAAGCGCTCCTGGCCGGAGATCGTCGAGACGAACGTCGAGGGTTCCGGCTGCTGTTCGAGGCCGCCGCTGCGACCGGAGTGAGACGAATCGTCTGCGTCTCCACCGTGAGCGCTTCGGGCGACCCCCGATCGATGTACGGGAGGGCGAAGCTCCTCGTCGAGGGGATGGCCCGCGAGCTGGGTGGAGTAGTGGTCCGTCCCGGCCTGCTCTACGGCCCCGAGCCAGGCGGGATGGTTGGCATGCTGCGCCAGCTGGTGCGCGCGCTGCCGATCGTGCCGGTACTGGTCGGTGAGCGGCCGCCGCTCTACCTTGCCCATGAGGACGACGTCGCGAGCTGCTGCGGCTCGTCGTGGTGGGGGCGGAGGGTGACGGCGACGTACCCCTGGTGGCCGCCTCTCCCGACCCTCACACCCTGCGGGAGGTGCTGGCTGCGATCGCGGCGGTTGAGGGAAGGCGCAGGCGCTTCGTCCGCGTGCCCTGGCAGCTGGTCCACCTCGCCCTACGGGGGGCGGAGCTGGCTCGCCTCCCGCTGCCGATGCGGGCCGACAGCGCCCTCAGCATCGGCACCCTGGACCCGGATCCCTTCGCATCGGGAGTGCTTCCTGGACGGGCGGCGTTCCGCCCCTTCGAACCCGCCGCTCTGGGAGAGGGAGCGCGATCCCGTCGATGAGGGGGATTGTGATCGGTTCCGGTCCGGCGGGCATCGCTTGCGCCCGGGCGCTGGCCGAACGCGGACACGAGGTGACGATCGTTGACGTTCGGCGTGGCCCTGACGAGGCAGTGAGGCGGCGGTACGAGCCGCTGGCCCGTCGGTCCACCGTGGCGCGGGACCCGGAGCTGGTCGAGAGCCTGCGGGCGGAATTCCAGGTCAGCCGCGACGAGCTTCCCCTCAAACCGGTGCTCGGCTCCCTGCACCCCTACGCCGGCGACGATCCGAGCGCGCCGCGGGCCGACAGCGAAGTCGGCCTGGTCCCGTCGCTGGGCCGCGGTGGGCTGAGCGCTGTTTGGGGCGGGGCGATGCTTCCCTACCGCGATGCGGATCTCGCCGGCTGGCCCCTGGATGCCGGCTCGCTGGCGCCCTTTTACCGATCGGTGCTGGGGTTCGTCCCGCTCGCCGGCTCCGAGGACGATCTGGCGTCGGAATTCTCCCTCTACGCGGACCGGCCGACGGACCTCGAGCCGACCCCGCAGGTCGCCTCCTTCCTGCTGCCCTGGAGCACGCCCGGCCGAAGCTGAGGGAGGCCGGGATCGCCGTCGGGCGCTCGCGGCTGGCGGTGCGCACCGCCGACGCCCCCGGCGGGGATGCCTGTCGCTACCTCGGGCTCTGTCTGCATGGGTGCCCGATCGGATCGATCTGGTCGGCGGCGCAGGAGTTGAAGGAGCTGCGAGAGCGGTGGGCGGTCGGCTACCTGCAAGGCGCCTACGTCGAGCTGGTCGAGGAGAGTGCCGCCAGCGCCACGGTGACGGTGCGGCGGCGGGGCGCCACCGAGCGGATCACGGCCAACCGGGTGTTCGTCGCGGCGGAAGTGTTGCCAAGCACTCGCCTGATGCTGCGCTCGCTCGGTGCTTTCGGCGAGGCGGTCGAGCTGCGCGACTCCCAGTACTACAGCTTCCCGCTGTTGCGCGGCAGGGGCAGTCGGGTCAGCGTCGAGCGGCAGGGAACACCCTGGCGCAGGCCTTCCTCGAGGTGACGATCGGGCCGACCCGAGCGCGGGGACCCATCTTCAGGTCTATGGCTATAGCGACCTCGTGCTGCGGGAAGCCGCTTCCGTGACCCGCTTGCCTCCCGCCTGGTTGAGCGGCTGGCACAGCCCGCCCTCTCTCGCTGCTCTTCTGCCAGGGCTACCTTCACTCCGCTCGATCGCGACCAATCCGCGCCTGGCTCGACGAGAGTGCCCCCGATGCTCCCCTGCGGGTTGAGGCGCTCGGCTGGCGGCCGAGGTTCGGAAGCGGGTCGAGGCGGTGCTGCGGCGCTTGCGTGGTGTCTCCAGGGAGCTGGGCGCGATTCCACTGCGCCCGCTGCTGCAGGTGTGGGAGCCCGGTCGCGGCGCTCACACCGGGGGAAGCTTCCCGATGAGCAACCGGCCGAGCGGCCTGCAGTCCGATCTGCTGGGCGGCCGGCGGGGCTGCGGAGGGGCACCTGGTCGACGCCAGCGTTTTCCCGTCGGTGCCGCCTCCGACGATCACGCTGACCGTGATGGCCAACGCCCAGCGGATCGCCGCCGAGCATGGCGAAGACTGATGGGTTAAGTCGATCGAGCCGGGAGCCGGCTATTCGTGGACCAGGACCCGGACCCAGTCGCTGCTGGGACCGTTCAGATCCTCGGCCGGGTCGCCGCTGAGCGCCGACTTGGAGACGGGGGACTCATGCTCGGCCCGGTGAAGAGCGCGAACTACCGCGCGTCATGAACTGGGCGGCGACTTTCTCGTTGACGATCGCGATCCTGTCTTCGTCGGCGCCGGGAGTCACGTCCGGCGGGCGGCCGTAGACGGCGAAGTCGCAGCCGGCCAGGGTGTCTCGCAAGGCGGGCCGTCCATCTGGTCCTATCAGCGGTTCCGACAGGCTGAAGGGATCGTTGCGCGCGTGGACCAAGAACCCAAAGGTGTTCAGGTTGACGACTGCGTCCGATTGCAGCAGGCAGATCAGCTGGGAGGGATCTCGCCGCTCCCACCACGGGACCTGGCGACAGACTCGATGTAGCGGACTATCGGCGTCGCGTAGTCGCTGCCGGGCAGCTGCTCAAGGCCGATTGGCTGGGAGTCCAGGGGCAGTGCGGCGTCGGTCGGCCCGAGGTCGACGCTTATTTCCAGGGGGATGAAGTCCGGACGCACGGAAGTGACGTGATTGACGCTTTGGTAGAGCAGCGCGACCGCCGTCACGCAGATCAGCGCCAGCCGCAGCCGAGCGAATTCGATCCCGGCGATCGCAGCGGCCGCGATGATCGCCATGCCGGCATCGCCGACGCCATCAGCCGAGGATCCTGGTTCTGGCCGAAAGCGATCGAGAGGAATGGCGGCAGCACCCAGACGATCAGAAATGCCGCGGCGAGCAGTTGCCGGGAATTCACCGGCGGCGTCACCCAGGCCCTCAGCCTGCCGAGGTTGAGGAAGATGGCGACCAGGGCCGCGAGGCCGATGATCCACGAGACCTGGGAGTTCACCACCCCGATCGTGAAGGTGAAGAACGCGTCGAGCGCGTATGGGTTGCTGGATCCCACTCCTTCCGCGAGCGGGCCGCTCGTCGTCGACTTGACGTAGCAATGGTGGCGGAGAGGTTCGACAGGTACCAGGGGAGGACGAGGGCGAGGTAGACGATTGCCGCCGCTGCGAGGTTGATCGCGACCGCGCACAGGTCGACGCGAGTGGCCCGGTCGCCAGCCTCGCGGGCCCGCCAGGCCGAGAAGGCGATGTATCCGAGGACCAGCAGGAGCGGACCGGCGACAAGCATCGGAAAGGTGACCTTGGTCAGGGTCCCAAGGCCGAGCGTCAGACCGAGCAAGAGTGAAATCGCCCGTCGCTGGAACAGTTCGGACTTGAGCAGGAGGAGCAGGATATCCGCGGTGAAGGTGGCGAGCGGGAAATCCTGCAGGGTGTTGTGGAAGAGTCCGACCATCAGGGGCATCGTCGCCACCAGCAAGATGGTGAGCAGTCGGGCCTGCCAGCTGCGGAAGAGGTGCATCGTGATCTGTCCGGCCGACAGGTACAGGACCGGTGCCAGGATCAGGTTCAGCACCTGACCGCTGCGGGTCAGGTCGTCGAGGCCTAGAAGAAAGGCAGGAGCAACACCGTGAACAGCGGCCCGTGACCTGGATCCGTGGAGTGGATGGATTGCACCAAACCGGTCAGTCCCTGGGTTGCGTGCGCCTGCTGGTAGTGCCAGGTCACGTCCAAGTAGTGGGCCTGGTCCCAGGACGGGGCCGTGTGGTCGATCAGGATCCAGATGCCGTTGGCCAGTGTCGCGACCAGCGCCAGCAGGATCGCGGCCCGCAGGCCGGCGGGGTCGAGCCAGGAGCGAAGCGGGCTCGCCGCCGGCTCGCCGCCGGTCCCCTCCCCTGGGGCATCGGCAAAGGTGGTGGGGCCGGGTCGTTCACCGGCGCGTCGGCCCGGGCTCGGCGCCCGACCGGGCGCGGTCGAGCAGTTTCGAGATCTGGCCTGCGACTCGGAGAGCGAGTGGCGCTGCTCGACCAGCTCCCGCGCCGCCAGGGCGATCCGGTCGTGAACCTCAACGGGCGTGCTGAGGGCGCGGTCGATGCCTGCCGCCAGCGCCGAAAGATCGCGCGGCTCGCAGAGCCAGCCGGTCTCGCCGTCCGTGATCAGCTCGGGCAGCCCGAAGACGCTGGTGGCGAGCACTGGGGTCTCCCAGGCCATTGCCTCGAGCACGGTGCGGGGGAGCGACTCGATGTCGGAGGCGCAGACCAGCAGGTCGGCCATGCCGTACCAGGGATCGACGTCGGGGGTGATCGGGATCACCCGCATCTGGCTGGCATGGGAGGAGGCCGCGATGCACTCTTCGAGGGCGGCGCAGTGGGGATCGCTCGCCTTGCCGCCGACGAAGGCGAGCTGGGCCTTCGGGTGGCGCTCGGCGATCAGCTCGAAGGCCTGGGCCAGTGGGATCTGGGCCTTGCGGGGCTCGACCGTGCCGATGCAGACCAGCAACTGCGCGTCCTCCGGGACCCCGGCCTGGCGCCGCGCGGCGGCGTTGTCGAAGCTCGCCCGTTTGGCGGCGATCGGCTCGAGGTCAAGGCCGTAGGGGATGGTGCGGCCGCTGTCGCCGTCGAGCAGGGGCGCGAAGATCCGCTGCGTCGCCTCGGCCTCGAAGACCGCGAAGGCCACCTCGGACAGGGCCCCTTCGGCGCGGAGTCGCACCTCCGGGTCGAGCGGCCCCCAGATGATCGCCGGGTCGAAGCTCTCGTGGATCGCCCAGATCGTCGGGATGCCGAGCCGGGAGGCGACCTCGACGCCGGGGAAGGAGAGGCCGGTGGCGGTGTTGACGAAGGCCAACTCGAACTCGTGTGGTCGCGCCCAGGCCACCATCTCCTCGACCCGGCCGAGATAGGCGCTGAGCTCGTCCATCGGGAAGAGCGCCGGAGATGTGGACCGGGATCCCCATCGCTTCGAGCTCGTCGCGCAGTGACCCGTCCATACCGCTGACCACCGTCGGCGCGAAGCCGCCCCGGTCCATCAGGCCTCGCAGCAGGTCCATCAGGTAGAGCTGGGCGCCGCCGAGGTTGAGCTGGTGGGTGACGACCAGCAACCGCCGACCCTGGCCGCCGTTGGCGGTTCCCGGTCGCACCGGCGGCGGCGGGGAGCTCGCCTCCGCCGTGCCGGCGGCGGTGGCGCGATCGTCACCGGCACCGGCTCGCCTTCGAAGCTGCGGCCGTCGATCGCCGTCGCGACCATGCGCAACCGCGTCTCGCCCTCCTCGCCCTCCGCCAGCGCCTCGCCCAGGTCCGCGGTGAGTTCGAAGCCGCAGACGGCCGCGGCGGTATGCGAGAGGTCGCTTATCTCCTCGACGTCGGGCCGGGGTACTCCGAGCCGCGCCCGCCCCAGTGAGCGCTCGCCAAGCCAGATCTCCACCCGCGCGGTCGGGCCGGCCTCGAACGCGGCCCAGCCACTCACGGTCAGGATCTCGCCCTCGATCTCCTCTCCGGCAGCCGGGTGGTCGATCTGGCCCCCGACGCCGTCCTCGAGCGGCTCCGGGCTGAGGAACGGCGTCTCCGGTTCGGCCCCGGCGCTCCAGAGGCGCCTCGTCGCCCGCAGCCGCCAGCGCAGGCCGTTCGCACGCTCGTCGAGGCGCTTCATGCCGGCTCGGGCGCGAGGGTCGCGAGCCAGCGGGCGGTGCGCTCGATGCCCTCATCGAGCGGGGTGATCGCGAGCTCGACGGTCTCATGCAGGAGGGTGGTGTCGAGGACGATCTGGTGGACGTCGAAGCCGCGCTCGGGGTGGCGCACGATCTGCGGCCGGGCGACCGAGCTGCTGCTCCACCGCCGCCAGCACGTCGACCAGGGAGGTCGCCTCGCCGCTGCCGACGTTGACCACCGGCGGCCCGCCGTCGTGGGCGATCAGGGCGGTCACGGCGCGGGCGACGTCGCCGACGTAGATGTAGTCGCGGATCGTGGTGCCGTCGCCGTAGAGGTCGATCTGCTCGCCACGGGCGACCCGGTAGAGAAAGGTGACGATCGCGCCCTGGCCTCGCTCTGGGCGCTGGTGCTCGCCATAGACGGTCGAGCAGCGCAGGATCTGGGTGCGCAGGCCCTGCTCGGTGCGGGCCCGTTCGATCTCTTCCTCGCAGGCGAGGTGGAGCTTGCCGTAGGCGGACCCTCGGCGCCGCCGGGGCGCTCTCGGGAACCGGCAGCCGCTCGGGCTCGCCGTAGACGGTGCCGCCGGAGGAGAGGTAGGTAAGGGTCGCTCCGGGGCGGCGTCGCAGCGCGCTCGAGCACGGCCCGGACCGGCTTCAGGGTCAGCTCGCGGTCGCGCTCGGGATCCTGCTCGGAGTCCGAGGGCAGGAGGCCCCCGGCGCAGAAGGCGACGTGGTCGATGCCGTCGAGCAGGGCCTCGACCGTCTCCACGTCGGCCGCATCGCCGAGGTGGACGTTCGACTCGCCGACCGCGGCGATCACCTCATCGGCTGGCCGCGAGCGCGTCAAGACGACCGGCGGTTTGTCACCGCTGGCGATCTGAGTCGCGACGTTGGAGCCGATGAAACCGCACCCGATTACCAGTGTGCGACCCGCTTGCCGACCCCCGGTCGCGCGACCCGCAGGGGGAGGCGCATCCAGCACCCGCCTCACAATAGCGGCTGCCCTAGAACGACCAGACTTGAACACCCAGTATTGCGTGATGCACCGAGTTGTCTGCAATGCTCACTCGATGGCAGGGACGCAGGCGATCTACTATCGCGACAAGCGCGGGGGCGAACCTGTTGATGAGTTCATCGAGGCGCTTGCCCGGAAGCGAGCGGCGAAGATTGACGATCACGTCGAGGAACACCTCAACGGGCGAGCGGCTGAGGCGCCACCGCCGGAGTTTCCGATCAGCTCGCAGATTGAGGGCGAGCTACGCGAGTTGAGAATTAGGTTCGCCAATACGCGGTATCGGGTCCTCTACCAGCGATCCGGGAATTTGATCGTCCTGCTGCATGCTTTCGAGAGAGCACGGGAGCAGTGCCGACCCTCAGAGAAGGCCTTGGCGAAGCGGCGGATGGCCGATTTCAAGCGACGCATGGACGCGAGGCCAAGGAAACCACCGCGCGCAGCGGGTAAGGACGCGCCGAGTAGCCGGCTACCTCCTTGACTCATTTATCTATATCGATAAAGTAACTTGCATGAGTGCAGAGAACGGCCGCATCGGCCCGCAGGGCAAGGCTGCTGCCGAGGCGGCGCGGGATCGCGCTCGGCGCGGCGACGAGTACCGCGAGGCCCGCGACGAGTACTCGGCGATTCGCGAGCTACGCGAGCGGAACTGGATCGCCGCCCATATTCGTGAGCGGCGCTACGAGCTGAACCTCACGCAGAAGGAGGTGGCCGAGCGGGGGGAACGTCTCACTCCTTCATCTCGAAGGTCGAGGGCGGCGATCACATCCCAACGATCCCTGTTCTGAAACGCATTCTTGCCGTGCTGGACGAGGAGTTGCTGATCGGCATTGAGCGTCAGGTCCCCGACGAGGAGCCAGAGCGCGAACTGGCACCCGCACCGGAGCTTGCTGCTGCCTGATTCTCCTGCTGGTTTAGGCGCGGCCGATTACCAGGAACTGCTTGCCCAGGAGCCGCCAGGCTAGCCGGCGTCTTCAGGTACATCCGGGTCAGCGCCGGGGAGGGGGGCAGGATGCCGCGGAAGGAGTAGGGGAGGTAGCGCGGGATCGTCTTGATCGGCTCGAAGCCGGCCGCGTAGAGGTGCTCGCCGATCGCCATGTGGGTCAGCGCCACGTAGTGGTCGGCGCAGTCCCAGTACTCGTCGGAGCAGTAGCGGTAGTTGGGGCCCATGATCGCGATCCGGCCGCCCTTCTCCATCGCCCCGTGCATCTTTTCGAGGAAGGCCGAGATCGCCTCCTGGTCGTAGAGGTGCTCGAGGAAGTTGGAGACGTAGACGCCGTCGAAGTGGTTCGGCGGGCAGCTCGGCGTCCATGATCATCGAGGTGATGACTTTGGTGTCGGGCTTGTGCGCCGCCTCCTCGTAGCTGACCGCGTCGACCGCCCAGGTCTCCTTCGCCGGCACCGCGCCGATGAACTCACCGCGTCCGGCCGCCGGGTCGAGCACCTTCTGGGGCTTGCCCATCAATCCGTGGACGTGGGGGGCGATCTCGTTCCAGACGGCCGCGCGGCCCTCCTGGTCGATGTCGCGGAAGCGGTATGAGTAGAGACGCTCGTAGTTCATCGGGCGATCTGCTCCATGATCGGTGAGATCGCACCCTGGGCGGCTCTGGCGGATATGCGCTCCTCCACGCCGATGGAACAGAGGCGAACTTCTGTTGCTGCTGGCGCCTGCACCTGGCCCTGACCGGCCTGCCCGGCGTCGCGGCGCGCTCTGTCGCGGCCCGCAGGGCGTCAGGCAGGTGCCGGTGCTGCTGGCGATCGGCCTGGCGGCCAGCGGCGTCGGTCGGCCTGCTCGGGTTCTGGACCTACTACGGCGGCCGCGTGCTGCGGCGAATCCTTCTCCTATTTCGCCCTGCTCGGCGCGGCCGGGTTGGCCGCCTGGTCGCTCTGCGGCGGCCAGATCGACCGCGCGCTGCTGCGGCGGCTGGCGACGCCGCTGGCGCTCTGGGCGCTGGGCTCTGCCTTCCTCGTCTTCCTTGGCTTCGTCCACGGCGGCGCCGACGCGCCGCTGATGACGGCGGTGATCCGCTTCTCCCACCGGCCTGCCCGGCGACAACGATCTGCCCCTCTACTTCGCCGAATGGTTCTTCGACCACGGCCACCACGGGACGCCGCCGGACTACGCGGCGACTTGCTTCTCCAGCGATCGGCCGCCGCTGCAGATCGGCTACGCGCTCTCCCAGCGCCCCTTCGGCTGGGACCGCAGCCGCTCGACTACCAGGTGCTGGGGGTGGTGCTGCAGCAGCTCTGGATCGTCGGTCTCTGGGCGCTGCTGCTGCGCGGCGCGGGTGGGGCGGGTGACCCGGGCGCTGGCGATGGTCACGGTCCTGGTCAGCGACTTGGCGATCGTCAACGGCTTCTTCGTCTGGCCGAAGATGCTGCCGGCGGCGATGCTGCTCGCCGCCGCGGCGCTGGTGATGACGCCGCTGTGGGCGAGACCTGCGCCGCAATCTCTGGGCCGCGGCCCTGGTCGCGGCCCTCTGCGCGCTGGCGATGCTCGGGCCACGGCTCCAGCGTCTTCGGGATCATCCCGCTGGCCGCTCCTCGCCGCCTATCGCGGCCTGCCGAGCTGGCGCTGGATCGGGGTCGCGGTGGCGGTCGGGATCGTCCTGATGGCGCCCTGGTCCGCCTACCAGAAGTACGGCGACCCGCCCGGCAACCGCCTCACCAAGTGGACGCTGGCGGGAGTCGCCGAAATCGACGACCGCGGCGCCGTCGAGACGATCCTCGACGCCTACGGCGAAGCCGGCCTCGGCGGCACCCTCCACAACAAGGCAGAGAACTTCGTCGACCATGACAGCGGCGGCACGATGGCCCCCAACCGCTCGGGCCGCGTCGTCAGCGACGGCACTCTCACCGAAATCGCCCGCACCATCCGCGCCATCGACTTCTTCTACCTGCTGCCCTCGCTCGGTCTGCTGTTGCTGGCGCCGTTGCTGATGGCTGGCGGCGGTGGCGCCGGCGGCGGCGCAACCCGGCCGAGTGGACCTTCGCGCTCACCTGCTTCGCGATCTTCGCGCTCGGCGCCGTTCGTCTGGGGCGCTGATCGTGCTTCGGCAACGGCGCCGCCGGACCGTGCTCCACTTCGGCAGCTACCTGCTGCCGCTGCTGGGGTTCGTCGGCGGCGTCGTCGGCCTGCGCGCCGTCTTCCCGCGCTTCGCCCTCTACTACGTCGGCTTCGCTCGCCGCTTCTCAGCCTCGCCTCTATGCGCCGTCGCTGGACCCGCCGCCGGGCAGCTCCTACTGCCGCTGGCGATCGTCGCTCTCGCGCCGCTGGCGCTCGGCCGGCTTCCTCGCCGGGCGCTCCTGCGACGACAGGGCGCGGCAGCTGCGGTCGCCTGGCGCCAGGACCCACGAGATAGGAGGTCGAGGCGGGGCAGGCCGCTGCGCGTGTGGGGTTGACGAATGGGTCGGCCGCGGTCGACGTGCCCCCAGCGCGACGCAGTTGTCCGACCTCCCAGTCTCGACCACGGCGTCGCGGCTGGAGGACTCGAAGTGGTAGAGGACGAGGTCGGGGTCGTAGACGATGCGCAGGCCGTCCGCGTGCGCCTTGAGGCAGTAGTCGATGTCGTTGAAGTTGACCGGGAAGGTCGTGGCTGAAGCCGCCGAGCTCGCTCGAAGACGTCGCGGCGGGTCATCAGGCAGGCGCCGGTCACGGCCAGGCAGTCGCGGGCGATCCGCACCGCGTTGGCGTAGCCGTTGAAGTCTCGGAGAAGCCACGGTAGTGTGGTGGGGGAGGCCTCCTTCGAAGTCGACGCCGACGTGCTGGAGCCGGGTGTCGCCCCAGAGCAGGCGGCCGCCGACGGCGCCGACCCCCTGCTGCGCTCGGAGTACATGACCATGCGCTCGATCCAGTTCGGCGTCGTCACCTCGATGTCGTCGTTGAGCAGCAGCAGCTGCTCGCCCTCGCTGCGCACGGCGCCGCGGTTGATCTTGGCCGAGAAGTCGAAGGGGCCGCTGAACGCGACCAGCCGCAGCCGCTCGCCGGCGATCTCGCGCAGCTCCTCGAGGATGGCCGGGTCGGTCCCCTCGTCGACCACGCAGACGATCTCGTAGTTCCCGTAGGTGGAGCGCTCGACGATGCTGCGCACGCAGTTGACGACCAGACGACCTGCTCGAAGCGGACTTCGCGCGACTGCCGCCGCGGTGGGGATGACGATGCTGACCAGCGGCTCGTCCGTCAGCGCCGGCTCGAGGTGGTAGGACGCCGGGGTCCTCGGGGTCGCAGCTCGACCTCGCGCCTGCAGGCCGATCCGGTCGCAGTGGGCCTGGACCGCCCGCCCGCCGGCTTCGAAGGCCCACGGCTTGGCCTCGCCGCTGCCCGCGGCCGAGGTCTCGAGCATGCGCCAGTGGTAGAGGACCCGCGGCACGTGGGCGACGGCGCGGGCGCGCTCGGTCACCTTCAGGACCAGGTCCCAGTCCTGGGAGCCCTCGAACTCGGGGTCGAAGCCCCCGACCTCCTCGACCAGGCTCGGCGCAGGACGCTGAGGTGGCAGGTGTACATCTGCGTCCGCATCCGCTCCGGTGACCAGTCGGGCTTGAAGAAGGGGCCGGAGTGGCGGCCGCGGAGGTCGATCTTGTCCTCGTCGGTGTAGACGTAGTCGGCCTCGGGCGTGGCGTCGATCGCCGTCGGCGACGTGGGCCAGGGCGTCGGGGTGCAGCATCGTCGTCGTGGTCGAGCAGGGCGACGAACTCGCCCGTCGGCCATCGCCAGGGCGTCGTTGGAGGCGGCGACGATGCCGCCGTTCTCCTCCGGTAGGCGATCCGGATCCGCGGGTCGCGCGGCTGCGCCTCGTCGAGGATCGGGCGCGACGTGCGGGCCGTTGGAGCGGTCGTCGACCAGGCACAGCTCCCAGTCGCCGAAGCTCTGGCGCCGACCGACTTCAGCATCTTGCGCAGAACGTCGGCCGGCGTCTCGTAGACCGGGGTGAGGATCGAGAAGCGCGGGGCCACGGCGAACGGGCTGCTAGGAGCGCCGCGCAGCCGCAGGACGATGCCGCTCAGCCGGCCCAGGGACCGGGTGACGATCTGCTGTTTGGCGGCGAGCACCAGCACTCCGCGGGTCTTCGAGCTCGGCGAGCGGCCCTTGGCGGCGCCCAGTTCGGCCTCCTTGCCGATCAGCAGGTCGCGCAGCCGCAGGATCTCCTCCTGGCGGCGATCGAGCTCGTCGCGCAACTCCTGCTGCCCGGCGCTCGCCGGGGTGGCCTGCTCGGACATAGCGGCGCAGTGTAGCCGGGGTCCCTGCCTTTCACGCGGTTGGGCCGGGTCCGGGAATACACTCCCGCACCGCCATGCAGAGGACTGAACCGAGACGTGCCCACCATGCTGCTGGCCGCGGCGCTGGTGGTGGGCTTCGCGATGACGCTGGTCCTGACCCGGGAGATGACCTTCTTCCAGGACACCTGGGCCTTCCTCATCAACCGCCGCGAGATCACGCTCGACACGCTGCTGACGCCGCACAACGAGCACGCCGTCCTGATCCCGGTCCTGATCGAGCAGCTGTTCCTGCGGGTCTTCGGGATGTCGAGCGCGCTGCCCGAATACATCCTGCTCGGGCTCTTCCTCGTCGGCACCGCGCTGCTGCTCTACGTCTACGTGAGGCGCCGGGTCGGCGGCTGGCTGGCGCTCTTCGCCGCGCTGCTGCTGCTGACCCTCGGCCCCGCCTGGGAGGTGCTGCTGTGGCCGTTCGAGATCACCTTCGTCGGGCCGATCTTCTTCGGGCTGGCGATGTTGCTGGCGCTCGACCGCGGCGACCGTCGCGGCGACATCTGGGCCTGTGTTTTCCTCGTTGCCGCGATCTGCTTCTCCGGGCTCGGCATCTGCTTCATCGCCGGCGCCGCGGTGGCTGTCGCTCAGGGCCCGCGCGAGACCTGGCTGCGTCGCGCCTACATCTTCGCGATCCCCCTGGTGCTCTACGGGCTCTGGTGGCTGGGCTATGGCCACGACGCCGAATCGCACCTCTCGCTGCACAACCTGCTGGTCTCGCCGGTCTTCGTGCTCGACTCGGTCGCGGTCGCGCTCGCCTCGATGCTCGGCCTCGGGACTCAGGTCGGCGCGGCCCGGACCCCTCCTGGGGCCGGGCGCTGCTGGTCGGCCTGGCGCTCCTCCTCGGCCTGCGCCAGTGGCGACTCAAGCAGCCCTTTGCCCCCACTCTGGCCGGTCGTGGCGGCGGCCCTGGCGAACTGGTTCCTGACCGCCTTCAACGCCTTCCCCGGCCGCGACCCGACCTCCAGCCGCTACCAGTACGCGGGCGCCGTCTTCATCCTGCTGATCCTCGCCAACCTGCTGAAGGGGGTGCGGCCGAGCCGCAACGTGCTGATCGCGGGCGCCGTCGTCACCGCCTGCGCGATCGGCCCGAACCTGGTCATCCTCAAGGACGGCCGCGACATCCTCGACCCGCAGTCGGTGCTGACCCGGGCCGACACCGCGGCGCTGGACATCGCCCGGCGGACCGTGCCGGAAGGCTTCCAGCTCAGCCCCGAAGTGGCCGGCACGCCGTCGCTGGTCAACGTCTACGCCGGCGCCTACCTCGAAGCCGCCGACGAATACGGAACCCCCGCCTACACCGACGAGGAGCTGCTTGGGGCACCCGAGGAAGCCCGCAAGCAGGTCGACGTCATCCTTTCGCAGGCGCTGCCGCTCTCGACCGTGACCCGGCTCGACTCCTACAGCCCCACCGCGGGCGGAGCCGGCTGCATCGACGTCGCCGGCGGTGGCTCGGGACCGGAAGAGGTGCGGCTGAGGCCGGGCCTGAACACGATCGAGCTGGCGCCCGGCCCGCACGCCGACTTCAGCCTGCGCCGCTTTGCCAGCGGCGAATACCCGGTCGAGACCGAAGGCGCCGACGGCAACTCGGTGACCCTGCTGCGAGTCCCCCGCGACGCCTCCCGTCAGCCCTGGTTCCTCCACATCGACGCCACCCAGTCGGCCCGCGTCTGCGGCTGAGCACGAGCGCGCAACCGACCCTCTTCCACCCTGGTGGGGTCAGGGCCGGTTGCGGCTCCGGGCCGGCTGTTCGCCCACGCGCCGGGTTTCCGACCAGACCACGGCGACGATCCCCAGGGCGCAGGCGAGGATCGTCGCCACCGCGACCGCGTCGACCAGCGGGAAGCTGTCGCTGAGCAGGTGGAAGTGGCGGGTGCCGAGGGTGGCGCCGACGGCGAGCGCCAGCACCTCGACGCCGCGCAGCGAGAGGATCACCCGTACCGGCACCGAGCGCAGCCAGGGGAAGCCCGCCCCCGCCTGCTGCAGGGCGACGACCGCGAGCAGGGTCAGCGCCCAGGACTGCATCCCCTCCCGCAGCATCCCGCTCAGCGAGGCGCCCCAGTAGACGGCGAAGCCGACGGCGGGGACGACGACGACGGCGAAGATCGGCCAGGGCCAGAGCCTGCCCGCGCGCCAGAGGCTGATCAGCAGCAGCGGGAAGAAGACGATCGCGAAGCCGAAGGGGACGCCGGTCCAGTACTGGAAGAAGAAGTGGATGACGCCGGGGGAGATGGTGCCGATCGCGTTGATCGAGATGTCGTGGCCGTGGGCCAGCGGCAGCAGCAGTGGCACGTAGGTGTTGCCGAGCGAGGTGGCGCGGAATTCGGCCCAGGCGCCCAGCGGCGGTTCGAATTCGGGATAGGCCTGGTAGACGTAGTCGAGGAAGCCTTCCTGCATGAAGTGGGAGCCGTTGACCAGTCGCCAGCCGACCACGCAGAGCGCGAGGCCGGCGACGAGCAGCAGCGCCGCCTTCAGGTTGGGGCGCCACAGCCGCGCCCCCTTGATCGGCCAGAGTGAGATCAGCCCGATCGCCGACATCCCCAGCAGGGCGCTGGGGTGGGCGAGGTAGCCGAGCCCGGCCAGGAGGCCGCCGCGGAAGGGCCGGCGCTCGATCACGCAGAGGGCGCCCAGCAGCACGAACGAGGCGGCCAGCAGTTTCGGCCAGGTGAACCAGAGGTCGGCCATCAGGAAGGGCGTGCTGACGCCGAGCACCAGGGCGAAGCGCGCCGCGCGGATGCCGCCGATCCGCCGCACCAGTTCCCAGAGCGAGAGGAAGACGGTGCAGGTGAAGGCGAACATCGCCAGGCGGAAGGCCATGAAGCCCTGCGGGTCGAACGGCCGCCAGGGCGCTTCCGGCAGGTTCAGTTCCGGGCTGCCGCCGGAGAGCAGCACGATCGGGGTGCTCGCCAGCCCGGCCAGCGGCCCGCGGCTGGAGAAGTTGTAGGGGGCGAAGAGGGCGCTGGCGGCCTCACCGTAGGGGTGGCCGCCGTTGGCGATCATCTCCGGGACCAGGAAGGGGATGCGGCTGTCGGGGCGCCCCTCCGGGACGAGGGTGCGGGAGATCGTCCCTTCATAGAGTTCGCCGGCCGGGCCCAGCGACCAGAGCGCCCGGCCGATCGCCAGGCCGAGGGCCAGGGCGACGATCAACAGCGCCCGCTGCTCCTCGCCGTCGAGCATGTCCTCGGGGCCGCCGCCGAGCAGGCCTCCCAGCAGCAGCCCGAGCGTGGGGGCGAGGACGGCGAAGCAGAGCAGGCGCGGCTCGACGCTGTGCGAGAGCGCCCAGGCGAGGCCGGCGGTGAGGACCAGCAGCCCCATCCCCGGCAGCGGCAGGAAGGCGAGGCCGATGCGGCGCTCGCTCAGCGCCCGCCAGAGGATCCCGGGGCCGAGCAGGAGCGTGACCGCGAGGGCGGCGGTGCTCAGCACCCGGACCAGGTCCAGCAGCTGCCCGCCGGTGCCGGTGTGGCCGCCGGCGCTGGGCGGATCGACCGCCCCCAGCAGACAGGCCAGCGCCGCCAGGGCCCAGACCGCGAGCATCGCGGCGCGCTCGCGACTGACCGGCAACTACAGCTCCTCGGCGATTCGCGGCGCTTCGCGCTTGAAGATCCAGGCCCCGAAGGCGCAGACCGCGATGAAGATGACCGCGGCGGGGATCAGGCCGGTCGCGCCGCCGGCGGCCTCGACGGCGGTGGGGGCGTTCGGTTCGAGCACCCAGACGCGGATCTGCTCGAAGATCACCGCCAGCGGGTTGATCATCAGGATGTGCTCGTAGCGTTCATTGCCCAGGGCTTCGATCGGGTAGAGGATCGGCGTCGCGTAGAAGAGCACCTGGGCGGCCACGGTCCAGATGATCGCGACGTCGCGGAAGCGCACGAAGAGGACAGAGAGGGCCATGCTCACCGCCGTCGTCAGTACGACCAGCGCCAGCAGCGCGACCGGGAACAGCAGCCAGGTCCACATCGGCGTCACCCCGAAGGCGAGGATGAAGCCGAGCACTACGACGAGGTTGAGGCAGAAGTTGAGGCCGCTGGTGATCACGGTCGAAAGCGGGATCACCAGCCGGGGGAACTGGGTCTTGCGGACCACCCCCTCCTGGGCGGTGACGGAGCCGACGGCGTTGACCGTCGCTTCCTGGAAGAAGGTGAAGGTGACGATCCCGAGCAGCAGGAGCACCGGGTAGTACTCGGCTTCCTTGCTGCCGATTTTGAAGACCTTGGTGAAGACGAACAGCAGCACCCCGAACAGCATCAGCGGCCGGATCAGCGACCAGACGTAGCCGAGCACGGTGCCGAAATAGACGCGCTTGAACTCGGTCACCGAGATCAGCCAGAGCAGGTCGAAAAAACGCCGGGCGCCGCCGCCCAGGGCCGACGGCCCGCGCACCTCCTTCAGCTCGGCCACCTTCGCCGTCACCTCGTTCATTGCCCTGCCTCTTGGTCGACGGCAGCCTTGATCCGGAGCGGCAGGCGGACGTTGCCGTGCGCCTGCGGCTCGCCGCCGAAGACGACGAAGTCGACGCAGTCCTGCGCGTACAGGGCGGCGCTGTCGTCGGCGGCGTGGTTGACGGCGCAGTGCACGAAGTAGCGCCCCTGGACCAGCAGGTTCTCGATCTCGGCGCTGACCCGCACCCGCTCTCCCGCCGCCAGCTCACTGCCGCCGCTCGCGTTCGTCAGGTGAGTCCCGAACTGGAAGATGCCGACCCCGTCGGCGTTGGCGATGATGAAGCCGATCACCAGGCCGGGTGTGTCGCGGAGGATCTCCAGGTCGACCCGCAGCCGCAGTTCGCGCCCGTGCTCGAGGTTGGTCAGGCGGTTGCCGTCGGCGTCCTCGATCCAGGCCTCGAGCATCCGCAGCTCGTCACCGGACTGCCCGGGGGTCTCGGTGCCCTCGCCCTCGCGCTCGAAGTTCAGCTGCAGGTAGCGCCGGCCGACCTCGTCGGGCTCGCCGATGTGCTGGATCCGCCCGTCGCTGATCAGCATCGCGCGGTGGCAGTATTCCTCCACCGTCTGCATGTCGTGGGTGACGAGGACGATCGTCTTTCCCGCCGCTTTCATCTCGCGGAAGGCGTCGGCGCACTTCTGCTGGAAGGCGGCGTCGCCGACGGCCAGGACCTCGTCGATCAGGAGGATGTCGGCGTCGGCCTCCATCATCACCGCGAAGGCGAGCCGGACCAGCATCCCCGAGGAGTAGTTCTTCAGTTTCAGGTCGATGAATTCGCCCAGCTCGGCGAACTCGATGACGGCGTCGAGGCGGTCGCGAGTGTCCTGCGGGGTGAGGCCCATCATCACCCCGTTGAGGACGACGTTTTCGCGCGCGGTCAGCTCGGGGTTGAAGCCGACGCCGAGCTCGATGAAGGGCGCCAGCCGGCCGGCCATCTCGATCCTGCCGGCGTCCGCCCGGTAGATGCTGGCGAGCAGCTTCAGCAGGGTGCTCTTGCCGGAGCCGTTGCGGCCGACGATCCCGAAGAACTCGCCCTGGTGGATCTCGAAGGAGACGCCGTCCAGCGCCCGCAGCTCGCGGAACTCGCGGGCGGCTGAAGGGCCGGACGATCCGCTCTTTCAGCGAGTCGACCCGGTTGGTCGGGATGCTGAACGACTTGTGCAGATCCTCGACCCGGACGGCAAGCGGAACGCCGGGGTCGAGCGGGGACGGACGCTCGGCGTCGGGGAAGCTGGCGATGGCGTCGTCGGCGGGCATGATCGGGCGGTCGGCGGGTTGGGCGTATCCCCGAACCGGCGGACGCCGGAACGCTACCGTGCCGCGTCGTCGTCGAAGGGCTTCAACTGGTCGCAGGGGACGTAGACGACGAAGCCGGCCGGTGCGGAAGCGACCGCCGCAGCGGGATTCGGATCGCCAGCGGGGGGTGCGGCGGGACAGGTCGCCGCCGCGGCTTCGAGCGCGGCGTCCCACGTCGGCTCCCCCCGGGCGGCCCGGTCGCCGATGTCGAACGAGGTGACCGCGCCCACCAGCAGGACGACCACCGCCGCGATCCCCAGCCAGGGCAGCCGCCGCGGTCCCCGCCGTGGTCGCAGGGGCTGGTCGATCAGGACCAGCGCGAAGCTGATCAGCAGCAGCGCCGGCACGATCGCGTAGCGACCGCCGAAGCCGGCGCTGGCTTCCGCCGGCCAGGTCATCACGAAGCCGACCGCGCGCTGGTAGGTGGAGATGACGAACATCCCCAGCGCGGTGGGGATCGCGATCGCCGCGAAGTAGCGGGCCGCCGGAGTGGTGCGGATCAGCCCGGCCAGGAGGGAGACGCCGAGGACCGCCAGCAGGGCGATCAGGAACGGCCAGCCCCAGCTCGACCAGGCTTCGCCGCCGAGGCTTTCGCCGAGCGCGCCGCCATCGACGACGCGCTGGACGAAGGCGGTCCAGATGTCGCTGGTCCAGACCGGTTCGACAGTGTTTTCGCTGCTGGCCAGGGTCACCGGCAGCTGGATCGCGGCGCCAAGCGCGTAGCCGCCGAGGATGAGGCCATCGCGGCGGTCGCGCGCGGCCAGCAGCCGCAGGAGGAAGAGCGGGGCGAAGTACCAGACGCCGGGGTTGCTGAGCGCGGTGGCGAGGATGAAGAGGCCACCGAGCGCGGCGCCGCGAGTGCTTGCCGGGCGCCAGATCAGCAGCCAGAAGCTGGCGAACAGCATGTACCAGGAGACGTAGGCGGCGGCCGCCACCGCCTCCAGGCTGGCCACCGGCGAGAGCACCATGACTACGACGAGGGTGCCGCGCAGATAGGGGTTGCGGATCTGGGCGGCGCTGGCGTACCAGACCGCGAGGCCGCTGAGGGCGACGACGAGGGCGGCGGTGAACGAGACCGTGGCCGGCGCGTCGGCCAGTGGCACCAGGTTGCCGACCTCGCCGATCAGGTGCGGCACCACGACCAGGTAGCCGGCGTAAGGGGAGAAGACGTTGTCGAAAAAGCCCTGCAGCAGCGCGCCCTGGAAGAAGACCTGGCCATCCTCCGCCCAGAAGGCGCCGAGCGCGGCGTGAGGTCCGACCCGGAAGACCTGGAGGACGGCTCCCAGGGCGAGCAGGGCAAGCATGACGAGGGCGAGTTCGCCGCGGCCGAGCGTCGGCCCGGTTGCCGGCGCGGCGCGGAAGAGCGACCGGTTGAGGCTCTCGCGCAGACGCCTGATCAGCTGCTGGCACGGGCCCCTTCATCGCGGCCACGATATGGGTACCGGGCGGCCACGCGTGGTCCGCTCCGCCGCGCGCTAACTGTCAGGCTGCGGAGCCTGTGAGCGTCTCCCGAACCGTCGCCGTCGTCATCCCCAGCTGGAACTCGCTGGAGCTGCTGCCGCGCTGCCTCGATTCGCTGGCGGACCAAGGGCGTGGAGATCGAGCTGATGGTCGTCGACAACGGCTCCGACGACGGCTCGGTCGGGCTGCTCGAAGAGCGTGGCGTCCCTCATCTCGCCCTGCCGCGGAACATCGGCTTCGCCGCCGCGGTCAACCTCGGCGTCGCCCGCACCCGCGCCGCGACGGTGCTGGCGCTGAACGCCGACACGGTGCTCGAGCCCGGCTGTCTGGCGCCGTTGCTCGACGCGCTCGAAGCCGACCCGAAATTGGGCGGCGTGCAGCCGCGCCTGTTGCAGCTGGAGGGCGACGCCGGCGCCCCGCTGGACCCGGCCACCGCCCGCCTCTACAGCGCCGGCCAGGCGCTCACGGCCGACGGCCGGGCGCTCGAGCTTGGGGCGGGGGAGGCGCAGCCGCCGCGCCTGCCGGCCACCCACGAGGTCTTCGGCGTCTGCGGCGCCGCCTGTCTGCTGCGCCGCGAGCTTTTCACCGAGCTCGGCGGCTACGACGAGAGCTACTTCGCCTTCTACGAGGACGTCGACCTCAACGTGCGGGCGCGGATCGCCGGCTGGCGCTTCGCCTACGTCCCGGAGGCGGTCGTCTGGCACCTCGGCAACGCCTCCTGGCAGGCCGGCTTCGACCGCCCCGGCGCCGAGAACGCGCGCCTCGTGGCGCGCAACCGTCTCGCCACCCAGGTCAAGTTCATGCCGGTCACGGCAATCCCCCGGATCGCCGCCGTCGAGGTCGGAGCCCTCGCCCGTGCCACCTCCCAGCGCCGCCTGCGCGCCACCCTCGCCGGCAAGCTCGCCGCCCTGCGCTGGCTCCCCCGCCTCCTACGCGAGCGCCACCGCCTGCGCCGCGAGGGCGACCTCGCCCGCGCCCGCCGCTGGCTCGGGGCATAGCCTTGCTGGCGGATTGGAGCGGAGGATGAAGATCTGTATCGCATCCGCGGAGCACTCCGCTTGGGGTGGGATCGGACACTTCGTTCAGGCGGCTCACGGCATTGCTTGCCTGCCAGCACGAGGTCACCTTGGTCCAGGCCGGTGGCGGGGTGGAGGGCGAGCGACCGCAAGGCGGGGCAATTCCCGGCGTGCGTGAAATAGAGGCGCTGACGAGCGAAGCGAGCTCCCCGGCATGTCCTTCTCGGGCGAAGACGCACTCGCCGCTCGGCTGTACTGCTGGACAGCGATTGAGCAGGTCGTATGGATCCGCGGGGCCCCGATTACTTGGAGGTCTGTGACTATCGCGGCAACGGACTGCGTGCCCTTGCAGGCGCGGCGGGCGGGGCATCCGGACTTTGCGGGACACTCTGGTCGGGGTCAGGATCTCCTCGTCGGCAGAGCTGCTTGCTCTCAATGACGGCACTTCGCGGCAGGGCGAGACCCGAGGTTGATGACCGAGTTGGAGCGGGAGCAGCTGCGGCTCGCCGACCGGTTGGTCTAGCCCGGCGGGGACATCCTCGACCTCTATCGTCGTTATTACACGGATGTGTCATTGCCCGAGGCAGTTCTGACGAGGCCTCCGTTCGCGGTACCCGCCGCTGCCTCCCCGAGGCGGCCCCGCTGCGATCCTGGTCCAGCCGTTGAAGATCCTCTTCGTGGGCAGACTGCAGCGGCCTCAAGGGCGTTCTCGACCTGGTCCAGGCGCTGTTTGCGCTTGCGGCACTCGACGACTGGCGGCTGACGATGATCGGGCGCCGATACCCCGACTGCGCCGCTTGGGACAGTCGGTGCGGATGACGATCGAAGAGATGAGCCAACGGCGACCCGCGGATTCGAGATTGAGGATGCGCTCCCCCACGACGAGCTCCAGCGCCGCTGGTCTCCTAACATGACCTCGTTGTCCTTCCCTCGACCTTCGAGGTCTGGGGCAACGTCGCGCTCGAGGCGATGCGAGCCGGGACTCCCTGTCTTGGCGACTCCCGTGGGCGGGTTCGCCGAGACAGTGGATCACGGGGTCAGCGGCTGGCTGGCCGATGACGTCGGTCCCGAGGCGATCGGCAGGGCCTTGGAGCTCGCTTGGTCGAGGATCGCGCGGAGGTCGAGCGGGTGCGCCGGTCCGGCGCCGTGTTCAAGCGTTTCCTCGCTCTTTCCGACCCGAATCAGGTGCTTGAGACCTACGAGTTGATGCTCGGCGCGGTGGCGCGCCGCGCTCGCCCCAGCGCCCCTCCCGATCCCCTGGTGACCGTCATCATCCCCTACCACCGTGCCCACCTCTATGTGAAGGACGCGGTCGCCTCACTGTTTGACCAGACCCACCAGTAACTTCGAGGTGCTGATCGTCAACGACGGCTCTTTCGAGTCGACTGACTCAGTCCTCTCGGAGCTTGAGCGGGAGCCGCGATGTGCGGGTCGTGACTCAGCTAAACGAAGGAGAGAGCGCCGCCCGCAACCTCGGGATCGAGCTCGCCCAGGGCGAGTACCTGGCGATGCTGGACGCCGACAATTTGTTCGAGCCGGAGTTCATCTCGCGGGCGCTGGAGACGCTGCGACGCGAGCCCGAGCTGGCCTACGTGACCAGCTGGCTGCGCTTCATCGGCCCCGACGGCGCCGAACTGTCGGATGGCGGTGGATACGCTCCGCTGGGAAACCGTGTGCTGCGAGATGACGACGAGAACTGGGACGGAGATACCGCCGCTCTATTTCCGCGGAGTCTGTTCACCGAGTTGGATGAGGGCTACGACCCCGCCAGCATCTCCCACAGCGACTGGGATCTCTACCGCCGCCTGCGCGCCCAGGGCAGGTTTGGGCGCGGTGATCCCGGAGCGGCTGGTGCGCTATCGGGTGCTTCCCGATTCGCTCCTCCGGGGCTTCTCCGAGCGTCTGCACCGGCGCGGCTGGGACGAATCGCGTGACTGGCGACGCCGGCGTCAAACGCGGTGGACGGCGCGGGTCTGAGGTGCCCGGCGAGGACTCCAAGAACGACTCGCAACGCCAGGTGGAGGCGTTGGAACGGGTCAACGCAGAGTTGGCCGCAGAGATTCGGAGCCTCTCCCTGGGCCGGGCGGAGCAGCCTCGCGGCGGTGACGATTCCCGGCCGCGCGCCGGCCTCGCTCGCCTGGTCGCAGACCGCGACTCGTTGGCCGCTGAGCTGGAGAGATGCGCGAGGCCGGCTTGCCACAGTTTGAGCAGAGCGACCTGGCTGCTGCGGAGCCAGGTGCAAGAGCAGCATCTGCACGACCGAGCAGCTGAGCGCCGAAGTCAACAGTTTGCGAAGCGGTGCTACCGGAGTTCTGCGGCGCGTGCGGGCGCGGTTGCTGCGGCGGCAACGAGGCTTAGGACCGGACGAGCGCCACCGCCTGCGCCGCGCGGGCGACCCGTCCCGCGCCCGCCGCTGGCTCGGCGCCTAACCGCCGGATTGACGAAGGAGAACACCTCTCCGACTTCCCCGTGTGCAAAAGTGCCGCCGATGGCGGATGCAGACAAAGACTTCCCCTACCGAATCGCCTAACGAGATGGCTCAGAACTCCCTACACGGCCCGCTTGAGACGAAACGCCCGAGCCCGATGCAGCCTGCTGAGGCGCGTGACGGCAACGTGACGGCAAGCTCATCTCCCGACGCTGACCTTGCATCGAGTCCGATCGAGCTGGCGCCGATAGCGGCGTAGGATTGGTCAGCTATGTCTCGGACCGCGCCACCAAAGTGCCGCTTACCGTCAGCGACGCGAAGACGAACCTCGTTCAGAGCCGCCCAGGATCTAACGTTGCGCCATCGCTTCTACCACGCGTTCCCGAAATGCCAGCCATATGTCGTGCGGGGCGCGCAGTGAGTGTCGGCGGCTCCGTTCATCAAGACAGCGCATTGCACCCGTTTATCCAAATGGCCGATCTCATAGCTGGTGCCGCCAGGCATTCGATTGTCGGCCGTAAGCCCCAAGGCGATTGGTACGCCAAGCACCTTGTTGAGCGGGCCAAGAAGGCGAACCGGGAGATTGACGCGTCTGCCCAAGCCTTGGCGCGGCTCAAGAAGCTTTCGCGTGCGGATAACTGCGGGAGCCGCTGCGGAGAAGCTCTGCTCCCGTAGCACCGCCCATCCTGGCTGCTCGGCTAACCGCGGCGCCGCCGGCGCAGGGCCAGGGCCTCGCGGGCGCTGATGTCGAGCAGGGCGCCGCGGTCCAGCTCGCGCAGCGTCCGCGCCGCCGCCCTCGCGCCACCCCCGCAGCCGCCCGCGCAGCCCCTTCGTCGTTCGGTCCATAAGCAGCTGGCCGGCGCTGATCGCGCCCTCGGTCGCCAGCACGCGAGCCGCGTCGCGCGGTCGCGACATCACCCCGTAGCGGCGCAGCATGTATCCCCGGCTCCAGCCGGTGCGGGCGAACTTCTCGCCGCTGCCGGCGCCGAGGCTGGCCGAGTAGGCGTGCAGCGCTCGTGCCCCGGGGGCGAGCCGGCAGCGCGCCCCGGCAGCCCGCATCCGCAGCGCCAGGTCGAGGTCCTCGTAGTAGAGGAAGATGCGCTCGTCGAAACCGCCCACGGCCTCGAACGCGGCACGGTCATACAGCGCCGCGCCCCCGGTTGGGCCCGAGCGGGTCGGGCGCGCTCGCCGCGACCTCGACCGGCTCCCCGTGCAGGTAGTCGAAGCCCATCAGCGTCCGGTCCGCCACCACGCCGGCGGAGTCGATCAGCCCCGGCGAGCGCTCCTGCAGCATCACCCCCGCCACCGCGTGCACGCCCTCGGCCGCGGAGTCGAGCAGCGCCTCGACGAAGCGCGGCTCGGCCTCGGCGTCGTTGTTGAGCAGGATCAGCGGGTCGGCCGGGTGCTCGGCCACGGCCCGGTTCAGCGCCGGCCCGAAGCCGAGGTTCTCCCGCAGCGCCAGCACCGTCACCTCCGGGAACTCCTCGCCCAGCAGCTCCACCGTCCCGTCGGAGGACCCGTTGTCGACGACAACCACGTCCACCTGCCGTGCTCTGCTCGCGCAGGCACCGCAGCGCCCGCCGAGGCGCTGGGATCCGTTGAAGTTGGGGATGTAGACGGCGGGTCGTACGGCTGGCAATCTCTCAACCGAGCTGGCCCTGGTCGCCGAAGCGTAAACGAAACTTCCGACGAAATGTAAAGTTGAAAGCTGTAAAAGTGTAAACGCAGATTCGTGGAGGCGCACTCTACCCCGGCCTGGGATTCAGCGCCGAATACCGCCCTGCATCGTCGACGACGAGCTCGACGAACTCCTGCCGGGCCTGCCCGCTCTCGCTATCGAAGGCCCGAAGGCCGTTGGAAAGACGGTTACGGCCGCAAGGCGAGCTACCACCGTTTATCGCCTCGATCAGCGGATCGCGAAGTCGATCATCGAAGCCGATACGTCTCAGGTGGACGAAGGGGAGCCGCCGATTCTCATCGACGAGTGCAGCGGGTGCCGAAGTCTTCGATCGGGTGCGCCGGGCGTTGACGACGGCGCCGCGGGGGAAGCTTCTTGCTGACCGGGTCGGCGACCCCCACTGACCTGCCGACCCACTCCGGGGCCGGGCGGATCGTACGGTTGCGCATGCGCCCGATGAGCTCGCCGAGCGGGGGGTCGGCACCCCGACCGTCTCTCTCCGACCCTCCTCGAGGGCGAGCGACCGCGGGTCCAAGGTCGGGCGGAGATCGATCTCGAGGGCTACGTCGAGGAGATTCTGCGGTCGGGATTCCCCGGAATACGAGACCGCTCCATGCGTTCTGTGCGAGCGCAGCTCGACGGCTATGTAGATCACATCGTCGGCCGGGAGTTCGAGGAGCTTGGCCGCAAGATTCGCCGGCCCGACACCCTCAAGAGGTGGATGGCCGCCTACGCGGCGGCGACTGCCACGACGACCAGCTTCGAGAAGATCAGGGATGCGGCGACAAGCGATGAGGTCAACAAGCCCTCACGACCGACGGCGCTGTCCTATCGCGACATCCTCCAGCAGCTCTGGATCCTTGATCCTGTCCACGCTTGGCTGCCCACCTTCAATCGGCTTGCCCGCCTGTCGCTTCAATCCAAGCACCACCTCGCCGACCCGGCGCTTGCCGCCCGACTGCTTGGGATCGATGCGGACATCCTGCTTAAAGGGGGCTCGGCAAACCCTTGGATCCCTCGCGATGGCACTCTGCTCGGCGCCCTGTTCGAGTCGCTCGTGACCCTCTCCGTGCGGGTCTACGCACAGCGAATCGAGGCGCGCCTCCACCACCTGCGCACTCGAGGCGGCGAACACGAGGTCGACCTGATCGTCGAGCGTGGCCAGTCGGTCGTCGCGATTGAGGTGAAGCTCGGCGCGGCGGTCGACGACCGGGACGTGCGACATCTGATCTGGCTCCTGAGCAGCTCGGCGACGAACTCGCCGACGCCGTCGTGGTGACCACCGGAACAGCGGCCTATCGACGGCGTGACGGCATCGCCGTCGTTCCCGCGGCGCTGCTGGGCCCCTGAACGCCAAGGCCCAGTAGGCTTGCGCCTCGCATGGAGCCACTGAAGGGACTCATCCTCTCGGGCGGCGCCGGAACCCGGCTGCGCCCGATCACCCACACCTCGGCGAAGCAGCTCGTGCCCGTCGCCAACAAACCCGTGCTCTTCTACGGGATCGAGGCGCTGGTCGACGCCGGGGTGAAGGAGATCGGGATCATCATCGCGCCGGAGACCGGCGACGAGATCCGCGAGGCGGCCGGCGACGGCTCCCAGTTCGGCGCCGCCATCACCTACATCGTCCAGGACAAGCCCGCCGGCCTCGCCCACGCGGTCCTCACCGCGGCCGACTTCATCGGCGACTCGCCCTTCGTCATGTACCTCGGCGACAACCTCCTGCGCGACGGCCTGCGCGGCCTCGTCGCCACCTTCCGCGCCGACGAACCGCACGCGCTGATCCTGCTCACCCCGGTCGACGACCCGCAGTCCTACGGCGTCGCCGAGCTCGACGACAGCGGCCACATCGTGCGCCTGATCGAGAAGCCGAAAGACCCGCCCTCGAACCTGGCCCTGGTCGGCGTCTACCTCTTCACCCCGGCGATCTTCGACGCCGCCCGCAGCCTCGAGCCCTCCTGGCGCGGCGAGTACGAGATCACCGAGGCGATCCAGGCGCTGATCGACGACGGCCACAAGGTCCAGTCGGAGGTCGTGCGCGGCTGGTGGAAGGACACCGGCCAGCTCGCCGACATGCTCGAGGCCAACCGCCTCGTCCTGGAGGAGCTGGAGACCAAGCTCGAGGGCGAGATCGACGAGGAGTCCCGGGTCGAGGGCCGCGTCGTCGTCGAGCCGGGCGCGACGCTGACCCGCTCGGTCGTCCGCGGCCCGGCCGTGATCGGCGCCGGGGCCTGCATCGAGGACGCCTACATCGGCCCCTACACCTCGATCGGCGCCGGCGTCCACGTGCGCCGCTCCGAGGTCGAGCACTCGATCATCCTCGCCGACTCGGTGGTCGAGGACCTCGAAACGAGGATGGAGGCGAGCCTGCTCGGCCGCAACGTCAAGCTGACCCGCAGCGACGGCCCACCGAAGACCCTGCGCCTCCTGGTCGGCGACAACTGCGAGATCAAAATCGTCTGAGTCGGTAGCGCTGTCTCACAATCTGGCTATTATTCTGTCCATATGGCCAAACAAGTGACTGCTACCGATGCAAAGGCGACGATCCTGCGCCTCCTCGACGACGCCGCTGCCGGCGAGGAAATTGAGATCACCAGGCACGGCCGCCCCGTCGCGCGCCTCGTGCCGCCATCCGGCGCTCGGTCCTTGAAGGGATCGTTCGAGGGGGTTGCGATGACCGCGGTCGACGAGGAGAAGCTTTTCTCCACCGGCGAGCCCTGGAATGCCTCTTGACTCGTGAGCACCCTCCTGCTCGACACCCATGTGGTCCACTGGTGGTCGGCCGAGCCACAGCGGGTCAGCGCGCCGGCGCGCAAGGCGCTCGATCGGGCTGACGAGCTCGCCGTGGCGGCGATCTCCTGGTACGAGCTGGCCTGGCTGGCCAGGCATGAGCGGATCACCGTCAGTGTCCCGATCCGGACCTGGCTGCAGGGCCTCGCGGCGCAGCTGCGGACGATCGGCGTGACGCCCGCGATCGCGGATGCCGCCGTCGCTCTGCCCTCGTCGTTTCCCGGGGACCCCGCCGACCGACTGATCTACGCGACCGCCATCGAGCACGGCCTGAAGCTCGTCAGCAAGGATCGCGCCATCCGCGATCACGACCACCCGGGTTCAGTGGTGATTTGGTAGCCGCTCGATCAGCGTCGGGGGACGAGCTCCTCGAGCTCGACGAGGCGGACTTTCTCACTCTCCTCCGCGGCGCTCTTGAGTCCAGCGGTGAATCCGCTGCGTGAGAAGAGGACGATCAGGGGCCCGTCCCTGCCGATCCTGGCGCCACTTTGCGCGAGCGCCGGCAGCTTGTACTTCTCGATTTCCCCCAGCAGCGAGACCGAGATCGGCTTCGCCGTCCACTTGCACTCGCCGACGAGCGAGACGCGACCCCGATGTAGGCCGACCACATCGATCTCCTCCGTCTCGCGCTCGTGCCTGGCACGCAGCTCATTGAGGGCCGGGCCCCACCAGCTGCCGACCCGGCTGGCCTCGCTGCCGAGGTTCGCCCGCACCCAGCGCCGGCACAAGACCTCGAACGCCGGCGCGATGTGGTCGGGAAACGCCGGCTCCACCTCGGCGGTCCACAGGTCGGCCGGCTTCAGCCCTGCTTCCAGCTCGGAGGCGAAGGGGCGGACGAAGCGAAACCAGAAGCGGAAGAAGCCATCGGTCAGGCGGTAGCGATACCCGGTCGAGCGCTCGTCGCTCGTGATCGGAAGCTCGCGGTCGATGATCCGCATCTCCTGCAGGGTTCGCAGGTACTCCGTCAGCGAGGTGCCGGGAGTGCCGAGCGCGCTGGAGAGATCGCGAAGGGCCCGCGGCCCGGAGGCGATCTCGTCGAGGATCGAGAAGTAGATGGCCGGGCGCTGCAGCTCCTGCTGGAGGACGTATGGCGGCTCCTCGAAGAGAGTGCCGAGGTGGTTGAGGACGTTCGCGCCGAGCAGCTTCTTCAGCGGGCCGCCGCGTGCGAGCTCGTCGAGATACATCGGCATCCCGCCGCTCACCGCGAAGCGCTCGACCCAGTCCTGGGCGCTTTCGGCTTCGATGAACGGGGCGCATTCGCCGGGGCCCAGGGGAGAGACGAAGAAGCGGTAGAGGCGGCCGTGCAGCGGGCTTTCCTCGGCCAGCAACCTCTCCATCGAGCCGATCTGAGATCCGCAGAGGATGAACTTGGTCTGGGAGGCGTCCTGCTCCTCCTCGATCACGGCCTGGATCGCGGTCAACATTTCCCGCCGCTCCACCTGCGCGCTGGGCATCAGGTGGGGGAACTCGTCGATCACGACGAGCACCTTCTGGTCGCGGCCGACCCTGTAGAGGGCTCGGAAGAGGTCCGGCACGTCGGCAAGGTCGGGGCGCAGGCCGAGGGGCTCCTCGAGCGCCGCCGCGAGCTTCCTCAGCTGAGCGCCGCGAGCGCCTGCCTCTGCCACCAGGACGACCGCGGGCTTCTCGTGGGCGAAGGCGCGAAACAGCCACGACTTGCCGACGCGGCGGCGGCCGTACATCGTAACCAGGCGCCGACCCCGGTCGTCCCACCAGCGATGTAGCTGCGCGAGCTCCTCCTCGCGGTTGAGGAACTCGCCAGCCAAAGGCCATCTGAAGGTCTCCACTGTCATATAACCTGAATTATTATAAGCATGATTATAAGAATGCTCAAGGCCTCGGAGCGGCGATGCCCTCGCCGGATGACTAGCCTGTCTCGGCTCGTGCACGACCTCGACGCTGCCAACCTCCCACGATGAAGCTGCTCGTCACCGGCGCCGCCGGAATGCTGGGCCGCGACGTGATGCTGGCCGCCGGCAACGCCGGCCACGACGTGGTCGGCTTCGGCCGCGCCGAGCTCGACATCACCGACGCCGCCGGGCTGGCGAAGAAGTTCGACCTCGAGCGCCCCGACGTCGTCATCAACTGCGCCGCCTGGACCGACGTCGACGGCGCCGAGGCCGCCGAGCAGGACGCCTTCGCGGTCAACGGCACCGGGGCCGGCAATGTCGCCGCCGCGGCGGCGGAGGTCGGCGCCAGCGTCGTCTACGTCTCCAGCGACTACATCTTCGACGGCCTCAAGGGCGCCCCTTACGTGGAGAGCGACCAGGTCGCCCCGCTCTCCGCCTACGGCCGCACCAAGCTCGCCGGCGAGGAGGCGACCATCGCCGCCAACAAGCGCCACTTCGTCGTCCGCTCGGCCTGGCTGTTCGGCATCGGCGGCCCCAACTTCGTCGAGACGATGCTGCGCCTGGCCGGCAGCGGCAACGAGGTCCTCGTCGTCCGCGACCAGGTCGGCTCGCCGACATACACCTGGCACCTCGCCTACGGGATCGTGCGCCTGATCGAGGGGATCGAGTTCGGCATCCACCACATGGCCGCCGCCGGCCAGTGCTCCTGGTACGAGTTCGCGCGCGAAATCTTCGAGCAGGCCAAGGTCGAGTGCAAAGTGCTCTCGATCACCACCGAGGAATTCGGCCGGCCGGCACCGCGGCCCCCCTTCTCGGCCCTGACCAGCCAGCGCGAACACGCGATCCGGCTGCCCTCCTGGCAGGACGGGCTGGCCGGCTATCTCGCCCAACGACAAGCGGAGGAGGCAGCATGAAGCTGCTCGTAACCGGCGCCGCCGGGTTCATCGGTTCCACCTACGTCCGGATCGCCGGCGACGAGCACGAGATCACCGTGCTCGACAAGCTCACCTACGCCGGCCGGCCGGAGAACCTGCCCGACGGCGTCGAGCTGATCGAGGGGGCGATCGAGGACCCGCAGATCGTGCGCGAGGCGATGGAGGGCGTGGACGCGGTGGTCAACTTCGCCGCCGAGTCCCACGTCGACCGCTCGATCGACGACCAGGACGCCTTCGCCCGCACCCACGTGATCGGCACCGGCACCCTGCTCGACGCCGCCCGCGAGCTCGGCGTGCAGCGCTACCTGCAGGTCTCGACCGACGAGGTCTACGGCTCGATCGAGTCCGGCTCCTTCACCGAGACCTCGCCGCTGGACCCCTCCTCGCCCTACTCGGCGACCAAGGCGGCCGGCGACCTCCTGGTCACCGCCCACGTCCACACCTACGGCATCGAGGCCTCGATCGTGCGCGGCTCCAACAACTACGGCCCGCGCCAGTACCCGGAGAAGCTGATCCCGCTGATCACGCTGAACGCGATGCACGGCGACCCGCTGCCGGTCTACGGCGATGGCAAGCAGGTCCGCAACTGGCTCTACGTAGAGGACTTCTGCCGCGGCATCCACACGGTGCTGATGAAGGGCAAGGCCGGCGAGGCCTACAACGTCGGCGGCCCCGACGAGTGCGAGAACATCGAGGTGATCAAGCGGGTGATCGAGCTGACCGGCAAGGACGAGTCGCTGATCGAGTACGTCGCCGACCGCCCCGGCCACGACCGCCGCTACTCGCTCTCCTCCGCCAAGCTGAAGGAGGAGCTGGGTTGGGAGGCCCAGGTCCACTTCGCCGAGGGCCTGGAGAAGACCGTCGCCTGGTACCGCGACAACGAGGACTGGTGGGGACCGATCCGCTCCGGCGAGTACCGCGAGTACTACGAAAAGCAGTACGGGAAGGCGCTGGGCGGCTGATGCCGAAGCCGCTGCCGACCAAGCTCGACGGCGTCGTCCTCCTGGAGCCCCAGGTCCACGGCGACTCGCGCGGCTTCATGGTCGAGACCTACCGCACCGGCGCCTGGGCCGAGCTCGGCATCGACGTTCCCTTCGTCCAGCACAACCACTCCCGCTCCTCCCAGCGGCACCCTGCGCGGGATCCACTTCCAGACCGAGCCCGGCCAGGCGAAGCTGGTCCGCTGCCCGCGCGGGGCGATCCTCGACGTCGCCGTCGACCTCCGCCGCGGCTCGCCCACCTACGGCCAGTGGGAGGCGCACGTGCTCGACGACGAGCGCCACCACCAGCTCTTCGTCCCGGTCGGCTTCGGCCACGGCTTCGCCGTGCTCAGCGACATCGCCGACGTCACCTACCTGCTCTCCAGCGACTACGACCCGCTGACCGAGGCCGGGATCGCCTGGGACGACCCCGACGTCGCCGTCGACTGGCAGGTCGCCGACCCGCTGCTGAGCGAGCGCGACAAGTCGGCCCCGAAGCTCGCCGAAATCGCCGAGACGCTGCCCTTCTAGCGTGCCGTCCCCGACCCGGGCGAAGGCGATCTATCTGGCCAAGGCGGCGGCGCGGCGGCTGCGCTGGGGCCCGTCGGACTTCGTCCGCCGCCGCCGCGAGGGGCCGCTGACGCCGCCGCGCTCGCTGGCCTTCGTCGGCGGCGGCGACTTCGAGCGCACCGGCCAGCAGTTCCTCGGCTACTTCCGCGACCTCGGCGGCCTCGAGCCCGGTGACCGCGTGCTCGACGTCGGCAGCGGGCTCGGCCGGATGGCGCTGCCGCTGACCTCCTACCTCGAGGGCGGCTCCTACGCCGGCTTCGACGTCGGCCGCGAGATGGTCCGCTGGTGCCAGCGCACGATCACCCCCCGCTGGCCCAACTTCGAGTTCACCTGGGCCTCGGTCTACAACGGCAAGTACAACCCCTTCGGCAAGCAGGCCGGGACCGAGTTCCGCTTCCCCTACGAGGACGCCAGCTTCGACTTCGCCTTCGCCACCTCGCTCTTCACCCATCTGCTGCGCGACGAGGCGCACCACTACCTGGCGGAGACGGCGCGGGTGCTGAAACCGGGCGGGACCTGCCTGCTGACCTTCTTCCTGCTCACCCCCGAGGCCGAGGCCGAGATCGCCGCCGGCCGGGCGATGATGGACTTCCGCCACCCGATCGAAGGCGGCCTGACCACCGACCCGGCCGAGCCCGAGGCCGCGGTCGCCCTCCCGGTCGCCGACCTCCGCGCCGCCCTCGACGCGGTCGGCCTCAAGGTCCGCGAGCCGATCCACCACGGCATCTGGTCCAGCACCCCCGAGGGCCTCACCCTCCAAGACATAGTCATCGCCGAACGCCCCTAACCGCCGGCCGATGGGCCGAAATGTCGTCCAGGGCTCGACTTATCGGCCCGTCGACCGCGAGAGCGCGGTGCGGGTGAGGGCGACGGCGAGTTTGGCGGCGATGCCGGCGTAGACGGCGGCGTTGAGCAACGGGTTGTGCTCGCGGGGCGTCGAAGCGGCGGTAGAAGCGGGCCATGCCGCGGTGGAAGGCGATCTCCTGTTTGGGCCGCCGCCGCCCGCCGCTGGAGGCGCCCTTGACGTGGAGGGCGACCCCGGCCGGCTCGTAGAAGACCTTCCAGCCCGCGTCCCAGAAGCGGTGGCACCAGTCGAGGTCCTCCATGTAGAGCCAGTAGCCCTCGTCGAGCAGGCCGACCTCGCGCACCGCCTCGCGCGCGGCAGAGCATGAAGGCGCCGTTGACGGCGTCGACCTCGCCCGGCTCGTCGTCACCCAGATCCGTCGCCCGGTACTGGCTCAGCGCCCCCGAAGCCCCCTCGGCGCGGCCGATCCCGGTGAAGTGGGCGAGCGCGCTCAGCGGGGTCGGGAAGGAGCGCTTGCAGGCGTGGTCGAGCTCCCCCGACTCCAGCACCAGCTTCACCCCGACCATGCCGATCCGCGGCTCCGAGCGCAGCCGCGCCAGCGCCGCGTCGAGCGTCCCCGCGTAGACCTCGGTGTCGGGGTTGAGCAGCAGCACCGCCCCGGCCTCGCTCTCGCGCAGCACCAGGTTGTTGGCGGCGGAGAAGCCGATGTTGCCCCGCCGCAGCAGCCGCACCTCCGGGAACTCGCGCTCGACCATGTCCGGCGTCCCGTCGGCGCTCCCGCTGTCCACCACCGTCACCCGCATCCCGCCCCCCGCAGGCGGATGCTCGCGCAGCGAGCGCAAGCAGTTGCGCAGCAGCCCTTCGGCCCCGTGGCTGACGATCGCCACCTCCAATCCCGCACTTGAGCTGTTCCTTTCCTTCGTCATTGCAGGAAAAGAACAGCTCAGCGGCTCAGTGCGCGCCTTCGCCGCGGATGACCGCCCGCGGCGTGCGCATCAGGATCGCCAGGTCCCCGGCGAGGGAGAGGTTGTCGAGGTAGTCGCGCTCCATCGCCAGCCGCTCCTCGAAGGTGAGGTCGCTGCGGCCGTAGACCTGCATCGGCCCGGTCAGCCCGGGCTTGATCGCCAGGCGCCCGCGCTGGCGCTCGTCATAGAGGGCGACGACGCTCTCCTCCTCCGGCCGCGGCCCGACCAGCGACATCTCGCCGCGCAGAACGTTGATCAGCTGCGGCAGCTCGTCGAGGCTGTAGCGGCGCAGGGTGCGGCCGCTGCGGGTCACCCGCGGGTCGTCGGCGATCTTGAAGGCCGGCTGCTCGAGCTCGGCCAGGTCGACCAGCTCGCCGAGGCGCTCCTCGGCGTCGACCACCATCGTCCGGAACTTCAGCATCTCGAACGGCTCGCCATCCTTGCCGGCGCGGCGCTGGCGGAAGAAGACGGGGCGGCCGGTAGTCGAGCAGGATCGCGATCGCGACCGCGACCAGCAGTGGCGAGAGCACGAACAGCAGGGAGGCGGAGACGACGACGTCCATCGCCCGCTTCATCGCCTCGGTCGAACGCGAGGGGTCGGCAAAGCGGAAGTCGAGGACCGGCAGCTCGGCCAGGCGGTTGAGCTCGATCCCCGGCCCCAGCAGCCCGTAGTGCTGAGGCAGGAAGGTCAGCGCCAGACCCTCCGCCTTGCACTCCTCGATCAGGCGCTCGGCCGCCGGCTCGTTCATCTCCTGTTCGGTCACCACCACCCGCTCGATCTCATGCTCGCGGGCGACCCTGGAGATGTCGGCGATCGAGCCCAGTCGCGGCAGCTCGGTGGCGGCGTCGTCGCCCTGGGAGAGGTAGCCGACCAGCGCCAGCCGCGTCTCCGGGTGGGTGGAGACGCGGCGCGCGACCATGTCGACCGCGGCGGCCGGGCCGATCACCAGCCCGGCGGCGAGGCCGGTCAGGCGGTGCCAGAGGAAGCGCAGCACCCCGCGGGCGACGAAGCTGCCGACCAGGGCGCCGAAGCCGACCGCGATCGCGCTGGTGGGGGAGAGCGGGCCGACCGGGCTCAGCGCCAGCAGGCCGTCGAGGACGAGGGTGCCGAGGACGCTGGCCGAGACCAGCGAGGGCAGCTCGTCGAGGGTGCTGTGGCGGATCCGCCGGTGGTCGTTGTCGTAGAGGCCGTGGAGCTTGATCACCAGGATCCACGCGGGGCTGAGCAGCACCGCCCAGAACAGGGTCGCGACGTCGGTGGTGGCGCTGGCCGCGGTGACGACGCAGAGGGCGGCGATCAGGACCGCCCAGTCGCCGCAGGCGAGCAGCCGCCGCAGCATCGCCCCGCGCCGCCGCGAGCCGTCGGGCCCGGTCAGGCCGAGCCGCCCGGCGGCGCTGCGCGGGCGCGGCGCCGGGGCCGGCGCCGCCGGCACGGAGGCGCGCGAGACCGTCCTCTGGGCGCTCGACATCCGGCTCATCCGCAACCGTCCCATCCTTCCCGCAGGCAACTCTCGAGCGGATTCAGCTGCTGGGCCCGGCGTAGGTCCGCACGGGCGCTGGCGGTATCGCCTGCCTCGTGCTCGATCTTAGAGCGGAGGTAGTAAAGGAGCCAACTGCGGTCCTCGCGGTTGATCGCTTGCGAGAGCCGTCCGGCGGCGGTCACGTCGTCGCCCTGCAGCTGCGAGAGCAGCCCCAGCTGCACGTAGGGCGAGGCGGCCCAGGGCTCGATCGAGCGGGCGGTGTCGGCGTGGCTGACGGCGCTGGCGACGTCGCCGCTGGCGGCCGCCGACTGGCTGGCCTTGATCTCGTGGTCGACCAGCAGCGGCCCGATCAGGCCGAGGGCGGTGACCCAGGCGATCGCCAGGCCGGCGACCGCGAGGCCGAAGCGGCGGTTCTCGACCGCGCCCGCCGGCCTCGCTCCGCGCCGGCGCCAGCTGGGCGCAGCGGACAGCGACGAGGACGCCGCTGGCGAGGAAGAAGATCGCCCCGAGCGCGGCGATCTCCCAGAACCAGTCGATCGCCGCGCCGACGGTGAAGGCGACGGTGGCGGCCAGCAGAACCGCGCAGAGCTCCTGCTGGGAGCCGCGGGCGTTGCGCCAGGCGCCGAAGCCGGTCCAGAGCAGCACCCCGAACAGCGCCAGCACCAGCAGCCCGCCGACCAGCCCCAGCTCGGCGAAGGCCTCGAGGAAGACCGAGTGGGCGTCCTGGACGGGGATCGGGATCGAGCGCAGCTGGTCCCAGGAGAACTGGTAGGTGCCGGCGCCGTGTCCCAGCACCGGCTTTTCCCCGAAGGCGTCGATCGCGACCCGGTAGAAGTCGTGGCGGCCGGCTCCGGAGAGGTCGCTGAAGTGCTTCTCGGGCTGGTTCGGGAACTGCAGGTCGGAGCTGGAGAACTGGTCCCAGGCGCGGCCGCCGATCGCGATCGCCGCCGCGATCGCCAGCAGCGCCGCCCCCAGCGCGATCCCCTTCAGCAGCTTCGGGTCACGGGAGAGCCGGACCGCGCGCCCGGTCATCTCGCCATCCCTGCCCTCGATCCATCGCAGCCCGGCGAACAGCGCCAGCGCCAGCGCCACCCCGGCGGCGAGCACCAGCGCCACCTCCAGCCCCTGGTCGACGGTAACCGGGCTGTTGGCGTTGTTGACGAGGCCCTGCCGCGCTTGCACCGCCAGCAGCGCCGGCAGCGTCCCCAGGGCGCCGATCGCCAGGGTGCCGAGCAGCCAGAGCCGGTCGTGGGAGAGCGCCAGCAGGCAGCCGCCGGCGACGAGCAGCGCCAGCAGGCCGCCGCGCGAGTAGGTGAAGTAGAGGGCCAGCAGCAGCACCGGCAGCGAGGCGACGGCCAGCCAGCGCAGCGCCGCCGTCAGCGAGCGCCTGCTCATCCACAGGGCCATCGTCACCCCGATGCCGAACGCGAGGCCGTCGGCATTCCAGTAACCGAGCGGATAGCGCAGTCGCGGGCCGCTGCCAAGCCCAGGCCCGGCGTCGAAGACGTGGGGCAGGAGGCGGGTGGCGAGGGCGGCGAAGGCGATCAGCGCCAGGGAAATCGCGATGCCTTCAGCGAACCTTTGGCGCCTCCGGTCGGTTTGAGCGATGAGGAATGCGGCAAGGAAGAACCCGAGGTAGACCAGAACCCGGTCCGCCTCGGTGACGCTCAGCTCGATCGATCCCGACCAGAGAGATGAGATTGCGGACAAAAGTGCCAGCCCCAAGATCAGTCCACTCGCCCAGTAGAACGGCCTCCCGAGATTTGCCCGGGCGGCGACGCCGAGGGCCAGAAGCCCCACCACGACCAGCCACACGGCGAGGCCGGCGATGTGACGGGCGCTCAGGTCGAACCCTCCACCGGCGAGGGCCAGGCCGCCGATCAGGAGCAGCGGAGCGATCAACGCCGCTGATTCCTCTAACCTTGCGCGCCATGAATTCGATCCCCCACTTCCAGGCCCGTAGCTCGGCCCGACCCGCTTTCGCGCTTCTGTCAGTGCTTGCTCTGCTGGCATTGGCTTGCTTTCCGGTTCTTGCTCAGGCTGAAGACGCGACTGGGGTCCAGTACGAAACTGCCGTGCCCACCGTCACCGGACACACCACCCCGCCCACCAAGGGCTCGGGCGGCTCCTCCTCAGGCGGCGGCGCTTCGGCTGGGGCCGGGAGCTCGAGCACTTCCGGGTCTGGGTCTTCGGGCGGCGCATCGTCGGCGAACGGCAATCCAAGCACGGGCAGCGGTGGCGGCACCGGCCAGGGTAGCCAAGGCAAGGGTTCGACCGCCCCAACGCCAAGGCCAGCGGCCAGCAGGCCGGCAGCCTTTCCGGCGGCCAGCCGCTCGGCTCCGAGCAGTCCGCGGACGACTCCTCTTCCTCTTCTTCGCCCCTGATTCCGATCCTGATCGCGATCGCCGCTCTGGCCGCGATCTCGATCGGAGTGGTCGTAATCAGGCAGCGGCGCCAGCGCCAGTCTTCCGGCGCTCAGGTTTCGCCGAAAGCGACCTAGCTCGATGGCTAAAGCGACGCGGCAAATCGGTAGGGGAGTGCGCGCTTGGACGGCTGTTCTGGCCGTGGCGATGCTGGGCTTGGCGCTGTTCGCCAGCGCCGCGCAGGCGGTCCCGGCGACCTTCTGGGGCGTGGTCCCGCAGGCGACCCCGAGCCAGGAACAGTTCCACTCGCTGCGCCGTGGCGGGGTCGACAGCACCCGCCTCCCGATCGACTGGGGCGCGGCGCAGTCCTCGCGCGGCGCCAGCTTCGACTGGTCGGGTGTCGACGGGATCGTGACCAAAGCGGCCAACGCCGGCATCGAGGTCCTGCCCTTCTTCAGCGGCGCGCCCGCCTGGGCGGTGCCGTCGGTCTGGGTGCCGGGCTCCCACCACACGGTCAAGGCGCCCAACCACCTTCCCGCGACCGGCTCCGCGGCGGGCGCCTGGTCGAGGTTCCTCAAGGCCGCGGTGGCCCGCTATGGCCCCAGGGGCAGCTTCTGGGCCGAAAACCCCACCGTCCCCGCACACCCGATCCGCACCTGGCAGATCTGGAACGAGCCCAACTTCAAGTACTTCGTCGCCAAGCCCAATCCGGCCGAATACGGGCGCCTCGTGAAGCGGTCCTACGCCGCCGTGAAGAGCGTCGACCGTGGGGCCAAGATCGTCCTCGGCGGCATGTTCGCGCGGCCCAAGGGCGGCAAATCGATGAAGGAAAGGCCGAAGCGCGCCTACTTCGCTTCCGACTTCCTCGAGCAGATGTACGAGCGGACGCCGGGAGTGAAGTCGAAGTTCGACGGTGTCGCCCTGCATCCCTACACCGCGCGCTACCAGGAACTGCCCGGAGAGATCGAAGAATTCCGGGATGTCGAGAAGGCCAACGGCGACTCCCGCAAGGGCCTCTGGATCACCGAGCTCGGCTGGTCCTCGCAGCCGCCGCCGTCGAACCCCCTGCGCAACGTCTTCGCCAAAGGCGTCGGCGGCCAGGCCTCCCAGCTCAAGGGCGCCTTCGGGCTGCTGAAGGCCAAGCAGGCGAAGTGGAAGCTGCAGCGGATCTACTGGTTCTCGGTCGACGACGCCACCGGCGCCTGCAACTTCTGCAGCGGCTCCGGCCTCTTCGGCGAAGGCTTCGTCCCCAAGAAGTCCTGGTACGCCTACGTGAAGTTCGCCGGCGGCACCCCCTAACAACAGGGCTCGAACCATACTTCCTCGGCAGCTGTTCCTTTCCTCCGCTGACGCGGGAAAGGAACAGCTGAACCCGGCAGGGGGGCGAGATCGCCCCCCTCGTCCCTTGGGGTGGTATGGCGGACACGAAATGGGAGGAGCGCTGGCGGCGGATCGCCGATCAGGCGCAGCTGCAGCACGGCGTCGTCTCGCGGGCGCAGTTGCGCCGGGCCGGGTTCACGGCCGGAACGATCGACCGGGCCGTCGTCTCCGGCCGGCTGCACCCTGTCTTCCGCGGCACCTATGGGGTTGGCTACCCGCCCCAGCACCGGAACGCGCTGCTGTTCGCGGCCACTCTGGCCGGCGGCGAGGACACCGTTGTGTCCCACGGAACTGCGGCCGCCCTGCTCGGCCTCTGGGAGCAGCCGCCCGAGGAAATCGACGTCATCGCTCCGGTCGAAGCCGGCCGCAAGATCGCCGGTATCCGCCGCCGGTTCGTTCCGCCGCCCGCCCCAGAGGAAAGCTGGATGCACGCTGGCATCCCCTGCACGAGTCCGGGCCGCACGATCGTCGACGTCGCCAGTCTCGCGGCGAGGCCGATACCAGCCGCCCTGGCCACGCCCACCCGCACCTCGCGCGCCGCCCGCACCCCCCTTGCCCGCGCCGACCGCGCGATCCGCGACACGATCGAGCAGGCAGCCGTTCGCCGCATGTTCAACGTGCCGGAAATCGACCGCGTCCTCGACGGCCCCCGCCGCCGTGGCAGCAGTCTGCTGCTCGGGATCCTCGACCTCTGGCGCCGCTACCCGCCAGGGCTGGTAATCCGCAGCCCGATGGAGGCCAGACTGCTCCCCCTCCTCACCGAATTCGCGGTCCCCATGCCGAAGGTCAACGAGAAACTGCGACTCGGCAACGAGCGCTTCGAGATCGACTTCCTCTGGCGCCGCGCCCGCCTCGCGGTCGAAACCGACGGCAGTTTGGTTCACGGCACCCCCGAGGCCGCCAGCCGCGACGCCCACCGGGACCAAGCTCTCCGCAGCGCCGGCTTCCGCGTCTGGCGCCTCGCCTGGGACCAAGTCGCCTACTCCCCGGAACAGACGATGCACGAGCTGATCCGCCTCATACGTGACCCGCGTCGCTCCCCACCTGACCCCCCCGCGAGCTGTTCCTTTCCGTCGCCTACGCGGGAAAGGAACAGCTGAGGCGCCCGGCGTAGGATCTATGGGTTGGCCGCCAAGGCGAAACCGAGGACGGAGCCTGACCCGCTGGGGCCGTTCAGCGCGCCCGTGCGGCGCTGGTTCGAGGCCTCTTTCGAGGGGCCGACGCCGGCCCAGGCGGGGGGCTGGGAGGCGATCTCCGGCGGCGACAACGCGCTGATCTGCGCTCCCACCGGCTCCGGCAAGACCCTGGCCAGCTTCCTCTGGGGGATCGACAAGCTGGCGCGCTCGCCGCAGCTGGGCACCGGCGTCCGCCTCGTCTACGTCTCGCCCCTGAAGGCGCTCTCCTACGACATCGAGCGCAACCTGCGGGCGCCGCTGCGCGGAATCGGGGCCGACATCTCGGTTGGGCTGCGGACCGGCGACACCTCGCAGAAAGAGCGCCGGGCGATGGCCAAAAACCCGCCCGACATCCTCATCACCACGCCGGAGTCGCTGTACCTGATGCTGTCGTCAAACGTGCGCGAGATCCTCGCCACGACCGAAGCGGTGATCGTCGACGAGATCCATGCGGTCGCCCAAACGAAGCGCGGAGCGCACATGGCGCTGACCTTGGAGCGCCTGCGAGGAGGGATGGCGAGTGCCGACAGCTTCAGCGCATCGGCCTGTCGGCGACGCAGCGACCGCTTGAGCGGATCGCGCAGTTCCTCGTCGGTCCGAAGAGGGAGTGCAGGATCGTCGACGCGGGGCGGACCAAGGACCTCGACCTGGAGATCGTCGTCCCGGTGGAGGACATGTCGGACCCCGGCGCCCCCGCCTACCCGAGCGAGGACGGCGTCCCCCCACCGAAATCGAGCCATGCGCCCACGTCCGCTCGATCTGGCCCGCGATCTACCCCAAGCTCCTGGAGCTGGTCCAGTCCCACACCTCCACCATCATCTTCGTCAACAACCGCCGCGCCTCCGAGCGCCTCGCAAAGAGGTTGAACGAGCTAGCCAACGGCGAAGGCGACCAAGAGCTTCCAGCCACGGAGCACGCCGGCCACAGGGAGGGGCACCGATGCCTCCGCGTTCGTGACCAGCCCCCTCCCCCCACATCGAGAGATCGCCCGAGCCCACCACGGCTCCCTCTCCCACGAGGAGCGCACCCTGGTCGAGGAGCTCCTCAAGTCCGGGCAGCTCCCGTGCCTCGTCGCGACGTCCTCGCTCGAGCTCGGCATCGACATGGGCGCCGTCGACCTCGTGATCCAGGTCGAGTCGCCGAAGTCCGTCACCCGCGGCCTGCAGCGGATCGGCCGCGCCGGCCACGGCCTCGGCGAGACCTCCAAGGGCCGGATCTTCCCCAAATACCGCGGCGACCTGCTCGAGTGCGCGGTCGTCGCCCGGCGCATGCGCGAAGGCGAGATCGAGGAGACGACGATCCCGCAGAACCCGCTCGACGTGCTCGCCCAGCACCTGGTCTCGATGGCGGCGATGGACGAGTGGGAGGTCGACGCGGTCGAGCGGCTGGTCACCGCCACCCAGTCCTTCCACGACCTCTCGCGCGAACAGCTGGAGAACGTGCTCGACATGCTCGACGGCCGCTATCCGTCGGACCGCTTCGCCGAGCTCCGCCCCCGGATCGTCTGGGACCGCACCAACGGCACCGTCCACGGCCGCAAAGGCTCGCGCTCGCTGGTCGTCACCAACGCCGGCACGATCCCCGACCGCGGCCTCTACAGCGTCAACCTGCCGGACGGCCGCCGGGTCGGCGAGCTCGACGAGGAGATGGTCTACGAGGCCCGCCCCGGCCAGACCTTCCTGCTCGGCGCCACCACCTGGCGGATCGAGGAAATCACCCGCGACCGGGTGATCGTCACCCCGGCCCCCGGCGCCCCGGGCGCGGTCCCCTTCTGGAAGGGCGACGGGATCGGCCGCCCCGCCGAGCTCGGCCGCGCGATCGGCGCCTTCTCCCGCGAGGCGGTCGCGCGCGAGCCGACCGAGCTGGCCGCCGAGTACGACCTCGACCCGCGCGCCGCCAACAATCTCGTCACCTACCTGCGCGAGCAGCAGCAGGCGACCCGCGTCGTCCCCTCCGACGAGACGATCGTGGTCGAGCGCTTCCGCGACGAGATCGGTGACTGGCGCCTCTGCATCCTCTCTCCCTTCGGCGGCCGGGTCCACTCCGCCTGGGGCCTCGCCCTCGCCGCCAAGATCCGCAACGAGCGCGACCTCGAGGCCGACGCGATCTGGTCCGACGACGGCATCGTCATCCACCTCCCCGACGCCGACGAGCCGCCGCCGGCCGACCTCGTCCTGATCGACCCCGAGGAGATCGAGGACCTGATCGTCGCCGAGCTCTCCGGCTCGGCCCTGTTCGGCGCCCGCTTCCGCGAGAACGCCGCCCGCTCGCTGCTGATTCCGCGCGCCTATCCGGGCAAGCGCACGCCGCTCTGGCAGCAGCGCCTCAAGTCGCAGAGCCTGCTCGAGGTGGCGCGGGACTTCCCCCGCTTCCCGGTCATCCTCGAGACCTACCGCGAGTGCCTGCAGGACGTGCTCGACCTGCCGGCGCTGGGCGACCTGCTGACCAAGCTGCACTCGCGCCAGATCGGCCTGGTCGAGGTCGAGACCCCGACCGCCTCGCCCTTCGCCTCCTCGCTGCTGTTCGACTACGTCGCGACCCATATGTACGAGGGGGACACGCCGAACGCCGAGCGGCGGGCGGCGGCGCTGGCCCTCGACCGCGACCTCCTGCGGGAGCTGCTGGGCCAGGAGGAGCTGCGCGAACTGATCGACCCCGAGGCCCTGAAGGAAGTCGAGGAGCAGCTGCAGCACCGCACAGAGGCCGGGCGCGCCGGCGACCGCGACGCCCTGCAGCAGCTGCTGCGCAACCTCGGCGACATGACCGCGGCGGAGTGCGAGGAGCGCGTCACCGAGGGCTACTCGGCCGCCTCGATGCTGGAGAAGCTGGTCGCCGAGCGCCGCATCGCCAAGGTCCGCGTCGCCGGCGAGGAGCGCTACATCGCCGCCGAGGACGCCGGCCTCTACCGCGACGCGCTCGGCGTGCCGCCCCCCGCGGGCCTGCCGGAGAGCTTCCTCGAGGACCACCCCGACGCGATGCGCGGCCCTGGTCCGCCGCTGGGCTCGCACCCACGGCCCCTTCCCGACCGCGCGCCTGGCCGAGCGCTACGGCGTCGACCCCTCGCCGGCCCTGCGCGAGCTCGAGAGCGAAGGGGCGATGGTCCGCGGCGAGCTGCTGCCGGAGGGGACCGAGCGCGAGTGGTGCGACTCCGAAGTCCTGCGCCGGGTCCGCCGCGCCAGCCTCGCCCGCCTGCGCAAGGAGGTCGAGGCCGCCGACACCACCCAGCTCGCCCGCTTCCTCCCGAGCTGGCAGAACGTCGACGCCTTCCGCCGCGCCGGCGCCGGCCCCGACCGCCTGCGCGAAGCGCTGGTGCCGCTGCAGGGCGTCGCCCTCACCCCCAAGGTCTGGGAGGCGGACGTGCTGCCACGCCGGCTCGGCGCCTACTCGCCCTCCTGGCTCGACGAGCTCTGCACCAGCGGCGAGCTGGTCTGGGTCGGCGCCGGCGCCCGCGGCCGCTCCGACGGGCGCGTCGCCCTCTACTTCCGGGAGGACGTCCGCCTCGCCGGCCCGCCGCCGGCCAACGCCAAGCTGGAGTCGCCCACGGGCGAGGTCCACGAGGCGATCCGCGAGCGCCTCGCCGCCGGTCCCTCCTTCTGGCTCGACCTGCTCGCCGACCTCGACCACCCCGCCGAGGACCTCCACAACGCCCTCTGGGACCTGGCCTGGGCCGGCGTCGTCACCAACGACGCCTTCGCGCCGCTGCGGGCGCCGCGCCTGCGCGCCGTCCCCGCGGAGGGCCAGGCGCCTTCCTCCCGGTATCCGAGGTCAAGTCGCCTGGGTGGCGGCCGCTTCTCCCGCCGCCGCCCCGCCGCCACCGCGATCCAGGGCCGCTGGTCCCTCACCGCGCCACTCCTCGCCAACGCTCCCGGCCCGGGTGCCCGCCTGCGCGCCCAGGCCGAGCTGATGCTGGAGCGCTACGGCATCGTCACCCGCGAGACCGTGCTGGCCGAGGGCATCCCCGGCGGCTTCGCCACCCTCTACTCGGAGCTCGGCAACCTCGAGCTGCTCGGCACCGCCCGCCGTGGCTACTTCGTCGAGGGCCTCGGCGGCGCCCAGTTCGCCCTCCCCGGCGCGGTCGAGCGCCTGCGCTCGCTGCCGGAAGCCGACGGCTCCTACCTGCTGCTCGCCGCCACCGATCCCGCCAACCCCTACGGCGCCTCGCTGCCCTGGCCGAAGCTGGAGGGAGGCCGCCGCCCAGGCCGTACCCCCGGCGCCCATCTGCTCACCCGCGACGGCGAGCCGGTCGTCTTCCTCGAGCGCGGCGGCCGCGGCCTGCTCCGCCTCAAGCCGATCGAGGGGCCGGAGCTGGAAGCGGCGATGCGCGCCCTCGCTGCAGCCGTCGCCGCCGGCCAGCTGAAGAAACTCGCGGTCGAGAAACTCGACGGAGAGCCGGTGATCGGCTCCGGCCACGAGCAAACCCTGATCGCCGCCGGCTTCACCCGCACCCCCCGCAAACTCACCGCCAGCCCCTAACCGCCCGCCGACGGGCCGAAAACCCACGCCTGTCGTGGGAAATCGGCCCATCGGCCCCCGGGTGGCGCGATAATCAAGGCATGGAGGGGGAGACGAGCGCCGAGCTGCTGAAGAGCGTGCCGCTGTTCGCTGACCTGGAGGAGGCGGAGCTGGAGCGCTTTTCGCGCGTCGCCGTGCCGCGCTCCTTCCCGGCCGGGACCCGCGTCTTCCATGAGGGCGACCGCTCCGACGCCTGCTACATCGTCCGCGAGGGCAGCTTCCGGGTCACCCGCGAGCACTCCGACGGCCGCGCCATCACCCTCGCCACCCTCGGCCCCGGCGAGGTCTTCGGCGAGCTGGCGATGCTCGACGGCGACACCCGCTCGGCCAGCGCCGAGGCGCTCAGCGACGGCGAGCTGCTGGCCCTTCCCGCCGTCGACGTCCGAGGCCTGCTGGCCCGCCACCCGGAGATCTCGGTCAAGCTCGTCGCCGCCCTGGTCCGCCGCCTACGCGCCGCCAACGAGCGGATCTCCCGCCAGTCCTTCCAGACCGTGCCCAGTCGGGTCGCCGGCGTCCTCTCCCAGCTCGTCTCCGAAGCCCGCGGCGGCGAGGGGGGAGAGGTGAAGATCCAGATGACCCAGGCCGACCTGGCCCAGCTCGCCGGCACCTCGCGTGAGAGCGTCAGTCGCTTCCTCGCCGACCTCGAGCGCGCCGGCATCGTCCGCTCCGGCCGCGGTCGCGTCACCGTGCTCGACCCGGCGAAGCTCCAGAACTACATCTTCTAGCTGCGTCAGCAGCCGCTGGTCGGGTCCTTGCCGTCCTTGACGACTTCGTCGTTGCCGCCGCCGCAGATGATGGCCTTGTCGCGCTGGCCGTCGGCGGCGTCGATGAAGTCGTTGCCGCCCTTGGCGATGAAGGTGTCGGCGCCGAGGTGGCCGAGGAAGCTGTTGTCGCCGTTGTCCCCGATCATCACGTCCGGCCCGTCGGAGCCCTCGAGGCTCTCGTTGTTGCCGAGGATCTGGTCGGGGCTACCGCAGCCGGCCGGCCCGCCGGTGCCGCCGAGAGTCATCCGCAGGGCGGCGTCGGAGCGGGCGTAGGAGACGGTGTCCTCGCCGGCGCCGCCGTCGAAGCGGTGTCCCTGGCAGACCTCGACCGAGGAGACCAGGAGGTCCTCGCCGCTGCCGCCGTCGAGCTGGTCGCCGCCGGGATCGGCGTAGAGGACGTCGTTGCCGCCTTCGCCGTGGAGGACGTCGTTGCCGTTGTCGGGGCCGTTGTAGTTCTCGCCCGCTTCCAGCACGTCGTCCTCGGGACCGCCGAAGAGGGTGTCGCTGCCGGCGTTGCCGTTGATCCGTACCTTGGCGCTGGCGGGGACGCTGGGGTCGATAGCGATGGTGTCGTTGCCGGCGTTGCCGGTGACGACGACCAGCGCCGCTTCGCCGGCGCAGCCGACGGCGGTGGCGTTGCTGGTGACGCTGGCGCAGCCTTCGCCGGCGAAGATCCCGGCGCCGTTGGAGATCGTCCAGCCCTGGGCGCTGTGGGAGATGCGGATGTCGTCGCCGTCCGGGCCGCCCTGGACGACGAGGCTGGAGCCGTCGAGGCCCTGATTGAGGATCGCGTAGGCGAGGCCCGGGGGCGGGCCGACTTCGGGGCCGCAGGAGTTCTCGACCGAGAAGCCGCTGCAGTCGTCGCTGCCGGGGCCGCCGAAGGCCGTGCCGCCGCCACCGCCGCTCTCCAGCGTGTCGTTGCCGACGCCGCCGTCGAGCCGGTTGGGCGCCCCGTCGCCGACGATCATGTCGCCCTGCGGGGAGCCGACCACGTCCTCGAAGCCGCTGAGGTTGTCGTGACCGTCGCCTTTCGGCCTGCTCGTTGGCTGAGGTCTGACGATGACGCCGCTGCGGGTGGCGCTGGCGTAGGAGACGATGTCGTTGTCCCCGCTCGCCGCCGGAAAGAGTGTCGGTGCCGGAGTCGCCGCGGACGACGTCGCCGTCTCCCGGACCCGCCGTCGGCGTTGTCGATGCCGGACCCACCGATCACGGTGTCGGCACCGCCGACCGCCGTCGAGGTGGCTGTCGTCGCCGGCGCCACCTTCGATCAGTGTCATTGCCGGAGCCACCGTCGATCCTGTCGTTCCCCTTGTCGCCGAGCAGCTTGTCGTCGCCGGCGCCGCCTTCGATCGTGTCGCTGCCCTGGGCGCCGTCGATCCAGTCGTCGCCACTGCCCGCCGTCGAGCTAGTCCGGGCCCTTGGCGCCGATCAGCGACGTCGTCGCCGCTCGCCGCCGTGAAGCTTGTCGGCGCCCTTGAAGCCGGAAAGCTGTGTCGTCGCCGGAGCCGCCGTCGATCATGTCGGAGCCGGTTTCGCCGAAGAGTCTGTCGTCGCCGCCTCCGCCGTAGATCGCGTCGAAGCCGCGGCCGCCGCGGATCGTGTCGTTGCCGGGGCCGCCGCAGATCGTGTCGTTGCCGTTGCGGCCGCCGCTGATGACGTCGTCGCCGCCGCCGCCGTAGATCACATCGCTGGCGCCTTTGCCGACGATGTGGTCGTTGCCGGGCGTGCCCATGATCGTCACCTGCTTGCCGCCGCAGGTTTTTGCCGCCGCCTGGCCGGCGAGTGGCGCCAGCAGCAGGCCGCAGGCGCAGATCAGCGCTGCGAGAAGGAGCCGCGATCGGGTGCGTGCGAGTGCCACGGGTTCCGCATCGGTCGGCCGTGGAGACAAGCTTCAGCCCCGGTCCAATATCTGTCCACAGCGACGCGGCGCCGGCGCCACCCAGACGACGCGCCTGCCGGCGCCACCCGTCAGATACGCTCGCAGCGCGCATGAGAGGCGGCACCTACGTACTCAACTTCTACTCGGCGGTCTTCGTCGACCAGCTGAAGCGGGGCCGCAAGACGGCGACGATCCGGCTCGGCGACAAGAGCGGCAAGTACGAGCGGGGCCAGGTTGTCTGGGTCACCGTCGGCTTCCGGCACAGCCCGCGCGAGAAGATCTTCTCCGCGGTCATCGACGACGTCGAGGTGAAGAAGCTGAAGGAGCTCTCGCGCCGCGACATCGAGCACGACAACCCCGAGTTCCGCCGCCTCGAGGACGAGCGCAAGTTCCTCGAGCAGATCTACAGCAGGCCGATCCTCGAAGAGGACACCGTCACCGTGATCCGCTTCTCGCAGATCACCGAGTCGCCCAAGCCCCACATCGGCAACGGGGAGACGCCGCACCGGAACTGACGGCGCGCGCCGATGGCCGAGTACGCCTTCCTCACCACCTGGCTGCTCGAGTCCCCCCGCCAGCCGGTCTGGGAGGCCCTGCACGACCAGGCTCGCTGGCCCGAGTGGTGGCGCGGCGTGGAGGAGACCGAGGAGCTGCGCCGCCCGCCGGACGGCGATATCGGCACCGTGGCCCGCATGGCCTGGAAGAGCCTCCTGCCCTACCGGGTCGAGTTCGAGGTGACGACCACCCGGGTCGAGCATCCGCACCTGCTGGAGGGCCACGCGGTCGGCGAGCTCGAGGGGGTCGGCCGCTGGCGCCTCTACGAGCAGGACGGCATCACCGCCGTCCTCTACGAGTGGAACGTGAGCGACGACGAAGCCGTGGATGAACCTCTTCGCGCCGCTGCTGCGGCCGGCCTTCGAGTGGAATCACGACTGGGTTATGGCCCGCGGCGGCGAGGGAATCGCCGCAGCTGCTCGGCTGCAGGTTGCTGGCGACGGACTGATCCCGCTATGTTTCAGGCCCCTGGCACTCTCACCTGGAGAGTGCCAAACCCTGTCTTTGGATTCCCACCACAATGGAGGTACACGGATGAAGCTGAAGCCCCTCGGGGACCGGCTGATCGTCAAGGCGATCGAGGAGGAGGCGACGACCGCTAGCGGCATCGTCCTCCCCGACACGGCCAAAGAGAAGCCGCAGAAGGGCAAGGTCGTCGCCGTCGGCGATGGCGCCATCAACGAGGACGGCAACCGCCGCCCGCTCGACATCTCGGAGGGCGACGAGGTCCTCTACTCCAAATACGGAGGCACCGAGGTGACCGTCGAGGGGGACGACCTGCTCGTCCTGCGCGAGTCGGACGTGCTGGCGAAGCTCAGCTAGTCCCTCGCCCATTCGGACTTAGAAGAACCAAGGAGGACTGAATACACATGGCTCATAAGGAGCTGAAGTACGCAGAGGAGGCACGGGGGGCGCTGCAGGCCGGCGTCGACGCCGTCGCCAACGCGGTCAAGGTCACCCTCGGCCCCAAGGGCCGTTACGTCGTGCTCGACAAAAAGTTCGGCGCGCCGACGATCACCAATGACGGAGTCACCATCGCCCGCGAGGTCGAGGTCGAGGACGTCTTCGAGAACCAGGGCGCCCAGCTCGTCCGCGAGGTCGCCACGGCGACCAACGACGTGGCCGGCGACGGCACCACGACGGCGACCCTGCTGGCCCAGATCATCGTCCGCCAGGGGCTGAAGAACGTGGCCGCCGGCGCCAACCCGCTGGCCCTGCGCCGCGGCATCGAGAAGGCTGTCGACGAGGTCGTCGAGAACCTGCGCGGGTCGCAGTCCAAGGAGGTCGCCGGCAAGGAGCAGATCGCCCGCGTGGCCGCCATCTCGGCTGCCGACGACGAGATCGGCAACGTCATCGCCGACGCGATCGAGAAGGTCGGCAAAGACGGCGTCGTCAACGTCGAGGAGGGCCAGACCTTCGGCATGGAGCTGGAGTTCACCGAGGGCATGCAGTTCGACAAGGGCTACATCTCGCCCTACATGGTCACCGATCAGGACCGCATGGAGGCCGTGCTCGAGGATCCCTACATCCTCATCGCCAACCAGAAAATCGGCTCTGTGCGGGACATCCTGCCGGTGCTGGAGCAGGTCATGCAGGGCGGCAAGCCGCTGCTGATCGTGGCCGAGGACGTCGAGGGCGAGTGCCTGGCGACCCTGGTCGTGAACAAGCTGCGGGGCACCTTCACCGGTGTCGCCGTCAAAGCCCCCGGCTTCGGCGACCGCCGCAAGCGGATGCTCGAGGACATCGCCGTCCTCACCGGTGGCGAGGTCATCACCGAGGAGATGGGTCTCAAACTCGAGAACACCCAGATCGATCAGCTCGGCAAAGCCCGCCGCGTCGTCGTCTCCAAGGACACGACCACGATCATCGACGGTGCCGGTGAGGCCGACGACATCAAGGGCCGGATCAAGCAGATCAAACAGGAGATCGAGAACACCGACTCCGACTTCGATCGCGAGAAGCTCCAGGAGCGCCTCGCCAAGCTCGCCGGAGGTGTCGCCGTGGTCAAGGTCGGCGCCGCCACCGAGACCGAGATGAAGGAGAAAAAGCACCGCGTCGAGGACGCGCTGCAGGCGACCCGCGCCGCCCTCGAGGAGGGTGTCGTCCCGGGTGGTGGCGTTGCTCTGCTGAACGCCCAGTCCAGCCTCGACCCCGAGAAGCTGGTCGACGACCCGGACGAGCGCACCGGCGCCCGGATCATCCACCGCTCGCTCGAGGAGCCGGTCCGTCAGATCGCCGAGAACTCCGGCCTGGAGGGCTCGGTCGTCGTCAACGCCGTCCGCGACCTGAAGCCGGGCGAAGGCCTGAACGCGGCCAACGGCGAGTACGGCAACCTGATCGAGGCCGGCGTCATCGACCCGACCATGGTCACCCGTTCGGCGCTGCAGAACGCGGCCTCGATCGCCAAGAACATCCTCGTCACCGAGGCGATCATCGCCGAGCCGCCGGAGGAGGGCGGCGCCGGCGGCGGCATGCCCGGCGGCGGCATGCCGGACATGGGCGGCATGATGTACGACGACGGCTCGGCCCTATGCCGCGTCTGCGCGCGGGGCTCGCCGGCGTGTTCAGGCCGGATCTGCTCCGGCTTCGCGTCCTAGCCGACGCCCGGCGGCTCGCCGGCCTCTGGCGTGGACTCGGGCGCGTCTCGGCTTCCTGATGGGGCCGGTTCCGGCGCTGGCGCCGGAGCGGGGACCGGCGTCGGCACCGGTTTCGTTTTCTTCGGCTTCGGCGGCAGCGGTGGGAAGAGGGCGGCGTTGTAGTCGGCGTAGGCGAGGAAGTTGGCGCGGCGGATCTTCAGGCGCAGGGTGTTGGTCGTGCGCGGGTAGAGCCGCAGGTCGTACTGGTTGCCCGGGCCGACGCCGGTGTAGTAGACGAGCATCCGCACCCGCGGGCGCTTGACCACCCAGGCGACCAGCTGCTTGACGAATCGCGGTTCGTCGATCGCCGATACGGCCCACTCGTTGATCGCCACCGGCAGTCCCTTCCACTGCTTGCCGGCGTAGAAGCGGTTGAGGTCTTTCCAGACGGGATACTGGGAATAGAAGTCGGTGCCGACCCAGTTGACCCAGCGCCTGCCCGGCCAGTAGTTGCCCGGGAAGTTCCCCTTCACCCGCGGCGACCCTCCGGGCAGCGGGCTCCAGATGATGCTCACCGGCGCCACCGGCAGGCTTTCCGGGTTCGGGCCCTTGGTCCGGTGCAGCGGCGGCAGCCCGATTTCGGCCAGGGTCGCGTTGATCCCTTCCAGGGTCTGGCCGCCGCGCACGATCGCGCTGATCCGGCGGAATGCCTGCTTGTACCAGAGCGGTGCGTGTTCGCCGCCTTTCTGGGTGCCGTCGCAGTTGACCGCCGACCAGACGTTGAGGCAGCGGTTTGGCTCGCCGAGGGGCCGGATGTACGCCGGCAGGCCCTTCGTGGCGAAGAAGTCGTTGAGCTGCAGCAGGTAGTCGTCGCCGGCCCCCAGCGCGATCTGCTCGGGCGTGATCAGCTCCGCCAGGGTCTGGTCGTCGGCGGTGGAGATCGCCAGCACCGGCCGCGTCGCCGTTTCGCGCCAGCGTTCGTAGGCGGCGTTGAGGCTGTTGCCCCAGGGGTGGAAGGTCTGCAGCAGCGCCGGGTGCTTGCCGGTCAGCGCGGCGAATTCGTTGAAATCGGCGGCTTTGCCGCTGTCGCTGACGCCGAGGAAGACGTTCGGCTTCGGCGGCGCCAGGCTCAGCGCCGCCGCCTGACCGCTGAGCAGGGCGGCGCCGACGGCGCCGAGGGCAAGGGCTCTACGTAGGACCTTCCAGGACATCGCTCATCCTTCGCGGCTCGACTCCGAGCGCCTGCACGTCGGCGGTGCCGCGCTCGCTGACCATGGAGACCTCCATCAGCTCGGCCTCCTCCCAAGTCGCAAACACGGCCTCCCCGAAAACGGAGCGGAGGGCGATCAGGCCGGAGCGGATCAGCGGCAGCGGCACGTGCACCAGTGGCCGCGGCCGGCCGGCGATGCGGCTGACCAGGTCGGACATCTGGTCGTAGCTGAGCGTCTCCGGCCCGGCCAGCTCATGGCGGGCCCCGGCCCCGCCGGCCAGGGCGGCGACCACGCAGCGGGCGGCGTCCTCGGCCCAGATCGGCTGGAATCGCGCCCGCCCGTCGCCGGACACCGGCAGCACCGGCAGGAAGGAGAAGCGCCGCAGCAGCGTGATCCACGGGTCGCTGTGGTCGTAGACGATCGAGGGAGCGAAGACCGTCGTCTCCAGCGGTGAGGAGGTGACCGCCTGCTCGGCCAGCCACTTGGCCCGGAAGAATCGCGTCCGCTGCGCCGCGAACGCATCGAGGGCGCTGAAGAAGTGGAAGCGCTCGACCCCGCTGCGCTCCGCCGCCCGCAGCAGCCGCACCGTCGCCAGCCCGTTCAGCTCCTCGATCCGCTTCGGCGGCTGGTCGCGGATCGTCGCCGCCAGGTGGATCACGGTGTCGACCCCCCGCAGCGCCTGCCGCACCAGGTAGGGATCCGACATCTCGCCGAGGTCACCGAGTGCGATCTGCACGTCGACCCGCTGCGCCCCCAGCCGCCGCGGCTCCCGCACCAGGCAGCGCACATCCTCGCCGCGCTCCAGCAGCAGCGGCAGCAGCCGCGATCCGATGCTTCCCGTTGCCCCCGTCAGCAGCAGCATCGCCGCATCATCCCTAAAATGAGCGTTCGCGCTTCTTGGCGGGGGCCGCAGGGCCTCGCCGCGCACCGAAAACGAGCTTAGGAGAACTCCCCGTATGACCTACGTCATCGCCGAGCCATGCATCGGCCAGAAGGACAACTCGTGCGTCGAGGTCTGTCCGGTCGACTGCATCCACCCGACGCCCGACGAGCCCGACTACGACTCGGTCGAGATGCTCTACATCGATCCGGACGAGTGCATCGACTGCGACGCCTGCGTCGAGGCCTGCCCGGTCGACGCCTGCTTCGCCGAGGACCAGCTCCCGGCCGAGTGGGCCAAATACGCCGAGATCAACGCGAACTACTACAAGAGCAAAGCCGCGTAGCTCGCGTCTCCACCAGCTTCGAAAGGGTCGCCTCCGGGCGGCCCTTTTTTGCGCCCTGGCGTCGGCTACTGGACGACGGGAAGCGGGGTGCCGCTGACCGGGGGGGCTGCGGCGGCGTTCGGTTCCGCCTGCAGCACCGGCAGCTCCTGCGGGGTCATCGCGACGATGCCCCGGGCCGCCTGGCGGATCGCCTGGGAGGCGGGGGAGTCGGGCTCCGCCAGCACCAGCGGAGAGCCGGAGTCGGCGTGCTCGCGCAGCGGCTCCGAGAGCGGCACCTTGCCCAGCAGCGGCACGTCGAGCTCGTCGGCCAGTTCCTGACCGCCGCCCTCGCCGAAGATCGTGAAGCGCTCGCCGTCCGGGGTCGTGAAGCCGGACATGTTCTCGATCACGCCGAGGATCTCGAGATCGAATTTGGTCGCCATCTGGGCACCGCGCCGGGCGACCGACTGAGCCGCGGGCTGCGGCGTCGTGACGACGACGAACTTCGCCTGCGGCAACAGCTGCGCCAGCGTCATCGAGACGTCGCCGGTCCCCGGCGGCAGGTCCAGCAGCAGGTACTCGAGCTCGTCCCAGGCGACGTCCTCGAGGAACTGCTGGATCGCCTTGTGCAGCATCGGCCCGCGCCAGACGACCGCCGCGTTCTCCTCGACGAAGAAGCCGATCGACATCACCTTGACTCCGCTGGGCGAATCCAGCGGCAGGATCTTGCGCTCGCCGTTGACGTCGGGCTTGGCGTTGACCCCCAGCATGCGCGGGATCGAGTAGCCATAGACGTCGCAGTCCAGCGCCCCCGCCGGGTGCCCTTCGGCGCTCAGCGCCGCGGCCAGGTTGGCGGTCATCGTCGACTTGCCGACCCCGCCCTTGCCGGAGGAGACGCAGATCACGTTCTTGACCTTGGCCAGCGCGCCCTGCGGCAGCTTGCCGCGGCCGAGCGATTTCTGCAGCTCGCCTTTCTCCTCGTCGGAGAGGACGTCGAAGCCGACCCCGACCGCGGTCACGCCCTCCAGCTCGGAGACGGTGGCGGCGACGGCCTGTTCGAAGTGCGAGCGGATCGGGCAGCCGGCGGTGGTGAGGGAGACGATCACCTCGACGCGGCCGCTGTCCTGGACGTCGATCGAGCGGACCATGCCGAGCTCGACGATGTTCTTGCGCAGCTCGGGGTCGATGACCACGCGCAGCTGCTCGGTTATCTGGTCCTTGCTCGGAAGCGCCATCGCGATCATTCTCGCAAAGGCGAGGGCGCGGCACCCCCGATCCGTCCAGAGGGGGGAGAGATTCCGCCGGCCCAGCCCTTGGCGCCTCCATACGCAAACGAGCGAATGGGGGACGGATGTCGAGCACGCGGGGTGGATTGGCGCGGATCGTGGCGATGGGGATCGCACTGGCGGTGGCGGCGCTGCTGCTGATCGCCGGCCAGGCGCGCGCCGGAAAGTACGCCGTCGCCCAGTGCGGCTGGTACGTCGGCGCCGACGCCGCCTGGGCGGACACGACCGGTGGCGTCAAGTTCCGCCCCGACGCCTACTGCGTGCCACCCGCCGGCGCCGATCCCTTCAACGGCGCCCACCTCAAGAGCTTCACCCGCGACGGTCAGGCCACCGTCTCCGGCACCCGTTTCGCCCGCTGGCGCTGGACCGCTCCCCCGGGCACCGGCATCACCCAGGTGCGGGGGACCTGGTGGCACGCCCTGCACGATGGGATCGAGCAGCGGCTGGGGGTCGATCCCGGCAACGGCGCATTCGAGGTGTTCGGCGCGGCGGGCGGCACCGACGTGACCCCGCGCGAGTTCGTCGCCGGCTTCGCGGCGCCGAAGGCGGCGTTCGAAGACAGGCTGCTCTGCGCCAAAGCCGAGACCAAGTGGTGTTCGCTCGACGCCACCTCGTGGTCGGGCCTGCGGGCGCTGACGATCACGGTCGAAGACAACGCGGGGCTCTACGCCTCGATTGCCGGGGAGATCGGCCTGGGTGGCTGGCGTCGCGGCAGCCAGGGCGCTGACTTCGCCGGGGGCGATTCCGCCGGCTCGGGCATCCGCTTCGGCGAGACGACCTTCGACGGGGCCAGGGTGAATCTCACCGAGTACCCGTGCGCGATCGCCTGGATCGGCAGCGAGCTGCGGGCGACTCGGATGCAGCCCTGCCCCCCGACCGGCGCCGGCCACATCGCGATCGACACCACCCGGTTCAGCGACGGCGTCCACCAGCTTCGCCACTGCGCCACCGATTTCGCCGGCAACGTCGGCTGCAGCCCGAGCTGGCCGATCTACATCGACAACAACCCCCCGGCCCACCCCCGCAACCTGACCCTGGCGGGGGGCGAGTCGTGGCGCCGGGTCGATGACTTCGACTTCTCCTGGGTCAATCCCGACCAGGGGGCGGCGAGCCCGATCGGCGGCGCCTACTGGCGGGTCACCGGCCCCGCCGGCTACGACACCGGCGTCAAGCTGGCGGCGGGACGCGGCATCGCGGCCCTCGCCGACCGCTCGGTGCCGCGGCCCGGTCTGTACTCACTTCACCTCTGGCTGCGCGATGAGGCCGGCAACGACGCGGCGTCGACCGCCCTGGAGGTGCCCCTGCGCTTTGACGACGTGCCGCCGGGACTTGCCTTTGCGACGAGCGAAGGGGCGGACATTCCCGCCCAGATCCGCGCCGCCGTCAGCGACGAGCACTCCCAGCCTGCCGCGGGGACGATCTCCTACCGTCGCCTCAACGCCGAGGCCTGGACCGAGCTGCCGACCAAGCTGCAGCCCGAGCCCGCCGGCAAGGCGACCCTCCTCGCCGCCACTCCGGACCTCGCCCCCGGCACCTACGTCTTCCGGGCCGAAGCCAGGGACGGCGCGGGGAACCTCACCACGACCACCCTGCGCGCCGACGGCACCGAGATGGCTCTGCGCAAGACGCCGCCGCCGCTGGCGCCGGCACGGAAGACGGCTCCGGCCAGGCCGCCGGCGCCCCGCGCGAAGACGCGCCTGTTCGCCCGTCTGCGCGGCGGTCACGGCCGCGGCGACGCGCTCACCGTCGCCTTCGGGGCCCCGGCCCTGCTCAGCGGCCGCCTCACCCGCGCCGACGGTGCCGGCATCGCCGGGCGCGAGCTGCGGATCGTCGCCCGGCCCTCGCGCGGCGCCCTGGCTCCGGCCGCGACGCACACGGTCACCACCGGCGAGCGCGGCGGCTTCGAGCTGCGCCTGCCGCCGGGACCCTCGCGGCGGCTCTCCGTCCGCTACCGGGGCGAGGCCGGCCTCGAGGGCGCCAGGCGTCCCGCGCTCGAGCTCCGCGTCCGCTCCGGCGTCTCCCTCCGTGCGGCCCCGCTCTCGCTGCGAACCGGCGGCACGATCCGCCTCAGCGGCCGTGTGCGCGGCCGCGGCGCCCCGATCCCGCGGCGCGGCAAGCTGGTCGCGATCCAGTACCTGGAGGCGGCGACCCATCGCTGGCGCCCGGTCCTGGTCACCCGGACCGATCACGGCGGCCGCTTCCGCACCCACTACCGCTTCCGCTACGTCGACGGCATCGCCTCGATCCGCCTGCGCGTGACGGCCCTGGCCGAGGAGCGCTGGCCCTACGCCCCGGGCTCCTCGCGCCCCGTCACCGTCCGCGTCAGCGGTCGGTAGGGTTCGCGGCCATGTCTAAAGCCACCCTTCACACCAATGCCGGGGCGATCGTGCTCGAGCTGCACGACGAGGACGCGCCGAAGACCGTCGAGAACTTCCGCAAGCTCGCCGCGGACGGCTTCTACGACGAGCTGATCTTCCACCGGGTCATCCCCGACTTCATGATCCAGGGGGGCTGCCCGCAGGGAACCGGAACCGGTGGCCCGGGCTACACCTTCGAGGACGAGTTCAACGACAACAAGGTGGTGCGGGGAGCGCTGGCGATGGCCAACGCCGGGCCCAACACCAACGGCTCCCAGTTCTTCATCGTCACCGCCGGGGCGGCGCCCTGGCTCGACGGCAAGCACACCGTCTTCGGCGCCGTCGTCGACGGGATGGACGTCGTCGACGCGATCGAGGGCACCGCGACCGACGGCTCCGACAAGCCGCTCGAGCCGCAGGCGATCGAGCGCGTCGAGCTCTCCGAGTAGCTCAGCTCTGGGAGCGCCTGGCCTGGCGCTGGCGCAGCCCTTCGCCCGGCCGCCAGAGGCTGACCAGGCCGGCGACCAGGGTGACGAGGAAGATCTGGCCGATCATCATCTCCAGCCCCGCCAGCATTTGCCCCGGTTGGCCGCTGGGGACGAGGTTGCCGTATCCGGTCGTGGTCAGGGTCGTGTAGCTGAAGAAGAGGAAGTCGCTGCCGCCCGGGTGGGCGACCCCTTCGAAGAAGGGCGTGGACTGGATCCGGTCGATCGTCCCGTAGAGGTAGGTGAAGAGGATGCCGAGCACGGTGTAGACGCTGAGCGCGCCGAGAATGGTGCGTGAGCCGACCTCGCCGCTGGTGACGACCCGCTGCAGGACCGCCCCCATCGCCAGCGCGAGCAGCGCGATCTGGATCGTCGAGGCGAGGTTGAGCCAGAGGCGATCGCCGCTCACGGCGGCGATCGCCGCCAGTGCGATCGTCAAGCCGGAAAGCACGATCGCGCTGCGGACCAGGCGGGGCCGGGCGTGCGAGCTGGTCAGCGCGATCACCGAGGTGGCGCTGGTGGCGACGACCAGGATCACCGCCGACCAGCCACGGTTCTCCAGCAGCGACGTCAGCACGTAGGTGGTCAGGACCAGGAGCAGGACGAGGCCGAAAGCATCGCGCACCCTTTCGGCCCGCTGCACCCAGCGCTCACGCCGGCGGGCGCGGGTTGCGGCCCTGTTCATGTTCCCTTCGTTCGGCCGCGCCCCCCGCATTCCTCCCGGACGCCGCCAGGCGCCGTCCCACACGCGGGAGCGGAGGGGGTGGGATTCGAACCCACGAGCCCCCTTGCGAGGGCCACCGGTTTTCAAGACCGGCGCATTCAACCGCTCTGCCACCCCTCCGGAGGCGCTGCTGGCGATGCTAAAGGCCCCGGAGCCCGTTCAGGTTTGCCCGTGCTGATTGGATTGGCGCATGCGGCGGTTGCTCTGGCTGGCCTCGGCGATGATCTTCTTCGACGTCGCCTTCTTCGCCGCGATCGCGCCGTTGCTGCCGGACTACGTCGACCAGCTCGGCCTCAGCAAGGCCGAGGCGGGTGTCCTCTCCGCCTCCTACGCGGCGGGCACGTTGCTGGCGTCGCTGCCGGCGGGCTTCCTCGCCAGCCGGGTCGGGCCGCGGCGCAGCGTCATCTGCGGGCTGCTGCTCCTCGGCGTCTCCAGCCTGGCCTTCGGCCTGGTCGATCAGATCGGGCTGCTCGACGCCGCCCGCTTCATCCAGGGAATCGCCGGGGCGCTGATCTGGGCCGGGGCGCTGACCTGGCTCATCACCTCCACCCCCGAGGAGAGCCGCGGGCGGGTGATCGGCACCGCGCTCGGCACCGCCGTCGCCGGCGCTCTGCTGGGCCCCGTGATCGGGGCGGTCGCGGCCGCGGTCGGCACCGGCCCGGTCTTCGGCTCGGTGCTGGCGATCAGCCTCGTGCTGGCCTTTGCCGCCTCCCGCCTCCCCGAGGTGCGCTCGCCGGAGCGCCAGAGCCTGGGCGAGGTCGTCGCGACCCTGTTCAGCAAGCCGATCCTCAACGGCGCCACCTTCGTCGCCGTGCCCTCGGTCATGTTCGGCGCGATCGAGGTCCTGGTGCCGCTGCGGATCGACTCGCTCGGCGGCGGCCACGGGGTCATCGCCGCCGGCTTCATCGTCGGGGCCGCGTTGGAGGCGGTGCTGGCGCCGATGGCCGGGCGCCTCTCCGACCGCGTGGGCAGGCGCATTCCCTACGTCATCGGGATGACGATCTGCGCCGCCGCGATGGTCGCGGTCGCGCTCACGCAGACGCTCGGTGGGGTGCTGGCGGGGCTGATCGTCACCTCGCTCGGTGCCGGCCTCTGCTTCGCCCCGGCGCTGACGCTGCTCTCCGACCTCGCCGAGTCGAGCAGCCTGCACCAGGGCTTCGCCGCCGGCCTTTCGAACATGGCCTGGGCCTCGGGCCAGGTCGTCGGCGGCGTCGGCGGCGGTGTGGTCGCCGGCCGCACCGGCTACGCGCCGCCCAGCATCGCCATCGCCGTCCTCCTCCTGGCCACCGTCGCCTACGCCCGCCGACAACCGGGGCCGATGGGCCGATAAGCCAACCCTGGGCGTCGGTTATCGGCCCATCGGCCGGCGGTTAGGGTGGAGAGATGAGGAGGACGGGAGAGGGGGCGGCGCCCGCCGCCTGGACGAACTGGGCCGGGGACCAGGCCTGCCGGCCGCTCGAGGTGGCGCGACCCGGCACTCGCGACGAGCTCGCCGAGGCGATCGCGGCCGCCGCCGCGGCCGGGCGCAGGGTCAGCGTCGCCGGCTCCGGGCACTCCTTCACCGAGGCGGCGATGACCGACGGCACGATGGTGCGGATCGAGGCGCTGCGGGGCGTGATCGACGCCGACCCCGACTCCGGCCTGGTCAAGGTGGGGGCGGGGACCGTGCTGTCCGACCTCAACGAGGAGCTGGCCCGGCTCGGCCTGGCGATGGAGAACCTCGGCGATATCGACCGCCAGACGATCGCCGGGGCGATCTCAACCGGGACCCACGGCACCGGGGCGCGGCTGCGCAACATCTCCGCCCAGGTCGAGGGCCTGGAGCTGGTCCTCGCTGACGGCAGCGTGCGCCAGCTCGGCGATGCCCCCGAGTTGCTGCGGGCGGCCCGGGTCGGGGTCGGGGCGCTGGGCGCGATCTCCGCGGTGACCCTGCGCTGCGTCCCCGCATTCACGCTCGAGCGGGTCGACACGCCGCGCCCGCGCGAGCAGGTGCTCGATCGCTTCCAGAAGAGCGCTGACGCCAACGATCACTTCGAGCTCTTCACCTTCCCCTACGCCGACAGCGCCCTGGTCCTTGAGCGCAACCGCACCGAGGCGCCGCCGCGGCCGCGCGGCAGGGCAGCCGCCTACCTCAACGATGTCGTTCTCGAGAACTGGGCGCTGGAGGCGCTATCGGCGACCGGCAAGCTCTTCCCGAAGGCGATCCCGGCGCTCTCGCGACTGGCCGGCCGGCTCGCCTCCGGCGGTCGCACGGTCGACCGCAGCGACCGCGTCTTCGCCAACGATCGCCGCGTCCGCTTCACCGAGATGGAGTACGGGGTGCCGCGCGAGCACGGGCCCGAGGCGGCGCGGCGGGTGATCGAGTGGGTGCGCGCCAATCGCTACCCGGTCTTCTTCCCGATCGAGATGCGGGTTGCCGCTGGCGACGACGCCCTGCTCAGCCCCTCGCACCAGCGCGACACCGCCTACATCGCCGTCCACCAGTACCGCGGCATGGAGTGGCGCCCCTACTTCGAGGCGGTGGAGGAGATCATGAGCTCCTACGGCGGCCGCCCCCACTGGGGCAAGCGCCACTTCCAGACCGCCGCGACCCTGGCGCCGCTCTACCCCGAGTGGGCCGCCTTCCAGCGCGCCCGCGACGAGCTCGACCCCACCCGCGTTTTCACCAACGACTACGCCACCCGCGTTCTCGGCCCTAGGCGGCGAAAACCAAGCCTGGCAATACCAGCGAACGAAGCGTCTCCGTCTCGTGGCCGAGGAAATCAGGCGCGGTTTGCAGCGCTAGAGGAAGCACTGGCCGTCGCCGCGGTAGGTGGGGACCACGTCGACGATCTGCGTCGCCTTCGACCAAGTGGAGGGCGTTGAAGTGCTCGCTGAGCTCGCCGGCTTTGGCGTGGCGCAGGTAGACGCGGTCGCCCACGCTCAGGTTCGCGGCAGCGTCGCCGCAGAGCGGGGTCTGGACCTCGCCGGCCCCCTCCTCGGGGTCGAATTTCAGGCCCGCGGGCAGCCAGGGCGCCGGTAGCCGCCCGGGGTCGCCGGTGCCGGAGGCGAGGTAGCCGCCGCCGAGCGCGGTGGCCACCTTCGGCGCGTACTTGCGGACGACCGGCAGCGCGAAGCCGGCGGCGGGGGCGAGGGTGAAGCGGCCGTAGTGGTCGAAGAGGGCGGGGGCGTAGAAGCCGGAGCCGGCCGTGACCTCGGTCACCGCCTCCTCGGCCCCGGTCAGTTCGAGGCTGCCGGTGCCGCCGCCGTTGACGATCTCCAGCTCGACGAACTCGCCCAGGGCGGCGACGATCGCACCCCGTCGCTCGGCCAGCTCGGCGGCGGAGCGGCGCTGCATGAAGCGGATCGCGGCCCCGCGCAGGCGTCGCCCCGGCGGCCGGTCCCCGACCCCGGAGATCTGCCCCTCGTAGGCCATCAGCGCGTCCAGTTCGATCTGCGGGCGCCCCTCGATCTCGCGGGCCAGCGCCACCGCCTGCTCGACCGTGTGCACCGGCGAGCGCTTGGGGCCGATCTTGATCCGCCCGCCCAGCGCCCACCAGCTGGCGTCGATATCGATGCAGACCCGAACCGGCGCGGCCGCTGCCCCCAGCACCGCCTCGATCGCGTCGAGGTGCTCGACGCAGTCGATCATCACGATCGGCGCCCCCGCCGGGTGGGCGGCCGAGCGCAGCGCCAGCTCCTCCAGTGCCCCCGAGTCGGCGGTCGGGTAGGCGAGCAGCAGGTCCTCGAACCCCTGCTCGGCCAGCCACAGGGTCTCCGGCAGGGTGTAGGTCATCAGCCCGGCGAAGCGCTCGTCGCGATCGAGGATCGCCTTTAGCAGCGCCCGGCAGCGGACCGACTTGCTGGCGACCCGGACCGGCTTGCCCTTCGCCCGCTCCAGCATCGCCGCCGCGTTGGCCCACATCGCGTCGAGGTCGACGAAGGCGAACGGCGCCTCGACCTCGGCGAAGATCCGCTCGTAGCGCTCATGCGACTGCTCGGGGACGGGGGACACTCGTATGACCCTATCCCCGGCGCGGACGGAGAGGGAGACGGAGAGGGAGGGATTCGAACCCTCGAGAGAGCTTGCGCCCCCTACTCGCTTAGCAGGCGAGTGCCTTCAGCCACTCGGCCACCTCTCCGGGCACCGCGGTCCCGATTGTAGGAAGTCAGCGGCCGGCGGGTTGCGCGGAGGGGTTCAGGCGTGACGCGAGCGTAGGACGACCCGCCCGCCGCGGGCGGGGATCATCGTCACGTTGCGGTGCAGGGCGCGCTCGGGGGCGGGGTCGTCGGCTTCGAGGTCGAGGCGGCGGGCCATCGCCTCCAGCACTACGCGCATCTCGGCCATCGCCAGGGCGGCGCCGAGGCAGCGGCGGATGCCACCGCCGAAGGGGATCCACTCGTAGGTGCCGGGCTTGCGGTCGAGCCAGCGCTCGGGGCGGAAGGCGAAGGGCTCGGGGTAGAGGTCCTCACGGTGGTGGACGAGGAGGATGCTCATCGCGATCGCGGTGCCGGCGGGGACGCCGTGCTCGCCGAGCTGCCAGGGGACGGTGACCCGGCGGCCGATTATCGGGATCACCGGCCGTGAGCGCATCGCCTCGACGATCGTCGCCTCAATCTGCTCCTCGGCTCCCTCGCCGGAGCGCACCGCGCCCAGCAGCGCCTCGTGCGCAGCGGGGTTGCGGACCAGCCGCTCCCAGGCCCAGGAGAGCGAGTTGGCCGTCGTCTCGTGGCCGGCGAGGACGAGGACGAGCAGCTCGTCGCGCAGTTCTTTGTCGTTCAGCTCCTCCCCCTCCTCGGTCCGCGCCTGCAGCAGCAGCGAGAGGATGTCGCGGCGCTCCCCGAGGTCGTCGGCGCGACGGCGGTCGGAGATCACCGCATAGACCTGCCTGTCGAGCAGCGACAGCCCGACCTTCATCGGCCCCATCGCCTCCTCGCGGCCGATATGGAGCAGCTCGCCGAGTTGCGCCGCCGGCTGGGTGGAGGCCGCGACCAGGCGGCGAATCATCTGCCGCAGGCCGTGCTCGGGGGTGCCGCGCCGGGGCTTGCCCTCGACCCCGAAGATCCCGGCCATGATCACGTCGAGAGTGATCGCCTGCATCCGCGGCGCCAGAGCGAAGGGCTCGCCGAGCGGCCAGCGGTCGATCTCGTGTTCGGCCGCGGCGGAGATCATCTGCGTGTAGGCCTCGATCGCCTCGCCGTGGAAGGGCGGCAAGAGCAGTTTGCGCTGGCGCATGTGGCGAGGGCCGACCGCGGTCAGGACCGACTGGGTGCCGACGATCGGCCGCAGCGGCGACTCGCCGGTCAGCGAGGGCGCCTGCTCGGGACTGGCGGTGAAGAGCGAGCGCACGTGGTCGGGGTGGCTGGTGACGGTGACCGCGTCCTCGGTGGCGCCGTGCATGCTGAAGACTTCCCCGAGCTCGCGGCGGGCGCGGAAGACGAACTCGATCTGGCGCTGGTTGAAGCGCAGCGACTGGACGAGGCGTGGCAGCGGGATCCCCGGAGGAGTGGAGAGCCGGCCCAGCTCGGCTGCCTCGATCGGCCCGGCGGGCGACGCCGGCGCCGCCCCAACCAAGCCAGACTCAATAGTTCCCAGCATTACCTCGATGCTACACAGATCCATGTCACCCTCCACTTCCCCAGGTGCCGATGGCCCGCCGACCGGTGATCTTCGCGGCCTCTACAGTCAGGCGATGCAGGCGAACCGGACGAGCGAGAACGGCGACCACCTCGGGCGCCGCACCAAGATCATCGCCACGGTCGGCCCCGCCAGCTGGGACGCGGCCACGCTCGAGCAGCTGGTCGCCGCCGGCGCCGATGTCTTCCGCCTCAACTTCTCCCACGCCGCCCCCGACCGCCAGGCCGGGACGATCGCCGACATCCGCGCCGCCGCCGAACGGGTCGGACGCGAGGTGGCCGTGCTCGGCGACCTGCCCGGGCCGAAGCTGCGGATCGGCTCGCTGCGCGACGACTTCGCCGAACTGAAGACGGGGATGCACGTGACCCTGACCCCGCGCGAGCTCGAAGGCGACGCCGCGACCATCCCGGTCTCCTGGCCGGGAGTGACCGACCTGGAGCCCGACCAGCTCGTCTACCTGGCCGACGGCGCGATCCGGCTGCGGGTCAACGACCCCGAGCCCGAGGGTGTCGACTGCGAGATCGAGGTGGGAGGGACCCTGTCCTCGCACAAGGGGATGAACATCCCCGGCGGCGCCGACCTGCCGGCGACCACCGGCGTCGACCTCGACTGGGTCGAGTTCGCGGTCGAGAACGGGGTCGATCTGCTGGCCGTCTCCTTCGTCTCCACTGCCGCCGACCTGGAGCCGGTGGCGAACCGCCTGAAGCAGCTCGGCTCCACCATTCCCCTCATCGCCAAGATCGAGAAGCAGGAGGCGGCCGAGCACGCCGAGGAGATCATCCGCGTCGCCGGCGGCGGGATCATGGTCGCCCGCGGCGACCTCGGGATCGAAGTGCCGCTGGAGCAGGTGCCGGTCGAGCAGAAGCGCCTGATCCGCGCCGCCGGCAAGGCTTCGAAGCCGGCGATCACGGCGACCCAGATGCTGGCCTCGATGGTGACCGCGCGGCGCCCGACCCGGGCCGAGGTGACCGACGTCGCCAACGCGATCTACGACGGCACCGACGCGGTCATGCTCTCCGAGGAGACCGCGGTCGGCCAGCACCCGGTCGAGGCGGTGCGGGTGATGGACCGGATCGCCCGCGCCACCGAGCCCGACCTGCGCTACGGCGAGTGGCTCTTCACCCGCACCGACCAGGCGACCCAGGACGTCGCCGACTCGGTCGCCCAGAGCGCCGTCGGCGCCGTCTACCGGCTGGGCCTCAAGGCGCTGGTGGTGCCGACCAACAGCGGCCGCACCGCCCGCCTCGTCTCCGCCCACCGCCCGGACGTGCCGGTGCTGGCGATCTCGCCTTATATAGAGACGGTGCGGCGCCTCAACCTCCTGTTCGGGGTCACCGCCGTGCAGAGCGACTTCGGGACCGAGCTGCGCGGCCTGCTCGGCCACTGCGCGGGGCTCGCCGCCAAGCACGACATCGCCGCGCCCGGCGACCTGGTCGCGATCACCGCCGGCCTCGACGGCCAGGAACTGGGCACGAACCTGTTCGAGGTCCATAGGGTGCCGGAGCTATGAGCGTCGCGGCGAGACTGGAGCGCGAGGAGAGCGGCCTCGCCGTGCTCACCCTCGACAGCCCGCCACTGAACCTCTTCGACCAGCGGATGATCGACGACGTTCGCGCCGCCGTGGCCGATGTCGCCGCCACCCCGCCCCGCGCCCTGCTGATCCGGGCCGAGGGCCGCGCCGTCTCCGGCGGCGTCGACGTCCACGTCTTCGACGGGCTGACCCCGGAGCAGGGGAGCGCGCTCTGGGTCGAGCTGCTGGGGATGATCGACCAACTGGAGGCGCTGCCGGCGCCGATCGTCTTCGCCGCCCACGCCCTCACCCTCACCGCCGCCTTCGAGATCGCCCTCGCCTGCGACCTGATCGTCGCCAGCCCCAAGGCGAAGTTCGGCCTGGTCGAGAAAGTGGTCGGGCTGACGCCCTCGATGGGCGGCACCCAGCGCTTCGCCGAGCGCGCCGGCAGCGGCCGCGCCCGCCAGTTCGTGATGGACGGCGGCGTCTTCGGCGCCGAGGAGCTGGAGCGCTGGGGCGTCGTCAACACGATCTTTCCCGAGGACGAGTTTGAGGCCCGCACCCGCGCCCTCGCCGAGGAGCTCGCCGCCGGCCCGACCAAGGCGCACGCGATGACCAAGCACATCCTCCGCCGCTTCCGCGAAGGCGGCCTCCCCGCCGCCGACGAGGCCACCCGCACCGAAGCCGCCGACCTCTTCGCCACCGAAGACCTCCAGAACGCCGTCAAAACCTTCCTCGCCCACGGCGCCCCCGGCCACGCCACCTTCAAGGGCCGCTGAGCGTTCATTGTCGACTTTCCCCCACCATGGTGTGGTCAAGTCGACCACCTTCGGGCGGTGGCGCTAGGGTGGCGGCCGTGACCGACTTCGACGCGATCGCAAAGGGGATGACGATGGCCGTCCCGTTCGCCGGGCACCTCGGCATCGCCGTCACGAGCATGGCCGAGGGCGAGGCCGTCGCCCTCCTGCCCGAGCGCGACGAGCTCAAGAACCACGTCGGCTCCCAGCACGCCGGCGCCCTCTTCGGCGTCGCCGAGACCGCGTCCGGCGCCGCCTTCGTCGCCGCCTTCGCCGATCGCATGGGGGAGATCACGCCGCTCGCCCGCGGCGCCGAGATCGCCTACGAAAAGATCGCCAGGGGCCCGATCGAGGCCAGCGCCACGCTCGGCATGCCCAAAGAGGAGGCGCTCGCCACCCTCGACCGCGAGGCCAAGGTCGAGTTCCCCTGCGAGGTCGTCCTCACCGATGCCGAGGGCACCCGGGTCGCCAGCGCCACCATCCGCTGGCACGTGCGGCTCAACAAACCGGCCGCTGCCTAGCTACTCTGCTGAACCCCTAGAATCGCCCGGGCCGCCCGGCCCGATCTCGCGCCAGTAGCTCAGCCGGATAGAGCGTCGGTCTACGAAACCGAAGGTCACAGGTTCGAATCCTGTCTGGCGCACTGAAGCATGACCCACGTCGACCTCTCCGGACAGCTCCTCGCCTTCGTCGAGATCCCCAAGGGCGGGCGCAACAAGTACGAGTTCGACGAGGAGACCGGCCGGATCGTGCTCGACCGCTTCCTCTCCTCCTCGATGGTCTACCCGGCCGACTACGGCTTCCTGATCGACCACCGCGGCAAGGACGGCGACCCGCTCGACTGCCTCGTCTGCGTCTCCGAGGCGACCTTCCCCGGCTGCGTGATCCCGGTCAACCCGGTGGCGATGTTCGAGATGGAGGACGAGGCGGGGATCGACGACAAGATCGTCTGCGTCCCCGTCAGCGACCCCGGCTGGAACGCGGTCACCTGCCTGGAGGAGCTGCCCGAGCAGCTGAAACTGGAGATCCCGCACTTCTTCTCCGTCTACAAGGACCTCGAGCACAAGCAGGTCGAGGTCGGCGGTTGGCGCTCGCGCGAGGAGGCCGAAGCGACGATCGCCGAGGCGCGGCAGCTGCAGGTCGAGTACGAGCGGGAAAAGCCCGCCGGCTGAAGCTCGCTTCGCTCAGCACAGGCACAAAGCCCAAATCTTTGTATGAAGTATCGATACCTGATACAGTCACTGCGTGGTCAAGGCCGCCGATATCTATGTCCTGTCCGGACTGCTCGCACAGGACGAGCGGTGGAGCTACCGCTCGCTCGCTGAGCGCCTCCGGGTCCCGCACCCGGTGGTGCAGCGAGCGCTGGAGCGAGCAAGGGGCGCGGACCTGTACTCGGCGGACCGCCGTGAGGTCCACGTTCCTCACTTCGAGGAGTTCGCCCTCCATGCGCTGCGCTTTGTCGCTCCCGCCCAGCTCGGAGCCCTCGTCCCCGGGGTGCCGGCGGCATGGGCGGCGGAGCCGATGGCGAGCGCGATCAGTTCCTCGCTCGACGAGCCACCTCCGGTGTGGCCATATGCCGCCGGCAACGTGCGGGGCCAGGCGATCGAGCCGCTCCACCGCGCCGCTCCTGAGGCGGCCGAAGGCTGGACCGAACTAAGGGAGATCCTCTCGCTGCTCGACAGCTCGAGGGCCGGCGATGCCCGGGTCCGGGGCGTGGCGGGAGACTTCCTCTCGAGGAGGCTCCGTGACCGAGCGGCGGGCATGGGTCTATGAGCGCGCTCCAGCTTGAAGCTCGCCGCTTCGTTCAGTCGTCGCGGCGGGCGTTCTCGCTGCCGGCGACCTTTTCGGCCCGGTGGCGCACTTCCGCGCTGGCCTCCCGGGTTGCCGCCACCGCCTCCTCGCGCGCCGCCTCGAGACCCTCGCTCGGCTTGCCGCCGACGATGTCGCGGAAGGCCTCCTTGAAGCGCTCGGTGCGGCGGTCCGGGACGGAACCGCGCCTCCGCCTTGGCCTGCTTCTTGGCCGCCGCTCGCCGTAGCGGCGCCGCGCCCAGGCCGAGTTCGGCTTGCCGATCCGGCAGACGGCATAGATCGCGACCGGGACGAAGAAGAAGCCGACCACCCCGTGCAGGATCCGTCCCTTCAGCAGGCTGCCGGCGACGAAGGCGAAGACGAGCGCGGCGCTGACGATCGTGCCGATCACGGCCGAGGTGGAGCCGGTCTCGATCGCGACCGGGCTGGCCCCGACCAGGGCCAGCATCATCGCCGCCGCCGCGATCACCGTGGCGTCGATCGAGCTGCGCCCCTCCTCGGCCCAGTAGACATCGTCGAGATGGACCCAGAGTGCGAACTCGTCGATCGTCAGGCCGAGGCCGACGCCGAAGCCGAGCGAGGCGATCTCGGTCAGCGGGGTGCTGCCGAGGGCGATGCTGAGCAGCACCCCGGAGACCATCATCGTCACGATCCCGAAGACCAGATGGTGGAGGTGGACGCCGCTGTCGCTTTCGACGTTGCCCGGCCACCACGAGATCGCTTCGCTGCGGATGATCCGCGTGCTCATGCGGATGAAGGCGAAGGAGAGGATGAAGCCGACCAGGACCAGGAACAGCCCCTGCTCGTTGTGCTGTTCGAGGTTGCCCCAGAAGTCGCTGAAGATCGATGCGGTGACCATGCCTGTGCCTGAGGTTATTGTGAGACCGGTCCCATGTCGATATCCAGCGACTCTCCCAAGCATCTCAGCAGGAAGCAGTACGAGAAGGAGCTGAAGCGCCTGCAGATCGAGCTGGTCGAGCTGCAGGAATGGATTGTCCACGCCGGGCTGCGGGTGGCCGTCCTCTTCGAGGGCCGCGACACCGCCGGCAAGGGCGGCGTGATCAAGCGGATCGGCGAGCGGACCAACCCGCGGGTGGTGCGGACGGTGGCGCTGGGGACGCCGACCGAGCGCGAGAAAACCCAGTGGTACTTCCAGCGCTACGTCGCCCACCTGCCGGCGGCCGGGGAGATGGTCCTGTTCGACCGCAGCTGGTACAACCGCGCCGGGGTCGAGCGGGTGATGGGCTTCTGCACCGACGCCGAGTACGAGGACTTCATGCGCGCCGCCCCGCGCTTCGAGGAGCTGCTGATGCGCTCCGGGACGATCCTCGTCAAGTACTGGCTCTCGGTTTCCGACGAGGAGCAGGAGCGCCGCTTCCAGGCCCGCATCGACGACCCAGCCAAGCAGTGGAAGCTGAGCCAGATGGATGTCGAAGCGCGGGCCCGCTGGGTCGACTACGCCGAGGCCAAGGACGAGATGTTCGCCTACACCGACACCAAGGAGTCGCCCTGGTTCGTGGTCGAGGCCGACGACAAGCGAACCGCCCGCCTCAACCTCATCAGCCACCTGCTTGAACGGATCCCTCACCACCCCGTCCATGAGGAGAAGATCGAGCTGCCACCGCGCCAGGAGCGTGCCTACGTCCGCCCCCCTGCCGACACGCAGACCTTCGTCCCCACCCGCTTCCTGGTCGAGTAACCGCGGGCCCGATGGGCGACGGGCGCGTTTGCTTCAATTCTCGGACCAGAGAAAGGAGGTGGTCCTAATTTTGAGTCACATGCTTGAAGGGACTCTGGAGGTGCAGGGCCGCTAGGCGCCGCACTGGTTTGGGCGCCCGCGGAATCCACCCCGGGCACCGGCGAACGAAGGAGGGCCAGGCGTTGTCCCACCCGGTCGCGATCTCCCCGTTCGTTCCATGCACCAGCACAAGGACAAGGGCCGCCTTCGGGCGGCCCTTGTTCGCTCGGCGCGCCCCTGGTTGGTGCCGAGCGCCGCGCTCGGCTTACCCGGCCTCGACGAAGCGCTTCAGCTTCTCGGGCATGCTGTCGATCAGCTGCCCGCGGAGCACGCCGACGATCGGCCCGCGAATGACCATTCCCAGCACGCGGCCGAGGTCGACCTCGAGCGAGTAGGTGACGGCGGTGCGCCCCGCGCCCAGGTCCTCGAGTTCCCAGCTGCCCTCGACCGACTTCAGGTCGCCGTCCTCCTGCGACCAGGAGATCAGGCCGGGGGGCTCGTAGCGGAAGCGCATCTCGGCGCCGAGCGTGCGGACCTTGGCGTCGGTCTCCATGTGCACCAGCGTCTGCTGCTCGCCCTCGCGCTCGACGCATTCGGCGACCTTGATCTCCGGCTGCCACTGTGGCGAGCCCTCGACATCGGCCGCGACCGCGTAGACGACGTCGATCGGCGAGTCGATCTCGATGCTGGCGGAGCCGTGGATCGTGCCCATCGCCGCAGCCTACGTCCTGCCCGTGCTTGCCGTTCCCGAGGTCTGGGTAAAGTCGCCCACATGCCCACCTGGATCGCCCGCCGCGCCGCCCCCGCCGTCTGGAAGCGGATCCCCTGGAAGATGGTCTGGACCGTCGTCGTCTGGCTCGGCAGCAAGGGCCGCGAGCGCGTCGCCGAGAACCTGACCCAGAAGGAGCAGACCGAGTTCTGGAACCTGCTGAAGAAGTCGAAGGGCAAACCCGGCAACCTCTCCCAGCGCGACCGCACGCGAATCAAGAACATCGCCGGCAAGGCAATCCGCGGCGGCTGAAAGCCCGGCCGCGCCAAGTTTGTTCGGTGCAATTAAATTTGTCGCAACCGAACAACTTCTAATTTGTTCGGTACATTTAGGTTGTGCCGAAACCAAACAAACTCCCTGAGCCCAAACCGGGACGTCCCCCCAGGGAGGCGATCTACAGGCGGTTGGAAGTTCAGATCAGTGAGCTCCGGGACCGTCTCGGGGGGTTGCCGACCCCGGCTGAGGCCGAGGGGATCTGGCGTGATATCTGGCTCGAGGAGGCGCATCACTCAACCGCGATCGAGGGCAACACGCTCGTGCTCAAGCAGGTGGAGGCGCTGCTGTCCGAGGGGCGTGCGGTTGGCAGCAAGGAACTGCGCGAGTACATGGAGGTTCGGGGATATGCGAATGCCGCCGACTGGGTCTACGGGCGGGGGGTTGACCCCGGAGACTGGTCAGCCGGGGAGTTGCTCTCACTGACGGAGCTGCGCCACATCCATGTGCTGGCCATGGGGCCCGTCTGGGATGTGGCGCCGCACCCCGAGGCGACCGCAAGAGAGACTCCCGGGGCCCTGCGTGAGCACGACATCGAGCCATTTCCGGGAGGCATGCAGCCGCCTTCTTGGACCGATGTGGCAGTCCTCATCCAAGATTGGGTCGGACAGGTTCAGGCTTTGCGCGGAGTCGAGGGTCGAGAGCTCCCGGAGCAGCTCGCCACGGTTCACTCGGAGTTTGAGCGCATCCACCCGTTTCTGGACGGCAACGGCCGCACCGGTCGATTGGTCCTCAACCTCCTGCTGGTGCGGCTCGGGTACCCGCCGGCGATCATCTACAAGGGGGAGCGACGGCGGTATCTCGCCGCATTGCGGCGAGCAGACCAAGGGGACACGGGGCCACTCGGGGAGTTCATCGCTCGCGCGATCCTCGACAACCTCTACAAATTCATCGTGCCGGCGATAGCGGGTCCTGCTCGACTCGTACCGCTGCCGGCGCTGTCGACCGCCAAGCTTTCGGCCAATGCGTTGCGGGTCGCCGCCGTTCGCGGCCGTCTCAAAGCGGCCAAGGCCGCCGACGGCACCTGGCGCAGCTCGCGCGCCTGGGTCGACGAGTACGAGGCGGGCCGGTATAAGCGGCTCGGACCCTAAGGGCGGGTGAAGAGGTCCCAGTTCTTGGTCCGGCCGTCGCGCGGGCGCGACATGTACTTGCCGGGAGGGAGGGGGCCGACCTTTGCCTCCAGGGCGGCGAAGGCCGCGTCCCGGGTGTCGCCCTTGCGGTGTCCGCTGGACTTCCACTTGCCTTCGATGTTCTTGTGCCTGAAGTCAAAAACCATTGGCGGACCGTAGCGGATAGACGCTTTGGACAAAGGGCGGTGGAAAGACGCTCCGCTCCAATCTCTTCTCGGCGGCGGGTGCTTCGGCTGCCGCGAAGAAGGGGCCAGAATGAAAAACAAATCCCGCTTCACCTACTCGAATGTGGTCTCCACCTTGGCCCTCTTTCTGGCTCTCAGCGGCGGAGTCGCGCTCGCTGCGAGCAAGGTTCACACCAACGGCATCTTCAAGCGCGCCGTCACCAGCGGCAAGCTGGCGCTGGGCGCGGTGCGCAGCAACCAGATCGCCGACGGGGCGGTCAGCGCTCAGCAGATCGCCGACGGGGCGGTCAGCGCGCAGAAGATCGCCAATGGGACGATCGGCTCGAAGCAGGTCGGCGCCGCCGCCATCGCCCCCTCCAACCTTCAGTTCCCGGTCTACTTTTGCCGCCAGCCCGGTGGGTGGTTCGCTGCCCGTGCCGGACGGGGAACCGGTCGCCTACCCGGTCAGCGATTCCAGCTGGAGCCAGAAGCCCGGCCAGCTCAACGTCATCTTCGGCGGCGCGGTCGGGACCATCGCCCGCGACGAAGGCAGCGGCGAAGACTGCCGGGTCTTCTTCGACATCAGGGTGAACGGGCAGCAGACCGGCGGCGGCGAACTCTCGACCGGCTCGACCACGCCGGTGCAGGTCGAACGCAGCGTCGGCGCCTCGCCGGAAATCGACCCGCTCGCCCCGATTACCAACAAGCTGACCGTCAACGTCGGCTCCAACGGGTCCTGCGCGCCAGGATCGAGCGTCGATTCGAGCCGCTTCCGCATCCTCGACTTCGGCTGAGCCGACGCCGATTCCGTCGCACCTCTCGACCCCTGGACGCGCCGCGTCCAGGAGTCTTTAGGAAAACGTGGGTACATTGGCCCTCCGTGCCGACCGCCCTCGAACTCGATCCCACGATCCTGACCCCAGCGGATTCCGCGCCCACTCCCCAGGACTGGCGCAAGTCGATCGCCCGGCACGAGCGGTCGTCACGATCCCGCAGCCTGCTCGATCTGGCCACCTCGGTGCTGCCGTACCTGGTCCTGACGGTGGCGATGTACCTCAGCCTCAATGTCTCGGTCTGGATCACCCTGGCCCTGGCGATCCCGACCGCCGGCTTCCTGCTGCGGACCTTCATCGTCTTCCACGACTGCGCCCACGGCTCGTTCCTCGCCGACCAAGCGCGGCAACCTCTGGCTCGGCCGCTTCACCGCCTTCCTCGTCTTCCAGCCGTTCGCCAACTGGCGCCACAACCACGCCGTCCACCACGGCACCGCCGGCGACCTCGACCGCCGCGGCACCGGCGACGTCGCCGACCCTGACCGTCGCCGAGTACGCCTCCCGCACGCCGGCGCAGCGCCTCGGCTACCGCCTCTTCCGCAGCCCCGCTGGTGATGTTCGGGATCGGCCCGATCTGGTCGCTGATGATCGGCCCCCGCATCTGGTCGAAGAACCAGCGCCCGCGGATGCGCCACAGCGTCTGGCTGACCAACCTGGCGCTGCTGGTCGTCATCGGCGCGATCTTCTGGTTCGTCGGCCCGGTGGCCTGGCTGCTCGTGCAGATGCCGACCGCGATCATCGCCGGCACCGCCGGGGTCTGGCTGTTCTACGTCCAGCACCAGTTCGAGGACGTCTACTGGGAGAGCTCGGAGAACTGGAGCTACGACGACGCCGCCCTGCAGGGCAGCTCCTACCTGAAGCTGCCGAAGCTGCTGCAGTTCTTCACCGGCAACATCGGCCTCCACCACGTCCACCACCTCAGCGCCAAGGTCCCCAACTACAACCTGCAGCGCGCCCACGACCAGAACGAGGTCTTCCGCGACGTCCCCGTCCTCACCATCGCGCGACGGCCTGCGCGCGATCCGGCTGAAGCTGATCGACCCCGAGAGCGGCCGGCTGCTGACCTGGAGCGAGGCCAGGGCCCTCGCTTAAGGCGTTGCGCCGTCGCCTGCCGGCCACGCTTTCCTGAAAGGGGGCGTACCATTGAGCATATGGCTACCCGTGCACGGCCACTGCTCGCCCCCGGGAACGAGGCCGAGTGGGCCGAGATCAATCGCGAAGAGGAGCGCCAGGAAGCGGAGTTCGCCACCTCGCTTTCGATCCCCGAGCGACTCGAGTTCGGCCAAAGGCTCTGCGAGCAGGCTTTCGATTTCTACTCGCCGTCCATGTCAAGGCCGGCCATGGCCCCCGGACGAGCTCTCGGTCCTGACCTGGCCGGCGTCGTCGCCGACGCCAACGCCGTAGGCCTGCAGTACGTGGTGATCGGTGGCTTCGCCGTCATCGCTCACGGCTACCTCCGTGCCACCAAGGATTCCGACCTCCTTGTCCCCGACGGCGCCGAAGGCCGACGCAGCCATCCTTCGCTTTTTCGATCGGATTGACGCCACGCGGTTCAGCGACGGTAAGATGCTCGGCCCCGGGGATGTCGAAGGCGCCGATCACCTCAGGCGTCGACAGCCGCCATGGGGTTATCGACATCATGCGCGGCGGCCTACCGCCGCTCGACTACGCCACCGTCGCCGCTCGGGCCGTTGACGGTCACCTGGCGCCAGAGCCACTTTCGGGTTCGCCGCTCTGCGCAGCGTCGTCGGCTTCAAGCGCCTCGCCGGCCGCGGCCAGGATCGCCTCGACCTCGAGAAGCTCGAGGTCGCCACGGCGAGCTACCCGTCGACCCGATCCCCGGCCTCGACGGCTGAGTCGCAGGCCGCGCACAAGCTCTAAGATCGCCGAGCGCTCGCGAGCGCCGACCCGCCCGGATAGCTCAGTTGGTAGAGCACTTCCATGGTAAGGAAGGGGTCACGAGTTCGAGTCTCGTTCCGGGCTTCGAAGCATCATGACAGCAAATAAGCTGATGCTAAGATGCGTTGATGCGGACGACGGTCACCCTCGACCCCGATGTGGCGGCGAAGTTGAAAGAGACCGCCCGCGAGCGCGGCATCTCCTTCAAGGAGGCGTTGAACACGAACGTGCGCCGTGGGCTCGAAAGCGAGACCGTCGCCGCGAAGCCCTATCGCCTGCCGACGCGCAAGCTGGGGGTGAGGTCGGGGGTCGATCTCGACAAAGCCCTCGGGCTCGCGGCCGATCTCGAGGACGCGGAGATCCGCCGCAAGCTCGACCTGCGGAAGTGAAGCTGCTCGACGTCAACCTGTTGCTCTATGCAATCGACGAGCAGTCGCCCAAGCACGCGCAAGCCCGACCGTGGCTGGAGCAGGTGCTCTCCGGCACCGAGGAGGTCGCCTTCGCCTGGGCGGTGTTACTCGGCTTCCTGCGGATCTCGACCAACGCGGCAATCCTGGAGCGCCCGCTGCTCCCGGACGAGGCGTTCGACTACATCGACGCCTGGCTGGAGCGGCCCTGTGCGACCACCGTCGCCCCCGCCGCGGGTCACCCGGCGCTGCTCAGGAGCCTGCTCGGCCCGCTCGGGGCCGCCGGCAACTTGCCCAGCGACGCGCATCTTGCCGCCCTCGCGATCGAACACGGCGCCGAGCTCTGTTCCTGCGACACCGACTTCGCCCGCTTCGAGGGCCTGCGCTGGCGCGACCCGCTGCGCTGAGGAGGGATCGATCCCGCCCAGGATGAGCCGGCGATGCTGCTGGCTGCGCGGCCAGTCGCCGCCACACATATATAGGCTCCCCGCGGGACTTCGCCCTTTCCGACGAGCAGAGCGATTTCGTCGACG
>CAVSIL010000015.1:0-80417 GCA_963727985.1 uncultured Solirubrobacterales bacterium | reverse complement strand
ACGAGATCGAGTCCACTTCGGAGGACACGGCCAAATAGGGCTGGCGGCAATCGCCGCATGCAAAAGGCCGGGAGCGAAAGCTCCCGGCCTTTTTGCTGCCTGTTGTCGATTGGGTCAGCCGACGAGGCAGTTGGCGTAGGCGGTGAGGGTGGTGTTGCCGGCGGCGCTGCTGCGGGCGTCGACGTGCCAGCCGTTGCCGCTGCGGTAGGAGCCGGACAGGGCCACCTGGTAGAAGCCGCCGCGGGCGCCGCCGCTGATCAGGACGCTGCCGGCGGGGCAGGTCGTGTCGGCGCTGGCGTTTTTCCCGCCTTCGATCGTGACCGTGTTGGAGACCGTGGTGATCGCGGCCAGCTCGCTGGCGTGGACCGCGCTGGGCGAGATCTCGATCGAGCCGACGGCGTCGGTCGCGATCTCGCTGGCGCCGACCGAGTTCGGGCCGAGGTCATTTGCGGTCAGGGACTGGTCGGTGACCTCCGAGGAGGCGACCGAGTTGGCACCGAGGTCGTCGGCGGTGAGCGAGTCGGGTGCCACCTCGGGGGAGGAGACGGCGTTGTCGGCGAGCTCGCTGTTGGTGACCGAGTCGGGGGCGAGGTCGGTGGCCGTCAGCGAGTCGTCGGCGACTTTGGCCGAGTTGATCGCGTTGTCGCGGATGTCGACGGTGCGGACCGTGCCGTTGACGATCTGGGCCGAGCGGACGCTGTTCTTGGCGATCCCGGCGGCGATGGCGCTGCCGGTGAGGGCCAGGACAAGCGCCAGGCAGGCGACGATCATGGCGGGGGAGGGGCGGAATGAGCGGGTCTTGCTGGTCATCGGAGGTTCCTTTCGTTGGTGTGTAGATCCGATGGGCACAGCTTCCGTTCGAACCGCCCTCGCGACTACGGACCCCAGGGGTGAACCGCCATCCCTCCGGGGTGGTCCGCATCACCCCTGTGGGTGGCGGGTTTCTGAGATTGTTCGCAGCCCCCGATCTCGATCCGAAGGAGCACGATGACCCACCCGGTTGGACGCAAGGCCGCACTCCCGATCCTCGTTACCGGCCTTCTGGCCGCCCTCTCCTTCCTCGTCGGGTCGGAGGCTGTCGCCGCCAAGGGAGCGGGGCCCGAGGTGGCCAAGTGCGGCAAGTTCAAGAAGCAGGCGCAGAAGAAGCGCTGCCTGAAGCAGAACCAGGCCAACCGCATCGCCTACAACCAGATCAAGAACTCCCGCTTCGTCGGCGTCCGCGGCGACGGCGAGGGAATCGAAGACATCTACTGCGCCAACGGGAAGTTCGAATCCCGCGCCACCAGCGCCACCTACGGCACCGGCGTCTCGACCGGCAGGAAGTGGACCATCAAGGACGCCAGGGTGAAGCGGGGCGGCAAGTGGATCGACGCCTTCCTCAGCGGCAGCGAAGGCTACGAAGTCGCGCTGCAGCGGCGTGGAGACCAGTGGAAGTTCGGGGTGGCCAGCCTCGGCCGCATCCTCTATCCGGGGGATGTGGAGAAGAGCAACGCGGCGAAGGACTGCGCGACGCTGGAGGTCTGAGCCCGAACCACCACCCAGCCAATCGAGGCGACTTGGATAGATTCTCAGGCGTGGCCGCGGTCGAGAAAGTCTGTGTCATCGGGGCCGGCAGTTCGGGGATCGCCGCCTGCCAGGTCCTGAACGCCCGCCGGATTCCGTTCGACTGCTTCGAGAAGGGCTCCCAGGTCGGGGGAAACTGGCGCTTCGAAAACGACAACGGGATGTCGTCGGCCTACCGCTCGCTGCACATCAACACCTCGCGGCGGGTGATGGCGTTCAAGACGCTGCCGATGCCGGATCACTATCCGGACTACCCGAACCACTTCCAGATGGCCGCCTACTTCGACGAATACGTCGATCATTTCGGGCTGCGGGAGCGGATCCGCTTCCGCACCGAGGTCCTCAGCGTCGAGCCGGTCGATGGGGAGTGGGAGGTGACCGTCAGGGACGCCGACGGGAACGAGGAGACCAACCGCTATCGCGCCGTTCTCGTCGCCAACGGGCACCACTGGGACCCGCGCTGGCCCGAACCGGCCTTCCCGGGGTCCGAAGAGTTCAGCGGCGAGCAGATCCACGTCCACCACTACCGCGAGCCGGACATTCTGCCAGGCAAGCGGGTCCTCGTGCTCGGCATCGGCAACTCCGCCACCGACATCGCCGTCGAGTCCTCGCGGATCGCGGACGCGACCTTCATCGCGATGCGCCGGGGCGCCTACGTCCTGCCCAAGTACATCAACGGCAAGCCGATCGACGAGACCAGCAACCCCTTCATCTCAATGTTGCCGCTGCCGGTCCAGCGCTTCTTCGTCAACCGCGCCCTCGACATCGCCGCCGCCGGCGACCCAACGGCCTACGGCCTGCCCAAGCCCGACCACAAGCTGTTCGAGGCACACCCGACGGTCTCCTCGGAGTTGCTGCCACGGCTCGGGCACGGCGACATCCAGGTCAAGCCCAACATCGATCGTTTCAGCGGCGGCCGCGGCGTTCGCTTCACCGACGGCAGCGAGGAGGAGATCGACCTCGTCGTCTACTGCACCGGCTACAAGATGACCTTTCCGTTCTTCGATCCGGAGGTCTTCTCGGCCCCTGACAACCGACTGCCGCTCTACCGCAGGGTCGTCTCGGTCGAGCGCCCGGGTCTGCACTTCATCGGCTTCATCCAGCCGCTGGGGCCGATCATGCCGCTGGCCGAGGCGCAGGCGGAATGGGTCGCCGACCTGCTCGGCGGGCGCGCCTCACTGCCGTCGGCGGCGGAGATGCGGAGAGAGATCGAGGCGGAGGAAGCGAAGATGCGAAAGCGCTTCGTTGCCTCTAAGCGTCATACGGTCGAGGTCGACTTTTACCCCTACCTGCGCGAGATCCGGCGCGAGCGAAAGCTGGCTGGGCAGCGGGCCTGACGCCTCTTACACGCCCGCCTGGGGGACAGTCGGGCAACGGCATCGATGCGCCCGCCGCCGTGAGGCCCCCGGCGCGGTCCGCGGGGAAGCTTGGGCCGCGGCCGGCGCTTGAAGCCGCCATCGGAGTCCTCGGCCGCGCCCTCCGGCTCAGGCGTCGCATGGCTCGCCCACCAGACGAGCCAGATCGACCCCAAGACAGGGATCTTCAGCACCACAAGAAGGAAAAAGATCGGCCAGAACCCAGTCACCGACGTCAGTCTAGAGACCGCGCGCCCAGGCCACCAGGGCCTCGGTCTCGGCCTCCTCCAGCCCCAGATGCGGCTCGGTCGGGACCAGCAGGGTCGGCTCGGGCCGGGCTCGCGCCCACTCGTAGCAGCTCTCGTCGAGGTTGTCGTCGATCCAGGCCATCGGCCGGCCCTGGCAGTACTCGTCGAGTGGCCCTAGCTTCCAGTGCGCCGAACCGAATCTGGCAGTGCCGTTGAAGGTCAGGTGCGGCAGCACCGGCAGGCCGAGGATGTTGGGCAGGTAATCGTTGGCCCGTCCTCCCACCCCGTCGCCCAGACCATGTCGTAGTGCTCCGACAGGCGCTGCAGGCGGTCGCCGGCCAAGCAGCGAGATGCAGTGGACCATCCCGTCGACCAGCTCGAACCTGGCCTCGTCCCTCCCCGGGGGGTCGTCGAAGCCGAAGATGCTGATCACCCCGTCGACATCGACCGCAAGGATCGGCCGACTCAAGACCGCAGGCCTCTAGACGGCGTGAGGGGGTGTCTGGCAAGGACGCAGGGAAGAGAGGAGAGGGGAGCGCACTCCGTGCGTGACCCGATCCGAGCGACCGAGGACACCGCCAGGCGCACCCTCACGCCGTCTACCAGCGGTAGTGGGCAAATGCCTTATTGGCCTGGGCCATGCGGTAGATGTCGTCCTTCCGCTTCCAGGCGCTGCCCTGCTGCTGGTTCGCGTCGAGGATCTCGCTGGCGAGGCGCTCGGCCATCGAGTACTCGCGCCGGGCGCGGGCGAACTGGACCAGCCAGCGGACCGCGAGGGTGCGGGCCCGGCGGGCGGGGACCTCGACCGGGACCTGGTAGGTCGCGCCGCCGACTCGGCGGGAGCGAACCTCGAGCACCGGGGTAAGGGACTTGACCGCCGACTCCAGCGTCTCGACCGGATCCTCGCCGCTGCGCTCGCCGACGATCGCCAGGGCGTCGTAGACGATGCGCTCGGCCAGGGACTTCTTGCCGTCGCTCATCACTTTGTTGATGAGCTGCTGGACGAGGCGGTTGCGGTGCCTGGCGTCGGGCTCGACCGGCCGGATCGTGGCTGCGGAGCGGCGCGGCATTAGGAGGCCTTGACCCCGTAGCGCGAGCGCGCCTGCTTGCGGTCGGAGACGCCGGCGGCGTCGAGGGTGCCGCGGACGACCTTGTAGCGGACACCCGGCAGGTCCTTGACGCGACCACCGCGGATCAGCACGACCGAGTGCTCCTGAAGATTGTGTCCCTCGCCGGGAATGTAGGTGGTGACCTCCATGCCGTTGGTCAGCCGCACACGGGCGATCTTGCGCAGGGCCGAGTTCGGCTTCTTCGGCGTGACCGTGGCGACGCGGGTGCAGACACCGCGGCGCTGCGGAGCGGCTACGCCCTTCTTGCGACCCTGGCCGGACTTGAGGCCCGGCGTCGTGGTCTTCTTCTTCGGGCGCTTGCGGCCCTTCCTGACGAGTTGGTTCGTATTCGGCACGGCCGCGCATAGTAGAGGAGTCCGGCAAGAACCAGCCCGCTCGCGGCCGCGAGCTCGGCGTAGAAGCCCTCTTCGAGCACCGCCTCGGCCCCGGCGAAGCGCGAAGTCTGGGCGCCCACGTCGAGCCCGTCGGGGAGGTCGACGAGGAGGATCGCGGCGACTCCGACCAGTCCCAGCGCGGCCGCGACGAGCCCGAGCCGGCGGCGGTCGCGGCCGGCCGCGAGAGCGCCGACCGCGACCGCGACCAGGCCCGAGTGGCACAAGCAAGTAGGCATGGGCGTCGCCGGCGGTTCTGACGTCGACGGTCGGTGGGTGCGTCGCGCTCGCCAGCCCCGCATATCCGGGCTGGCCGATCTCGACCGCACGGTAGTCGAGGAACTGGGAGACGATCAAGCAGATCCCCGCGGCTGCGATGACCGCGCCGATCCCCCGTCGCGGGGTGACGAGCGCGCTGGCCCGGGTGGCGCCGCGCACGGCCGCGCCGCACCCGCGCCGCACCCAGCTCTCGCCGCGGGCGATGCCACGGAAGATCAGGGCGACAACCGGCCGCAGCCGTGGCCCGACCACCGCGGCGGCGCGCTTGCCGCCCGTGCGGGCGCGGTCGCCACCGCGAACCAGCACCGGATGGGCTCGCTCCAACCCGCGATTGACCGCGCGGTCGACGCCGCGACTCCACCGCGCCGGGCGCTTCGCAAGCTTCGAGAACCCGGCCCCGATGCGCCGTCGTCCCGCTGCTATTATCGCCCGTCGCTCAGGCAGTTTTTTCGCAGCACGCTTCGCCGGGCCCGCTGGGGCCCTTTTTTTGCGCTTGTACCGGCCGCGCCCATCCTGTTCAGGGCTCTGCCGCTTCGGCTTCACCGACAACCCACTTCGAGAGACGACTTAACTTCAGACCATGGCACGCGATTTCCCCCTAGAGAAGACCCGCAATATCGGGATCATGGCGCACATCGACGCCGGTAAGACGACGACGACCGAGCGCATCCTCTACTACACCGGCCGCACCCACAAAATGGGCGAGGTCCATGAGGGCGCCGCGGTGATGGACTGGATGGAGCAGGAGCAGGAGCGCGGGATCACGATCACCTCCGCCGCCACCGCCTGCGAGTGGGAGGGCCACCGGATCAACATCATCGACACGCCCGGCCACGTCGACTTCACGGTCGAGGTCGAGCGCAGCCTGCGCGTGCTCGACGGCGCGATCGCCGTCTTCGACGCCGTTGCCGGCGTCGAGCCGCAGTCGGAGACGGTCTGGCGCCAGGCGGACAAGTACGGCGTTCCGCGCTTCGCCTACATCAACAAGATGGACCGCACCGGCGCCGACTTCTTCTACTGCGTGCAGACGATGAAGGACCGCCTCGGTGCCAACGCCCTGCCGATCCAGCTGCCGATCGGCGCCGAGGAAGACTTCAAGGGTGTCGTCGACCTGCTCGAGATGAAGGGCCTTGTCTGGACCGACGAGCTCGGTGCCGCTTACGAGACGATCGAGATCCCTGAGGACCTCCAGAGTCAGGCCGAGGAATACCGGACCCAGCTGATCGAGGCCTGCGCCGATTACGACGACGCTCTGATGGAGGCCTACCTCGGCGAAGAGGAGATCCCGGCGGAGCGGCTGCTCACCTCCCTGCACCGCGCCTGCCTCGACACCAAGGTCACCCCGGTCCTCTGCGGCACCTCGTTCAAGAACAAGGGCGTGCAGCCGCTGCTCGACTCGATCATCTCGCTGCTGCCCTCGCCGCTCGAGGTGCCGCCGGTGACCGGCGTCATCGCCGCCGGCAAGGGGCAGTCCGAAGATTCCGAGGGAGAGCGCCCCGCCGACGACAGCGGTCCCTTCGCCGCGCTCGCCTTCAAGATCATGACCGACCCCTACGTCGGCAAGCTCACCTACTTCCGCGTCTACTCGGGCAAGCTCGAGAAAGGCGGCCGGGTGCTGAACGTGAAAACCGGCAAGACCGAGCGCATCGGCCGCCTGCTGATGATGCACGCCAACAGTCGCGAGGAGATCGAGGAGGTTTACTCGGGCGACATCTGCGCCGGCGTCGGCCTCAAGGAAACCGGCACCGGCGACACCCTTGCCGCGCCCGATGCGCCGATCGCGCTGGAGAGCATCGAATTCCCCGAGACCGTGATCGCCGTCGCGATCGAGCCGAAAACGAAAGCCGACCAGGAGAAGATGGGCAACGCCCTGCAGCGCCTCGGCGAGGAGGACCCGACCTTCCGGATCGAATCCGACGAGGAAACCGGCCAGACCTTGATCCACGGGATGGGCGAGCTCCACCTTGAGGTGATCGTCGATCGCATGCTGCGCGAGTTCAAAGTCGACGCCAACGTCGGCAAGCCGCAGGTCGCCTACCGCGAGACGATCCGCAAGCAGGTCGAGAAGGTCGTCGCGCGCTTCGTCCGCCAGACCGGCGGACGCGGCCAGTTCGGCCACGTCGTGATCAACCCCGAGCCGGCGCCGGGCGAGGGGTTCGAGTTCGTCAACAAAATCAAGGGCGGCATGATCCCCGGCGAATTCATCGGCCCCGCCGAACAGGGGATGAAAGAGGCGCTGGAGAACGGCGTTAAGGCCGGCTATCCGATGGTCGATGTCAAAGTCGAACTCATCGACGGCTCCTACCACGATGTCGACTCTTCCGAGATGGCCTTCAAAATCGCCGGCTCGATGGCGATCCAGGAGGCCGCCCGCAAGGCCAGCCCGGTCCTGCTGGAGCCGGTGATGTCGGTCGAGGTCGTCACCCCCGAGGACTTCCTCGGCGACGTCATCGGCGACCTCAGCCGCCGCCGCGGCAAGGTCCAGGGGCAGGAGCAGCGCGGCAACGCGCTCGCCGTCCAGGCCTTCGTCCCGCTCGGCGAGATGTTCGGCTACGCAACCGATCTTCGCTCCTCGACCCAGGGGCGCGCGACCTACACGATGCAGTTCGAGCGCTACGAGGAGGTCCCCTGGAATATCGCCGAGGAGATCGTCGAACACCGCTCGGGAGAGCCAGTCGGGGCCAGCTCTTAGGCCCAACCGCGACGGCGGGCGGCATCTGGCTATATTTCCCAGGTTCGCCCGCAGGCCGAACAAACCACTACCGGCAGTCCAGACAAACACCAACTTCGAAAGGTAGAACGGAGAGAGATGTCAAAGGAGAAGTTCGAGCGCGATAAGCCGCATGTGAACGTCGGGACCATCGGTCACATCGACCACGGAAAGACGACACTGACGGCCGCGATCACCCAGACGCTCTCGACCGTTGGCGGCGCCGAGGCCCAGAGCTTCGCCGAGATCGACAACGCCCCGGAGGAGAAGGAGCGCGGGATCACGATCGCGACCTCCCACGTCGAGTACGAGACTGAGAACCGGCACTACGCCCACGTCGACTGCCCGGGCCACGCCGACTACGTGAAGAACATGATCACCGGCGCCGCCCAGATGGACGGCGCGATCCTGGTCGTCTCCGCGGCCGACGGCGTCATGCCCCAGACCCGCGAGCACATCCTGCTCGCCCGTCAGGTCAACGTCCCGCACGTGGTCGTCTTCCTCAACAAGATCGACCAGGTCGATGACGACGAACTGATCGAGCTGGTCGAGGAGGAGGTCAAGGAACTCCTCGACGAGTACGACTTCCCGGGCGAGGAGACGCCGATAATCAAGGGCTCGGCGCTGAAGGCGCTGGAAGGCGACGAGGAGGCCCAGAAGGCCGTCTTCGAGCTGGCCGCGGCCCTCGACTCCTACATCCCGGAGCCGGTCCGCGAGCTCGACAAGCCCTTCCTGATGCCGGTCGAGGACATCTTCTCGATCACCGGCCGCGGCACGGTCGCCACCGGCCGCGTCGAGCAGGGCATCGTCAACACCGGCGACGAGGTCGAGATCGTCGGCATCCACGACACCACGACGACCGTCGTCACCGGGGTCGAGATGTTCCGCAAGATCCTCGACCAGGGTCAGGCCGGCGACAACATCGGCGCCCTCCTGCGCGGCACCAAGCGCGAGGAGATCGAGCGCGGCCAGGTTCTCTGCAAGCCCGGCTCGATCACGCCGCACACCAAGTTCAAGGCCGAGGTCTACTGCCTGAAGAAGGAGGAGGGCGGTCGCCACACGCCGTTCTTCTCCGGCTACCGGCCCCAGTTCTACTTCCGGACCACCGACGTGACCGGGATCGCCAACCTCCCCGAGGGGACCGAGATGGTGATGCCGGGAGACAACGTCGAGATGACGATCGAGCTGATCCAGCCGATCGCCATGGATCAGGGCCTGCGGTTCGCCATCCGCGAGGGTGGCCGCACCGTCGGCTCGGGGGTTGTCAGCGAGATCATCGAGTAGCTACCCCCAAGGGCGGGCGCCAGCCCGCCCGACCGCCGCCCGCCGGGCGGCGAGACAACTGCAAGGACATACGACCGGGGCGGCGCCCCACCTAAAGGGGCCCCGCCCTTTATGCGCCTTGAGAAGGCGCGAGAGAGACCGAGAGACAGCAGGAAAAAGTGGCAGCGATAGCGGCACAGAAAATTCGAATCAGGCTCAAGGCGTACGACCACGACGCCATAGATCGGGCTGCTCGCGAGATCGTCGAGACCGCGGAGCGCACCGGCGCCAGCGTCTCCGGCCCGGTGCCGCTGCCGACCGAGAAAAACGTCTACTGCGTGATCCGCTCTCCGTTCAAGGACAAGGACTCGCGCGAGCACTTCGAGATCCGCACCCACAAGCGGCTGATCGACATCCTCCAGCCGTCGCCCAAAACCGTCGACTCGCTGCAGCGCCTGGACTCGCTGCCGGCGGGCGTCGACATCGAGATCCGGCTTTAGGTGGATTCATGGCCGCGATCATCGGCAAGAAGCTCGGCATGACCCAGGTCTTCCGCGAGGACGGCAGCGTCGTGCCGGTAACGGTGATCGAGGCCGGCCCCTGCAAGGTCACCGCCGTCCGCGAGGACGAGAGCGACGGCTATGCCGCCGTGCAGCTTGCGTTCGGCGAGGTCAAGCAGGGCAAGTTGAGCAAGGCCGAGGAAGGCCACCTGAAGAAGGCGAGCGCGCCGCCGCTGCGCCACTTGGTCGAGTTCCGCGATGAGGATCTCGGCGCCGAGGACGGGCCGAAGATCGGCGAAGACGTCACCGTCGCCGGTTTCGAGGCGGGTCAGAAGGTCAAGGTCTCCGGCGTCTCGATCGGCAAGGGCTTCCAGGGCGGGATCAAGCGCCACAACTTCAGCCGCGGCCCGGTCAGCCACGGCTCCCACAATGTCCGCGCCCCGGGCTCGATCGGCGCCAGCGCCTTCCCCGCCCGTGTCTTCAAAGGGATGCGGATGCCGGGCCAGATGGGCAACAAGCGCGTCACCCAGAAGGGCTTGGAGATCGCCGATGTCGACGCCGAGCGCAACCTGCTGCTGATCAAGGGCTCGGTTCCCGGCTCGCGCAACGCGATCGTCGAGGTGAGGACCGATGGCTAAAGCCGCCGTCCTCGGCAAGTCGGCCAAAGCCGACCTGCCCAAAGAGCTCTTCGCCGAGCCCTTCCACCAGTCGCTGGTGCACGAGGCCGCTCGCGCCGACATGGCCTCGCGCCGCCGCGGAACCGCCTCGACTCTGACCCGCGGCGAGGTCTCCTTCACGACCGCCAAGGCCTGGCGCCAGAAGGGGACCGGCCGCGCCCGCGTCGGCTCGCTCGGCGTCTCCAGCCGCTTCGGCGGCGGCGTCACCTTCGGCCCGAAGCCGCGCAAGTACACGGTCAAGGTCAACCGCAAAGCGCGCCGCCGGGCGATGCGCTCGGCCCTCTCGGTCCACGCCGAGCGCGGCTCCGTCGCCGTCCTCGACGCCTCTGCCTTCGAGACGCCGTCGACCAAGCAGGCGGCGGCGGCGCTGGCCAAATGGGGGGCGAAGAGCCCGACTTTGATCGTGCTCAGCGCCGAGGAGACCGGCGCGATGAAGAGCTTCCGCAACATCCCCCGCACCCACGTGCTCGAGGTTGGCGCCACCGGCGTCGCCGACGTGATCGGCGCCGCGGCGATGGTCGTCTCCGAAGCCGCCCTGGCTTCGCTCACGGAGAGGCTGGGCTGATGGACGCGCGCACGATCCTGATCCGCCCGGTGATCTCGGAGAAGAGCTACGCGCTGATCGCCGAAGGCAAGTACACGTTCCGGGTCGACGACCGCGCCCACAAGACGCAGATCGCCCAGGCCGTGCACGAGGTCTTCGGCGTCGAGGTCGCGCAGGTGCGGACCTCGAAGGTGCGTTCGAAGCCGAAGCGCCGCGGCCTCTCGACGGGTCGCACCCGCGCCTGGAAGAAGGCGATCGTCCAGCTCGCCCCGGGCGAACGGATCGAGCTGTTCGAGGGCGCGGAGACCGCGTAGGGAGCCTGAAAAATGCCGAATCGCAAAACGAAACCAACCAGCCCGGGCCGCCGCTTCGCAACCTATCCGCTGCGCGAGCAGCTGACCGCGAGCGAGCCGGAAAAGAAGCTGACCGAGGGCTTGCGCAAGTCCGGTGGTCGCAATGCCAACGGCCGTGTCACCGCGCGCCACCGCGGCGGCGGTGCCAAGCGCCGCTACCGGAAGATCGACTTTAAGCGACTCAAGGACGGCGTGCCCGCGAAGGTCGCCACGGTTGAGTACGACCCCAACCGAACTTGCTACATCGCCCTCCTGCACTACGTCGACGGGCACAAGGACTACATCCTCGCCCCGGCCCAGCTCAAGGTCGGCGACGAGGTCAAGTCTGGCCCCGAGGCCGACGTCAAACCGGGTCATTGCATGGCTCTGGGCGCAATGCCGACCGGCACCATCGTCCATAACGTCGAGCTGATCGCCGGCCAGGGCGGCAAGCTCGGACGCTCCGCCGGTACCGCGATCCAGTTGGTCGCGAAGGAGGGCGAGATGGTCACCCTGCGGTTGCCGTCCTCGGAGATGCGGCTGGTCCGCGCCGAGTGCCGTGCCACCGTCGGCACCCTCTCCAACGCCGAGCACCAGAACATGAAGATCGGCAAGGCCGGTCGCAACCGTCACAAGGGCAAGCGGCCGCAGAGTCGCGGCGTCGCGATGAACCCGGTCGACCACCCGCACGGCGGCGGCGAGGCCCACCACACTCCCGGTGGCCATCCGGTGACCCCTTGGGGCAAGCCGACGCTCGGTTACCGGACCCGTAAGAAGGGCAAGCAGTCCGATCGTTACATCGTGCGCGGCAGGCGCCGCGGCAAGAAGAAGGGTGGCCGCTGATGGGACGTTCGACGAAAAAGGGCCCGTGGGTCGAAGAGCGGCTGATGGCCCGGATCGGCGCCATGAACGAGGCCGGCAAAAAACAGATGGTCAAAACCTGGTCGCGCACCTCGACCGTGTTCCCGGAGATGGTCGGGCACACGATCGCCGTCCACGACGGCAAGAAACACGTCCCGGTCTTCATCTCCGAGTCGATGGTCGGGCACAAGCTCGGCGAGTTCGCGCCGACCCGCACCTTCCGCTCCCACACCGGCACCGGCAGGGGCGACTAGCGATGGCCGACGAGAGCCCGGACAAAGGAAAAGCAGAAAGAAGTAAAGGCGAAAAAAGAGCCAAAAAAAGCCGCTGCGAAAAAAGAGAGCGCGCCGAAGAAAGCCGCGAAAAAAGCAGAGAAAACCGCCGCGAAAAAACCGACGGCGAAAAAAGCCGCGAAAGCGAAAAAAGAGCCGGCGAAGAAAGCCGCTCCAAAAGCCGAGCCGGTTGCGCCTGTGGTCCGCGCCAGCGCCCGCTACGTCCGCATCGCCCCGCGCAAGGCCCGCCTGATCGCCGACCAGATCCGCGGCCTGCACATCGATAAGGCCCGGGCGCTGCTGCAGTTCTCGCCCCGCGGCGCCGCCCAGGACATCCACAAGCTGATCGACTCCGCCGCCGCCAACGCGGAGAACAACCACGACCTGATCGGCGACGAGATGAAGGTCTCCACGATCACCGTCGACGAGGGCCCGACGCTGAAGCGCTACCGCCCCCGCGCGCAGGGTCGCGCGACCCCGATCCACAAGCGAACCAGCCACATCGCCGTGGCCCTGACCCCGGCAGAGGACTAGGAGACCCGATGGGACAGAAGATCCACCCCGAGGGCTTCCGCGTCGGCTACATCCACGACTGGAAGTCGACCTGGTTCGAGGAGAAGAACTTCGCCGACGTGCTCCAGGAAGACCTGCAGATCCGCGATCACATCGTCGGCAAGCTCTCCCATGCCGGTCTCTCGAACATCACGATCGAGCGCCGCGGCGAGGTCGCCGTCGACATCCACACGGCACGCCCCGGCATCGTCATCGGCAAGTCGGGCAGCGAAGTCGACGCGCTCCGCAAGGACCTGCACAAGCTGACCGGCAGTCCGGTGAAAGTGAACATCCGCGAGGTCAAGCGCCCCGAGCTCGACGCCAAGCTGGTCGCCCAGTCGATCGCCGAGCAGCTGCAGAACCGGGTGGCCTTCCGCCGGGCGATGAAACGCGCCCTGACCTCGGCCATGCGCTCCGGTGCCAAGGGCGTCAAGGTCCAGGTCTCCGGCCGCCTCGGCGGTGCCGAGATGGCGCGGACCGAAAGCTACTCCGACGGCCGCGTGCCGCTGCACACGTTGCGCGCCGACATCGACTACGGGTTCTTCGAGGCGCGGACGACGACCGGCCGGATCGGCGTCAAATGCTGGATCAACAAGGGCGAGGTGATGCCCGAAGGCTTCCGTTCCGACCAGGCCTCGGCCGACGAGGAGCCGCAGGGCCCCAGTCGCGGCGGCAACCGCGGGGCCCGCCCCGGCGGCGACCGCGGTCGGCGGGCGCTCCGGCGGCGGTCGTGGACCGGCGCGGGCGCGGCGGCGATCGCGGCGGCACGCGGGGGAGGTGGACGCTGATGCTGATGCCAAAACGGGTCAAGCACCGCAAACAGTTCCGCGGCCGGATGCGCGGCAACGCCAAGGGCGGCAGCACCGTCGCCTTCGGCGAGTACGGGCTGAAGTCGATGGAGCGCGGCTGGATCACCAACCGTCAGATCGAGGCCGCCCGCGTGGCGATGACCCGCAAGATCAAACGTGGCGGCAAGGTCTGGATCAACATCTTCCCCGACAAGCCCTACACGAAGAAGCCGGCCGAGACCCGAATGGGCTCCGGCAAGGGCAACCCCGAGGGCTGGGTCGCGGTGATCAAGCCCGGGCGCGTGATGTTCGAGCTGGCCGGCGTCCCCGAGGAGCTCGCCCGCGATGCCCTGCGCCTGGCGGGACACAAGCTTCCGGTCAAGACCAAATTCGTCAAGCGCGAGGGGGCTGAGAGCCAGTGAAGGCCTCCGAGGTGCACAATCTGAAAGACGACGAGCTGGTGGCGAAGCTGATCGACGCCAAGGAAGAGGCCTTCAACCTGCGCTTCCGCCACGCGACCGGCGAGCTCGAGAACACGGCGCGGCTGGGGATGTCCAAGCGCGACGTGGCGCGGCTGCTGACCGTGGCGCGCAATCGAGGGATTGACGTAAAGAAAGAGACGAAGCGGATATGAGCGACGACCAGACTAAAAAGACGAGACGACTGAGGAGCCCCAGGACGAGGAGACCCCTGCGGCTGAGGATGAGGCCCCTGCCGATCGACGACGCTCCCGGCGGAGGAGGAGAGGCTCCGGTCTGAGGAGCCCCCTGCTTCTGAGGAGGAGGCGCCGGCCGTTGAGGCGGCTCCGGAGAAGGAGCCGGATCCTGTGGATGAGCTTCCTTGGAAGGAGCGGCGTCGGTTGCAGCGGTCGCGGCGGCCGAGCGAGGCGAAGCCGGCGCAGGCCCCGGAGGAGCGCGTTGCCGCCCGCGTCGAGGCCCGGAAGAAGAAGGCTGCGCAGCGGCGCAAGGAGCGGGCCGCGGCGAAAGCCAAGCGGAGCCGGGCCAGACCGGGACGCCGCCGGCCGAGCGCGACTCCAACGCGGCCAAGGCCCGCCAGGGAATCGTCGTCTCGAACAAGGGCGACAAGTCGATCACGGTCAGGATCGACTTCGCTCGCCGTCACCCGACCTACGAGAAGATCGTCCGCCGCTCGCGCACGCTGCACGCGCACGACGAGCGCAACGAGGCGGGCGAGGGCGACGTCGTCCGCGTCGTCGAGACCCGGCCGCTGTCGAAGACCAAGCGCTGGCGCCTGGTCGAGGTCATGGAGAGCGAGCTAAGTGATCCAGCAGGAGTCGAGACTGAAGGTCGCCGACAACTCGGGCGCCCGCGAGATCCTCTGCATCCGGGTCAAGGGCGGCTCGCACCGCCGCTACGCCAGCGTCGGCGACGTGATCACCGCCACCGTGAAATCGGCCAGCCCGCAGGGCGGCGTCCGCAAGGGCGAGGTCGTGCAGGCGGTCGTCGTCCGCACCCGCAAGTCGCTCGGGCGCCCCGACGGCACCTACATCTCCTTCGATGAGAACGCCGCGGTGCTGATCGACCCGGCGAGCAACAACCCGCGCGGAACCCGCATCTTCGGCCCGGTGGCCCGCGAACTGCGCGACCGCAACTTCATGAAAATCATCTCGCTCGCCCCCGAGGTTCTCTGATGGCGAAGTCGATGCGGATCCGGACCGACGACCAGGTGGTCGTGATCAGCGGCAAGGACGCCGGCAAGACCGGTCGGGTGACACGGACCGACCCCCAGAGCCGCCGTGTCTACGTCGAGGGCCTGAACATGATCAAGCGGGACGAACGGCCCCGCTCCCAGGGCGACCTGAAAAACGCCCAGGCCGGCGGCATCGTCGAAAAGGAGGGGCCGATCCACGTCTCCAACGTGATGCTGCTCGACCCCAAAGGCAACAAAGCGACCCGGGTCGGCGTGCGCCGCGACGACGGCGGCAAGCGCGTCCGCTACGCGAAGCGCAGTGGGGCGGCGATCGACTGATGGAGGCGACCGCGACCCAGCAGGCGGCTCCGCCGCCGCGCCTGCGCGAGCGCTACGAGCAGGAGATCCTGCCCGAGCTGACCCAGAAATTCGGCTACGCGACGCCGATGCAGGCGCCGAAGCTGATGAAGATCACGCTCAACATGGGGCTCGGCACCGAGAAACAGGACAAGAAGTCCTTCGAATCCGCCCAGGAACAGCTGGCGCTGATCGCCGGGCAGCACCCGAACGTACGCCGCGCCCGCAAGTCGATCGCCTCCTTCAAGCTGCGCGAGGGAATGCCGGTCGGTGTTTCGGCGACGCTGCGGCGGGCGAAGATGTGGGAGTTCTTCGATCGCCTGACCTCTATCGCGGTGCCGCGGATCCGCGACTTCCGCGGGCTCAACCCGCGCTCCTTCGACGGCCGCGGCAACTACTCGATGGGCGTCAAAGAGCAGCTGATCTTCCCTGAAATCGACTACGACTCGGTCGACGTGGTGCGGGGCCTCGACATCACCATCACGACCTCGGCCGCGACCGATCTCGAGGCCTTCGAGTTGCTGCTGGCCCTGGGGATGCCCTTTGCCCAGGAGGGGCGCCCGGGCCAGGCCGATCGCGAAGCCGCCGAAGCCGAGGAAGAGGAGGAGCAGCGCAAGGAGGAGGCCCGGCTCAAGGCCGAGGTCGAGCAGGCGGCGCTGGAGCAGCTGAAAGAGGAGAACCCGGAGGCCTACGCCAAGCCCGAGAGCGACGAGGCTGAGGGCGAGGGCGCCGAGGGCGGAAACGACGAGGCCGCGGAGGACGGGGCCGACCAGGAGAAGGATTCAGATGGCTAAGACTTCACAGAAGGTCCGTCAGGGCCGCAAAGCTAAGTTCAAGTCGCGCAGCTACAACCGCTGCCGGCGCTGCGGGCGCCCGCGCGCCTACTATCGGAAGTTCGGCCTCTGCCGGATCTGTCTGCGCGAGGCCGCGCATGAGGGGTACATCCCCGGAATGACCAAGTCGAGCTGGTAGGACCGATGCAGACCGATCCGATCGCCGATTACCTGACCCGCATTCGCAACGCGATCCGCGCGGGCCACGACGAGGTGGAGATTCCCCTCTCGGGCCTGAAGATGGAGTTGTCGCGGATCCTCAAGGAGCAGGGCTACATCAAGGACTTCCACCGCAAGCCGGCGCCGGTCGGCGAGGCGATCGAGGTGACCCTCAAGTACACCGAGGACCGCCGCCCCGTGATCATCGGGATCGAGCGCGTTTCGCGCCCCGGCCGCCGCCGCTACGTCAACCACAAGACCGTGCCGCGGGTCCAGGGTGGCACCGGGACCGCGATCGTCAGCACCTCCGCTGGCGTGATGACCGGCCACGAAGCCCGCGCCAAGGGCGTCGGCGGCGAGGTCGTCGCCTACGTCTGGTGATTGAGATCTGATGAGTCGAATCGGAAGAAAACCCGTCCCCGTTCCCGAGGCCGTCACGGTCGAGATCGCCCCTGGCAACATCGCCGTCAAGGGCCCCAAGGGCGAGCTCAGCCAGGGCTACTCGCAGGACATGTCGGTCGAGCAGGGCGACGGCGTCGTCACCGTCGCCCGCCCCACCGATCGTGGCGAGCACCGGGCCCTGCACGGGCTCACCCGCAGCCTGATCGCGAACATGGTCGAGGGCGTCACCGATGGTTTCGAGAAGCGCCTGGAAATCCAGGGCGTCGGCTACCGTGCGGCGCTCAAAGGCAAGAACCTGGAGCTGGCGCTCGGCTACTCGCACCCGGTTTCGATCGAGGCCCCCGAGGGGATCGAGTTCGAGGTCCCGCAGCCGACCGAAGTGATCGTGCGCGGCATCGACAAGCAGCTGGTCGGCCAGGTCGCGGCCGACATCCGCAAGCGCCGCAAGCCCGAGCCGTACAAGGGCAAGGGCGTGCGCTACAAGGGCGAGCAGGTTCTGCGAAAGGTGGGTAAGCGCGCATGACGGTCGTTACCAAGGGTCAGCAGCGTCTGCGCCGCCGCCGCCGGGTTCGCGCCCGGGTGACCGGCACCGCCGAGCGCCCGCGCCTCTCGGTCTTCCGCTCCAACCGCGGCATTTTTGCCCAGCTGATCGACGACTCCAAGGGCCACACGCTGGCCGCGGTGAACTGGATCGAGCCGGAGCTGCGCAAACTGGCGGCCTCCGAGCAGGCGAAGAAGTCGGGCGAACTGCTCGCCGAGCGGGCCAAGGCGGCCGGGGTCGAGACCTGTGTCTTCGACCGCGGCGGCTATCAGTACCACGGTCGCGTCAAGGCCCTGGCCGAAGGAGCACGCGAGGGGGGACTGGCCTTCTAGACCGTTTCGCTACGGTTGGCCGCTGCTATGAAGGGAATGGATACGAACAACGTCGAGACGGTCAGCCCCCGTGGGCTCGACCTCCAGGAGCGCGTGATCGAGATCAATCGCGTCGCCAAGGTGGTCAAGGGCGGTCGCCGCTTCTCGTTCACCGCGCTGGTCGCGGTCGGCGACGAAGAGGGCGTGGTCGGGATCGGCTACGGCAAGGCCCGCGAGGTCCCGCTGGCGATCCAGAAGGGCGTCGAGGACGCCCGCAAGAACTTGATTCGCGTGCCCAAATACGGGCAGACCCTGACTCACAGGATCATCGGCCGCTTCGGTGCCGGGCATGTCGTCCTGCGCCCGGCCAGCCCCGGTACCGGCGTCATCGCCGGCGGCGGCGTCCGCGCGGTGCTCGAGCTCGGCGGCGTCCGCGACGTCCTGACCAAGAGCATCGGGACCCAGAACCCGATCAACCTGGTCAAGGCGACGATGGACGGGCTGATCCGGCTCAGGCGGCCGGAGGAGGTTGCCGAGCTGCGGGGGCTGACTGTCAAGCAGGTGCTGGGGCTCGACATGAACGGAACTGCGAAGGATGGGGGGCACCTGGCCGCGGCCGTCGCGGAGCCGGGGGGTCCTGCGGGCGGGGACGGGGTCTCCGTTCTCGGACCCCCCGACTCCACACCGGCCTCGGAGGAGGCTGCCCCGGCGGACGAGGTTCCGGCCGCGGAGGCGGTAGCCGTTGAGGAGACCGCGCCGCCGGCGGAGGAGCCGAAGGCTGAGGAGACTGCTTCGTGAGCGCGGTCCAGATCAAGCAGACTCGGTCCGCTAATGGGACCAACCCGGATCAGAAAGCGACTTTGAAAGCGCTTGGTCTGGGACGGATCGGCAAAAACGTGGAGCTCAAGGACTCGCCGCAGCTGCAGGGGCAGCTTCGGGTCGTCTCGCACCTGGTCGAGGTCGGCTGATGGCTGAGACGCCTCGCTCCGAGGAGATCGGGCTGCACAACCTGAAGCCGAAGCCGGGCTCGAAAAGGCCGCGCAAGCGGATCGGGCGCGGTGAGGGCAGCGGCCTGGGCAAGACCTCCGGCCGTGGCCACAAGGGCGCCGGCTCGCGCGCCGGCGCCAAGGAAAAGGCCGGCTACGAGGGTGGTCAGAACCCGATTCACATGCGGATGCGAAAGCTTCGCGGCCCGCATATGAAGAAGTCGATGCCGTTCGAGAACTTCCGCACCAAGACGCAGCCGGTCAACCTCGGCGATCTCGAGGAGCGCTTCGAGAGTGGGGACGAAGTGACCGTCGCGACGCTCAAGGAGAAGGGCCTGGCCAAGCGCTCGGACCCGGTCAAGATTCTCGCCCGCGGCGAGATCAAGAAGAAACTCGAGGTTCACGCGCACGCGTTCAGTGCCGCCGCCAAGGAGCAGATCGAGGCCGCCGGCGGTTCCTGTCACACCCTGGAGCCCTAATGCTCAAAACTATTCTCAACGCGTTCAGCGTTGCCGACATCCGCAAGAAGCTGGCCTTCACGGCGGCGATGCTGGCGTTGTACCGGCTCGGTGCCTACATCCCGGCGCCGGGCGTAGACGTGCAGGCCGTGAAGGAAATCCAGGACAACTTCGGCGGCTCCAACATCCTCGGCTTCCTCAACCTCTTCTCCGGCGGCAGCCTCTCGCGCCTCAGCCTCTTCGCGCTGGGGATCATGCCCTACATCACCGCCTCGATCATCCTGCAGCTGCTGACCGTCGTCCTGCCCTCCCTGGAGCGGCTGCAGAAAGAGGGAGAGGTCGGCCAGCAGAAGATCACCCAGTACACGCGCTACCTCACCGTCGGCCTCGCCTTCGGCCAGTCGCTCGGCTACGTCTTCCTGTTCCGGTCTTTCGGCAACGAAGCCGGAACCAGCGTGGTCGGAAACCTCACCTTCGCCAAGACCTTCCTGATCGTGATCTGCCTGACCGCCGGCTGCACCCTCTTGATGTGGTTGGGCGAGCTCATAACTCAACGCGGGATCGGCAATGGGATCTCGCTGATGATCTTCGCCTCGATCGCCTCCTCGATCCCGACCGGGATCACCAAGTGGTGGGGCAGCCCCGACCAGGTCTTCGTGGTGATGATGCCCTTCATCGCCCTCGCCGTGATCGTCGCGATCGTCTTCGTCCAGGAGGGGCAGCGACGGATCCCGGTCCAGTACGCGAAACGCGTCGTCGGGCGCAAAATGACCTCCGGCGGCTCGACCTACCTGCCCCTGCGGGTCAACATGGCGGGCGTCATCCCGGTCATCTTCGCCGCCTCGATCATGGCCTTCCCGCCGACCATCGGACAGCTCCTCAACACCCCGGCCGCGCTCGACTTCGCCGCCTTCTTCAGCCCCAACAGCTGGGCCTATGTGGTCGGCGAGATCTTCTTCATCATCGTCTTCACCTACTTCTACACCGCGGTCACCTTCAACCCGGTCGACCAGGCCGACAACCTGAAGAAATACGGCGGCTTCATTCCTGGCGTCAGGCCCGGCCGTCCGACCGCCGAGTACCTCGACCGGATCCTCTCCCGCCTGACCTTCCCGGGCGCGCTTTACCTGGGTGCGGTCGCGGCGCTGCCGACGATCCTGATCAGCCAGACCTCGGCCAACTTCTACTTTGGTGGAACCTCGATCCTGATCGTGATCGGCGTGGCGCTGGATACGGTCAAGCAACTTGAGGCTCAACTCATGATGAGAAACTACGAGGGCTTCTTGAAATAGATTGAGATCCCTGGACTCTCAATCGAAATTTCAACTCTCCCTTGTCTGAGCTAAACCTCGTACTTCTAGGCCCTCCCGGGTCGGGCAAGGGCACTCAGGGCGAGCGGTTGCAGGAAGACCTGCGGCTGCCGTATTACGCGACCGGCGACATTCTGCGGGCCGCTGTGAAGGACGAGACGCCCCTGGGTCGCACGGCCAAGGAGTACATGGACCGGGGCGACCTCGTTCCCGACGAGGTGATCGTCGGCGTCATCGCCGAGCGGATCGACTCGACCGAGGCGCTCGACGGCTTCATCCTCGACGGCTTCCCCCGCACGATTCCACAGGCCGAGGCGCTCGACGCCAAGCTCGAGGAGCTGGGCCGGGGTGTGACCGCGGTGGTGCTGATCGACGTCTCCGACGATGAGGTCGTGCGGCGGCTTGGCGGCCGCCGGACCTGTGCCGAGAATGGCCACGTCTTCCATGTCGAGTTCAACCCGCCCAAGCAGGAGGGCGTCTGTGACCTCGACGGCAGCGAGTTGGAGGTGCGCGACGACGACAAGTCCGAGGTGATCCGCAACCGACTCGAGACCTACCATGCCAAGACCGAGCCCCTGGTCGACTACTACGACCAGCGCGGTGTGCTGCGCCGGCTCGACGGCGCCGTCCCCCCGGACCAGGTCGCCGAGGAGGTCCGCCGCACTCTCGCGACCATGCGCCTGGAGCAGGACGAGGCGGTCTAGCGTCTTGCGGTCAGGGCCAGCAGGTACCGGATGATCATCCGCAAGACTCCCGAGCAGGTCGAGAAGATGGCGCTGGCCGGCGATGTCCTCGTGCGCTGCCTGAAAATGGTGGAGTCGAAGGCCCGCCCGGGCGTCACCACCGGCGAGCTCGACGCGGCGGCGGAGAAGTTCATCCGCTCCCAGGACGCGACCCCGGCCTTCAAGGGGTACCGCGGCTTTCCCGGCTCGATCTGCGCCTCGCCCAACTCGATGGTGGTGCACGGGATCCCCGGCGCCTACGAGCTGCGGCGCGGCGATGTCCTCTCCGTTGACGTCGGGGTCGTCAAGGACGGTTGGGTCGCCGACGCGGCAATGACCATGCCGGTCGGGGCCGTCGGTCCCGACGCCGTGAAGCTGCTCGACGTGACCAAGGCCTCGCTGTTCGCCGGGGTCGAGCAGATGCGCCCGGGCAACCACCTCGGCGACGTCTCGGCGGCGATCCAGCGCTCGGTCGAGGCCGAGGGCATGTCGATCATCCGCACCCTGGTCGGTCACGGGATCGGGCGCGAGATGCACGAGGAGCCGCAGGTCCCCAACTTCGGCGAGCCCGGCAAGGGCCCGGAGCTGGAGGAGGGGATGGTCCTGGCGATCGAGCCGATGGTCAACGTCGGCGGCCCGCTGGTGCGGATGGACGAGGACGGCTGGTCGGTCTTCTCCGAGGACGGCTCGCTGGCGGCGCACTTCGAGTTCACCGTCGCGGTCACCGCCGACGGGCCGCGCATCCTTACCCCCTGGCACGAAGCCGACTGAGAAGGGGCCGCCGTGGGGAGGGTGTCGATACCCCTTCCCGTGAATTCAGTCGCGTCCGCTTCGCGGACGGCTCCGCAACATGCTGCGCGCCTATGGCGCGCGGGAATCAGATTGCATGTCGCGCGCTTCGCGCACATTCCCGGGAAGGGGTATCGACACCCTCCTCTCGATGCCGCTTCAGTTGGTCGCTAGGGTCGGGTACATGGGCTATGGGCCAAGAGACGTTTGCTGCGGTCGATGCTTTTGTCGGGGAGACGTTGGTGCCGCACGATGAGGTGCTGCAAAGTGCCCTCGATGCTGCGGAGGCAGCGGGGCTGCCGCAGATCCAGGTTTCTCCGCCGCAGGGCAAGCTGCTGCAGATGCTGGCCCGGCTGCAGGGGGCGCGGACGGCGCTGGAGTTCGGGACGCTCGGGGGCTACAGCACGATCTGGCTGGGACGTGCGTTGCCCGCCGATGGGCTGCTGATCACGCTTGAGGCAGATCCCGACTACGCCGAGGTCGCCGCCGCCAACATCGAGAAGGCCGGGCTGAGTGAGGTGGTCGACCTGCGGGTGGGGCTGGCATTGGAGACGCTCTCGGCGCTGGAGGCCGAGGGCGCGGGTCCGTTCGACTTCACCTTCATCGACGCCGACAAGCAGAACTCTCCGGCCTATTTCTCATGGGCGCTCGACCACTCGCGTCCCGGGAGCCTGATCGTTGCCGACAACGTGGTCCGCGCCGGTGCTCTGGCCGATGCCGGCAGCGACGACCCGAAAGTCCAGGCCCAGCGCCGCCTGCACGAGATGATCGCCGACGAGCCCCGAGTTACTGCCACCACGATCCAGACCGTTGGCAGCAAGGGCTACGACGGCTTCACTGATCGCCCTCCGTAGGGCCGTAAGCGCTCCCGCCGCGGGGTCGATGTCGGCGTTCGGGTGCTGCCTGACGCCTGCGGCAGCCGTCCCCTGCTATCTTTCCCGGTCGGCCCAATGGGCCGGTGTTCACCCTGCCGTCCGACTCATGGGGCGCGCGGGAATCCTGTATTCGATACGAAACCGGAGCAATGAAGGTTCGAGCTTCCGTTAAGCCGATGTGCGAGAAGTGCAAGGTCATCCGCCGAAACGGCGCGGTCTTGGTCATTTGTCAGAACCCCCGCCACAAGCAAAGGCAGGGCTAGACGCGCATGGCACGTATCGCCGGGGTCAACATCCCCGTCAATAAACGCATCGAGGTCGGCCTCACCTACATCTTCGGGATCGGTCACTCGACCGCTCAGAAGATCCTCGAGGAGACCAAGATCGACCCCGCCACCCAGGGCAAGGACCTGACTGAGGACGAGGTCATCAAACTGCGCGACGCGGTCGACAACCGCGAAGTCGAGGGCGACCTCCGGCGCGAGCGCTCGCAGAACGTCAAACGCCTGATGGAGATCGGGTCCTACCGCGGCCTGCGCCACCGTCGCGGCCTGCCGGTCCGGGGCCAGCGCACGAAGACGAACGCGCGCGGGCGCAAGGGACCGCGGCGCCTCAGCATCGCCGGCAAGCGCAAGGTCTAGGAGCAGACAATGGCCGAGAAGAAACCCACCAAGGGGCGCACCCGTCGCCGCGTCAAAAAGAACGTGACCTACGGGCAGGCGCACATCAAGACTTCCTTCAACAACACGATCGTCACCCTGACCGACACCGAAGGCAACGTGATCGCCTGGGAGTCGGCCGGTTCCGCCGGCTTCAAGGGTTCGCGCAAGTCGACGCCGTTCGCCGCCCAGGTGACCGCCGACGCCGCCGCCAAGAAGGGCATGGAACATGGCCTCGAGCGAGTCGAGGTCTTCGCCAAGGGCGCCGGCTCCGGTCGTGAGACGGCGATCCGCTCGCTGCAGGCGGCCGGGCTCGACGTGACCACGGTCAAGGACGTATCCCCGCAGGCCCACAACGGCTGCCGGCCGAAGAAGCGGAGGCGCGTCTGATGGCTCGCGATACCGGCCCCCAGTGCAAGCAGTGCCGCCGCGAGGGCCAGAAGCTCTTCCTCAAGGGCGAGCGCTGCTTCACCGACAAGTGCGGCGTCGAGCGCCGCTCCTACCCGCCCGGCGAGCACGGCCGTGGGCGCATGCGGCAGTCCGAGTACCGGGTGCAGCTGCGCGAGAAGCAGAAGACGCGCCGTTACTACCAGGTGCTGGAGAAACAGTTCCGCGCCTACTACGACAAGGCTTCGCGACAGGATGGCGTCACCGGCGAGAACCTGCTGCGGCTGCTCGAGTCCCGCTTCGACAACGTCCTCGTCCGGCTCGGCTTCGCCGCTTCCCGCCGCCAGGCGCGGCAGCTGATCAGCCACGGGCACTGGATGATCAACGGCCGCCGCGTCGACATCCCCTCCTACCAAGTTCGTCCCGAGGACATCATCTCGATCAAGGCCGGATCGTCCGCCACCGACACGATCCAGCGGGCGACGGAACTGGTTTCCACCGTCCCGGCCTGGCTGCAGGCCGATCACGATGCTCTCACCGCCAAGATCCTGCGCTACCCCGAGCGCTCCGAGATCTCGGCGCCGGTCCAGGAGCAGCTCATCGTCGAGCTCTACTCCAAGTAGCCCGGAACCCGAAATTTCTGCACACGCATACGCAAGGAACTCATGACCACTGATTTCCAGGTCCCCCGCATCATTTCCGAGAAGGTCGACGACCGACGCGGCACCTTCACCATCGAGCCGCTCGACAAGGGCTTCGGCTACACCTTCGGCAACAGCCTTCGACGCGTCCTGCTCTCCTCGCTGGGCGGCGCCGCGATCACCAGCGTCCGCATTGAGGGAGTCGCGCACGAGTTCTCGACCGTGGCCGGCGTCAAGGAGGACGTCACCGACATCATCCTCAACCTCAAGGACCTGGTCGTGCGGATGCACACCGATGCCGACGAGGTCGAGGCGCCGCTGGTCGCCACCGGCCCCGGCGAGGTCAGGGCCAAGGACATCGACCTGCCCTCGGGCGTGGAGATCCTCAACCCCGAGGCGCCGATCGCGACCCTCGAGAAGAAAACCAAGCTCGAGGTCTACCTGACGATCGGCCGCGGCCGCGGTTACTCGCCGGCCGAAGAGAACAAGTCCGAGGAGCAGCCGATCGGCGTGATTCCGATCGACTCGATCTTCTCGCCGATCCGCCGCGCCTCCTACTCGGTGGCCGCTGCCCGCGTCGGGCAGCGCACCGATTTCGACAAACTCACACTCGACCTCGAGACCGACGGCTCGATCGAGCCCGCGGCAGCGCTGCGCGAGGCCTCCGAGATCCTGATCAAGAGCCTGGCGATCTTCACCGACGCCGAGCGGGTGGAGGAGCTGACCGCGCGGGAGCCGATCCCGGCGCTGCCGGCCGACCCGCTCTCCTCGCCGAGCGGCGAAGGGGTGGCCGGCAACAACGGCCTCGACGAGATCCTGATCGAGGAGCTCGAACTGGGCGTTCGCTCCTACAACTGCCTCAAGCGCGCCGGCGTCCAGACCGTCGGCGACCTCGTGCGCAAATCGCGCGGGGAACTGAACGCGATCCCCAACTTCGGCTCCAAGTCGATCGAGGAAGTGATCGAGACCCTGCACGCCCGCGGCCTCGATCTTCAGCAAGACTGAGGCAACGGCGAGAGCGAGCGGAGAAACCCTGTGCGTCACCGTAAGAAGCGGAACAAGCTCAGTCGCGACGCCTCGCACCGCGAGGCGCTGCTCTCCAACCTCTCGAAGCAGCTGATCGAGCACGAGCGGATCCAGACCAGCCAGGCCAAGGCCAAGGCGGTCAAGCCCGAGGTCGAGAAACTGATCACCCTGGCCAAACGCGGCGATCTGCACGCCCGCCGGCAGGCGCTCTCGACCCTGCACAACGACAAGTTCATCGTCCACAAGCTGTTCGACGAGGTGGCGCCGCGCTACTCCTCCCGTCCCGGCGGCTACACCCGCATCGTCAAGCTCGGCCCGCGCCGCTCGGACAGCACCGAGATGGTGTATCTCGAGCTGGTTCGAGCTCCGGCTCCTTCCGCCTCGATATCGAATACGACGGCGCCCGCTTCTCGGGCTGGGCGAAGCAGCCGGGCGCGCGCTCGGTCCAAGCCGAGCTGGAGACGGGGCTGGAGACGATCCTTCGCGAGCCGGTTGCGCTGGCCGTCGCCGGTCGCACGGATGCCGGCGTCCATGCCTGGGGGCAGGTGGCCAGCTTTGCCACCGGCGCCGAGATTCCGGGCGATCTTCTGCGGCGGCTGAACGGGATCACCGCCAGTGACGTCGCGGTGACCGCCATCACCCCGGTGCCGGCGGGGTTCGACGCCCGCAACGACGCCACCTCGCGCAGCTACCGCTACCGGCTCCTCACCCGCCGCCCCTCCGGTCCGTTCGAGCAGGGCCGGGCGCTCTGGTGGCCGCACCGGGTCGACCGCAAGGGGCTCGACGCCTGTGCCGCCGTCCTGCTCGGCCGCCACGACTTCACCGCCTTCACCCCGAGCCAGACCGACCATGTCTACTTCACGCGCGAGATTCTCGCCGCCGCCTGGGAGGACCACCCGGGCGAGATCCTCGCCTTCCGCGTGACCGCCGACGCCTTCATGCGCAGCATGGTGCGGATCCTGGTCGGGACGATGCTCGAGGTGGCCTCCAGTCGCCGTACCGTGGAGAGCTTCGCCCGCCTTCTGGACGGCGCATCGCGCCCAGAGGCCGGGGAAACCGCGCCGCCGCACGGCCTCTATCTGGAGTCCGTCTCCTACGCCTAGAATCAGCCCTCGTGCGCATCCTCCTCACCAACGACGACGGGATCTCCGCCCCGGGACTGCAGGCGCTGCGGCGGGCGCTGCGCGAGCTCGATGACGTCGAGGTCGACGTCATCGCCCCCGACTCCAACCGCAGCGCCACCGCCCGCAGCATCACCACCCGCTCGCCGCTCAGCATCGAGGAGGTCGAGTTCGGCGACGGTCACCGCGGCTACGCGACCGACGGCACGCCGGTCGACTGCGTCCGCTTCGCCGAGCTGGGTTTGGTCGGCGGCCGCCCCGACCTGATCGTCTCCGGCATCAACCACGGCGCCAACCTCGGTGACGACATCACCTACTCGGGCACAGTGGCGGCGGCGCTGGAGGGGATCGTTCTCGGCATCCCCGCGGTGGCGTTCTCCCAGCAGTCCTCGGCCGGTGGCATGGGCTACGTCAGCGGCCGCTTCGATTTCGCCGTCGCCGCCGCCTTCGCGGCGCAGCTCGTGGCGCGCCTGGCTAGTGAGCGGATGCCGGAGGCGACCCTGATCAACGTCAACTGCCCGGCCGGGGAGCCGAGCGGGGTCGAGGTGACCAGGCTCGGCAAACGGATCTACAACGACGAGCTGAAGCTGGTCGACGAGGAGGCCGACGGAGCGCGCAAGCGCTACGAGATCTACGGCTGGCAGCCGGGCTATGAGGAGATCGAGGGGACCGACCTGCACGCGGTCGCCCGGGGCCGGATCTCGGTCACCCCGATCCACTTCGACCTCACCGACCACGGCGGCCTCGAGCGGCTGCGTGGCTGGGGCTTCGAGGAGATGCTGGCGGCTAGCGCTCCGGCGGCGTGAGCGACGCGGCGAAGGGGCGGGCGGCGGAGCTGCGCCAGGAGCTCGAGCGCCACAACCGCCTCTACTACGTCCACGACGAACCCGAGGTCGGCGACGACGTCTACGACGAACTGCTGGACGAGCTGCGGGCGATCGAGGCGGACCACCCGGAGCTGCGCACGCCCGACTCGCCGACCCAGCGGATCGGGGCGCCGCCACTGGAGCGCTTCCAGCAGGTCGAGCACGTCGAGCAGATGCTCTCGCTCGGCAACGCCCGCAACGAGGAGGAGCTGCGGGCCTGGGAGCAGCGCCTGGCCAACTACCTGAAGCGGCTCGATATCGCCGCCGCGCAGTTCAGCTACACGAGCGAGCCGAAGATCGATGGCCTGGCGATCTCGCTCACCTATGAAGACGGGGTCCTGGTCCGCGGCGCCACCCGCGGCGACGGCAGGGTGGGCGAGGACGTGACCCAGAACCTGCGCACGATCGGCTCGATCCCGCTGCGGATCGAGAAGGCGCCGGAGCTGATCGAAGTCCGCGGTGAGATCTACCTGCCGATCGCCGCCTTCAGGGCGCTCAACGAGCGGCGCGCGGAAGCCGAGGAACCGACCTTCGCCAACCCGCGCAACTCCGCCGCCGGCTCGATCCGCCAGCTCGACCCGGCGCTGGCCGCCGAACGGCCGCTCTCCAACTGGATCTACGGGATCGGCGCCGCCCGCGGCCTCGATCTCGCCACCCACATGGACGAGGTCGAATGGCTGAGCGAGCGCGGCTTCAAGGTCAACCCCGACACCGCCCACCACCAGGGCGTCGAGAGCGTCGTCGAGCGCTGCCGCTGGTGGGAGGGGCGGCGCGAGGCGCTCGACTACGAGATCGACGGTGTTGTCGTCAAGGTCGACGAGCGGGCGCTGTGGCGGGAGCTGGGCGTGGTCGGGCGCGAGCCGCGCTGGGCGATCGCCTGGAAGTTTCCGCCGACCACGGCGACGACGACGATGACCGAAGTCGTCTGGAATGTGGGCCGCACCGGCCACTTGGTGCCGTTCGCGATGCTGGAGCCGGTCCACGTCGGCGGCGTAACCGTCAGTACCGCCACTCTGCACAACGAGGAGGACCTGGCCCGCAAGGACGTTCGCAACGGCGACGAGGTCGTGGTGATGCGCGCGGGTGACGTGATTCCCCAGGTCGTCTCGCCGAAGCTGCCGCGGAAGAACAAGAGTGCCCGGAAGCCGAAGCCGCCGAAGCAATGCCCCCGCTGCGGCACCGCGACGGTCAAGCCTGACGGCGCGGTCTTCACGATCTGCCCCAACCGGGCCACCTGCCCGGGCCAGGCCTCCCAGCACGTCAAGCACTTCGTCAGCAAGGGGGCTATGGACATCGATGGACTCGGGGAAGAGCTCGCGTTGAATCTCCTTCGAGAGGGGATGATCGAGGACGTTGCCGACATCTACGACCTGCGGGAAGAGGATCTCGTCGGCCACAAGGTCGGTAAGAAGAGCTTCAAAGAGAAGTCGGCCGGCAGCCTGGTGGCGGCGATCGACGCCTCGCGCGGGCGCCCCTTCAAGCGCGTCCTCTACGCGCTCGGCCTGCCCGGCGTCGGCTACGTCACCGCGGAGGCGCTGGCCGACCACTTCGGCTCGATCGACGCCCTGCACGAGGCCGACCCGGAGCGGATCGAGGAGGTCGAGGGGGTGGGGCCGATCATGGCGGTCCAGATCGCCGAGTCGCTCGCCGACGAGCCGACCTGGGCATTGATCGAGAAGCTGAAGGAGAAGGGCCTGCGGCTGGAGGCCGGCGAGTCCGAACGGCGCGCCGCCGGCGGTCCGCTGGAAGGCAAGACCGTCGTCCTCACCGGCACCCTGCCGGAGCTGACCCGGGAGGAGGCAGCCGCCCTGGTCAAGGCCGCGGGCGGCAAGGTGACCAACTCGGTCTCCAAGAAAACCGACTACGTGGTCGCCGGCGAGAGCCCGGGGTCGAAGCTGGCGAAGGCCGAGTCGTTCGGGACCGAGATTCTTGACGAGGCGGGGTTGCTGGCGTTGCTCAAGCGCTGATTGTCAGAGGCCCCCTCTCCCCCCGCTGCGCGACGGCTCTGATGGGGGGCACCCCCCACCACGCCAACCGTCCCTCGGCGCTTCCCGCCGTCAGTACCCCGCGACGAGCCCGGCGATGCGGTCCTGCTCGAGATGGGCGTACCCGACGTCGCCGACCCCGTTCATCAGGATCGAGAAGGCCATGATCCGGCCGCTCTTGTTGAAGCAGTAGCCGGAGAGGTTGCTGACGCCGGTGATCGTTCCGGTCTTGGTCCGGCAGCGCCCGTAGGCGGCGGTGCCGCGCATGCGGTCGTCGACCGTGCCCTCCTTGCCGGTCAGCGCGAGGTCCTGGATGAATTCGTCGCCGGCCGGGTCCTCGCGCATGGCCAGCAGCAGATCGGTGACCTGGCGCGGCGAGGAGCGGTTGGAGCGGGTCAGGCCGGAGCCGTCGATCGCCCGCACGCCGGAGCCGTGCTGCCGCGCGAAGGCCTCGACCACGGCGGTCCCGGCGGCGGTGGTCCCGGCCTTGCCGAAACGGGCGCCGAGCAGCTTCATCAGCATCTCGGCGAAGAAGTTGTCGGAGTAGACGTCGGTCGTGTTGACGATTTCGGTCAGGGTGGGGGAGTGGACGGCTGCGACCCGGTCGGCCTTGGCCGGTGTCTTGGCCAGGGCGACCTGCGGCGGCACGGAGACGCCGCGGGCCCTGAGTGCGCGGGCCAGCTTGCTGGCCGCCAGCTTCGCCGGATCGGAGGAGAAGCCGCTGGCACTGGTGGAGCCGGCGAAGCCCGAGTTGAAGGCGAGGCCGGAGAGTGGGCCGATGTAGGGGCTGGTCGCGTAGCCGGAGTCGGCGACGCCGCGCCGGCGGTCGAAGATCGTCTCGTCGGCGTAGAGGCGGCCGCTGATCGAGCGGATGCCGGCGGCGCGGATCTGCGGCACCAGGGCGAAGAGGTTGGTGCCGAGGCCGGCCAGGTAGCTGTTGTAGAAGGCCGGTGTGCCGAGCGTCGGGTCGCCGGCGCCCTGCAGGTAGAGGCTGCCGTGGAGGACGCCGCCGGAGTCGAGCTTGCCGTCGCTGAGGACCCTGGTGGCGATGCGGCTGTCCGGTCCCAGCCGGGAGAGCGCCGTCGCCGTGGTGAACAGCTTCATGTTCGAGGCCAGCATCCGCGGCTTTGCGGCGGCCCGCGCGCAGACCACGTTCCCGGTTTCGGCGTCGACCACCATCAGGCCGCTTGCCGAGCCGCCCCCGCGCGTCAACATCCCCCGCATCTGGTCGCACACGGCGCTGGCCTGCGCATTGCCGGCAAGCAAAAACATGGCCGCGCAGACGGCGGCCAGAAGCAGCGAAATGCGTCTCATCATCGATACCAACACAGCCAGGGAGCAGGGAGCGGTCCGGGGGGTCAGGGCGGAGGGAGGGGGCCGAACGAGCAGTTCCCCGCCCGCAGGCCTCCTCGCCTCATGCTCGGCCGCCCGACCGCCCTGTGATACTCCGTGTTCCTCATGGGCAAAGTCGTCGACATCGAGTCCAAGCCCCGCCGCAAAGCCCGCGGCCGAAAAAGGCCTTCGAAGACGGCCCTGGTCCTCGGCGGCGGCGGTTTCACCGGCGGCGTCTACGAGATCGGCGCGCTGCGCGCGCTCGACCTGCTCGCGGTCAACAGCACCGTCAACAACTTCGACGTCTACGTCGGCACCAGCGCCGGCTCCTTCGTCGCCGGCATGCTCGCCAACGGCGTCAGCCCCGACGAGATGATGCAGGTGCTCAACTCCCGCGTCCCCTCCGAGCTCGAAGACCTCGATCTCAACCGCGTCCTCAAGCCCAACTACCTGGGCTTCCTCTCAAAAGCGGCGATGCTGCCGCTGCGGACCGTGGAGTTGCTGCGCTCGCTGGCGCGGATCGGCGAGCTCTCGGCGATCGACATCGGCGTCGGCCTGGCCGAGGCGCTGCCGACCGGGCTCTACTCGGGGGCTGGGCTCGCTGACTACGTCGAGGAAGCCCTCGCCGAAGCCGGTCGCGTCAACGACTTCCGCCTGCTCGATCGCGAGCTCTACCTGACCGCGACCGACCTCGACACCTGCGAGCGGATCGTCTTCGGCGAGGAGGGATGGACCGACGTGCCGATCTCAAAGGCGATCCAGTGCTCGACCTGCCTGCCGATCGTCTACAAGCCGGTCGACCTGAAGGGTCGCCAGCTCATCGACGGCGGCATCCGCTCGACCACCAACGTCGACATCGCGGTCGAAAAGGGCGCCAAGTTCATCGTCGTCGTCAACCCGCTGGTGCCCTACGTCAACGACTTCGAGAAGACGATCCCCACGGTCTTCGGCGACCGCGTGCGGCGCGTCTCCGACATGGGCCTGCCGGCGATCGCCAACCAGACCTTCCGCCTGATCGCCCACCAGCGCCTGCACCAGGCGGTGGGGATGTGGCAGGAGAAATACCCGGGGGTCGACATCATCCTGGTCGAGCCCGAGCCGACCGACGAGCTGATGTTCGGCACCCCGATCATGGATTACTCGCGGCGCCTGAAGATCGCCCGCCACGGCTTCGAATCGGTCACCGCCACCCTCGCCAAGGACTACGAGCGCTTCGAGGAGATCGCCGGCCGCCACGGCCTCGAGATCTCCGCCCGCCGCGTCCGCCGCGTCGTCGAGCGGGCCGGCGAGGAGGAGCCGGAGCAGACCTCGGCCTGGCGCCGGGTCTTGGAGCAGACGACCTCGGTGCTGCTCCGCCAGAGCGGCGAGGCTTCCTAAGTCGCCTTGTCAGGGTAGGAGGGCTCGGTACCCCTCCTCACTCGCCTGACTGGCGGAGTCGCGTTCTGCCGTCCGAGTTGCACTGTCGGCCAGCGGCGCAAAACGTTCGGAGGGGCACCGAGCCCTCCTACCCTCACGAGAGGCCGAGGGGAGCTGCTTCAGGTCACCCACCCTCTCCCTGACTGTCACGAGCTACGCGTAGAGCGCCTCGATCTCGGCCTCGTGCTTGCTGGTGACGACGGCCCGCTTCACCTTCAGCGTCGGCGTCAGCTCGCCCGTCTCCTGTGAGAGGTCCTGCTTGAGGATCGCGATCTTCTTGACCTGCTCGACCCGGGCGTAGTTCTTGTTGATCTCCTCGACGTGGGCTTCGATCGAGGCCTTGACGTCGGCGTTGGCGGCCAGCTGTTCCGGCGTGTCCTGGAGGCCGTGCTCCTTGGCGTAGGCGGCGGCCTCTTCGGGGTCGAGGGTGACCAGCGCCACGAGGTAGGGCTGGCGGTCGCCGACGACCACGCACTGGGAGACCAGCGGGTGCTGCTTGATGTCGGCCTCGAGGTTGGCGGGAGTGATGTTCTTGCCGCCCGCGGTGATGATGATGTCCTTTTTGCGGCCGGTGATCTTGATGAAGCCGTCGGAGTCGATCTCGCCGATGTCGCCGGTGTGCAGCCAGCCGTCGACGATCGTCTCCTTCGTCGCCTCCTCGTTCTTGTGGTACCCCTGGAAGACGTTGGGGCCCTTGACGAGGATCTCGCCGTCGTCGGCGATCCTCACCTCGCAGCCGGGGAAGGGTTTGCCGATCGTGCCGACCTTGAAGTCGTCCGGGGAGGAGATCGTCGCCGCGGTCGAGGTCTCGGTCATCCCCCAGCCCTCGAGCACGAGCACGCCGGCGGCATCGAAGAAGCTGAGGATCTCGGGGTTGATCGGAGCGGCGCCTGAGACCGCCAGGCGCAGCTGGCCGCCGAAGAGGTTGCGGATTTTCGAGAGCACCTTGTCGTCGGCGAAGGCGTACTGCCGGCTGAGCAGGAAGCCGGGCTTGCGGCCGCTGCGTTCGACCTCACGCATCTTCTTGCCGATGCCGATCGCCCAGTTGAAGATCCTCTGTTTGAGCCCGCCCTCTTTTTCGATGCCGCTGTTGGCGGCGGTGTAGATCTTCTCGAAGATCCGCGGCACCGAGGGGAAGTAGGTCGGCTTCAGCTCGGCCAGGTTGGGGAGGATCTTCAGCGGATCGCGCTCCCAGTAGGCGAGGGTGGCGCCGAGGTCGAAGCTGCCGAGCTGGATCAACAGGGCGAAGGAGTGGGCCAGCGGCAGGTAGAGGTAGCTGACGTCTTCGCCCTCGATGACGCTGGTCTCGTTGACCATGTCAAGCATTGCCCGGTAGTTGCCGTGGCTGATGATGCAGCCCTTGGGCGGGCCGGTGGTGCCGGAGGTGTAGATGAAGGTGCAGATGTCGGCCGGGGTAACCGCCGAGTAGAGCGACTCCCAGCGCGCCTGGTCGCCGCTGGCGCCCTTGGCGGCGAGGCCGGCCATCGAGAGCGCGTCATCGCTGGTTCCGGTCATCCGCACGATCTGCTTTAGCTGCGGCAGCCGGTCGCGGATCTCGCGAATCTTCTGCAGCTGTTCGTCGTCCTCGACGACGACGACCTTGGCGTCGGAGTTCTCGAGGACGTAGCGGCACTCCTCGGGTGAGTTGGTCTGGTAGATCGGGACCACGGTGGCGCCGATCGAGAGCGCCGCGAAGTCGAAGTAGGTCCACTCCGGGCGGGTGTTGCCGAGGATCGAGACGCGGTCGCCCTTGACGACGCCGAGCTCGGCCAGGCCCAGGGCCAGCGGCCGGACGATCTCCTGCACCTCGGAGAAGCTGCGGTCGACCCACTGCCCGTCGTCCTTGTAGCGGACCGCGGGCATGTCGCCGTAGGTCTTCGCCGCCAGCGGCAGCAGGTCAGCCAGCGTTTTCGACTTGGTTCCCCTCCCCATTGCCGGGAAGTCTAGTTCAGCCTCAATTGGTCGCGGCGTGACGCGGTTCGGAGCGTGGCGAGCGGCTGCGCAGCGAGGTCTCGAACAGGGTCCTGTCGATGCGCCCGTGGAAGATCGGAACACCCATCTCGACGCACTTTCCGATCACCTCCTGCCGTTTCATCTGCAGCTGGTCGGCGAGCTCGGCGGGCGTCAGGTGATGGGCCATGGATGACCTCCCATGTAGTTGAAAGTGGGTAGGCCCAAGCTATCGCTCGCAGCGGCTATGTCAACCGCGGCGCCCGCACCTTGCGGCTTCCCGTGCCCCCCGGTCGCGATAATGAGCGCGTGTCCGACGTCGTCGCCAAAGCGATGCCCCGCCGTGGCCGGCTCTGGGTGCTCGCGATCCTCGCCCTGGCTCTGTTCGGCCTGGGCTACCTGGTGGTCGAGATCTCGACCCAGAAGGAGGGTCCGGCGGTGGTCCACGTCGACGGAATCGGCGATGCCCAGCGGATCTTCGGCGGCATCCCCCAGGAAGGAGACCGGCTTGGCTCCTCCGACGCGCCGGTGACGATCCAGGTCTTCAACGACATGCAGTGCTCCAACTGTCGCGAAGACTTCCTCGGCACGATCCCGTCCCTGGCCGAAGACTTCGCCCGCCCCGGTGACGTGCAGCTGCTCTACCGCCACTACTCCAACAGCGAAAACACCGAGGAGCTGAGCTTCTACGGCGCCGAGGCGGCGGCCGAACAGGGCTACGGCTGGCAGTACATCTACCTCTTCTTCCGCAACCAGGACGAAGCCGGCCACTTCGGCGTCGACCAGAACTTCCTCGACTCGATTGCCGGCGGCGTCGAGGAACTCAACGGCCCCGAATGGGAAGAAGACCTGGAGGACAAGGGCGGCCCCGGCGGCGCCATCTCCAAGCGCCTCGAAGGCTACGAGGAACTGGGCCGCGACCTCGGCATCCGCGTCCGCCAGGCGATGATCGTCAACGGCCCCAACGGCACCGAAACGCTCCAGGACGGCCCGTCGCTGGGTCAGGTCGAACGGGCCATCGAAGCAGTGCAGTAATCGGGGCGCCCGGATTTGAACCGGCGGCTGCAGCAAATTCTTAACTGGATCCCGCGAGCGCCCAACCACGTATTGGATCAGCTCCTCAAGGTCTGGCGGCCTGCGCTCGGGCCACGGCATCTACGGCCATTTAGGCAGGTTGTCCAGAGCGAGGGGCTCTCTCCGACTCTTGCCTGACCGTCAGCGAAGGACCCCTCAGCCCTCGTTCGCGGATATCGTGCGCACGATGAAGCGGGCGCAGGTCAACAAGGATGGATTCAATAGAGAGCTTGACCTGCCCTACGCATTGCGGCTCAACGTCTTCGCAATCGCGATGGACGACATCTACGAGCTGCTCCACAACATCAATACCGGCCTCGTCGATCGCGGACTCTTGCCATTCGAGAACAGCGTTCGAGGTGCGATCTACACCGGGGTTGCTCAGTGACCTTCTCACCGAGGCAATCGACAATCACGCGGCGGGTCTGGTCAAGAACACCCACAACAACGGGCATCCCGATCTCCTCCCGGCCGGCCGCTATGCCGACAATGGGGCGCAGGCCGCCGAGGATGGCGTAGAGATCAAGGTGACCAAGAAGGCGGGCGGCGCAGTTGACATGCACAGCGCTCGACCGGCCTGGTATTGCGTATTCCGCTACGTCGCCGACTATACGACCGAGCCGGTACTCGACCGCGAGCCAACTCGCTTCACGGACGTATGGCTGGCCAGGCTCGACGAGAAGGACTTCCGCAAGAACCCACGCGGACCGCGTGGCACTAGGACGGCAACGCCGCACCGCGAGGGGGTTCAGCGACTACGCACCAACTGGCTCTACCTGGATTACCCGTAGCCGAGACCGTTTCGCATGGCCATTGGTCTCGGCAGCCGCGGCGAATTCTACTAGTGCCGGGATGGCCTTCTTCGCCACATCAAGGTACGCGCGGTCCATCTCAACTCCAATGCTTGAGTAGCCGACCGACTCTGCTGCGGCAAGCGTTGAACCGGATCCAGCAAATGGGTCAAGGACGATGCCCTCGCCGAGAGGGAGAATCGCGCGAACGACTTGCCGCAGGAACGCCTGGGGCTTGAGGCTCGGGTGCGGAGCAAGCTCGCGCTCCTGCTTGCGAGTGGGCGCGGAGCGGATCACGTCGCCGAAGGGCTGCTCGGCGCTGATACGCCGAAGCCCACCGGTCTTCCATTCACGAAGGTTGTCCTGAACGCGTCCTTCGAGCGGCTTGCGGAAAAGAACCCAAGGCTCGTACTGCGACTTCGGCATCACCGAGACATCGGAGAACTCTTCATGAGCGTTCTTGGGGCGGTCGCCACCGCGCATGGTCTGAACGAGCCGAATCACCTCTCCACGCCGTTCGTATCCCGCCGTCTGAATCGCTGCGGAGAGGAAGTTCGAGACCAGCGGATTCGAGGCGACCAGAACGTGCGCGCCGGGCACCAGTGCTGGCCGCAACCGAATTGCCCAGGCACTGAAGAACTCAAAGAGGTTTTTCAGGTCGCTTTCAGAGAGGATCGAGAAGCGGGGCAGCGGCGAACGCTGATGACCGTCGAAGCTCGGAGGAATCCGCCAAACGCCGCCCTTGCCGTTCTTTCGCTTCTCGTTCTCCTTGGGTGAGTACTCGATAAGTCCGTACGGGGGGTCGGTCACGACTCCGTGGATTGACTGCTCTTCTCGCTCGGCGAGCCAATTGAGACAATCGGCGATATAGAAGGTGGCATCCCCGTGCGTAAAGGAGGGCCGACTCATGGTTTCCGAGCCAGCTTGTACCGCCCCCGGCTCACTCGCGTGAAGAGTCGGGGAGAAGAGTCGGTCCCCAACTGGAGATACGAGCGGACAGACGAGGTTGCCACTTTGCCCAAGCGTTTCTCGACCGCCGCGTGAATCTCTCCCACGCTCGCATCTTTTTGTCTTCTCTGCAATATGGCGAGGATGGCATCTCTCACCTCGCCGGGGCGCGACGATTGCCATTTTTCTGTGCCATCTTTCGGCTCACTTTCATAATAGACGTTTAGACGTTGATCTTATCGGGGTGCTCGGACGGAGGGCGTCGAGATGCCACCACCCTGAACGGTGGCCCGGCGGAATCTCGCTGTCCAGCTAGATAGTGAGGCCACTACGCAAACAAAAAAGCCGCTTCTTCTGGCGGCGTTCAAATGAGGGTCTTCTCATCGGGGCGCCCGGATTTGAACCGGGGACCTCACCGACCCGAACGGTGCGCGCTACCAGGCTGCGCCACGCCCCGAGAGCGGCGATTATCTCAGAGCCGGGCGCGAAGGCCGTTCCGCCCTCGCCCGGCTCTGCCGCTACTTTGCGCGAAGAGGCTGTTCCAGTAAGTCGATGATGCGGAAGATCACTCTGATTTTGGGGCTGGCACTGGCGGCGATCATGCCGCCGGCGGCCCATGCCTATATGCCGGAAGGCTTCATCGGGGTCTCGCCGCAGAGCGCGGCCAACAGCAAGGACTTCCGGTTGATGCAGGAAGCAGGCATCGGCAGTGTGCGCCTGCCGATCTACTGGTCCGCGGTCCAGGCCAAGCCCCCGTCCGAAGCCAACTCGGACTGGTCCGGCTTCGATCGCGAGGTGATGTTGGCAGCCGAAGAGGAGATCGAGGTGCTGCCCTTCGTCTGGGGCACGCCGGAATGGGCCTCTGAACAGGTGATCGACCTGCCCGTGCGGAGCGCCTGGCAGCGCTGGGGTTGGAGCCGACTGCTGCGCCAGGCAGCGAAGCGCTACGGGCCCGGGGGCGCTTTTTGGAAGGAGAACCCCGAGCTGCCGTACCTGCCGATCCGGCGTTGGGAGATCTGGAACGAGGAGAACATCGTCACCTTCGCCGACCCGGTCGATCCGCTCGAGTTCGCGAAGCTGATTCGCATCTCCGGCCGCGCCCTGCACGGTGTCGACCCCGGCGCCAAGGTGATCCTGGGCGGCTTCTTCGGGCGGCCGCTGCAGGTCCCGCCCAACGCTCGCCTCCGGGGGCTTTCTCTCGCGCCTGTATCGGGTGCGGGGCATCAAGCGTTATTTCGACGGCGTCGCCCTGCATCCCTATGTCGCCCGCGCCCGGGCGATGGGTCCCCAGCTGCAGAACCTGCGCCGGATCATGCGCCGCAACGGGGACGCGAAGAAGCCGGTTCTGGTGACCGAGCTGGGCTGGGGCTCGCACAGCGGCCCGACCCGCTGGGAGCGCGGCCTCCAGGGCCAGGCGAACCAGCTCTCGCAGGCTTTCGCGATGCTCACCGCCAACCGGGTGCGCTGGCGCATCGGCGGCGTTTGGTGGTTTACCTGGACCGACGAAGGCGGTGGCTGCCTCTTCTGTCGCTCGGCCGGGTTGCTGACCGCAAGCCGCAAGGCGAAGCCGGCCTGGTATCGCTTCAACGCTTGGACCGGGGGGAACCCGAACATCGTCCCGCGGGCGCTGTTTGGCCCGGCCGGCGAAGAACTCGAAGAAGCGAAGGCTCCCCCGCCGGCAGGCGCCGCTGCCCTGCTCGCCCCGGCCCCGCGCCGTCGCTAGGCTCCGTGGCTCACTTCGAAATCGACCGAGGAGTCACCAGATGCCTTTCTCCGTTCCCGATCTTCCCTACGCCTACGACGCGCTCGAGCCGCACATCGACGAGGCGACGATGCGCGTCCATCACGACAAGCACCACCAGGCCTATGTCGACAAAGCCAACGCCGCCCTCGAGGGCACCGAGTGGGCCGACAGCGATGTCGCCGAGGTGCTGAAGAGCCTCTCCGACCTGCCCGCCGACAAGCAGGGCCCGGTCCGCAACAACGCCGGCGGCCACTACAACCACTCGCTGTTCTGGCAGATGCTCAGCCCCGACGGCGGTGGCGCCCCGAGCGGCGAGCTCGGCGCCGCGATCGACGCCAAGTTCGGCTCCTTCGACGCCTTCAAGGACGAGTTCAAAAACGCCGGCATCACCCAGTTCGGCTCCGGCTGGGCCTGGCTCGTACACGACGGCTCTGGGCTCGCGGTGGCGAAAACCCCGAACCAGGACGCGCCGATCTCCGGCGGCGCCACCGAGCTGCTCGGCTGCGACGTCTGGGAGCACGCCTACTACCTCAAGTACCAGAACAAGCGCCCGGAATACCTCGACGCTTTCTGGAACGTCGTCAACTGGGACTTCGTCGCCCAGCGCTTCGCCGCCGCCTCCTAGGGCTCAGCGAACGACGGGAGTTGCCGGACGCGCTGCCTCGGGGAGGTGGCGCGGCTCCTCGCCCTCTTTGGGCGGGATCAGGCTCATCGCGTGCTCGGCCTTGGCGGTGATCGTCAGGCTCGGGTTGACGCCCGGGTTGGCCGGCACCGAGGAACCGTCGGTGACCAGCAGGTTCTCGTAGCCGTAGGCGCGGTTGGCGGCGTCGACGACGCCGGTCTCCGGGCTGGCGCCGATCACGGCGCCGCCGAGGATGTGGGCGGTGGTGGGGGTGTTGCGAGCCGACTCGGTCACAGCGCTCTGCGCCATGCCGCCGGTCCGCTTCGCGAACCAGCGGGTGACCTGCGCGGCGGCAGGGATGAAGGTCGGGTTGGGCCGGTTGGGGTCCTGTTCGGTCTGCAGGCGGACGCCGCGGCCGAACAGCTTGCGCTTCGGTCGCAGGTGCATCGCCGCGTCGACGGTCTGCATCACCAGCAGGATCACCGTGCGCCGCGACCACTTGAAGGGGACCAGCCCACGCAGGGTCTGCAGGGGGTGGCTGGCCATGGCGGCCAGCCACTTCAGCGGCCGGGTCAGCTTCGTGCCCGCGCCGGTCATCGTCGTGAAGAGGCCATTCATCGCGTCGCCGGCCTGGCCGTAGGTGACGACCTCGATGTGGGTGTCGGGGTCGGGGTAGATGCTGGAGGTGATCGCGACCGAGCGGCTGAAGTCACGCTCGTCGTCGGGGGCGGTGACCGCCTGGATCGACTCGGAGTTGGTGCGCACGACGGCGCCGATCTGGTCCGACAGGCGGGGCAGGGCGCCGCTGTGCTTGCAGTTGGCGAGCAGGTGGTTGGTGCCGAGGGCGCCCGCGGCGACGACCACCGACCTGGCGGTCAGCGTGCTGCGCTCCGCGACGAAGCCATGAGCCGGAGCGCTCGACCGCCACCGCGTAGCCATCGGATCCGTCGGCGGCCCCCAGCGGGCGGATCTCGGTTACCTGCCGTTCGGGAAAGATCTTGACCCCGAGCTTCTCGGCGAACCAGAGGTAGTTCTTGACCAGGGTGTTCTTGGCGCCGTGGCGGCAGCCGACCATGCAGCTGCCGCAGCGGTTGCAGCCGGTGCGGTCCGGGCCCTCGCCTTCGAAGTAGGGGTCCGGCACCTCCTTGCCGGGCTGGTCGAAGAAGACGCCGACCCGGGTGTTGGTGAAGGTCTCGCCGACGCCGATCTCCTCGCCGTATTCCTGCAGCAGCTTGTCGGCCGGGCCGATCCCTTCGTACTCGGTGACGCCCAGCATCCGCTCGGCGGTGTCGTAGTGGGGCGCCAGCTCGAGCTCCCAGTTCCCCAGCTCGGCCCACTGCGGGTCCTCGAAGAAGGCCGGGCGCGCGCGGTAGAGCGTGTTGGCGTAGCCGAGGCTGCCGCCGCCGACGCCGCTGCCGGAGACGACGAGGACGTCCTTGAAGAAGCTGATCCGCAGCACCCCGCGCATCCCCAGCTTCGGCATCCAGAAGTAGCGGCGCGGTTCGCGCAGGGTCGACTCGGCGAAGTCCTCGTCGCGGAAGCGGCTGCCGCACTCGAGCACGGCGACCGAGTAGCCCTTTTCGGCCAGCCGCAGCGCGGAGACGGAGCCCCCGAAGCCGGAGCCGACAACCAGCCAGTCGTAGTCATGGGTCACGGCAGGGGGCCTGGTTGAGGAGGCTCAGGCCTCGCCCGGCTCGAGCGGGCGGAAGTCCGAGGTGCGGGCGCCGCAGACCGGGCAGAACCAGTCCTTGGGAATGTCCTCGAAGGCGGTGCCGGGCGGGATGCCACCGTCTGGGTCGCCGATCGCCGGGTCGTAGATGAACCCGCAGCTGTCGCAGATCCAGAGGGTCGACTTCTTGGGTCGCGGTCATGGCTGGATTCTAGGGATGCCTATTTGGCGCCGAAGTCGACGGCGACCGGCTCGCGCTCGGCGTCCTCGATCTCGAAGAACTCGCGTTTGGTGAAGTCGCCGGCGTTGGCGACGATCGAGCCCGGGAACTGTTCGATGCCGGTGTTGTAGGACTGGACGTTGGAGTTGTAGATCCGGCGCGAGGCCTGGATCTCGTCCTCGAGCTCGGAGAGGTTGCGGCTGAGCTGCTGGAAGTTCTCGGTCGCCCGCAGGGTCGGGTAGTTCTCGGCAACCGCTTTCACCTCGGCCAGCGCCTGGGTCAGCTTCTGCTCGGCCTGAGCGGTTTCCTCGACGCTCTGCGCCTGCATCGCCGCCGCCCGCGCTTGGGTGGTTTTCTCGAAGGTCTGGCTCTCGTGCTCGGCGTAGCCCTTGACCGTCTCGACCAGGTTGGGGACGAGGTCGTGGCGCCGTTTGAGTTGGACGTCGATGCCGCTCCAAGACTCGTCGACCCGGTTGCGCGAGGAGATGAACGAGTTGCGTTTCGCGACGAAGTAGAGGGCCGCGATGACGATGATCGCGACGATGACGATGAGGACGATGGTCATAAGGCTCCTGTGGTCGACCGGGCTAGAGCCCCATCCTAGTTGAGCCATAGGATCGGCCACCGATGGGGGCGAAGCAGGAAGCGGAGGCTTGGGGCGGGGCGGTGCGGCGCTATGGCGAGCGCAATAGGTTGACCTACGAGGAGGTCGGGGGGATCAATCCCAAGGACGGGCCGGTGGCGCTCTGCGTAGGCGGCGTCAACCGCCTCACCGGCCAGCTCGCCGAGGGCTTCTGGGGCGCCTGCTGCGACGCCGACGAAAAGGAGGTCGGCGGCCTCTTCAACAAGGCGGTGCTGCCGACCGCGCTGCTGGCCAAGGCCCACATGCCTGACCTGGCCCAGGTCGTGCCCGCTTTCAACGTCGAGTCGATCGAGGGGCACGAGGTCGTCACCCAGCGCTTCTCGCGCAAGGTCGAGTTCGAGTCGATCGACTTCAACAAGCGTTTCTGGGCGACGGTGCCGAAGGAGTACGACCCGGTCGCACTGCGCGAGCTGTTCAGCCCCGGCTTCCTCACCTGGGTGACGACGATGACCGGCGAGATCGACTTCGGGATCAACGACCGCCAGCTCTGGTTCCTCTGGCACCTGCGCGAGCGCAGCGAAGCGGAGCTGAAGACGGCCCTGAAGAACGCCGGCGAGCTGTTCAAGCGGCTGCAGTGGGAGATGGAGGAGAGCGGCATCCACACCTACCCGCCCGGGCCGTGGCACGCGGGCCTGGAGCCGTTTCCGGCGAGTTAGGCGGGGTAGTCGGGGTCGCCGGGCATCACGACCCGGTGGTTCTCGCGGTCGCCGAGGACGACCGGCAGGATCGGCTCGACCGGGCGGTCGCGATGGGCGGCGAGGGCCTCGTCGGAGGTGCGGTGGGGGAGCAGGGACCGCAGCTGGCTGAGGGTCGGGAAGGCGAGCACGATCTCACCCTCCTCCTGGGCCTTCAGCGCCGCGCGCCGGCTTGAACCATGCGGCCTCGGTCGTCTCGACCCCGTCGGGTTGCGGCGGCGTGTGGGCGGGGGCGAGGGCGAGGAAGAACCAGGCGTCGAAGCGGGTCGAGATCACCGCCGGGGTGATCCAGCGCGAGAACAGCACCAGCTCCTCGCTCTTTCGGCAGCTCGATCGCCGCCTCCTCGGCCAGCTCGCGCACGGCGCAGGCGCGGTAGCCCGCCTCCCCCTCGCCGTCGGTGGGGTCGACCGCGCCGCCGGGGAAGACCCAGACGTTGGGCATGAACTTGGCCTCGGCGCTGCGCTTCAGCAGCAGCACCTCGAGCTCGCGGTCGCCGTGCTTGCCGCCGCGGCGCAGGAGGACCACCGAGGCGGCGGGCCGGGGCTCGGACGGCGTCCCCGAGATTGGGCGCCTCGGCCGGTCCCCGCTGTCGCTTCCTCCATCCCCTCACCCTAATGGGGGTGTCGACTCCAGGCCCTATATCGGGGGAGTCAGACACGCCTCCCGGGTGTCAGCCGAGGGCGCGCTCGCGGGCGCGGCGGACGCCGGCGCGGTTGGCGAGCCAGGCGAGGAGGGCGATCAGCGCCAACGGGGCGAGGATCGCGAGGCCGACGATCGTCACCCCGGCGGCGATGGTGAGGATGTGGCCGGCGTCGTGAGAGGGCGTCGCCGACGCCCCAGCCATCGCTCGCGCCGGGCGAGGTCGCGCCGGTCGCCGGTCACGATTCGCAGCGAGACCCGCGAGAGGTTGGCGCGCCGGTTCAGCTTCGCCGCCTGCGCACGCAGCCGCGGCGGCATGGCGGCGCTCGGCCCGCAGCTCGGCTTCGACTCGGCCCGCTCGGCTGTCGGTTTCGGCGCCGGCGAGCTGCGTCAGCAGACCGTCGATCTTCGCCCGCGAGTCCCGCAGGTGTTCGCCGAGCTGCCGACGGTCGGCGCGGTGATGTCGTCGGTCGCCTCGTGGCGGGAGACGACCTTGGCGATCGCTGGAGAAGGCGGCGAGCGCGTCGTCGAGCTTGGCGGCCGGGGATTAGCAGCTCGAAGCGGGCGCCGGCCTCGCCCGCGGCTGCCGCCGCTGGCGGAGGAGCGAGGACGATGCCGTTGGCCGCGTGGACAGCGTCGAAGATCTCGGCGACGTCGCCGTCGACCTCGGCTGGCTCGGCGCCGAGCACGATCTAGGCCGAGCGTTCGATGTCGCGATGGGCGCGCGCCGGGCGTAGGGGCCGGTGACGCCGAGGCTTCGGTGCCGCGGTCGCCGAGGCGCTGCTTGGCTGGCCGCCGGAGGCCCCTTCGATGCGTTGGCGCTCGCGACCGCCTGCTCGCCGGGACCGCCGTTTCGTCACTGGACCGCCGCCGCTTCTCCGCGCGGAGACGCGCGTCGAACGGGTCTGGGCACCTGGGCCGAGCGAGGTCGAGAGGCTCGCGCCTCGGCTCGCTGACGGCGACCACCACCGTCGCCCGTCGCACGGCGGCCAGTGCGAGGGCGCCGCCGGAAAACGCCAGGCGGCGCGGCGGCAGGCTCCGCAGGCGCGCGAGAAGCGAGCCCCAGCGGCGAGCGCGCCGCGCGACGAGCGGCGCGGGAAGCCCGCGGCGGCGCGCTCGTCGAGCTCGGCGGCGAACTCCGGCCGGGCTGCCGGGCGCAGCGCGCCCAGCTCGGCGATCAGCCTGTCGTCCCTATAGGGCTCCATCGCATGCCTCCCTCAGCTTGGTCGACGGCCGGTGCAGCTTGGTGCCGGCGTTCGACTCGGAGATGCCGAGGACCGAGGCGATCTCGGCGTTGCCGAGGCCGGCGAAGAACTTGAGCGCGATCAGCTCCCGCTCGCGCGCGCTCGAGGGTCGCGAGGGCGGCGGTCAGGGCGAGGCGCCGCTCGCTCGCTCGGCGCCCTCGTGGGCCGGGGCGGACCGTCGAGGTCGGCCGGGCTCCGCGGCCAGCTCGGCCTGGCGGCCGCGGCGGCGCAGCTCGTCGAGGGCCGCGTTGCGGGCGATCCCGAACAGCCAGGCCCGCGGCTCGCCGCGGCCGCGGGTCGAAGCGCGAGCGCTTGCGGTAGGCGCGCTCGAAGGCGGTGGCGGTGACTTCCTCGGCCGCAGCCCGGTCGCGCAGCAGCCCCGCGCGTAGGCGTAGACGTCGTCGCGGCTCGTCCGGTAGAGCCGGTCGAAAGCGAGCTCGGCCTCGCGCGGGGGTCTCCGCGGCTCTGGCGATCAGAGTCTGATTCACGCCCCTACTACGACGGCCGAGCGCCGATCCATCACAGCCGAGTATCGGCCAGGCCGAGCTCAGGCGGCGTAGGGGAGTGCGTGCCGCCGCGGCGCGCGGTCGCGCGCCCGGGGCCGAGGCGCAGGCCGCCTCGATCGACTCGGCGGTGATCGTCACCAGCTCGCCGAGGTCGTCCTGTGGAGATCGAGAGCGGCGGCACGAGGACGACGATGTCGCCGAGCGGGCGCACGATCGCGCCGCGCTCGCGCGCCTCCAGCGTCACCCGGTGGCCCATGCGCAGCGCCGGGTCGTGGCCGCCGAGGTCGATCCCGACCATGAAGCCGCGCCAGCGCACCTCGGCCACCTCGGGCATCGCCTCGATCTCCTCGAGCAGCTCCGCCAGCAGCCGGATCTTCGGCTGCAGGCGCTCGAGCGTGCGCTCGGACTCGAAGACGTCGAGGTTGGCCAGCGCCGCCGCGCAGGCCAGCGGGTTGCCGGTGTAGGTGTGGCCGTGGAAGAAGGTCCGCTGCTCCTCCGGGGCGCCGAGGAAGCCCTCGTAGATCGCCTCGGTGGCCAGCGTCGCCGCCAGCGGCAGGTAGCCGCCGGTCAGGCCCTTGGCGAGGCAGAGCAGGTCGGGCGCGACCCCCTCCTGCTCGCAGGCGAACATCGTCCCGGTGCGGCCGAAGCCGGTCGCGACCTCGTCGCAGATCAGCAGCACGCCGTGGCGCGTCGCAGAGCTCGCGCACCGCCCGCAGGTAGCCGGGCGGGTGGACCAGGATCCCGGCCGCGCCCTGGACCAGCGGCTCGACGATCACCGCCGCCACCTCCTCGCCGTGGGCGGCGAGGACCCGCTCGAGGTCGGCGGCGTCGCCCGGCTCGGCGGCGTGGGTCTCGAACAGCAGCGGCCGGTAGGCGGCGTGGAAGAGGTCGATCCCGCCGACCGAGACGGAGCCGATCGTGTCGCCGTGGTAGGCCTCGCGCAGCTGGACGAAGGAGGTGCGGCGGGCGTGCTCGCCGCCGCGCTGGTGCCTGGTACTGGAAGGCCATCTTCAGCGCGATCTCGGCCGCGGTCGAGCCGGAGTCGGAGTAGAAGACGCGCGAGAGCCCGGGCGGGGCGATCGCGACCAGGCGCGCCGCCAGCTCGGCGGCGCCGGGGTGGGAGAGGCCGAGCATGGTCGAGTGGGCGACCCGGCCGAGCTGCTCGCTCACCGCCCGGTCGATGACCGGGTGGCGGTGGCCGTGGACGTTGCACCAGAGCGAGGAGATGCCGTCGAGGTAGCGCCGGCCGTCGACGTCGATCGAGCTAGCGAGCCCTCGCCGCGCTCGATCATCAGCGGCTCTTCCTCGCGACCAGCCCTGCTGCTGGGTGAAGGGGTGCCAGAGGTGGTCGCGATCGAGTTGCGCGGGGTCCGCCGACGTCACCCCGACGACGTTAGTTGCGAGTTCGGCCGGAACGGGTAGGGAGACCTCTGTGATTACACCCACAGATGTTACATCGATTCATGTCATGATTTGCCGGGATGGCTGAGCGAGGAGCGATACCGAGGGTTCCGAGAAGCGCGTCAGCGAGCGCTGCGGGCGGTCCGCTCGCTGTTCAGCCCGCTGCTCCCCGACGACTACCTGGAGCTGATCGACCCGCTGCTCTCGACCCGCGAACTGCGCGGGCGGATCGAGCGGATCGAGCCGGAGACCGACGAGGCGGTAACCGTCCTGATCCGCCCCGGCTACGAGTGGGGCGGCCACCGGCCCGGCCAGTACCTGCGGATCGGCGTCGTCGTCGACGGCATCCACCACTGGCGCGCCTACTCGCTCACCTCCGACCCCGGCCGTCTCGACGGCTGCATCGCGATCACCCCGAAGCTGGTCGAGGCGGGCAAGGTCTCGCCCTATCTTGTGCGGCGCGCCAGGCCGGGCGACCTGGTCCGGCTCGGCGGCGTCGAAGGCACCTTCGTGCTCCCCGACCCGCGTGCCCGAGAAGCTGCTGTTCATCAGCGCCGGCAGCGGCATCACTCCGATCGCCAGCATGCTGCGCAGCCTCGTCCGCAACGACGCGGTCGGCGACGTCGTCCACATCCACTCCGCCCGCGACCCGCGACGAGCGTCATCTTCGGCGAGCGACTGGACAGATTCCACGCCGCCGGAGTGGGCTTCGACCTGCGCCTGCGGATCACCTCCGAGCAGGGTCGCGTCTCGCCCGGCCGACCTCGATGACCTCTGCCCCGACTGGCGCGAGCGCAGCACCTTCGCCTCCGGGCCGGGGGAGATGCTCGACGACGCTGACCCGGCACTGGGAGCTGGAGGGCGACCCCGAGCTGCTGGAGATGGAGCGCTTCCAGCCGCTGATCGGCGGCGAGGCCGGCGGCGGCGAGGGCGGCGAGATCCGCTTCGCCTCCAGCCGCGTCGAGGCCGCCTGCGACGGCGCCACGCCGATCCTCGCCGCCGGCGAAGCGGCCGGCGCCACCCTGCCCTACGGCTGCCGCATGGGCATCTGCCACACCTGCGTCGGCGAGCTGCGCCGCGGCCAGGTCCGCGACCTGCGCACCGGCGAGGTCCACGGCAGCGAGGGAGAGATGGTCAGAACTTGCGTCAACGCCCCCGAGGGGCCGATCGAGATCGCACTTTGAACCGACCGAGAGGAATTCGATGACCGTTGCCACCACTGGGGTAGACACCCACGTCGAGAGCCCGCTGAGCCGGCTCTCGCCCGAGCAGATCGAAGCGCTGGCCAGCGAGTTCGACGCGATCCGCGACCGCGTCCGCGCCGACCTCGGCGAACGCGACCGCCGCTACATCGAGAGCATGATCGAGATGCACCGCCGCCTCGGGGTGCTCGCGCGGGCGCTGCTGCTCGCCTCCAACAACCTGCCCGCCCGCGCGGCCGGCACCGTCGCCCTGGGGGCGGCGAAGATCCTCGAGAACATGGAGATCGGCCACAACGTCCTGCATGGCCAGTGGGACTGGATGAACGACCCCCGCATCCACTCCTCCACCTGGGACTGGGACACCGCCTCGACCGCCGAGGCCTGGAAGCACTCCCACAACTACGTCCACCACACCTTCACCAACATCCGCGGCAAGGACAAGGACCTCGGCTACGAGATCATGCGGATCGACCCGGAGCAGAAGTGGACCCGGTCTACCTCCTCCAGCCCCTCTACAACCTGCTGCTGATGGCCTTCTTCGAGTGGGGCGTGGCCCTGCACGACATGGACTACGAGGCGATCCGCCGCGGCGAGAAGTCGAAGGCGGAGGTGCGGCGGCAGGTCAAGGGCATCGTCGGCAAGGCGAAGAGCCAGATCGTCAAGGACTACATCGCCTGGCCGCTGCTGAGCGGGCTGGCGACCGCCGGGGTCGAGCTGGCCCTGGAGACGGTCGCCGACCGGCGTGAGCCGGGGCGCCGCCGCCGGCGTGGGGGGCTGGCCGGCAACCTGCGGCGCTCGCTCGGCAAGGGCGCCAAGGCCTACCGCAACACCGCGGCGGCCAACGCCACCGCCAACGTGGCCCGCAACGTCTGGGCTTACGCGATCATCTTCTGCGGCCACTTCCCGGACCAGACCTACACCTTCAGCGAGGCCGAGGTCGCGGATGAGACCCCGGGTGGCTGGTACGTGCGCCAGCTCTCGGGCTCGGCCAACATCGAGGGCGGGCCGTTCTTCCACGTCGCCAGCGGCAACCTCGGCTTCCAGGTCGAGCACCACCTCTTCCCCGACCTGCCGAGCACCCGCTACGCGGAGATCGCGCCGCAGGTGAAGGACATCTGCGAGCGCTACGAGCTGCCCTACAACAGCGGCCCGTTCCTGCGGCAGTTGGGGATGGTGCAGCGGACGATCCTGCGGCTGTCCTGGCCCGGCGGGCGGCACCGGCCGAAGCCGGGGCCGTATCGGGGCGAGAGCCCCGCCTCTGTGTGACATAGCGCACAGGAACAACTATTGCGGTTGAGGAATAGTTGCGATTCTGCAACTATTCATCGCATGCAGGCAAGCGATGTGAAGGCAGTCGTCGAGAAAGCCTCTGTCGAGGTTGGCCCGGAGGCGCAGGAGACGGCGGCGCGGCTGACCGCGCTCTTCCGCCACCTCTTCCTCTATGACCGCGGCAACCAGCTGCGGGTGATCGAGGAATCCGGCCTCTCGATGACCCAGTCGAAGGCGCTGCTGGAGCTGGGCGGGCTGGGGCAGACCGAGGAGGCCTGGCAGGTCGGCGACCTGGCGGAGGTCTTCGGCGTCTCCGTCCCCTCGATGAGCAGGGCGGTCGACGGCCTGGTCAAGAAGGACCTGGCGACGCGGGTCGAGGACCCCGACGACCGGCGCGTGCGGCAGGTGCGGATCACGGCCAAGGGCAAGGATCTGGTCGAGACCCTGGTCGCCGTGCGCCAGTCGGGGTTCGAGGCCTTCACCTCGACCCTGAGCGCCGCCCAGCGCCGCAAGCTCGACGCCGCCGTCGACTCGCTGATGGACCGCGACGACATCGCCCAGACCTATGAGCACCTGAAGGGAAGTGGAGCAGCTTGACCCGTTACAACCACCTGATCACCGACGAGAACCGCAAGTGGTGGACGCTCGGAGCGATGTGCTTCGCGCTGTTCATGATCATGCTCGACAACACGGTGGTGAACGTCGCCCTGCCGTCGATCCAGAAAGACCTTGGCGCCTCGATCTCCGGCCTCGAGTGGACGATCAACGGCTACACGCTCTCCTTCGCGGTGCTGCTGGCGACCGGCGGCCGGCTCGGCGACATCTTCGGACGCCGCCGCATGTTCCTCTTCGGCGTCGTCATCTTCACCCTCTCCTCGGCGACCGCCGGCTTCGCCGTCAGCTCGACCGACCTGGTCGCCAGCCGCGTCGTCCAGGGCGTCGGCGCGGCGCTGATGATGCCGGCCACGCTCTCGATCATCACCGACGCCTTTCCGGCCTCCGAGCGCGGCAAGGCGATGGGGATGTGGGCGGGCGTGTCCGCCCTGGCCCTGGCCGTCGGCCCGGTGCTGGGCGGCTTCCTCACCGAGCACGTCAGCTGGCGGGCGATCTTCTACCTCAACATCCCGGTCGCGATCGGGGCGGTCACCGCGGCGCTGTTCGCGGTGCGCGAGTCGCGCGACACCAGCGTCGGCCGCGAGGTCGACTACGCCGGCGTCGCCGCGCTCACCGACTGGCCTCACCGCGCTGATTCTGGCCCTGGTCGAGGGCAACAGCTGGGGCTGGGGATCGACCGAAATCGTGGCGCTGCTGGCCGGAGCGGTGCTCGGGCTGGGAGCGTTCGTCGCGATCGAGCGGCGGGTCAAGGTGCCGATGGTCGACTTCAGCCTGCTCTCCGACCGCAACTTCCTCGGCGCCGTTGTCGTCGCCCTGATCGTCTCCTTCTCGATGCTGGGTGTCTTCTTCTTCCTCGCCCTCTACATGCAGGACATCCTCCGCTACTCGCCGCTGGAGGCGGGGGTGAGGTTCCTGCCCTCGACCCTGATGATCGTCGGCGTGGCGCCGGTGGCGGGGCGCCTCTCCGATCGCTTCGGGCCGCGCTGGCTGATCGCCGGTGGGCTGACGGTCGTCGCCGCCTCGCTCTACGTCTTCAGCGGCATCGCCGTCGATTCCGGCTACCTCGACCTGCTGCCCGGGTTCATGCTGCTCGGCATCGGCATCGCGATGACGATGTCGCCGATGACCAGCGCCGCGATGAACGCGGTTCCGGTGCAGAAAGCCGGCATCGCCTCCGGCGTCCTCTCGATGTTCCGCATGGTTGGTGGCAGCCTCGGCGTCGCCGTCACCGGCGCGATCTTTCAGGCCCGGGTCGGCACCAGCTTCGAGACCGCCTCGCCCCAGCAGTTCGTCGACGCGCTCGGGTTCGCGATGGCGGTCTGCGCCGCGGTCGCGCTGTTCGGCGCCGTGGTCGGGGCCGTTGCGATCCGGGCGAAGAAGAACAACGGCGAGCACCGGCTGAGCGTTGAGGCCGCCGAGGCCGAGGTCAACCCGGGCGGCGAGGCCCTGGCCGCGCGCGAGGTGGGTCGGCGGCCCGGCCTGCAACCGCTCGCCGAGGGGCCGATCGAAGTGATGCTGATCCTGTTGCCGCCGTCGGAGGGCAAGGCCGTCCCTTCGGAGGGTGCGCCAGTCGACCTCGACGCGCTCGCTTTCGCGGCTGAGCTGGGCGGGCGCCGGGCGCGGCTGCTCGGCGCGCTGGAGAAGCTGGGGACGGTCTCGACCGCGCGGGCGCTGAAGCAGCTCGACATCTCCAAGGGCCAGGTGGGGGAGATTGCTGTGGACGCGACGCTGCGCTCGGCGCCCGCCGCACCGGCGGCGGAGGTCTACACGGGCGTGCTCTACGACCACCTGCGGCTGCCGGCGCTGCCGGCGAAGGCGCGCCGGCGGGTGCTGATCGCCAGCGCCCTCTGGGGCGTGGTGCGCCCGGAGGACCGCATTCCCTACTACCGCTTCTCGGCCAAGGCCCGGCTGGCCCGGATCGGCCCCCCGGCCGCCTACTGGCGCCAGGCGCTGGCGCGGGCAATGCCCGACGAGCCCGGCGAGCTGCTGATCGACATGCGCTCGGCCGCCTACGCCGCTGCCTGGAAGCCGAAGCGGGGGACCCGGCTGGCGGTGCGGGCGTTCAGCGAGAGCAAGGGCGTGCGCAAGCCCGTCTCCCACATGGCGAAGGCGGTGCGGGGCGACGTGGCGCGGGTGCTGCTGCTGGCCAAGAAGGAGCCGACGGATCCCGAGGCCGCGGCGGCGATCGTCCGCGCGGCCGGCTACGAGGTCGAGCTCGCCGGCTCCAACCTCGACGTCATCGTCGCCAGCTGAGCTTCGGCCAGGTCGAGGGCGCGGCGAGGTCGAGCGGCGGCAGGGTCTGGACCTCGACCCCGCCGAGCGCGGCGATCGTCTCGCGGTTGGAGAGCTCGATCGCGGTCGGTTCCCCGGGCCAGGGCGTGAGGACGACCGCGGCGACCTCGAGCCCGGCGGCGCGGGCCGACTCGATCGTCAGCAGGGTGTGGTTGATCGTGCCGAGCCCGGGGGAGGCGGCGATGACGAGCGGGTAGCCGAGATCGGCGGCGAGGTCGCGGACGAGAAAGGGTGGGTTGCTTTTCTCACGCAGACCGTGGAAAAGGCAACCCACCAACGGCACCAGCAGTCCTCCGACCCCCTCGCAGACGAGGATGTCGGCGCTCGCCGCCGCCTCGCGCGCCGCGGCGAGCAGACGTCGGGGTTCGATCTCCTCTCCAGCCATCGCCGCCGCCAGGTGCGGCGAGGCCGGTGGACCGTAGCGATAGGGCGCAATCTCCTCATCGTCCTGCCTCGACCCCGCCGCGATCCGCAGCAACTCATGGTCTGGAGGGGGCCCATCGGCGGGCGGTTCTTCGAGGCCGGTGACGGCGGGCTTGAAGATGGCGACTCGCTTGCCTTCGGCGGCGAGGGTGTGAGCGAGGACGGCGGCGACGACGGTCTTGCCGACCTCGGTCCCGGTGCCGGTGACGAAGAGTCCGGCGGGCTCGGGCACGGTCACCGCCTCAAGCGGCGATCGACTGGGGCGCGAGCAGGCCGAGCTCCCGGGCGGCGCCGCCGACCAGCTTCGCGGCGCGATCGAGCTCGCCGGTGCGGTGGCTGGCCATCACCGTGAAGCGCAGGCGGGAGGACCCCTCGGGCACGGTCGGTGGGCGGATGCCCTGGGCGAAGACGCCGCGCTCGAGCACCCGCTCGCAGAGATCCATCGCGGTCTCCGCGTCGCCGACCTCGATCGGCACGATCTGGGTCTGGGAGGGGCCGGTGCCGAGGCCCGTGGCCGCGAGCGCGGCACGGAACCGCGACGCGTTCGCCTGCAGACGCTCGACTCGGTGCGGGGAGACCAGCTCCAGGGCCGCCGCGGCCGCCGCGACCGACGACGGCGGTGGGGCGGTGGAGAAGATGAAGGGCCGGGCGCTGTTGACCAGGTAGTCGATCGTCTCGGCGCTGGCGCAGGCGTAGGCGCCGTAGGAGCCGAGCGCCTTGCCGAGGGTGCCGACGACGACGTCGATCTCGCCGCTGAGGCCGGCGGCGGCGACCGAGCCGCGCCCCCCGGGGCCGATCGTGCCGGTGGCGTGGGCCTCGTCGACCATCAGTCGGCAGCCGTGGCGGCGAGCCAGCTCCACGAGCTCCGGTAGCGGGGCGATATCGCCGTCCATCGAGAAGACGCCGTCGCTCACGATCAGCGAGCCGCGCCCACCCGCTTGCTCCAGCCCCCAGGCCAGGTGCTCGAGGTCGCCGTGGCGGTAGACGAAGGTCTCGGCCCGGGAGAGCCGGCAGCCGTCGACGATGCTGGCGTGGTTGAGCTCGTCGGAGAAGACGACCTCGCCAGCTCCCGCCAGGGCGGCGATGACGCCGGTGTTGGCGAGGTAGCCGGAGCCGAACAGCAGTGACGCCTCGTATCCCTTGAACTCGGCCAGGCGTGACTCCAGGTGCCGGTGCGGCTCCATGGTGCCGGAGATCAGCCGCGAGGCCCCGGCTCCGGCGCCCCAGCGCATCGCCGCCTCGGCCGCGGCGCTCCGCACCTTGGGATGCTCGGCGAGGCCGAGATAGTTGTTCGAGCAGAGCAGCAGCACCGGGCGTCCGCCGAGCAGCACCCGCGGGCCCTGGGGCCCGCTGACCAGGCGTAGCTGCCGGTAGAGCCCGCGGTCGCGGAGCTGCTCCAGCCGCGCCGCGACGTCGGTCACGCCGCTTGCGGGTAGGGCGGTGGCTTCTTCGTCTTCTTGACCACCCGCAGCTGCGTCGAGGGATCCCAGAAGTTGGCTTCCTCCTGGCGGTCGACCAGCTCCTCCATCGGCGTCGCCGGGGCCTCCCCCTCGAGCCAGCCGTCGCGGTTGTCGGGCCGCGGGTTGGCACCGTTGTCGGGCTGGCGGGCGACGTTCAGGCCCAGCTCCTCGAACATCGCCCGGTCGTCCTCCGGCTCGGCCCCGAGGGTGGTGAGGAAGTTGCCCATCATCACCCCGTTCAGCCCGGCCTTGACCGCCAGTGGCTGCAACTCGCCGAGGTTCTCGACGCGACCGCCGCAGAGGCGGAAGAGGGCGCCGGGGATGATCAGGCGGAAGATCGCCACCCACTTCACGACCTCCCACGGGTCCATCGGCTCGCGGTCGCCGAACTTGGTCCCCTCGCGTGGGTTGAGCAGGTTGATCGGGACCGAGGTCGGGTTGATCTCGGTCAGCTCGAAGGCCATCTCGACCCGCTGCTCCTCGCTCTCGCCGAGGTTGAGGATGCCGCCGACGCAGGTCTCCAGCCCCGCCTCCTTGACCGCCTGGATCGTCCGCAGCCGACCCTCGTAGCGGACCGTCGAGGAGACCTCCGGGTAGTAGGAGCGGGAGGACTCGACGTTGTGGTGGACCCGCTGTACGCCCGCCTCCTTCAGCGACTTGGCGCGTTCGGCCGACATGTGGCCGATCGAGGCGCAGCGCTTGAGGTTGGTCTGCTCGGCGACGAGGCGGGTTCCTTCGAGGATCTTCTGGAAGTCGCGTTTGGAGAGGCCCTGGCCCTGGGTGACCATGCAGAAGCGGTGGGCGCCGGCGGCTTCGGCGGCCTTGGCGTGCTCGAGGATCTGCTCCGGCTCCAGCATCGCGTGCATCGGCGTGTCCGCCTCGGCGTAGCGCGACTGGGCGCAGAAGCCGCAGTCCTCGGCGCAGCCGCCGGACTTGGCGTTGACCAGGGAGCACATGTCGGTGGAGTCGCCGAAGTTCTCGCGGCGCACCTCCCAGGCGCGCTCGACCAGGGCGCCGATCTCCTGGTGGTCGGTCAGCCGACCGTAGGCGAGAGCTTCGTCAAAGGTGATCAGGGAGGGCATGCGCGGTCTCTTTTCCGGGATGGATTGCCGCAAGGCTAGGAGCCGGCCCGGACGCCCCACGCCCGTCGCGGGGCGCGGTCGCCATTTCAACCGCGTGCCGGATGAAATGACGACCGCGGTCGCGGTAGCGTCAGGGCATGGAGCTGGCGATAGCGCGCAGGCGTCGGTTGGCGCTCGGTGCCCTGGTGGGGCTGGCGGCGGGCGCGTTCGCGCTCGGCGCCGCGCTCGGCGATGGGCCGGCGCCACGCCCCGGCGTCGCCAGCACGTTGTCGATCCCGCGCCTGGCGGGGGAGCGGATCGTCGTCGGGGTTTCCGGCACCGCGATCCCGCCCGCGCTCGCTCGCGCGATCGGCGACGGCCGGGTCGCCGGCGTCGTCCTCTTCGCCGACAGCTTCCCCAGCCGTGCCGCCGGTCGCCGCCTGATCGCCGGTCTGCAGGCGGTTCGGCGCCCGCCGGGCCTGCGCGATCCGCTGTTGGTGATGGTCGACCAGGAGGGCGGACTGGTCAAGCGATTCGGCGGCGCGCCCACGGTCTCGGCCGCGGAGATGGGCAAGCGCGGCAGCGCCTTCAGCCGCGAGCAGGGCCGGCGCGCGGCGGCGAACCTGGCCGCGCTCGGCGTCAACGTCGATCTCGCCCCGGTGCTCGACGTCGCCCGGCCGGGTGGGACGATCGCCGCGACCGAACGCGGCTTCGGCTCCACCGCCCGAGCGGTTGCCGCGACCGCTGTCCCCTTTGCCGCGGGCCTGGAAGCGGGCGGGGTGGCGGCGACCGCCAAGCACTTCCCCGGCCTCGGCGCAGCGGCGCAGAACACCGACTTCGCGGTGCAACGGATCGGCCTCTCGAAAGCGACCCTGAGGAACGTCGACGAGGCCCCCTACCGGGCCTTCGTCGCCGCCGGCGGTGGCCTGGTGATGCTCAGCACCGCGATCTACCCCGCGCTCTCGCCCAACCCCGCTGCCTTCTCCCGCGCGATCGCCAGCGGCGAGCTGCGGGCCCGCCTCGGCTTCGCCGGCGTCTCTGTCACCGATGCGCTCGACACGGTCGCGGTGCGGGCCTTCGGCGGACCGGCGAAGTCCGGTGTGGCGGCGGCCAGGGCCGGCTCGGACCTGCTCCTCTACACCGACCTGGCGCCGGCCCGGGAAGCATGGCGGGCGCTGGTGGCGAAGCTCCGCGCCGGCGCTCTCGACCGCGGCGAGTTCGAGACCTCCGCCCAGCGGGTGCTCGACCTGCGCCGCGAGCTGGCGCGACGCTAGTCAGAACCCCAGGTCGTCCCAGGAGGCGTCGTCGCGGACCGCGACCCGGTCGAAGACGCGGACGCTGTCGCGGCCTCCGTCCTTGGCCGCGTACATCGCCGTATCCGCCTCGGAGACGACCGACTCGGCGCTGGTACGCGGGTCGGTGCCGAACATCGCCACGCCGATGCTGGCCGTGATCGGCTCGTCCTGGCCAGGCGGTTGGTGCTCGCGGATCGCGGTCGCGATCGACTCGGCCACCGTCCGCGCCTCGGTCTGGCTGCAGTGGGACAGGACGACCGCGAACTCATCGCCCCCGAGCCGGGCCAGGCTGTCGCTCTCGCGCGAGCGCCGGCGCAGCACGTCGGCGATCTCCTTGATGGTGCGGTCGCCGGCCGGGTGGCCGAAGGTGTCGTTGACCCGCTTGAAGTCGTCGAGGTCGAGCATCAGCACCGCCCCCGTCACCTGCTCGCGACGCGCCCGCGCCATCGCTGTCCGCAGATCCTCGTCGAAGCGACGGCGGTTCTTCAGTCCGGTCAGCGGGTCGAGGCTCGCCTGGCGCTGCAGTTCCTGCATCCGCTCGTTGCGGCTCCAGACCATGATCAGCGAGCCCAGCAGCGCCGCCAGGGCGATCCCGATCACCGCCAGCAGCAGTGGCAGGCTGATGTCGGGGCGGTTGGGGTCGCGGACGACCAGGAGCCAGGTGCGGTCGGCGATGTGGATCGGGGCGCTGGCCGCGTCGTCGAGCGCGCCCTGCTCGCCGACCACGTGGCCGCGGTCGACCCGCAGCTGTACGTCGACCGAGTCCGGGACGGTCGAGATCGCCGCCCGCGCGAGATCGTCGACGCGGAAGGCGCCGCCGGCGAAGCCGAGCAGGGCCCGGCGCCGCTGTGCGACGGTCGCGGTCGGGGCGCCGTCGCGGTAGACCGGCCGGTAGACGTTGATGCCGATGCCGCCGACCAGCAGTTTCACCGGCGGCGTCGCGACCGGCTCGCCGCGGTCGCGGGCGCGGCGCAGGAACGGCCCCCGCTCGGCGTCGGCGCCGAGGTCGTAGCCGACCGGGGCGGCGCTGCCGAGGTCGCTGACCGCGTAGACGATCGGGTAGTAGACCGGCCGTGTGCGGGCTTTCCGGGGCCCGTCGGGGGTCGATTCGAAGACCGCTGGCGGCGTGCTTCCGTTCGAACGCGGCCCGCTCGGAGTTGGGCAGGCGCTGGATGAAGGCGGTCCCGCTCAGCGCTCCCTGGTTCAGCAATGGCGCGGCGATCACGTCGAACTCGTGCTTGGTGAAGGTGCCCTCGGCCTGGAAGAAGGCGGCGGCACTGGAGAGCTGGCCGACCGAGAGCCTGGCCACGGCCTCGGACTGGTGCGCCGCCCGCATCGCCTCGTCGTGCTGGCTCGCGTGGAAGTCGGCGCTGTCGTCGGCACTGACGATCAGCGCCGCGGTCACCGAGCCGGCGGCGATCAGCAGCACCGCGGCAAGACCGATCCAGAAGCGAAGTCGCATAGGGGCATTGTCGGCCATGTGGGGCGACATCCGCTGTCGTGGGAGACGTTGTGCGTGGATCGCCGGGGGTCAGGCGCCGGGAACGGCCGCCAGCGACTCCCAGAGATAGAGGCTCGCGAGGCTGCGATGCGGCCGCCACGCCTCGCCGATCTCCAGCACCTGGGCGGGTGGCGGCATCGCCTCCAGCCCGTACTCGATCTGCACCGCCTTGCGGATGCCGAGGTCGCCGCCGGAGAGGACGTCGGGCCGCTCGAGGTGGAAGAGCAGGAACATCTCCGCCGTCCACTGGCCGAGCCCGCGCACGGCGACGATCTCGGCGATCGCCTCCTCGTCGCCGAGCTCGCCCAGCCGGTCCAGCTCCAGCTCGCCGCTGAGCACGTGGCGGGCCAGGTCCTGGATGTACTCGACCTTGCGCCCGGAGAGCCCGGCCCCGCGCAGATCGGCTTCGCTCGCCGCCAGCAGCTGCTCGGGGGAGGGGGTGGTGCCGTCGAAGATGTCGAGCACCCGCAGGTAGATCGTCCGCGCCGCTTTCGTCGAGAGCTGCTGGCCGACGATCGCCCGCAGCAGGGCGCCGTAGGCGTCATTCGGCCGCTCCTCGCTGCGTCGCCGCAGCCGCGTGGCCAGGTCGATCCTGCCGACCCGCTCCATCAGCGCCGCCATCGTCGGGTCGGACTTCGCCAGCGCGCGGCCCGCGCTTTGGGCGCTCACCGGCCCGTCCATCGCGGCGGCCGCTTCTCGCCGAAGGCGCGGATTCCCTCGCGCAGGTCCTCGGAGGCGAAGCTCGACTCGCGCAGGGTGATGAGCCCGGCCTCCTGCTGGTCGCTGAGCTCCGGGCAGGCGTTGAGCAAGCCGATCGCCTGCTTGTTGCCGCGGATCGAGAGCGGCGCGTTGGCGGCGATCTCAGCGGCCAGTTCGACCGAGTCGGCCTCGAGCCGGTCGCCGTCGACCACTTCGTTGACGAGGCCGAGGCGTTCGGCCCTGGTTGCCTCGTAGTTGCGCCCGATCAGGAACAGCTCCTTGGTCCGCGCCAGGCCGATCGCGTCGAGGAAGCGGCGCAGGCCGGTGTGGCCGTAGATCAGGCCCAGTTTGGCCGGCGGCATCCCCAGCTTCGCCCCCGCCGCGCAGATCCGCAGGTCGCAGGTGATCGCCAGCTCGAGGCCGCCGCCGAGGCAGTGGCCGTTGATCGCGGCCACGGTCGGCCAGGGGTGCTTGGCGATCGCCTCGATCGCGGCGTGGAAGGGGTGGGCGACGAGGGCCTCGGCGTCGCGCTCGAAGGTCTCCTCGGGGATCGAGGCGATGTCGTAGCCGGCGGAGAAGACCGGCGGCGCGCCGGTGATCAGGACGCAGCGGGTCTCGATCCCGCGGTCCAGCCGCGGCATCGCCTCGGCGATCGCGTCGAGGATCTCGTGGTCGAGCGCGTTGCGGCGCTCGGGGTTGTCGATGGTGAGGCGCGCCACCGCCTCGGCAGGCCGGTCGAGGACGAGCTTTCCGCTCGCCAGCCGCTCCGCCACGGGACCTACTCCAGCACCACGAGGACGTCGCCTTCGCTCACGGCTTGGCCCTCCTCGCAGCGAATCTCCTTCACGGTGCCGTCCTCTTCGGACTCGACCGGGATCTCCATCTTCATCGACTCGAGGATGGCGACGGTGTCGCCGTCCTCGACCGTGTCGCCGACCGCGACCTCGACTTTCCACACGTTGCCGGTGATGTGAGCCTCGATGTTTGGCATCGGCGGGGACAATAGCCACCGGCGTGAATGGACGTCGCGCAGTGTGGGCCGATCGCGATCGTCGCCGCCCGCAACGAGGCCGATCGGATCGGGGAGACGATCGCGGCCCTGCGCGGGGCCTTCCCCGCCGCGGCGATCTGGGTCGCCGACGACGCCTCCGGCGACGGCACCGCGGAGCTGGCGCTGGCGGCCGGCGCCCAGGTGGTCAGCCGCGGCCGGCCGCACGGCAAGGGCGCCAACGTGGGCGCGGCGGCGGAGGCGGCGCTGAGCGTCGAGCCGGCGCCCGCCCTCTTCCTGCTCTGCGACGGCGACCTCGGTGCCTCGGCGGCGAGGCTGGCGCCGCTGGTGGAGGCGGTCGAGCAGGGCGAGTGCGACCTCGCGGTCGCCGCCTTCGCGCGCCGGGTCGGCGGCGGTTTCGGCCTCGCGCTGGGCTTCGCCCACTGGGCGATCCGGCGCCTCTGCGGCGCCGACACCAGGGCGCCGATCTCCGGCCAGCGGGCGCTGCGGACCGAGACCCTGCGCGCCGACCCTGCCCTTCGCGCCGCGGCTTTGGGATGGAGATCGGGATGACCGTCGACGCCGTCCGCGCCGGCTATCGCCTCGGCGAGTACGAGCTCGAGCTCGAGCACCGGGCGACCGGGCGCTCGCTCGCCGGCTTCCGCCATCGCGGTGTCCAGCTCCGGGACTTCGCCCGCGTCTACCTTTCCCGCCGAGGAAGGGAGGCGGAATTGATCCTCGCGATCGATCAGGGCACCACCGGCACCACCTGCCTCGTCTTCGACGGCGAAGGGCGGATCGCCGGGCGCGCCTACTCCGAGTTCGAGCAGCACTTCCCCCGGCCGGGCTGGGTCGAGCACGACGCCAGCGAAATCTGGGAGGTGACGCGGCGGGTGGCCACCGCGGCGATCGCCGACGCCGGCATCGAGGGCGGCGAGCTCGACGGGATCGGGATCGCCAACCAGCGCGAGACCGTGGTCGCCTGGGACCCGGCGACGGGCGAGCCGATCCACCGCGCCCTGGTCTGGCAGGACCGCCGCACCGCCGAGCGCTGCGAGGAGCTGCGCGCCGCCGGGCGGGAGGCGCTGGTGCGGGAGCGGACCGGGCTGACGATCGACCCCTACTTCTCGGCGACCAAGATCGAGTGGCTGCTGCGCAACGCCGAGGGCGCCGAGCGGGCGGTCTTCGGCACGATCGACTCCTGGCTCCTGTTCAAGCTGACCGGGCGCCACGCCACCGACTACTCCAACGCCTCGCGGACGATGCTGTTCGACATCCGCCGGCTCGCCTGGGACCCGGAGCTGTGCGAGCTGCTCGGCGTCGACCCGGCGCGGCTGCCGGAGCCGCTGCCCTCGTCCCACGTCTACGGGACGACGAGCGAGTTCGGCGGCGAGGTCCCGGTGGCGGGCATCGCCGGCGACCAGCAGGCCGCCCTCTTCGGCCAGGCCTGCCACCGCCCCGGCATGGCCAAGAACACCTACGGCACCGGCAGCTTCGTCCTCCTCAACACCGGCCCCGAGGCACCACGCCCGCCCAAGGGCCTCCTCGCCACCGTCGCCTGGGGACTGGAGGAGGAGGTCGCCTACGCGCTCGAGGCCTCGATCTTCGTCACCGGCGCCGCGGTGCAGTGGCTGCGGGACGGGCTCGGGATCGTCGAGGAGGCGGGGGAGACGGAGGCGCTGGCCGCCTCACTCGACTCCAACGACGGCGTCTACTTCGTCCCCGCCCTGACCGGCCTCGGCTCGCCGCACTGGGACCCCTACGCGCGCGGCACGATCGTCGGCCTCACCCGCGGCAGCGGCCGTGCCCATCTGGCCCGGGCCGCGCTGGAGGCGATCGCCTACGAGACCGTCGACGCGGTGCGGGCCCAGGAGGCCGCGGCCGGGGAGCGACTGCAGGTGCTGAAGGCCGATGGCGGCGCCGTCGCCAACAGCTGGCTGATGCAGTTCCAGGCCGACGTGCTCGGCGCGCCGGTGGTGGTGCCGGAGATCGCCGAGACGACCGCGCTCGGGGCCGCCTACCTGGCCGGGATCGCGAGCGGCTCGCTGGACCCGAGAGCAGGTGGAGGAGATGTGGCGTGAGTCGGTTCGGTACGAGCCACGGATGAGCGCCGACGAGCGCGAGTCGCTGCTGGCCGAGTGGGGGCGGGCTCTCGAGCGCTCGCGTAACTGGGCGCAGCCGTCGGCGTAGCAGTCTCCTGCATGGCTGAGATGAGGCCGCAGACCTACAAGGACCCGCGCCCGGCGGAGTACTTCACGCAGTTCCACGAGGCAGCCCGCAAGGGCGTCGGCTGGACCTACACCTTCGCCCGCATCGTCCTCACCCTGCCGACGCTGCTGATCTACCGGGTGCGGGCGATCGGGGTCGAGAACGTGCCCCGCGAGGGCGCCCTGGTCCTCGCCCCCAACCACTTCAGCCAGATGGACCACTTCTTCGCCGGCGTCCACCTGCGGCGGAAGATCCGCTTCATGGCGAAATCGCAGATGTTCGGGCCGCCCGTCCTCACCTACATCTACAAGCACGGAGGCGTCTTCCCGGTGCGCCGCGGTCAGCACGACGAGGAGGCGATCAAGACCGCTCGGCTCCTCCTCGACCAGGGGGAGATGCTGCTGGTCTACGCCGAGGGCGGGCGCTCGCGCTCGCGGGAGCTGGGCGAGCCGAAACCGGGGATCGGCCGGATCGCGCTGGAATCCGGCGCGCCGATCGTGCCGGTGGCTATCCACGGCTCGGCCGGGGTGCGCGGCTGGAAGCGGCTGCGGTTCCCCAAGGTCACCGTCCAGTTCGGCAAGCCGGTCTCCTTCGCGGCCGAGCCCGAGCCGAGCCGCGAGCGCCAGCTCGAGGCGGCAAGGAGGTCTTCGCCGAGGTGCGGGAGATGTACGAGGGGCTCGCTACTCGTAGCGCGAGCCGAGCCGGGCGTAGAAGTCCGGATCGTGCCCCGGCGTGATCACGGCGCCCGGGAACTGGGAGTGGAAGAGCCGCAGCTCCTGCAGTGAGCGGCGGAAGTTGTGGGCGTCGAAGGGGCGGGGCGGCAGCGCCACGTCGCCGTCGAGCTGGGCGGCCACGTACATCGCGTCGCCGCCGATCACGAAGTCGTCCTGCTCGAGCCGGCAGATCACCGACATGTGGCCGGCGCTGTGGCCGGGGGTGAAGGCGAGGTGGATCGAGCCGTCGGCGAAGAGGTCGAAGGTGCGACCGAAGCTGGCGTAGGAGTCGATGCCGGCGCGGTCGAAGTCGATGGTGCGGTAGTCGAAGGCGTAGTCGAAGTGGGGGCGCCGGTAGCCGTTGAGGGTCGGTTGCGAGCCGCTGGCCGCGGCCTCCCACTCGGTCGCGCTGACGACGAAGGTCGACTGGGGGAACTCGGAGATCGCCGAGGTGTGGTCGATGTGCATGTGGGTCATCACTACGACGGGGATCTCGCCGGGGTCGAGGCCGCGCCCACGCAGCTGCGCCGGCACGTCCTCGCCCGCCGTCAGGGTCGGCTTGCCGAAACGGTTTCCCATGCCGCCGAAGTTCTCCTTGCCGTCGGTCGCGATCGACGGGTGCAGGCCGGTGTCGACGAGGATCGCGCCGGCGCTGGGATGGCGGATGAGGAAGGCGGGCACCGGAATCACGTTGGGCTCGCGCGGGCCGAACAGCGCCCGCATCAGCTTCAAGGTGAGGAAGCGCCCGCCGGGGCTGACCATCATCGCCCGCGGGAAGTCGACGTGGCCGGCGATCAGCGGTTCGACGACGACACTCGCCCCCGGCGTGCCCCCGGCGAGCGGCTCGTGCAGGGGCTGTGCCTCCACCTGGACCTTCATCGCGAGTGACATTACGCAGAACGGCTCGCCTATAGGCTTGCGCGCCGATGGCCGCAAGCTCGCATTCGCAGGTGTTCCGGGACGGTTTGCTCGACGGCCTGGTCTGTGTCGTTTCCGGCGCCGGCAGCGGCCTCGGGCGCGAGACGGCGCTGGAGCTGGCCCGGCTCGGCGCCACCGTCGTTGCCTGCGGGCGCCGCGAGGAGCCGCTGGCGGAGACCGCCGAGCTGGCCGCCGGGCTGCCGGGGAGCTTCGAGCACGAGTGCCTCGACATCCGCGAGGAGGAGCCGGTCGGCCGCTTCTTCGACGCCCTGCTGGAGCGCCACGGCCGCCTCGACGTGCTCGTCAACAACGCCGGCGGCCAGTTCCTCAGCCCGGCCGAGGCGATCACCCCGAAAGGCTTCCGCACGGTGATGGACCTCAACGTCCAGGGCACCTGGCTGATGACCCACGCGGCCGCGACCAAGGCCTTCATCCCGCAGGGAGGCGGCAAGGTCCTCAGCGTCACCCTCTCCCCCCACAACGGGATGCCGGGGATGGTCCACTCCGGCGCCGCCCGGGCCGCGGTCGAGAACATGATGCGGACCCTGGCCGTCGAGTGGGCGCGCTTCGGGATCAAGACCGTCGCCCTCGCCGCCGGCCAGTTCGCGACCGAGACGCTGCTGACCAAGTACCCGCAGGTGGTCGTCGACAACCTCGAGCGCTCGATCCCGATCGGCCGCGCCGGCCGCCCCGAGGAGATGGCCTGGCTGGTCGCCTACCTCGCCTCGCCCGCCGGCGACTTCTACTCCGGCACCACGATCACGATCGACGGCGCCCGCGACAACTGGGCCGGCCCCTGGCCCCCCGAGGCGATCGCCACCGAGGAGGGCGACGCCGGTTGCCGAGGAGCGGCGCCCGAAGTAGACCGCTAACGCCGCGGCTCGAGGACGACCAGCGGGATTTCGCGGCCTTTGCTGCGGACGGCGTAGTCCTCGTAGCCGTGGTAGGCCTTGACCGCCATCGCCCAGAGGCGGTCTCGCTCCTCCGGGCTCGGCGACACGGGCGTGGACCGGCAGCAGGTGGGAGCCGACCTGGACGGTGGTGTCGGGGTTGGCCTTGAGGTTGTGGAACCAGGCCGGGTGCTTGGGGAAGCCGCCTTTGGAGGCGACGATGACGATGTCCTCGCCGTCTCTTACATAGAGCAGCGGCGAGGTGCGCTTGGTGCCGCTCTTCGCGCCGACATGGTCGAGCAGGAGCATCTTGCCCTGCACGCCGGGGACGGTGTGACCGAGGCGCCCACCCGTTCGCCGGTAGAGGAACGTGTGGGCGCCCATGAAGCGGCGCGTCAACGGCCAGACCTTGTCCCCGATATCGAGATACCGGGGGGTTGGCCTGGCCTGCGCCGGGTCGGTCATCTCAGGTGTACATCCCGCCGAACATGCCGCCGGTGACGTTGAGCACCTGGCCGTGCACGTAGTTGGCCAGCGGCGAGGCGAGGAAGAGGACCGGGCCGGAGGCCTCCTCCGGCGTGGCGGGGCGGCCGACCGGGATGATCGCCGAGGCCATCGCCCGCATCTGCTCCGGGATGCCGAGCTCGATCTTCTCGCCACCGGGAGCGGTCATCTCGCCGCCCTCCTCCTTGGCGGCGGTGAGGCGGGTGTCGACGAAGCCGAAGGCGACTGCGTTGACGTTGATCTTGAACTGGCCCCACTCCTTGGCGAGGGTTTTGGTCAGCCCGACGACGCCCATCTTGGCGGCGGAGTAGTTGACCTGGCCGGCGTTGCCCATCGTCCCCGAGGTCGAGGAGACGTTGATCAGCTTGCGGAAGACCTCCTTGTCTTCGCCGCGCTCGGCCTTGGCGGCCTCGCGCCAGTGCGGGGCCAGGGCCCGGGCGACCCGGAAGGGCGCCACCGTGTGGATGTCGAGCATCGCCTGGAACTGCTCGTCGGTCATCTTGTGGGCGACGCCGTCCCAGGTGTAGCCGGCGTTGTTGACGGCGATGTCGACGGCTCCGAAGGCGTCGACGGCGGCGGCGACGAGCTCGTCGGCGGCGCCCTCCTTGGTCAGGTCGCCGGCGTGAACGGCGGTCTCGCCGTCGATTTCACCGGCCGTCTGCTCGGCCACGTCGGCGTCGAGGTCGTTGATCAGGACCTTGGCGCCCTCGGCCGCGAACAGCTCCGCGGTCGCCCGTCCGATCCCCCGCGCGGAACCAGTGACGATCGCCGCTTTCCCATCGAGAAGTCCCATCAGTCTGCGTCTCCTTTAGTTCGTGAAGTCGGCGCCGGAGGCTACAGGGATCGTGGCGGTACTGGTTGACTGGCCAGTTTCCGGCGAAGCCCGCGACGAGACCCCGGTAGAGGACCGACGTTCCGGTAAGAATGGTCGCGTGGGCGACCTCGGCAGCATCTTCTTCCTCTCGCTGCTGGCGATGTTCACGCCGACCCTGCTGGCGGCGGTGACGGTGATGATGCTGCTGCCGAACCCGAAGAAGCTGATGTTCGGCTACCTGCTCGGCGCCTATCTGACCAGCATCACCGCCGGCCTGCTGATCGTCTTCTCGCTGCACGGCTCCTCCAGCGTCGACACGGCCCACACCATGGGTCCGATCGAGGACATCGTCGTCGGCCTGGTGGCGCTGCTGGTCGCCTACGTGCTCGGCAGCGGCCGCGCCGAGGGCCTGCAGGAGCGTCGCCGCCGCCGCAAGGAGGCGAAGGCCGCGCAGGCCGAGCCGAAGGAGTCCTGGCCGGAACGGATGCTGGGACGGGGCTCGGCGCGGGTCACCTTCGCCGTCGGCGTCGTCCTCACCTTTCCCGGCGTCTCCTACCTGACCGCGCTCGACCGCATGGCCAAGCTCGACGCCGGGGTGCCGGAAACGGTGCTGCTGGTCGTCGCCTTCTGCCTGATCCAGCAGCTGCTGCTGGAGGTGCCGCTGCTGGGATACGCGTTCGCGCCGGAGAAGACGCAGGACCGGGTGACGCGCTTCCGCGCCTGGCTCGGCCGCAACGGCCGCCGCGCCGGCGTCTACCTCGCCGCCGCGATCGGGATCCTGCTGCTGATCCGCGGCTTGATCACGCTGCTGGGCTGATCGCGCGGGCCCGCGCGGCGCCGGGTAGAACAACCGTCCGCCGATCGATTGCGCCTCTCTCTATCATCGGCCCCGATGAGGCGCCCATCGCACCTCGCGGCGGGGGTAGGGGTTCTTGCCGCATTCGCACTTCTGGCTGCCCCCGGCGCTGCCGCGACCGCCGGGCGGATCGTGGTCTTCGGCGCCGCTTCCGGGCTCCCGTCTGGAATCGACGACGAGCGGCTCGAGCGTCATCGTCAAGGGGGCGATGGCCCGCTCGGGCCACCAGGGCTGCCGTGTCGCCGCATCGCGGCCGTACCGCTGTCTGCCCGCTCGCGGGGTCCGACGCGATCGAATTGGACATGGGCCCCACGGAGACTTCGTCGAGGTCAGCGGCCGGCTGCCGTTCCCGCTCACCGTCCACCTCGGCTCCGGCGAGGACAAGTTCATCGGCAGTGGCGAGAAGGACACCTGCTACCCGGAAGGCACGAGGCGCAACCGCTGTGTCGGCGGCGGCGGCAACGACGTCTGCATCACCGGGCCGCAGAACAGCGACTGCGTCGGCGGCCCCGGCAACGATTACTGCCGGACCGGCAGCGGCAGCGACGGCTGCTGGGGAGGCCCCGGCGACGACGTCTGTTACATGGGTCCGGGAGAAGACGGCTGCCACGGCGAAGCCGGCAACGACCGCCTCTACGGAGGCCCCGACCCCGACCAGCTCTACGGCGGCGAAGGCTTCGACTACTGCGACGGCGGCCCCGGCATCGGCAAGTCCCACGAATGCGAGGCGGGCCCGAGGCACTGAACGCCTGGCATCAACGCCGACGCTCTGGGTTGCCTCGCTCCCACCAGTCGATCGTCTCCTCGCGCCCCTGCATATCTTCGAGCGTGCGGGCGACGAAGTGGGCGCTGCGGCCGGTGATGTTGCCGCAGAACTTCCAAAGCTCGCGCGCCGCCCTCTTGTAGCGGTGGATTAGTTCGTCCAGCTCGAAGGCATCCAGCTCGCCGGAGTCGTAGAGGTCGAGCCCCTCCCGCACTCGCTCAAGCAGCTCGGCAAGCCGGGCCTCGTGATAGGTCACGACGAGTGCGACATCGGCCTGACGTTCCGCCTTTGAGGGTTGGGAGGGGATCAGCGCCCACGCTGACTCGACGGTATCGCAGGAATTGACGGCTGCCCTAGCGGATCGTGGACCACGACTGCGGGTCCTACGCGTAGCTGCCGTCTCGAAGCTCAGCGATCAGCGCCAGAACATCATCGACGCGGCCCTCCTCGATGCGGTCGGCTGGGCGTTGGCCTTCGAGCAGCCGATGGGGGAGAAGAGCCAAAGCCGGGCCTCGTCTGGGCGATAGAACTCGGCAAGCTCCTCGGTGAGCCATGCAAGGGTCAATAGCCGGTCGAGACTGCGGCGCTGTGGTTCGGCCTTCCCAGTGCGCCAGCGAGAAACCGTCTGCGGGGTCGTGCCGAGCAGCTGCGCGATCTCACGGCCCTGCACGCCAGCCCCGTCTCGAATCGCGTCGAGCTTGCGAGCGAGGGCGCTGGCGCCTGTCTTTGCGACGACCTCCATTGCTATGCGTTTCCTGACTCGCGATCAACATCTTGCTAATCATGTCATCGACAAAATACGTAGGGGAACCCGACCAATCGACTTCGTTCGCAAACTCCGCGGGGCGTTTCCCGACGGTGCCTACGCCGACGTCAAATGGCCTCTGCAAGGTTGCCACGATCGAGGAGATTGAGGCGCAGGCGTGGAGCCTCAACCCGGGCCGCTACCTGGGAACCGAGGTCGAGGAACTCGACGAGGAGGTCTTTGTGGAGAAGCTTGCCGACGTGCACGCCGAGCTGTACGGCTCGGGCGCCAGGGCCAGGGAGCTGGAAGAGGGGGTGGACGCAATGCTCGGCAACCTGCTCTCCATCTGACCCTGAAGGCCGCGTTAGGGTCATACGCTATCTCTAACGTTTAAGACATCAGACGTTAGAGTCGGATATGGTGAATCACCCTATGGAGCTTGAGACGCATGCATCGACCCCGTTCGGCGAGGCGCGCCGCGCCCCCGGGCGCCATGGCTACGTGGCCTACTTCCCGGCGACGATACCCCGGTCCCTTGACCTGCCGGCCTCGACCGTGCGCCTGCTCGGCGAGGCGGAGGGGGCGTTGGGCCGGCTCGCCGGCGTCGGTCGCCTCCTCCCAAACCCCGATCTCCTCATCCGCCCCTACCTCCTGCGAGAGGCGCTCTCCTCGACGCGGATCGAGGGAACGCAGGCGAGCATGGCCGAGGTCTTCGAAGCCGACGCCGCCGGCGAGGCTCCCAATGCCGATGTGGAGGAGGTCGTCAACTACGTCGCCGCGATGCGGTGGGGGCTGGAGCGCCTCAACGAGTTGCCGCTCAGCACCCGCCTACTGTGCGAGATGCACCGCCGCCTGATGGACGGCGTCCGCGGCCGCGAGCTCGCCCCCGGCGAGCTGCGCACGAGTCAGAACTGGATCGGCGCGCCAGGCTCGACGATCGAGACCGCCCAGTTCGTGCCCCCGCCGCCCGGTGAGCTGCCGGCTCTCCTCGCCGATTGGGAGCGGTTCGCGCACGAGGAGGCCGAGTTGCCGCTGCTGGTGCAGAACGCGCTCCTCCACTCCCAATTCGAGACGATCCATCCTTTCTCGATGCAACGCCTCAAGGCCGCTTCTTATCGCCGACCTCACCGCGCTCACTCTCTACCCTGAGTGCGTACGAGCGTCCTGCGCAGGATCACGACGCCCGGGCGAGGCGCGATCCGATCCCGATCGCGTCCCTCGCTCGAGACCAGGTCGATCGACAACCGCCAACCCCAGCCCCATCGTCTTCCCCAGGATCTCCTTCATCACCTCGTCGGTCCCGCCGCCGATCGGGCCGAGGCGGGCGTCGCGGACGGCGCGCTCGATGCCGTACTCGCGCATGTAGCCGTAGCCGCCGTGGATCTGCAGAGCCTGGTCGGCGACCTCGAGCAGGGAGCGCTGGGTGACGAGCTTGGCCATGGTTACGTCGCGGATGCAGTCCTGGCCGGTGTGGAAGAGGCGCAGGGCGTTGTAGGTGAGGGCGCGGGAGGTCTCGGCCTTCAGGGCCATCTCGGCGACCTGGTGGCGGATCGCCTGGAACTTGCCGATCGGGCGGCCGAAGGCTTCGCGCTCGTAGGCGTAGGCGACGGTGGTCTCGATCAGGCGCTGCATGCCGCCGACGGCGCCGATCGCCATCAGCAGCCGCTCCCAGGCGAAGTTGGCCATGATCAGCTTGAAGCCGCCGTTCTCCTCGCCGAGCAGGTTCTCCGCCGGCACCTCGACGTCGGTGAAGGCGAGCTCGCCGGTGTCGGATGAGTGCCAGCCCATCTTCTCCAGCTTCGCCGCCACCTCGTAGCCGGGCATCTCGCGCTCGAGCACGAGGAAGGAGATGCCGCCGTGGCCGCCCTCCTCGCTCGTCTTGCAGGCGCAGACGAGGAAGTCGGCGCGGACGCCGTTGGTGATGAAGGTCTTGGCGCCGTTGACGATGTAGTCGTCGCCGACCCGCCTGGCGGTGGTGGAGATGCCGGCGACATCGGAGCCGGCCCCGGGCTCGGTGATCCCCAGCGCGCCGATCTTCTCGCCGGCGACCCCCGGCACCAGCCAGCGCTGCTTCTGCTCCTCGCTGCCGAAGTTGAAGATCGGCGGCAGCGCGATCGAGGCGTGGGCGTTGAGCCCGGCGGCGACGCCGCCGGAGCCGCCGGAGCGGGCCAGCTCTTCGACCCAGATCGCGTCGTGCAGGTGGGTGCCGCCCTGGCCGCCGTAGGTCCTCGGGGAACTTCAGCCCGAGGAAGCCGAGCTCGGCGCAGCGGCCGTAGAGCTCGCGGGGGAATTCCCGCGCCTCCTCCCACTCGTCGACGTGCGGCGCGATCTCCTTCGTGACGAAGCGGCTGACGGTCTCCCGCAGCTCCTCGTGCTCCTCGCCGAAGGGCGGGAGCACCGCGCGCGCCCCGGTGTCTTTGACGACAGTCATCTCAGCGGATTTTCTGGTCGAGTTGACCCAGCTATAGGGGGGTCAACTCGACCACATCTTCGGTCCTCTGTCTACAGCCCGTAGCTCTTGCCGATCACGTCGAGCATGACCTCGTCGGTGCCGGCGCCGATCCGGTTGAGGCGGACGTCGCGGTAGGCGCGCTCGATCTCGTACTCCTTCATGTAGCCGTAGCCGCCGAGGATCTGGATGCACTCGTCGGCGACCTCGCAGGCGATGCGCGAGGAGAAGAGCTTCGCCATCGTGATCTCCCGCACCGGGTACTCGCCGTTGCCGAAGCGCCAGGCGGTCGCGTAGGTGAACTGCTTCGCGGCCTCGGTCTTGGTCGCCATCTCGGCGAACTTGTGGCGGATCGCCTGGAACTTGCCGATCGGGCGGCCGAAGGCTTCGCGCTCCTTGGCGTACTCGAGGGTCTTCTCGATCATCCGTTCGCAGCCCGCGTGGGAGCCGGCGGCGGCGACCAGGCGCTCGCCCTGGAGCTCCCAGGCGATGTGGTAGAAGCCTTTGCCGACCTCGCCGAGCACGGCGCTGGCCGGGACGCGGACGTCTTCGAAGGCGAGTTCGCCGGTGTCGGAGGCGTGCATGCCCATCTTCTCCAGCTCGGCGGAGACGGTGAAGCCGGGGACCTTGTCGCCGTTCTCGTCGCGCAGGTCGACGACGAAGAGGGTGATGCCGGCGTGGCGCTCCTCCGGGTCGGTCTTGCAGACGAGGACGATGAAGTCCGCCCGCGGGCCGTTGGTGATGAAGGTCTTGGAGCCGTTGATGACGTATTCGTCGCCGTCGCGGATCGCCGTGGTGCGGATGCCGGCGACGTCGGAGCCGGCGCCCGGGCTCGGTGATCCCGAGGCTGCCGACCTTCTCGCCCTTCAGCCCCGGTTTCAGGTACTTCTCCTTCTGCTCCTCGGTGCCGAGCAGGTGGATCGGGGGCAGGACCATGTCGGTCTGGACCGCGAAGCCCATGTTGGTGCCGCCGGAGCCGGAGTAGCTCATGCACTCGGCGCGGACCAGCGAGTAGAAGTAGTCGCCGCCCTGGCCGCCGTACTCCTCCGGGAAGCAGAGGCCGAGGAAGCCGAGCTCGCCCGCCCGCTGCATCGCCGAGGTCGGCCAGTAGGTGTCCTCCCACTCGTTGCGGTGGGGCCACAGCTCCTTCTTCACCCACGACTCCATCGACTCGCGCAGGTCTTCGTGCTCCTGGCTGAAGATGAAGTGCTTGCGCCCGGCTGCATGGTCGGGCTTGATGACGCTGGAGCCGTTGGTCGCGGTCGCCACTGGTGTCTCTCCTCGTTCGCGGGGCGGTTGAGGTCGTGGACAGTAGCACTTCCTACTTTCAGCAAAAGTCGGCTATGGTGGCGCTCGATGAGTGAGGGGAACTACGAGCTGGTCGCCTACGAGGTCGCCGACGGCGTCGCCACGGTGACGCTGAACAACCCGGAGAAGCGCAACATGCTCTCCGGCCAGATGCTGGCCGAGCTGGTCGACGGCGATGAAGCGGGCGAAAGCCGCCGACGAGGTCCGCGCCGTTGTCCTCACCGGGGCCGGCGACAAGGTCTTCTGCGCCGGCGCCGACCTCGGCGGCTTCGCGGCCGACGCCTCGCTGGTCCAGAAACACTTCGCCTCCGACCTCTTCCTCGAGTTCTTCCGGCTGATGCCCCGGCTCGGCAAGCCCTCGCTCTGCGCGGCCAACGGCCACGTCCTGGCGGGAGGGATGGGCCTCGCCCTCTCCTGCGACCTGGTGATCGCCAAAGAGGGCGCGACCTTCGGCACGCCGGAGATCAACGTCGGCGCCTTCCCCTACATGATCATGTCGATCATCTACCGCAACGTCCCGCGCAAGAAGGTCAACGAGATGATGCTGCTGGGCGAGCGGCTCAGTGCCGAGCAGGCGGTCGAGTACGGGCTCGCCAACAAGGTCGTGCCGGCGGCGGAGTTCGACGGCGCGGTCGCCGAGTGGGCGGGCAAGCTCGCCTCCAAGAGCCCGGTGCTGATGCGCCTCGGCCACGACGCGATGTACCGCCAGCAGGACATGGACATCGACGACGCGCTCGAGTTCCTGCGCTCCCAGCTCTCCCTCACCTTCAGCACCGAGGACATCGTCGAGGGCGTCACCGCCTTCTTCGAGAAACGCGATCCGCAGTGGAAAGGGCGTTAGTGGCCAGCACCGAGCAGGAGTCGAAGCACCTTCTTCCCGGCACCGCGACGCTGGGCGAGCTGAACGAGCAGCTGCACGCGCGCCGCGCCAAGGCGAAGCAGGGAGGCGGCGAGGAGAAGATCGCCAAGCAGCACGATCGCGGCAAGCTGACCGCCCGCGAGCGGCTCGACCTGCTGGTCGACGAGGGCACCTTCGTCGAGCTCGGCATCCACGGCCGGCCGCACTTCGCCCAGCGGGCGATGGACGGGGTCGAGGCGCCCGCCGACGGCGTCATCACCGGCTGGGGCGACGTCGACGGCCGCCCCTGCTGCATCGCCGCCTACGACTTCACCGTGATGGCCGGCTCGATGGGGATGACCGGCGAGCTCAAGGTCACGCGCCTGCGCGAGATGGCGCTCTCGAAGCGGATGCCGTTCGTCTGGCTGCTCGACTCGGCCGGCGCCCGCATCCAGGAGGCGACCGGCTCGCTCTTCGCCGGCTCCGGCTTCCTCTTCCGCGAGGAGGTCGAAATGTCGGGCGTTGTCCCGATGGTGGCGGCGATGATGGGCCCCTGCGCGGCCGGCACCGCCTACATCCCGGCCCTGGCCGACTTCGTGCCGATGGTCTCCGGCCAGGGGGCGATGGCGCTGGCCGGGCCGCACCTGGTCAAAGCCGTGACCGGCGAGGACATCTCGATGGAGGACCTCGGCGGCGCCAAGGTCCACTGCCGCAAATCGGGAGTGGGGGACCTCGAGGTGAAGGACGACGCCGAGTGCATCGCCGCGATCAAGACCTATCTCTCCTTCTTCCCCTCCGACTGCGAGAAGAAGCCGCCCCTTATAGAGACGGACGACCTCGACGACCGCATGTCGGAGAAGCTGATGGAGATCGTCCCCGACTCCTCGCGCCAGCCCTACGACATGTACGACGTGATCCGCGAGATCGTCGACGACGGCGAGTGGTTCGACCTGAAGCCGAAGTTCGCCAAGACCCTGATCACCTGCTTCGCCCGCTTCGGCGGCCAGCCGGTCGGGATCGTCGCCAACCAGCCCAAGCAGCTGGCCGGGATCCTCGACAACGACTCCGCCGACAAGGCGGCGCGCTTCATCAACCTCTGCGACGCCTTCAACATCCCCCTGGTCTTCCTCCAGGACGTGCCCGGCTTCATGGTCGGCTCCAAGGTGGAGCACACGGGGATCATCCGCCACGGGGCGAAGATGCTCTACGCGGTCAGCCGCGCCACGGTGCCGAAGGTGACGGTGATCGTCCGCAAGGCCTACGGCGCCGGCTACTACGTGATGTGCGGAAAAGCGTACGAGCCGGACCTGATCGTCGCCTGGCCCGGGGCCGAGATCTCGGTCATGGGCGCCGAGGGCGCGGTCGAAATCATCGGCCGCTCGGCGATCGAGGCCTCCGAGGACCCGGAGGCGACCCGCGAGGCGATGCTGAACGCGGTGCGCGAGCAGATCGACCCCTACATCGCCGCCGGCAACGCGGTGATCGACGACATCATCGACCCGCGCGAGACCCGCCCGACGATCGTCAAGGCGCTGCGAATGGCCAAGGACAAGCAGGTGCGCAAGCCCAAGAAACGCCACGGAGTGATGCCGGTATGACGGTTGAGCTGTTCCTTTCCGTCGCTGGCGAGGGAAAAGAACAGCTGAGGGGGACGAGATGAGTTCATTTGACGATCCGGTGGTCATCAGCTGCTCGATCAGTGGCGTGATCGCCAACCGCGACCAGTGCCCGGCGATCCCCTACACGCCGGAGGAGTACGCGGCGGAGGCGCGGCGCGCGGTCGACGAGGGCGCCTCGCAGATTCACATCCACGCTCGCACAGCCGACGGCACTCCCTCCTATGAGATCGAGGACTTCCAGGCGATCACCGAGGCGATCCTGGCCGAGGTCGGCGACGTGATCGTCAACTACTCGACCGGCGCGATCGGGATCCCGATCGAGAAGCGGCTCGAGTACCTGCGCGCCTGCAGGCCCGACGTCGCGGCGCTGAACATGAGCTCGATGAACTACGCGAAGTACACTCCAGCGGCGCAAGGACTTCGTCTTCAAGGCGGTCTTCGAGAACAGCTTCGACACGATCATCGAGTTCCTCACGGCGATGAAAGAGCTGGGGATCAAGCCCGAGCACGAGTGCTTCGACTCCGGCCACGTCGCCAACCTCGACCCGCTGATCGACATGGGCCTGCTCGAGCGGACGCCGCTGCAGGTCTCGCTGGTGATGGGGGTGACCGGCGGCATCCGGCCCGACCCCGCGCAACGTCACCCTGATGTCCGACCAGATCCCCGGCGGCCCCGAGGGGCCGAACCAGTGGCAGGTGATCGGCATCTCCCGCGACCAGTGGAAGCTGCTCGCCTCGGCGCTGGTGCTGGGCGGCAACGTCCGCGCCGGGGTCGAGGACAACCTCTACCTGCCGAACGGCGAGATGTGCCGCTCCAACGGCGACCTGATCGCCAAGGCGCGGCAGATGGCCGAGGACGTCGGCCGCCGCGCCGCCAGCGTGGCCGAGGCCCGCGAGCTGCTGGGGGTCCCAACGAGAGCGCCGCGACCGCCCGATGAGCGCTCTCCCCCTCAGCGACGTCAAGGTCCTCGACCTGACCCGCCTCCTGCCGGGGGGCTTCTGCTCGCTGCTGCTGGCCGACCTCGGCGCCGAGGTGCTGAAGGTCGAGGACACCGGCATGGGCGACTACATCCGCTGGGCGCCGCCCTATTACGGCGACGGACGAGCAGCAGGCGCTGGGCACCCGCTCCTCGCTCTACCTCTCGCTGAACCGCGGCAAGCGCTCGGTCCGCCTCGACCTCAAGTCCGAGGCCGGGAGGGAGGCGCTGCTGCGCCTGGTCGAGCGCCACGACATCGTCCTCGACGGCTTCCGCCCCGGCGTCCTCGACCGGCTCGGCGTCGGCTACGAGCGCATGCGCGAGGCCAACCCGGGGCTCGTCTTCTGCGCGATCACCGGCTACGGCCAGGACGGCCCCTACGCCCAGCGCGCCGGCCACGACATGAACTACCTCGGCCTGGTCGGGCTGCTCGGCCTGACCGGCGCCAAGGACGGGCCGCCGGTGCAGTCGGCGGGCAGATCGCCGACCTCGGCGGCGGCGGCCTGATGGCCGCCTTCGGGGTGATGGCGGCCCTGCACGAGCGCCGCCGCTCCGGCGAGGGTCAGATGGTCGACGTCTCGATGGCCGACGGCGCTCTCTCCTGGCTGGCGATGGTCGCCGGCCGCTACTTCTGCGACGGCGAGGTGCCGCGGCGCGGCGAGCAGCAACTGGCCGGCGGGCTGATCTGTTACCTGCCCTATGAAGTTGTGACGGCTGGGTCAGCTGCGGCGCCCTGGAGCCGAAGTTCTGGGCCGCGCTCTGCAACGGCGCCGAGCGGCCGGACCTGATCGAGAAGCAGTTCGAGGCGCCGGGCTCGGAGGCCTGGGAGCAGGTCGCCGCGATCTTCCGCTCCCGCAGCCGCGAGGAGTGGCTCGCCTTCAACGAGGAGCACGACTGCTGCATCGAGCCGATCCTCGACCTCGACGAGGCGCTCGACTCGGAGCTGGTGAAAGCGCGCGAGATGGTCGTCGAGCTGGACCAGCCCGAGCCTGGGCAAGGTCCGCCAGCTCGGCCACCCGGTGAAGCTGAGCCGCACCCCGGCCGACCCGACCCGTCCCGCCCCCGCCTTCGGCGAGCACACCGAGGAGGTGCTGGCCGAGGTTGGCTACTCGGCGGAGGAGATCGCGGCGATGAAGGGGTCGGGTGCCGCGGCGTGAGCTCCACCGGCACCGAAAACGGCCCTGCTGCGGATGGGGGAGTTGGCGGAGGCGTCCGGGGTGCCGGTGCCGACGATCAAGCACTACTTGCGCGAGGGGCTCTTGCCGGAGCCGGTCAAGACCAGCCGCAACATGGCCTACTACCCGCCTGAGTTCGTCGACCGGATCAAGCTGATCAAGCGCCTGCAGGAGGAGCGCTTCCTGCCGCTGAAGGCGATCAAGTCGGTGCTCGACGAGGACCCCGAGCGGGCGGGGGCGATGCTCGAGCTCGAGGACCGGATCCTCGACCGCGCCCTGGCGGGCGAGCGGGCGCGGACCAGCGCCGCCGAGGTCCGCGAGCGCTACGGCCTCCCCAAGGAGGTGCTCGACCGGCTCGCCGAGCTGGAGATCCTCAGTCCCAACAGCCGCGGCTACTCCCCGTCTGACATCACGATCATCGAGGCGATCGGCCGTTTCCGCGCGGGCGGCTACGACGAGCAGATCGGCTTCACCGTCTACGACACCCTGCGCTACAAGAAGGCGATCGAACACCTGGTCCAGGAGGAGGTGGACATGGTGATGAACCGCCTCGCCGGCGAGGTCTCCCCCGAGCGGGTGGTCGAGATGCTCGAAGCGGGCGCGCAGCCTTTGCAGGACCTGATCGCCGCGCTCCACACCAAGCTGATGGTCGCCGAGCTCGAGCGTCACCGCGCCGGTCGCAAGCCTCAGGGCCAGAAGTGACGGCGACGAGGTAGCCGGCGCCGGCTAGGCCGTCGTCAGGGCGACCCGGTCAGCTTCGATTTTGCGCAGGGTCATGCGGTGGTCGAGTCGCTCGCAGAGGGTGGTCCCCTCCGCCAGTGCGGCCTCGACTCCGGCGATGCCCGCGGCCGCCCGGGCCTGGGCGAGGCAGTGGAGGGCGCCGGGGAGCTGCCAGTGCATTTCCCGCTCGCGCGAGATCTCGACCGCGGCCTCGACCTGCGCCAGTGCCTCCTCGGTGCGCCCGGCACCAAGCAGGGCGCGGGCGCGCAGGGTGCCGCGCCAGCCCTCGCCCTCGCCCCCGGCGTTCATCGCCTCGCGGTAGGTGCTGTCGGCGAGCTCGATCGTCGCCAGTGCCTCGGCGTGCTCGCCGGCGGCGATCTGGACGTAGCCGAGGCTGGTCAGGGCCAGGGTGCGCGAGAAGACGTCGCCGAGCTGGTCGGTCAGCTCGCAGTTGCGGCGGGCCAGCGCCAGAGCCGCCTCCAGCTCGCCGCGCTCGGCCTGCAGCATCGATTTGTGGCCGCGGCTCCAGCTTTCGGTCTCCGGGTCGCCGAACTCCGTTGCCAGCCGCAGCGACTCGTCCGCCACCCGCTCCGCCTGCTCGAGCCGGTCCCGCTCTTTGAGGGCGATGCTGCGTGCCATCAGCGCCCAGGCCGGCGGGCAGCCGATCACGATCCCGGCGCCGACCGCGGCGTCGCCATCGCCCAGCTCGAGGATCTCCGCGACCGTCCGTTCGACCAGGTCGAGATCGCCGGCGCACATCTGGGCGTAGCAGCCGGCGCCGCGGATCGCCACCCGCAGATCGAGATCGCCGGACTCGTCCGCCAGCCGCGTCGCCTCCCGCGCCGCGGCAAGCCACTCGGAGGCCCGGTAGGCGACGCCGGGTCGGGCCGAGGTCAGCAGTTTCAACAGCGCCAGCGAGCGCAGGTCGCCGATCCGGGTGGCGATCTCGGTTGCTTCCGCCGCCAGCGCCTCGGCCTGCTCGCGCTCCATCCCCAGCCGCCAGGCGTAGTCGAGTTGCATCATCCGCGAGAGCACTCCAAGCGCCAGTGTCTCCTCGCTCTCGTCGAGGTCGGCGGACAGCTCCGTCACGTTCCGCCACAGCCGCTGCGCGTCCTGGGGGCGGCTGTGTCCGGCCCAGTGGGCGGCGCGGGCCGACCAGCGCGCCGCTTCCAGAGCTTCGCCGCCCGCCTCCATGTGGTCGGCGACCAGCGCCGCCAGCTCGTCGAGCCGATCTGGCTCGAGCTCGATCATCGCCCGCGCCGCCGCCGCGTGGGTGGCGGCGCGACCGTCGGCGAGCTGAGTGCCGTAGGCGACCTCGCGGGTCAGCGGGTGGCGGAAGGCGAGCACCCGCTCTGGGTACAGCTCCGCTTCGTAGAGGAAGCCGGCCTCGATCAGCTCGCAGAGCACCGGGTCGATGCGCTCGCGCTCGAGTCCGGCGGTCATCCCCAGCGCCCGGCCGCCCACCTCCTTGCCGACCACCGAGGCGACCTGGAGCAGCTGCTTGGCGGCGGGGTCGAGGCGGTCGATGCGGGCGGCGAGCACCGCCTGCACCGTGACCGGCACCCCGGCGTCCTCGATCGGCCGGGTCAGGCGGTAGGCGCCGCGCTCGCCCTCCAGGTGGCCGGCCTCGGCCAGCTCGCGGACGATCTCCTCGATGAAGAAGGGGTTGCCCTGAGTGCGCTCGTGGATCGGCTCGTCGAGCCCGTCGAGCGATGGATCCTCGCCGGCCAGGTCGCGCAGTAGCTCGCGGGTGTCCTCGCCGGCAAGTGGCTCCAGCGAGATCGCCCGGTAGGACGCGGCGTGGCCCCAGGGGGGCGAGTACTCGGGCCGGAAGTTGAGGACCGCCAGCGTGTTCGTGCCCTCGATCGAGGTGACCAGGTCGCCGAGGAGGGCGTTGCTGCCTTCGTCGATCCAGTGCAGATCTTCGACCACGAGGACCAGCGTGCGGCGGCGGCTGGGCGCGTTGACCAGGCGGCAGACGATCTGGCCCAGCGCCCGCTGGCGCGCCTCGGCGCTGAGCTGCGCCACCGGCCGGTCGGGGTCGGGAACGCCGAGGAAGTCGAACATCAGCGGCAGGTCCTTGGCGAAGCCGGGGTCCAGCAGCAGCGCTCGCCCGGCGATCTTCTCCCGCGCGATCTGCTCCGCCTCGCGCTCGCCGATCCCGAAGAAGGCGCGCAGCATCTGCAGCACCGGCATGAACGGCGTCGTCGTCCCATGTGACTGTGCCTGCGCCTCGAAGACCTCCAGCCCCTCCGCTCGGCAGCTCTGCGCGAACTCGTGACAGAGCCTGCTCTTGCCGACCCCGGCTTCGGCGACCAGGCCGATCGCGCCGCCCTCGCCCCGCTTGGCGCCGTCGAGCGCCGTCCGCAGTGCCGCCATCTCCCTGGCCCGACCGACGAAGCTCGAGAAGCCGCGCTCGCGCGAGAGGTCGAGCCGGGAGTGCGCCTCGCCGATCCCGGCCAGCTCGAAGACGCGGACCGGCTGGCTCGCCCCCTTGATCTCGAACTTCCCGAGGTCCTCGAGGTCGAGGAAGCCGGTGGCGAGCTCAGCCGTGTGCTCGGTCACGTAGGCCTTGCCGGGCTCGGCCAGCGCCTCCATCCGCTGCGCCAGTCCGACCGTGTGCCCGATCGCCGTGTAGTCGCCGTCGCCCTCGCCGATCGCCCCGGCGACGACCTCGCCGGAGTTGATCCCGATCCGGGTCGAGAAGTTGAGGCCCGGTCCGCGGCGCAGCTCGGCCGCGTAGTCGGAGACGTCGTCGAGCATCTGCAGGGCGGCGTAGCAGGCGCGCTGGGCGTGGTTCTCGTGGGCGATCGGCGCCCCAAAGACGGCCATGATCCCGTCGCCGGTGAACTTGTCGACGGTGCCCTCGAACTTGGTCACGGCGTCGGCCAGGATCGAGAAGAAGCGCTGCATGATCTTGCGCCACTCCTCCGGGTCCTGGTGCTCGGCCAGGTCCATCGAGCCGCTGACGTCGGCGAATACCACCGTTACCTGCTTGCGCTCGGCATCGTCTCGGGTCGCCTGACTCACCGATTTAGCTTACGCCCGTCTCTGGGCGGGGTGCGGCAGTCCTTTCGGTCGCTATATGACCGAAAAGACTGCCGCAGTAGCCTCAGGGTGTGCGTGCCGTACTGATCACGGGGGCTTCCACCGGAATCGGCCGCGCCGCGGCGCTGCGACTGGATGCGGACGGCTGGCGGGTCTTCGCCGGCGTGCGCAGGGAGGAGGACGCCGAGGCGCTGCGCACGGCCGGCTCGGAGCGCCTGACGCCGCTGATCCTCGATGTCACCGACGCGGCCCAGATCGCCGCCGCGGCCGAGCGGATCGGCGGGAGACGGACGCGGCGGCGAGGGCCGGGCGGCCTCGACGGTCTCGTCAACAACGCCGGGATCGGCGTCATGGGCCCGCTGGAGACCTTGCCGCTTGACGACTTCCGGCGCCAGATCGAGGTCAACCTGACCGGCCAGGTCGCCGTCACCCAGGCGATGCTGCCGCTGATCCGCCGCGCCACCGGCCGGGTCGTCTTCGTCAGCTCCGCCGGCGGGCGGATGGCGCTTCCCGTTGGCGGCCCCTACCACGCCGCCAAGTTCGGCCTCGAGGCGGTCGCCGACTCGCTGCGCCAGGAGCTGCGGCCCTGGAGGATCGAGGTCGCGGTGATCGAGCCGGGCTCGATCGACACCCCGATCTGGGAGCGGGC
>CAVSIL010000014.1:0-40944 GCA_963727985.1 uncultured Solirubrobacterales bacterium | reverse complement strand
GTAATCCTGATCGCGATGGGCGTCCTCATCCTCACCGGCGGCTTCGTCCAGCTCAACATCGAAGTCCAGAACTGGCTTTCGGAACTCGGATTGGACTTCTGGAACAGCGTCTGAGAGGGCGCCCTCTCAGTTATGGACGACCGGTGCGACCGTCTCCAGCTCGTTGCCGACCGCCTCGGTGATCTCGAGGCCGCTGTCGTCGACGTCGCGGGAGCAGACGATGCGGAAGCGGCCGGTGCCGAGCTCCGCATCGGGCAGGAGCGGCAGGCCGCGGATGTGGTCCCAACCCAGCCGCTCGATCTCGAACGGGTTCATCCGCACCTCGGCCGCCGGAAACGGGCAGTTCGCGTTGTGCTGGTCGATCGCCCTGGAGATCGCCTCCAGGTTCTTCGCCTCGGGGGATGCCACGCGACAAGTCTAGGACGAAGCGTGAGGTCAAGCGGTCGGGATCGCGATCAGGCTGCTGAAATCGGCTGCCCCGTTGGCCACTGCCACATTGCACTGGACGCTCAACTGGGTCGGCGACGTCGTGGTGGCTACCGCTTGGAGCGATGCGGGGATCGCGGCAAGCGCGGGCAGCGTCTTCATCGCGATCTGATCGAGGGTCGTCGTGCCGGCCTTCAGGAAGCATTCGACCGTGTCCCCCGCCCCGGTGTGCGAAAGCTGGGTCTTTGCCAGGACGACGTAGCTGCCGGCCGGAACCGCCAGTTCGACCACGGTGGTCGCCGCGGCACCGGTCGGGAGGGCAGTCGCGCCCTGTTTCGCCGACAGCGGCGCGATCGTTCCGTTGGTGCCATTCGTACCGTTCACCCCGTTGCTGCCGTCGATCCCGTTGCTGCCGTCGACTCCGTTGGCGCCATTCGCACCGTTGGGTCCATTCGCGCCGTTGGCGCCGTTTGCCCCATTCGTACCGTCAGCTCCGTTGGCGCCATTGGGGCCGTTGGCACCATTCGCACCGTTGGAGCCAGAAGCTCCGCTGGGGCCGGAGTCGCCCTTGGCGCCCGGGCCGCCTACGAGCAGTTCCCGCGTGGCGCTACTCAGATTCCTGGGTTGCACCGCGCCCTTCTGGATCGCCCGGCTTGTGACAGCGCCCCGGGCGATGTCGCGCGCATGGATCAAGCCGTTCGCGGCGACCGCGGAGCCACCCAGCACGACGAACAGGGCCGCGACGGCAAGGACGATCGAGGGGGTCGGCCACCGTCGCCGCTGCTGGTCTCCAAGCTTTCTCTTTGCACGTCTCATCGTCAGTTCCGTTCCATTGACCTGGTGTCCTGCTCCATCGGGCGGTGGGACGGAGATGTGAGCTGGGAGACCAAGACCGGACAGACGTTCTCTGAGTGGTGTCGCCAGGTTGACTCGGGTGCCGCGGCCCACCATTCAGGCACGACTTGCCTAGCCGGCCCTCGTCAATGGCGATCCGCGATTCGGATCGAGTCTCCCCCATCTGCCTTGGCCTTGTAGAGGGCGAGATCCGCGTCGAGCATCGCCCGGCGCGGCCCGTCGGTCAGGGGCGCGAGGCCGATCGTAGCCGTCAGCTTCGCCTTACCGCCGATCGCCCTGACCGCGGCGAGAATGCGACGCGCAACCCTTTCGGCCTCGGCGGTCTCGGTGTGAGGCAAAAGCGTGGCGAACTCGTCGCCACCGAGCCGGGCGGCGAAATCACCATCGCGAAGGCTTGACTCGACAGCCTCGAAGACTCTTCGCAGGACCGTGTCGCCGGCCGCATGGCCGAAGTTGTCGTTGACCTGCTTGAACCTGTCGAGGTCGAGCATGAGGATCGTCACCTCCGAAGCTTCGGGAGAGTCCGCGAGGAGTGCCAGGCGCTCGTCGAAAGCGCGCCGGTTCGGCCCCCTGGTGATCGGATCCTCGTAGGCCAGCTGCCTATAGGAATGGGCCATGCGGGCGTGAATCCGGGCAAGGTCCGCGGCGTCGGCGGCGGCCCCGAGGAGAAGTCCCTCGGGAGAGTCGCTTCCGGCCTGAAGCAACGGGTCTGGCAGGCGCGAGCCCTCGCGGGTCGACACGCCCCCGATCCCGCCGAGCAAACCCTCCACCAGCGAAACCAACCCCTCGATCCCCTGCGCCCGAATCCCGCGACCAGCGCTGAGGATCTCGTCCGGTATCCCCTGTCCACCGAGGAGAATCGGAGTATCGGCGAAGGCCTCCCTCAACGCCGACACCGCCGCTTCCAGCGACGAGAGATCAGAGGCGCGGGTGTTGGAGAGGCCGACGAGGTCGGACCCGCGCGAGTCGACGGCACTCATCAACGCGTCGAGAGGCACATCGCCACCGAGGTAGTCGACCTCGTACCCCCCCAGCTCGAGGACGTCGGCGGCCATCCTCAGGCCGAGTGCGTGCCGCTCGCCCTCCACCGCCGCGAGAAGGATCCTTCCCGGCCTCGGGGTGGCGCGGCCGAGGCTCGATCCAAAGACGCTCGCCATCACCCTGTGGGTGAGAGCGGTGGCGAGGTGCTCGTCGGCGACGGTGATCGCCCCCTGTTCCCAGAGGCAGCCGATTCGCCACATCGCCGGCGCGATGACCCGTCCATAAAGTGTCTCGACACTCATTCCTTTCTGCAGGGACTCGAGGGCCACCCGCTCGGCGGCGCCACCGTCGGCCGCGCGGAGCGCGTCTCCGTAGCTGCGCGACATCCCCTCCGCGGTTCGGTCCGCATCGCGGCGACTCTGCTCATTCGAGGGTTTTTGCGGAACGGTCGGGATAGCGATGCCGGGTTTCAGAATACGGTTGAGCGCCAAGACGCAGCCTATTTAGTCAACGTACGTTACGCTCTTTGTGTGAAGCAGCACAAATGTTTGAAACGGATTCCCAGTGTCGAGAGTGCGAGCTTCACTTAGAAGATGGCGACGGGAATCCACTCGACACTCCCGATTTCCCAGTCGCGCGCGAGGCCGACCACGGCTCGCATCCTGGTCACCGACGATCAGCCCGAGATGCTCGGGCTGGTAGATCGGGCACTGGGAGACACCTACGAGTGCGAGTTCGCAAGCGGCATCGAGGAGGCTCGAGATCGGCTCCGCACCGGGACCTTCCAACTCGCCATCTGCAAATTGGACCCAGCCGAGAGCGAAAGACTGGACCTCGCCCAGGAGATCGCCGAAACCCATTCGGGCACGGCCACGGTCGTCCTGGCGACCGGGGAGGACAATCCGGAGTTCGCCAAGACCCTCTTCGCACACGGCATTCTTGGCTATCTGGTGGAACCGTTTTGGCCTGGCCAGCTCTTGATAACCGTGATGAGCGCGCTGCGGCGGCGGGATCTGGAAATCGTCGCGCAAGCTCACAGTCAAAACCTGGAGGACCGCCGGCAGACGATCATCGACATGGCACCGATCGGCATCTACGCCAAAGACGTCTCCGGTCACTACGTCGTGGCGAATGACAAGGCAAACGAGCTCGCGGGTCTGCGCCCGGGCGAGCTCGTCGGCCTGACCGATGAGGCGTTCCTGCCTCCGGAGGAGCTGGAGCTCGGCAAACTCAGCTTCCAACGGGTTCTCGAGGAGGGAACACCTCATGAGCGAGAGGACACTGTCGAGATCGGCGGCGAGGCGAAGACCTTCAAGTCGATCAGATTTCCGTTGTTCGACGAGAAGGGTGAGATCGCCGCCGTCGGTGGCATCTCCGTGGACATAACCGCCGAGCGCGCGGCCGTGCAGCTCCGCGACGAGCTGACGGCGACCCAGGAGAGCGCGATCGAAGAACTACAGCTGTCCCGTCAGGAGACGATCGAGGGGCTCGCCAAGGCGATCGAGCTGCACGATTCCTCAACCGGCCAGCACGTTGACCGGATGGCGGCGATCGCCTCCTTCCTGGCCGCTCAGATCGGCTTCGACTCAGACCGGGTACGACTTCTTCGCGCCGCGGCTCCGATGCACGACGTGGGAAAGATCGGCATCTCGGCGGAGATCCTCGGCAAGCCGGGGCCCCTCACGGCTGAGGAGCGTGAGGCGATGGAGCAGCACACGATTGTCGGGCACAACATCTTCGCCCACTTCTCTAGCGAGCTCTCGCGTGTAGCCGCTTCGATCGCGCTGACCCATCACGAGCGCTTCGACGGCAGCGGCTACCCGCGGGGTCTGGAAGGGGACGAAATTCCGATCGAGGGCCGGATCACGGCGGTTGCCGATGTCTTCGACGCCCTCCTCACCGACCGCAGCTACAGATCGGCGTTCTCAGTGGACGACGCGATCGCGGTGATGAGGGATGGCAGGGGCACCCAATTCGATCCCGAGATAGTCGATGTCCTCCTGGGCAACCTCGAGATCGCGCTCACCATTCGAAGCCTGGTGTCGGCCGAGGGGCCCGACCACTGAGACGGTCGCCGGCCTCGTGGCCACGATCGTGCGTCCCGCTCTCGATCGCCTCCCCTTCGCTCGGCATCCGGGAGCCGGCCTACGCTGCGGCAGTGCACGACTGGCCTCGCTGCTACGCATTGGTGGACATGGACGCCTTCTACGCGTCGGTGGAGTTGCGCAAGCGGCCGGAGTTGAGGGGGAAGCCGGTGGTCGTCTGCGGGTCGGGGCCGCGGGCGGTTGTGACGACCGCGAGCTATGAGGCGCGGAAGCTGGCGGGGATCCACTCGGCGATGCCGGCGGCGGTGGCACGGCGCAAGCTGCCTGACGCGATCTATCTGACGCCGGACTTTCCCGCCTACCGGGAGGCCTCGGCGCGGGTGATGGAGGTGCTGCGGCGCAATGTCGAGACCGTCGAGGTGGTCGGGCTCGACGAGGCCTACCTGGACCTGACCGGGCTCTTCTCGCCGAAGGCGACGATGCGGCGGGTGGCGGCGGAGATCCGCCGCGACACCGGCCTCAGCTGCTCGATCGGGATCTCCGAGAGCCGGATGCTGGCCAAGATCGTCAGCGAGCTGGGCAAGCCGGCGGGACTGGTGGTGCTCTCGCGCGAGGCCGCCCTGGAGCGCTTCGCGGGCGAGCCGCCCGGCCTGGTGCCGGGGATCGGGCCGAAAACGGCGATCCGGCTGCAGGAGATGGGAATCCGCACCCTCGCCGACCTGGGCGGGCGCGAGCGTGGGGAGCTCGAAGCCGCCTTCGGCTCCCGCTCCGGCGCCTGGCTGCACGCCCGCGGCCGGCTCTGGGACGAGACCCCGATCGCCGCCTCCCGCGAGACCAAGTCGCAGTCGGTCGAGACGACCTTCGACGTCGACGTGCGCCGGCGGGGCGAGCTCGAGTCGATCCTCGCCGGGCAGGCCGCCGAGCTCTGCCGGCGTCTGCGCAAGCGCGAGCTGGAGGGCCGCACGATCGGGATCAAGGTCCGGCTCGACGACTGGACCAACGTCACCCGCTCCCACACCATCGAGGAGCCGACCAACGATCCCGACGTGGTCGGCCCGCTGGCGCTGGAGCTGCTGCGCGCCTACGACCCCCAGCGCCCGGTGCGCTTGCTCGGCGTCCGCGTCGCCTCCTTCGAGAACGAGGCGGACGGCGAGGAGGCGGCGGCTGAGCCCCAACTGCGGCTGAGCCTGCCCGGTTAGCGGTTGGACAGCACCGTGCCCACGCCCGGGAAGCCGAGCCGGACCTTGACCGCCTCGGTGAGGTCGTAGTCGCGGCCCGCCACGTAGGGGCCGCGGTCGATCACCGGCACGGTGAGCGAGCGGCCGTGGTAGCGCAACTTCACCTTGGTCCCGCAAGGCAGCGTCTTGTTGGCGACGCCCATCGTCCCCGGCATCAGGGTGCCGCCGCAGGCGACGCCGTTGCCGTAGAGGCCCGGACCGTAGTAGGAGGCGCCAGCCCGGCGGTAGCTGGTCAGCCGGCGCGCCTTGCTGGCCGAGCCGCGGGTGTGGGCGCCGTGGACGCCGAAGGCGCGGACGGAGTAGTTGCCGATGCCACCGGGCGACCAGCGCAGGGCGTAGCTGCCATTGGTCCGGGTGGTTGTGCTCAGCGCCCGGGTGCCGGGGCCACTGAAGACGATCTTCACCCGGTGCCGACCGCTGGGGCGCACCTTGCCGTGAACAGCCACCCCGTTCCCCCCCAGCACGCTGTGCCCGGAGAGGTGCAGGGAGACGTGGGAGTCGACCCGCTCGGGGGATGAGTGCTGTTGCGACTTGCTTTGCGCCGGGGCCGGCGCGATGCCGATCGTCAGCGCGGTGGCGGCTGCCACCACGGGCAGGAGGTATCGCATCTGTGTCGCTCGCTTTCTCGGCTGCCTACGGGGTTAGCTGACGGGCTCGCGGGTGCCGGCACGGTGCCGACGCTCGCTACGGGCGGCTCGCCGCCCGATTCGCCCCGGCCACGGCGAGCAGCGCCGTGGCATTGGGTCCCCCGATCCCCGCCGCACGGTGCGGGGGGACTCGGCAGATGGGGTTAGGTCACTTGTGAGCAAAGACTGTAGAAGCGCTCACGAAGCGCTTACGTGATAGCCCTCACACCCCCTGGATCGGCAAGGATGCATGCAAATGGCTTCAGAAAGGCAAATACCAGGGGCCTTTCGCGCCTGGACAGGTGTGCGAAGATGAACCCGTGGGCACCGAAAGACTGACCGGACTCGATACCTCCTTCCTCCACATGGAGCGCGCCGGGGCCCACATGCACGTCGCCTCGACCAGCATCTTCGAGGGTCCGGCCCCGACTCACGCCGAGTTCCGCGATCACATCGCCTCCCGCCTGCACCTGGTCCCGCGCTTTCGCCAGAAGCTGCGCTTCGTCCCCCTCGACCAGGGCCGGCCGGTCTGGGTTGACGACCCCCACCTCAACCTCGAGTACCACGTGCGCCAGAGCGCGCTGCCGGCGCCCGGCTCCGAGGAGCAGTTGCGCAACCTGGCGGCGCGGATCTTCTCCCAGCAGCTGGACCGCAGCAAGCCGCTCTGGGAGCTGTGGCTGGTCGAGGGGCTGCACGACGGCCGCTTCGCGATCATCGGCAAGAGCCACCACGCCCTGGTCGATGGCGTCTCCGGCGTCGACATCACCACCGTCCTCTTCGACCTCGACGCCGAGCCGCAGGGCTCCCCCTCCTCCCCGCCCTGGCTCGCCCGCCCGGAACCGACCGACCTGAAACTGCTCGGCGACGCCTGGAAGGAGCGTCTGACCAGCCCCAAGGAGATCGCCCGTGGCGTTCGCGCGACGCTGCGCGGCCCGCGCCAGGTCCTGCGCGGCGTCGGTGCCACCTCGAAGATGCTCGGTGCCGGTATGGCCGCGCCCAGCAGCGTCTTCAACGTCGAGATCGGCCCCCACCGCCGCTTCGCCATCACCCAGGCCGACCTGGCCGAGCTGAAGCGGGTCAAAGACGCCCACGGCGGCACCGTCAACGACGTCATCCTCTCGATCGTCGCCGGTGGCATCGGCAAGTACATGCGCGCCCGCGGCCACGACACCGAGGGGCTGGACCTGCGGGCGATGGTCCCGGTCAGCGTCCGCGCCGCCGAGGAACACGGCGCCCTCGGCAACCGCATCTCGGCGATGATGGCGTCGCTGCCGGTCTGGTCCGAAGACCCGGTCGAGCGGCTGCACGTCGTCTCCGAGGAGATGGGCGACCTGAAGAACTCCGGCCAGGCCGTCGGCGCCGAGATCCTCACCAAACTGACCGACTTCGCACCCTCGACGATCGCCTCGCAGGCGGCTCGCCTGCAGCCGGCGCAGCGTTTCTTCAACCTCGTCGTCACCAACGTGCCGGGGCCGCAGTTCCCGCTCTACGTGCTCGGCCGCAAGATGGAGTCGATCTTCCCGATGGTGCCGCTGGCCCGCCGCCAGGCGCTCTGCGTCGGGATCATGTCCTACGACGGCCAGGTCAACTTCGGCCTGATCGGCGACTACGACGCGATGGCCGACCTCGACAGCTTCGCTCTTGACCTCGAGGCGGCGACCGCCGAGACGATCGCGACGGCGCCGGCCAAGGCCAAACGCGCCAAGGCGAAGAAGACGAGAGCCGCGGTCTCCTCCAACGGCACCGGCCCCGTCGCCGCCGAGTCCCGCTCCTAGCCTTCCGGCGCGCCGCTACCGGATCAGCTTGCCGCGGACTTCGAAGGGGATGCCGTCGGTCAGGTAGCTCCAGTCGAGGTGACGCACGCTGAAGCCGCCGGCGGCGGCGTCGGCGTTGACGACGACGGCGGTGAGGCGGCTGAACCGAGCCGGGTCGCCGATGCGCACGTAGAGCTTGCCGCCGCCGCGGCTGTAGTCGAAGCGGGTGACGGTACGCCCCCGGCGTTCACTGCCGATCCGGCCGACCAGGGCCAGGCCGGCGTCGATCCCGTGCGGCGCCAGCGCCCGCACGGCGACGCCGCGGCCGCTGTGGGCGCCCACCCGCAGCAGCGCGAACGTGGTGTGGTTCATCAGCCGGGTCAATGGCTGCCCGCCGAGCGACAACCGCCCCTGCCGGGGCATGTCCGGGAATAACCCGCCATCGCGGAAGACCTCATCGGTGCGCCACTCCGCCACCGACGCGGCGAAGCGGGCGAAGTCATGGCTGAAGTCAGAGGGTCCGGTGGCGTGGATCGCCGATTCGTAAGCGTTGACGGAGAAGCCCCCGGGCCGCACGTGGATCGCCCGCGCCCAGGCCTGGCGCAAGAGCGAGTCGCCGTAGCGGTGTTCCAGCCACATGTTCCAGACCGCCGAGCCGTATTGCTTGATCGAGCTTGTGGTCAACGGCGTGTCCCAGCGCTTGACCCAGCGCCGCACGTAACGCAGGTAGTCGTCGATGTTCGGGTAGACCTGATCCTCCATCCAGGTCGCGGTCGACTCGGCAAACCAGGCGTCCTGGAAGGCGTCGTAGCCGAACTGGAGGATGTGGTTGTACTCGTGGGCAAGGGTGACCCGGAGGTCGTCAGCGGCCGAGGTGCCGGGGTACTCGAAGGCGCTGTAGTCGTTGTCGAGGACCAGGTAGCCGTGCAGACGGCGCGGGCGCGGGTGCTGCTTGGTCACCTGATCGCGGTCAGGAGCGGCGTAGCCGAACAGTTCTCCGCCGATCTGAGAGAGATAGATGTCGGTCTTGCTGCGCCCTCCCCCCTTGCGGCCGTCGCTTTTGGGCTCGCGCCAGCCGAGCTTGCCATTCTCGACTTCGTGCACGTGTTCGGCGGTCTTCAGCACCTGCTGGACGAAGTTGGGGACGCCGTCGCCGTCGGAGTCGGTGAGGTCGGGGGCGTCGATCCCCACGGCCACCCAGTGCACGCAGAAGAAGCGCCCGCACTTGGGCGATTTCGGCGCCTCCGGGACGGTGTAGGCATTGCGGTTGGGATCGGGGTCGTCGGTCGGCCGCCGGCGGGCTTCGGTCGGCCGCGGCTGCGGCGCGAGGAAAGGCTTCTGGCTCGGCGAGGCGAGGCTCGCGACCCCATCGGCGAGGCCTGCGGACGCAGAGGCAGCCGCGGGCACGGCGGCCGCCAGCAGGAGCGCGGCCACCGTGAAACCGACCAGGTGGCGACGGCGGTCCGGCATCGGTTGGACCCTAGCGGGCGCCTCGGCCCGCTCCGCCACCCGCGGCGGCGATACTTCCGGGGTGATCGCCTCGAGGCACCCATGCGCATAGCCCTCGCCCAGATCGACCCCACCGTCGGCGACATCGACGCCAACGCGGCCAAGGTCGCGCAGTGGATCGGCCGCGCCCGCGACGCCGGCGCCGAGCTGACGATCTTCCCCGAGCTCTGCCTGCCCGGATACCCGGCCGAGGACCTCTACCTCAAGCGCCACTTCATCGAGGCCAACCGGCGCGCGGTGGAGGAGCTGGCGCGTGGGGTCGGCGCCGAGCACACGGTGCTGGTCGGCTACGCCGAGCCCGCCGCCGAGAGCGGCGACTCGCGGCGGGCGCACAACGCGATCGCCGTCCTGCGCGACGGCGCCGTGCGCGCCGTCTACCGCAAGAACAGGCTGCCCAACTACGCCGTCTTCGACGAGCAGCGCTACTTCGTCCCCGGCACCGAGCCGCTGACGGTCGCGGCCGGCGGCCTGCGGATCGGGCTGACGATCTGCGAGGACGTCTGGGCGCCGGGCCCGCCGGCGGCGACCGAGGCCGAACAGGGCGCGACCCTGATCGCCAACCCGTCGGGCTCCCCCTACCACCGTGGCAAGGGTCACGAGCGGGTGGAGATGTTCGCCGAGCGCTCGCGCGCCTATGGGGCCTATTTCGCCTTCTGCAACCTCGTCGGCGGCCAGGACGAGCTCGTCTTCGACGGCCAGAGCCTGGTCACCGACCCCCACGGCAAGCTGATCGCCCGCGCCGCCCAGTTCGAGGAGGAGCTGCTGGTCTGCGAGATCCCGGCGGCTGCGCCCGGCCCGCTCGCCGAGCCGCTCGCCGACCTCGATGAGGTTTATGGAGCGCTGGTCCTGGGGCTGCGGGACTACGTCGTCAAGAACGGCTTCCGCCATGTCGGTGTCGCCCTCTCGGGCGGCATCGACTCCGCCCTGGTGGCGCTGCTCGCCGCAGACGCGGTAGGCGCGGAGCGGCTCAGCTGCGTGGTCATGCCCTCGCCTCATTCCAGCTCTGAAACCCAGGGCGACGCCCGAACTATCGCCGCCAACCTCGGCTGCGAGCTGCTCGAGATCCCGATCGAGCCGATGATGGACGGCTACGAGCGGGCGCTGGGAGACCCGGCGGAGCCGGACCTGGCGGCGGAGAACATCCAGGCCCGGATCCGCGGCAACCTGATGATGGCCCTCTCCAACCGCCACGGCTGGCTGGTCCTCACCACCGGCAACAAGAGCGAGATGTCGGTCGGCTACGCCACCCTCTATGGGGACATGGCGGGTGGCTTCGCGGTGATCAAGGACGTGCCCAAGGGGCTCGTCTACGAACTGACCCGGCGCCGCAACGAGCGCGCCGGGCAGGAGCTGGTGCCGTCCTCGGTGATCGACCGCGCCCCCTCGGCCGAGCTGCGCCCCGACCAGCTCGACAGCGACTCCCTCCCCCCCTACGACCTGCTGGACCGGATCCTCGAGGCCTACGTCGAGCGCGACCAGGGCCGCGAGGAGATGATCGCCGCGGGAATGCCGGCGGCGACGGTCGACGAGGTGATCGCGCCTCGTCGACCGCTCCGAGTACAAGCGCCGCCAGGCGGCGCCGGGAATCCGGATAACACCGCGGGCTTTCGGCAAGGACCGCCGCCTACCAATCACGAATCGCTTCGGAGGTTAACTGGGCCGCGGACGAACCGCGATAGTCATCTGCGCCAAGGCGCAGAGCTTGCCTTCGTCGTTGATTACTTCGGCGTCCCAGACCCAGGTGGTGCGGCCGCGGCGGCGGGCCCGCGCCTTCACTTCGGCACCGCCCGCGCTGACCGGGCGGATGAAGCTGACGTTGATCGACTGGCCCATCGCCACCATCCCGTCGGGGCTCACGGCCAGCGCCGTCGCCCGCGAGCAGATGCTCTCGACCAGGCTCGAGATGACGCCGCCGTGCAGGAGCCCGACCGGCTGGCGCAGCTCGTCGCGCAGCTCGATCCGGGCCCGCGCGTGATCGGGGTCGTCGTCCAGCCACTCGGTGCCGATCAGCTCGTCGAAATGGGAAACCAGCCCGCGGGGATCGTCGGCCATCGGCGCGAACCCTAGCGAGGCCGAGATTAAGTTTTCGCGACCCCTGGCGGCGAGCAGCCACCGCATCGCCCTCGCCGCGTAGGGTTCCGGTTCGGGATGGAGCTGAGCAACGACCAGAAGGCGATCCTGCGGCTGCTCGCGCAACGCGGCGCGGCCGGCTACGACGACCTCAGCGCTCTGCTGGGGGTCGACACCACCGAGGTCCACGAGCGGGCCAAGGCGGCGGCGGCCCAGCTCGAAGCCGACGGGATTCCGGCCCCCTCGATCCCGACTCCGGGGACGGCGGCGCCCGAGGCCCCGGCCGCGCCAGTCGCACCGACGCCCACCCCTCCCCCCACGCCACCTAAGCCCGCCGCGCCCGCGGAGCCGAAGGCGGTCGCGCCCTCAGCACCGGCGCCCGCGCCCAAACCGAAGACTTCGCGGCCGCCCAAGCTCTCTCTGCCCAAAAGCGGCGGCGCCCGCGCCGCGCTCGCGGCCGGCGCCGTGGTCGTGGTGGCCCTGATCGTGATCCTCGCCGTCAGCGGCGGCGGCAATTCTGGCGGGACGACCTCCGCAGGCGCCGGCGAAACCAGCGGCGGCTCCGAAGAAACGGTCAGCGCCAGCGACAACCCGAATCTGACCCAGGCGGTTCTCGACTCCGTCGACGGCAGCGACGCCAAGGGCGTGGCGACCTTCGGGAAAGTCAAGAATTCCCTGGCGCTGCAGGTCGAAGCCGAAGGCCTGGAGCCGACCAAAAACGGCGACTCCTACACGATCTGGCTTTACGCATCGCCGCGGAAGATGCTGCCGCTCGCCTCGACCGCGGTCCCCGAGTCCGGCAAGATCGCGGCCCAGGTCCAGGTCCCGACCGAAGTGCTCGCCTACCTCGCCAACGAAACCTTCGACCAGCTCGACATCTCCCTGACCGAAGACGCCACCCTGAAAGCGTCGCTGAGCCAAGGCGACGAAGGAAAAGAAGGCGCCGATCTACACCGGCGAAGACGTCCTCCGCGGCACCATCACCGGCCCGATCGTCGGCGCGGCAAAGAAAGCCGAAAAGTAGGGCTCAGGCGTCCGGGAGAAGCTTGCTGGGGTTCATGATCCCGGCCGGATCCAGCTGAGCCTTGACCGCGCGCAGCACGTCGAGGCCCGTCCTCCCCACCTCCGCCTCCATGTAGGGAGCGTGGTCGCGGCCGACTGCGTGGTGGTGGGTGATCGTGCCGCCAGTGGCGACGATCGCCTCCGAGGCGGCGCGCTTGACCTGGCGCCACTGCTCCAGCTCGGCGCCGTGGCGGGAGCGGGCGATGAAGGTGAAGTAGAGCGAGGCGCCGTCGGGGTAGGCGTGCGAGAGATGGCAGAAGACGAGGCCGGGGGTGCCTTGACCGTCGAGCGAGCCGTGGATCGCGGCCGCGACCGCGTCGTGCAGCTCGCCCAGGCGGCTCCAGGTGTGCGAGGTCTCGAGGGTCTCGACCATCGCTCCCTGCGCCATCAGCGTGTCGCGCAGGTAGGGGCCCTGGTAGCGGCCGTGTGCCCAGGAGCGGCCGGCTGCCTGGCCGAGGTAGGCGGCGCCCCCGGAGCGCAGCTCGCGCACGGCCAGCGCTCGCCGCCGCGCCACCGACTCCTCGCCGCCCTCGTGGCCGACGATCATCAGCGCGCCGCCGGAGCGCTGACGAAGGCCCAGATAGCCATTGAAGAGCCGGCCGGCCGTCCCGCGCGGCCCCGACAGCGCCAGCGAGACCCCGCGTCTCCTCCTCGTCTGACACGCGAACGATGTCGGGCAACCCCGGGCCCTGCGCCAGCGCCCGCACGATCTCGGTGCCGGCCTCGAAGTCCGCCGCCATCCAGGCCTCGTAGCGGCGCACCGCCGGCGCGGGTCGCACCCGCACAGTCACGTCGGGGATAACGCCGAGTACGCCCTCGGAGCCGACGATCAGCTCGCGCAGCGCCGGCCCGGCGGCGGTATGCGGCGTTTCCAGGGTCTCGATGTCGCCGGCGGGGGCGAGCAGGCGGACGGAGGAGACGAGCGCGTCGAAGCGCCCGTAGCCGCTCGAGGCCTGCCCGGCCGAGCGGGTCGCGGCGAAGCCGCCGATCGTTGCGTACTCGAAGGATTGCGGGAAGTGGCCGAGGGTGAGGCCCTCGCGCCCCAGCGCCGCCTCCGCCTCCGGCCCGCGCAGGCCGGCGCCGAGGCGGGCGGTCAGCGAGCGGCGATCGACCGCGACGCTGCGCAGGGCGGCCAGGTCGAGGCTGACGAGGCGCTGGTGGGAACCGCGCAGCGGCTCGACCCCGCCGACCACGCTGGTGCCGCCGCCGAACGGGACCACGGCGATGCCCTCGCCGGCGCAGACATCGAGGACGCGCCGCAGGGCCTCGGCGTCGGCCGGCATCACTACCGCGTCCGGAGCCGCCGCGAGGCTGCCGCCACGCATCCGCGCCAGGTCGACGTAGCCGCGGCCGCTGGCATGCCGCAGCCGGTCCTCGTCCGCGGTGAAGATCGCGCCCGCTCCCACGGCGTCGCTCAGCGCCGCCGGCAGCGGCTCGGACACCGGCAGCTCGAAGTCCTCCAGCTGGCGCGCCAACGGCCAAGCCTCCAGCTCCCCGATCCGCTCCCGCAGCACCGCCTGCGCCTCCGCGTCCAGCTCCGGCGCGATCGCCGGATCCCCCCATCCCCACCAGTTCGTGTCGCGCCGCGGCTGCCGCGGACCACGTCTCCCCTTGCGCTGTTCCTTATCCGGACATAACAGGGCAAAGGAACAGCTAAAGGGGGGATCACGTCAGCGCCCCTTCGATTCCGTCGAGCGCCTCGTCGAGGATGTCGCCTTGGCCGCGGCGCATCATCGGCGAGCCCAGCCGCGACATCCCTTTCAGCGTCTGCACCGAGCTGAGGTCGACCTGGGTCCCGCCGTCGCTCTCGCGCAGCGCGATCTCGATCCGCGAGCTGCGCAGATGGCGGGCGAAGGGCGTGCCCTCGAGCTCCTGCTCCCAGACGTAGCGCTCGTTCTCGGCCGAGCTGACGCAGCGGAAGTCGGCGCGGACCCCGCGGCCCTCGCTCGTTTCCAGCACCTTGGTCCACTGGCTGCGGCGACCGCTGCCTCGCTGCTCGACATTCTCCACCCGGCCCGTGCGCGGCCACCAGCGCGGCAGGTTGTAGGGGTCGGAGACGAGACTCCAGACCTCCGGCACCGGGGCCGAGATCGTGCGCCGGCGGGTTACGCGTGGCACAGCGCGCGGCCGTCAGTCGCTGGCAAGTCGACGCAGATCCCGAACGAGAAGTAGATGCTTGAGGTGGCTGACCGTCGCCGCCAGGCTTTCGAGGCTCTGCAGCGCCTCCTTGCGGCGCTCGGGGTTGCGCGAGCGCAGCGACGGCCCCAGCAGCGCTTCCAGCAGCTGTGCCTCGCGGTCGGCCGAGGAGCGGAAGACGCGCAGGTTGCGGGCGCCGACCCCGACCCGCGAGAGTTCGTTGGCGGCGCGGACGATCTCGCGGTCGGTCTCGTCGTAGACGCGTTTCCCCTCGCGTTTCTCGGGCTGGACGATGCCGAAGTTCTCGAGCTCGGCGATCAGCTCCTCGCGGGCGCCGGTCTCCTCGACCACCTCCTCGAGGGTCAGGTAGGCCCGCGAGGTGTCGACCAGGATCGCCCGCCGGGCGCCGCCGTTGGCGGCCTTGCGCTCGGAGTCACCGAGGACGAGGTCGCCGCCGCCGGCCAGCTCCTGGCGGATCACCCGCAACGGCAGGAACTCGTCGCGCTGCAGGCGCAGGATCGTGCGCAGGCGCTCGACGTCGCTCTGGCTGTAGAGACGGTAGCCACCGGAGGTGCGGCGCGGGTTGAGCAGCTTCTGGTCCTCGAGGTAGCGGATCTTCGAGATCGAGACGTCGTCGAACTCGCCCTGGAGGATCTTGCAGACAGCGCCGATCGTCAGCGCCTTGCGCGGGCGGCTGGCCGATTCCGGCGGCCGCGCCGGTTGTTCGGAGACCGGCACGCCTCAGCGCTCCAGGTAGCTGAGCTTGTACTTGCCGACCTGGATCTCGTCGCCGTCGCCGAGCCGGTGCGACTCGATCCGGCGGCGGTTGACGTAGGTGCCGTTGAGCGAGCCGAGGTCGTCGATATAGAGGCCGTCGCGGCGGCGCACCAGCAGCGCGTGATTGCGGGAGACGGTGACGTCGTCGAGAAAGACGCCGGCATCGGGGCTGCGGCCGATGCTGATCCGCTCCTCGTCGATGCTGAAGCTCTCCCCCGCGCGACCGCCGCCGGCCCGGATCACCAACGCCGCGCCCGCCTCCTCGACCACCTCCTCGATGTCGACCGGCTGCATATCGCCGGTGTCGTCGACGGTGTAGGTCATCGTCGTCGGGTCCTCGCCCGACTCCGCCGGGCCGCCCAGATACGCACCGCATTTCTGGCAGTAGTTGGCGCCCTCGGGGTTGGCGAACCCGCACTCGGGACAGTGAACGGCCATTGCTCTACCCCGGCGCTCAGGCGGCGGGGTCGTCCTCCGGCGCGTGCTGGGCCTTGCCGGCGAGGATCTCGGTCAGCTTGCTGACGTCGTCGCCGGAGATCATCGAGTCGCCGCGCTCGTGTTTGTCGCGCAGGCGGTTGACCAGCTCGGCGCGGAGGATGTCGATCTTCCCGTGCAGCACGCGCCGCTTGTAGGAGATCTGGTTCTCCTCCTCGGTGAGCTTGTCGATCAGGTCCTTCAGCTCCTTGTCGCTGAGGGATCCCAGATCGGGAAAGGTGTCCTCCATCTCGCTCCTTGGTCGAAGGAGGCGCAGCCGCCCCCGTTTGCGCAGGCCACGATTATAGGTTGAGAGCGACCAAAGGTTCAACTGAAGGTTGAAGGTTCGCCTGTTTTGGGCCTCAGCTTGCGGCCCGCTCCCGCACCGTGCGCCTGCCGGCCCGCGCGTACATGACGGTGGCGAGGATCGCCATCGCCGTGCCCCAGACGACCAGCGCCGTCGCCACCCAGCCGGGCGCGAAGAGCGCCAGCCAGATCCCACCCATGATCGGGAAGACCGAGATCCGCCCCGGCCAGTTGACCTCGATGTCGACCCCGTGCCGGAGGCCGTACTGGGCGAGGGTTAGCATCGCCAGCTCACGCAGCGCGAGCACCACCAGCAACCAGCGCGGCAGCAACTCGAAGCTCCAGCAGACGACCGCGCCGGAGAGGATCGTGAGGCGGTCGACCAGCGGGTCCAGCAGCGCCCCCATGCGGCTGTACTGGCCGGTGACGCGGGCCAGCAGGCCGTCGAGGTAGTCGCCGGCGGCGATCGCCCAGAAGACCATCGCGGCGGCGAAGGAGGTGCCGTCGTCGCTGGAATAGGCGAGACAGAGGAAGAGCGGCAGCGCCGCCAGGCGGAGGTAGCCGACGGCGTTGGGGACGGTCCAGGGATTGAGCGGCTCGCCCTTGCGGGTCCGCTGCGGTTTGGGGCCGCTGCGGTCGAGGCCGAAGAGGCGGCGCACGCGGCCGCGGCCGAAGGGAGCGCGGCTAGGCATCGATGCCCTGGAGGATGGATGACGCCCGGGTGGCGGCCTCCTCCACGGGCAACTCGTGCGTGGCCCCGGAACCCCGCTCGGAGGCCTCGACGATGCCGTTGGCGAGGCCGCGACGGCCGACGACGATCCGCAGCGGGCAGCCGAGCAGCTCGGCATCGGTCAGCTTCTGGCCGGCGCCGGCCTCGCGCTCGTCGTAGAGGACCTCGATCCCGGCCTCGCGCAGGTCCTCATAGAGCTTGTCGGCGGCCTCGCGCTCGGGCTCCCCCGCCTTGGCCAGGGAGACGAGGTGGACCCCCCACGGCGCCAGTGCCTTCGGCCAGACGATCCCGCGCTCGTCGGCCCGCTGCTCGATCGCGGCGGCCAGGATCCGGGCCGGGCCGATCCCGTAGCTCCCCATCACGATCGGCCGCTCGACCCCGTCCTCATCGGAGAAGGTGGCGCCGAGCGGCTCCGAGTAACGGCTGCCGAGCTTGAAGATGTTGCCGACCTCGATCGCCGGCTCGATCGCGATCGTCTCGCCGCCGGGAGCGGTGTCGCCGGCCTCGACCGTGCGCACGTCGAGCTCGTAGGCCTCGAAGTCACGCGCCGGGTCGACGCCGCGCAGGTGGGTGTTCGCCTGGTTGGCGCCGCAGACGTAGGAGCTGCCGGTAAGCGCCGCGTCCTTGATGATCGGCAAGCCGCTCCCGACCGGGCCGAGGTAGCCGAGCGGTCCGAGCTGCGCCTCGATCTCCTCGGCGCTCGCCTGGCGGAAGTCGGTCTTCATCCCGTTGCGCAGCTTGATCTCGTTGAGCCGGTGGTCGCCCCGGAGCAGGACGAGAACCATCCCCCGGCCCTCGACGACGATCGGCAGGGTCTTGATCAAGGCGCCGTGCGGGAGGCCGAGCTGCTCGGCGACCTCCTCGACCTTGGTCAGGCCCGGGGTCTCGACCTCCTCGGGCGCCTCCAGCGCCGGCGGCAGCTCGACCGGCCGCGCGATGGCCGCGGCGACCTCGACGTTGGCGGCATAACCGGGCGCCAGCGCCACCTCGTTCTCGCCGGCGGCGCAGGGCGCCATGTACTCGTCGGCGCCGGAGCCACCCATCATCCCGACATCGGACTCGACCCTGTACCAACGCAACCCGCAACGATCGAGGATGCGCTCGTAGGCGCCGGCCTGCCGCTCGTAGGAGCGGGCCAGGCCCTCCTCGTCGCGGTCGAAGGAGTAGGCGTCCTTCATCGTGAACTCGCGCGTGCGCAGCACTCCCGCCCGTGGCCGCGGCTCGTCGCGCTCCTTGGTCTGGATGTGGAAAAGCATCAGCGGCAGGTCGCGGTAGGAGCGCACCTCCCGCGCCACGTGGTAGGTGACCGCCTCCTCGTGCGTCATCGCCAGCACCATCGGCGACCCCTTGCGGTCCTCGAGCTTGAACAGCTCGTCGATCCCGTAGCGCCCGCTCTTCTCCCAGTTCTCCGCCGGCTGCAGCACCGGCATCAGCATCTCCTGGCAGCCGATCGCCTCCATCTCCTCGCGGATAATCGCCTCGACCTTGCGCTCGACGCGCCAACCGGCGGGCAGGTAGGTCCACAGCCCGGCGCCAAGCTGCCGGATCAACCCAGCCCGCACCATCAGCTTGTGCGACACAGCCTCGGCGTCGGCCGGCGCGTCCTTGAGCGTGGGGATGAATGCCTGCGAGAGTCGAGTCACCCGTGAAACCTATCCCGCTGCTCGGGCGGGTGACACGGGGACAGGTACCGAGAACGTAAACCTCGCCCGCAGGTGCCTGTCCCCGTGGCGCCCGCCCGCCGACGGCCCTAGGCCCTCGTGAATCTCCTACCGGCAGTCGGTGACTGATCCTCATCCAAGAGCACCTTGTCCGACTCGCCCCGCTCGACCGCTTCCTTCTCCATCTGCGCGATCTTCTCCGGGGTCAGTTCGCCCTCGTTTTCCTGCTCGATGTTGGCGACCCACTCGGCACCCTCGCGCGACTCGACCTCATCGAACTCGACCTCGCCGCCGCGATCCAGCGACTTGTCGATCTCTTCGAACAGGGTGTCGACCAAGGTCTCCTGGGGAACCTTCCGCAGCGGTTTGCCGCCGGCGAAGATCAGGCCCTCGTTCTTGGCGCCGGCGATGCCGAAGTCGGCGTGGCTGGCCTCGCCGATGCCGTTTACCGCGCAGCCGAGGACGGCGACCTCGACCGGCTCGGCGTAGCCCTCCAGCCGCTGCTCGATTTCGGCGACGACCGAGTCCATGTCGAACTGGAGGCGGCCGCAGGTCGGGCAGGCGATCAGAACCGGGCCCCGCTCGCGTAGCTGCAGCGCCTTGAGGATCTCCCAGGCGACCTTGACCTCCTCCTCGGCGTGGAAGGTCGAGAGGCTGATCCGGATCGTGTCGCCGATCCCGTCGGCGAGCAGCGTCCCCAACCCGACCGCCGATTTCAGCGAGCCCGCCCATTTGGTTCCGGCCTCGGTGATCCCGAGGTGCAGCGGGTAGGGCATCTTCTCGGCCAGCAGGCGGTTGGCGGCGATCGTATTCGGCACGTTGGTCGACTTGATCGAGACCTTGAAGTTGCTCGAAATCGAGACTCTCCATCAGTTCGGTGAACTCGACCGCCGCGGCGACCAGGGCCTCGACCGGCGCCTCGCGCTCGAGCTCGTGCAGGTGCTTGGGCAGCGAGCCGGAGTTGACGCCGATCCGCATCGGCACGTTGGCGGCGTTCGCCTTCACGGCGACCTCGGCGACCTTGTCGCGGCCGCCGATGTTGCCGGGGTTGAGGCGGATGCAGTGGGCGCCGGCGTCGATCGCTTTCAGCGCCAGCGTGTGGTTGAAGTGGATGTCGGCGATGATCGGGATCGGCGACTGGACCACGATCGTCTTCAGTGCCTCGACGTCCTGCTCGCGCGGGACCGCGCAGCGGACGATGTCGGCGCCGGCCTCGGCGACCTTGTGGATCTGCTCCATCGTCGCCGCCAGGTTGGCGGTCTCGGTCTTGGTCATCGTCTGCACCGCGACCGGGGCGCCGCCGCCGATCGGCACCCTGCCGACGAAGATCTGTCGCTTGGAAGCCATATGAGAGGGTATCCGGGCGGCCCGTCGGGCCGACTACCGGACGTTGTAGGCGTCGGTGCCGATGCGGCCGATGTCATTGCTGAGGCCGATCACCATCAGCACCATGACCAGCGCGAAGCCGATCACCGTCGCCCGCTCCATCGCCCGCAGCGAGGCCGGGCGGCCGCGCAGTTTCTCGACCAGGGCCCAGAAGATGTGCCCGCCGTCCAGCGGCAGGATCGGCAGCAGGTTGATCAGGCCCAGCGAGAGGCTGACCAGGGCCAACAGCAGCAGGGAGGGATAGATACCGACGTCGATCGTCTGGTTGGCGACGTCGCTGACGCCGACGATCCCGGAGATCTGCTTGCGCTGTTCCTCTTCAAAGATGCGGGAGAAGATCGAGGCGGTCTTATGGGTGACGAGCCAGATCGAGTCGACCGCGCGGGTCGCGGCGGTGCCGACGCTGATGTCTTCCGGCTTGCTGCCGTAGGAGAACCCGACCAGAGCCCGCCTCGCCGCGTTGTCGTACTCGGGCTTGACGAGGACCGTCCGTACCCGGCCGTCACGGCTGATCTTCAGCGCCACCGGGGTGGCCGCAACGCAGCCCTCGACCTGCTTGCCGGCGCATTGGTGCGACCCCACCTGCTTGCCGAAGCGTTCGAGGCGGGCTTCCTGGCCAAGCCCGGCGAAGGACTTGCCGTCGACCGCGAGGATCCGGTCGCCCGGCCGCAGCACCTTCGCCGCCGGGGAGCCGCCCCTGATTTCGCCCACCTTCTGATCGACCTGCTGGGCGTTGGCGAAGTAGACGAAGAAGAGAATCGCGAAGGCGAGGGCGATGTTCACCGCCGGGCCGGCGGCGACGACGACGATCCGCTTCCAGACCGGCTGCCGGTAGTAGGCATGCTCCTCGTGCTCCGGAGGGACATCCTCCTCCGGATTCATACCGGTGATTTTGACGTAGCCGCCGAGCGGAATCGATTTGATCCCGTACTCGGTTTCGCCGCGTTTGAACGACCACAGGGTCGGCCCGAAGAAGAGGAAGAAGCGCTCGACCCGCATCCCGGTCGCCTTCGCGGCGACGAAGTGCCCCCCCTCGTGGAGGACGATCAGCAGCGAGAAGCCGAGGAAGATGTAGACCCAGTTCATGCTGGAGTCAACCCGCGAACCTGGCTTTCGCTGCGCTCGCGGGCCTCGGCGTCGGTGGCAAAGAGGTCATCGAAGTGGGTTATGGGCCGGGCCGGCATCTCCTCCAATACGCGTTCGATCACCGCGGCGATGCCCGTGAACGGAATCTGGCCGTCGAGGAAGGCGGCGACGGCGACCTCGTCGGCGGCGTTGAGCACGCAGGGCGCCGTGCCCCCCGCCGCACCGGCCTCGAGCGCCAGGCGCAGGCAGGCGAAGGTGCTCGGGGTCGGGCGCCTCGAAGGTGAGGGCGCCGACCGCGGCGAGGTCGAGCTGCGGCACATCGACGTCGGCGCGCTCGGGGAAGTGCAGGGCGTAGGAGATCGGCACCCGCATGTCCGGGTAGCCGAGGTGTGCCAGCGAGGAGCCGTCGTTGAGATGTATCAACGAGTGGATCAGCGACTGCGGGTGGACGACGACGTCGATCCGCTCATACGGCACGCCGAAGAGGTGATGGGCCTCGATCGCCTCGAAGCCCTTGTTCATCAGCGTCGCCGAGTCGATCGTGATCCGCCCCCCCATCGTCCAGGTCGGGTGCGCGAGCGCGTCCTCGACGCTGACCCCGGAGAGGTCGTCCCGGCCGCGGAAGGGACCGCCGGAGGCGGTCAGGACCAGCTTCGTCGACCGTGCCCGGAGCCTCGCGACCGATCAGCTGGTGCAGCGCCGAGTGCTCGGAATCGACCGGCAGCAGCCGCGCCCCGGTTGCCTCGGCCAGCGCCATCACCAGCTCCCCCCCGACCACCAGGCTCTCCTTGTTGGCAAGCGCGACGTCGATTCCCTCGGTCAGCGCGACCACGGTCGAGGCGAGCCCAGCAGCCCCGACGATCGCGTTGAGGACGAGGTCGGGCTCGGTCGCGGTGATCAGCTCGCGCACACCCTCCTCGCCGCTGAGCACACGGCCACTCCAGGCCTCGCGGGCGCTGGCGGCGGCGTCAGGATCGGCCAGAGCGATGGCCGGCACCCCGTGCTCGCGTGCCTGCTCCAGCGCCAGCTCCCAGCCGCGTCCCGGCCGCGAGCCCGACGCCTGGAGCTCCGTCCGAGCGCGCGATCACTTCCAGCGCCTGCGTCCCGATCGACCCCGTCGACCCCAGTATCAAGACCTTCTTCATCGAACTCGGAGGATACGGAGCCCGCCCCACCGCCCGAACTGCATCAAGTTTCCTGGCTCCCGGGCGTGAAACTCGATGCAGTTCGCGCGAGGGCTTCAGTAGACCAGCGCGACGGCGAGGTAGTAGCCGACGACGACGGTGAAGAAGACCGCGTCGAGGCGGTCGAGGATGCCGCCGTGGGGGCCGAACAGGGTGCCGGTGTCCTTGGTGCCGAGGTCGCGCTTCAGCATCGACTCGAAGAGGTCGCCGACCGGGGCGATCGCGGCGACGGCGGCGCCGATGATGAGGGCGTCCACTCCCGAGAGCCAGTCCTGGTACAGGCCGGCGAACCAGAAGCCCATGGTGCCGATCAGGAAGCCGCCGACGAGACCCTCGATCGTCTTGTTGGGGCTGATCGTCGGCGCGATCTTGTGGCTGCCGAACATGCGGCCGGTGGCGTAGGCAGCGGTGTCGGCAACGAAGGTCCCCGACGAGGACGTCGACCAGCAGGCCGGCGCCATGGTTGGGCAGGTCGCGCAGCAGCACCGCGTGGACCAGGGGGATCCCGATCCAGACGATCCCCAGCAGGGTGACGCCGATCGAGACGGTCACCCCCTCGCGCTGGCGGGATCGCGCCCCGAACAAGAACAGCAGCGGAAAGGCGGCCGCGAGGATCATCAACACGTTGAAGGCGGTGCCGAAATGAGCGGCAACGATCAGCGCCGCGACGGCGATGTAGGCGGGAATCGCCAGCGGGCGTGAGGCCTTGGTCATGGCAACGTACTCACGCAGGCAGATGACGCCGATGCCGATCATCGCCACCGCGAAGACGATCCCGCCGGCGACGGCGATCGCGATCGCGAAGGCGATCCAGGGCAGCGCCACCAGGACCCGCTTGGCGGTCTCGCCGTTAAGAGCCCGCTTCTTGCGTGGCTGCCGCGGCGGCTTCGGAGGTGGTGGCGCCTCGTCCTCGAACATCTCGTCGTCGAAGAGGTCGGTCCGCATCAGCGCGCCCCGAAGCGGCGTTGGCGGGTCTCGTACTCGCGCAGCGAGTCCTCGAAGGCGGTGCGGTCGAAGTCCGGCCAGAGCTCGTCGCGGAAAACCAACTCCGAGTAGGCGCACTGCCACAGCAGGTAGTTGGAGACGCGCCGCTCGCCGCTGGTTCGTATCAGGAGGTCCGGGTCGTGCATCTCAGGCGCGTAGAGGTGATTACGGAACTCCTCCTCGGAGCCCCCCTGGAAGCTTCGCGCCGCATCGACGATCTCCGCCCTGCCGCCATAGTTGAAGGCGACGAAGAAGACGATGCGGTCGTTGGCCGCGGTCGTCGCTTCGGCCCACTCCATGCGCTCGACGAGGTCGGAGGCGACACCCTCGCGGCGGCCGATGAAGCGCATCCGCACCCCTTCCTCGCTCAGCTCCGGCGTCTCCGCGTCGATGCGCTCGCCGAACATCCGCATCAGCCCCTCGACCTCCCCCGAGGGCCGGGTCCAGTTCTCGGTGGAGAAGGAGAACACGGTCAGCTCCTCGACGCCGAGCTCGACCGCGTCGCGCAGTCGCGCCTTGACGACGTCGGCACCGGCCCGGTGCCCCTCCCCCACCGGCAGCCCATGCTGCTGGGCCCAACGGCCGTTGCCGTCGGTGATGATCGCTACGTATCTGGGCGCGGTCACGCTGCCGTTGACCGCCTCAAACCTCGAGGATTTCCTCTTCCTTGCCCTTGAGCAGCGAGTCGATCTCGGCGATCGCGTCGTCGGTCTGCTTCTGCAGCAGCGACTCGGCGCGGCGCTCGTCGTCCTCGCCCGCTTCGCCCTCTTTCTTCAGCTCGCGGAGGTCGTGCATGATGTCGCGGCGGACGTTGCGGATCGCGACCCGGCCATCCTCGGCGACGCCGTGGACGACCTTGACCATCTCCCGCCGCCGCTCCTCGGTCAGCTCCGGGATCTGCAGGCGGATCACGTTGCCGTCGTTGCTCGGGGTAAGGCCGACGTCGGACTCCTGGATCGCTTTCTCGATCCCGCCCAGCGCGCCCTTGTCGAAGGGGGTTACGGTCAGCAGCCGGGCGTCGGTGGTGGCGACGTTGGCCAGCTGTTTGAGCGCGGTCGGGGTGCCGTAGTAGTCGACGGAGATGCGGTCGAGCAGGTGCGGCGAGGCGCGGCCGGTGCGGACCGTTGCCAACTCGCCACGGCTCGACTCGACCGATTTGGTCATGCGCCCCTTGGCATCCTCGAGCAGTTCGTCGATCAGCTCCACTGGTTCCCGTCCTCGCTTAGGCGGCAGGCCCGTTGGAGACCAAAGTGCCCACCTTCTCGCCGGAGACGATCCTATCTATGTTCTTCTCGTCGCCCATGTTGAAGACGTAGATCGGCAGGTCGTTGTCCATGCAGAGCGAGAGCGCGGTCGAGTCCATCACCCTGAGGCCGCGCTCGATCGCTTCCCGATGGGTGATCGTGGGAATGAACTCGGCCGCGGGATTGGTCGCCGGGTCGGAGTCGTAGACCCCCTCCACCCCGTTCTTGGCCATCAGGATCGCCTCGGCGTGGATCTCCAGGGCGCGCAGCGCGGCGGCGGTGTCGGTGGTGAAGAACGGGTTGCCGGTACCGGCGGCGAAGATCACCACCCGCCCCTTCTCGAGGTGGCGCATGGCGCGGCGGCGGATGTAGGGCTCGGCCACCTCCTTGACGTCGATCGCCGACATCACCCGGGTGTGCTGGCCGAGTCGCTCCAGCGCGTCCTGCAGGGTGAGCGCGTTGAGCACGGTCGCGAGCATCCCCATGTAGTCGCCGGTGGCGCGGTCCATGCCGCTGGCGGCGCCGTCGAGTCCGCGGTAGATGTTGCCGGCCCCGACCACGATCGCCACCTCGACGCCGCGGTCGCGGATCGCTGAGACCTGGCCGGCGATGCGGTCGACCTCGGCGCCGTCGGTGCCGAAATCGAGGCTGCCCATCAGCGCCTCCCCCGAAAGCTTCAGGAGGATGCGCCCGAAGCGTGGCTCGGGAGAGTCGTTCACGTGCGCCTGAGCCTATTCCCCGCCGACGCGGAAATAAGCGAAGCGGGCGATGCGGACGTTCTCACCGGTCTTCGCGGCGAGCTCCTGGCGCAACTCCTCGATCGTCTTCGAGCCGTGTTTCTCGGCGTTGACATGCGACTGGTCGAGCAGCGCCACCTCGCTGGCCCACTTCGAGAGCTGGCCGGCGACGATCTTCTCGACCACGTTGTCGGGCTTGCCTTCCTCGCGCGCCTTCTCTTCGAAGACCCGCTTCTCGGCCTCGCGCTCCTGCTCCGGGATCTCCTCGGAGGAGACGTAGCGGGGCGCGGTCGCGGCGACGTGAAGCGCCACCTGGTAGGCGAAGACCTTGAAGTCCTCGTTGCGGGCGACGAAGTCGGTCTCGCACTGGACCTCGACCATCGCCCCGACCTTGTCGTTGGCGTGGATGTAGGAGGAGACGACGCCCTCTTCGGTGCCGCGGCCTTCGCGCTTGGCCGCGGAGGCCTGGCCCTTCACCCGCAGCAGCTCGATCGCCCGCTCGGTGTCGCCGTCGGCCTCGGTCAGGGCGGCTTTGCAGTCCATCATCGCGGCCCCCGTACGGTCCCGGAGTGCCTTCACATCGGCGGCGGTAACGCTCACGACTCGTCTCCCTCTTTCTTCTCGGCGGCCGCGGGCTCGCTGGCCTGCGGCTCCTCGGCTTTCGGTGCTGCCGGCTCGGCCGGCTTGCCGCGGCTCGGCTCGGGCGCCGCTTTCGCGGCCTCAGCGGCTTTCGGCGCCTCGGCGCCGGTTTCGCGGCCTGCTGCGGAGCCTGCTTCGGCGGTGCCGCGTCCGGGGTCGCGGGTTTCTGCGCCGGTTGCGACGGAGTCGCCGCGGCCGCGGCCTGCGCCTGAGCGGTCGCTTTGGCCTGCGCCTCCGCCTCGGCCGCTGCTTTGGCGGCAGCCTCGGCCTCGAGCCGTGCCTTCTCTTCCTCCTCGCGCTTCTTGCGCTCTTCCTCGTCCTTTTTGCGCCGCGCCATTTCCTCGGCGATGCGCTTCTCCTCCTGGACGCGCCAGGCGCTGGAGCCCTCGTCGATGGCGCCACCGATCGTGCCGATGATCAGCTGGCAGGAGCGGATCGCGTCGTCGTTTCCGGGGATGACGAAGTCGACCGGGGTCGGATCGCAGTTGGTGTCGACCAGGCCGATGATCGGGATCCGCAGGCGGGCCGCCTCGTGGACCGCGATCTCCTCGGTTTTGAGGTCGGTGACGAAGACCGCGTCGGGCAGCCGGTCCATGTCGCGGACGCCGCCGAGGTTGAACTCGAGCTTGGCGAGTTCGGCCTCCATGTTCATCCGCTCCTTGGTCGGGAGCAGGTCGAGTTTGCCCTCCTCTTTCCAGCCGTTGAGCTCGTGCAGGCGGGCGATCCGGGTCGACATCGTGTTGAAGTTGGTCAGCAGCCCACCCAGCCAGCGCTTGTTGACGTAGGGCATCTTGCAGCGGTCGGCCCATTCCTGGACGACGTCGCGGGCCTGCTTCTTGGTGCCGACGAAGAGCACGGTGCCGCCGCCGCTGGCGAGCTCGCCGGCGAAGCGGCGCGCGTTCTCCAGCAAGGCCTCGGTCTGCAGCAGGTCGATGATGTGGATCCCGTCCAGCTCGCCGAAGATGAAGCGGCGCATGTTCGGGTTCCAGCGGCGCGTCTGATGGCCGAAGTGCACTCCGGCCTGGAGCAGCTCGGTGAGGCCTGCCTCTGGCATTGAATCTCCTTGGTCGTTGGTGAAGCTTCCCCGCCCCGCTCGCCGAGACCTGACGTCGTGCGTCAGGCAGGATCCCGGTTCGCCATGGACGGGGGTTGGTTTAGGACGCTCGATTGTAGACAGCTATGCCCGGGCGGCGCGCGCGGTCTCGAGAGCGGCGGCGAGGTCGGCCGGCAGCTTCGACTCGAAGCTGAGGCGCTCGCCGCTGAACGGGTGCCGGAAGGCGAGCCGGTGGGCGTGCAGGAACTGGCGCTCGAGGCCGTAGCGGCGGGGGCCGCCGTAGGTGGTGTCGCCGGTCAGCGGGTGGCCGATCGCGGCGAAGTGGGCGCGGATCTGGTGCGTGCGCCCGGTCTCCAGCTTCGCCTCCAGGTAGCTCTCCAGGGCGAGCAGCTCCAGCACCGTGAAGTGCGTGCGCGCCTCGCCGCGAGGCGGCGCCGGAGACCGCCATGCGGGTGCGCTGGCGCGAGGCGCGGCCGATCGGGGCGTCGATCGTGCCGGTGCGGGAGCCGATCTTGCCGTTGGCGAGGGCGAGGTAGACGCGTTCGACCTCGCGCGCCTGAACCGCGCGCCTGCAGGGCGGCGTGGGCCTCGTCGCCACGGGCGACGACGAGGAGGCCGCTGGTGCCCTTGTCGAGACGGTGGACGATGCCGGGGCGCTCGGGGTCCTCGCCGCCGCCGAGGATGTCGCCGAGCTCGTCGACCAGCGTGGTGCCCTCGTGCGAGGGCGCCGGGTGGACCACCAGCCCCGCCGGCTTGTCGACGACGGCCAGGGCCTCGTCGAGGTGGACGATCCGCAGCTCCGGCTCAGCCACCCTCGGGCTCCCGCTCCGCGTCGCGCAGGTAGATGAAGACGAGCACGAGGACGCCGGCGGTGATCGCCACGTCGGCGAGGTTGAAGGGCGGCCAGGAGAGGACGTCCACGTAGTCGGTCACCTCGCCGAGGCGGACGCGGTCGGCGAGGTTGCCGATCGCGCCTCCCGCCAGCAGCCCGGTCGCGACCCACATCCCGGGGCGAGCGGGGTCGCGGGCGAAGAGGTAGCCGACCAGGCCCAGCGCCACCAGGGTGACGAAGACCAGCGGCACCCCGGCGCCGCCGGCAAGGCCGAAGGCGACGCCGCGGTTGTGGGCGAGGGTGAGCCCGAGGGGACCGAGCACGTCAACCTGCTCGCCCGGCACCAGCCGCGCCTCGATCGCCGCCTTCGCGGCCTGATCGGCGACGAGGACGAGCGCCGCCAGGGCGCCGGCCAGGGCCCAGGCGCGGCCGGAGGCGCTCACCCGGCGATCAGGCCGACGACGACGGCCCGCAGCACGAAGAGCAGGAGAATCCCGAGGATCGGGCTGAGATCGAGGGCGAAGCTGGCGCCGCCGATCCGTGGCAGGAAGCGGCGGAGGAAGTTGAGGTAGGGATTGGTCGTATCGGTGATGAAGTCGAGCAGCGACCGCAGCCACGGCCGGTAGGGCATCCGCGGCACGTAGGAGATGAGGACGTTGAGCAGGATCAGGATGATGTAGACGGTGAACAGCGCGCCGACGTAGTCGGCGACGTCGCCGCGGCTGAGCGCGAGCGGGATCATCCCGCGCATCCGCTCCAGCGAGGCCCTGACCGCCGCCGCGAAGGCGGCGGCGGCACCCTCGCGCTCGAGCGCTTCCAACCCGGCCTCGGTGCTGCCGCCGGGCGAGGCCACGGCTTTGCGCACAGCGGCGGGGCTGTGGGCTCGCAGCAGCTCAGCGGTCCCCACTGCCGTCTCCACCGTCAGCTCCAGGGCCAGGCCGGGATCGAGGCCGTCCTCGGCGCCGGCGTCGGCGATCGCCTCGACCGCCAGCGCCAGGTAGGCGGGCGCGCAGCCCATCACCGCGGTCGCCGCGTCGAAGTCGGCGTCGGCGATCTCGGCCACGTGCCCGAGCAGGCCCAGCTTCCCCCGCACCTCGGCGGCGGCGTCGCCGGCGACGCAGAGCACGCCCTTGCGCACCTCGACCCCCACGTTCGGCATCACCCGCAGGACCTCGGCCGCGGGGAAGGCCGCCCGCAGCCGCGCCAGCGGGACCGCGGCCAGGATCGAGACCAGCTTCCGCGCCGCGGCCAGGTCCGGGGCGACCGCGTCGAGGGCGGCCGGCTTGACGGCGAGGACGACGAAGTCGGCGCGCTCGGCGATCTCCCGGTTGGAGGCCACCTCCCCCCCGAGCTCCCCGGCGAGCGCCGCGGCCCGCCCGGAACCGGAGTCGGAGAACAGCATCGCCTCGAACTCGCCCTTCCAGCCGCGGGCGATTGCCGCGGCCATGCTTCCCGAGCCGATGAACCCGACGATCATGGCGCCAGCCTATTGGCCGGCCGGCGCTCAGGACTGGTTGAAGAAGCCCTTGTCGATCAACCGCGCCTTTTCCTCGGCGGAGACCTCGACGTTGCGCGGGGTGAGCAGGAACATCTTCTCGGCGATCCGCTGCATGCCGCCGTCGAGCGCGTAGGTGAGGCCGGAGCAGAAGTCGATCATCCGCTTCGAGAGCTCATGGTCGGCGGTCTGCAGGTTGAGGATCACCGGCACCTGGCGTTTGAACTGGTCGGCGACCTGCTGGGCGTCGTTGAAGTTGCGGGGGATGACCAGGTGGACCTGGACGTCGCCGCCGGAGCCGCCGTTGTCGACCGGGCGCAGGGTGCGGGTGCGGCTGGCGGCGATCGGCTCGTCGTCGGCGAAGATGTCGTCGATCTCGTCGCGGCGGGCGCGGCGCGAGGTCGGCAGGCGGCGGACCGAGCCCGAGTCGCGCTCGCGGCGCGACTCGAAGACTTCCTCGGTGCCGGTCTCGGGCTCGAAGTCCTCCTCGTATTCGGGACCGTAGTCGTGGTCCTCGGCGAGGCCGAAGTAGACGAGCGCTCTATGCCAGGTGTCGCGAAGGGCCATCGGTATCGGTGTTTCGGCCTATCGCGGCCGACTCCTTTACGGATTATCGGGGAGGTTAGCGACGATTCACACGAACAGCGCCGTTCCCAGCCGGATGATCGTCGCCCCCTCCTCGATCGCGACCCGCCAGTCCTGCGATGTTCCCATCGAGAGGCGTCGCAGGCCGTTGTCGGCGGCGAGCTCGGCGAGGCGGGCGAAATGCGGGCGCGAGGCCTCCGGGTCCTGACTGAACGGCGGCATCGTCATCAGGCCGCCGACCCGGACCGGGCAGCGCTCGATGAAGGCGGCAAGGTCGTCCGGCGCCACTCCCCCCTTGCCCTCCTCGGCGGCGATGTTGACCTCGACCAGCACCTCGGTCTCGGGAGTGCCGTGCTTGCCGAGCTGCGCAGCACCGAGTCGGTGGCGACCGAGTGGACCAGCCGGCAGAGCGGCAGGATGCTGCTTGACCTTGCGGCTCTGCAGGTTGCCGATGAAGTCCCACTCGAAGGCGTCGCCCCAGCGCTCGTGCTTGGCCGCGAGGTCCTGCTGGCGGTTCTCGCCGACCAGGGTGACGCCGGCCTCGGCCAGCGCGCCCATCTCCTCCAGCGGCACGTACTTGCAGGCGACGAGGATCTCGACGCCGTCGCCGGCCCGCTCGCGCACCCGCTCGAGGTTGGCGCGCACCTTCGCCGCCTCGATGCCGTGGATCAGCCCCGCCATCAGGACTCGATCCAGACCAGACCGCCCTGGCGCCCGGTGCGCCCGGCGTCACGGCGGTGGGAGAAGAACAGCTCCGTCTCGCAGCTGGTGCAGAGCCCCGCCGCCTCGACCTGCTCCACCCCCGCCGCGGCAAGCAGCCGCCGCGCCACCTCGACCAGATCCAGCCGCCGATGGGCCGATATGTCGTCCCCAGCTCGACTTTCCGGCCCATCGGCCGGGAGGGCGATGCCGGGGCCGAGGCTTGAGAAGGCGTTGAGGACCTCGGGGCCGACCTCGTAGCAGCAGGGCCCGATGCCGGGGCCGATCGCGGCAGCGGTGGCGCCGACGGCTTCGGCGCCCCTGGCGAGGATCCCGGCGGCGAGGCCGCGCCAGCCGCAGTGCAGCATCGCCACCCCGCCGGGGCCGGAGAGGGCGACCGGCAGGCAGTCGGCGGTGAAGACCAGCATCGCCAGGCCGGGCCCAGAAACGACCTGCCCGTCGGCCTCCGGCACCTCGACCCTCCGCTGTTCCTTTTCCTCGCCATATGCGGATAAGGAACAGCGGGGCGAAGTTGGGGGCGAGGGGTGAGGATGGGCGATGAGGTCGGCCCCGTGGACCTGGCGTGCGAATGCGATCCGCTCGGGCGAGAATCCCAGCGCCGCGGCGAGCCGTCGCCGGTTCTCGGCCACGGCGTCGTCGGCGTCGTCGGTGAGCAGGCCGAGGTTGAGCGAGTCGAACGGCGGCTCGCTGACGCCCCCGACCCGGGTGGAAAACGCGGCCCGCGCCCCGCCCAGATCGGCCTCCAGCCAACGCACGCCCTCGCTCTCACGCCACTCCATCCCGCCTAACTAAGCAGATGCGCCGCGACGGCTCAGCCCTGCGGGCGGCGGCGAGGGCCGTGGCGAGCTCCTGGTCGGGGGTGGAGATTTCGCCGTCCAGCTTGGCTCGCAGGGCCGCTGCCAGGCCGCGGCCGAGGGCCGGGCCCTGGGGGACGCCGGCGGCGATCAGGTCGGCGCCGTCGATCGCGAGCGAGACCGCGCGCCACTGCTCCAGGTAGTCGTCGAGCCACGCGGCGCCGAGGGCGCGGGCCAGGACCAGCTCGACCGGGTCGTGGCCGCGGGCCAGCTCGACCGCCTGCGAGGGCCGCTGTGGCCGCGAGGCCGCCAGGGCGCGCTCCTCGTCGGCGGGGCCGAGGGCGGCGGTGAGCAGGGCGCGGGCGCGATCCGCGGGCTCCAGGCGCTCCGCCCAGGGCGGCGCCGCAGCCAGGGCCGCGACCCGCTCGACCAGGTCGTCCCCCCCGCCCCGGGCGCCCAGCAGCCCCCACTCCCGCAGCAGGGCGAAGCCGCGCGGCGCGGTCTCTTCCCCGGCGAGACGCAGCAGCTCGGCGCGGCGGCGGTCGGCCGAGACCGAGTCGAGGTCGGCCGCCCGCAGCAGCACCTCGGTCTCCGGCTCCAGCCCGAGGCCGAGGCGGGCCGCGTAGCGCGCCGCCCGGATCGCCCGGGTCGGGTCGTCGGCGAAGGACTCGGGGTGGAGTGCCCGCAGCAGCCCCGCTTCCAGGTCGCCGCGGCCACCGTGGGGATCGATCAGGCGCGGCTCCCCGCTCAGCGGGATCGCCATCGCGTTGACGCTGAAGTCGCGGCGGCCGAGGTCGGCCTCGATCGCGGCCGCGGGGCTGACGACCGGCAGCGCGCCGGGCTGCGGGTAGGTCTCCGAGCGGGCGCTGGCGATGTCGACCTCGTGGCCGTCGAACTCGACCTTGGCGGTGGCGAAGCGCTCGTGCTCGCGCGGCTCGGCCCCGAGGCGGGTGGCAAGCGCCACGGCGTCGCCCTCGACGACGATGTCGAGGTCGGCGCGGCCAAGGCCCAGCAGCAGATCGCGGACGGCGCCGCCGACCAGGTAGACGGGCTCGGTGGCGGCGTCGCGGATCGCGGCCAGCTCGGGATGGGCGCTCCACAGCGCCGCGGTCAGGGTCTCGATCGGCTTGCCGGCGCTCTGCATGGGTCCCTTCCCTACCATGATCGCCTGCGCGGATGGCCAACCGAGATAGAGAACCAACTGACCCCTCGAATCTGAGTAGCGAGGAGCTGCTGAGGCGACGCGAAGCTCAGCGCCGGGAGCGCACCCGGCGGACCAAGCGCCGTCGCTTGCTGGCCGGCGGTTCCCTGGCAGCGATCGCCATCGCCGCCGTTGCGATCGTTCTCGCCGCGGCTGGGGACGATTCCGGCGACCGCGGCAGAGGTTTGGGTCGCATAGCGACCGAAACCTCTGCCGCACCGTCCAGGTCGGCGAAGTCGACCGTCCTCGTCCGCAACGCCACCCCTCAGCCGGACTGGGAACCCCATACCGGCCCGGTGCCGATCCTCGAGTACCACGTGCTCGGCGCCCCCGCGGCCGACGCGCCCTACCCGGAGCTGTACGTGAGCAGGCCCGACTTCCGCCGGCAGATGGACTGGCTCGAAGGGCACGGCTACGAGGCGGTGACGCTCGAACAGGTCGAGGACGCCTGGTACCACGGCGCCACCCTGCCGGCCCGACCGGTGGTCATCTCCTTCGACGACGGCTACCGGCCGCAGTTCACCTACGCCCTGCCGGAGCTGCGCAAGCACGGCTGGCCCGGAGTCCTCAACCTCAAGGCCGAAGGATCGGACCTCTACGAGAGCAACGTGCGAGCGATGCTCGACGCCGGCTGGGAGCTGGCGGCCCACACGATCGACCATTCCGACCTCACCACTCTCGATGCGGCGGCGCTGAAGCGAGAAACGGCCGGCGCGCGGCGGATCCTGCGACGTGAGTACGGCGTCCCGGTGAAAGACTTCTGCTACCCGGCGGGCCGGTTCGACGCGACCGTGATCGCCGCCGTCGAAGCCGCCGGCTACGTCACCGCGACAACCGAGATCCCCGGCGAAGCCAGCCGCGAAGCGCCCTACGAACTGGCCCGCTTCGAGATCCTCGGCTCGACCGGCGTCGCCGGACTGGCCGCCGACCTGGAATAGCCGGGCGCCGCTAGAGGCGGACCGGGATGCCGTCGGCGGCGAGGCGCTCCTTGGCCTCCCGCACGCGGTGCTGCCCGTAGTGGAAGATCGAGGCGCAGAGGACGGCGTCGGCGCCGCCCTCGGCGATTGCCTCGCTCAAGTGCCCCAGGTGGCCGGCGCCGCCGGAGGCGATCACCGGCACCGAGACCGCGTCGGCGACCGCCCGGGTCAGCTCGATGTCGTAGCCGTCGTTCGTGCCGTCGCGGTCCATGCTGGTCAGCAGCACCTCCCCCGCCCCGCGCTCGACCGCTTCGCGCGCCCAGCCGACCGCGTCGCGGCCCTCGACCCGCTTGCGACCGCCGTTGACGTAGACGCCCCAGCCATCCTCCTCGCGCTTGGCGTCGATCGCGATCACCACGCACTGGGCGCCGAAGTGGTCGGCCAGCTCGGTCAGCAGCTCGGGCCGGGCCAGGGCGGCGGAGTTGACCGAGACCTTGTCGGCGCCGGCGTCGAGCACCGCCTGGGCATCCTCGACCGAGCGGATGCCGCCGCCGATCGTGAAGGGGATGAAGACGTTGTCGGCGGTGCGCCGGGCCAACTCGACGATCGTCTCCCGCTTCTCGTGCGAGGCGGTGATGTCGAGGAAGACGAGCTCGTCGGCGCCCTCGGCGTCGTAGCGCTCGGCCAGCTCGACCGGGTCGCCCGCGTCGCGCAGGCCGACGAAGTTGGTGCCCTTGACGACGCGGCCGGCGTCGACGTCGAGGCAGGGGATGACGCGCTTCAGGACCATGGCCTAAGCGTAGAGAGGCGGGAGGCCGGTGCACCCTCTCCCGGAGACCGTCGCGCAGCTGGGTCGCGCAGCGATGCTTCAAGCCGCAGTCCTAGAGCCTCCGGGAGAGGGGCACTTGGTCTCCGTCGCCCTGCCCGTCGCCACGGTGAAGCGACGCTCGTACAGCGCGCGGCCGACGATGGCGCCTTCGATGTTGGGGGCCGCGTCGGCGGCCAGCGCCTTGAGGTCAGCGAGGGCTCCGACGCCGCCGGAGGCGATGATCTGGGCGCTGGTTGCGGCGGCGATGCGGTTCAGTTCTTTGGTCGCGGGGCCCTCCATCGTGCCGTCGACCTCGATCGCGGTGCAGAGGAAGCGGGCGACGCCGCGCTCGCCCAGCTCCGCGACCGTGTCGGCGACGTCTGTCTCCGTCGCCTCGGTCCAGCCCGAGAGCGCGACCTTGCCGCCGCGGGCGTCGACGGAGACGACGACGCGCTCGCCGTGCTCGGAGACGATGCGGTCGAGGAACTCCGGGTCGCGCAGCGCTGCCGTGCCGATCACGACCCGCTCCGCGCCCGCGGCGAGCACCGCGGCGACCGAGTCGGCGTCCCGCAGCCCACCGCCGACCTGGATCGGGCACTCGACCGCGGCGGCGATCCGCCGCACCGCCTCGAGGTTCTGGGGCTCCCCCGCCTTGGCGCCGTCGAGGTCGACCACGTGCAGGAACTCGGCCCCTTCGCCGGCCCAGCGGGCGGCGGCATCGACCGGATCGGCGTCGTAGGTCGTCTCGCGCTCGTAGTCGCCCTGCAGCAGCCGCACCGCCTGGCCGCCGCGGATGTCGATCGCGGGATAGAGGATCACGCCGGGGACGGAGGCGCAGATCCCGGCGAAGTTGGAGAGCAGCCGCAGCCCGGCGGCGCTCGACTTCTCGGGGTGGAACTGGACGCCGAAGACGTTGTCGCGCTCGGCCGCGCAGGCGAAGCGGGCGCCGTAGGCGGCGCTGCCGAGCAGCTCGCCGGGCCCCGGGCGCGGGGCGAAGGAGTGGACGAAGTAGAAGGGGGTCTCGGAGGGGATGCCCTCGGCCAGGCGCGACTCGCGCTCCCAGCGCACCGGCGACCAACCGATATGGGGGACCTTCAGACCGTCGGCGTCGAGCTCGTCGACCTCGCCCTCGAGCAGCCCCAGCCCGTCGGCGCCGCCGAGCTCGGTGGTCGAGTCGAAGAGCAACTGCAGGCCGAGGCAGATGCCGAGAATCGGCACCCCGGCCTCGCGGCGCTCGCCGATCAGCTCGTCGAGGCCGCGCTCGCGGATCCGCTCCATCGCCCTCGGGAAGGCGCCGACGCCGGGCAGGATGACCCCGTCGGCGGCGCGCACCTCGGCCGGGTCGTGGGTGATGGTCGCGGTGACGCCGACGTGCTCCAGCGCCTTCTCGACCGAGCGCAGGTTGCCCATCCCGTAATCGAGGATCGCGATCCTGGCGGCTCACTCACTCAGCGTCCCCTTGGTCGACGGCACGCCGCTCTCCTCGGGGTCGATCGAGACGGCGACCCGCAGGGCGCGGGCGAAGGCCTTGAAGCAGCCCTCGATCATGTGGTGGGCGTTGGTGCCGTAGCGGACCGAGACGTGCAGGGTCAGCTTGGCGCTGTTGGCGACAGCGCGGAAGAACTCCTCGGCCAACTCGGTGTCGAAGCCGGCGATCGAGGTGGTCGGCAGGTCGGCGTCGAAGTGGCAGAACGGGCGGCCGGAGATGTCGATCGCGCACTCGGCCAGCGACTCGTCCATCGGCACCACGGCGGAGCCGTAGCGGCGGATGCCGGCACGGTCGCCCAGCGCCTCGTCGAGCGCCTGCCCAAGCACGATGCCGACGTCCTCGACCGTGTGGTGGGCGCCGGTCTCGAGATCGCCATTGGCCTCGACCCTCAGACCAAGCCGCCCGTGGCGGGCGAGCAGGTCGAGCATGTGGTCGAGGAAGCCGACGCCTGTCGCAGCGCTCGACTCTCCCCCGTCGAGGTCGAGCGAAAGCTCGATCTGGGTCTCGGCCGTGCTGCGCTCTCTGCTGGAAGTTCTGCTCATCGCCTAATCATCGCTGACTCGCCGTGTACGGGGAAGCCCTCGGCACGGGCGAGGGCGTCGGCTTGCGGCGCCAGCGCCGCCGCCGCCTCGGCGCCGATCTCGACCTGGGAGATCCGGCGGCGGAAGGTCGCGAGCCCGAGCGGCCCGGAGAAGCGCCCGGCGCCGCCAGTCGGCAGCACGTGGTTGGAGCCGGCGACATAGTCGCCGAAGGCGGTGGCGCCGTAGCGGCCGACGAAAACGCAGCCCGCGGTCCTCACCCGCTCGGCCACCAGGGCGGCGTCCTCCTCCAGCAGCTCCAGGTGCTCGGGGGCGTAGGCGTTGGCGAGCGCGATCGCGGCCTCGAGCTCGGGCACCGCGACCAGCGCCAGTGGCGCGTCGGCGACCGACGGGCGCGAGGCCGCGGCGCGCCTCGGTGGCGGCGGCGATCGCGTCGAGCACGTGCTCCTCGACGGCAACGGCGACCAGCGGGCTTTCGGGCCCGTGCTCGGCCTGCGCGCAGAGGTCGAGGGCGGCCCACTCGGGGTCGGTGTCGTGGCCGGCGACGAGCATCAGCTCGGAGGGGCCGGCCAGGGAGTCGATGCCGACGGTGCCGGAGACGGCGCGCTTGGCCTCCCGCACCCAGGCGTTGCCGGGCCCGACGATGACGTCGACCGGGGCGATCGTCTCGGTGCCGTGGACGAGCGCGAAGATCGCCTGGGCGCCGCCCATCGCGTAGATCTCCTCGACGCCGCAGAGCGCCGCGGCGGCGAGCACCAGCTGGTGCAGCCGGCCGTCGGGCCCGGGCGGCGAGGCGAGGGCGACCCGCTCCACGCCCGCCACCTGGGCGGGAATCGCGCACATCAGGACGCTGGAGGGATAGGCGGCGCGCCCACCCGGCGCGTAGATGCCGGCGGCGCCTACCGCGACTTCGCGGACTGCTCACGGTCTGCCCCTGCGGAAGCCGCAACCGGGTCTCGGCGCGGATCTGGGCCTCGGCGACCGCGCGCACGTTGGCCGCCGCCAGCTCCAGCGCCTCGCGCAGCGCCGGCGTCGACCGCGGCCAGCGCCGCCTCCGCCTCGCCGGGCTCGACCCGCAGCGCCGTCGGCGCCCGCTCGGTCGCGTCGTAGAGCGCGGTCAGCTGCAGCAGGGTGGCGTCGCCGCCGTCGATCACCTCGCGCTCGATCGGCCGCACATCGACCGCCGGCGCCGACTCGGCCGCCCAGCTCCGCAGCGCCGCGGCCGTCTCCGCCGCTCCTTCCCACTCGAAGCGGCGCGTCCTCACCGCGCCGCCGCTTCCCTCAGCTTCGCCGTCAGCTCGTCGACCTCGGCGGCGCGCAGCTTGTGGGCAACCCGGTTGGCGACGAAGCGGGCGGTGCACTCGAGAATCTCCTCGCGCACCTCGAGATCGTTCTCCTCCAGGGTGCGGCCGGTGGCGACGAGGTCGACGATGCCGTCGCCGAGCCCGATCAGCGGCGCCAGCTCGACCGAGCCCTTGACCTCGATCAGTTCGATCTGGCGGCCGGTCTCCTCGAAGTAGCGCTCGGCGATCAGCGGGTACTTGGTCGCGATCCGCATCATCCCCAGGCGGCGCTGGGACTCGCCCAGGCTCTTGTCGCCCACGCGCCCGGCGAGGACCATGCGGCAGCGGCCGAAGCCGAGGTCGAGCAGCTCGTAGACCATCCGGTCGGACTGCTCCAGCAGCACGTCCTTGCCGGTGATGCCGACATCGGCGGCACCGGCCTCGACGTAGGTGGGGACGTCGGAGGGGCGCATCGTCACCAGGGTCATCCCCGCGGTCTCGAAGATCAACGAGCGCGAGTCGCCGCGCGCCCCGGACGTGTCGACCCCGACCGCGTCGAGGATGTCGAGCGTCTCGCCGAAGAGCGCGCCGCGCGGCACGGCCAGCTTCAGCGGCCCATCGGGCCTGGCCCGGCTGCCGGCGACCTCGAAGCTCATCGCCCCTCCCCACTCGCGCCGCGACTCCTCCAGCTGGGCGGTGTGCACGCGCTCCAGGTAGAGGGCGAAGCCGGCCGCCGGCAGGTCGACACCGAAGCGCCGCAGCAGTCCGTCATAGCGGCCGCCGCCGCCGAGCACGTGGCCCAGCGCCGGGTCGTAGACCTCGAGGATCGCGCCGCTGTAGTAGCCGAGGTCGCGCAGCAGGCCGAGGTCGATCTGAACCCGCTCGGCGACACCGCGCCGCTCCAGCTCCTCGAAGCTCTCCTGCAGCCGTGCCGTCGCCCGCTCGACCGCGACACCGCCGAGCGCGCGGGCCTCGGCGAGCACCTCGCTGCCGCCGCGCAGCTGCGAGAGGGCGACGCAGGTGGCGCACTGCTCGTCGCTGATCCCCGCCACCGCGGAGAGCTCGGCCTCGAGCCCGACCAGGTCATGGGTGGCCAGACGGCCGATGATCGAGTCGCGGGCCTCGCCCTCGACCCCGAACTCGGTCAGCAGCTGGCGGTAGAGGTCCGCGTCGCCGAGCCCGATCACGGCGCGGTCGAGTCCGGCGCCGTCGAGCGCCGCCTCCAGCACCTCGACCACCTCGGCGGTCCCCCCCGGTGCCGGCTCGCCGATCAGCTCCACCCCGGCCTGGACAAACTCGCGCATCTGGCCGCGCTGCGGGCGCACTGCCCGGTAGGCGCTGGCCATGTAACAGAGGCGCAAGGGCGACCCCGCGGCGGCCAGGCGGGTCGCCGCGAGGCGGGCGATCGGCACCGTCATGTCGGAGCGCAGCGCCAGCAGATTGCCCTCGTCGAAGAAGCGATAGGCACCGGCGGCACCGCGGCCATCGCCGCGGGCCAGGACCTCGTCGTACTCGATCGTCGGGGTCGACACCTCGCCGTAGCCACGATCCTCGAAGACCTCGAGCAGCGCCCGCTGCAGGCGTCGCAGCTCGCGCATCTCCTCGGGGAGCACGTCACGGGTTCCGGGTGGGATCGGGTGAATCATCCGGCTGACCTTACGAGAGACGCAGCGAAACCCCTGCTAGGCAGGTACCTCAGCCGAGACCCGTTCGATCTGGGCACCGAGCCCGCGCAGGCGCTCGTCGATCTGCTCATAGCCACGATCGATCTGGCGGATGTTGCCGATATGGGAGGTGCCGTCGGCGGCCAGGGCGGCGATGAGGATCGCCATCCCGGCGCGGATGTCAGGGCTCTCGACGCGCTCGCCATGAAGCCGGCTCGGACCGCTGACGATCGCCCGGTGGGGATCGCACAGCGTGATCCGAGCGCCCATCGCGACCAGCTTGTCGACGAAGAAGAGGCGGTTCTCGAACATCTTCTCGAAGATCAGGATCTCCCCCTTCGCCTGGGTTGCCAGGGCCAATGCGATCGAGGTGAGGTCGGCGGGGAAGGCGGGCCAGGGACCGTCCTCGATCTTCGGGATTGCATCGCCCAGGTCCGATTCGATCTCCAGGCTCTGGTTGGCGGGGACGACCATGTCGGACCCGTCAATGTCCGAGCGTAGCCCGAGGCGGCGGAACTGGCGTCGCACCATCGTCAGGTCGGGCGCGTCAACGTCACGGACCCGCACTTCCCCCCCGGTCGCGGCGGCCAGGGCCATGAAGCTGCCGACCTCGATGTGGTCGGGCGAGATCGTGTGCTCGGCGCCGCCAAGGCTCTCGGCACCGTTGACGACCATCACGTTGGAGCCGATGCCGTCGACCCGGGCGCCCATCTTGGTCAGTAGCCGGGCCAGGTCCTGAACGTGGGGCTCGGAGGCGGCGTTGGAGATCTTGGTCGCCCCCGCCGTCAACGCCGCCGCCATCAGCGCGTTCTCGGTCCCCATCACCGAGGGCTCGTCCATGAATATCTCGCAGGCGCGGAGACCGCCGGGGGCGGTCAGCTCGATCCAGCGGTTGCCGTCGACCCGGGCGCCGAGGTCCTTGAAGGCGTCGAGATGGGCGTCGAGGCGGCGGCGGCCGATGAAATCACCGCCGGGAGGCGGCATCCGAGCCTCGCCGAAACGCGCCAGCAGCGGCCCGGCCAGCAGGAACGAGGCCCGAATCCGGCTCGAGAACTCCTCGTCGACAACTGTCGCGGCGACACCGCGGGCACAGAGGCGGACGCTGTTGTCGGCGACCCAGGCGACCTCGACCCCGAGCTGCTCGAGCAGCGCGATCTGCGCCTCGGTATCGCGGATCCGCGGCACCCGGTGCAGTAGCACCTCCTCCTCGGTCAGCAAGCAGGCGGCGAGAATCGGCAGCGCCGCGTTCTTGTTGCCGGCGACGGTCAACTCCCCGGAAAGCGGCGCACCGCCCTCGATAACGAATTTCTCGCTCACGACGGCTAGGGTAACGACCGCGATGGGCAGAGGTTGGAAGATCGGGATAGGGGTCGCGGTGACGCTGATCGCGCTGCTGCTCGTCAATACCCTGATCGTCGACGGCAAGACCGAGTCGGCCGCGGTGACCGTGCCCGGCGGCCGCATCCTCGACCTCCCCGACGGCGAAATGCAGGTGGTCGAAGGCGGCCCTCGCACTGGCGACCCGATCGTGCTGATCCACTGCTTCAGCTGTGCGATCGACTGGTGGGATGGAATGCGACCGAGGCTGGAAACCGACCACCGCGTCGTCGCGATCGACCTGCTCGGACACGGCGGCTCGGAAAAGCCCGGCTC
>CAVSIL010000013.1:0-20489 GCA_963727985.1 uncultured Solirubrobacterales bacterium | reverse complement strand
GGCCCAGCGAGAGCCGACCCGAGCGCAGCGCCTCGAGGACCAGCTCCTCCTCCCGCGGCCCGATCTCCGGCCGCGCCAGCGGCACCCCCTCCGCCGGTGGGCCGTTTTGTCTACTCATGCTCGACATTTCGGCCCGTCGGCCGCGGTTGGAAGGCGTACTCGAGGGAGTCGACCAGGGCCTCCCAGGAGGCCTCGATGATGTTCTCGGAGACGCCGATCGTGCCCCACTCGCGCACCGCGTCGGCGGAGTCGAGCAGGACGCGGGTGACGGCGCCGGTGCCGTGGGCTTCGTCGAGGATCCGCACCTTGTAGTTGGTCAGCTCGATCTCGGCCAGGTGCGGGTAGCGGTCGGCGATGGCGCTGCGCAGGGCCTGGTCGAGGGCGTTGACCGGGCCGTTGCCTTCGGCGACGCGGACGTAGCGCTCGCCGTCGACCTCGACCTTGATCGTCGCCTCGGTCTCGACCTCGCCGCCGGCCCGCTTCTCGGTGACGACGCGGAAGCTCTCGAGCTTGAACAGCGGCTTGTAGTTGCCGGCCTCGCGGCGCAGCAGCAGCTCGAAGGAGGCCGGCGCCGCCTCGTAGTGGTAGCCGTGGTGCTCGCGCTCCTTCAGACGCTCGATCGCCCGCGCCGCCGCCGCGTCGTCGATCTCCAGGCCCGCCTGCGCCGCCTGGTCGCGGATCGTCGCCTTGCCGGAGAGCTCGGAGGGCAGGACGTTGCGCTGGTTGCCGACCTCAGCCGGTTCGATGTGCTCGAAGGTGCGGGCGTCGGCCTCGATGCCGGCGACGTGCATGCCCCCCTTGTGGGCGAAGGCGTTGCGGCCGACGTAGGGCGCGTCGGGGTTCGGAATCAGGTTGCAGAGCTCGTCGACGAAGTGGACCGTCTCGGCCAGGGTCGCCAGCTGCGCCGGCGAGATCACCGTGTAGCCCATCTTCAGCTGCAGGTTGGGCAGGATCGTGGTCAGGTTGGCGTTGCCGCAGCGCTCGCCGTAGCCGTTGAGGGTGCCCTGGACCAAGCGGGCGCCCTCGCGCACCGCCGCCAGCGAGTTGGCGACGCCGCAGCCGGCGTCGTCGTGGACGTGGATGCCGATCTCCACCCTCTCCCCCAGCTTCGCCACGATCGCGGCGGTCGCCTCCGCGACCTGGTCGGGCAGGCTGGAGCCATTGGTGTCGCAAAGCGAGAGGTTCTCGGCTCCGGCGCCGACCGCCGCTTCGAGGCAGGAGAGCGCGTAGCCGGCGTCGTCGCGGTAGCCGTCGAAGAAGTGCTCGGCGTCGTAGACGACGCGCTTGCCCTGGGCCCGGCAGAACTCGACCGAGTCGGCGATCATCGCCAGGTTCTCCTCGCGGCTGACCTTGGTCACCTTCTCCAGGTGCAGGCCCCAGGTCTTGCCGACCAGCGTCACCACCGGCGCGAAGCTGGCGACCAAGGTCGCCAGGGCAGGGTCATCCTCGGGCGCGCTGTCGCGGCGCCGGGTCATCCCGAAGGCGCAGATCGTCGCCTGCTCGAGCTCGAGCTCGGCCAGCTGCTCGAACAGCTCGACCTCCTTCGGGTTCGAGCTCGGGAAGCCGGCCTCGATCATCTGCACCCCGAGCTTGTCGAGGACGAGGACGACGCGCGCCTTCTCCGAGGCCGAGAGCGACATCCCCTCGCCCTGCATGCCGTCACGCAAGGTCGTGTCGTAGAGCTTCACCTGTTCCATCAAATGCCTTTCGAGTCGATAAATCGGGGGGAGGCCACGCGGGCCTGAGCGCACGGCATCGCCGCGCCAGCCGCTAGGCGGCTGCGGTAATTCGCCCGATTGACTCGATCAAGAGATGCATCAGGAGTTCACCTTACTCGGCGCGTCCACCCCGGCCGGCGCCTCGACGAAGTCGAGCCACTCCAGGTACTCCTCGGCGCGCCCGTGCAGGGCGTCTTCGAACTTGGCCTGGATCACGCGGGTGATCTCGCCCGGCTCCCCGAGCAGGTGGTCGTCGACCTCGCGCACCGGGACCAGCTCGGCGGCGGTTCCGGTGAGGAAGACCTCGTCGGCAAGGTAGAGCTCGGCGCGGGCGATCGCCCGCTCCTCCACCTTGTAGCCGAGGTCGGTGGCGATCTGGACCACGGCGCTGCGGGTGATGCCGTCGAGGATCGCCGAGGTGTGCCCGGGGGTCACCAGGGTGCCGTCGCGGACGACGAAGACGTTCTCGCCGGAGCCCTCGGAGACGTGGCCGTGGTCGTCGAGCAGGATCGCCTCGTCGTAGCCGGCGTTGGCCGACTCGGTCTTGGCCAGGATCGAGTTGAGGTACTGGCCGGAGGCCTTGGCGTGGGGGATCAGGCTGTCGCCGGAGATCGTCCGCCAAGAGGAGACCTTGGTACGGATGCCGTTGCGCTTGCCCTCGTCGCCGAGATAGCTGCCCCAGGGCCAGGCGGCGATGATCACGTCGATCGGGGCCGACTTCGCGTAGAGGCCCATCTCGCCGTAGCCGCGGAAGGCGAGCGGGCGGATGTAGCCGGCGCTGAGGCCATTGCGGCGCAGTAGCTCGTGCGTGGCCAGGCGCAACTCCTCGGCGCTGTAGGGGAGCTCGAAGTAGTAGAGCCCAGCGGACTTCTCGAGACGCTCGAGGTGCTCGCGGTGGCGGAAGATCGCCGGGCCGCGCTCGGTCTCATAGCAGCGGATCCCCTCGAAAACGCCGGTTCCGTAGTGCAGGCCGTGGCTGAGCACGTGGGTCTGGGCCTGCTCCCAGGGCACGAACTCACCGTTCTTCCAAATCAAATCCACCTGGTCCATGTTGCAGGGAAGTATGCCCGATCAAACGCAGGGCTTCACCCCCGAAGCCGCGAATGAATGCGAAATGCAACAGAGGAGGCGCAGAACCCGATGAATTCCAGATTTCTCCCGAAGCTCAGCTACTCGAACGTGATCGCGACGATGGCGTTGTTCGTCGCCCTCGGCGGCGCCGCGGTGGCCGCCGGCCTACCGAAGAACAGCGTCGGCGCCAAGCAGATCAAGCGTGGCGCGGTCAACACCGCGAAACTGCGCAAGGCGGCGGTGCGGAGCGGCAAGCTGGCCCCGAAGTCGGTCGTCGCCGGCAAGCTGGGCGCGAACTCGGTCCTGCCGGGCAACATCGTCAACGGCGGCGTCACCACGGCGAAGATCGGCAACGGCGCCGTGATCGCCCGCTCGATCAAGAACAACGTCGTGACCACGAACAAACTGAACAGCAAGGCGGTGACGACGCAGAAGCTCGGCGACGACGCGGTGACGACGCCGATCATCGCCAACGGCTCGGTCACGCCGGCCAAGCTGAGCAGCGATTTCGGTCCGATCGTACCGGCGCTGAAGAGTGGCCAGACGCTGCGGGGCTCATTCGCGGTCGGCGGCGCCGGCAAAGAACTCTCGGTGGCGATCGGCGGCCAGTCTTTCCAGTTCCCGCTGACGAACACCCCGGCGGCGAACGTGATCGACCCGGCGACCGCGGTGACCCCGGCCTGCCCGGGCCTCGGCAGCGGCCAGGCGCCGGGCGCGGCGGCGAGGCAATCTCTGCCTCTACGTCACCAGCGCCACCAACCTGGAAACGCTGACGGTACCGGCGACCGGCATCAACCGGCTCGGCTTCGGCTACGAGGCGACCGCCGAAGATGCCAAAGAAGCCTTCTCGGCCTACGGCCAGTGGGCGGTGACCGCTCCGTAGCTAAGCGCTGAGCGCGTCGAGGACCGCGTCGGTCATCTCGGCGGTCCCGACCTCGACCTCGGCGGGGACGTCTGGCATCGGAGGCTTTGCCAGCGTTCCCGCCGCCAGGTCCGGCGTGCGCAGGCCGCGCTCGAGGACGACGTCGACCGCGGCCTCGATCCGGGCCGCGTCATCGGGACGCTCGAGCCCGTGGCGCAGCATCATCGCCACCGAGAGAAAGGTCGCCAGCGGGTTGGAGATGCCCTTGCCGGCGATGTCCGGGAGCCGAGCCGTGGACCGGCTCGAACAGACCCGGGGCGCCGTCGGCGCCGAGGCTGGCGGAGGGCAGCATCCCCAGCGAGCCGGTCAGCATCGCCGACTCGTCGCTGAGGATGTCGCCGAAGAGGTTCTCGGTCACGATCACGTCGAAGTCGGCCGGGCGCGAGACCAGCTGCATCGCCGCGTTGTCGACCAGCAGGTGGTCGAGGGCGACGTCGGCGTAGTCGGGGGCGACTTTCGTCACCACCTCGCGCCAGAGGCGCGAGGTCTCCAGCACGTTGGCCTTGTCGACCGAGGTGACGCGCGGCTGGCGACCCGAGCTCTCGGCGCGGCGGCGGGCGGCCTCGAAGGCGGTGCGGGCGATGCGCTCGATTTCGCCGGCGTCGTACTCGCAGGTGTCGTGGGCGGAGTCGCCGTCGCGCCCGCTGGCGCCGAAGTAGATGCCGCCGGTGAGCTCGCGGACGACCAGCAGGTCGGTGCCGGCGATCCGCTCCTCGCGCAGCGGGCTGGCCCCGACCAGGGCCGGGCTGGGCCGGACCGGGCGCAGGTTGGCGTAGAGGCCCATCCCCTTGCGCAGGCCGAGCAGGCCCTGCTCGGGACGGGGCGCGTCGGGATCGGTGGTGTCCCATTTGGGGCCGCCGACGGCGCCGAGCAGGACCGCGTCGGCGCCCAGGCAGGCCTCCAGCACCTCGTCGGTGAGGGCGGTCCCGTGGGCGTCGATCGAACAGCCGCCCATCAGCCGCTCGTCGAACTCGAACTCACCGAGGGACTCGCAGCAGCCGCTGCGCCGCGGCGACGATTTCCGGGCCGATGCCATCGCCGGGCAGGACGACTATGCGGGGGGGCGTGCTCACGGGTCGGCCACTCTACGCGCTCCGCTGTTCCTTTGCCCCGCTAATCGCGGCAAAGGAACAGCGCGGGGTCAGGCGGCGACGGCCTCGATGTTGAGGCGGACGTAGTCGAGCGCCAGCGGCTGCTCGGATCGGCCGCGAGGATCGCCTTCGACGAACGGGCGTCCCGCAGCTCCTGCGGGCAGCCGCGCCATGTAGCGGGCCGAGGTCAACGGTCGAGCGAACTCGAGCGGGCTCCGGCGGCTGACCGGCCACGGCTGCAGCCAACAGCGCACCTGCGCGAAGCCTGCCCCGCGCAGGCGGGCTTCGGTCTCCTCGGCCCCGGCGAAGTTCCATATCCTGTCGCAGCCCGCCGAGGTGGGGCGCGAACTCGGGCCTGGCGGCAACCGTCGCGATCGCCGCCGCGTGTGTGGCGACGTTGCCCTCCCCCCCGCACTGGGCCGACCAGGCGGCCGCCCGGCGCAGCGCAGCGTGCAGGCGGCGGAAGAGGCAGATCGTGGTCGGCGATCCAGTGGAAGGTCGGCGGTGGAGAAGACGAGGTCGACCGGCCCTCCGAGCTCAAGCTCGGATGAGGTCGGCGACCAGGTAGGTGCCGCGATCGCCGAGCACGCTCCCGCGCCTTCGCGACCATCGCCGCGCGAGCCGTCGACCGCGCAGCAGGCTGGCCCCGCGGCACCTGCTCGCAGCAGCTCCGCGTCACCCGGCCGCGAGCCGCAGCCGGCATCGAGCACGGTCTCGTCGCCCGGCCAGCTCCAGCCGTTCCAGCACCGCCATCCCCCATTCGAACTGAGGGTCGGAGACCGCGTCGTAGGTCTCGGCGTCCCACTCGCGCGGCGAGTTCATCGGCCGGTGGTCGGCCCGCTCACAACGCCGTCGTCACCGGCCCGCTCGCGGCGCCGCCGCCGGACTCGAAGCGGTCGATCGCCGCCCCGTTCTCGAGCGTGATCGCGATGTCGTCGAGGCCGTTCAGCAGCCGGTGCTTGACGTCGGGCTCGACCGCGAACTCGAAGACCCCGTTGGCGCAGGTGACGGTCTCGTCGTCGACGTCGATCCGGGCCTCGCCGGCCTCGGCGACGAGGCGGCAGTGCTCCTCGTCGAGGATCGCCGGCAGCAGCCCGATCTTGGTGCAGTTGGAGTAGAAGATGTCGGCGAACGACGGAGCGACGATCGCCTGGAAGCCGAAGTCCTCCAGCGCCCAGGGGGCGTGCTCGCGGGAGGAGCCGCTGCCGAAGTTGCGGCCGGTGACCAGGATCGGGTTCGGCTCCAGCTCGATCTCACCGTCGCGGATCCAGTCGTAGAAGAGGAACTCGCCGAAGCCGGTCCGCTCGACCCGCTTGAGGAACTGCTTGGGGATGATCTGGTCGGTGTCCACGTCGTGCGCGGTCCAGGACCGACACCTTGCCCTCGATTACGTCAATCGGTCGCATGCTCAGCTCCAGTTCCTGATGTCGACGAAGTGTCCCTCGATGGCGGCCGCGGCCGCCATCTTCGGGCTGACCAGATGGGTGCGCCCACCCTTGCCCTGCCGTCCCTCGAAATTGCGGTTCGAGGTCGAGGCGCAGCGCTCGCCCTCCGAGAGCGTGTCCGGGTTCATCCCCAGGCACATCGAGCAACCCGCCTCGCGCCATTCGAAGCCGGCGCCGCGGAAGACCTCGTCCAGCCCCTCCGCTTCGGCGACCGCTTTCACCTGCTGGGAGCCGGGGACGACCATCGCCCGCACCGAGCCGGCGACCTTGCGGCCGTCGACGACCTCGGCGGCCTCGCGCAGGTCCTCGATCCGCGAGTTGGTGCAGGAGCCGATGAAGACGCGTTCCGGGGCGACCTCGGTCATCGGGGTCCCGGCCTCCAGACCCATGTAGGCGAGGGCACGCTCGGCCGATTCGCGGTCGCCCGGGGAGTCCATCGCGGCCGGGTCGGGGACGGCTGTCGGTGACCTCGCAGACCATGCCCGGGTTGGTGCCCCAGGTGACCATCGGCGAGATCGCGCCGGCATCGACCTCGACCTCGGTGTCGAAGCTGGCGCCGGCGTCGCTGGGCAGCCGGCGCCAGCGCTCGGCGGCGGCCTCGAAGTCGGCGGGGGCGCCGGGGCGGCCACGGACCCACTCGACGGTCTTCTCGTCGGGGGCGATCATCCCGGCTCTCCCCCCGCCCTCGATCGTCATGTTGCAGATCGTCATCCGGCCCGGCATCTCCAGCGCCTCGATCGCGGGGCCGGCGTACTCGACCGCGTAGCCGGTCATGCCGCCGGTGCCGAGGCGCCCGATCGTCGCCAGGATCAGGTCCTTGGGGGTGACGCCCGAGCCGAGCTCGCCGGAGTAGGAGATCCGCATCGTCTTCGGCCGCTTCTGGACCAGGCACTGGGTCGCCAGCACGTGCTCGACCTCCGAGGTGCCGATGCCGAAGGCGAGCGAGCCGAAGGCGCCGTGGGTGGAGGTGTGGCTGTCGCCGCAGACGATCGTCATCCCCGGCTGGGTGACCCCCAGCTCCGGGCCGATCACGTGGACGATCCCCTGGCGGTCGGAGCCCAGCGAGTAGACCGGGATCCCGAACTCCTCGCAGTTGCGCTCCAGCGTTTCGACCTGGACCCGGGAGAGCTCGTCGGCGATCAGGCGCGCCGCCATGGTGCCGTCGGTGGGCGTGTTGTGGTCGGCCGTGGCCAGGGTCTTGTCGGCGCGGCGAACCGGGCGGTTCGCCAGACGCAGGCCGTCGAAGGCCTGCGGCGAGGTGACCTCGTGGACCAGGTGCAGGTCGATGTAGATCAGGCCCTCGGAGACCTCATGGGCCTCCCAAATCTTCTCGAACATATTTTGCGGCATCCCAGCTCCTCTCTAGCCGCGCCTGAGGCCAGCGGCGATCACGGCGATGAACCTGGTCGGCTCCTCGCCATCGTTCTCAAAGTGGTGGGGCAGGTCGGCGTCGAAGGTGACGCTGTCGCCCTCGCGCAGGTCGTGGCGGGTGCCGTCGACGAAAAGCGCCAGGGCGCCGGCGAGGACGACTGCGGTCTCGCGACTGCCGGGCTCGTGCATCGGCGGGTCTCCGCGGCCGCCGGTGGCGGCGCCGGGCTCAAGCACGTGCAGGGAGACATCGGCGCGCTGGCCCGGCAGCGGCGGCGTCAGCTCCTCGAAGCGGTGGCCGCCGCGCTCGAAGCCGCGGCGGGCGCCGACGCGGCTGACGGAGACGTTCTGGCCCTCGTCCAGGCGCAGCAGCTGCGACAGCGACAGCTCCAGCCCGGCGGCGATCTTCTCGGCGACCGCCAGGGTCGGGCTGGTCTCACCGCGCTCGACCTGCGAGAGCATCGGCGCGCTGACGCCGCTGCGCTCGGCCAGGTCGCGCAGCGAGAGACTCATCGCCTCGCGCAGGGCGCGAATCCGTGCCCCCGGGGCCGTCGCGGCTGGCCTGGCCGGCTTGATCGCGGTGGCGTTCATGCTGCGTACGTTATCACGTACAACTGACTGCCATTTGGCGATTTTGCTATAAAAACCGACCAGTCGGTTTACGACCCTGCCGACCCACCCCCATGCCCAAGCTACGACCTGACGTTCGCGACGAACGCCGCCGCCATCTGCTCGACGCGGCCTGGCGCTGCGCCGCGGCAAAGCGCTTCGCGGAGATGACCGTCGACGACGTCTGCGCCGAGGCGGGACTGAGCAAGGGCGCCTTCTACGGCTATTTCGAGAGCAAGGACGAGCTGCTCGCCGCCTTGCTCGACGGCGACGCGGCCGAGCTGGACCGGATGCTCGACCGGATCGGCGAAGAGGAGACATCGGGGATCGAGCGCCTGCGCCGCTTCTCCCAGGCGATGGTCGAGCATGCCGACGATCCCGCTCGCGCCCAGGTGAGGGCCGACCTTTGGGCCGCCGTGCTCGGGCAGGAGCCGCTGCGCCGCCAGTTCGCCGAGACCAGCGCTCGGCGACGGGTGCACATCCGCGCCTGGATCGAGGAGGGCGTCGAACGCGGAGAGATTCGCGAGGTGCCGGCCAACGCGCTCGCCTCGATGCTCCTCGCCAGCGCCGACGGCCTGATGCTGCACGCGACGCTCGACCCGAGCGCCTTTCGCTGGGACAACATCCGGCGCGCGGTCGACGAGCTGCTCGACGGGATCGCGGCGAGATGAGCGGCGCCGGCCCCGGATCGGCTCCCAGGTCGTATCTGCCGATGAGAGGGCGGGCTCGGGCCGCCGCCTGGATGGGAGGGCCGGGCGGGCTGCTGGCCCTTGCCCTGGCGGTGGGCATCGGCGCGGGCCTCGGCGCGATCGCCTTCCGCTATCTGATCGAGGGCTTCACCTACGTCTTCACCGGTCACGAAAGCTACGGCGCCGACGGGCGCGTGCCCAACCCGCTCGTCCCCGGCCTTGGCATCTGGTTCGTCGCCCTGGTGCCGATCGTCGGCGGCCTGCTCTACGGCCCGCTGGTCGACCGCTTCGCCCGCGAGGCCCGCGGGCACGGCGTGCCCGAGGTGATGCTCGCGGTCGCCCACCGCGGCGGCCGCATCCGTCCGATCGTGGCCCTGGTCAAGTCGCTCGCCTCGGCGCTCTGCATCGGCTCCGGCGGCTCGGTCGGCCGCGAGGGGCCGATCGTGCAGATCGGCTCGGCGCTCGGCTCGACCCTCGGTCAGGTCGTTCGCGCGCCCGAGGCACGGGTGCGACTGCTCGTCGCCTGCGGCGCCGCCGGCGGCATCTCGGCCACCTTCAACGCCCCGATCGCCGGCGTCTTCTTCGCCCTCGAGGTGATCCTGCGCGACTTCGAGACGCGCTCCTTCAGCGCCGTCGTCATCGCCTCGGTGACCGCCGACGTGATCGGCCGCGCCGCTTTCGGCTCCGAAGCCTTCCTCGAACTGCCGCAGGTGGGCGTGGGCGCCGTCGCCGGCTATCCCCTCTACCTCGTACTCGGCCTCCTGGCCGCGATCGTCGGCGTCGCCTTCATCCGCTTCCTCTACGGGATGGAGGACCGCGCCGACCGGCTCTGGCGCTTCTCGGAGTCGTGGCGCCCGGCGGTTGGGGGAATCCTGCTCGGCCTGCTGCTGCTGGCCGTCCCGCAGATGTACGGCGTCGGCTACGACGTGCTCGAAAGCGCCATCGCCGGCAAGTACACGCTGCTCTTCCTACTGGCGCTGCTGGGCGCAAAAGTTGTGGCCACCAGCCTGACGCTTTCGATCGGGGGCTCCGGCGGCGTCTTCGCCCCATCGCTCTTCATGGGCGCGATGCTCGGCTCCGCCTTCGGCATGGCGATGCACGCACTGCTGCCCGGGCTCGCCGGGCCGGCGGGGGCGTACGGCCTGATCGGCATGGGAGCGGTCTTCGCCGCCACCGCCCGGGCGCCGATGACGGCGATCCTGATCATCTTCGAGCTGACCGGCGATTACCGCATCATGCTGCCGCTGATGCTCGCCGTTGTGATCGCGACCGCGCTCGCCAGCCGGCTCTCGCCCGACTCGATCTACACGCTGAAGCTGGCGCGCCGCGGCATCGACCTGCTCCGCCGCCGCCCCGCCAGCCCGATGGAAGCGGTTACCGTCGCCGAGGCGATGCGCCCGACGCCGGAACCCGTGGCGGCCGCCGCGACGCTGGCGGAGGCGGTGGCAAGGCTGAGCGCAAGCGAGGAGCCGGGCCTGCCGGTCATCGACGGGTCCGGCGCATTCCTCGGTGTCCTGCTCGGGGATGAGCTCGAGCAGGCTCTGGCCGAGGAGGGCGGCAAGGTCGAACGCCGGCTCGCTGGCGCGGCAGCTGCCGACGCTGACGCCGACCGAGTCGCTGGCCGAAGCAACAGCGACCCTGGTCAAATCCGACAGCGCCGGCCTGGCCGTGCTCGACGAAAAAGGCGAGAGCGTGGTCGGCTGGCTCTCGCATCGCGACATCCTGCGCGTCTACGACCAGCGGATGCAGCTGGAGCAAGCGCGGAAGGAAAGCGCGACGCCGCGGAAACAGACGCCGGCCCCGGCCTGAAGCTAGGGCCCCGGCGTTCGCTGGACCGCGGCTTCGGCGGTGGCCGATTCGGCCTCGCGGGTGGCGGCGCCTTCCAGGGCGTTGGACAGGGCCCGCACGTAGGCACGGGCCGATGCCTCGAGGATGTCGGTGGCGACCCCCTGGCCGGTGGCCAGGCGGCCGGCGGTGCGCAGCATCACCGTCACCTCGCCGAGGGCGTCCTCTCCCCCGGTCACCGCCTCGACCGTGTACTGGGCCAGCTCGCACTCGGTCCCGGTCGCCGACTGGATCGCGCGGAAGATCGCGTCGACCGGACCGTCGCCGCCGGACTCGCCGACGACCTCCTCGCCGGAGGGCAGGGCCACCGCGACCCTGGCCAGCGGCTCGCGCCGGGAGCCCGCCTCGACCTCGAACCAGGCCAGCTCGTGGGCGTCGGAGCGCTCGCGCATCTCGTCGGAGACGATCGCCTCCAGGTCGAGCGCGGTCACCTGCTTCTTGCGGTCGGCGACCTCCTTGAAGGCCTTGAAGGCAGCGTTCAGGGCGTTGCCCTCGACCTGGAAGCCCAGCTGCTCCAGGGCGTCTTTGAGCGCGTGACGGCCGGAGTGCTTGCCCAGCACGATCGAGTTCGACTCCAGGCCGACTTCGGTCGCGTCCATGATCTCGTAGGTGCTGCGCTCCTTCAGCACGCCGTCCTGGTGGATCCCGGACTCGTGGGCGAAGGCGTTGCGGCCGACGATCGCCTTGTTGGGCTGGATCGCGTAGCCGGTCAGGCGCGAGACCATGCGGCTGGTGCGGGCGATCTCGCGGCGATTCGATCCCGGTGCTGAGGCCGTGGACGTCCTCGCGGACCTTGATCAGCATCGCGATCTCCTCCAGCGAGCAGTTGCCGGCCCGCTCGCCGATCCCGTTGACGGCGCACTCGACCTGCCGCGCCCCGGCCTGGACGCCGGCGTAGGAGTTGGCGACGGCCAGGCCCAGGTCGTCGTGGCAGTGGACCGACAGCTCGACTCCCGCGCAGCGCCGGCACCAGCTCGTACAGGCGGCGGAAGTAGCCCGCGTACTCCTCCGGCGTCGTGTAGCCGACCGTGTCGGGGATGTTGACGACCGTCGCGCCCTCCTCGACGGCGATCGCGCAGACTTCGGCGGTGAACTCGATGTCGGCCCGGGTCGCGTCCATCGGCGAGAACTCGACGTCCTCACACTGGGCCTTGGCGTGGGCGACGGCCGCCCGGGCCTGACCCTTGACGTCGTCGCGGTCGGTCTGCAGCTGGTGCTCGATGTGGATGTCGGAGGTGGAGATGAAGGTGTGGATGCGCGGGCGCTGGGCATCGCGCACCGCCCCCCAGGCAGCGTCGATGTCGGCCTTGTGGGTGCGGGCGAGGCCGCAGACCACCGGCCCCTCGACCCGGCGCGAGATCTCCCGCACCGCCTCGAAGTCGCCGGGCGAGGTGATCGGGAAGCCGGCCTCGATCACATCGACCCCCAGCTTTGCCAGCTGCTGGGCGATCTCCACCTTCTCAGCGGTGTTCAGCGAAATCCCGGGCGACTGCTCGCCGTCCCTCAGGGTGGTGTCGAATATGTGGACGCGGTTGGCGTCAGATGCTGGTCCCATGGGACCTCCTCCTTCTCTGCTTCATTTGAATGACCTCTGTCTCTCGCGGCTATCGCGCCGCCCAGCGCTATTCCCCCCGAGGGGGGAGGAGAAGGAGAAGCGCGAGGCTGTGGAAGCGGTGGGTCATTCGCTCCGTGGAGGGTAGCGCAGACCGAGAGCGGCATCGGCGGCTTTTCGTAGGGTGGGCCGCATCGAGGCCTCCTCGCCACAGCGGATCAACTGGCTCGCCCTCTTCGCGATGGGAATCGCGGTGCTGGTGATCGCCAACGACTTCTCCGCGATCAACGTCGCCCTGCCGACGATGGAGAAGGACTTCGGCACCAACATCAACACGATCCAGTGGGTGGTCAACGCCTACGCCCTGACCTTCGGGGTGATGATCGTCACCGGCGGGCGGCTCGCCGACATGTTCGGGCGCCGCAATGCCTTCTTCCTCGGCACCGCGATCTTCGCCTCGATGTCGGCCCTGGGCGGGGCGGCGCCGACCGAGACCTGGCTGATCGCCTGCCGCACCCTGATGGGGATCGGCGGGGCGCTGATGTGGCCGGCAATCCTGGGAATGACGTTCGCGATCCTGCCTGAAGACAAGGCCGGGCTGGCCGGTGGCATCATCCTCGGCGCCGCCGGGCTCGGCAACGCGCTCGGGCCCCTGATCGGCGGCGTCCTCACCGAGACCCTGAGCTGGCGCTGGATCTTCTTCCTCAACGTCCCGATCGCGATCTTCGCCGTCGCCGTCACCTGGTTTCTGGTCCACGTCAAGGAGCCCGAAACCAAGGACCGGCGAATCGACTACCCGGGAATCGCGGCGCTCTCGATCGGCCTGGTCTCGCTCCTGATCGCCCTCGACCAGGTCGACGACTGGGGCTGGGGAGACCCAAGGGTGATCGGGCTGCTGGTCGTGGCCGCGGTCGGGGTGATCGCCTTCGTCCCGATCGAGCGCCGCGCCGGCGCCCACGCTCTGGTCCCGCGCGAGATCATGCGAAACCGCAGCTTCACCGCCTCCTGCGTGGCGATCCTCTTCATGTCGGCGACCTTCTTCGCCTCGCTGCTCTATCTACCGCAGTTCATGGAGAAACAGTTCGGCTACTCGCCGCTGGAAGCCGGAGTCGGGATCCTGCCCTTCCTCGGCGTCTTCGCCCTTGTCTCCTTCCTTGCCGGCCCGCTCTACAACCGACTCGGGGCGAAGCCACTGGCCGTCTTCGGCGCCGCCTGCATCACCGCGGCGCCGTTTCTCTTCTCGCAGGTCGACTGTGGGCTCCGGCTATGGCTCGCTGGTGCCGGGCATGGTCCTGCTCGGACTCGGGGTCGGCAGCTTCTACCCGACCGCGACCACCGCCGGGGTCACCTCCGTGGACGAGTCCCAGACCAGCCTCGCCGGCGGCATCGTCTACATGTTCCAGATTGCCGGCGGCTCGATCGGGCTGGGCCTAACCACGACTGTCTTCTCGGCCGCGATCCCGCCCTTCGTCGACGGCGTCCAGGCCGGCTTCCGCCTCGATGCGACGCTGTCGCTGGTCGGCTTCCTCGTCTCGCTGCTGTTCGTCGGCGGCACCCTGCTCTCGCGCCGCAGCCGACGAGCGCCCGGCCTGAGCGCACCGCGGGAACCGGCAAGGCTCAGGGGAATTCCTTGTCGTTCCCGGCCTGACCGTGCAAGCGGTCGATCCCGGGACCTCCCCGCAGCAGGTCGCTGCCACCGCCACCGAACAGCGAGTCGGCTCCAGGACCCCCGAACAGCGAGTCGTCGCCGCCGCGCCCGAAGAGGAGGTCGTTGCCGGTCCCGCCGACCAGCTTGTCGGGCCCGCCGCCGCCGGCAGAGCCGGTCGTTCCCGGGGCCCCCGCGCAGGGTCACGGGGATCCTCAGTTTCGCATCCACCGCGATGAAGTCGTCGCCGCCGCCGGCGTTGACTTCGAAGCCGCCGATCGCCGTGGCCGCGCATTCCAGTTGGTTTTCCATCCCCTCCGGGTGCCAGCAGACCTCACCGCCCACTTCCAGAGGCACGATCGACTCGATCAGGTAGTTGCGCCCGTCGGAGCTGAGGCCGATCGAGACCCGGTTTTCTTCGATCCCGCCCGCCAGCAGGACCGTCACCGGCCGTTCGGAGGCGTGGGCGGGCGCGGCGGCCCATGCCACCAGCACCGTCATCGCAGTCAGTATCGCCCTCTTCATCGCAAGATCGCTCCCGCCCGATCGCAGAGCCTTACTTGGGGAACAACACGACCTTGCCGACGTTGCGGCGTTGGGCGATAAATTCGTGCGCCTTTCCGGCTTGGTCGAAGGGGAAGGCCTCGGCGACGACCGGCTCCAACCGGCCCGCCTCGAGATCGGCCATCAGCGGCTCGGTGACGCGGTCGAGGTTGCCCTCGCGGTCCCACCAGCTCAGCATGTTGAGGCCGAAGACGCCTTTGTTCTCGTTCATCACCATCAGGCTCTTCCACCACGGCATCGTTGCCAGTGGCATCTTCGCCAGGCTCCTCAGCGTCGCCGGGATGTTGCGGACGCCGTTGTCGGAGTTCTCCGAGAGCCCGTACATGACCAAGCGGCCGCCCGGGCGCAGTAGCCGGTAGTCCTTGCGGAACGAGGTCGGGCCCAGCGCGTCCATGATCAGGTCGACGCCCTCGCCGTCAGTGATCCGCATCACCTCGGCCTCGAAGTCGAGGCCGCGGTAGTCGATCGCGTGGGTCACGCCCTGGGCGCGGATCGCATCGTGCTTGGCCGGCGAGGCGGTGCCGAAGACCTCGGCGCCGACGTTGCGGGCGATCTGGGTGGCCGAGATGCCGACCCCACCACCGGCCGCGTGGATGAGGACGCGGTTGCCCGGGCGCAGGCTGCCCATCACGATCAGCGCCGCGTAGGCGGTGCCGTAGTTGACCGGGAAGGCGGCCCCCTGCTCGAAGCTGAGGCGGTCGGGCAGCGGCAGCGCCTGCGCGGCGGGGACGGTGACCAGCTCGGCCTGACCGCCGAAGCGGGTGCCGGCGACGACGCGGTCGCCCACCTGCCACTCGTCGACTCCCTCGCCCACGCTCTCGACCTCGCCGGCGACCTCGTAGCCGAGCACGCAGGGGGTCTTGGGGGCGTCCGGGTAGAGGCCGACGCGAGCCAGGGTGTCGGCGAAGTTGATCCCGGCGGCGCGCACGGCAATCCGGATCTCTCCGGCGCCGACGGGCCGGGTCGGGCCGCTCCTGAACCTGGAGCACCTCTGGACCACCGGTCCCCGTCAACACCACCGCTCGCATCGGACAAGGCTAGTCGACTTGCCCTGACCAAGCAGAGCTAGGACGCGGGAGTGTGGCGTGCTCCGCACGCGAGCGACCGAGGACGCCGCTATGCGCTGGTCGAGCAAGTCGACGGAGCGGCCGGTGGCGAATCCGTCGAGCCCGAGGATCTTCTCGATCGTCTCGGCCCGCACGGGGGCGTCCGTGGTGAGCGCCATCACCGCGCTTGTCGCCGCCCTGTTCGGCGCCGACGGCGGCGGAGACGATGTTCACACCCTGCTCGCCGAACATCGTCCCGACCCGACCGATCATCCCGGGCTGGTCGGCGTAGCGGAAGACCGCGAGTGTGCTCGGCGAAGGGGAGGTAGAAGCCCTCGCCCCAGACGGAGACCAGATAGGGCTCGTTGCGGGGGCCGACGCTGGTCCCGGCCACCTCGACCTCATGGTCGCCGGAGCCGACGCGGATCGTGACCAGCTCGGTGAAGTCCTCGGCGCTGGCGTCCGTGGTCTCGACCAGCTCGATCCCCCGCTCCTCAGCCATCTGCGGCGCGTTGACGAGGTTGACCGGCTCCTCGGTGTTGCCGGCGAGGATGCCGGCGAGGACGGCGATCCCGAGCAGGCGGGTGTCGTGGGAGGCGATGCGGCCGCGGAACTCGGCGCTGACGCGGTCGACCGAGCCATCGCCGAGGCCGGCGGCGAGCCGGCCGAGCTTTTCGCAGAGCGGCACGAACGGGCGCCAGCGCCTCCATCGCCTCGGGGCGGACGGCGGCGATGTTGACGGCGTTGGTGACGACGCCGCCGTTGAGCGCCGCGGTCACCTGCTCGGCGGTGACCACGCCGGCCCGGTCCTGCGCCTCGGCGGTCGAGGCGCCGAGGTGCGGGCGTGACGACGACGTCGTCGCGGGCGAAGATCGGATGCTCGGTGAAGGGCTCCGACGGGAAGACGTCGAGCGCGGCACCGGCCAGCTTGCCGGACTCCGAGCCCGACCATCAGCGCGTCGAGGTCGACCAGCTCGCCGCGGGCGCAATTCACCAGGCGGGCCCCGTCCACCATCGCGGCGATCGTCTCGGTCCCGATCAGCCCGATCGTCTCCGGCGTCTTCGGCACATGCAGGGTGACCAGGTCGGCGCGGCCGAGGACCTCCTCGACGCTGTCGAGCCCCTCGACCCCGAGCTCGCGGAAGCGCTCCGCGGAGACGAACTTGTCGAAGGCGACGACATCCATCTCGAAGCTCTGAGCACGCTTGGCGACGAGCTGGCCGATGCGGCCGAAGCCGATCACCCCCAGCGTCTTGCCGTAGAGCTCGGCGCCCTTGAACTTTGCCCGGTCCCAGCGCCCGGCGACGAGCGATTCGTGCGCCTGGGGGACGTTGCGGAAGAGGGCGAGCGCCAGCGCGAGGGTGTGCTCGGCGGCGGCCACCGAGTTCGACTCCGGCGCGTTGGCGACGATGATGCCGCGGCGGGTGGCAGCGGGGATGTCGACGTTGTCGACGCCGGTACCGGCACGTCCGATCACCTTCAGGTTGGTCGCCAGCTCGATCAGCTCCGGTGTCATCTTCGTCGCCGAGCGGATCAGGATCGCGTCGTAGGACCCGATCTTCTCGCGCAGCTCGTCGTCGGACATGTCGAGGCCGAGGTCGACGTCGAAGTTGGCACGCAGCAGGTCGACGCCGGTGTCGGCGATCTTCTCCTTCACCAGGACCTTCATCTGGCGACTCCCTCCACATTGGCGAGCACCCAGTCGATGCAGGCCGTCAGCGCCTCGACGTCGGCGGGCTCGACGGCGGGGAACATCCCCACCCGCAACTGGTTGCGTCCGAGCTTGCGGTAAGGCTCTACGTCGACGATGCCACTCGGCGCGCAGGGCCGCGGCGAGGGCGGCGGCATCGACCGAATCGGCGAAGTCGATCGTGCCGACGACAAGCGAGCGTTTGGCCGGGTCGGCGACGAAGGGTGTGGCGACATCGCTGGCCTCGGCCCAGTCGTAGAGGCGGCCCGAGGAGTCGGAGGTCCGCTCCACGCACCAATCGAGGCCGCCGTTCGCGAGCATCCACTCGACCTGGTCGGCGAGCAGCAGCAGGGTCGCCAGGGCGGGCGTGTTGTAGGTCTGCTCCTTGCGCGAGTTGTCGAGTGCGGTCTGACAGCGAGAGGAATTCCGGCTGCCAGCGGCCGGCGGCGCCGTCGAGCTCCTCGATCCGGGCGATCGCGGCCGGGCTCAGCAGCGCCAGCCATAGGCCGCCCTCGGCCCCGAAGGACTTCTGCGGAGCGAAGTAGTAGGCGTCGGCCTCGGCGACGTCGACCGGCAGGCCACCGGCGCCCGAGGTGGCGTCGATCAGGACCAGGGCGTCGCCGGCATCGGCGGGGCGCCCGACCGGGACCATGACGCCGGTCGAGGTCTCGTTGTGAGCCCAGGCGATCACGTCGACTGCGGGGTCGGCGGTCGGGGCGGGCGCATCGCCGGGCTCGGCCTCGACCAAGATCGGATCGGCCAGGAACGGCGCGCCGGCGGTGGCCTTGGCGAACTTGGCCGAGAACTCTCCGTAGGTGAGATGAAGAGCGCGCTCGCGCACGATCCAGGCGGCGGCGGCGTCCCAGAAGGCGGTGGTGCCGCCGTTGCCGAGGGCGACCTCGTAGCCGTCAGGCAGGGCGAAGAGCTCGGCCAGGCCGGAGCGGACGCGGCCGACCAGATCGCGGACCGGCTTCTGGCGGTGCGAGGTGCCCATCAGGTCCGAGCGCTCGGCCAACGCCGCCAGCGCCTCCGGGCGCACCTTCGAGGGCCCGCAGCCGAAGCGGCCGTCGGCCGGCTTCAGCTGAGCCGGGATCTGCGCGGTGTCGGTTGCCGGGGGCGCCATCGGGTTCGACAGGTTATTGACCGTCGCGGGTGGACTCCCGCCGGGGTCGGGGATAGGCTCGCGACGCAGTATTCGCAGTCCCGTCCAACCCGAGGGGGAACCGTGTATCCGATTAGCTACGAAGCCGATTTCAACCCGACGCCGAACCGCTGGACCACCTTTTTCCGCCTGCTGCTGGCAATCCCATGGTTCATCGTCGCCACCTTCTGGCTGATCCTCTTCGCCTTCACGCACCTCTTCGCCTGGGTCGCCGTGGTCATCCTCGGGCGTTACCCGCAGTGGCTGTATGAGTTCAACTCCGGCGTCGTTCGCTTTTCGATCCGCACCTCGGCCTGGATCTACCTGCAGACCGACGTCTGGCCGCCGTTCAGCCTCAGCGACGACCCCAGCTACCCGATCCGCGTCAACTTCGCCCCCGCCGCCGAGCGCCAGAGCCGGCTCAAGGCCTTCTTCCGCATCGTCCTCGTGCTGCCCGTAGTGCTGGTGCTCTCCTACGGCACCAGCTATATCCAGCAATTGGCGGCCCTCGTCGCCTGGCTGACGATCGTCTTCCGCGGCTACCTGCCCGGAGGGGGTCAACAACATGCTGACCTTCGTCAACAGCTTCCACGCCCGTGTCTTCGGCTACCTGGCGATCCTCACCGACGACTACCCGCCGATCGGGCTCGAGCGAGCCAAGGGCGCCGGCGCCCAGGTCGCTCCCCCCGCCTCCAGCCGCACCGCCCGCACCGCCGGCGATGCCAAGCCTCTGAGGAGACCGCGATGGGCGACGAGGCCAACCAGAACGTGACCAAAGGCGAGGGCTACTCCGTCGCCAACCTCGCCGACCTCGGCGAGGGCCCCGGTTTCCGCAAGATCCGCAAGGAGCTGGGCGTCACCGCCTTCGGCGTCAACGCGATCGTGCTGCCCCCGACGTATGAGACCGGCAGCCACTACCACGACGAGCAGGAGGAGCTCTACTTCGTCCACAGCGGCGAGGTCGAGTTCACCTTCGGCGACGGCTCGACCCAGCGCCTCGGCCCCGGCGGCCTCGCCTGGGTAGACGCCCCCACCTCCCGCAAAGTACGGAACGTGAGCGATTCCGAGGAGGCGGTCTACGTGGTCGTCGGCGGCAAGGACGGCTACGTGGGTCGCGACGGCAAACTGGCCGAGGGCGAGACGCACCGGTAGACCAAGCACCCTGGAGAGGTCCGGGTGCCCCTCCGCCGGAGACCGTCGCGCAGCTGGGGCGCGTCCCGAGGGTTCCGGCGCGGTTCCTTGAGCCTCCGTCGGAGGGGCACCCGGACCTCTCCGCGCGTTCCGTACTTCCATCGCGGCCCGAGGTGCGAGACCTCCCATGAAAAGCAAGGGTGCGAGATCTCGGCGGGAAGTGAAGCTGCTGAAGGCGGTCGGTGCAGGTTCAGCCTCGACGCTTGCTGAGTTGACCCGGTCATAGCCGGGCTAACTCAGCATGCGTGGCCGCCAATGACTCGGGTCACTGACTAGAAGCAGTCGAATGCGTCGGTGGTGACCGTGATCGAATCCGTGAGGGTCGCCACCAGACTCACTGAGCAGTCTTCAGTAGGGAGATACTCGCTGGGAGGAACGCGGGGACGACTCCGCTCAGCGCGGGCCGAGAACGTGATGTCGTCTTGCCGAAACATGTACGTGATCGTCGTTGCCTGCCCAGCAAACCGGTCTGCCTCGCCCTGGAACGCCACCCGCGCCGCGGAGTAGGTCAGCAGAGGCTTGGCTTCGTCCTCGCAGTGCCGAGAAACGATTCCCGCAGCCTCGTCCCAGTAGAAGCTTCTATACACAGCCCGAACGGCGATGCGGAGATCGCAAGTCCGGCGAATGGTGGTGGTTTCGCCACTGACGGTGGCCGCACAGGAGACCCGACGCAGAGTCGCTCGCCGACAGCGTCCAACCGAACGAGAGTCGAGCTTGTGGTCGACCTCGAAATCGAGAGCCACTCCCTCAGCTGCAGACCGTGCATCGAACATCCTCAGCGTGTGTCTCGGCGCCGCACTCGCGGAGGCCGGCGGCACCATCAACATCAGCGCTATGGCTAGAACGATCCGCTTCATGCGCACAGCAAGCTAGTGAGAGACCCGTGAGGATGTCTACTTGGT
>CAVSIL010000012.1:0-20546 GCA_963727985.1 uncultured Solirubrobacterales bacterium | reverse complement strand
CTCTTGTCTCGCCATCTGGGCGTCATCCCTTAGATGCCGCTTTCCTGCGGCGGACGTACGTACGAATGGGTGCGTGCCAGACTTCGCCCAAGTGGGACGCGTCGGCCACATCCTCTCGGTCGCCCTGATCACCGCCGGGCTGGTGGTGCTCGCCGACGTCGGGATCACCCTCGCCTACAAGGAGCCGCTCTCCTCGATCTATGGCTCGATCAAGCAGGGCGAAGCGGCGAGCCAGCTGAGCGATCTGGAAGCGCGGTTCCCGACACCGGCCGACCGTCGGGCCGTCGCCAATCTGGGGGAGGGGAGGCGGCGGATCTCGGTCCTGGCGCGGCGCTTCGCCGGCCGGGTGGGCAGCGGCCAGGCGATCGGCCGGATTCTCGTCCCCGCGATGGACGGGCTGAACATGGTGCTGATCCAGGGCACCGACACCGCCAGTCTCCAGAAGGGCCCCGGGCACTATCCCGAAACGCCGTTCCCCGGCCAGGACGGCACGGTCGGGATCGCCGGCCACCGCACCACCTACCTGGCGCCCTTCCGTCACATCGACGCGATCGGGCCGGGCGACCTGGTCACCCTCGAGATGCCCTACGGGCGCTTCCTCTACCGGGTGCAGAGGACCGCGGTCGTCGACCCCGGCGATGTCGGGGTCGTCAGGAAGGTCGGCTATGAGCGCCTCGTGCTGAGCGCCTGCAACCCGCTCTACAGCGCCGACCAGCGCTTCATCGTCTTCGCGCGGCTGGTGGGGGAGCGGCCCGTCGCCGGGGCCGCGGGGGGCTGACCGCCGTGGCGGGAGCCGATTCAGCCGAGAGGCCCTCCGCTCGTGCGCGGCGTCGCGTCGACCTCGCGATCGGGGTCGCTCTTGGCCTCGTCCTCGGCATAGCGATCGTCTCCGCCTTCCTCTTCCTCGGCAGTGAAGGGTCGGTCGACGCGCCACACGTCTCCGGCGTCAGCACGCCCAGATCGGGGGGGTTCCAATTAGGTGCCGTTCTGCTCCGAAGGCCTAGACCGACCCTGGAAATCGACCTATCCTCGCCTGAATGTCGAGGACGATCATCGCGACCAATGGAAGCGGGTGAGTTGCGGCTTCCGGTGGCGGGCGGCCGGGAGAGCACTGCGTTGCACGACGTGTGCGTAGTCGTCGTCTCCCACAACGACAAGCGCCGGCTCGGCCCGGCGCTTGCCGGCGTACTCGACCACGGCGGGTGGCTGGACCTCGACGTGGTCGTGGTCGACAACGGCAGCGACGGATCGGCCGAGTACGTCGAGGACAATTTCGTGGGCGTTCGCACGATCCGCTGTCCCAACCGGGGCTTGGGTCATGCGAACAACCGGGCGCTGGAAACGGCCAACGCTCGCTACGTGCTCTTCCTCGGCCCCGATACCGAGATCCTCGAGGGAAGCCTCAGCGCGGTGGTCGCCGCCCTCGACCGCAGGCCGGAGGTGGCGTTGGCGGCGGTGAAGCACCTGCGCGACGATGGCTCCCTGGTGCCCAGCATCAGGCGCTTTCCCTCCGCCATGCACATGCATGCCGAAGCACTGGGCCTGGGGCGAGTGCCAGGGGTGAGGCGGGTGCTGGGGGAGCGCGAGCTGGACGACCGCGAGTACGACCGCGAACGGCCCTGCGACTGGGTCTCTGGCTCCTTCATGTTGGTCCGCCAGGCGGCACTCGAAGACACCGGCTGGTTTGACGAGCGCTTCTTCCTCTTTCTTGAGGAGGCCGACCTCTGCTGGCGCCTCAAGCGGGCCGGATGGGAGATCTTCCACATGCCCCAGATGACGATCTGTCGCCACGAGAACAACCGCTGGAAGAGCGCCCGCCTCGAGGCGCAGGCCGCCTACGCCCGCATGCAGTTCGCCCGCAAGCACTTCCCGTGGGCGGCTGCCGATTATCGCTGGGCGCTCGCCCTCAGCTACGCCTTCCGCGTCTGCTTCTACTCGCTGCTGAGGCGCTACGAGAGCGGCCGGCGGCAGGCCGCGACCTCCGCTCTCGCCACCGTGCTCAAGGGCCGAGCGCCCTTCGGCGAGTGGTCCGCGCTCTGAGCGGAAAGTACTCGGCCGACGCGGGGGAGAGGTTTGCCTCTCAGGCGACAGCGTCGGCTGCGATCGCCCCAAGTGCGCGCGGTCCAACCAGCCGCCCCAAGAGGCCCGCTCTGGTGGGCCTTTTTCGGGTCCTGACCAAATGGGCCACCTGCCGTCGGCCGATGCGGTCTCTCAGCCAGATGAGGTGGCCGGCGTCGCCACGAGCGATCGGTGTCGACTTGCTAATCGCAGTGAGGCGCCGTCCCCCCGGCAATCTGAGCGCGGCAACCGTCTACTCGGCCGGCTGCTCCACCTTCGGCCAGGGATCGTTCATCGGCCGTCGGCGCTTCGGCGACCGCTTGAAGATGTAGCAGCCGACCATCCCGCCCCGCATCTCGACGTAGTGGAACTCGCTGTTGACCAGCTTCCATCCCTCCGCGACGACTGAGTTGAGGACATCGACAGGGTCGGTCGTCTCCAGCGGGGGCTGATGGTGCAGGCTCGGAATCACGATCGCCTCCATGCGCCCGACCTCGAGTTCGTACTGGAACAGGCTTTGGCCCCGTTCAAAGGCGACCCGCGCCCTCCCCGCCGGGGTGCGGTAGAAGTCCTGCCTCGCCAGCTCGGTGATCTGCTGCCGCAATTTTTCCTCGCGTTCGCGGTCGCGTCCCTCGCGCGCGGCCCGGCTGCGCAGTAGCAGCGAGGGGCGGAGCGAGCGGAGCCCCAGGCCGTCGTGCCGGCGTCCGTTCCCGTTCCCGTTGTTCAGCGCATCGGGGGTGAGCCGCCGCTGCGAGGCCCTGGTGTCGTTCCACCAGATCCCGTCCCAGTAGCGCTCGGCGGTGCTGCCCAGGGGGTCGGGGTACCACCCCGGCTGCATGGCCTGGGGCGGCGGACAACTAGCCAGCCGCTCGCTCTTTTGGGTGCTTGCGGCCACTAGCGGGGACGGAACGGTAGGGACCGTTGCCCGATGCCACAATCGGACATCCGGCTATGACAGGGAGCCTGGAGCGTCTCAGAGGCCGATTTTGGCACTCGCCGTCCCCAGTTCGATGGCCTTGCATTTGAGGATGATCCGTTTGCCGCCTCGGTTGAACGCCACTTTGTAGTAGGGCAAGCCCTGGCCCTTGCTGGCGCGTGCGACCGCCCCAACGCTTACGCCGGCGGCGGCAGAGACTGGTGCGCTGTAGTGCCTGGGCAGGCTCTTGTCGTAGAAGTTCGTGACGAGCACTTCCGTGCTTCCGGGCCAAATTGCCTGCCACACAAGCCGCGAACTCCACCTGCAGAGCTGTCTCTACCGGCCCCGCCAGTCGAAATGATGCGCGGGCGCTTCAGGAAACGATCGCCACGCTTGCCCCGCTGCCCGGGCCCACATCGCTGAGGGCTCGCACCGAACGCCTGTTGCGCGGCATGAGCGAATTGCAGCGGATGTACGCGGCGGCGGACTCCGCACAGGCCGCTCATGCCGCTGAGAGCAAGGCCCTCGAACAGTCGATCTCGGTCACCGAACAGACGGTGGCGCGCGATGCGGCCTCGCTCGGCTTGCCCGACTGCGCTCCCGCCCCCGAAGCGCCTCGACGCGCTCAGCGGTAAGCAGCGAGAGGGATTCCTGGGCAGCGAAGGGTTGATGGGCGCACCGCGGGCCTCTCGGCGCCGCCCTCCGCGTTTGCTTCTACTCGCTGCTGAGGCGCTCGGCCGACTCGCCCCAAGACCCGCGTGAGAAGCTCCTCACGCTCCTCGATCTTAGGTACGGACCGAGGTTCGACCGCTGTTATGCTCTCCAGCGGAGGAGCCAAGTCTGCCCAGCAGGGTTGGAAAAAAGGATGAATTTTCGTGAAAGTCGCGACCGCGGCGCCTTGGTCTCCTGCCATACCTATACAGCTCAAGGGAAATTGATGAAACGAAACGTGACCCTTGAGCTGGGTGAGTTCACCCTGGATGCCCTGGCCGGCGACGGCAGAGGCGAAATGGACTGCGCCCAGGCGCGGGTTGTTCGCGCAGTTCGCTACTACCTCAAGGACAGCGACTCCGGCCGCGTCGAGTGGCCGTGCCCCGACTTTCTGCGCGACAAGCCGGACGGTGGGGGGGAGGCGGTGGAGCTGAGCGTCGACGAAGGCCTCTGGGACTCGCTCGAGCAGGAGGCCGCCCGCCAGGGCGTCCCGGCGCCGCGCCTGGCCGAGCACGCCGCCCTCTACTTCGTCGCCGACCGCGACGCCGGCCGCGTCACCCAGCGCATTCTCGACGACCTCGGCGACTGACCTCCGGCTGCGACAAGCCGCGGGAGCCTTCCCTGCGGATAGCATCCCGCGCCGTCCAATCCAGAGGAGATTCCGAAACCGATGAGCGAGCAGACTTACGAGTTGACCACCGACCAGGCCGAGCGCGAGGCGTCCGGAGCGCACGCCTACGGCCGCTACCTCGAGGAGTTCGAGGTCGGCGCCACCTACAAGCACTGGCCGGCCAAGACCGTGACCGAGTCAGACGACCACCTCTTCTGCCTGATCACGATGAACCACCACCCGCTGCACCTCAACGACGTCTACGCCAAGGGCTCCCAGCAGGGCCGCAACGTCGTCGTCGGGCCGCTGGTCTACTCCCTGGCCCTGGGCATGTCGGTCTCCGACGTTTCCGGCAAGGCGATCGCCAACCTCGCGACTGAAGAACTGAGCCACCCCAACCCGGTCTTCCACGGCGACACCCTGTTCTGCGAGACCGAGGTGCTGGATGTCAAGCCCTCGAAGTCAAAGCTCGACCGCGGTGTCGTCAAGGTCCACACCCGCGTCCTCAACCAGGACGGGACCCTCGTAGCCGAGTTCAAGCGCTTGGTCCTTGTCCCGCGTAGGGAGCCCGGCGGCGCCTGATCCGGTTCCGCCGGATCGGGCGCTGGTTGTGGCGTCGTCGCGCCTCGGGTCGCTAGAGGCGCTGCCAGCCGTCCGAGGCGTCGACCTCGCGCACCGGCTTCGCCGGGTTGCCGGCGACCAGGGTGCGGGGCGGGATGTCGCGCAGCACCACGGCGCCGGAGGCGATGACCGAGTGGTCGCCGACGGTGACGCCTGGGAGGATCATCACGTGGCGACCAACCCAGACGTTGTCGCCGATTTTGACCGGGGCGGTTTTCACCGCTTCGCCCTCGCTGACCGCGTGAAAGTTGGTGTCGTAGATCGTCACGTTCGGGCCGATTGCCGCGTGGTCTCCGATCTCGATTAGCTGAGTCGCGGTGATCTCGGCGCCGAAGTTGATCCCGCTCGATTCGCCGATCACGATGCGGCCGCCGTCCCTGGTGATCAGCCGGCTACGGGTCGGCCCGCCTCGCAGGCGGCAGAAGTTTCCCAGCTTGATCGTGCCTTCGCGGGCGCGCAGGACCGGCCATCCTTCTTCGAAGAAGAATGGCTTGTCCCCCCAAGCGATCGCATGACCGCCCAGACGGTGCACCCAGAGCCAGAGGTCGGCGCGTAAACGAGCCAGCAGAGAGGTTCGGTGCTCTTTCGAAAGCGGCATCGAGACGACTATCGGCATCTCCGCGCCGCGAGTACAGTCTGAGACGCGATCGCTTGCACTTAGTGCGCCTCGTCCGAGGCGTGCGCCGGCGGCCTTGACTCCTCCGCCAGCGAGGTGATCTCGAGCTGGCCGTGGGCGGCCTCTTCGAGAACCTCGGTCGCCTCCTGGGCGGAGCGGGCGTAGAGCTCGACCAGGAGGTGGACGACGATCTGCTCGTCGTCGTGCTTGTGGAAGCGGACGTGGGTGAAGAACTCGCGCACGCCGGCGTCGCCGAAGGCGCCGTAGGTGAGGAACTCGATCGCCTCCGGGCCGGAACAGGTCTCGACCCGGTCCTGGTCAACTCGCACGGTGCAGGAGGCGACCCAGGGGGTGCCGGCGACCATCCGCTGCCAGCGGTCCTCGATCCCGACCACGCGGTCGTCCTGGAAGGTCAGGTGGGGCTGGTCGTGCATGCAGTCGAGGCACTGCACGACCGATTCCTGGACCTCGTCGACGCCTTCGGCGAGGATCCCGGTCTCGGGATCGACACGGCGGATCGCGTCGTAGTGGATCTGGATCTCCAGGCTCTGCGACCAGCAGCGGTAGCAGCGCAGCCAGGCCGTGCGGTCTCCGTTCAGCTCGTTCATGGCTCCATTGTGGCGGGCGCCGTCGTTCGGCGTCGGCGATCGACGATCGGCCGCGGCGTGCTCTACGCCCCCGCGCCCTCGGGGAGGACGAGTCGGATGCCGGATTCGTCGGCCACGTCGGGGGTGACGAAGGCGTGGGTGGCGCGCAGGGTCCGCTCGGCGCGACCCAGGTCGCTCCAGTCGACGCCCGCGGCGTACTGCTGGAGGTAGTCCATGACCCGCACGAAGGGCCGCGGGTCTTCGTTGCGCGAGAGGGCGCGCAGGCTCTGCATGTAGTCCTCGCGGAAGGAGAGCGGGATCACGATTCGCTGCTGACCGGCCGAGGTCAGAGCGGCGTTCATCAGCACCCGGGCGACGCGTCCGTTTCCGTCGGTGAACGGGTGGACCTCGGAGATGAGGAACATCATGAAAGCCGCTCTGGCCAGTCCCTCCGGCAGGGCCTCGTAGTAGTCGAAGCCCTCGCTCAGCGTGCCACTGACCAGATCCGGGTGGACGAAGGTGGTCCCCCCGGCCTGGTTCGGCTTCGTCTTGAAGCTGCCAGGGAGGACTGCCGGGCGGCGAGCCAGCATGATCGCGTGATCGTCGCGAAGCAGGTCGAGCAGGCCCTCGGCGTCGCCGGGGACCCTCCCGCGCCGGTCGGGATCGTTGACCAGCTCGAAGGTCCCGAGGACGTCGTGTGCGTCCTCGTTTCTCCCTTCCGGCATCGCTCCGGCGAAGACGATCTCCTTCGCCTCGCCGAGCTCGAACTCGGTCCCCTCGATCCAGTTCGAGAAGTAGGCCTCGATGAACGAGAGCGCCGGCAGTGAGTTCGGCTGGGCGGGCCGGCTCGGCGGTGGGTTCCGCAGGAGGTGCGACTGCAGGGCCTCGAACAAGCCCAGGCGCCGGGGGTCAAAGCCGAGGCCCCGCCGGTGGGCTCGAGCGGCGTCGGTCGAGAGAACCGCGTCGGTGGTGCCCAGGACCGCGCCGATCAGGTCGTCGAGCGCGGCCATCTCGGCTTCGGCCCCGAGCGCACCGGCGACCGCCCGCGCCTGGTCGCGCACCTCGTTGAGGGCCTCGCTGCCTCTCAGCGCGACGATGCTGGTCAGCTCGTCCTCCAGCTCCGCCCGCGAGAGGGTCCGTGCCACGCCCCCGCGGGCACGGGAGCGGCGCATGTTGTCGAGGAATTTGCGCCCCGGCCCGGCGAAGTGGAGCTTCTGCATGAATGGCATGTCGCCGTCGACGGGCCCGGGACCGCTGTCGCGGGCGGAGGCGAAGGCCGGGTAGCCGCACCTGCCGGCGCCCTGCGTAGCCGGGGCCTGCGTCGAGGAAGAGCGATCCGTCATCGCTGGGCATTGCCTCGAAGGCGCTGCGATCGACGACGACGGCGTTGGGGAAGTAGAGCCCGGCGATGCGTTGCCAGTTGCGGCGCACCACCGCCTCGAGAGGCTCGCTCGTGTTCCGGGTATAGAGGCGGCCGCCGATTTTGCGCGCTCGCCCTGCCCGCACGGCACGGCCGACCGCCCGGGAGATATCCGCCGTGCTGAGGAAGACCTCCGGTTGGTCCTCGAGAAAAAAAGTGCGCGTTGGAGCGGACATGCCTGCTCTGACTGTAAATTATCCGCGCGTAAGAAGCGAAAACTGACAAAAACTTGCGCGTAAACTAGACGACGCTTGCGCACGCGGAGGTAAATTCTCCGATCTGCTTGTAGCCCTTGACGTATCGAGGTACCATCTCGTCATGGCCGTCAAGGACCGTAAAGGCAACGCAGGATCCGCTCCCCAGGTGGAGAGGGTTCTCGATGAGCTTCATCGGCTCGACGAGCGCCTCGGCACCCTGATCACGGAGGCTCAGCAGGCGGTGCGAGATCAGCTGCAGCGCACCCCCGAAGCCGCCCAGGCGATCATGGATGAGCTGGCGGCGATCATGCCGAGCGGCGAGATCGACGCCGCGACGGCTCGTCGCGCCGCCCGCGCCGCTGCGGCCGAGGTGGCGTGGAAGGCCCATCTCGGGGGGGAGCTGTGGACCAGCGCCGGCGTCGCCGAGTACCTGAAGGTGAGCCGCCAGCGCGTCAGCGAGCGCGTACGCAAGGGAACCCTGATCGCGCTGCGGGCCGAGGACGGGAGGCTCTCCTACCCCGCCTGGCAGTTCCGCGGCGCCGACGGCACGATTGTCGACCCGCTGGTGAAGGCCCACACGATCGTGGCCGAAACAGGCTCGGACTGGAGCGCGGCGTCGTGGTGCCTCGCCGACAATCCCGAGCTCGAGGACATCTCCCCGGTCATCTGGGCCACCGAGCGCCGCGACGACGCCAGGCTTCTGCTGGTTGCGCAGCGCGATGCCGCCGCCGCGGCGCATTGATCGACATCGACCCGGACAAGCTGCCCGAACGGCGCCTCGGCTCCGGCAAGAAGCTCTACCGCCTTCATCGTCAGGCCACGGGCACTCCGTGGTATTTCGCGCACGGGGGGGAGGGGCGCTTCGACCCCATCGGCGTCGAGGGCGTGGGGGTCTGTTACTGGGCTGAGGACCCCCTCGGCGCCTGGGTCGAGGTGTTCCGGACCAAAACGGTCCTCACCCAGGCGGAGATCGACGACCGGCGCCTGGCGACCCTCACTATCGCCGACGAGATTTCGGTCATCGATCTGACTCAGAGAAAAGGCCTGGTGGCCGGCGTCACGGCGACGCTGGTCGCCGGGTCCGACTACTCCGATTCCCAGGCGCTTCTCAGCGAGCCCATTCCGTTGAGCTTGGTCGAAGAAGCGGAGAGCACCTTCGGCTACACAGTGCTGCCGCGGCCCTCAACGGCCCCATAGGGCTCAGGCCGCCGCGCCGGCGCCGGAGCGCTCGCCGACCAGCTCGACGATCTCGCCCATGATCTTGAGTCGCCGAGGGCGCCGTAGGTGAGGCACTCGATCGCCTCCGGGACCGAGCAGGTCTCGACCCGGACCTGGTCGACCAGGACCGTGCAGGAGGCGACCCAGGGGGTGCCGGCGACCATCCGCTGCCAGCGGTCATCGATCGCGACCACACGGTCGTCTTGGAACGCGAGGTGTTGTCGCGCGAGAAAAGGCCTGGTGGCCGGCGTCACGGCGACGCTGGTCGCCGGGTCCGACTACTCCGATTCCCCGGCGCTTCCCAGCGAGCCCATTCCGTTGAGCTTGGTCGATGAAGCGGAGAGCACCTTCGGCTGCACATAGCGGCCGCGGCCCTCACGGCCCCAGAGGGCTCAGGCCGCCTCTCCGGCGCCGGAGCGCTCGCCGACCAGCTCGACGATCTCGCCCATGATCTTGAGTCGCCGAGGGCGCCGCAGGTGAGGCACTCGATCGCCTCGGGACCGAGCAGGTCTCGACCCGGACTGGTCGACCAGGACCGTGCAGGAGGCGACCCAGGGGGTGCCGGCGACCTCCGCCGCCAGCGGTCCTCGATCGCGACCACACGGTCGTCTTGGAACGCGAGGTGTTGTCGCGCGGTGGCGCGCTCGGCGTCCCGCGCCAACGATTCGCTAGGCCACAGCCAGGGCCGGTGCCAGCTCGCGGGCGCTTGCCACGGTTGAGCGAGTAGGCAGGGTTAGCCGCAGCTCCCCGTCACGCTCTAGTAGCCAGCGGGGGCTGATGAACTCGATCGAGACGAGAGCGCCACTGTCCGCGAATACCACCGAGTGTCCCTCAGGGGTCTCGTACCCCTCCTCGGGAAGACCGGCGTTAGGCGCTTCGACGCTGAGGAAGAGGGTGTCGCCACGCTCGTCATAAACGACGTACTCGAAGCGGGTGCCGGCGACGGTGATGGCCATCGTTATCTCCTTGGATCGTTCAGTTGGACTATCGCGGTCACGACCCGTCCGGGATCTTGATTGAAGTCTACGACCACCCGTAGCCAGCGTTCCAGGTCCAGGTGTTGCCGGTAGAAGCGCTCACGGCCAGGCCAGGGGTCAGGTCGGTGGAGGTCCGGCGCGGACACCGTCGCCATGATCGCGTCGACGTGTTCGAGCAACCGCGGTCGCTGATCAGCCAGGTGGCGGTGGGACTCGTGATCGAAAACCACGAGTCGCCCTCGGGGGTCCGAAGCGGAGGTTGACACCCATGCCCAAGGGCTGGGCGGCTCTTATTTCGCCCCCTCGGGTCGCGGCTGATGGGACTTCAGGCGGGGCTGGGGCTGCCGGCTCGCTCGCCGACCAGCTCGACGATCTCGCCCATGATCTTGTTGATGTCGAAGTCCTTGGGCGTGTAGACGCCGGCGACGCCGGCCTCGCGCAGGCGCTTGGCGTCGGCGACGGGGATGATGCCGCCGACCACGACCGGGACCTCGACGCCCTCGTCCTTGAGCAGGCGCACGACCTCGGGGATCAGCTCCAGGTGGGAGCCGGAGAGGATCGAGAGGCCGACCACGTCGACGTCCTCCTGCAGCGCCGACTCGGCGATCTCGGCCGGGGTCAGGCGGATGCCCTGGTAGATGACCTCCATGCCGACGTCGCGGGCGCGCAGGGCGATCTGCTCGGAGCCGTTGGAGTGGCCGTCGAGGCCGGGCTTGCCGACCAGGATCTTGATCCGGTGGCCGATCCGCTCCGAGGTCTCCTCGACCTGGGCCCGGATCGCCTCCAGTTGGTCGCGGTCGGCCGCCGGGGCGGCGCCGCTGACGCCGGTCGGGCCGCGGTAGGCGCCGAAGGCCTCGCGCAGCACCTCGGCCCACTCGCCGGTGGTGGCGCCGGCCTTGGCGGCGGCGATCGTCGCCGGCATGATGTTCTGGCTGTCGTCGCCGGCGACCTTGGCGAGCTCCGCGAGGGCGGCGCGCACGGCATCGCTCGTCGCGCTCGCCCTTCCACTGCTCCAGCGCCTCGATCCGCTCGCGCTCGACCTCGGGGTCCGGCGTGAGGATGCCGCCGTCGGCGCCGGCGGTGAGCGGCGACTCCTCCGTCTCCTTGAAGCTGTTCTGGCCGACCACCTTGAGCTCGCCGCTCTCGATCCGGGCGACCCGCTCGCGGTGGGACTCGACCAGGCGCGCCTTCATGTAGGGCACGGCCTGGACCGCGCCGCCGTGCTCCTCGACCACCGCCATCTCGGCCCGGGCGCCGGCGGTCAGCTCCTCGACCAGCCCGTCCATCACCACCGAGCCCTCGAAGATGTCGGGGTACTCGAGCAGGTCGGTCTCGTTCGCCAGCACCTGCTGGATCCGCAGGCTCCACTGCTGGTCCCAGGGGCGGGGCAGGCCCATCGCCTCGTTCCAGGCCGGCAGCTGCAGGGCGCGGGCGCGGGCGTCGCGGCTCAGCGTCACCGCCAGCGCCTCCAGCACGATCCGCTGCACGTTGTTCTCCGGCTGCGCCTCGGTCAGGCCGAGGCTGTTGACCTGGACGCCGTAGCGGAAGCGCAGCATCTTCTCGTCGGTCACCCCGTAGCGCTCGCGCCCGATCTCGTTCCAGAGCGCGCCCATCGTCCGCAGCTTCGCGATCTCCTCGACCAGCCTGATCCCGGCGTTGACGAAGAAGGAGATGCGGCCGAAGACCTTGGGGAAGTCGGCCTCGGCGACCTGGCCGCGGGCTTTGACCTCGTCGAGCACGGCGATCCCGGTCGAGAGCGCGTAGGCGATCTCCTGCACCGGCGTCGCCCCGGCCTCCTGCAGGTGGTAGCTGCAGATGTTGGTCGGGTTCCACTTCGGCACCTCGTTGACGCTGAAGGCGACCATGTCGGCGATCAGCCGCATCGAGGGCTCGGGCGGGAAGGCATAGGTGCCGCGCGAGAGGTACTCCTTGATGATGTCGTTCTGGGTCGTCCCCTGGAGCTGGGAGCGCTCGACCCCGTTCTCCTCGGCGACGGTGACGTAGAGGCCGAGCAGCCAGGCGGCGGTGGCGTTGATCGTCATCGACGTGTTCATGTTGTCGAGCGGGATCCCGTCGAAGAGCTGGTGCATGTCGCCCTTGTGGGCGACCGAGACGCCGACCTTGCCGACCTCGCCGCGGGCGAGGACGTGGTCGGGGTCGTAGCCGGTCTGGGTCGGGAGGTCGAAGGCCACCGAGAGGCCGGTCTGGCCCTTGGCGAGGTTGCCGCGGTAGAGCTCGTTGGAGCGCTTCGCGTCGGAATGGCCGGCGTAGGTGCGCATCACCCACGGGCGGTCGGGCTTGGGAAGTCGGTGGTCGCTCATCCCTCCCGATGATATTGGTGGAAGCCTGGCGAGGGCCGAAATCCGCCGTTCAGCCCGGCCCGGCCCGCATCTTTCTCCCTGGCCTGTGTTTAGGCTGCGACCGATGAGACTTCGATTTTCAGCCTGCCTTCCTCGCCGTCCTGGCCGGCGCCCTGCTCGTCGCCGCCGCCTCCGGCGCGGCGATGATCGGGATCTACCGCAACGGGATGGAAAGCACCGCGCAGCGGGCGCAGCTGGTCAAGCTCTCGGGCACCAACTGCACCCGGGGTGGCTCCGGAGGGGCGCTGCGGATCGCGATCGGCAAGCGCACCGACGCCTGTTCCTTCCGCACCCCGGTGCTGGGCCGCAACCTCGAGATCGCCGCCACCGAGCGCCTGCTCAGCGGCACCCCGAAGGCACTGCAGCGCAAGGCCTACCTGGCGCTGGAACTGCGCGCCGGCGCCGGTGCCAAGTACCAGCTGCTGGCCTTCCCGCTGCAGCGCAAGGTGCAGCTGGTCAAGGTCACCCCCGAAGCGACCAAGTTCCTGGCGATCGCCAAGGGAGTCAAAGACCTGATGGGGGTCAACAAAGCCAACGCCCTGCGGCTGCGGGTGACCAAGACCGAGCCGGGCAAAGCCCAGCTGCTGGCCTTCCTCGGCGGCTCCCAGGTCGCTGAAGCGAGCGACGAGAGCGCCGGCGAAGTCGAAGGCGAGGCCTCGGCCGTCGGCGTCGGCGCGGTCAAGGGCGGCAATGGCGTCGTCGCCAGCGTCGACGACATCGTCGTCCGCATTCCCAGCCCTTTCTAGCTCCCGCTGTTCCTTTCCCCCGCTATGCCGGGCTAAGGAACAGCGACGGCACTGGACACCGCCGGCGGGGGCGGGAAACCAACTTCTTCATGGACCGCCTTGGAGACAAGGCGGGCGTAGAGCCCGGCGCCGGCCGGGGTCAGGTGGATGCCGTCCCAGAGCAGGTTTTCGTGGGCGGCCGCGACCGGCGCCCAGTCGATCAGGGTTGTGTGCGGCCAGTCGCGGGCGGCTTCGGCGAGCGCGTGGTTGGACTCTCCGACCCAGCTGACCGGGGCGTGGTCGTCGATCAGGAAGAGCTGGCCGACCTCGGAGGTGGCCTTGCGCAGTTCCTCCATTTCATCGCTGTAGAGGGGGCCGTTGTTGCCCATCTGGACGATCATCGCGTCGGGATGGTGGCCCTGGCGCTTCAACCGCTGGGCGATGGCGACGAAGTCGTCGGCCTGGCGGCCGACTTCGGCGCTCATCGAGAAGCCGGGGCCGAGGCGGGCGGCCAGCTTTTCGGCGGCGGCGATCATTACGGAGTCGCCGAGGGCCGACTGATCCGTCGGCGGAGGAGGAGGGCGGGTATCCATCCGGCGGACGCCTGTCGGCTGAGTGTCCGGCGGATGGATACCCGCCCTCCTCTCGTTCAGGGCTCGCGCGCACGGTGGCCACGGTTTGAGTCGAGGCGGCGGCGGAGGCTGGAGGTCCGCTGTCCTGGAGAAGAGGCCGCTCCAGCCGACAATGGCGACGATCGCCAGCGTTCCCGCGCATGAGGGCGGGGCGGGCTATGCGCAGCCAGCCGTCGGGCAGCGCCGGCAGCTTGGTCTGGCCGCGGAAGGGGAGCTCGACGAAGCGGTAGGAGAGGTCGGCGAGGGCGAGGACCGCCAGTAGCTGCAGAGGGACGAGGACGCCGCGTGGGAGGGAGACGTCGAGGCCGGGGCGGGTCAGCATCAGCACCGGGTAGTGCCAGAGGTAGAAGGAGTAGCTGCGCAGGCCGAGCCAGAGCACCGGCGCCTGCCCGAGCAGGCCGCCGAGCCGAGAGGCGGGATGGGCCAGCACCGCCAGCAGCAGCGCCGTGACCAGGGCCAGCCAGAGGTAGCCGCCGTGCCACAGCGCCAGGTCGTAGTCGTGGACGTGGAGGAAGCTGAGGACGACGTAGGCGAGGGCGAGGACGCCGACGGCGTCGAGGACGGGGCCGACGAGGGGCCCGGTGCGGCGCCGGCGCAGCTCGACCGGGCTCCAGACCATGGCCAGGGCCACTCCCGCCAGCAGCCCGACCGCGTGGGTGTCGGTGCCGTAGTAGACGCGGGAGGCGTCGTGACCGGGGTCGAAGAGGATCCAGGCGAGCGCGACCGAGGCGAGCGCCCCGGCCACCACCCCGAGCAGCAGCCTGCCGCGCCCGAACAGCTTCATCCCGGCGGCGAAGACGAGCGGCCAGAAGAGGTAGAACTGCTCCTCGACCGAGAGCGACCAGAGGTGGGTGAAGAGCGAGGGGCGCTGGAACTGGTCGAAGTAGGACTGGTCGCCGAGGACGAAGTGCCAGTTGGCGACGTAGGCGAGCGAGGCGATCGCGTCGCCGCGCAGCTGGTCGATGCGGTCGGGCTCGACGATCGCGGCGGCGATCATCGTCACCGCGATCAGCACCCCGACCGCAGGCAGCAGCCGCCGCGCCCGCCGCAGCCAGAAGCGCCCCAGCCGCACGTGCCCGCCGCGGCGGAACTCGCGCAGCAGCAGCGAGGTGATCAGGTAGCCGCTGATCACGAAGAAGACGTCGACGCCGAGGAAGCCGCCCGGCATCCAGCCGACGGAGGAGTGGTAGAAGAACACCGCGAGCACCGCCAGCGCCCGCAGGGCGTCGATCCCAGGGAGGTATGGAAAGCGGCTGTCCTGTGGGCGGCTCATCCGGTGCTAAACAAGTTTCGTCTCGGCTTCGGTAGCTCCTTGAGCGCTGATGTCGTGTTGCCAAAGGATGATGGCTGCATAATCCCGGCGATGTCGACGGCAACCGTAGAGAGACCCCGGAGCGCCGGGCCGGGGTCCGGCATGGGGGGCGACTGGCGCGTGATCGTGCGCAACGACAACCACAACACCTTCGAGCACGTTGCCCAGACACTGGCCAAGGTGCTGCCGGGAGTGGGTCTCGACCGGGGCCACCGCCTCGCCAACCAGATCCACAACAGCGGCCAGGCGATCGTCTGGTCCGGCCCGCGCGAGCCGGCCGAGCACTACTGGGAGCTGCTCGACGCGCGCCGGCCTGACGATGGCGCCGCTGGAGCGCGCGTGAGGATTTCCGGCCTGAAGTTGGCGGCGACCCTGGCGCTCGTCGGCTCGATCCTCGCGTTCTGGGCCGGGACGGCCCACGCCGAGCCGGCCCTGCCGAACGGCTTCGTCGACTCGGTCGCGCTCGGCAACCTGGAACAGCCGACCAATTTTCGCTTCGCAGCCGACGGGCGCGTCTTCGTCGCCGAGAAGCCGGGGAAAATCCTCGTCTTCGAAAACCTCGAAGACACCACGCCGGAAGTCTTCGCCGATCTGCGGACGGAGGTCTACGACAGCGGCGACCGGGGGCTGCTCGGCATCGCCCTCGACCCGCAATTCACCGAAGGGCGCCCGTACGTCTACGCGCTCTACACCTATGACCACATCCTCGGCGACCCGGAATCGGCGCCGAAATGGGGAGAACCGGAAACGACCGGCGATCCCTGTCCGGACCTCAACGGGGGCGACGCCTGCCTGGTCAGCGGTCGCCTGGTGCGGTTGACTGCGGTCGGCAACCAGGCGGAATCGGTCGCCGGCGACCCGATCGAAACGGTGTTTGCCGAAGGCTGGTGCCAGCAGTTCTCCTCGCACTCGGTCGGGGACCTCGTCTTCGGTCCCGAAGGTGACCTCTATGTGAGCGGTGGCGATGGCGCCAGCTTCACCTCGGCCGACTACGGCCAGCTCGGAACGACGAAGAACCCCTGCGGCGATCCGCCCGGCGGCTACGGTGTGGAACTGACGCCCCCGACCGCGGAAGGCGGCTCCCTGCGGGCCCAGAACCCTGACCTCGTCAACGGCAAGATCCTTCGCGTCGACCCGGAAACCGGGCAGGGGCTGGCGAGCAACCCGCTGGGAGAAAGTGCCGACGAAAACACGCGGCGGATTGTCGCCGAGGGCTTCCGCAACCCGTTTCGCTTCACCTTCGACCCGCAGACAAACGACCTCTACACCGGCAACGTCGGCTCTTCGGAGATCGAGGAGATCGACCGCTTTCCGACCCCGCCGACCGCCATCTACAACTCGGGCTGGCCCTGTTACGAGGGGCCCGAGCGTCAGTTCCAGTTCAAGGGCCTCGGGCTCGAAGTCTGCGAGCGGCTCTACGGCGAAGAGGAAGCAGGAGAAGCGAGCACCTCGGAGCCGCTCTTCTACTACAGCCACGGCCAGTCGGTGGTGCCGAACGACGAATGCCCGATCTCCTCCGGCTCGGCGATCGGTGGTATTTCTTTCTACGAGGGTGAAAATTTCCCGGCGAAATACAAAGGCGCCCTCTTCTTCGCCGACGCGGTGCGTGGATGCATCTGGGTGATGTACCCAGGGGACGACGGCCACCCCGACCCTGCCACGGCGGAGCGGTTCATGCGCGAGGGGAAGATCTACCCCGGCGTCGACATCGAGGAAGGAGCGGACGGGGACTTGTACTACGCCGACCTGTTCGGCGACGAAGAAGGCGGCAACGGAGCGATCCACCGGATCTCGTACGACCCGGGGGCGCCGACCGCTCGGCTCAAGGCGACGCCGCCGTACGGCGTCAGCCTGCCGCTCGAAGTCAGCTTCGACGCCGGCGAATCGAGCGATCCCACCGGCGAAGAACTCAAATACGACTGGGACATGAACGGTGACGGGACCTTCGAGGTTCACGAAGGGGGTCCCACACAGACCCGGACGTACACAAAAGCCGAACTCGAAGAAGACGAAAGCAACGATGTCGAACTCAACAAGGTCGTCGCCGTACGGGTCACCGACGGCGAAGGCTTGAGCAACGTCGCCAGGGTCACCGTGTATCCGGGCGACAGCCCGCCGCAGCCGACGATCCTCAGCCCGCTGTCGAGTTCGAAATGGGGGGTGGGGGACGAAATCGAATTCGAAGGGTTCGCTCTCGACGGCGAAGGAAATGGGATCTACACCCCGCTCAGCTACTACTGGAGCACCGGCCTGCTGCACTGCCCCACCGATCCGATGCACTGCCACGCGCACCCGCTGCAGATCTTCGCCGGAACCAGGGAGGGCAGCTTCCTGGCGCCCGAACACGACTACCCCTCATATATCGAAGTCACCCTCCGGGTTGCCGACGATCGCGGCCTGACCGGGAGCAAGACGGTGAAACTCGACGCCCGGCCGGTCGAACTCACCCTGGAATCGTCGCCTACCGGAGTCGAACTGACCGCCGGGCTGGCGCAGGGATTGGCACCGCTGACGATGACCGCCGTGGAAGGCGACCACGTCCTGCTGTCAGCACCCAAAACGGCCGAAGTGAACGGGGAGACCTACGCCTTCCACGCCTGGTCGGACTCCGGCGCGAGGATTCACACGGTCGAAGCCAACGAATCGACCACCTACACGGCGGAATACGAGGCTCCCGAAGCTGATCTTGCCCTCGCCGCCACCCCCCAGAGTTGGAACGGCGCCGGGGAACTGGAAGTCGAATTCGACGCCTCCGGCTCCAGCGGCGAAAGCCTCGAATACGAATGGGACACCGGCTCGGGCTTCGAAGCCGGCCCGGCGCCCAACTCAGAAGCGAGCAGGAAGGTCGTGGTCGAATCGGCCGGGCGAACCGACCGTCAAGGTCCGCGTCAAGGACTCCCACGACGCCACCGACGTCGCCGAAATGACCGCGCATGTGGTCGCTCTGCAGCTCGTCTCCGAACCGAGCGGCCTGCCGCTGAAAGCCGCCACGGTCGAAAAGACCGCCCCGTTCACGTTGCTGGCGCTGCAGGGGTCCAGCATCGAACTGAAAGCCCCCGCAGAATCGACGCTCGGGCCGACCGAATACCTCTTCTCCTCCTGGTCGGACTCCGGCGCGCGGATCCACACGGTCACCGCCAACGCCTCGGCCACCTACACCGCCCATTACACCGAATACGTGCCGCCGACCGCGTCCCTCGCCACCCCCTCTCAGAGTTGGAACGGCGCCGGGGAACTGGAAGTCGAATTCGACGCCTCCGGCTCCAGCGGCGAAAGCCTCGAATACGAATGGGACACCGGGCTCGGGCTTCGAACGCCGGCCTCGCGCGACTCAGACGAGCGAAGGTCGATGGTCGAATCGGCCGGCGAACCGACCGTCAAGGTCCGCGTCAAAGACTCCCACGGCGCCACCGACGTCGCCGAAAAGACGGTGCATCGCGGTCGCTCTGCAGATCGTCTCCAACCCGACGCGGCCTGCCGCTGAAAGCCGCCACGGTCGAAAAGGCCGCCCCGTTCACGTTGCTGGCGCTGCAGGGCTCCGAGCATCGAACTGCAAGCGCCCCGGCAGAATCTTCGCATCGGGCTCCAAGACCTACAACTTCTCCGCCTGGTCAGACGCCGACGCACGCACCCACTCGGTCACCGCCAACGCGCCGCCACCTACACCGCCGACTACAGCGCTCCGTCGGCTGACCTTGGCCCTCGCCGCCACCCCCCAGAGTTGGAACGGCGCCGGGGAACTGGAAGTCGAATTCGACGCCTCGCGGCTCCAGCGGCGAAGAGCCTCGAATACGAATGGGACACGGGCTCGGGCTTCGAACCCGGCCCGGCGGCCAACTCAGAAGCGAGCAGGAAGGTCTTGGTCGAATCGGCCGGGCGAACCGACCGTCAAGGTCCGCGTCAAGGACTCCCACGACGCCACCGACGTCGCCGAAATGACGGTGCATGTGGTCGCTCTGCAGCTCGTACTCCGAACCCGAGCGGCCGTGCCGCTGAAAGCCGCCACGGTCGAAAAGAGCCGCCCCGTTCACGTTGCTGGCGCTGCAGGGGTCAAGCATCGAACTGAAAGCCCCGCGCAGAATCGACGCTCGGGCTCCAAGACCGAATACGCTCTTCTCCTCCTGGTCGGACTCCGGCGCGCGGATTCACACGGTCGAAGCCAACGAATCTACCACCTACACGGCGGAATACGAGGCTCCCGAAGTCGTCTCGGTCACTGAACTGCCGCACGCCCAGCCGCCGCCGAGCGAGCCGGTCATCGTGCCGCCGCTGACTCCGCTCACGGCAAAGGTCAAGAAGGGTCCGCCTCGGGCCACGCGCCGGGCGGTCGCGCGATTCGTCTTCTCGGCGGGCATCGACGGCGCCCGGTTCCGCTGCAAGCTCGACCGCCGGCGGTTCCGGCCCTGTCGCTCGCCGCGCATCTACCGGCACCTGAAGCCCGGCAAGCACGTTTTCCGCCTCTATGCCACCTATCGCGGCGAGAAGTCGGGCTGGAGGACCTATCGCTGGAAAGTGCTGCCCCGACACCGGCGGCACGAAAGGCGCCATCCCTCGCGCTAAAAGGGCGGGTCCGGCGCCGCGCCCCAGAGACCTTGGGCCGCGCCGCTACTCAGCCGCCAGCAGTGTGTGCCAGGTCGGCAACAGTGGCTTGTCGTAGAGGTCGATGAGGCTGCATGTCGCCGCGACTCTCGCCAGGGTGCTGCCCGGCGTCAGCCTCGAGCAGGGGCACCGGCTCGCCGACCAGATCCACAACAGCGGCCAGGCGACCGTCTGGAGCGGCCACCGCGAGCCCGCCGAGCACCACTGGGAGCTGCTGCGCGAGGCCGGCCTGACGATGGCCCCACTGGAGCGAGCGTAGTTTGGTTACCCAGCTCCCTGAAGGCGATCGAGGGCGCGGCCGACTTGGCGGTAGATCTGCTCTTCGTCGCCGTATGGCACCTTGAGCCCAATTCGGATCACCTCCGCTTTTACCGGGCTGTCCTCGTCTGGCGCAAGCCGGTAGACGATTCGATAGCGGGGGTCCATATCTCGCTCTTCATCGAAGTAGAGCTTCCGGCAGTCGGAAAGGTTGCCGGTGCTGAACGCGAAACCGCATGGCTTTCCGAGTCTGGGGTTCCCCTTCGAGACCTGGGCAAGGAGTTCAAGCGCGCGACGCTTCAACTCTTCGGAGGGAAGATCGAGAAGCTGCTGTTTGGCGCTGGGGTCGAAGAACTCGACCGGGAGCCGCGCCACCTACAAGCCAAGCTCCGCCGGATCGAATCCGGCCTCGCGAGCTACATCGGCCAACTCGACCCGTTTTCCCGTGTCATCTGACAAGGCTTCGTGAACCTCCTCGGAGGCCACCAACTCGTCGAGGATCTCCGTGAGGCGCGCATAGCGCTCGTAGGAGAGGATGACGCCCTCGGCCTTTCGGTGTGAGCCAAAGACAACCGGGGCCGCTTGCTCGCCTTCCTTTCGAAAGAGCCGCAGGTAGCTCGCAAGGTGGTCTCGCGCTTCAGCGCTTGGGACAATGGTTTGGGCAACAGCCACGGCAAAATCCTAACATATACGTACAAGTATTCGTACAGGTTTAGCCCGTGGGCCCCC
>CAVSIL010000011.1:0-178905 GCA_963727985.1 uncultured Solirubrobacterales bacterium | reverse complement strand
TTCAAAGCGGCGTTGATCCCGCCCTGTGCCGCATTGGAGTGGGAGCGCACCGGGTGGACCTTGCTGATGATCCCCACCGATACGCCTTCCTCGGCGGCCGCGAGGGCGGCGCGCTGGCCGGCGAGGCCGGCGCCAATTACGAGAACGTCATGAGTAGGCACGAGCGCGGATGCTATAGAGGCGAAATCCGACTTCGCAGTCGGGATTCGCGAGGCCGAGGGGCCACGGGACAGCCGCCCACTTACCATGGGGGGATGCTTGGTGGACGCACCTTCACGCTCTTTCACGTGCGCGGGATCAGGATCTCGGTCGACTGGTCCTGGTTCCTGTTCCTCTTCTTCGTGATCCTCTTCACCTCGCGGACCTACGCGAACCTGCTTGACGAGCCGAGCACCTCGACGACGCCGTTCCTGTTGGGCGTCCTGACCGCGGCCGGCTTCTTTGCCTCGATCGTCCTGCACGAGCTCGGCCACGCCTTCGCCGCCATGCGCAACGGGATCGGGATCACCGGCATCCAGCTCTGGATCTTCGGCGGCATGGCGCGGATGGACCGCGAAGCCGACAGCCCCGGCACTGAACTGAAGGTGGCCCTGGCCGGGCCCCTCGTAACGCTGGCGATACTCCTCGTCCTCACCCTCGGCGGCATCGCCGTGGCGGGCAGGGCGGGGTTCGAAGACGCGGCGGTGCTCGATCCCAACGCCGGCGTTTCCGGGCTGGTGGCGGTGGTCGCCTGGCTGGCGGTGATCAATCTCCTGCTCCTGGTTTTCAATCTGCTGCCGGCCTTCCCGATGGACGGCGGCCGCGTCGCCCGCGCGATCGCCTGGTGGAAGACGGGCGACCGCACCGCGGCGACCCGCTTTGCCGCCAACCTCGGTCGCCTCTTCGGCTACCTCTTCATCGCCGGCGGCCTCTTCCTGATCCTCACCGGCGATCTCTTCGGCGGTGTCTGGCTGGGCCTGATCGGGATGGTCGTCAACGGCTCCGCCCGTGGTGCGGCGATGCAGACGGCGGTCACCAGCAGGATCGACAACCTCAGCGTCGCCGACGTGATGGACCGCGAACCGGTCGCGATCCCGGGCGACATCAGTGTCGAACAGGCGCTCGACGAGTACTTCCTGCGCTACCGCTGGCCCTGGTTCCCGGTCGTCGACGCCGCCCACCGCTTCCTCGGCCTGCTCGAACGCGACCGTGCCGACGAGGTACCCGAGGTCTCGCGCGCCAGCTCCAGCGTCGCCGATCTGATCGCGCCCGACCAGGGCCTCTTCGTCAGGGACGACACGCCGCTCGACTCCCTGCTGGCGAACCAGAACCTGCGCCGGCTCGGCGCCCTGATGGCGGTCGACGCCGACGGCCGCCTCTCCGGCGTGATCACGGTGGAGCAGGTCGGGCGGGCGCTCAGAGACGCCACCGACTAGTTGCGGCAGTCTTTTGGTACGCTATGCGACCGAAAAGACTGCCGCACTCAGGCGGCTGCGCGGTGGCGGTCGATGATGCGGCCGAAGTCGGTGCCGGCCGGCAGGGTGCCGAAGGCCTGGCCCCAGTCGCCGCTGAGGCGGGAGGCGCAGAAGGCGTCGGCCACGGCCTCGTCGCCGTAGCGGACCAGCAGCGAGGCCTGGAGGGCGAGCGCCATCTTCTCGACCACGCGGCGGGCGCGGAGCTCGATCGTCTCGATGTCGCCGGGGAACTCGTCGCGCAGGGAGGCGGCGTAAGCGGCGAGCCGCGGCTCGCTGACGGCGCCCTCCTCGACCTCGGCGAAGAAGGCCTCGAGCGCGGCCGGGGACTTGATCGTCGCCCGCAGGACGTCGAGGCACTGGACGTTGCCCGAGCCCTCCCAGATCGAGTTGAGCGGGCTCTCGCGGAAGAGCCGCGGCATCCCCGACTCCTCGACGTAGCCGTTGCCGCCTAGGCACTCCAGCGACTCGCCGGCGTGCATCGGGGCTCGCTTGCAGATCCAGTACTTGAGCACGGCGTTGGCGATCCGCTTCAGGTTGGCCGCCTTCTCGTCACCGGCGATCGCTTCGTCGTAGGCGCGGGCCAGCCGCATCGCCGAGATCGTCGCCGCCTCGGACTCGACCGCGAGGTCGGCGAGGACGTTGCGCATCAGCGGCTGCTCGGAGAGCTCGCGGCCGAAGACCGAGCGGTGGGAGGCGTGGTGGATCGCCTGGGCGACCCCGGCCCGCATCCCGGTGGCTCCGCCCATCACGCAGTCGAGCCGGGTGTGGTTGACCATCTCGATGATCGTCCGCACCCCGGCGCCCTCCTCGCCGACCAGCCAGGCCGAGGCGGAGTCGAACTCGATCTCGCTGGAGGCGTTGGAGCGGTTGCCGAGCTTGTCCTTCAGCCGCTGCAGGCGGAAGCGGTTGCGGGTGCCATCGGGGGTCCAGCGCGGAAAGAGGAAGCAGGAGATGCCGCCGTCGGCCTGGGCGAGGACGAGGAAGGCGTCGCACATCGGCGCCGACATGAACCACTTGTGCCCGGTCAGCTCGTACTCGGCGCCGGGGCCGCCACCGTTGACGGGGCGGGCGAGGGTGGTGTTGGCGCGGACGTCGGTGCCGCCCTGCTTCTCGGTCATCCCCATCCCGGCCAGAGCCCCCGACTTCTCCGGCGCCGGCGCGTTGCGCGGGTCGTACGCGGAGGAGAAGAAGCGCGGCTCCCACTCGGCCGCCAGCTCCGGCTGCGTGCGCAGGGCCGGGATCACCGAGTAGGTCATCGAGATCGGGCAGCCGACCCCGGCCTCGGCTTGCGAGAAGCACATGAAGGCGGCGCCGCGGGCGACGTGGGCGCCCGGCCGCGGGTCCTCCCAGGGGGCGGAGTGAAGTTCGTACTCGACGGCCTTGCCGAGCAGCTCGTGCCAGGCGGGGTGGAACTCGGCCTCGTCGACGCGGTGGCCGTAGCGGTCGTGGGTGCGCAGCTTCGGCCCGTTCTCATTGGCCAGCGCGCCGAGGACCTGCGCCTGCTCGCTGCCGGCGTAGGCGCCGACCGCGGCGATCCGCGCCTCGGCCCACTCCGCGCCCTCCCGCCGGACAGCCTCGACCAGGGGCCGATCAGCCTCGAAGACGTTGTAGTCGACGAGCGGTGGCGGTTGGTTCGCCACCTCGTGATTCCCAGCAGTCGGTCGCTCCGCGGTTGCCATCCCGTGCCGATTGTGGCAGGTAGATAGCATCGCGCGCCGGTGTCCAAGATCCAGGTCAAGAACCCGGTTGTCGAGCTCGACGGCGACGAGATGACGCGCATCATCTGGTCGTTCATCAAAGAGCAGCTAATCCTGCCCTACCTCGACCTCGACCTTGAGTACTTCGACCTTGGGATCGAGAGTCGCGACGCCACCGCGGACCAGATCACGGTCGACGCCGCCAACGCGATCAAGAAGCACGGCGTCGGTGTCAAGTGCGCGACCATCACCCCGGACGAGGCGCGGGTCGAGGAGTTCGGCCTGAAGGAGATGTACCGCTCGCCGAACGGGACGATCCGCAACATCCTCGGCGGGGTCATCTTCCGCGAGCCGATCGTGATCTCCAACGTGCCGCGCCTGGTGCCGGGCTGGACCAAGCCGATCGTGATCGGCCGCCACGCCTTCGGCGACCAGTACCGCGCCACCGACATGGTGGTGCCCGGCGAGGGCTCCCTCACCCTTACCTACACGCCCAAGGACGGCTCCGAGCCGGTCGAGCTCGACGTCTACGACTTCCCCGGCGGCGGCATCGCGATGGCGATGTACAACCTCGACGACTCGATCCGCGATTTCGCGCGGGCCTCGATGCGGTATGGCCTCAACCGCGGCTACCCGGTCTACCTCTCGACCAAGAACACCATTCTCAAGCGCTACGACGGGCGCTTCAAGGACCTCTTCGCCGAGGTCTACGAGGCTGAGTTCAAGGCCGACTTCGAGGCCGCGGGCATCACCTACGAACACCGGCTGATCGACGACATGGTCGCGGCCGCGATGAAGTGGGAGGGCGGCTATGTGTGGGCCTGCAAGAACTACGACGGCGACGTCCAGTCCGACACCGTGGCCCAGGGGTTCGGCTCGCTCGGCCTGATGACCAGCGTGCTGATGAGCGCCGACGGCAAGACGGTCGAGGCCGAGGCCGCCCACGGCACCGTCACCCGCCACTTCCGCCAGCACCAGCAGGGCAAGCCGACCTCGACCAACCCGATCGCCTCGATCTTCGCCTGGACCCGCGGCCTTGCCGCCCGCGGCCGGATGGACGAGACGCCGGAGGTCTCGGCGTTCGCGGAGACGCTCGAGCGGGTGTGTATCGAGACGGTCGAGAGCGGCAAGATGACCAAAGACCTCGCGCTGCTCGTCGGCGGTGGGCAGGAGTTCCAGACCACGCAGGAGTTCCTGGCCTCGATCGACGAGAACCTCCAGCGCGCGATGGCTTAGCGGTTCCAGCCCCCAATCCCCAACTCCGAGGAGACGATTTCGTGAGCACCCCCGTAAAGGTCACCGTTACCGGCGCCGCCGGGCAGATCGGCTACGCGCTGTTGTTCCGCATCGCCAGCGGCCAGATGCTCGGCCCCGACACCCCCGTCGAGCTGAGCCTGCTGGAGATCACCCCCGCGCTCAAGGCGGCGGAGGGCACGGCGATGGAGCTCGACGACTGTGCCTTCCCGCTGCTCAGTCGCATCGACATCACCGATGACCCCAAGCAGGCCTTCGACGGCGCCAACATCGGCCTCCTGGTGGGGGCGCGTCCGCGCGGCCCGGGCATGGAGCGCGCCGATCTGCTCGAGGCCAACGGCGGCATCTTCAAGCCGCAGGGCGAAGCGATCAACGCCGGCGCCGCCGACGACATCAAGGTGCTGGTGGTCGGCAACCCGGCCAACACCAACGCCCTGATCGCGATGTCCAACGCGCCCGACGTGCCGCGCGAGCGCTTCACGGCGATGATGCGGCTCGACCACAACCGGGCGATCTCGCAGCTGGCGAACAAGCTGGGCAAGCCGGTCTCGGCGGTCAGCAACATGACCGCCTGGGGCAACCACTCGGCCACCCAGTACCCCGACTTGGTCAACGCCAAGGTGGACGGCGCCAGCGCTTGGGACGCGGTCGATGACGAGGCCTGGATCGCTGACGAGTTCATCCCGCGCGTCGCCAAGCGCGGGGCGGAGATCATCGACGCCCGCGGTGCCTCCAGCGCCGCCTCCGCCGCCAACGCGGCGATCGACCACATCCATGACTGGGTGCTGGGCACGCCGGAGGGTGACTGGGTCTCGATGGGTGTGCCGGCCGACGGTTCCTACGGGATCGGCGAGGGCATCATCTGCGGCCTCCCCTGCACCTGCAGCGGCGGCGAGTGGTCGGTCGTGCAGGGGCTCGATACCCCGGACTTCTCACGCCAGCGAATCGACGCCAACGTCAAGGAGCTCCAACAGGAGCGCGACGCCGTCAGCCAGCTCGGGCTGGTCTAGCTGTACGAGAACGGGGCCGGGATGGGGTCCTCAAGACACTCAGCGCGAAGCGCGTCTTGAGGACCCCATCCCGGCCCCGCCTACAACCGGCTTGCGCCGTCCGTAGTTAGGTCAGCCGGCCGGGAAGTACTTACGCCCGTCCTTCTTGACCCGTCCCTCTTTCTCCAGATCGCCGAGCACTCGGTAGAGGTAGTTCGGCTTGATCTTCATCTGCTTCGCGACATCCGCGGCGCTGATGCCGGGGGCTCCCTCGATCAGCTTTACGGCCTGGTCGGCGCGAGTGCCGCCACGGCGTTTGCGGCGTTTGCGAGGGGCCGTCGAGGTCGAGGCGGTCGACGCTGGATTTGCTGCCACGCGGACGGCCCGGGCGCGCCGGGTCACTTTGCCACCAAGCTCGGCCAGGGCGCGCTCGAGGCGCTTACGCTCCTCGTCGAGCTCCGCGAGACGCTTTACAACCAGGTCTCGAGCCTCGTCGAGTACGTTCGAAGTACTGGGCATCGGTGTCCTTTCCATCAAGTGCGATTTTGCACTGTGGAGAGTGTGACACAGCGATAGTGACTGTGACTCTTTATTTAGTCAGGATCGTTCAGCGACCGCGCTTGCGCGGCAGGGTACGGAAGACGACGTCCCAGAGCGGGGAGGAGACGCCGTAGCCGAAGCGGTGGTCCTGGAAGTGGTGGCGCATGTGCTGCTCGCGCAGCTGCTTGCCGAGGTCGGACCTGGGCACGAAATGGTGCACGTAATAGTGCGTGTAGTCGTAGACCAGGTAGCCGAGGATGAAGCCGGCGAAGAGGGGGAAGGCGGCGGGGCTGCCGAAGATCAGCCAGAAGGCGCCGAAGAAGAGGGCCGCCAGCGGGATCGCCACCGACGGCGGCATCACCAGCCGCATCTTGTCGTTGGGATGGTCGTGGTGGATGCCGTGGATGATGAAGTGCATGCGGCGCCCGAAGGCGTTGTCGGGCTCCCAGTGGAAGACGAGACGGTGCAGCCAGTACTCGGTCAGCGTCCAGATCCCGATCCCGGCCAGGGTCAGCAGGACCAGCGAGAGGGCGCCGTAGCCGCGGTCGACGCCGAGCCACTCCATCGCGACGACCACCGGCACGAAGATGACCGCGGGCACGGCGGGGTGCACGCGGGAGAAGAAGTTGAGGAATTCGCTCTTGAAGAGGGGCGGGGATGCCGAGAGCTTCTCGGTGCGGTCGTGAGCCTCCATCGGCCAGCAATAGTAGCGGCGGCCGCCGGTGCCCCCGCAAGACGCGGGGAAGATGTGACGACTCTGTGTCAAAGAGGTAGCGATTTGCGGAATTGCCCCTCACGGAAGCGTCACGACGCTGCCACTATGCCGGCCGTGCCGCGCAAGCCAAAACCACCGACCTGCGACGACTGCTACTTCCACAAGAACATGCTTTGCGCGTTGGAGCTGAACGAGCCCTGCGCGACCTTCCGGCCGAACCGGCCCGAGGGGCTGGTGCCGCCGCGCCAGCCCGTGCTGCTGATGCGGGCCCCCCGTTGGGCCTCCGCGCCGCGTAGCGGAGCCGAGCCCACGGGGAGGGGCCTGCGGCGGGCCAAACGGGTCCGTTCTCGGACCCCCTCCCCGTGGCGCCCACCGGCCATGGCGGGCTATGTTTTGCGGATGCCCCAGCGCGATCTATTCGCCAGATTTCGCCCGGATGCGGCGGGAGATGGATCAGATGATGGGCGATGCCTGGGGGCGCAGCAGGTATGTCGCGCGGCGTAGCCAGTGGGTTCTCGCCGAATGTCGACGTCTACTACTGCGGGGACCCTCAGCGGGCCGTCGTCAAGGTCGACCTCGCCGGCGTTGAGCTGAGCGAGGTGGGGATCGAGGTGAGCGGGCGGCACCTGGCGATCGTGGGGGAACGGCCGGTGCAGGAGACCGAGGGGCGGGTCTACCAGCAGGTCGAGATTCCCTCGGGGCCGTTCCGCCGGGTCGTCGAGCTGCAGGTCGAGGTCGACGCCGACCGCGCCAAGGCGACCTACGAGGACGGGGTGCTGCGGATCGAGCTGCCGCTGCGCGATCCCGGCGAGACCACCCGCCGCGTGCCGATCGGACGCGAGTGATGGAGGGCCAGCCGGTTCTCGAAGTCGTCGACTCGCCGCTCGACGCCGAGGACGCGATCCGTGCCAACCAACCGCTTCCGGAGGCGCTGCCGGTGCTGCCGCTGCGCGACACCGTCACCTTCCCGGAGACCCTGACGCCGCTGGCGGTCGGACAGGAGCGCTCGATCAAGCTCGTCGACGATGTCCTCGGCGGCAACCGCATGCTGGTCATGGTCGCGGCCCGCGACCCCGAGGACGAGGAGCCCGGCCCCGACGGCCTCTACGAGGTCGGCGTGGTCGGCGTCGTCGCCCGCATGATCAAGGTCCCCGACGGCTCGCTTCGCGTGCTCGTGCAAGGGACCCAGCGGGTCCGCCTCGACTCCTTCGTCAGCGAGCAGCCCTACCTGGTGGCCCGGATCACCGAGCTGCCCGACGTGATCGAGCCCAGCGCCGAGCTCGAGGCCCTGACCCGCAACGTCCAGCGCACCTTTTCGGAGATCGTCGAGCAGATCCCCTACCTGCCGGAGGAGCTGCAGATGGCGGTCGCCAACATCGAGGACCCGACGGCGCTGGGCCACCTGATCGCCGGCGCCCTGCGGGTCGGCGTCGAGGAGAAGCAGAAGCTGCTGGAAGAGGTCGACGTCGCCAAGCGGCTGCGGCATCTGGCCCGCATCCTCGCCCGTGAGCTCGAGGTGGTGCAGCTGGGAACCCAGATCCAGACCCAGGTGCAGTCGGAGATCGACAAGGGCCAGCGCGAGTTCTTCCTGCGCCAGCAGCTGAAAGCGATCCAGGACGAGCTGGGGGAGGAGGACGAGCAGCAGGCCGAAGCGAACGAACTGCGCGAGCGGATCGAGGCCGCCAACCTTCCCGAGCACGCCCTCAAAGCCGCCGAGCGCGAGCTGGCGCGGCTGGAGAAACTGCCGCCGGCGGCGGCCGAGCACGGCGTCATCCGCACCTACCTGGAGTGGCTGGTCGAGCTGCCCTGGTCGCAGGAGACCGAGGACAACCTCAACATCAAGCATGCCCGCAAGGTTCTCGACGCCGACCACTACGACCTCGAAAAGGTCAAGGACCGGATCCTCGAGTACCTGGCGGTGCGCAAGCTCAACCCTGACTCGCCCGGCCCGATCCTCTGCTTCGTCGGCCCGCCCGGGGTCGGCAAGACCAGCCTCGGCCGCTCGATCGCGAAGGCGCTGGGGCGCGAGTTCGAGCGCATCTCGGTCGGCGGCGTCCGCGACGAGGCCGAGATCCGCGGCCACCGGCGCACCTATATAGGGGCGCTGCCGGGGACGATCATCCGCGCCCTGCGCGACGCCGGCACCCGCAACCCGGTCTTCATGATCGACGAGATCGACAAGATGGGCGCCGACTTCCGCGGCGACCCCGCCTCGGCGATGCTGGAGGTGCTCGACCCGGCCCAGAACGACAGCTTCCGCGACCACTACCTCGATCTCGAGTTCGACCTCTCCGACGTCGTCTTCATCGCCACGGCCAACGTCCTCGACACGATTCCCGGACCACTACTGGACCGGATGGAGACGATTGAGCTCTCCGGCTACACGGTCGAGGAGAAGCGCCACATCGCCCGCCGCTACCTGGTTCCGCGCCAGATCGCGGCCAACGGCCTCAAGTCCTCCCAGATCGAGTTCGCCGATGCGGCGCTGACGGCGATCATCGAGGAGTACACGCGCGAGGCCGGCGTCCGCAACCTCGAGCGCCAAGTCGGGACGATCTGCCGCAAAGTGGCCCGCGACGTCGCCGAGGGCAAGAAGGGCAAGGTCAGGGTCTCCGGCAAGAAAGCGCGTGAGCTGCTCGGCCGCCGCCGCGTCTTCGCGGAGACCCGTCGCCGCACCAAGCACCCCGGCGTCGCCACCGGCCTCGCCTGGACCCCGACCGGCGGCGACGTCCTCTTCATCGAGGCGACGGCGATGCCGGGCGCGGGCAAGCTGACGATCACCGGCCAGCTCGGCGACGTGATGAAGGAGTCGGCGCAGGCGGCGCTCTCCTGGGTCCGCGGTCACTGGGCCGAGATCGATCCCGATCTGGGCGAGGCCTGGTTCGCCGAGCACGACATCCACATCCACGTCCCCGCCGGAGCGGTGCCCAAGGACGGTCCCTCGGCGGGGGTGGCGATGACCGTCGCGCTCTCCTCGCTCATCAGCGGCCGGCCCGTTCGCAACGATGTCGCGATGACCGGCGAGGTCACCTTGACGGGGCAGGTGCTGCCGATCGGCGGTCTCAAGGAGAAGTCGCTGGCCGCGCAGCGGGCCGGGATCAAGCGCGTGATCGTGCCGGCCCGTAACGAGGGGGACGTCGCCGAGATCCCCGAGCACGAGCTCGGCGGCCTCGAGTTCGTCTTCGTCGACGAAGTCGCCAAGGCGCTCGACGCCGCCCTGTCCTAGTCGATGGAGGCGGCGACTCTTGGCAGGGGCGGCCCTGCCTCCTACGCGCGATCCCTCCGCGAGGCCGCCCGGGCCCGCTCGCGAGCCTTCTGGATCCTCGCCGGCCTGACCCTGCTCGGCGCGGTGCTGCGCTTCGCCACGCTCGGCGTCCAGGCCTACCACCACGACGAGATCGTCACCGCCAGCCGCATCCTTCGCGGCAGCTTCTTCCACGCGATGGACGCGGTCGGGTTCAGCGAGTCGGCGCCGCCGCTCTACTACGCCCTGGCCTGGCTCTGGACCCAGGTGACGGGGACCGGCGAGTTCGGGCTGCGCTCGCTCTCGGCCGTGGCCGGGGTGGCGACGATCCCGGTCGCCTACCTGATCGGGATCGAGCTGCGCGGGCGCCGGGCGGGGCTGATGGCGGCGGCGCTGGTCGCGGTCAACCCGATGCTCCTCTGGTACTCGCAGGAGGCACGGGCCTATGCGCTGCTGGTCCTGCTCTGCGCCGTCTCGCTGCTCTACTGCGTGCGGGCGCTGCGCAGCGGCGGCCGTCGCGATTTTGTGCTCTGGGGGGTCGCCTCCGGCCTGGCGCTGGCAAGCCACTACTTCGCGTTCTTCGTCGTCGCCGCCGAGGCGCTCTGGCTGCTGCGCCGCCATCGCCGCGCGAGCGCGCCGGGGCTGGGCATCGTCGCCCTCTTCGGCCTGGCGCTGGCGCCGCTGGCGATCCACCAGATGTCCTACGGCCACGCCGAATGGATCGGCAACTTCACGCTCGGACACCGGCTCTGGGAAACCGCGGCGACCTTCGCCAGCGGCGAGACCAGCGACATCATCGCCCGCCCGGAGCGACCGGTCCTGGCCCTGCTGCCGCTGGCGCTCGGGCTGGCGGCGCTGGTCCTGCTCGCCATTCGCGGCGCCCGTGGGGAGCACCGCGCCGCCGCGGTCCCGCTGAGCCTGGCGCTGGTCGGGATCGGCGTCCCATTGCTGATCGGCCTGCTCGCGCCCAGCATGGACTTCGTCCTGGCCCGCAACCTGTTGCCGGCCCTGCTGCCGCTGTTGATCGCGGTCGCGATCGGGGTGACGCTGCCGGGCGCGCGCCGGCTCGGCATGGCGATCGGCGCCGGCCTCCTCATCTACTCGCTCGGCTTCTGCGCCTGGGCCGGCTTCTCGCCCGATCTGCAGCGCCCCGACTGGGATGTGGTCGCCGCCGAGATCGGCGAACCGGCGGCGCCGCGGGCCACCGTCACCTGGGTTCTCGGCGAGGCGTCGCTGCGCTACTACCTTTCGAGCGGGGCGGTCCAGGTGGGGCCGTCCGACGGCTACGACTGGCTCGTCCACGAAATCGACTTCGTCTCCGACGGCAAAGTGCCGCCGCCCCCGGCGGGCCTGCTCGGGCCCGGCTTCCGCGAAACCTCGCGTGAGGACGCCGGCCGCCTCTACGTCAGGCACTTCGAGCTGCCCGGCCCGGGCCTGGCGCCCCTGCGCCTGCGAGCAGCTGCGCGAGCCGATCTCAATTTCCGCAATACCGGCGTCCTTTTAGATGGGATCGGGCCGGGCTGAGCTGCTTGGCCACGCTCGGCCTGGGTATGGGGTTATCCTGCGTTGACGCCCCGGAATCCAGGAGGAGAAGGCATGAGCAAGGCCACGGCCACCCGCGCCAACGATATTTACGAGACCGCCCGCGAGAATCCCTACGTGCAGCGTCTAGTCGAGGACGACGAGCTGCGCGACAGCCTGCGTGACGCGTTCGAGGCTGCCAGGGGCGCCTACGGCCGCGCGACCGGCAACGGCAAGGGCGCGGTCAAGGCCGTGACCAGCGACAAGAAGGTCCAGAAGGACCTGCGCGAGGCCGCCGAGAGCCTGAAGGAGGCATCCGAGCGTCTGCGCAAGCCGCCGAAGCGCAAGGGCGGCCTCGGCAAGCTCCTGCTCGTCGCGGTGATCGGTGCCGTAATCGCTCTGGCCGTCAGCGAGGGTGCCCGCAAGGCGGTGCTCGACACCCTGTTCGGTGCCGAAGAGGAGTTCGAGTACACCAGCACCACGAGCATCAACGGCTCCTAGTTGGAGGCGGCAGCAAAAGAGCGCGAGCTGAGCGGCGACAAGGCACAGCGCATCGTCGACGCGATGCGCGACAGCGTCGCCCGCCGCGGCGCCGCCGGCTCGACCTTCGAGCACGTCGCCGGTGAGGCAGGGGTCAGCCGCGGCCTCCTCCACTATTACTTCGGGACCAAGGAGCGGCTGCTGGTCGAGGTGGTCCGTCGGGACGCCGAGATCCGCGTCGCCCGGCTCGACGAGCGGCTCGCCAGAGCGAAGTCGGTCGACGACGTCCTCGACGTCCTCGTCGCCAGCCTGACCGACATGATCGAGAACGAACCGGGCTTCTTCCTGCTCCTCTACGAGCTCTTCAGCGCCGGCCGCCGCAACCCCGAGATCCAGCGCGAGGTCGGCCAGCTCTTCGAGCGCACCCGCTCGCACGTGGCCGAGGTGCTGGACGCCAAGCAGCGCGAGGGCGTGCTGAAGCTGCGCTTCGAGGCGGAGGCGATCGTCTCCTATCTGTTCGCGGTCGGCGATGGCTTCGCCCTGCAGGCCCTCTCCGATCCCGAGCGCGACAACAGCCAGGCGCTCGCCGCCGGCGCCGCCTCGGCCCGGTACCTGCTCGTCTCCGAGTGACGCGGCTCACAGTTCGGCGCCCGCGGGTGCGAAAGGCTGGCCAACCAGCCAATGCGCGACGGAATGAATCGACTTGCGGGAATCCTCGGCCGGCGCCGGCGCTGGGTCGCTCGCCGCCTGGGTCGCGATCGTCCTCTGCGCGCTGCCATTCGCGGCGAATCAGACCGAACACCTGACCGGCGGCGGCTTCGACGTCCCCGGCAGCCAGTCGATGGCGGTCAGCGAAGCGCTGCAGCGTGATTTCGGCTCCGAGGCCGACGGGATCATCGGTGGCGCTCAAGGCCGGAGCCCGGCGCCGAGCCCGGCGCGGCGCGCCGCGGCGGTGGGCCGGGTTCGCCGCGAGGTGGCCGACCGTCGAAGGTGTCGCCCTGGCCCCGGCCACCGCCCGCGCAGGCGCGCCAGCAGCTGCGGCGCACCGGCTTCGCGCTGCTGCCGCTGCGCAGCGACCAGTCTCCGGACGAGTTGATCGACTCCGCCACGACCCTGCGCGAAGACCTCGACCCGGCGACCGCCGCGGCGGGCGTCACCCCCTACCTGATCGGGCAGCCGACGATCTGGGCGGGGATGCAGGAGATCTCCAAGCAGCGACCTCTCCAAGGCGGAGGCCACCGGCTTCCCGATCGTCGCTCTGATCCTGCTGGTCGTCTTCGGCTCGCTGGCCGCGGCGGCGCTGCCGCTGGCGCTCGGTTTCGTCAGCGTGCTCGTCACCGGCGCTCTCATCTACTTCATCTCGCTGCAGATGACGACCTCGGTATTCGTCACCAACATGGCCTCGATGATCGGGATCGGCGTGGCGATCGACTACTCGCTGTTCATCCTCGCCCGCTACCGCGAGGAGCGCGAAGCCGGCCGCGACCAGGAGCGCGACGCGCGGGCGCAGGCGCTCTCGACCTCGGGCCTGGCGGTCACCTTCTCCGGCCTCGCGGTGATCATCTCCCTCGCCGGGCTCTGGATGGTCGACAACCAGGCGCTGCGCTCGATGGCGCTGGGCGCGATGACCGTGGTCGCGGTCTCGATCCTGACCGCGACGACGCTGCTGCCGGCGCTGATCGCGATGCTCGGCGACCGCGTCCTCCCGGGCGGGGTCGTCGGCCGGGTCGAGCGCTTCCTCAAGCACCGCGTCCTCGCGCCGTCCCGAGCCCGCCGCCGCCGCGGCCGCCGCCGGGCCGAGCCGCTTCTGGGAAGGCTGGACGCGGCGGGTGATGGCGCGCCCGTGGACCGCGGTGATCGCGCGTCTCCGCGGTGCTGCTGTTCCTGGCGATCCCGGTGCTCTCGCTCGAAACCGGAACCGAGGCGCTGAGCCAGTTCCCCAAGGGCAGCGACGTCCGCGTCGGCAACGAACTCGCCGCCGAGCAGCTCGGCGGCGGCACCGACCCGATCCAGATCGTCGCCGCCTTCGGCGGCAGCGCCGACGCCGCGCCGATCGCGCCGCCGTCGCCGCCTTCGCTCGCCGGCTCGAGGCGACGCCGGGCGTCAGCGCCGTCGCGCGCCCCGGCTTACGCCGGCGAAGCGGTGCTGATCCAGGCGACCTCCGAGCCGCCGGCAGCGAGTCCGACGCGGCCGCTGGCCCTGGTCGACCGCCTGCGCGACAGCGTCGTCCCCGCCGACCGCCCTGGCCAGGTCGCCGCCGTCGACGTCGGCGGCGAGACCGCCCGCAGCCACGACGTCCGCGGCCAGATCAGCGGCTCGATGTGGAAGATCGTCCTCTTCGTCCTCGCCCTCAGCTTCCTCGTCCTGATGGTGATGCTGCGCTCGCTGATCCTGCCGCTGAAGGCGGTGCTGATGAACCTGCTCTCGATCGGGGCCGCGTTCGGCGTCCTCGTCGCGATCTTCCAGTGGGGCTGGCTCGACGGCTTCCTCGGCTTCGAAAGCCAGGGGGCGCTGGACACGATCAACGTGCCGCTGATCTTCGCCGTCGTCTTCGGCCTCTCGATGGACTACGAGGTCTTCCTGATGTCGCGGATCCGCGAGCGCTACCTGCGCACGGCGACAACGAACGGGCCGTTGCCGAGGGCCTCTCCTCCAGCGCCCGCACGATCTCCTCGGCGGCGCTGATCATGACCTGCGTCTTCGCCGTCTTCGTCCTCACCGGCGTGCCCTCGATCAAGGAGCTCGGCCTCGGCTGCGCGGTGGCGATCGCCCTCGACGCGACCCTGGTGCGCCTGATCCTGGTCCCGGCGGCGATGAAGCTGATGGGCGCCTGGAACTGGTGGATGCCCTCCTGGCTCGACCGCGCCCTGCCCGACCTCAGCTTCGAGGGGGGCGACCCTGAGCCGGCCGAAGCCTGAGCGCGCGGATGGCTGGCGTGGGTCGCTCAGATGAGATTGCTTTTGCCGGCGCGGCGCGGCAGGCGGAGATGGTGCGGGCGGGGGAGGTTTCGCCGACGGAGTTGGTGCGGCTGCGCTTGGAGCGGATCGAGCGGCTCGATCCGCGGCTGAACTCGTTCCGAGTCGTGCTCGCCGAGCGGGCGCTGCTGGAAGCCGAGCAGGCGGAGGCGCGGCTCAAGGGCGGCGACGAGCGGCCGCTGCTGGGCGTGCCGATCGCGCTCAAGGACTCGACCGACCTGGCCGGGGAGCAGACCACCCTCGGCACCGACGGCTTCCCCGACCCCGTCGCCGCCGACTCGGAGATGGTGCGGCGGCTGCGCGAGGCGGGCGCGATCGTGGTCGGCAAGACGCTGCTGCCGGAGCTGGCGATCTGCGGCTTCACCGAGTCGGCCACCTTCGGCGTTACCCGCAACCCCTGGAACCCGCAGCGCACGCCCGGAGGCTCCAGCGGCGGCAGCGCCGCGGCGGTGGCAGCCGGTCTGGTCCCGATCGCCTCGGCCTCCGATGGCGCCGGCTCGATCCGCATCCCCGCCGCCTGCTGCGGGCTGTTCGGGCTGAAGCCGCAGCGGGGCCGGATCTCGCTGGCGCCCCACCGCGAGCACTGGAACGGGCTCTCGGTCGATGGCTGCGTCAGTCGCACCGTGATCGACACCGCCCTCTGGCTCGACGTCACCAGTGGCGGCTCCGAGGAGCCGGGAGCGCCGGCGCCGCCCTCGCGCCCCTTCGTCGAGTCGGCGCGGACGGCGCCGGGCAAGCTCCGTGTCGCCTACTCGACCCTCGCCCCGCGCGCCGCGGCCCCGCCGACCGTCTCCGACGTCGCCAAGGGCGCGGTCGCCGAGACCGCCGAGGCTGCTGCGCTCGCTCGGCCACGAGACCGTCCAGCAGGATCCCGAGTGGGGGATGATCGGCAACAACTCGGTCCCGCGCTACCTGCGCGGCGCCGCCGAAGACCTCGCCAGCGTTCCGCATCCCGAGCGCCTCGAACGCCGCACCCGCGGCTTCGGCCGGCTCGGCCGCTTGGTCCCGGACAAGGTCTTCGAGCAGGCCCGGCGTGGCGTCGAGGCCGACGCCGCCCGCGTCAACGCGATCTTCGACAGCCACGATGTCCTGATGACGCCGGTGATGGGCGGCACCGCGCTGCCGGTGCGCCGCTGGGAGGGCCGCGGCGCCCTCTTCACGGTGCTGGGGATGAGCCGCTTCTACCCCTACTGCATCCCCTGGAACCACCTCGGCAACCCCTCGATGGCGGTCCCGGCCGGGTTCGCCGCCGACGGCATGCCGCTCTCGGTCCAGATCGTCGGCCGCCCCGGCGACGAGGCGACCCTGCTCTCGCTCGCCGCCCAGCTCGAGGCCGAGCGGCCGTGGGCGGACGCCCGCCCGCCGATCTCCTGATCCCGCCATTCCGCGGTTCCTTTTCCACGTATTTCGTGGCTAAGGAACCACGCGATCGAGGAAGGTGCCGAGCCTACGTTCGTAGAGCGGCGGATCGATGTTCCACCCCTCGGTGTGACCCGCGTCGGGCACCCGGAAGTAGGTGACCCAGCGCGGCAGCAGCGCCGCGAAGTCTTCGCTGTCGGCGATCGGCACGGTGTCGTCCTCGGTCCCGTGGAAGAGCAGGATCGGCAGCTGGAAGTCCTGGGGATGCTGGAGCGCGTCGAGGCTGTCCCAGTCGGCGTCGATGCGGGCGCCGATCGCCCACTCCAGCGGGGTCGCGGCAACGGCGGGGAAGCCCATCTGGGTGGCGTTGAAGGAGAGGACGTCCTTCCAGTCGAGCACGGGCGCGTCGAGCACGAGCCCGGCCACGCGGGGGGCAAGGGGCGAGCGCTGCATGAACTGGGTGACGATCGCGCCGCCCATCGAGTAGCCGATCAGGACCAGGCGGTGGGCGCCGTGGGCGAGCGCGTAGCGGGCGGCGGCGCCGAGGTCGCGCCACTCGGTCAGGCCCATGTGGTGGAAGCCGTCGGGACTGGGCGGGGCGCCGAGATCCTCGCGGTAGGTGATCAGGAGCGTCGGCAGCCCGGCGCGATGGAGCGCGGGCACGACCCGCAGGCCCGTCTGCGGAGTGCTGTTGATGCCGTGGACGACGATCGCCCAGGTGTGGGAGTGGGCAGGGACCAGCCAGGCCGGCATCGGGCCGAGCTCGCCGGGAATCGCGACGGTGGACGACGGCAGACCGAACGCCGCGGTCGGGTCGCCGGCATAGACGTTGGGGTCGAGGGCGACCTTCATTCCCGGCGCCAGGTAGCCGTCGACCGCACGCAGGCGCCGGGTCACGGTCTCCTCGTCTTCGCGCACGACGGCGCCGGTGATCGCCCGCCCACCCAGCCACTCGAGCCCGTAGACGCCCGGGCGTTGGGTGTCGTCGCTGCGCTCGAGGACGACGCGGCCGGGAGTGAGCGCCTCGACCGAGGTCTCGGCCGGCCAGGCCGAGTGGTCGGGGACCAGCACCGCCGAGGAGAAGTGCCATCCGGCCGCCGCCCCGATGGCGACGGCGGCGACGACCACGCCGGCGGCGAGAACTGCCCAGCGTCGCTTTGACACCCGCGCTCCCTAGCTGGGGAAGACCTTGCGCATCCGCCCGATCTCGCGGATCGGGCCGCGGGGGCGCAGGCGCCGGGTCAGGATCAGCTTCAGGGGGTTCGTTTCCGGCCGGCTGTTCGAGACGAAGTCGCTCCAGGTCGAGGTCATGACCAGGGTCGGGTTCGGCGCCTCGCCCGGCTCCACCCGGGTCGAGCCGTTGTCGATCACCAGGTGCCAGGGGTCGGCGTCGGTGAAGCGATACTGGTAGACCAGCGGCGAGCCGTTGGCGGCGGCCGGGTTGGCGACCCGCTTGACGACGTCGAAGTAGAGGCGCTGCAGCTCCGGCGTGGATTCGGGCTTGGGGCCGTCGGGCGGGCCGATGATCCCCCCCATCATCAGCTTCACCTGGCGCTCGGCCACCTCCTGCTCGCTGGCATCGGGGTCGAAGGGGAAGACGCCGGGGGGCATCTCCTCGGTCGGGTAGCCGATCGTGCGCCAGCGCTGGCGGATCAGTTTGAGCCCGAAGGCGAAGATGTCCTCGAGGCTGAAGCCGTAGCACTCGGTGTACTCGCGGTCGAGGTTAGGCGGTGAGAACACGGCCGGCCCGTAGGGCAGCACTTCTTTCAGCAGGTCGGTCACCGCGGCGCGGTTCTCCTCCGCCCCCGGGCTGCCCTCGGCCAGCAGTTCGGAGAGGACTTTGACGCCGAAGCCGATGTGGCGCTGCTCGTCGCGCGAGACGTTCTCCATCCCGGCGCTGAACCCCGGCATCGTCTCTCCGTTGGCGAAGAAGTCCTCGATGAAGTGCTGACCGGGCTGGGCCAGGCTGCCCTCGACGATCAGGTGGTAGAGGGTGATCGCCTGCGCGTACTTGGGCAGGGAGCGATCCTTGCGCAGTTCCTCGGCCATCACGTCGAGGCGGTCGAAGACGCCGCGGTAGCCCCAGTTGAGCTGGGGCAGGGTGGAGGCGAGGGTCGACTGGATCGAGTCGCCGCCGACCCCGATCACCTCCTTGAAGAAGCGGTGGAAGAAGACCGAGTGGCGGACCTCGTCGACCTGTTGGGTGGCGAGGAAGTAGGACTGCTCCTCGGTCGGGGCGGCGGTGATGTACGGGGCGAGGGTGTCGGCGACCCGGTCCTCGCCGTAGAAGAACATCGAGTAGATCCACATCGCCGAGCGCTGCTGGATGTCGCTGAGCGACTCCCAGCCCTTGCGGTCCTGGGAGAAGTCGATGTCGTAGGCGCTCCAGTTGCCCCCCTCCCAGCGCTGGTAGAGGTCCTCGTAGGTGACGTTGGCCATCAGGCTCTGGGAAGCGACGCTCATCTCTGCTCCTTTTGGTGTTGCATGCCCCGGTCGGGGGAGCCTAGCGCGATTCCTGGCTGGCTGGCCAAGCGCCCCCAGAGGCTCACTCAGGGGGCGCGGGCGGCTCGATCTCGCGCTTGAGGATCTTGCCGGTGGGGCCTTTGGGCAGCTCGTCGATGAACCAGACCAGGCGCGGGTACTTGTAGGCGGCGATGCGCTCCTTGACGTAGGCGCTGGCCTCCTCGGGGTCGAGCTCCTCGCCCTCGTGGAGGACGATCGCGGCGCCGATCTCCTCGCCCCACTCGTCGTGGGGGACGCCGACGACGGCCGCTTCACGGATCTTCGGGTGCTCGTAGAGCACCTCCTCGACCTCGCGCGGGTAGACGTTGTAGCCGCCGCGGATGATCAGATCCTTCTTGCGGTCGACGATGTAGAAGTAGCCCTCCTCGTCGACCCGGGCCATGTCGCCGGAGTGGAACCAGCCGCCGCGCATCGCCTCCGCCGTCGCGTCGGGACGCTGCCAGTAGCCCTTCATGATGTTGTGGCCGCGGATCACGATCTCGCCGACCTCGCCCTGGGCGACCTCGTTGTCGTCCTCGTCGAAGACCTTCATCTCGACCCCTTCCAGCGGCGTCCCGATCGAGCCCGGCTTGCGCTCGCGGTCGGGGTGGTTGGAGGAGGAGACGGGTGAGGTCTCCGAGAGTCCGTACCCCTCCAGCACGATTGCCCCGAAGGCATCCTCGAAGCCGCGCAGAACCTCTACCGGCATCGAGGCACCGCCGGTGATGCAGGTGCGCAGGGTTGAGGTGTCGTAGCGCTCGCGCTCGGGGTGGTGCAGCAGCGCCCCGTACATCGTCGGCACCCCGTAGAAGTGGGTGACGCCGTCGCGCTGGATCGTCTCCAGCGCCTCTTCCGGGTCGAATTTGGGTACCAGGGTGAGGCAGGCGCCGACCATCAGGGAGGCGTTCATGCTCATCGTCTGGCCGAAGGAGTGGAAGAGCGGCAGGCCGCCGAAGACGATGTCGCCGGCGCCGATCTCGGAGGTGGTGCGGGAGGCGACGTCGGCGTTGCGGTGGAGATTGCTGTGGGTCAGCTCGGCGCCCTTCGGCTTGCCGGTGGTACCGGAGGTGTAGAGGATCACCGCGGTGTCGTCCTCGGCGGTGTCGGCCAGGCCGGGGGCGGGCCCGTGTCCGGCCAGCAGCGCCGCGAAGCCCTCCGGCTCGATCTCGATCAGGTCGACGCCGGCGTCCTCCGCACCACCGGCGGCCTCCGCGGCGAAGCCGTGCCAGGCGAGCAGTAGCTTCGCGCCCGAGTCCTCCAGGTAGAAGGCGATCTCCCGCCGCTTCAGCAGTACGTTCATCGGCACGACCACGCAGCCGGCCCGCAGCACGCCGTAGTAGGCGATCGGGAACTCGGGCACGTTGGGGAGCATCACCCCGACCCGGTCGCCGGGCTCGAGGCCCTTCGCGGTCAGCAGCGTCGCCATGCGGGCGCTGAGATCGTCGAGGGCGGCGTAGCTCAGCTCCGCCTCGCCGAGGCGAATCGCGGGGCTGTCGGGCACTTGCGCGGCGCTCTCGGTGACGATCGATGCCAGGTTCAGTCCCATTCCCATCCTCCGTTCGAGTCCCAGGCCCTCTCCGCGACGCAGTCTAAGCCCGCCTCGGCCGCCCTCGCCCCCGTTGTCGTTCGCTAGGCTCGGCCGATGGATGACCTGGGGGAGCCGAGCTCCTACCTGGCGGTGACCAAGGGCGTGCCGGTCTACTCGAGCGACGGCGAGAAGCTGGGGCGGACGGTGCGGGTGATGGCGGCCCCCAACCTCGACATGTTCGACGGCATCGTCTTCGACACGACCGCCGGCCCCGGTGGCCACCGCTTCGTCGACGCGCCCGAGGTCGGGCAGATCTACGAGCGGGGGGTGGTGCTGAAGATCGACGCGGCCGCGGCAGCGAAGCTCAAGGCTCCCGAGGCCAACCCCGGCTCGCTCAAGGTCAACCCGGCCGATCTGGGTGGGGCCAGGCGGGGCGGGCTCGGTCGTTTCTGGGACCGCCTCACCGGCAAGGGCTGAGCGTTGGGGCGGGCACCGGCGGCGATGGGTAGGATGCGCGCCGTGAGCAGGGGACCGATGCTGATCATTTCGTTGTGCGCGGCGCTGGCGCTGGCCGTGGCCGGCTGCGGCAGCAGCAGCGACGACTCGTCCTCGACGGGGGCGACGAGCGAAGCGACGACCACCACGCAGTCCGGAGGCGACACGAACTTGAACGCCAAGCCGAAGGTGACCGTTCCCGACGGGCCCGCGCCGAAGAAGCTGGAAGAGAAGGAAATCGTCGAAGGCGACGGCGCCGAAGCCAAGTCCGGCGACGAAGTCACCGTCCAGTACGTCGGCGTCGGCTACGACACGAAGGAAGAATTCGACTCTTCCTGGAGCCGCAACGAACCGTTCACCTTCACGCTCGGCGCCGGCGAAGTCATCCCCGGCTGGGATCAGGGCGTCGCCGGCATGAAGGTCGGTGGCCGTCGCGAGCTGACGATCCCCGCCAACCTCGCCTACGGCCCGACCGGCTCGCCGCCGGTGATCGGGCCGAACGAAACGCTGATCTTCGTAGTCGACCTGCTCGAAGTTAAATAGCCGGTCGCCTCGCGCGCGTTCCGCGCGAAGTAGACAGAAAGTTTCTACAAAACCAGCGTAACTGGTGCGTGGGGATCGTCTATTCTCGGTCCATGGAGCGAGTGGCTTGGACCGACGAGCGCCTGGACGACATGTCCCAGCGAATGGATGCTGGGTTCGGACGTGTCGACCGTGATATTCGCGATCTGCGTAGTGAGATGCATGCGGGGTTCGCCGAGATGCGCTCGCTGATGTTCCGGGTCGGCGGCGGGGTCATAGTCAGCGTTCTCGCGGCTGCGGTGTTCCAGAGCACCTGACTCGCGGCAGGGCTTCCGCGCCGGCGTGGAGCGCGCCACGGGTAGGGTGGCGGCATGAACCCGGAGCGGGTGTCGATCGAGGTCGAGGAGGGAGTGGCGGACGTCCGCTTGGTGCGGGGCAATAAGCACAACGCCCTCGACCAGGACATGTTCCTGGCGCTTCGCGATGCGCAGGAGCGCCTGCGCGGGGAGGCCGGCGTCCGCGTCGTCGTCCTCTCCGGCGACGGTCCCAGCTTCTGCTCGGGGCTCGACCTGGTGGCGGTCGCCGCCGGCGCGTTCGACCCGGGAATGTTGATCGACCGGCCCAACGACGAAGTCGCCAACCTCGCCCAGTCCGCTTCCTACGGCTGGCGCTCGCTGCCGGTCCCGGTGATCGCCGCGGTCCACGGAGCTTGCTTCGGCGGCGGCCTGCAGATCGCACTCGGGGCCGACATTCGTATCGCCGCGCCCGACGCGCGGCTCTCGGTGATGGAGGTGAAGCTTGGGCTCGTCCCCGACATGGCGATCAGCGCGGCGTTGCCGCGGCTGGTCCGTGAGGACGTCGCCAAGGAGCTGACCTTCACCGGCCGCATCGTCGACAGCATCGAGGCGGCGGCGCTCGGCCTCGTCACCCGCGTCGCCGACTCCCACCGCGGCGCGGCGCTGGAGCTCGCCGGCGAGCTGGCGGCGCGCTCGCCGGAGGCGATCCGGGCGATCAAGCGCCTCTTCAATGAGGCCTGGCTGCAGCCGCCCGAGGTGACCCTGCGGCTCGAGACCGAGCTGGTGCGACCGCTGTTCGGAACCCCCAACCAGATGGAGGCGGCCCGGGCCGCCCTGGCCAAGGACCGACCCCTGTTCGTCGACCCGCCAGCGGCGCCGTAGCACCGCTGGCGGGGTCGCGCCCGGTGCTACTGCTCGTCCGGCAGGCGCGGCGGCATCGCGTCGGAAGCCGGCGGCGCCTCGTGGCCCGGCAGCGCTTCGGCCTCCTGCTCCCAGATGTGGTTCAGGGAGACCTGCAGGTAAGCCCACATCCCCGGGGAGAGAAGCAGGTACAGGATCAGGGCGATCCAGCCGTTGACCGGCTCGCGCCCGGCGACTTTCGAGGCTCCCTGGACGCGCTTGGTGCCGCGCCAGTAGGTGACGAGGGCGGGGATGATGATCAGCCCACCGGGGAAGAGGGCCAGCAGCGAGTTGGTCGGGTTCTGACCGAGGTCGTAGCCCTTCGCCTCGCCGTACTCTTTCAGCTCCTTGTTGATCTTGTACCACCAGACGAGGTGGTAGATGCCGAGGGTGATGATCGGCAGCAGGGCGACGGCCCACGGGCTGCGCACCTTCACCTCATGCTCGGTGCCGCGGATTTTCATCTCGTAGGCCATTGATCTCCGTTCGTATTGCGATTGGGACTGTGAGGCGAGCCTACTCGGTGGCAAGGAAGGCGTCGAGGGGGGTGCCGTCGCCTCCGACCAGCAGCTTTTGCGTGGGGCCGTGGGCCGCTTCGAACGCCGCCATGCCGGGGAGGCCGTTGCCGTGGGGGCCACTCTTGACCTCGATCGCGGTCAGTTGGGGGCCGCGCTGGACGACGAAGTCGACCTCCTTGCCACGGTCGCGCCAGTAGAGAAGTTCGGCTCGAGGATCGCGGGTCGCGTAGAGGTGGGCGCCGACGGCGGTCTCGACAAGGCGGCCCCACTGCTCTCGGTCCTCGTGGCTCTCCTTGAAGGTGCGCCCAGAGGTTGCCGAGACGAGGGCCGTGTTGAGGGCCAGCAGTTTCGGAGTCGATCGACGCTGCCTAACCTTCCCCGACGAGTATTTCTCGAGGCCGACGGCGAGTCCGGCGTCGGCAAGCAGGTCGAGGTAGTGGGCGAGGGTGGTGGTGTTGCCTGCGTCCTGAAGCTGACCCGTGAGCTTTTGGTAGGAGACGATCTGGCTCGAGTAGTCGCAGACCAAGCGGAAGAGGCTGCGCAGGAGGGCGGGCTTGTCGACCCTGGTGAGAAGCAGCAGGTCGCGCGAGATCGTCGTCTCGACGATTGAGTCGAGGACATAGGCCGCCCAGCGCTGCTCGTCGTCGACGAGGCTGGCGGCGCCGGGGTAGCCGCCGAAGTAGAAGAACTGGTCGAGGCTGAAGCCGAAGGCGTCCCGCATCTCCGCGAATGACCAGTGTGGAGCGCGGATCAACTCGAAGCGCCCGGTCAAGCTCTCGCTCAGTCCCTGCTGGACCAGGAGCGCGGCCGATCCGAGCAGCACCACCCGCAGCGGCCGGTCCATCAGGCGGTCCTCGTCCCAGAGGCGCTTGACGGTCTCCGCCCAGTTGGTGACCTTCTGGATCTCGTCGATCGCAAGAATGGCCCCGGTGGAGTGGTCTCGGGCCAGGCGCCGTCCCTCTTCCCACTGCGCCTCCAGCCAGGCGCCGTCGCGCAGCGCCGGATCGTCGGCGCTGGCGTAGTGGCTGGGGGCGTCAGCTGCTTCGAGGGCCTGGCGGACGACCGTGGTCTTGCCGACCTGCCGTGGCCCGCTGACAACCTGCAGCCGCGAGGGACGCTCCCCGAGGCGGGACGTCAGTTGATCGAAGATCCTCCGTCTGTATGGCGACGAATTGCTCATCACATTGAGTGATTTTACTCAATGCATTGAGCAAAATGCAAAATGCCTGCAAATTACGAAAGCTTTGTAAGCGTTCAGTCGCCTTCTCCGGTAGGCATGATCGCGACACGTCGGTAAGAGCCACGGATCAGGCCAACAGCGGAGCTGGATCGCCGCGAACCCTGGCGCCGAGAAGCTCGGCGAGGTAGGCGAAGAGCGAGCGGCGTTGCAGGCGGCAGGTGATGGATGCCGAGAGCAGCCTCTGGGTAGTGATCTCGCCGCGCTCGGACTGGCTGCCGAGCGAGAGCTTGCGGTAGATGACCGGTCCGCGCAGGGCGCGCTCGGCTCGGTTGTTGGTCGGCTCCACGCCCTCGACCTCGGCGAAGGTCCAAAGCGCCGGCCAGATCTTGAGCAGGTTCTTGGCGAAGCCGCAGGTGAGCTTGTTGCGCCGGCGCTCCGAGCCGCGCTGAAGCAACGCCTTGAGCTCCCGCTTGAGCGGGGCGATCTCGCGCTTCAAACGTCGGCGGTCGCCGTGGGAGTGGAAGTCATCCCAGGCCGAGAACAGCGCTTGGCTATCTCCAGCCCCTCCTCGCCGAACTCCTTCTGGGCGGCGAGCCCTTCGGGTGGGCGGTCAAATCGCGCATCAGGTGCGACCAGCAGACCTGACGCCTCTCCGGGTCGAAGCCGCCGTAGGCCCACCAGCGATCCGAGCCGACGAATGCCCTCGAAGTCCTCGCCCGAGCAGCGCCGCGGCCTCGCGCTCGTGGCGGTCGGGGGCGATGCGAAGGACGGCGGCCCGCGAAGCGAAGGCGCCCCACAGGGTGCGCTTGGCGCCGCGCAACCTCCAGCCCGTCTCATCGACGTTGAGCGCAGGGGCGGTGCGGATGCGGGCAAGCAGGTCCTCATAGGGCTCTGCCAGAGCCTCACCCGCTCGGGCGAGGATCGCATCGACCGTTCCGCTCGCCAGCCTCGGCGCCGAACAGCTCGCCCATCAGCTCGACCGTGTCGCGGCGCGAGACGCGGTTGCGCATCGCAAGTGTCGCCACCGCCGCTTCCAGGCGGGGGCCGAAGGCGCCGGCCGGGACTCCGGCCGGCAGCTCGGCGCGGGTCGCCTTGTCGCAGTCTGGGCAAAGGCGGCGGTGCAGGCGGTGCTCGGTGACCGCCACCGCGATCTCGGCAGCTCGGCGACCTGGTGGCGAGCCGGCTCGCCGGCATCCTCTCGCCCTCCGTGAAGCGTGCCCGCAGCCGCAGCGCTCCGGCCAGTGCTCGATCAGCTCGTCGACCGCCTCGATCGGCACGCAGCTTACGACCCTTGCCCGGTGCCCGGCTGGGCTCCCTGCGCTCGCTTCGACGATCGGCCCGCTTACGCTCCGGCGCCCCCGGTGGATCCTGGCTCGGGGTGTCGAGGAGTTACGCGAGTTACGGTTCAGGCGCCGCTCAAGCTCGGCGATCCGCTCGTCCTGCTTGGCCAGCCGCTCGCTCAGCTTCTGGATCTGCTCCTCCATCCGCAGCAGCAGCGCGACGACCGTCTCGCGTCCCTGCGCATAGATCGCCTCAGCCTCGATGCGCTCCATGCTGAGGAGTTCGCCAGGCGCGATGTCCCCCTACCCGTGAAACTTACAAAGCTTTGGGCTGCGCCAGGGCTGGTTCAGGCGCGTGACGAGGTCGTCGCCGAGGCCCTCGATCGGGACCCGGGTCTGCTCCAGGGAGTCGCGGTCGCGGAGGGTGACGGTGTCGTCCTCCATCGTCTGGTGGTCGACGGTGATGCCCCAGGGGGTGCCGATCTCGTCCTGGCGGCGGTAGCGCTTGCCGATCGAGCCGCCCTCGTCGAACTCGGCGGGGAGGCGCTTGCGCAGGACGTTGAAGATCTCGCGGGCCTTCTCCGGCATCCCCTCCTTGGAGACGAGGGGGAGGACGGCGACCTTGACCGGGGCCAGCCGTGGGTGCAGGCGCAGCACCGTGCGCTGGCGGCCCTCGACCTCCTCGACCTCGTAGGCGTCGACGAGGAAGGCGAGGGTGGCGCGGTCGGCGCCGGCGGCGGGCTCGATCACATGCGGGACGTAGCGCTCTTTGGTCTGCTGGTCGAAGTATTCGAGCTTCTCGCCACTGAACTTGGCGTGCTGTTTGAGGTCGAAGTCGCCGCGGTTGGCGATCCCCTCCAGCTCCGACCAGCCGATCGGGAAGAGGTACTCGACGTCGCTGGTCCCGGACGAGTAGTGGGAGAGCTCGTCGGCGTCGTGGGGGCGGATGCGGAGGAAGTCGGGGCGGAGGCCGAGGTCGGTGTACCAGCGCTCGCGAATCTCGATCCACTCCCGGTACCACCGCTCGGCCTCCTCAGGCGGGACGAAGAACTCCATCTCCATCTGCTCGAACTCGCGGGTGCGGAAGATGAAGTTGCCGGGGGTGATCTCGTTGCGGAAGGACTTGCCGATCTGGGCGATCCCGAACGGCGGCTTCTTGCGGGCGAAGCCGAGCACGTTCTTGAAGTTGATGAAGATCCCCTGCGCCGTCTCCGGCCGCAGGTAGACCTCGGAGCCCTCGCCGGCGACGGGGCCGACGTGGGTCTCGAACATGAGGTTGAACTGGCGCGGCTCGGAGAGGTCGCCGCCGCACTCCGGGCACTTCAGCTCGGCCGTCGGGTCGCCGCCTTCGGCTTCGACCGCCTCGCGCAGATGGTCCTCGCGGAAGCGCCGCTTGCACTTGCCGAGGCACTGGACCAGCGGGTCGGTGAAGCCCTCGAGGTGCCCCGAGGCCTCCCAGACCCGCGGGTGCTGGAGGATCGCCGAGTCGAGGGCGACGATGTCGTCGCGCTCCTGCAGCATCGAGCGCCACCACTCGGCTTTGACGTTGCCCTTGAGCAGGACGCCGTAGTGGCCGTAGTCGTAGGTCGAGCCGAGGCCGCCGTAGATCTCCGAGGAGGGGAAGACGAAGCCGCGCCGTTTGCAGAGGGCGACGATCTCCTCCATCGTCACTTCGGTCGGGCGCGTCTCGGGCTCGGTCGCGGACATGCCGGAACCGTAGCGGCTGCGATAATCCCGCACCCCGTGCCTATCTACGAGTACAAATGCGACAACGGCCACGTCTTCGACGTGATCCAGAAGATGGTCGACGAGCCGCTGACCGAGTGCCAGGAGTGCGGCGCCCCCGCGGTGCGCGTCCTGCACTCGCCCGCCGTCCACTTCAAGGGGTCGGGCTTCTACAACACCGACTACGGCAAGAAGAAGAAGGGCGGGACCGGCGCCGACGGCGGGAAGGAGTCGAAGGGCTCCGATTCGGGCTCGGACTCCAGCTCCTCCGACTCGAAGTCAAGCGAGTCGAAGTCGAGCGACTCCAAGCCCAAGGCCGCGGCCGCCGACTGATCGCGGCCGAGTTTTTCCCCACCGGGTGGGGCAAGTCGGCAGCGCGGTTCAGCCGTTGAGGAAGCGGTTGACGGCGTGGCGCCGCACCGACTCCGGGACTTCGATCGAGCCGCCCGGTCCTTCGCCGCAGGCGGTTCGTTCCTTCTCGCAGAGGACTTCGGCCGGGGCGCTGCCGCCGATTCCGGCGGCGAGGATCAGCTGAGGCATCGTCAGAAAGCCCATGTCGCTGACGAAGGCCTTCGGCGCGTCCCAGCCGATGATCGGGCCGTGGATGAAGTTGTAGGGGAGGCGGAGCGGGTCGGTGAGGCGGCTCTTGATCCCGTTGATCACTTCCTGCTGGGCGTGCTCGCGGCTGAGGTCGTCGTAGCCGCCGAGCGAGTAGACGCTCTTGCCGGGGCCGGGGCATTCGCTGACGTGGCGGATCCGCGAGTAGGCGAGGGCCTTTTCGCCGTCGAGGGTGTTCTCGCCCTTGTGCAGGCGGATGGAAACTCCGCCCTGGCCACCGCCGGCGCCGCCGGAGATGTCGGCGCAGAGCTTGACCGGGACGTCGACCTTGACCCCGCCGACGGCGTCGATCAGGTCTTCGAAGCCGGTGAAGTCGACGATCGCGACGTGGTCGATCTGGATGCCGAGGAACCCTTCGATCGTCTTGATCTGCAGGGCGGCGCCGCCGTAGGCGAAGGCGGCGTTGATTTTGGTCGGCGCGTTGCCGGGGATCTCGGCGTAGGAGTCGCGCGGGATCGAGAGTTTGCGGAAGGTGCCGCCGCCGGCCCGGATCAGCATCAGGGTGTCGGCGCGGAATTCGCCTTCGTAGCAGGGGGAGTGCGGCCTCTCGCCCTTCGACTGCTGTTCGAAGCACTCCTCGGAGGTGTTGCCGTCGCTGCTGCCGGGTGGTCGCGCGTCGGTGCCGAGGACCAGGATCGTCTGCGCGCTCGGCAGCAGCAGCGGGTTGCCGTGCAGGGCGTCCTTGGCTTCGCCGGAGAGCTTGAACGACTGCAGCTGGGCGGAGACCGCGAAGGCCAGGAAGCTGAGCAAGATCCATCCCAAAGCGGCGATGCCGGCCCATTTGAGAACTCGCCTGGGGCGGGTGCGAGGGGGCCGCGACCGGCGCCCGGGGTCGCCCCCCGGGTCCTTGCGGGATCGCCTTCCAGGCCGCTTCCCAGGCAGCTTTGCGCGCTCTCGCAGGCTGCCGAGGTCGGCCGAGCGCAGGCGCGAGAAGAGGCCCCTGCGGGATCGGTAGACCTTGTAGTCGGGCGGTCCTGAAGGCCGCTGCTCTCCACTGTCGGGCATAAAGGGCTAGAAATCATGGCGATGTCTTCGGTCGACCGCCTCCCAGACCCCGAACGCGCGTGAACGCGGTGGAGACGATCGGGGTCGATCTGGGGGGGACGAAGGCGCTTGTCGGGGTCCTCGACGGCACCGAGGTTCTCTACGAGAGTCGCGAGGCCTCGACCGGGCAGAGCGAGGATGAGCTGGTCGAGCTGCTGATCCGCGAGGTGAGCGAAGCGAAGGAAGCCCGCCCCGACGCGACCGCGGTTGGCCTCGGCATCCCGGCGACGATCGACCACGACCGCGGCGTCGCCGTCTCCGCGGTCAACCTGCCGCTCTCGGACCTGCCGATCCGCGACCTGATCGAAGAGCGGGTCGGGCTGCCGGTCTTCGTCGACAACGACGGCAACGTCGCCGCCCTCGCCGAGCACCTCTACGGCGTCGCCCAGGGAATGCCGAACATCGTGATGCTGACGGTGGGCACCGGGATCGGCGGCGGCCTCATCCTCGGTGGCGAGATCTACCGCGGCGCCACCGGTGCCGGCGCCGAGCTCGGCCACACCGTGATCCAGGTCGACGGCCCGCCCTGCCAGGGCAACTGCCCCAATCACGGCTGCGTCGAGGCGCTGGCCTCGGGCACGGCGCTTGGGCGCGAGGGTCTCGCGGCCGCCGAAAGCGCTCCCGACTCGGCCCTCGGCAAGCTGGCGGCGGCGGGCGGGAAGGTCGACGGCACCGCGGTCACCAAGGCCGCGCTGGCCGGCGACGAGACCGCGATCGCCGTCTTCGAGCTGATCGGCAGCCGCCTCGGGGTCGCCTGCTCGAGCTTCGCCAACATCTTCCAGCCGGACGCGATCGTCGTCGGTGGCGGCGTCATCGCCGCCGGCGATCTGCTGCTGGACCCGGCCCGCCGCGAGGTGCGCGAACGCGCCCTCAACCCGATGAACAGGACGCCGATCCTTGAGGCGACCCTGGGCAACGACGCCGGCATGATCGGGGCCGCGGCTTTGGCGCGGGTCGATCTGGAGAAGGGGACGGCCTGATGGCGGGGAGGCTGGTCGTCTGCCCGACCCCGATCGGCAACCTCGACGACGTCACGCCGCGGGTGCGCGAGGCACTGGTCACGGCGGACTACATCGCCTGCGAGGACACCCGTCGCACCGGCTCGCTGCTCGACAAGCTGGGGATTCGCCCGGCGCCGCGGATGGTCTCCAACCATGAGGGCAACGAAACCGCGCGGGCGACCGAGCTGGCGCAGCGGATCGAGCGTGGCGAGGTCGTCGCCCTCGTCTCCGACGCCGGCATGCCGGCGATCTCCGATCCCGGCTACAAGCTGATCCACCGCTGCATCGAACGCGACCTCGAGGTCATCGTCCTGCCCGGCCCCTCGGTTGTGCCGGTGGCGTTGGTCGCCTCCGGCCTGCCGACCGACCGCTGGCGCTTCGAGGGCTTCCTGCCACGCCGCGCGGGCGAGATGGAGCGGGTGCTGCGCTCGACCGAGACCGTCGTCGCCTTCGAGTCCCCGCGCCGGGTCGGCGAGTCGCTGGCGGCGCTGGCCTCGCTCGCCCCTGACCGCGACGCTGCCGTCTGCCGCGAGCTCTCGAAGATGCACGAGGAGGTGGCGCGCGGCACCCTCGGCGAGCTGGCGCGGCGCTTCCGCGGCGACGTCAAGGGCGAGATCGTCCTCGTGATCGGCCCGGCCGCCTCCGGCGTCGATGACAAAGACGTCGGCTTCGCGGTCGACGCCCTGCGCCACCTGGTCCAGTCCGGCGCCCGCCCCCGCGCCGCCGCCAGCGTCGTCGCCGCCCTCACCGGCACCCGCGCCAACGATCTCTATAAAGCGTTGACCGGAAGGGAGGCGAGGCGGTGAGCTACTACGTCACCACCCCGATCTACTACGTCAACGCGGAGCCCCACCTCGGGCACGCGTACTCGACGATGGCGGCTGACATCCTTGCCCGGCACATGCGCCAGCGCGGCGCCGATGTCTTCTTCCTCACCGGCACCGACGAGCACGGGGAGCCGATCGAGCTGGCGGCCGAGCGGGAGGGGATCTCGCCGCAGGAGCTGGCCGATCGCAACGCGGCCAAGTTCGAGGCGCTGCTGCCGATCATCGACGCCTCCAACGACTTCTTCATCCGCACCTCCGACCCCCGCCACACGGCGAAGGTCGCCGAGATCATGCAGCGGGTATACGACAACGGCTGGGTCGACAAGGGGGTCTACGAGGGCTGGTACTGCCCGCGCTGCGCCGACTTCAAAACCGAGCGGGAGCTGGGCCCCGGCAATAGCTGCCCGATCCATGAGATCCCGCTGGAGAAGGTGCGCGAGGAGAACTGGTTCTTCCGCCTCTCCGCCTTCCAGGAGCGGCTGGAAGCGCTGTACGAGGGGCAGCCCGATTTCGTCGTCCCCGACTTCCGCCGCAACGAGGCGGTGGCCTTCATCAAAGGGGGGCTGGAAGACGTCTCGCTCTCGCGGCCGGATTTGAAGTGGGGGCTGCCGCTGCCCTGGGACCCCGAGCAGCGCATGTACGTCTGGTTCGACGCGCTGCTCAACTACGTCACCGCGCTGACCTTCGCCCGCGAGGGGGAGGACCTGAGCGAGCGCTTCTGGCCGGCCAGCCTGCATGTGCTGGCCAAGGACATCCTCAAGTTCCACGCGGTGATCTGGCCGGCGCTGTGCATGGCGGCCGGGCTCGAGCCGCCGCGGCGGATGACGATTCACGGGTATCTCCTGATGGGGGAGAAGAAGATGTCGAAGAGCCTCGGCAACGTGCTCGACCCGTTCGCGGTGATCGAGCGCTTCGGCGCCGACGCGCTGCGCTTCTACCTCTTCCGCGAGGTCAGCTTCGGCCAGGACGGCTCGATCTCGACCGCCGGCTTCGAGTCCCGCTACGAGACCGAGCTCGCCAACGACTACGGCAACCTCGCCAGCCGGGTGCTGGCGATGGTCGAGCGCTACCGCGACGGCACCGTGCCGGTGGCGGCGGTGGACGCGGTGCTGGCCGAGGACTTCGAAGGCGTCGTCGCCCGCTTCAGCGAGCTGCTCGACCGGGCCGAGCTGACGCAGGCGCTGGAGGAGGCCTGGAAGCTGGTCCGCCGCCTCAACCGCTTCGTCGAGGAGACGCAGCCGTGGGTCCTGGCCAAGGACGAGGCCGACCCCGAGCGCCTCGACGAAGTCCTCTACAACCTGGTCGAGGGCATCCGGGTGACGACGCTGCTGCTCGTCCCCTACCTGCCGCGGGCCAGCGAGGCGCTGCTCGCCGCGCTGGGCGAAGAGGGGCGCGAGCTGGCCGAGCTCGGCTCCCGTCCCGGCGGCCAGAGCGTCGAGCGCATCCCGGCGCTGTTCCCGAAGATCGAGCTGAACCCCCCAGCGTTGTCCCTCACCGGATGTGCGGGTCAACGCATCAGCGGAACTCAGTGCCGGGCGCGAGGCAGTCCGGGCCGAGCTGGTCCGGGCGGGTGAGGCCGCAGAGGGCCATCGTCAGGTCGAGCTCGGCCAGGGTCATCCTCAGCACCGCTTCGACGCCGGCCTGGCCGCCGAGGGCCAGGCCCCAGATGTAGGGGCGGCCGAGGCAGACCGCGTCGGCGCCGAGGGCGAGCGCCTTGAGGACGTCGGTGCCGGTGCGGACGCCGCTGTCGAAGAGGACCGCGAGCTCCTCGCCGACCGCGGCGGCGATCGGCGGCAGGGCGTCGAGCGAGGCGATCGCGCCGTCGACCTGGCGGCCGCCGTGGTTGGAGACGACGATGCCGTCGACGCCGCGCCGCGCTGCCTCGCGGGCGTCGTCGACGTGCTGGATCCCCTTGACGAGGATCGGCAGCGAGGTCCGCTCGCGCAGCCAGGCGAGGTCGTCCCAGCTCAGCCCGGGGTTGGCCTGGATGCCGAGGAAGTGGCCGGTGGCGGCGCCGACGTCCTCCTCCGGCGGCTTCTCCAGGCCGGCGCGGAAGACCGGGTCGGCGAAGTAGTTGCCGAGGCCCATGCCGTTGAGGAAGGGCAGCCAGGCCTGCTGCAGGTCGCGCGGCTTCCAGCCGGGGACGAAGGTGTCGACGGTGACGACGATGGCGCCGTAGCCGGCCCGCTCGGCGCGGGAGACGAAGCTGGCGACCAGCTCGCGGTCGGTCGCCCAGTAGAGCTGGAACCAGCGCGCCGCCCCGGCGCCGCCGGCCGCGGCGATCTCCTCCAGTGAGAAGTGGGAGGCGGTGCTGACGATCATCGGCGCTCCCGACCGCCGCTGCGGCGCGCGCGGTCGCCAGCTCGCCGTCCTCGTCGACGACCTTCTGGACGCCGATCGGGGCCAGCATCAGCGGCGCCGGCATCGTCGTCCCCAGCACGGTGGTCGCGAGGTCGCGGCTGGCGACGTCGCGCAGCATCCGCGGCACGATCCGGTGGCGGCGGAAGGCCTCGGAGTTGGCCCGGATCGTGTCCTCGCTGCCGGCGCCGGCGCCGACGTAGTTGGCCGCCCGCGGCTCCATCGCTGCCACCGCCGCGCGCTCCAACTCGGCGACCGCGACCGGTATCGCCGGCGTCTCGCCGCCGAGCCCGCGCATGTAGATCTCGCGGTAGTAGTCGGCGGGGTCGGCCATCCGGAGAAGGCTATTGCCGGATCCGAAGATTCGCCCGGATAGGCTGGGCGGCGCCGATGATCGATTCTCATACGCACCTGTTCCTCTGCGACGGGGTCGAGGCCGAGGTGGTCGCGGCGGCGCGCGCGGCGGGGGTGGGGCGGATGCTGAACATCGGCCTCGGCGCCGAAACGAACCCGGTCGCGATCGTTGCCGCCGAGCGCCACGAGGGGGTGTTCGCGGCGGTCGGCTGCCATCCCACCTCTGCCGGCGAGTTCAACGACGAGCTCGGGGCGGAGATCTCGCGGCTCGCGGCCAACGAGCAGGTGCGGGCGATCGGCGAGACCGGGCTCGACTACTACCGCGACACGGCGGCGCCTGAGGACCAGCGCCGCGCCTTCGCCGCCCAGATCGAGATCGCTACAGAGCTCGGGCTGCCGATCGTGATCCACGCCCGCGACCCCGAGGGGAGCAGCGAGGCGATCGACGAGGTCTTCGCCACCCTCGACGCCCGGGCCGCCGGCCACCCGGTGATCCTGCACTGCTTCTCCGCCCCCCAGCGGGTCGCCGACGCCGCCGAGCGCGGCTGGCACTGCTCCTTCGCCGGCAACGTCACCTATCCGAGGTCCGAGGCCCTGCGCGAGGCGGCGGCGCGGGTGCCGGAGGACCGGATCCTGGTCGAGACCGACGCTCCCTACCTGACCCCGCAGGAGAAGCGCGGCAGCCGCAACGAACCGGCCAACGTCGTCGCCACCGCCCACCTCGTGGCAACGGTGCGCGGCGTCTCCTACGAGCAGTTGGAGCGCACGGTCGAGGCCAACGCCCGCGCCCTCTTCGGCTGGTAGCGGACCTTGGTCCGCCTCGGCCAGAACTTCCTCGCCGACCCCAACCTGCTCGACGCGATCGTCCGCGACGCGGCGCTGGCGCCCGCCGATGTCGTGCTCGAGGTCGGTGCCGGAGAAGGGGTGCTGACCGAGCGCCTCGCCGCCGCTGCAGCGCACGTGCACACGGTCGAGATCGACCGCGGCCTCGAGCCGGCGCTGGCGCCGATTGCCGCCCTGCCCAACGTCAGCCTGCACTGGGGCGACGCGATGAAGGTCGACCTCGCCGCCCTCGAGCCGGCGCCGACGGCGATGGTCGCCAACCTGCCCTACGCGGTGGCGACGCCGTTGATCCTGCGCACGATCGAGTTGCTGCCGTCGCTGCGGCGCTGGACGGTGATGGTGCAGAAGGAGATCGCCGACCGCCTGCGGGCGGCGCCGGGCAGCCGCACCTACGGCTCGCCGAGCGTGGTCGCCCAGCTCGCCTGCGAGGTCGAGCTGGTGCGCAAGGTCGACCCCGCCGTCTTCAGGCCGCGCCCCCGGGTCGACTCGGCGATCCTCGCCCTGCGCCGGACCGGGCCCGCCGCCGACCCCGCCACCCACGCACTGGTCCGCGCCGCCTTCGCCCACCGCCGCAAGTCGCTCGCCCGCTCGCTGGAGCACGGCGCCAAGGGCTCGCTCGTCCCGGCGCGGGCAGCGCTCGCCGAGTTGGGGTTGGCCGAGGACTCGCGCGCGGAGGCGCTCTCGCCGGCGCAGTTCGCCGCGCTGTCCGCGAAGCTGCAAGCCGACGACTGACCGCCGCCTGCCGCCGATGCTCCTCCACGCCCCCGCCAAGCTCAACCTCTGCCTCTACCTCGGGCCACGCCGCGATGACGGCCTGCACGAGCTCTGCTCGCTGTTCGAGCCGCTGGCGCTGGCGGACGCTGATCGCGGTCTCCGCCGGCGGAGCGCGACGAGGTGCTCTGCCCCGGGGTCGAGGGGGAGAACCTCGCCGCGCGAGCGCTGGCCGGCGCTGCGCGCGCGCGGCTGGGAGCGACCCGCCGCTGCGGATCGAGATCGAGAAGCGGATGCCGGTCGCGGCGGGCCTCGGCGGCGGCAGTGGCGACGCCGCCGCGATGCTGCGCCTGCGCGGGGCTCGTCGGCGGAGGCTCGGCGACCTGCCGGGTCTCGCCGCGATCGCCGCCGAGCTAGGCGCCGACGTCCCCTCCCAGCTGCAGCCCGCCCTGCTCGCTCGTCGGCGGCGCCGGGCGAGCGGGTGGAGCGACTGCCCGCAGCCGGCCCCGCACGCGGCGGTCCTGCCTGCCAGGCGGGGGGGCCTCAGCACGGCCGACGTCTTCGCCGAGGCCGACCGGCTCGGACTGGGCCGCGGCGCGGAGGAGCTGGACGAGCTGGCCGGCCGGCTGCGCGAGGCGGCGGGGCCGGGCGCCTCGCCGCTCGACTACGCCGGAGCTGCTCGCCAACGACCTCGAGCCGGCGGCGCGCTCGCTGCGTCCCGACGATCGGCGCGGCGCTCGACGCTCTGCGCGAAGCCGGCGCCCCCCTTGCCCTCCTCACCGGCTCCGGCCCCACCGCTGTCGGGCTCTTCCCCACCTTGGTGGGGGCAAGGTCGGCGGCGCGAGCGATCGGGCGCGACGACGCGATCGTCTGCGCCGCGGGGAGCGCGCCGTGAAGCTGCCGGGCGAGAGCGGGGGAGGGGTCAGCCGCAAACACGTGCTGATCGGAGTCGCCGTGGTTGCCGTCGCCTGCGGCTACTACCTGCTCAGCCAGGAACTCGGGCACCTGAATCTGCAGAACCTGCTGGAAGACTTCTCCAACACCCTCGGCGCCTGGACCTACCTGATCGTCGGCGTCTTCGCCTTTGCCGAGACCGGCGCCTTCGTCGGCCTCGTCGTCCCCGGCGAGACGGTGATGCTGCTCGGCGGCGCCGTCGCCGGCCAGGGCGCGATCGACATCTACCTGCTGATCGCGATCGCCTGGTTCGCCGCCTGGGCCGGGGACACGACCAGCTTCTTCCTCGGCCGCAGGCTCGGCCGCGAGTTCGTGATGCGCCACGGGCCGCGCTTCGGGATCAGCCACGAGCGCTTCGAGCGGGTCGAGGACTACTTCTCCCGCCACGGCGGCAAAACGATCTTCATCGGCCGCTTCATCAGCCTGGTCCGCGCCTTCGCCCCCTTCATCGCCGGCAGCTCCGGGATGCGCTACCGCGCCTTCGTCCCGTACAGCATCCTCGGCACCGGGCTCTGGGCCAGCGCGCACATCCTGGTCGGCTACTTCTTCTCGCGCAGCATCGAGACCGCGGGCAAGTACGCCGCCAAAGGCGCCTTCCTGCTCGGCACCCTGATCGCCGTCGTCGCCGGCTCGATCTTCCTCTACCGCCACTTCCGCGTCGCCGCCAACCGGGTCGCCACGGTGCGCTGGATGGAGGGCCATGCCGCCGGCCGCCGGCTGGTCGCGCTCGGGCGCCGCTACCGGCCGCAGCTCCGCTTCCTCTGGGACCGGGTCACCCCCGGCGGCACCTTCGGGCTCGAGTTCACCTCGCTGATGGCGGTTCTCGCCGTCTCCCTCTTCGTGCTGGTCGCCTATGCCGTCCTGGTCGGGCGCGAACCCGGGCCGACCCCCGGCGACATGACCGCGATGGACCTGGCCGAACACCTTCGCGCCGGCTGGTTCACCGACCTCTCCAAGGCCGTCACCTTCCTTGGCTCCGGGATCTTCACCTGGGGCCTGACGGCGGTCTGCGCGGCGCTGCTCGCGGCCCGCCGGCGCTGGGCCGAGTTCGGCGTGCTGCTGGCCGGGATGACCCTGAGCTCGATCGGCATCCACGAGATCAAGGACGCCGTCGACCGGCCGCGGCCCGGCGGCGCCCTGGTCGATTCGTCGGGCTCCTCGTTCCCCAGCGGCCACGCCACCCACTCGGTCCTCTACGTCTGGCTGGCGGTGACGATCGTCCTGCGGCTGCGGCCGGGGATGGCGCGCGCCGCCGCCGTGGTCACGGCCGGGTTCGCGCTGACGATTCTGGTCGGCCTCTCCCGCGTCTACCTCAACGTCCACTACCTCAGCGACGTCAGCGGCGGCTGGGCGCTGGGCGCCGCCTGCTTCTCCCTCTGCGCCGCCGTCGGCCTCGTCATCTCCCAGGTGCGGCAGAATCCCCGCCAATGACGCTTCTCGCCCTGGCCAAAATCGGTCACCAGTACATCCTCTTCGGCGCCGCCGGGCTGATCTGCCTGGTCGCCTTCGTGACCCTGATCCTGGCGCCGGCGCTGAGCGCCCACGGCCGCCTCTGGGAGAAGGCGGCCGCCGGCTTCCTCTCGGTCTTCGTGCTCGCCGCCCTGGTCGTCGGCGGCGTCGTCGTCGGGCTCGTGATCGTCTACTACTACCCCGAGATCTCGAATTTCGTCAACGGCAAGTAGGCGGCCACTCGGGCGCGCGGGCCGCGCGATCGGCGCTGGGCCGGGGATAATGGAGCTATGCCGGCAACGTCGAAGGGGCCTGAAAGCCCTGCAAAAGTGGGAGATCCAGGGCTGCTCGACGCGCTCTCCGGAGCGGTTGAGTCGGGCGCCGGGCTGCCTGCTGTGGCGCGCGCGGCCGCCCGCGTGCTGGATGCCAGTGTCGCCCTGATCGACCGCTCCAGCGCCGTTCTGGCGGTCGCGGGGGCCTCGCCGGACCAGGAGAAGAAGCTGCTTTCGGGGGGCGACGGCGTCACCGCCGTCGAGCTGCGGGTGGCCGATTCCGCCGTCGGCGAGCTGCGCTACCGGGCCAAGGAGCCGCCGGACCCCGCGATCGCCCGCATGGTGACGACGCTGCTGGCCTTGGAGCTGGAGCGCTCGCGCTCGCCGGAGTGGGAGAGCGAGGAGGTGGCGAGCGTCTTCGTCGCCGCCGTGCTGGCGCGCGAGGTGACCGACCGTGGCGACATCGTCGCCCGTGCCGCCGAGCTCGGGGCCGACCTCGATCGCGGTGCCGGCGTGCTGGTGCTGCGGGTGGCGCCGCGGGCGGCGCAGACGGGGGAGTGGCGCCAGCGGGTGCTGACGCTTTCGATGCGGGCCCTGCGCGCGCTCGCCCAGGGTTCGCTGGCGACCACCGATGGACGGCGAGGTCGCCGCCGAAATCGCCGCGATCGTCCCCGCCGAGGACGACGAGCGGCTGGCCCGCGCCGCCGCCGGGCTGGCCCGCGAGCTCGACGACAGCCTCTCCGGCTTCCACATCAGCACCGGCCGCAGCCGCCGTTGCGCCGACCCCGTCGACCTCTACCGTGCCGGCAGCGAGGCGCGGCTGGCGGTCAACGTCGGCGAGGCCGAGGGCCACTCGCTGCTGGCCTTCGAGGACACCGGCGCCTACCGCCTGCTGCTGCCGGCGATGAGCGAGGACCCGGGCGAGCTCGAACGCTTCTACGCGGAGACGATCGAGCCGCTCTCGACTTACGACGAGCAGTACGAGACCGAGCTGGTGACGACCGTCGAGGCCTACCTCGACAACGACGGCAACGTCGCCGCCACCGCCAAACAGCTCTTCACCCACCGCCACACCGTGCGCTACCGGCTGGAGCGGGTGAAGGAGCTCTGCGGCCACGACGTCTCCGCCACCGAGGGGCGGGAGAAGCTCGGCCTCGGCCTCAAGGCGATGCGCGTGCTCGGCATCGCCTCCCCCCGTGGGCCGGCGCTGGAGCCGGGCGCCAAGGGCGGCAAAGTGGCCAGGAGCGCGCCGGAGGAGTAAAACTCAGGGCGCGCTGGGGAGTCGGCTAATGGTAGGCCACTGGCTTTTGGTGCCAGCCGTCCCGGTTCGAGTCCGGGCTCCCCAGCTGCCCTCTCACGAGTGCGTCCGTGCGCCTGCCGCTTGCGGCAGTCCTTTGTGACGCATAGGGGTACAAAAGACTGCCGCTCGCTTCGTGCTGCGATATGGGCGTAGGTGCGGCGGTTTGCGAGCGCGTCCGGGTAGGGGCTTAGGGTTCGCGGCATGGAGATGGGTGGAGCGTCGATGGATCCGGAAGTGCGCGAGGGGCTGGCGCGGAGCTGGAAGGCGTTGATGACCGTCGGCATCCTCGCGATCGTCGTCGGCTGCATCGCGATCCTGGTCCCGGCGGTGGCCGCTGTCGGCACCGCGATCTTCATCGGCTGGATCCTCGTCATCGCCGGTGCCTTCCTGGTTGCCGCCGCGTTTTCCGCCCACTCGATTGGGAGCCTGATCGTGCGGCTGATCTGGGCGGTGCTGACGGTGGTCGTCGGCGTCTGGCTGATCGTCGAACCGCACAACGGCACCCTGACGCTGACCCTGGTGCTGGGGATCTACTTCCTCTTCATGGGGCTCACCCGCGTCACCGTCGCCTTCCTCGGCCGCGGCCAGCAGAACGCCGGCTGGGTCGGGCTCAGCGGTGTCCTCGGCCTGCTGATCGGGATCCTCGTCCTCGCCAAGTTCCCCAGCTCCGCCGACTGGGCGATCGGATTGCTCGTAGGAATCGATCTCATCTTTGCCGGCTGGACCCTGACCTCGGTCGCGCTCGTTGGCCGGGATCTCTCTCGAAGCGCCTGAGTGAAGGGGCCGTGTGCCCCTCTCCCAGAGGCTCAGGGACAGGCAACCCGAATCGCCTCCCCGCAATCTGCTGCGCAACGGCCTCTGGGAGAGGGGCACACGGCCCCTTTAGCAATACGATCCCAGGGTGAATTCCCCCCTGGTTCTCGTCATGGCGGCCGGGAAGGGTACGCGAATGCGTTCCTCCCTGCCGAAGATGCTGCATCCCGTCTGCGGGCGGGCGATGGTCGCCTGGCCGATTCTGGCCGCCCGTGAGGCGGGCGCCGGGCGGGTCGCCGCGATCGTCTCGCCCGGGATGGACCTCTCCGCCGGCCTGCCCGAGGACGTCGAGACGGTCGAGCAGCCAGAGCCGGACGGCACCGGTGGCGCGATCCGGGCCGCCGCGGCGCTGATCGAGGAGAGCGAGACGGTGCTCGTCCTCTCCGGCGACGTGCCGCTGCTCTCGGCGACGACGATCGCCGGCCTGCTCGAGGCCCACGCGGCCTCGCCGGCGGCGGCGACGATGCTGACGATCGAGCTCGACGACCCCGCCGCCTACGGCCGCGTCGTCCGCACCGCGGCCGGCGACGTGGAGCGCGTGGTCGAGGCCAAAGCCGCCGGCGACGCCGATCCCGCCCAGCTGGCGATCCGCGAGATCAACGCCGGCACCTACGCTTTCGACGCGGCACCGCTGGCCGCCGCCCTCGCCGGCCTCTCCAACGACAACGCCCAGGGCGAGTACTACCTGCCCGATGTCTTCCCGGCCCTGCGCGAGGCCGGCCACAGCGTCGCCGCCCACCTCGCCGACGACCTCGCGGTGACGATGGGCGTCAACAACCGGGTCGACCTCGCGGCGGTCGAGGCCGAGGGCCGGCGGCGCCTGCTCGAGGCTCACATGCTGGCCGGCGTCACCGTCGTCGACCCCGGCTCCACCTGGATCGACGCGGGGGTGGAGATCGACGCCGACGCCCGCATCGAGCCCGGCACCACGCTGCGCGGCGCGACCCATGTCGGCGCCCGCGCCGTGGTCGGTCCCGCGACCACGCTGATCGACAGCGCCGTCGGCGTCGAGTCCGCCGTCGTCCACTCCTACCTGGTCGCGTGCGAGGTCCGCGAGGGCTGCTCGGTCGGCCCCTTCGCCTACCTGCGCCCCGGGGCCGTGCTCGATGCCGGCGCCAAGGCCGGCACCTTCGTCGAGATCAAGAACTCGCACATCGGCAAGGGCTCGAAGGTCCCGCATCTGGCCTATGTGGGCGACGCCGACGTCGGCCCGGGCAGCAACCTCGGCGCCGGCACGGTCACCGCCAACTACGACGGCTTCGCCAAGAACCGCACCATCATCGGCCGCGATGTGCGGATTGGCGTCGACACGATGCTGATCGCGCCGGTAGAGGTCGGGGACTCCGCCTACACTGGCGCCGGTGCGGTGATCAAGGACGACGTCCCGGAGGGGGCATTGGCCGTGAGCGAGAACGCGCAGCGCAACATCGACGGATACGCGGCCGCCAAGGCCGCCCGGATGCGAGAGGAACAGAACCCGTGAGCACGATCGAAGAACGCCCGCAGGTGTCCAGCGCGATCCCCCACGACTACTCGAAGCGGATGATGGTCTTCGGCGGCCGCAGCTCGATGGACCTCGCCGCCAAGGTCGCCGGCAAGCTCGACATCGACCTCGGCCAGGTGACCCTGAAGACCTTTGCCAACGGCGAGGTCTACTGCCGCTACGAGGAGTCGATCCGCGGCGCCGACGTCTTCATCGTCCAGTCGACCTGCGCCAACGAGCAGAGCGACATGACCCCGAACGACTCGCTGATCGAGCTGCTGACGATGATCGACGCCGCTCAGGGTGCCTCCGCACATCGGATCATCGCCGTCATGCCCTGGTACGGCTACGCCCGCCAGGACAAGAAGTCAGCCCCCCGCGAGCCGATCACCGCCCGCATCGTCGCCAAGTGCCTCGAGGGCGTCGGTGTCGACCGCGTGCTGACGATGGACCTCCACGCCGGCCAGGTCCAGGGCTTCTTCCATGTCCCCGTCGACCACATGACGGCGATGCCGATGCTGACCCAGTGGTTCGTCGACCAGAAGCTGACCGAGGAGTTGGTGATCGTCTCCCCGGACGCCGGCCGGGTCAAGACCGCGCGCAATTTCGCCCGCCGCGTCGGCACCCACTGGGCGGTGATGGAGAAGGAGCGCCCGGCCCAGCAGGTGGCCGAGATCGGCTACGTCGTCGGTGACGTCAAGGACCGCACCGCGGTCCTCGTCGATGACATGATCGACACCGCCGGCACCCTCTGCGCCGCCGCCCAGACCGTGCTCGACGAGGGCGCCGCCAAAGTGATCGCCTGCGCCACCCACGGCGTCTTCTCCGGCCCCGCCTACGAGCGGCTCGCCTACGAGAACTCCGGGATCGAGCGGATCGTCGTCTCCGACACGCTGCCGCTGCGCCCCGGCGCTCCCGACAACATCACCGTGCTCTCCACCGCCGGCACCTTCGCCGACTCGATCCGCCGCATCTTCACCGACGACTCGGTCTCCGAGATCTTCGCCGGCGAGAACCAGCTGTTCTAGTCCCCTGGCCACCGAGGCACCCAGCAAGCTGCGCCTGGTCGGCCACAAGGGCGCCGACGCGATCGCGCCCGGCAACACGCTGGAGAGCTTCGCCGCCGCGGTCGCGGCCGGCGTCGACACGATCGAGTTCGACGTGCTCTGGCTGCGGGACGCGCACCTGCCGCTGGAGCAGCGGGCGCCGCTGGTCGTCGCCCACGACTGGGCCGACGCCGAGCGCCGTACGCCGCTGACCCTGGCCGAGGCCCTCGACGCTTTTCTCGAGCCGCCGCTCGACAAGGTCGAGATCGACCTCGACATCAAGCTGCCCGGCCGCGAGGAGGAGCTGGTCAACGCGTTGCGCGAGCGCGGCCTGATGGAGCGGGCGATGGTCTCGACGATGGAGCTCTACTCGCTCGGCCGCATCGTCGAGCTGGCGCCGGAGCTGCGGCGAGGCTGGACCTATCCCAAAGTGACCAAGGAATGGAACTCGAAGCCCTGGGCGAAGCCGGTGCTGCCGGCGGCGCTGCGGGTGATGCGCTACCGCCTGCCCGGCTTGGCGGCAGAGAAGCTGACGAAGATCGACGTCGGCGCGATGTGGGTCTACCACCCGCTCGTCAGCGCCCGTCTCGCCCGCATCTGCAAGCTCGCCGACATCGAGCTGATCGCCTGGACCGTCGACGACGAGAAGCGAATGCGCCAGCTGGTCGCGATGGGCATCGACGGCATCTGCTCCAACGACCCCCGGCTCTTCGCGCGCCTGCCATGAGCCCCAGCTGTTCCTTTGCCCGCCTATGCGAGGCAAAGGAACAGCTGGGGCGATCAGACCGTGCCCGGCGTGGCCGTCGGCGGCGCGTTGCGTTTGCCCTTCTTCACCTTCACGGCCGACTCCAGCTCCGCGGAGGTGAAGCCGCCGACGGCCTGGCCGTCGAGCGCGTAGCGGTAGAGGGCGACGCCGAAGACGCCGCTGAGCGCCCGCGAGACCAGCATCGCGATCGCCAGGACGAGGGCGCCGACAACGACCAGCAGGGCGCCGAGGAAGGAAGCGGAGGACCAGAGCGCGACGCCGGCGACGATCAGCAGAACCGCGGGCAGCACCCCGATCAGGAAGACGGCGGCCCCGATCGCGATGTTGCCGGTGATCTGCTGGCCCCAGCGCTGGCGGAAGATCGAGGCCGAGCGCTTCAGTGTTTCGATCGGCCCGGTGCCCTCGATCGCGATCACCGGAACGGCCAGGAAGGTGACGAGCGACCAGGCCATCCCGACCAGACGGGCGGCGATGTTGCCGGCGATGCCGCCCTGGTTCTCGAGCACGCCCATCAGCACGCTGATCGCGGTCGAGAGCGCCGCCCAGCCGCAGATCTGGCTGAAGTTGGCGCGGGCGACGGCGAGACCGTCCGACACGGTCGCCTGCTCGCCGTTGAAGATCATGTTCGCGGCGGCGGCGAGGCCGACGCTGAAGTAGAAGCCGACGACGCTGAGCACGTAGACGCCGATCACCAGCAGCGGGATCGCGCCGGCCAGGGAGTCCTTGTCGAGCAGGTAGAGGCCGGGGCCGAGGAAGAGGATCGCCAGCGGCACCGTGGCGATGGCGCCGTAGAGCGGAAAGCGGATCAGCTCGCGGTTCCCGTTCAGCAGCGCCCAGCTCTTCTTGGTCAGTCCCCAACCGCGCTTGATTCTGCTCATCGTTCCTCCTCGAATGGTTCGGCCGGCCGCATCAGCCGATCTCGGCAAGTCCCGGGGTCCGCTTGGCCCCTCTTTCCTCGAAGTAGTCCCATTCCTGCTGGCCGAGCTCGGTCGCCGGTGCGTCGGCGTAGACCCACTCGCGGAAGATCCGGTGCCAGTTGCGCTTGGCCCGGAGCTGGCCGAGCACGGCGACGACGCCGATTTCCATCCGCCGGCCCATCAACTCCTCGGCCGGGATCGACTCGCGCCGCATCAGGTCGAAGTACTCCGAGCGCGGGTCGTTGGTCGACTCGATGATCTTCATCACCCGTTTCGGGGTGATCTCGATCTCGCGGTCCTCGATGTACCAGCCGCCGACCGCGCCCATGTGCTCCAGCAGCCGCTCGGCGTCGAGCTTGGAGGGCTTCTTGACGAAGCCGAGGTCGTGCAGGGCCTGGCGGAAGGCTTCCGGGTCTTCGCGCGTGGCGGCGTCGAAAGCGCGCTGCTCGAGCACGAGCTGCTCGCGGTCGAGCTTCTTCGTCATCCCGAAGTCGAGGAAGGCGACCCGGCCGTCCTCCATGAGGATGAAGTTGCCGGGATGCGGGTCGGCGTTGAAGTGCTGCAGGTTGAACATCGAGCCGAGGCTGCCGCGGAAGACGATCTCGCCGAAGCGGCTGCGCTCCTCGTGCGGCAGCTCCTTGATCTCGCTCGAAGTCCATACCCGTGACCAGCTCGGTGACGAGGACCCGCCGCCGCGAGAGCCGGGTCACGACTTCGGGCACGTAGATGAAGGGATGTTCGCGGTAGGCGCGGGCGAAGAAGCGCTGGTTCTGCGCCTCGTACTCGTAGTCGAGCTCCTCCATGATCCGCTCGCGCAGCTCCTCGGCGATCGCCTTGGCGTCGAGGCCGGGGGCGACGGCCTTGGCCAAGCGCACGATCGTGCCGGCGTTGCGGAGGTCGGCGTCGAGCGCCTCGGCGATCCCCGGGTACTGGATCTTGACCGCGACCTGGCGGCCGTCGAGCAGCTCGGCCCGGTGCACCTGGCCGATCGAGGCGGCGGCGAAGGCCTCGGTCTCGATCTCGGCGAAGAGCTCCGACAGCGGCTCGCCGTCGTATTCCTCCTCCAGCACCTTGACCACTTTCTCCCAGGGCATCGCCGGCGCGTCGGTGCGCAGCTTGGCCAGCTGTTCCTGGTAGACCTCGCGGTACTCCTCGGGGATGAACTCGGTGTCGATGAAGGAGGCGAACTGGCCGAGCTTCATCGCCGCGCCCTTCATCTGGCCGAGGGCGCCGACCATCTTCATCGCCGTCTCCAGATGGCGCTGCTCGAGCTTCTCCTTGCCACCCTCCTCGGAGCGGCCGACGTTGGCCGCCTTGGTGCCGGCGTAGCGGGCGCCCTGGACGCCGACGATCGAGCCCAGCTTGGCCGAGCGGCGGACCCGACCCTTGGGGATTTTGGAGTCGTCAGCGATGCGCGAAGACTGCCACAGGTTCCGTTTTCGCTCGGTTCTCTATTCTCTCCCGTCCGATGGCCAGCGCACGCTCAACCCTGAAGGTCGCTCCCCGCGCGGAGTTCGGCTCCCGCACCACCCGCCGCCTTCGCGGCCAGGGCCTGGTGCCTGGCGTCGTCTACTCCGGCGGCTCGGAGGCGAGCGCCTTCCAGGTCTCCGAACGGGAGGTGCGGGCGGTCATCAGCGAGGGTGCGGCGCTCTTCGACCTCGAGATCGAGGGCAGCAAAGCCGTCCCGGTCGTGGTCAAGGAGCAGCAGCTGCACCCGGTCCGCGGCAGCCTCCAGCACATCGACCTGATGGAGGTCAAGCTCGACGAGGCGATCCAGGCCGAGGTCGCGATCGAGCTCGAAGGCACCGACACCGCTCCCGGAGTCAAAGGTGGCGGCGTGCTCGAGCATGTCACCCGCGAGATCACCGTCGAAGCGCTGCCGACCGAGATTCCCGATCGGATCGTTGCCGACGTCTCCACGATGGAGATCAACGACACGCTCACGCTCGCGGCCATCGCCGTGCCCAGCGGCGTCACCTTCGTCGCCGACGATCTCGACGAGGTCACGCTCGTCACCCTCTCGCCGCCGCGGGTCGAGGAAGAGCCCGAGCCCGAGGTCGAGGAGGAGACCGAGCTGGTCGGCGACGCCGCCGAGGGCGAGGGCGACGCCGCCGCCGCCGAGGGCGATTCGGGCGACTCCGAGGGCGAGTAGTACTTGTCGCTGTTCCGCCGCCGTCATCAGGGCAGCGGCGAGGGAGCCGGCCGCATCCTCATCGTCGGGCTGGGCAACCCCGGGCCGGAGTACACCAACACCCGTCACAACGTCGGCTTCGCCGTCGCCGGCGAGCTGGCCCGGCGCTGGGAGCTGGGCAAGCCGCGGCAGAAGTTCAACGGCCTGATCGCCGAAGGGCGGGCCGGCATCGGCGGGCCCCGGGTCGCGATCCTGCAGCCGCTCAGCTTCATGAACGACTCCGGCGACTCCGCCGGTCCGGCCCGCGGTTCGCTGAAGGTGCCGCTCGACCGGGTGTTGGTGCTGCACGACGAGATCGACCTCCCGTTCGGGCGGATCGAATCCCGCCTCGGCGGCGGCCTGGCCGGCCACAACGGCCTCAAGAGCCTCAAGCGCGGCTTCGGCGACACCGAGTTCTGGCGGGTGCGAGTGGGGGTGGGGCGGCCGGACTCGACCGATCCGGAGATCGTCGCCGCCTACGTCCTCGGTCGCTTTCGCGAGCCCAAGGTCGAGGTCGAGGCTCTCATCGCGAGCGCCGCCGACGAGACCGAGCGCCTGGTCGAGCAGCTAGGTTCCGGCCAATGAGCGAGACGAAGCGAGCTGACCGGCTATTTGGTCGACGAGAACGGGGTCGCCCTGTTGCGCCTGGAACGCCAGAAATCGCGCAACGCGATCAACACCCAGATGCTGGTCGAGCTGCTGGAGCACCTGGCGGTGGCGCGCGGCGACGACGCGGTGCGGGTGCTGGTGATCAGCTCCGCCGATCACCTCGGCCTCTCCGCCGGCGCCGACGTCCGCGAGGAGCTCGACGCGGAGGGGCAGGTCCGCCGCATGCAGCTCTTCGCCGACCTCTACGACGCGATCGTCGCCTTCCCAAAGCCGACGATCGCGGCCTGCCACGGCGATGTTGTCGGCGGCGGTGCCGAGATCGCGATCGCCTGCGACATGCGGGTCGGCGGCGCCAATCTGCGGATGCGCTTCCCGGGTGCGGCCCTGGGAGTCCCGGTCGGCCCGGCCCGCCTGGTCACGCTTCTGCGGCCTCGCCGCCGCCAAGTACCTGCTGCTCTCCTCGCGCACGGTCGGTGCCGACGAGGCGCTGCGGCTCGGCCTCGTCAACCGCGTCGCCCCCGCCGCCGCGACCGAGACCTCAGCCCTGGAGCTGGCGGCCGGCGTCGCCGCCCATCCCGCCGAGGCGGTCGCCCGGCTGAAGCGGATGCTGCACGAGTGGGACGACGTCGTCGGCCGCTCCGCCGCCGAGGGCGTCGGCCAGGTCGAGTGGGCCCGCACCGGCCCTGGCTTACCGGCGCCTGATTAGGCGGCTCCGGCCGTCATGCGCGTCCTCGTCGCTCCGGCAAGCACGCAGCTCTTCCTTGCCTGACGGCTCCGGCCACCCCTAATCAGGCGATCATGCCTATCTAGACTCGCCTCGAAATGAGCCTTCGTCCACTTGTAGAGATAGCCGCCGGGAGCGAGCGCGTGCATGCGCTCGCCGGTCGGGTGCGCGACGCCGCCGGTGGGGGGGAGGCGGTCGGCGCGCCGGCCTCGACGATGCTGCGGCCGCTGCTGCTGGCGGCGCTGCTGGAGGACGATCGCGGCCTCGCGGGCCGCCCGGCGCTGCTGGTCAGCGCCGACGACCGCTCCGCCCGCGACCTCGCCGCCGACCTGCGCGCCTACATGGCGCCGCGTCGGGTCCGCCTCTATCCCTCACGTGGCACCGGCTATGCCTCCCACGTGACGCCGCCGCCGCATCTGGTCGGGCTGCGGATCGACGCGCTCGAGGCGCTCGCCAACGAAGCCGACGCGGTCGTCGTCGCCAGCGCTGTCGCCCTCGCCGAGGCTGTCCCCGACGCCTCCCTGCGACCGGCCGGCTTCGCCATCGCCAAGGGCGAGGAGATCGAGCTGGGGGCGGTCGCCGACGACCTCGTCGGCGCCGGCTACGAACGGGTCGAGCAGGTCGAGGCGCGTGGCCAGTTCGCGGTCCGCGGCGGCATCCTCGACGTCTACCCGGCGACCGAGGAGCGGGCGGTGCGGATCGAGCTGTTCGGCGACGAGGTCGAGTCGATGCGCTGGTTCTCCACCTTCACCCAGCGCTCGCTGGGGGAGGCCGAGCGGGTCGAGTTGGCGCCGGCGGCCGAGCTCGACGCCGAGCACCGCGAGCTGGCCGAGATCGCGGCGCTGGAGGCGGCCGAGAAGGACGAGCAGCTCTCCAACCTGGCCGAGCTGCTGCCGCTGGACCGCTTTCTCGCCCCGCTCGACCTGGTCCCCGACAACGCCACGGTCGTGCTCGCCGCCGCCGAGGAGATCGAGCCCGCCCTGCGCGACCACTGGGAGGACGCGACGGCCTCGATGCACGCCGACGACGCCCAGCACCTCTACGTCGACGTCGCGGCGCCGCTGGCCGCCCGCGCCGCGCTCTCGCTGACCGCCGCCGGCGAGGAGGACGAGGAAGCCTTCCGCGCCGCTCGCGCCGAGTCGCCGGCCCGCAGCGTCAAGGAGGCCGAGGGCGAGCTGGAGAAAATGGTCCGCTCCGGCTATCGCACCGTCGTCGCCTTCGACAATCGCGGCGAGGCCGAGCGCGCCCGCTACGGCCTCGATCGGCTCGACGCCCGCATGCTCGAGGGCGGGCGGCTCTCGCCCGACCCCGGGCTGGCCTTCGTCGAGGCGCGCCTGCGCGAGGGCTTCGTCAGTCCGGAGCTGAAACTCGCCGTCTACCCCTTCCGTCGCCTCGTCCACCGCCGCCGCACCGAGGAGCCCGCCCCGGCGCCGGCAAGGGCCGCCTCGCCTTCGGCGAACTGCGGGTCGGCGACTACGTCGTGCACGAGGACCACGGCGTCGCCCGCTTCGCCGGCTTCGAGACCCGCGACGTCGGCGGCATCACCCGCGACTACCTCTACCTCGAATACAAAGGCGAGGACCGCGTCTACGTCCCCACCGACCAGCTGGCGAAGCTGAGCCGCTACGTCGGCGCCGGCGGCGAACCGTCGCTCTCGGCCCTGGGCGGCAAACGCTGGCAGAACATGAAGGCGCGGGCGCGCAAAGCCGCCGGCGCCCTGGCCGGCGAGCTGCTCAACCTCTACGCCGAGCGGCGCTCCCGCCGCGGCCACTCCTTCTCGCCCGACGGCGAGTGGCAGATCGCCATGGAGCAGGCCTTCCCCTATCGCGAGACCGCCGACCAGCTGGAGGCGATCGAGGCGGTCAAGGGCGACATGGAGTCGGAGCGGCCGATGGACCGGCTGGTCTGCGGCGACGTCGGCTTCGGCAAGACCGAGGTGGCGCTGCGGGCCGCCGTCAAGGCCGCCGCCGACGGCAAGCAGGTGATCGTCCTGGTCCCGACCACGATCCTCGCCCAGCAGCATTTCGGCACCTTCCGCGAGCGTCTGGCGGACCTGCCGTTCCGGGTCGAGGGCGTCTCCCGCCTGCGGCCGCCGGCCGAGGTCAAAGCGGTGCTGAAGGACTTCGAGGCCGGCAAGGTCGACGTCCTGATCGGCACCCACCGCCTGCTCTCGCGCGACGTGCGGGCCAAGGAGCTGGGCCTGGTGATCGTCGACGAGGAGCAGCGCTTCGGGGTGAAGCAGAAGGAGCTGCTGCGCCAGCTGAAGCTGAAAGTCGACGTGCTGGCGCTCTCGGCGACGCCGATCCCACGCACCCTGCAGATGAGCCTGGCCGGCCTGCGCGACATCTCCGTGATCGAGACCCCGCCCGAGGGCCGGCGCCCGGTCCGCACCTATGTCGGCCCCTACGACGAGGATCTGGTCCGCAAGGCGATCGTCCGCGAGGTCGAGCGCAAGGGCCAGTCCTTCGTCCTCCACAACCGGATCGACTCGCTGCCGGAAACGACCGAGCGCCTGCGCGGCCTGGTCCCGGGCGCCCGCTTCCTCGAAGCCCACGGGCAGATGGACGAGCACACGCTGGAGGAGACGATGCTGAGCTTCCTGCGTGGCGAGGCCGACTGCCTGGTGACGACGACGATCATCGAGTCCGGGCTCGACATCCCCACCGCGAACACCCTGATCGTCGAGCGCGCCGACCAGCTCGGGCTTTCGCAGGCCTACCAGATCCGCGGCCGCGTCGGCCGCTCTCGCGAGCGCGCCTTTGCCTACCTTCTGTATCCCTCGGCTGAGGCCCTGACCGAGGAGGCGGCGGCGCGCCTCTCGACCCTGGCCGACCACACCGAGCTCGGCTCCGGCTTCCGGATCGCGATGCGCGACCTCGACATCCGCGGCGCCGGCAACCTGCTCGGCGACGAGCAGTCCGGCCATGTCGCCGCGGTCGGCTTCGAGCTCTACTGCCAGATGATCGACGAGGCGGTGGCCGAGGCCGAGAGCGGGGTGGAGGAGGGCGAGCAGCGCGAGGAGGCGCCGGAGCCGGTCCGCCTCGACGTTCCGGTGGACGCCTACCTGCCGGCCACCTTCGTCCCCTTCGAGGCGGCCAAGATCGACGTCCACCGCCGCATCGTCGCGGCGCGGGAGCCTGGCCAGCTGCGGGCGATCCGCGACGAGCTCAGCGACCGCTTCGGGCAGCTGCCGGACCCGGCCGAGAACCTGCTGAAGCTGCAGCAGGCGCGGATCGAGCTCGGCCTGGCCGGGGCCCGCAGCGTCGAGTTTCGCGGCGGCCGGCTCAGCGTCAGCGGGGTCGAGCTCGACTCCGAGGGAGCCGGTGTGCTGGCAGAGCAGGTCGAGGGCGCGGTCTACGAATGGCGCGAGCAGGTAGCCGCGATGCGGGCCGCCGGCGACCCCGAGGAACGCCTGGCGGCCGTACTGGCGCTGGCCGCGGGCCTGCGCGAGGCGCGCCGCCACAGCGAGGCCGCCGCGGCCTGAGCGCCCGCATCGGTGGATGCGGGTCGCGGGTCGCTCGTTTCGCCTCCCTTTAGCCAATTTGACTATGCTGCCGCCTTCGTGGGAGCGAAACCGGGGCAGAGCAGGAAGTTGGGACGTCAGCGCCTTGCGCTGGTTGTCTTCGGTGCGCTTTTCGTGATCCTCTTCGCCGGCTACGCGATCGCCCAGGGCATCGGCCACCCCAGCGTGCCCGACGGCGATGTCGCGATCGTCACCAGCGTCCCCGACGACATCGGCAGCGTCAGCGAAGCCGACTTCAAGCGGGCGCTGCTGCAGCAGGCCGCGCAGGCGAAAGTCAAAGGCATCCCGAAACCGGGCGACGACAAATACGAAGAACTGAAGACGGCGGCGCTGGGCGAACTCCTCGACACGATCTGGATCCAGGGCGAGGCCGAAGAACTCGACATCTCCGTGACTCCGAAACAGATCGCTGACGAACTCGCGCAGATCAAGAAAACGAACTTCAAAACCGAGGCCGAATACCAGAAATTCCTCAAGACCTCGCACTTCACGAAAGAGGACGTCCTCGCCCGGGTGAAGCTGCAGGTGCTCAGCACCCAGATCCAGGAATCGATCTCCAAAGAAGCGCCGCCGGCCACGGCAGGAGAAATCTCCGACTACTACGAGGCCGCCAAGGGAACCCAGTACACGACCGCCGAGTCGCGCGACGTGCGCGTCGTCGTCAACAAAGACAAGGCGAAGGCGGAAGCGGCGAAGTCGGCGCTCGAAAAGGACGACTCGCCGGCGAGCTGGAAGAAGGTCGCGGCGAAATACTCGGAAGACCCGTCGGCGAAATCCAAAGGCGGGCTGCAGTCGGGACTGACCGAAGAAGTCCTGGCCAGCCAGGAAGAACTCAAAGACGCGATCTTCGGCAACCCGACCGGAGTCATCGTCGGCCCGGTCGACGCGCAGGGGACATTCTTCGTGATCGAGGTCGAGAAACTGAACCCTGAGAAAGTCAAATCCCTGTCCGAAGTCAGCGCTGAAATCAAGCCCCAGCTGACCCAGCAGATCGCCCAGGAAGTCTTCTCCGAATTCGTCGCCGAATACCAGAGCAAGTGGACCTCCCGGACTTTCTGCGCCTCTGGCTTCGAGATCGAACGGTGCGCCAACTACCCGGCCGCCAAGCGGGTCGAAAAAGAACGGGAACAGTCCAAATCCTGCTACGAAGCCGACCCGAAAACGCCGCCGAAAGAATGCCCGGCTCCGGTCGCCCAGACCAAACCGGCAATGCCCGGCAGCGTCTCGGTCCTCAAACCAAGCGGTGAACCGCTGCCGCAGCGCCCGCGGCCCGAGGGCCTCGAAGAAACGCCCGAAGGCGCGCTTCCCGAAGGCGTGCCGGGCACCACCAGCGTCCCGCCGCCCACCGGCGAATAGCCGCTCGCGCCAGGCCGCCTTCGCGCCGTTCGGGTCAATAGACTCGCGCCTCCCGTGAGCGCCATCGCTTCCATCCACGCGCGGCAGATCCTCGACTCGCGCGGCAATCCGACCGTGGAGGTCGAAGTCGCGCTCGAGTCCGGCGCCCGCGGCCTCGCCGCGGTGCCCTCCGGCGCCTCCACCGGCGAGTTCGAGGCGGTCGAGCTGCGCGACGGCGGCGACGCCTGGGCCGGCAAGGGCGTCTCCCGCGCTGTCGCCAACGTCAACGGCGAGATCGCCGCGGCGCTGACCGGCGCCCGCGCCGCCGAGCAGGGCGCGCTCGACCAGACGATGATCGAGCTCGACGGCACCCCGAACAAGGGCCGCCTCGGCGCCAACGCGCTGCTGGGCGTCTCCCTGGCCGCGGCCAAGGCGGCGGCGATGGATTCGGCCCAGCCTCTCTACCGCTATCTTGGCGGAGCTCTACGGCGGCGGCGAGCCGACGGTCCTGCCGGTGCCGATGATGAACGTGCTCAACGGCGGCGCCCACGCCGACAACTCGGTCGACTTCCAGGAGTTCATGGTCGTCCCGGCCGGTGCCTCCAGTTTCTCGGAGTGCCTGCGAATCGGGGCGGAGGTCTACCACGCGCTGAAGAAGTCGCTCTCCTCGCAAGGCCTCTCCACGGCCGGCGGCGACGAGGGCGGCTTCGCTCCCGATCTCGACTCCAACGAGGCGGCGCTGCAGGCCGTGCTGGCCGGGGTCGAGGCCGCCGGCTACGAGCCCGGCGCCGATGTCTTCATCGCCCTCGACCCGGCGACCAGCGAGGTTTTCGAGAACGGCGCCTACGTGCTCGAGCACGAGGGCCGCAGCCTCTCGCCCGCGGAGATGGCCTCCTACTGGGAGGACGCCTGCTGGGCGCTACCCGATCCTCTCGATCGAGGACGGCATGGACGAGGAGGACTGGGACGGCTGGAAGCTGCTGACCGAGAAGCTCGGCGACCGCGTGCAGCTGGTCGGAGACGACCTCTTCGTCACCAACCCCGAGCGCCTGCGCCGCGGCATCGAGCTCGGCGTCGGCAACTCGATCCTGGTCAAGGTCAACCAGATCGGCACCCTGACCGAGACCCTGGAGGCGATTCGCATCGCCCGCGCAGGCCGGCTACACGGCCGTGATCTCCCACCGCTCCGGCGAGACCGAGGACACGACGATCGCCGACCTCGCCGTCGCCACCGGCGCCGGCCAGATCAAGACCGGCGCCCCCTCGCGCTCGGACCGCGTCGCCAAGTACAACCGCCTGCTCCGGATCGAGGAGGAGCTAGGCGTCCGTCGCTGAGTTCCCCGGCCTGCAGGCGTTCGTCCAGCGCCTCGGTTAATGAAGGAATGCGGGGCCCGGCCGCAAAGGACCGGGCATGGCAGCACGCGCTCAGGCCCGCCGCCCGGCGGCCAAGCCCCGCCGCCGCCCCGCCGCGCGACGCCCTGCTGCGCGCAGCGGCGCCAGCCGCGTCAACTGGGACCGCGTCGGCCGGATCGCGCTGACGCTCGTCCTCGCCGCCGTCCTCTACTCCTACCTGAACCCGGCGATCGACTTCGTCAAGACCTACACGGCGACGACGGCAGCCAAAGCCCAGCAGCACGAACTGCAGCACGAGAACACCAGGCTGCACCGGCGGATCCAGTCGACCGACGACCCGATCGTGATCGACCGCATGGCCCGCGCCCAGGGGATGGTCGCCGAAGGCGAGACCCCGGTGGTCGTCCGCGGCCTCGGCAACTGAGCGGCGCCCGGGGCCGCAACCATGCTTAGCCTCGGCTCCTACCTCCTGGGAGCCGCTGAGTTGGCCCTGGTGGCCCTCTCGCTGGGTTTCAGCGCATATCGGCTGCGCCGGCGTTTGATGCCCGCCTGGGACGGAGCCCCCGCGCGTCTCGTCGAGGCGATCGTGGCGGTGGCGCTGTTGACCTGGATCTCCGAGGTGCTTGGGACGTTCGGGCTGCTGTATGCGGGGGCTCTCGTTGGTGCGTGCGCTTTGGTGGCAGGGACCACGGCGTTCCTGCCGGCGGGTGCCGGTCGGGCAGGGGACCCCCGCGGCGCCGCGGGCGCGCAGCGCCAGAGCTTCCGTCGGGGGTGCCGCACCGACAGTGCCACCCGCCGGCGGGCGGCTTTGGCGGCTGCTGATCATGGTCGGGGTTATCGCGGTGGTGTTCGGGCACTGGGCGTTGACGACGAAGCACGCGTTGGATCGAGGTGTGTTCAATTTCGATTCGCTCTGGTACCACCTGCCGTTCGCGGCGGAGATGGCGCAGAGCCATTCGGTGACCGGGATGCATCATGTCGACACCGTCTTCACGAACTGGTTCTACCCGCAGAACTCGGAGCTGCTGCATGCGGACGGCATGCTGCTGGTGGGGCGGGACACGCTTTCGTTGTTCTTGAACTATGGGTGGCTGGTGGTGGCGTTCCTGGCTGCCTGGTGCATCGGCAGGCCGTATGGGCGCGGGGATCTCAGTGTCGTCGCTGCCGCGATCCTGCTCGAGGCGCACGTATTGGTCGTGCGGGAGCCCGGGGCGGCGAAGAACGATCTCATGGCGGCCGCGCTGACCCTCGCCGCGATCGCGATCCTTGTCAACATCTGGCACCTGCACCGTCGCCACCGCACGGAACGGGGTCGATGGGCCGAAAAGTCGACTCAGGGACGACATATCGGCTCATCGGCTGGCGGTTGGGTGGCCGCTGGCTGTGGCTGGGCTCGCCGTCGGACTGGCGGCGGGGACGAAGGTGACGGCGCTGGCGATGGCGGCGGCGCTGAGTGTTGCCGTGCTGGTGCTGGCGCCGCGGGGGCGGAGATGGGCCGCCGCTGCCTGGTGGTTCGTGCCGGCGCTGCTTGCCGGCGGCTACTGGTACCTGCGGAATCTGATCGTCGCCGGCAACCCGCTGCCGGCGGTCGAGCGCCTGGGGCCGATCTCGCTGCCGCACCCGGAGCGGCTGCAGGTCGGCCGGCCCGACTTCAGCATTGCCCACTACGCGACCGACACCGACGTCTGGCGCCACTACTTCTTCCCGGGGCTCCACGACGCCTTCGGGGCGCTCTGGCCGCTGGTTGTCGGCGGAGCGGTCCTGGCGGCGCTCCTGGCCCTCCTCAGCGGGCGCGACCGCGTCGTGCGGGCGATGGGGGCGGTGGTGCTCTTCGGTTTCGTCGCCTACCTCTTCACCCCGCTCAGCGCCGCCGGCGCCGACGGAGCCCCCGAGGCCTTCGGGATCAACCTCCGCTACGTCTACGGCGCCGTCATCGCGGGTCTGGCGCTGGTGCCGCTGCCGCGACTCTTCGACGACCGTCGCCGCCAGTGGGGGCTGCTGGGAGTGCTGCTCATCGTGCTCCTGCTCAGCGACCGTGCCGACACCGTCGTCCGCGATCCCGCCCGTCCCTTCGCGCTGGCCCTGGTCGCTGCTCGCGGTGCTCGTCCCGGCGGCCCTGCTGCTGGCCCGCGGTCGCGGCGCCAGTCGTGGCATCGTCGCCGCCGGCTTCGCCGCCCTCGCTCTGGCTGTGGTCGCGATCGGCTACCCGCTGCAACGCCACTACCTCGACGAACGCTTCCGCAATGAGGTCGCCGCCGAAAGCATCCCCGGCATGAACCTCGATTCCGCCTACCGCTGGGCCCGGGGCCTGGAGGACAGGCGCATCGGCCTCGCCGGCACCAGCGCCGGCTTCGCCCAGTACGGCTTCTATGGCACCGACCTCTCCAACCGGGTCGTATACCTCGGAGAAGACGGTCCGCACGGCGCCTTCAACGCCATCCCCACCTGCTCCGCCTTCCGCGCCGCCGTCAACGCCGCCGACCTCGACTACCTGGTCACCGCCCCCTTCCTCAACTTCCTCCATCCCGGCGACCCGATCCCCTCGCCCGAGGCCCGCTGGCTGCGCGGCGAGCCCGCCGTCGCCCCGGTCCTCCGCAGCGGCCCGGTCACCGTCTGGAAGGTCCGCGGCGACCTCGACCCCGCCGCCTGCGCCCCGCGCAACGCCCCTCTCCGCGAAATCCCCGACACCGCCGGGCCGCCGGGCCGATAACTCGAGTCAGGGGCGACTCTTAGGCCCGTCGGCCCGCGGAGTAGTCTCGGCGCCGTGGGCTATCCGCTCGAGAACGCGCTGTTTCAGTGGGAGGAGGGCTATCGCGAGCTGCAGGCGCTCAGCGACCCGCGGGCCCGCCGGCTCGCCGACCGCCTGGTCGAGGCGATCCGGGAGGAGCTGCGGCGGCGGATCGGCGTCACCTTCACCGCCGCCGAGCTGGCCGACCTCTACGGCCGGGGCACAGACTGGTGCCTGCAGCTGGCGATCGACGTGGCGCCGGCGGCGGAGGGCGACGCCCAGTCGCTGGCCGACGCGGCCTTCTGGCTCTACTTACGCGGCGCCGCGGATTTCGCCGGCGGCAGGCAGCTAATCGTCTGAGGTGGAGTCCGCGCCGGAGTCGTTCGACTCGGGGGCGGGGGAGCCGGGGCGGCGGATGACGATCTGGTCGGCGTCGATGCGGACCGTGACCTCGCGTTTGCCGGCCCAGTGCTCGGCGTACACGGGGTTGTCCTTGATCGAGGCGTCGAGCCAGAGCCCGTAGCCGTCGGTTTCGCCGTGGTCGAAGGTCGCCTCGATCTCTTTGCGACGGCCGCGCCCACCGCGACGGCCGCGACGGCGGCGGCGTTTCGGGCGGCCCTCGGCGGATGCGCCGCGCTCGGAGCCCTCGCCGTCCCCCTCGTCACCCTCATCGTCTTCGTCCTCCTCGACGTCCTCCTGCTCGGCCGCGGCGGCCTCGATCTCGGCTTCGATCTCGTCGCGGAGATCGACTTCGCTCGAGCCGGCGTTCTCGTCGTCGGCGGAAAGGTCGTACTGCTTGCGGAACTCGCGCAGCTCGGTGGCGCTGATTTCCAGCTGGTGCGCGATCCAGGCATCCGTGCGCCCCTGGTGCACCCAGGCGCGGATCTGGTTCAGCTGCGGCTTCAGTGAGCGTCGGGCCATCGGCGGGCGAGTCTATTCAAGAGTGCGGGTCGTTCGCGGCTAGGCCATCAAAAAGGCCAGGGCCTCGAACATCGCGACGACGACGACGACGACGGTTACGGTCAGGCAGACGGCGAGGACGCTGAAGCGAACCTTGCCCTCCTGCTCGGTGCGGTTGATTTTGCGCGCTCGCGATCGGTTGGCCGCGCGGCGGCGCAGCTGCTCGCGGCGGCGGCGCTCAAGTGATGTCTCCTGCTCGAAGGCGTTCTCGAACTGGGAGATGCTCTGTCGCATTCGCATAGGTGAGTGGCCCGAGGGCCGCGGGGACCGTAGCAAAGGCCCGGGGGCGCGGCATGCCCGAAACGTGCCGATCGCAACGAGCGCCGTCAGGGCCGGCAGGCCCCCCAGAGCCCCCGGCCGACCCGCGCGGCGCGCAGCTCCAGCCGTTCGAAGAGCGGCGCGAAGCGGTCGTTGGGAGGGATCGTCAGCGTCCGCGCGTAGCCGCGGCGGACCAGTTCCGCGTTGACGAACCGGCGTCCCAGGTACACGTAGGCGAGCAGGCGCCCGTAGACGTCGCGCCGCTCGACCCCGAAGACCAGCCGCACCCGCCGGTGCTCGACCAGGCGGTGGTCGAAGTTCGAGGCGCGGTGCCCGAAGCACTGCACCGGCGTCCCCGGCTTGACCGTCTCCGGGGTGTCGACGCCGATGTAGCGGACGTCCTCCAGCTCGCCGTCGATCCGGACTTCGATCGTGTCGCCGTCGACCGCACGGGTCACGTAGGCGTCCGCGCCGCGGGGCTGGTCCCCACCGGCACCGAGCACCCCATCCCACGGCCGCAGGATCAGGAGCGCGGCAACCGCGAGCAGCAGCAAGCTGCCTAGGGAATTCCTACTCATCTACCTACATAGGCGCCGGCAAGGGCCGGCGCGCCCCCCCGGACTAGGGAGTTCTACGCACGTTGGCGAGTAGCGAGGCCTTGATCTCCTCGACGATCGCCAGCGCCTCGCTCCACTCGCGCTGCCAGACGTTGCGGCCGAAGATGACGCCGGAGCCGCCGGCCTCCATCACCTCGCGGGTGTTGGTGAGGACGGTCTCGTCGTCGGTCTTGGAGCCGCCGGAGAGGACGACCAGGGCGCGGCCGGCCGATTCGACGCACTGGCGGATCGCCTCGGCCTGGTCCACCTGCATCTCGTTATAAGGAGCGGGGGCGTCCTTGTCCTTGGCGGGGTCGATCTTCGGCATGTTGAGCTTGACGATGTCGGCACCCATCTCCATCGCCATCCGCGCCGCGTAGTCGATCGCGTAGAAGGAGTTGGCCGTGCCCTTGCCGTCGACGGCTTCGCCGCGGGGGTAGGACCAGACGACCAGCGGCATCCCGAAGCGGTCGCATTCCTGGCGCACCCGGCGCAGCTGGGCGAGGTCCTCGTCCTGGCGCGGCGAGCCGACGTAGAGCGTGTAGCCGATCGCGTCGGCGCCGAGCCGGACGCCGTCCTCGACGCTGGAGTTGCAGGAGGAGAAGGACTTGGCAGAGGAGGGGATGTCGGTCTTGCCGTTGACCTTGAGGATCAGCGGCACCCGGCCGGCGTAGTCGGGGTAGTACTTCTCCGCCATCCCGATCTGGCAGGCGAGGGCCGAGTAGCCGGCCTCGGCGGCAAGCCGGAACTGGTAGTCGGGGTCCTTCGAGGCCGGGTTGGGGAAGAAGTCGCGGGGGCCGTGCTCGATCCCCTGGTCGATCGGCAGCAGCATCAGGGTTCCGTGGCCGGGACCGAACTCGAACAGCAGCCGGTGCAGTCGGGCACGTTTGCCTGGCGGCAGGGTCGCGAGCAGCGATTTCTGCTCGGTCAGACTCTTCAGCTCCACGTAAATTCCTCCTCGAAGACGGGTTTCCCCGCAGTATGCCACCGTTAGTGGCAGCTCCGCTGTTCCTTTGCGCCTATATAAGGCGGCAAAGGAACAGCGGGAGCAGGGAGGGGGGTATTCTCGACAAACCATGAGCGAGACTGAGCTCAGCGTCATCTGCAAGAACTGCGGCTCCGAGGTCAGTCCCTACGTAACCGAGTGCCCCTACTGCGGGACCAGGTTGCGCAAGCGGGCGCCGAAGCTGGAGCGCCGCGACGGCGCCCTCGAGGCCCAGCGCCCGCGCCGGCGCCGACGGCCGCGCCTGCGTCGCCGCTCCCGCCTCGGGCGCACCCGGGTCCTTCCGCCCCTACGCGACCCTGGCGGCCATCCTCGGCTCCGCCGCCCTGCTGCTGATCCAGAAGGCCAGCGGCGGCGAGCTCTTCACCTTCGGCGGGGTGGTGACCCCGCTCCACGACGAGTGGTGGCGCTTTTTCACCGCTCCCTTTGCCTACGACAACGTCGGCTATCTGTTCGTCGTCGCGCTCGGTCTGGCGATCTTCGCGACCGGGGTCGAGCGCCGGCTCGGCAGCGTTCCTACCGCGGTGCTGCTGGTCGCCTGCGGGGCCCTGGGAATGCTGGCCGGCAGCAGCGTCGCCAACGCCCAGGACAACTTCGCCGTGATCGCCGGCGGCAACGGCATGGCGCTGGGCGCGCTCGCTGCCTGGTTCACGATCCGCCGCGCCGAGGCGAGGGGGGCGATCGCCGAGGAGTACGACACGATCGGCCTCGTCGTCGCCGCGTCGGTGCTGATCGCGCTGCCGCTGTTCGTCGAGACCGCGGACCTGGTCGCCGGCCTGGCCGGCGGTGGTCGTCGGTGCCCTCGCCGGCCTCGTCGCCGCGGCCACGCACCCGGGCGAGTGACCGCGACCATTTATGACTTCCTCTAGGCTGAGCAGGTGCCCGACGAGAAGGAGCTCGAGGCCGCGATCGAGCGGCTGCTCGACCCGCAGCGGTTCTCCGCGGCCGAGCGCGTCGTCGCCCAGGCGGCGCCGCAGCTGCAGAAGGTCCTCGCCAGCGCGATGGCCGCGGGCGGCTGGTTCGGCGAGCCGCACGAGGCCGAGGCGCTGAAGGCGGCGACCGTCCCCGACCCCGACGAGCGGATCGCCGCCGTCCGCGCCCTGCTCGCCGAGGAGGCGCGGATGGGGATGATGGTTGGAGTCGCCGTCGGCTGGGCACTTAAGGAAGAGATGACGAGACCCGGGGCCGACGGGCCGAAAACCGACGCATCGCGTGGGAAATCGGCCCATCGGCCGGAAGGAGAGCGTTGATGGAGATCAAGTTTCACGGGCAGTCCTGTTTTGAGCTGAGGGAGGGCGATGTGGTCCTGCTGATCGACCCGTTCCTGAAGCCGAACAACCCGGCGGCAGTGGCGACGGCCGACGACGTCGAGCCGACCCATATCGCCCTCTCTCACGGCCATGCCGATCACATGGCCGACGCGGTACCGGTCGCCAAGCGGACCGGAGCCCACTGCATCGCCATGGTCGAGCTGGCGAACTGGCTCGAAGGCCAGGGCGTGGAGAACGTCAGCGATCCTAACTTCGGCGGCACCGTCAGCTTCGACGGCGGCTCGGTCAAGCTCGTTCCCGCCTGGCACACGAACACCATCCCCGGCTCGGAAATCGCCCCCTACAGCGCCGAGCACGGCATCGTCATGGGGCCGGCCGCGGGCTTGATCGTCAAGCTCGGCGGCACGACGATCTACCACGCCGGCGACACCTGCCTCTTCGGCGACATGAAGCTGATCGCCGAACGCGACCCGGTCGACGTCGCCCTGTTGCCGATCGGGGGGCACTACACGATGGATCGCCACGACGCCGTGGTCGCCGCCCAGTTCGTCGGCGCCGGCACCGTGATCCCGATGCACTACGACACCTTCCCGCCGATCGAGACCGACTCGGGCGCGTTCAAGGCCGAGGTTGAGGCTCAGGGCTCGGCCCAAGTGGTGCTACTGAAGCCGGGGGAGACGCACAGCGTCTGAAGAGACCGGGCTCGGTTGGCCGAGCCCCGTCGGCCGAGGCTCCGGCATCCCGAGGCGCGCCGGCTGGATTTAGACGGCGGGTTCGGAGGCGGCGGATTCGCCGTCGGCGCCGGAGACTGTCGGCGCTGACGATTCGGCCGACGGAGCGGCTGGCGATTCGGCTGGCGTAGCGGCCGGCGGAGCCGCTGGCGAGTGGCCGGTGTAGCGGCCGGCGGAGCGGCTGGCGGACTCGGCTGGCGGAGTTGGTTCGGCGGCTGCGACGGCGGAGCCGGTGGTGGGGCAGGGCTGCTGCCGACGGTGACGACGACGGTGCCGCCGCCGTGGGCGCCGGCGCCGGCGCCCGGCGCGGTGCCGGTCGGTGAAGTGGCGCCGGTCAGCCCTTCGGAGGTCGGGTCGCCGACGGTGATCGATTCATCGCCCACGTTGGACTGTCCCGCCGCTTCCCCTTCGGTGGCGGGGACCGGAGCGGGCTCCGCGGCCGCTGCTTCCGGGGCCGGTTCGACTGCTGGGGCCGGCGCGGGGGCCGTTACTTCGGGCGCGATCGTGGCGACCTTCGGCTCGCTGACCTGAGCCGTGGCGACGGCGGGGCCGGCGGGCTGGTGGCGCTGAACCTGCGAAATATGGGCCGGCGGGGTGACCGGGGCGCCGGAGTCCTGCTTGACCTCGACCGCGGCGCCGGCGGTGAGGACGGCGGCCGTGACCACGCCGGCGACCGCCTTGGTGCCGATCGCCCCGCCCAGGGCGCCGATCCCGCTGGCGGCTCCGCCGCCGCCGATCGCGGCGCTGACGCCGCCGACCGCGCCGGCGCCAGCGGCGCCACCGGCGGCCGCGCCGGCGCCCGCGCTCCGGCGGCTCCGGCGGAGCCGGCCCCACCGGCGGTGCCGAGGCCGAGCTTGGAGGCGATGAATCCCTTCAGGGCGAAGAGGCCGCCGACCGGGAAGAGGGCCGCCAGGGCCTTCTCGTTGGAGCGGACCTGGGAGCGGAAGTCGGAGCATTCGTCGCACTCGCGGACGTGGCGGCGGACGGGGCTGGAGACCTTGCGCAGGCCCTCGGCGGCTTCGGAGAGCTCGACCCGAACCTCGCCGCAGGTCAGTAGGCGTGCCTGGCTCGCCTCGGCCAGCGAGATCCGCGCCCGCACCAGCAGCGACTTGACCGAGGGCACGGTGGTGTCCATCGCCGCCGCGATCTCCTCATAGGAGAGGGCATCCATCTCGCGCAGCAACAAAGCCGAGCGCTGGGTCTCGGGAAGTTTCTTGACGTCGACCAGGAGCTGGCGGAACTCCTCGCGGTTATGGACCTTCTCGGCGGTGGAGGAAGCTTCGACGGCGGGCACCATGTCCATCGATTCCTGGGCGTCGGCGGTCGGTTTGCGCAGATAGTTGAGGGAGCGGTTGCGGGCGATCCTGTAGAGCCAGGGGCGCAGGTTGATCTCGCGCTCGTCGCGCAGCATCGCTTTGTAGGCGTTGACGAAGACCTCCTGCAGCACGTCCTCGGCGTCCTCGGTGGAGCCGAGCATCTGCCGGCAGAAGCCGAGCAGGCGGCCCTCGTAGCGGTCGACGATCGCCTCGAAGGCACCGGGGTTGCCGCTGCGCACCATCGCAACCAGCTTGGCGTCGCCCTGGAGCTTGAGCAGAGGCGAGCGGCGGGCGAGGAGTCCGCGGCGACTGGCGTGCGTGAGTGCTGATGCCTCCAAGCTCTCCTCCAGGGAAGGCGTTGTTTCCTATGACCTAGAGACACCGTAACACCGGCGAAGTTGCGCACCGCGAACATTTAATGCGCCTTTACGGGGCCGCAAGCGGGATACCATCGCCTTTGCCCGGGTGGCGAAACTGGCAAAAGCGGCGCCCTTAAAAGGCGCTGCCCCGTATGGGGCTTGCGGGTTCGAGTCCCGCCCCGGGCACTGCGTATAGGCTCGCGCCCGATGGAGCACGGGGGGCGCATCGTCGCGAAGGTCCTGAGGTCGAGAGGGGTCGGCCATCTCTTCACGCTGTCCGGGGGACACCTGTTCTCCATATATGACGGCTGTAAAGAGGAGGGAATCGGGATCGTCGACGTGCGCCACGAGCAGACCGCGGTCTTCGCCGCCGAGGGGTTGGCGAAGGCGACGCGGGGGCTGGGCGTGGCGGCGCTGACCGCGGGGCCGGGAGTGACCAACGGGCTCAGCGCGATCGCCGGCGCGCAGGCGAACAACTCGCCGATCGGGGTGCTGGGCGGGCGGGCGCCGGAGATGCGCTGGGGCTCGGGCTCGCTGCAGGAGATCGATCATCTCCCCTTCGTCTCGCCGCTGGTCAAGTCGGCGGCAACGGTGAAGGCGCCGGGGGAGATCGCGGCGATGACCGCGGCGGCTCTGGATTTGGCGGCGCAGGCCCCGAGTGGGCCGACCTTCCTCGACTACCCGCTGGATGTCGTCTTCACCGAGGCGGAGGTCGAGATCCCGCCACTGCCCGCGGCCCCGGCGGCCGAGCCCGCGGCAGGCGTCGAGGAGGCGGCGGCGCTGCTGGCGGGCGCCGAGCGGCCGGCGATCATGGCCGGCAGCGGCCTCTACTGGGGGCACGGCGAGGTCGAGCTGCGGGCGCTGGCCGAGGCGCTCGGCATCCCAGTCTTTCTCAACGGCCTCGGTCGCGGCTGCCTACCCGCCGACCACGAGCTCGCCTTCAGCCGCGCCCGCGGCAGCGCCCTCAAGGGCGCCGACGTGGCGCTGGTGGTCGGGGTGCCGATGGATTTCCGCCTCGGCTTCGGCGGCAGCTTCGGCGAGGAGACCAAGATCGTGCGGTTGGACGTTGCGGACAACGAGCTGACCGCCAACCGGATGCCCGATGTCGACCTCGTCGGCGACGTACGGGCGAGTCTGGCGGCGATTCGCGAGGCGGCCGGGAGCGGGTCGCGCAGCGAGCGCTGGCTGGGCGAGTTGCGCGCGGTCGAGGCGGAGAAGCGGGGGGCCGAGCAGGAGGAGCTGGACGACCCGCGCTCGCCGCTGCACCCCGTTCGCGTGTACAGGGAGCTGGGCGAGGTTCTCGACCGCGACGCGATCGTGATTGGCGATGGGGGCGACTTCGTCTCCTACGCGGGGCGCTTCATCGACACCTACGAGCCGGGCTGTTGGATGGACCCGGGGCCCTTCGGCTGCCTCGGCGCCGGGCCCGGCCAGGCGATCGGGGCCAAGGTCGCCCATCCGGACCGCCAGGTCTGCCTGCTGCTCGGCGACGGCGCCTTCGGCTTTGCCGGGATGGAGTTCGACACGATGGCGCGGCACGGGCTCGGCGTGGTCGGGGTGATGGGAAACAACGGCATCTGGGCGCTCGAGCACCACCCGATGAAGTTCCTCTACGGCTACTCGGTCGCGGCCGAGCTGCGGCCGGAAACGCGTTATGACGAGCTGGTCGAATCGCTCGGTTGCGATGGGGTGCTGGTGCGCGAGCCGGGCGAGCTGCGGCCGGCCCTCGAGCGTGCCTTCGAGTCGGGCCGGCCGACGCTGGTCAACGTCCTCACGGATCCCGAGGTCGTGTACCCGCGTAAGTCGAACTTGGCTTAGGCAAGCCAGTCTTGGACCCTGAAACGAGAATCGGCCGCCATTGCTGGCGACCGATTCAAGCTGGTCCCTCAGGACGGGCAGGGGTACGTCTTCAGGGACCGTGTATTCGATGGGCTCAGACGGCGGGAGGCGCCATGATGCGGCAATCGCCTAAGCCCTGTTCCCGGGCTTGAGCTGCGGGTGACCCGCATCTCTTCCCCGGTGAGCCGAGTATGTGGTCGACTATCCGTTGTGTCTAGCTGCTCCCAACTCGACTACTGAAAAACGGTAGCAAATAGCTACCCATTTATTGGTGTTCGGGAGCGGCGCTTACCCATCTGTCCTGCTCGGCGACCCCCGCCTGTCCAGCCGGTACCGCGAATTCCTCCGAGCGACGTGCTCGGCGCCCAAATACGACCGAGGCGGGCGACTCAGGCGGCGGAAAGCGCCGCGCCGTAGAGGATGTCGTGCTCGGAGACCTCGATCCGCTCGAGGCCGAAGGCACGCATCGTCTCGACCAAGATCACGACCCCGGCGACGACCGTCGGCGCCCGGTCGGGGTGCAGCCCCGGAATTTCCACCCGCCGTGCGAGCGGGGTGGAGGCGAGCTGGGAGAGCATGCGCTGGATCGAGGGCAGTTGGAGGACGTGGCCATGGACGCGAGCGGGGTCGTAGGGCTCCAGCCCCAGCTCGATCGCGGCCAGCGAGGTCGGGGTGCCGGCGACCGCGATCCCGGCCCCGGCCTCGACTCCCTCGCCGACCGCCCCCTCGATCAGACCGCGCACGTCGGCGGCGAGCGCTTCCAGCTCGACGGCGGTCGGCGGGTCGGAGCCGATGTGGCGCTCGCTGTGGCGGACGACGCCGACCTGGAGCGAGGTGTGGAAGGAGATCTCGGTGCCGCTGCCGACGATCAGCTCGGTCGAGCCGCCGCCGATGTCGACGACCAGGGTCGGCTCGCTCGGGGGCCGCTCGGAGGTCGCGCCCAGGTAGGTGAGCCGAGCCTCCTCCCCGCCGTCGAGGACCCGGGCCGAGAGCGCGAACCGCTCCCGCAGCTCGGCGACGAAGGCACTGCCGTTCTCGGCGTCGCGGACCGCGCTGGTGGCGATCGCGTCGACCGACTCGGCGCCCAGCTCCTCGACCGTGGCGACGTACCCGCCGATCGCCACGCAGGCCTCCTCGATCGCCTCGGCCGAGAGCCGCCCGCAGAGGTCGACCCCGCGCCCCAGCCGCGTCACCGTGGTTCGCCGCTCGACCGGCGACACCCGGCCTCCGGCGACATCCGCGACCAACAGCCGCGCCGAGTTCGTACCGACGTCGATTACCGCCACCCTGTGCGAACCCTCTGGCATCGGCGGGGACTCTAGAGAGAGGGCGAGCCGGGAAGTTACTTGCGCAAAACGACGAGCCATCGCCAATGAGGCCGCCCCGTTGCTACCATCGGGTCACGCCGCGGGGTGGAGCAGCCAGGTAGCTCGTCGGGCTCATAACCCGAAGGTCGCAGGTTCGAATCCTGCCCCCGCTCGCCCCCGCTATCTCACGAAAGGCCCGGAAACCCCGGGCCTTTCGTATGTCTGAGGTCCGTTCGATCCCGAGCGTCAGCAGTTATCCCAGCAGTTATTGCGAGACGGCCTTCCGGGTCAGCGCCGGCGGAGCCGGCGACAACCCGCAAAGCAGGAGCCAGGTGGCGGTGACCGCGGGGACGGAAGCTGTCGCCGGCTTGTGACGGCGTTCGAACAGCAGCGCGGTCGCGATCGCCCCGGCAGCCAGGATCGCCGCCGCCCACCAGAACGCGGTCGCGTAGCCGTGCACAGCCGCCTCCGCTTGGGCCAGAGCCACCGGAGTTCCGCTCGCCGCCGCGTAGCCGGTGGCGGCATCGGCGAACACGGTTGAAAGCAAGGCCACTCCGAGCGACCCGCCAACCTGCTGGGAGGTATTGACCATCGCCGAGGCGACACCCGCATCGGCCGCGACCACCCCGTGTGTTGCGGTCTCGAACGAGGGAGCCATAATCAGCCCGAAGCCGACGCCCATGACGATGACCCCGGCAGGACCGCTCTCGCATAGGACGCGTCGAGGTCGATGCCGGTGAGGTACACGAGCCCGGCCGCCGCGATCGCCATCCCCGTGGGGACGAGCGGGCGCGGGCCGACGCGCGGAAGCAGCTTCGTCGCCGCCGCCGGCGCCGTCGCGAGGATCGCAACCACCATCGGCAGGAACGCCAGGCCGCACTCGATCGGCGAGAAGCCCAGGCCTTGCTGCATGTAATAGGTCAAGAACAGGAACGTCGCGAACATCGCGACTCCGGCCACCGAGACGGCCAGGAACGCCGCGCCGCGGTTGCGGTCACTGACCACCCGCAGCGGCAGCAGCGGCTGAGGCGCCTTCCGCTCGACGGCGACGAAGGCCGCCGCCGCGACGAGGCCGTAGGCCAGCAGGCCGACCGTGAGCGGAGCGGTCCAGCTGTCCATCTCCGCATTCGAGAACCCGTAGACGAGGGCGAAGAGCCCCGAGCTCGCCGTCAGCACCCCAGGCACGTCGATCTTGGGCCGCTTGGCGGGCCGCATGTTCACCAGCAGGCGGGCGGCCCCGAGGGCGGCGGGGATCGCGAACGCCATGTTCACGTACATCGTCCAGCGCCAAGTCAGGAGCTCCGTCAGGAACCCTCCGAGCAGAAGGCCCAGTGCGGCGCCTGCGGTCGCGAGAGCGCCGTAGATGCCGAACGCCTTGCCGCGCTCCTCCGGGTCGGTGAACGTCGTGGTGACGATCGACAGAGCTGCCGGCGCCAGCAGCGCGGCGAAGCCACCCTGCAACGCGCGAGCGCCCACGAGAACGCCGAACGACGGCGCGGCGCCGCCAAGGACCGATGCGCCCGCGAAGCCACCCAACCCGACGATGAAGGTCCACTTGCGGCCCACGATGTCGCTGATCTTCCCCCCGAGGAGGAGCAGCGACCCGAACGCCAGCGCGTAAGCCGTGATGACCCACTGCCGGGAGTCGGTGCCGAAGCCGAGGTCCTCCTGGGCCGACGGAAGCGCGATGTTGACGATCGTCACGTCGAGGACGACCATGAGTTGCGCCAGGGCGATGATGCCGAGAATGCGCCACCTGCGTTCATGGTGTGGATCTGTGTGGGTCGCTTGTGCCATGGCCTTGCCTTTCCGTTAAGTGGAGGATATATCTCAACTTACGGAAACGTAGCACATAAACGGAGATTTGTTCTCCGTTTAGATATGATCGGTCCATGACGAGTCCCCGAACGCCCGACAAGCCCCTGCGCGCCGACGCCGAGCGCAACCGGCTGCGGATCTTGGAGGCCGCGCACGAGGTATTCGGGGAACGGGGTCTGCACGCGACACTCGACGAGGTTGCCGACCGCGCCGGGGTGGGGGTCGGCACGGTCTACCGGCGCTTCCCGGATCGCGAGGCTCTCGTCAGGGCTGTGTACGAGGAACGCCTCGAGGAGCTGATCGAGATGGCGGAGCGCGGCGAGCAGAACCCCGATCCGTGGGAGGGGCTCGTCGGGGTCCTGCGCGAAGGGACGGCGTTCCACGGGCGCAACAGGGCCATCAGGGAGCTGGCATTCAGCCCGCCGGGCGAGCGCGAGTGGGTCGACCGGAAGCGCGGCATCGTGGGCCCGAAGGTTGCGAAGCTCGTCGCCGCGGCCCAGGAGCAGGGCATGCTGCGGCCAGACATGGCGACGCTCGACGTCCCCCAGATCCACATGATGCTCGCGGAGGTGATGGAGGTCACCGCGGATGTCTCCCCCGACTCCTGGGAACGCCTCCTCACCTATGTGATCGACGGCCTGATGACCAGCCGCGACGAGCCGACACCTCTCAAGGCGAGCCCCATCACGGCGCCCTACGTTCCCGATGTGATTCGGTGACCCCCTTCGAAACCCCCGCCCCACCGCGCTCGACTTTTCCCAAGTCGCGGGGTGGAGCAGCTGGTAGCTCGCCTATGTGCTGATCTCGGTTCAGGTCGGTGCTTGGGTCGTTTGCGCTTGTGGTGCGCCATGAGTCCAGGCTAGCGTGAATCGGGGTCCATGTACGTCGTGTGCCCTTGCGTGTACTCTAGGAGGAATGGCTGAGCGGAACCGGCGAATCAACGTCACTCTTGAGCCGGACTACGCCCGGAAGCTGACGAGTCTGGCGGAGCGCACGCATGTTCAGGAGGGGACGTTGGCTCGCTCGCTCCTTTCTAGCGCGCTCGAGGAAGCCGACCCCGATGCATCGCGGATCACTGAAATCCTCGACGGGATTCCTGGTGCTTGGGAGCGGGCGCAGGAGTCGATCGAGCAGGCTCGGCGCGGCGAAACGGTGCCGCTCTCCGAGCTGTAGTCGATGCCGGCGATTGAGGTTACGCGCCAGGCGCGTGATGAGCTTCGCGGGCTAATCGAGACCCGGCAGCTTCCAGTCGACACGCGAGAACGCGTCTCGCGCTCGCTGCTCACGTTGGAGGAGTTCCCGCGCGCCGGCAAACAGCTCTCCGGCATCTGGCGGGATTGCCGTGCGTTAATCGGTCCGTGGGGCTGGTTGATCGTCGTCTACATGTACATCGAGGCCGATGATCGAGTCGTCGTCATTGCCTTCCACGACGCGCGGACGTCCGACGCCGCGATTGCTCGCGTCTGACGTCGCTCGGACTTTGTGGGCGGGTACTAACCGGGTTCGAATCCTGCCCCCGCTATAGGAGAAAGCCCTGCAAGCACAGGGCTTTCGTTTTGGTATCAGGGGCCGCGCCAAAGGTCGCCGGGGGGCAAAGCACACAAGCGCCGCGCCCGCGCGGCCCGGTAGGCAATGGCGAGACGCGCCCTCACCCGGGCCGCGCCGATGGCGGACATGGCGGCTTGCTCAGGCGCTGCGCAGAAGCTCGGCAACGACCTCGCCGGGTCGCTGACCCCGCTCCGTGGCGATTCGGGACAGGCGCCTCGCGTCCTCGCCCTCGACCAGCAACTCGATCGAGAGCCTGCCGCCCGAGCCCGCCTCGACGAACTCCAAGTCCGCGTCGGAGATCGTCCCCAGCTCGACGTCGAAGTCGCCGGGCTCGGGGTCAGGGGCGTTGGTCGGAAGCTTGTTCATCGCTCAACCTTTCCTCTCGAGGATCTTACGCTCGCGCTCGGTGGCCGTCCAGCCGGTGATGATCAGCCAGCTTCCCGGATCCGAGGTTTCCTCGATCACCAGGGTCAGGACACGACCTCCGTCCGTGCGCCCGATCAGGGTTCTCCTTGCGCTTGGCTGGCGTCGACCAGCCCGCCCGCGCAGGTTCCTCGCAATTGCGTAGGCATTGTCCAGCACCTGTTGTGCGTCTTCTTCGGAGATGTCGCGCGCTCCCAGCTTGCCGAGTGCCGCCTCGGTCGCGCGCAGCTGGCTGATCGTCCAGGCCATACACCCCCCAAGACGTGCGGCGCTCCCATTTCGCCCCCCACCGCGACCCAAGCGCCGCGCCCGCGCGGCGCACTAGATGGTTGATTCCACGGGATTCCCCGTGATCAAGGGATAAGAAGCAGAGAGGCCGAAGTCGACGGTGCTGAAGCAACCGTCGACCGAAAGGCCACGATGCACGCCGACCTCGACACTCTCTGCACCGTCGTTTATTGCACGGCAGACGATCTCCTACCTGAGAAGACCGGAAATGCCCGCCGGCGAGCGAGCTGGCCGCGGAGGGCTTCGGGCACTGCTACTCCTCGCTGGCCCAGGGCTCGCTGGAGCGCTGGTGCGCCGATGTCGCCGACCGCCGCCGGCGCGGGCGCACCACAGTCGCCGGCCTCGCCGCGTAGGAGCCGCTGCGCCCGCTGCCTCCGCTCCGACTCGGTGCTCCGCAAGGGAGAGGCATCGGCCCTGGATCAGCGGGTAGTGGAGGGAGATGATCCTTCATCCTCCCGCCGTCGACGTGCGTCGGCTCGCGGCCGTCGACATGCACGCGCTGCGAGGAACGGATACCCGCCGCCGAGTGATCCTCGCCGAGTTCGTCCTCGGCACGATCGCTGGGATCGGTATCGGCACCTTCCTGCTGTTCTCGGCGGCGGGCGCCCTTGGCTTGGTCCTCGGTGCCTGGGCGCTCGGTATCGGCATCAACTACGTGCCGCTGGCGGTCCACGCGCTGAGCCTGCGCTCGCGGACGCGGCTGCGGCGCGAGCTGCGCGGCGTCGACCTGCCGGTGGAGCTTCGGTATTACACCCGCGCCCAGTTCTGGGTCTTCGTGCCGCTCAGTTTCGTCTGGTTCGCCCTGCGCACGCCCCGCGGATTTAGATCTGTGCCTTAGGCGCCGATAGGCCCCCATGCACTTGTGCAGGAAACCCCGAGCCGGTATCTACGCAGAGCAGCGCTACCAAGAGGGTCTTCGCAGTTGGCGAAAGACCAACCGTTGGCTCTTCGCTGGCGTCTGTGGCCCATTTCTTGTCATTGGGATCGTGGCCGGTTTGGCTGGTGGTCATTTCATGGCCTGGATTGGTGGTCTCGTTGCCGGAAGTGGAGTGGCCCTTTGGGTCTCCCTCAGAGAGACACCTCCTCGCTATGTCGAGAAGCGGCGCGATGGCGCCGAAGGCGAGCGCAAGGCCGAAATGGCGTTGAGACCACTCGAGCGAGCCGGCTGGCGCGTCTTCCACGATGTCCAGACCGGCTACGGCAACTACGACCACATCGTCGTCGGGCCGACCGGCATCTATTTGATCGAGAGCAAAAACCTCATGGGCGTCGTCAGCCTCAGGGATGGCGTGCCTCATCTAACTCGGCGCCATGATCCCGAAGAGAGGCTGACCTTCGATCGCGTCCGACCACGGGCTCTCTCCGATGCGGCGAGGATCAAGGGGGACATCGAACGGCTAACCGGGCGGCGAACCTGGGTGCAGGCAGTCGTGGCGTTCTGGTCAGAGTTCCCGGAAGGCTTTGTCGACGATGACAGGTGCGTCTTTATCGACGGATCAAGGCTGCGGCATTGGCTGAAGGAGCGGCCGAACCGACTCTCCAAGGTCGAGATTCAGGTGATCGCGGCGGGGGTCGAAGGGATCGCTGACGAGAGGGCCGCGTCCAGTCTCGCTCGGGAGTCGACAGAGCTGAATCTCGCCTAGCCTCGATCCAGGTAAGCACCGCTAGGGGAATGAAATCTGATAATCTGATTTTATGAAGCAGCTCAGCGCTACCGATGCGTCTCGTCGGTTCTCAGAGGTCTTGGACGACGTGGAGCGGGGTGGGGAGTCCTATGTTGTGGTCCGGCACGGCCGTGCCGTGGCGACCATCGGCCCTGCGAGTGGCGGGACTGGGAAAGCGCTCAAGGAGGTGCTTCGCGCTAATCGGCCCGATGGTGCTTGGGCGGGTGAGCTGCGGGAGCTTCGCGAGGGCATGGAGCCGGTGACGGACCCCTGGCGCGACTGATCCTCGATACGACGGTCTTGGTCGACGCCGAGCGCGGAGGAGACTCGCTGGGAGAAGTGATCGACGACGGTGACGATGTCGCGGTAGCGGCCATCACCGTGGCGGAGCTGAAGGTTGGCGTTCAGCTGGCGAAGGGACGTCGGCGGGACAAACGTGAGCGCTTCGTCGCGGCAGTCCTCGACGCCGTTTCGATTGAGCCCTACGACCTGGACGTGGCCGAAGCGCACGCCGCCCTATTGGCGCACGTCCGGCGGGAGGGCACGCCACGTGGCGCCCACGACCTCATCATCGCTGCGACGGCGCGGGCCTGTGAGCGGCAGGTCGTGAGTTCTGACCAAACTGGCTTTGTCGAGCTCCCCGGGGTCTCAATTGCGGGGGGTTCTGAATAGCCGGCGGGCTCAGAAGCTCGTCCTCGAACCGGGAAACGTGACACGGCGGCAGCGGATACGGTGAGCCCGATGAAGCGCGCCCTGTTGTTCGACCTCGACGAGACGCTGATGGTCGAGGAGCCGGCTGCCGAAGCGGCCTTTCTCGCAAGTGCGCAGCTCGCGGCAGCCGAACATGGCGTCGATTCCGAGACGCTTGCACTTGGGGCTCGGACCCGGGCGCGCGAGCTTTGGTACGCCGCCCCGACCCACGGGTACTGCATGCGGGTCGGCATCAGCTCATGGGAGGGATTGTGGTGTCGGTTCGAGGGCGAGCAGCCTGAGGTGCGCGCTCTCCGTGAATGGTCGCCGGAATACCGGCGCGAGGCATGGAGGCTCGCGCTCGCCGACCAGGAGATCGATGACGCTCAGCTCGCCGGGGAACTGGGCGAGCGGTTTGTTGCCGAGCGGCGAGCGCGGCACGAGGTATTCGCTGACGTGACCGACGCTTTGGATCACTTGGCGGAGTCTCATTCGATGGTGCTCGTCACGAACGGGGCCGCGTGTCTTCAGCGGGAGAAGCTCGCCGCCTCCGGCCTGGGCGAGCGCTTTGTGGCCGTCGTCGTGTCCGCCGACGTCGGTGTCGCCAAGCCCGACCCCGCGGTCTTCGAGCGCGCGTTGTCCAAGCTGGGTGCCGAGCACGACCACGCGGTAATGGTGGGCGACAGCATCGCCAAGGACGTTGATGGCGCCCTTGCTGCCGGCCTCGACGCGGTGTGGGTCAACCGCAACGCACGCTCTGCGCCCCCGGATCGTCCTGACCTGGTGGAGATATCGACGCTGGACGATCTGCCGGACGTCTTGCAGGAGTTCGGGGTTTGAATCCGCTCGACCCAAGCGCCTCGCCTGTCACTACGGTCCTGACGTCCCGGCGCGACCGTAATCGTCGGTGAGGCGCACCACGTCGTCGAGCTCGGGAGTGGAGACCTCGACCACGACGGCGTCCTCAAGGGCTTCGATCGTGTGGACCTGCCCGGGCTCGTTGCGCCAGACGGCGCCGGCCGCCAGCTCGGTCTCCACCAACGAGTCGGCGCTTGGCCCCCGGCTCAGCAGTAGACGCCCGGAGAGCAGGTAGGAGGTCTCGTCCTTCTCCTCGTGGTACTGGACCGAGAGCCGCTGCCCGGCCCGGACGTGAAGCAGCTTGCCGGCATAGCGATCGGTGAGCGCGAACCACAGCTCGTGCCCCCACGGCTTGTCCACCCGACGCGGTAGAGCTTGGGAGGTGGGAGGGTGGAGCACTAATCGGCCCACCAGTCGCGCCGGCCTTCGACGTCTTCGCGCGGAGCCTCGCCGAGATTGGGGGCGCCGATCTCGTCGTCGAGCTTCATCCTGAACGGCACGGCGCGATCCTATGGCACCTCCGCTACTACTCCGATCCCCTGCCAGGTCGCTTCGACATCCAGCGGGTGCCGATGGTGTCGGTGAGGCCGTGGGCGACGATCGAGGCGATGATGACCAACGAGGCGATGTCGAAGATCAGCGTGTCGTCGTACACCTGCGACTTCAAGACGAGCAGGGCAAAGAGCATCGAGGCCACTCCCTTGGGCCCGAACCACGCCATGAACAGCTTCTGCGAGCGCGGCAGGCCCGTGCGTAGGAAGGAGAGCATCACCGCCGCCGGGCGCGCGAACAGCAGCGCGAAGAGGACGAAGACGACCAGCGGGGGAATGCTGTGGTGAAAGCCGGTGGCGACGATCAGGCCGCCGAAGACGAAGAAGGTCAGTACCTGCAGGATCGTGCTGGCGTTCTCGGCGAACTCGACGAAGCCCTCGGGCACGTCGCGCTCGGTCGCCGCCATCGCGATCCCGCAGATGAAGGCGGCGATCAGGCCGTTGCCGAAGCTGGCTTCGGCGAGGCCGAAGGCCGCCAGGGCGAACCCGACCGCGTAGATCCCCTCATAGCGGGGCGTGATTCCCCCACCGGGAAGGTGGTGGCGCAGCTTCCCGGCTAGCACCCCGAGGCCGACTCCGATCAAGCCGCCGACCGCCGCCTCTCCGACCAGCTTCGCCGCTTCCGTGCCGGCGTCGCCGCCAGAACTGGCGAGGACGAGGAAGAAGAGGACGAAGGGCAGCGCCAGCCCGTCGTTTAGCCCGGACTCGAGGTTGAGCGTGTGGCGGACCGCGCTCGGGACCAGGCGCGAGGTGACGACCGCCGAGGTGACCACCGGGTCGGTCGGCGAGAGCACGGCGGCGAGCAGGAAGGCCTCGGCCCAGCTGAGTTCCGGAAAGAGCGCCTTGGCGGCGAGCGCGAGCAGCGCCATCGTGATCGGCATCGCGATCACGAGCGCGCGCGCGACCGGGCTCCAGTGGCGCCGCAACAGCTCGCGCTCGACGAACATCCCATCGGAGAACAGGGTCAGCACCAGCGCCAGCTCGATCAGCTCGACGATCGCCGGGTCGGTGGCGTCGACGTGAACGACACCGGCGCCGGCGAGGCCGATACCGAGTGCGACAGAGAGCACCGACGCGGAGAGGACGGTCCCTTTCATCACGCCGGAGAGGGCGGCGACGATTGCCAGCAGGCCTCCGAACAGCAACAGCGCCTGGGCGAAACCGAGGTCCATCGGTTAATCCCGACTGGCAGGCTGTTGCGCTCGCGCCATCACTGCCCGAGTATGACCGGGCGCCGGCTTTCAGCCGGCGTCGGCGATGGGCGCCACCGCACTCGGCGGTGCTCCGGCCAGAACCCAACATCCGGACTCGGCGGAGGTCAGCAGTCCTCGTTCGCGGAGGTTGCCGAGCGCCAGGCTCACCGTCGGCCGCCGGGTTCCGACCATCTCGGCGAGCACGCTCTGCGGCAGGTTCACCTCGATCCTGGCGCCGTCGGCAACGACGGTGCCCCAACGCTCCGCAAAGGCCCAGAGCAGGGCCAGGAGGCGTTCCTCGATGCCGACGATGCTCATGATCGCCGATTGCAGGGCAAGGGCTCTGGAACGGTCGATCGCCCGGCTTGCGATGGCTCCAATCGCCGTCGGCGATTGCGAGAGCGGAGAGCCGGGGCGAAGGTCGAGAACCGCCAGTCTGGCCGGGTCGACGACATGCCACTCCGAGTCCGAGAACGAGGCGCGTTCCTCGCGCCAGGGAAGGAGCAGGTCGCCAACGCCGAGCAGCTCGACGCTGCGCCCACCCGGCAGCGTTACCCGGCGCAGCAGCATCCCGGACATCACCAGATAGCCGAGCTCGTCGCTTTCCTCTTCTGGCAGCGTCCACCGGCCCCACTTCCAGGCAAATCTGAGGCAGTTGGGCGCCGATGCTGTCCTTTGTGCTCAAGAAATGGCCCTTCGGGGTTGCGGGCGACGAAGACGAGTCCGGTTTATGGAACGCGATCCCCAGCTCGGGGTTGCGGTCTGGCTTGCGCACGCGGCCTGCCTCCAGTGTCAGAAGGATGACCTGCCAAGGGATTCTTATCGGGCTACCCGGGTACCGGGAGGCTATGCGCAAGAACCTGATGCAGATACTGATCGTTGCCACTGCCCTGATCGGAGTTACGGGCGCGAGCGCCTTTGCCGAGCGACCAACCGTGGTCCGCGCCGGCAACCTCGTGCTGAAGCTGAACGGTGGGGTCTCCCCGAAGAAGTTGCCGAAGGGCAAGCTGGCGCCGATCACCCTGAAGGCATCGGGCAATATCACCACGACCGACGGCTCCCAGCCTCCCGCGGCGAAGACGGTGACGATCGATTTCGACAAGCACGGCACCATCGATGCTCGCGGGTTGAAGGTCTGTCGCTCCGGCGCTCTGCAGTCTCGCGATACGGCGGCGGCAAAGAAGGCCTGCCCGCACGCGATCGTCGGCTCGGGTCATACCACCGTCAGGGTGGCTTTCGCCGAACAGCCCGCCTTCAGCGCCAGTGGCCCGCTGGTCCTCTTCAACGGTGGGGTCAGGGGCGGCGTGACGACGATGTACATCCATGCGTATGTCAGCGTGCCGACGCCGACCGCGCTCGTCACGGTGGTCAAGATCAAGAAGATCCACAAGGGCCGCTACGGCACCCGCGCCGAAGCCAGGATCCCCAAGATCGCCGGCGGCAGCGGGTCGCTTACGAAGTTCAACTTCAAGATCCACCGCACCTTCAACTACAAGGGCAAGAAGCGCAGTTACCTGCTCGCCCGCTGCGCCAACGGGCACTTCTTCGCCCACGCGACGACCGCGTTCACGGATGGCACCCGCGCAACCGGGACGATCGTTCGTGGCTGCCGAGCGCGCTGAGAGTTGAGTCGAGGCTCGGCCGGGCCTCGCCTTTCCGCGATTGTAAGCCTGCTTACACGACCGCGACTCGGCGCGGTGCCATACCGGTTGAGGGTGCATGGGTACGTCTTCCAACAGTCAACCAGTAGGGGGGACCCGATGTTCGTAAGGCTCATCGTCAGCAGCGTTGTCGTCTGCAGTTTTCTCATGGCAAATGTCGTCGCGGCGGCCGACGCCGCCTCGCGGGCGACCGCCAAGGGGCGAACCGGGCAGGGACACCGGATCAAGCTGGCAAAGCAAAAGGGGAACTCGTTCCAGATCCTCTGGTTCAAGGCCGATCTCGGGTGTCGCGACGGCACCAAGTTGCAACTCGAAGAGAGTGGCTTTCTGTCCACGCGTGTTCGTTCCAACGGCTCCTTCCACGAAATGCAGTACGGCAACACCGACCGGGTGTACATCCAGGGTCGGGTCAAGGGACACTCGGTGAGAGGGCGGCTGCGACTCACCGATAGATACGGCAAGAAGAACCCGTGCAAGTCGCACTGGATCAAGTTCCACGCCGGCTGAGGCGGCGGCGCCGCAACGCTGGCGCCGGCCGCGGCGGTGTGGACCTGAGCGCGAGACTCAGAGAGCCGTCAAACCACGCTTGCGAGAGGCCAGGAAGTAGCGCTCGAAGGCGAGCTTGGCCCAGTGGGCCTGGGGGCCCGCCATCACCCGGGCGGTCGGTTCGTCGCCGTCGGCGTAGATGCCGTGGGCGAGGACGTTGTCGGCCTTGAAGATGATGCCGTTGTCGCCCGCGTCAAGCACGCAGATCGCCGAGAGCTCGGCAATCGGAAGGTCTCGATGCGTGCCCCCGGTCAGGTCGGCGGCGATGTTCTCGGCGGCGACCTTGGCCATCGCCTCGCTCATCTGCCCCGTCTTCGGGACGCCGGCGGGCACCTCGGTGGACTCGGGCGGCGCGATCGCGGTCGCGACGCCGGCCGCGTAGACGTCGGCCTGCTCGGGATGGCGGAAGCGATCGTCGATCGGCACGAACCCCATCGGATTGGCGAGCCCCTCGCTTTCGCGGACCGCGTCGACGCCGGTGAAGGGCGGCACGATCATCGAGTAGGCGAACGGGAGGACGCGGCCACCCTCGAGCTCGATCTCGCCGTCGCGGACCTCCTTGATCGAGGAGTTGGGGATTCCCTCGATCCCGAGCCGCTCGAGGAAGCCCTCGACGCGCTTGGCGGAATCGCCGACGCCGCCGAGGCCGAAGTGGCCGAGGAAGGGCTCGGAGCTGATGAAGGTCACCGGCGCGACCTGCTCCAGCCCCGCCTTGCGGATCCGGTGGTGGACGTTGAAGAGGAACTCGTAGGAGGCGCCGAAGCAGGAGCCGCCCTGCGCCGTGCCGACCACGACCGGGCCGGGATTCTCCAGGAAGCGACCCCAGGCGTCGCGCGCCTGTTCGGCGTGCTCGAGGTTGCAGACCGACTGGGTGAAGCCGCCGTCGGGGCCCAGGCCGGGGATCTTCTCGAAGGCCAGGCGGGGACCGGTCGCGACGAGCAGCTTGTCGTACTCGACGGAGCGACCGCCGGCGGTCATGACCGTGTGCCCGTCGACGTCGACTCGCGCCGCCGTCTCGTTGAAGAACTCGATGCCCTTGCTGCCGTAGAGCGGCGCCAGCGGGAAGGTGACGTCGTCGGCCTCGCGGGCGCCGAACGGCATCCAGATCAGGGAGGGGATGAAGGTGAAACGATCGCGCGGGTCGAGGACGAGGACCTCGTGGCGCTCGTCGAGCCGCCTGCGTACCTCCAGGGCCGCGGTCATTCCGGCGAAGCTGGAGCCGAGCACAACTACGCGCTGTGGGGTGGAGGAGGACATCGGCAAGAGCCTGCCAGGCGCCTTCTGGTCGCGCACCCGTAGTCAACCCCCGATATTCGCGGTGCCCTACGGATGTCCCAATCGCGTCCCCCGCACAGAATCCCCGCTGTGGGCAAGCGGAGCGCTCTCGCCGAATCAGTTGCCGAGCACGGCCTCGAGCTCAGCCAGCTGCGCCTCGATCCCGGCGCAGACCCCGTCGCAGATTTCGTGCACACCCGGGTCGGCGATGCGGTACAGCGAGCTGGTCCCCTGCTTGCGGCGGGCGACGAAGCCCCCGGCGAGCAGCGCCGACAGATGCTTGGAGACGTTCTGCTGGGAGCCGCCGAGGGCCTCGGTCAGCTCTCCCACCGAGGCCTCGTCGCGGTTGCGCAGGAGGTCGACGATGCGCAGCCGGGTCGGGTCGGAAAGGGCGCGGAAGCGAGCGGCGATCAACTCCGCGGCGTCAGGGGTGAGAGGGCTCTTCATCATCTCTGCTACTCTACTCCACAATTGTTAAGTTGTAAACTTGTAGACGAACGAAACAGAGGATAGCGATGACAGCCATGACCGAACAGGCTTCGTTTCAATCAGTGGAAGAGGGCCGCCGGAGCGCCTGGCCGCTGGAGCGGATCCTCTTCCTGATGGCGGGGACCATGACCGCGCTCAGCGCCGTTCTCAGCGCCGTCGTCAGCCCCTGGTTCCTGCTGCTGACCGGCTTCGTCGCCGCCAACCAGCTTGCCTTCGTCGCCTTCGGCAACTGCCCCAGCTCCTTGGTGCTGCGGCGTTACTTCGGCGTCGAGGCCGCCTGCGACCGATGAGCGCCCTCGGCCCGATCGGGCGGCTCGGTCGTTTCGCCGCCACCCACCGCCGCGCCGTCTTCATCACCTGGGCGGTCGTCGCCGTCGGCCTTGGCGTGCTGGCGCCACGGGTCGAGACGGCGCTCTCCGGCGCCGGCTGGCAGGCCAACGGCTCGGAGTCGGTCAAGGTCCGCGAACAGCTCGACGCCAACTTCGGTGGCGCCGGCGCCTACGCCCTCCAGGTCGCCGTTCACTCGCGGGAGCTGACCGCGGCCGACCCGGCCTTCCGCCGCACCCTCGCCCGGGTCGAGCGCGTTCTCGCCGCCGACCCCGCGGTGGGCAGCGTCGTCGCGCCGCGCCCCGGCGCCTCGATCTCCCGCGACGGCCACACCGCGATCGTCGGCGGCACCGCCGCCAAGAACCCGAACGAGATGGTCGCCGCGGCCAACGACCTGAAGTCGGAAGTCGCCGCCGTCGCCACCCCGGGAGTCGAAGCCAACCTCACCGGCGCCCCCGGGATGTGGTCGGACTTCAACGAAGCCAACCGCGACGCGATGCTGAAGTCGGAGCTGATCTCCTGGCCGGTGACGCTGGCGATCCTCGTCCTCGCCTTCGGCTCCCTGGTCGCCGCCGGCCTGCCGCTGATGCTGACGATCGTCGGTCTGATCGCCTCCGCCGGCGTCCTCTACCTCGGCACCAAGCTGGCGCCGATCTCGATCTGGGCGATGAACTTCGCGCTGATGTTCGCCCTGGCGCTCGGGATCGACTACGCGCTGTTCATCGTCATGCGCTTCCGTGGCGCGCTCTTCGGCCAGCACGAGAAGACCGAGGACGCCGTCGGCGAGACGATGGAGACCGCCGGCAAGGCGGTCCTCTTCTCCGGCCTGACCGTGCTGATCTCGCTCTCGGCGGTGATGCTCGTGCCGAGCCCTGCCTTCCGCTCGATGTCGCTGGGGATCATGGTCTCGGTCCTCTTCGTGCTGGCGGCGACGATGACCCTGCTGCCGGCGGTCCTCTCCAAGCTCGGGCCGCGGATCGACAAGCTCGCCCTGCCCTGGGTCCACGGCGGCGAGCACCGCTCCCCTCGCTTCGCCCGCTGGGGCGAGCTGCTCTGGCGCCGGCCGGCGATCTTCGGCGGCCTCGCCGTGGTCGCGCTGCTCGCCCTGGCGCTGCCGATCCTGGGGATGAAGACGGGAATGCCGTCGATCAAGGTGGTGCCGAAGAGCGACTCCTCGCGGGTCGGCTACGAGCAGATCAGCGCTGCCTTCGGGCCGGGCGCGCCGGGCACGCTGCAGGTGACGGCGCCGCGCTCCGACAGCGCGGCGACCGCGGCGGTGCTGGGCGCCGACCGGGGCATCGCGATGGTGTCCCCGCCGCTACCGGGTGCCGGCGGGGCGGTTCTGATCCAGGCGGTTCCGACCAGCGGCCCCTCGGCCGACGCCACCGCCGGCACCATCGACAGGCTGCGGGCGGACCTTCCCGCGGCGGCGCTCGTCGGCGGTCCCTCGGTCGAAAACCACGACCTCGAAGCTTCGCTGGCGGGGAAGACGCCGCTGGCAATCGGCGTCATCCTCGCGCTCGGCTTCCTCTTGCTGCTGGTCGCCTTCCAGGCGCCGCTGATCGCGGCGATCGGGGTTCTCGCCAACCTGCTCTCGACCGCGGCGGCGTTCGGAGTCGCGACGCTGATCTTCCAGCACGGCCACCTCTCCGGCCTGCTCGGCTTCGAATCGCAGGGCTTCCTCGACGCCTGGGGGCCGATCTTCTTCTTCGCGATGATCTTCGCGATCGCGATGGACTACACGGTCTTCCTGCTCTCCTCCGCGCGCGAGCACTGGGAGCGCAGCGGCGACGCCAGGGAGGCGATGGTCGGCGGGCTCGCCCACTCCGGGCGGGTGATCCTCGCCGCCGGCGGGGTGATGGTCGCCGTCTTCTTCACCTTCGCCCTCTCCGGCCCGCTGCCGCCGAAGGAGATGGGGACGATCCTCGGCGTCGCCGTCCTGCTCGACGCCTTCCTGGTCCGGCTGCTGCTGTTGCCGGTGTTCCTCCGCCTGGCCGGCGCCAGCGCCTGGTACCTGCCGGCCTGGCTGGACCGGATCCTGCCGGACGTCAGTTTCGGCCACGGCCAGGCGGCGCCCTCCCCCGCGGCCGCGGACAGGGAGGCCGAGTTGGTCGGAGTCGGGACCAGGACGGGCGACTAGCTATGCCGCGTGGATCAGCGGCGAGGCCTCGCCCGGGACTCTGACGTTGGCCGGGGAGATCAGCACCGGGCAGGCGGCCTCCCTCAACACCGCGCTGGTGACGCTGTGGTGGAGCAGCCGGCGCAGCGGGCCGCCGGCGCGGGAGCCGAGGACGAGTAGGTCGACGCCGTACCGGGTCGCCCCGATCAACTCGCGATCGGGGAAGCCGCGGATGAAGACCGGCAGGGCGCGGGCCTCGGCGGGCAGGGTCGCGACCGCCTTGTGCAGCATCGCGCGCAGAACCTCGGCTTCGGTGGGGACGCCGGGCCCGCGGCTGTCGCCGTTGCCGCCCGGCACGTGGGCGAACCTGCGGGCCACCGTGTAGACGCGCAGGGCGGCGCCGTTGGACAGGGCGAGCGCGGCCGCGGTCTTGAGCGCTTCGCCGGCAGCCGGCGAGCCGTCATAGCCGACCCCGATCACGCGCATGCCGCTGTCCTCGGCACCGCCGCTGAGCGGCCGCCAGCCGGAGTCGCCGTCGTCGGCCCGGCCGAAGCCGGCCGGCGCGATGGCCACCGCGCAAGGGGCGTCCCCGAGCAGGCGCTCGACCGTGGCCCCGGGGACGACGCGACCGATCGGCCCGCGGTGGGAAGCGCCCAGCACGATCAGGTCGGCGCCGCTTTCACGGGCGATCTGGGCGAGGCCGGCGCCCTTCTCGTCGGGGGCGTTGACGATCATCGTCTCGGCGGCGTTCGCCTGCGCGAGGATGCCGCCGAGGGCGAGGGCGTCGCGTCCCTGCTCGCTGTCGGTGTAGCCGATGAGGATGCGCTCGTTCACCGGCCTGGGCTCCGGATGGGCTGGCTCTCGCGACCGACCGGCGTCAGGGCGTTGCGCCCGTAGAGGTAGTCGCGCACGTTCGCCTGGCTGGCGGCATTGACGACCACCAGGCTGGCGCCGCAGGCGGTGCAGCGGCCACGACGACTCGCGGTCCCGCTGGCGGGCTGACGGCAGCGGGGGCATTCGCGCTGCTCGCTCATCGCAGGTCGAACCCGACGAGAACTCTCATGGCCCGAACTTATGTGGCGCTGCCGGTCGCGCCATCCGGGAAACCCCACAGGAACGGGCGGGCGGGACCCCGATGGCTTCTGCCTGAATGGAGTGTCGTTTCTGTCGCAAAGTGGGATATTGGACGGATGAATCCCCCAAATCACTCTGAGGGTGATGGGGAAGATCGCTCTGGGCAGCTGATCGACGTCGGCACCGCGCTCCTCTCCGAGCTCGACCTGGAGTCGGTGCTGCGCTCGGTCGTGGAGGCGGCGCGGAAGCTGACCGGAGCCGAGTACGCGGCGCTCGGGGTGCTCGACCGGGACCGCGAGGAGCTCGAGCGCTTCATCTACCTGGGCATCGACGATGAGACCAAGCGCATGATCGGCAACCTGCCCCGCGGCCGCGGCGTCCTCGGCGAGCTGATCCGCGAGCCCACGCCGCTGCGCCTGCGCGACGTCAACCAGCACCCGCACGCCTACGGCTTTCCGCCCGGGCACCCGCCGATGCATTCCTTCCTCGGGGTGCCGATCACGATCCGCGGCGAGGCCTACGGCAACCTCTACATGACCGAGAAGCGCGGGGCCGCCGAGTTCGACGAGGACGACGAGCAGTCGGCGCGCACACTTGCGATCTGGGCGGGGATCGCGATCGAGAACGCCCGCCTCTACACGGCGCTGAGTGAGCGCGAGGCCGAGGTCGAGCAGGCGCTGCGCCACGCCGAGACCTCGGTCGACATCACCCGCGCGGTCGGCGGCGAGACCGACGTCAAGCGGGTGCTCGACCTGATCGTCAAGCGAGCCCGGGCGCTGGTCGAGGCGAAGACGCTGCTCGTTCTCCTGCGCAAGGGCGGGAGCCTGACTGTGGTCGCTCAGGCCGGAGTGGTCGGTCCCGAGGTGGAGCGGCTGACGATCTCGGCCGATGACTCCCTCTTCCGGGCGGCCATGCAGGAGCGGGTCGCCCAGCGCCTCGGGCGCGGCTCACCGCAATCGGAGGCGCGCCTGCGCGAGCGCGTCGGCGCCGAAGTGGCGCTGATCGTGCCGCTGCTGTTCCACGGCCGCGCGGTCGGGGCGTTGGTGGCGCTTGACCGCGAAGCCGGGGGAACCGAATTCGACCAGGAGGATCTGCGGCTGCTGCAGGCGTTCGCGGCGAGCGCAGCGACGGCCGTGGCGACCGCGCAGTCGGTCGAGTCCGAGCGCCTCCAGCAGCAGGTGGAGATCGGTGAGCGCGAGCGGACGCGCTGGGCCCGCGAGCTGCACGACGAGACCCTGCAGGGCCTGGCGGCGATTCGCATCTCCCTGGCGACGGCCCTGCAGAGCCAGGCGCCTGAGCGCGCCGAGAGGGTCGTGGCAGCGGCGGAGCAGACGGTGGACCAGCTCGAGCTGCAGATCAACGACCTCAGCCGCCTGATCAACGACCTGCGTCCGGCCTCGCTCGAGCGCCTCGGTCTCGCCGGCGCCCTGCGGGCGCTGGCCGAGGAATCCGGAGCCCGTGGAGGCTTCGAGGTGAGCGCCGAGATCGAGCTCGGTGGCGAGCTGTCGGGGGAGGAGGAACGGGTCGTCTACCGGCTCGCCCAGGAGGCGCTGAACAACGTGATCAAGCACGCGGCCGCCCAGCGCGCGAGCCTGACCGCGAAGCTCGTCGAGGGCTCGGTGAGGATTGTCATCGGCGACGACGGAGCCGGCTTCGACGCGGGCCTGGACAGCGAGGGGCGCGGGCTGGTCGGCATGCGCGAGCGAGTGGCCCTACTCGGTGGCGAGATTGCCGTGCGCTCGGAGCCGCAGGGGGGCACCGAGGTGACCGCGACACTTCCCCTCGGGCACGGCTGAACCTCTAGTCGTTCGCCGGGCCGGGCTCGATGACGCCGTTGGCGATCGCGAAGCGCACCAGCTCGGGGCGGGACTCGACCCCCAGCTTTTCGAAGAGCTTTGCCCGGTTGACCTCGATCGCGCGGACGCTGAGGAAGAGCTGCTCGCCGATCTCGCGGTTGGTGAACCCGAGCGCGACCAGGCGCAGCAGCTCGCGCTCGCGCTCGCTCAGTTCCTGCAGGGGGTCGGCCTCGAGCTTGGCGAGCGCGCCGCCGAGCTCGGGGTCGACGTAGGAGCCGCCGCCGGCGACGGTGCGGATCGCGTCGACCAGCTGGCGCTCCGCCGCCTGCTTGAGCACGTAGGCCGCCGCCCCGGCGCGCAGTAGGGCGCGCGCGCCCCGCGGGTCGTCCTGCATCGTCAGGACGACGATCGCGGTTTCCGGGGCGCGCTCGCGCAGGCGCGGGATGTCGGCGCGCGGATCGGCGCCCGGCATCTGCAGGTCGAGCACCAGGACGTGGGGCCGACGATCCTCGGCCAGCTTGGCGGCGCCGGGCGCGTCGGCCGCTTCGCCGATCACCCGCAGGTCGGCTTCGGCTTCGAGCAGGCTGCGCAGCCCGGCCCGGATCACGTTGTGGTCGTCCGCCAGGATCACCGTTATCTGCTCGACCTCGTCTGCCATCGCCTCTCCTTGGGGCAGTCTGCCAGGGGCGTCGGTGTGAGAAGCCGACAATCGAGATGTGGACAAGGGCCGATGGAGACCGAGCCTGTCTCGGTCACCGTAGGAGCATGCGGATACTCGTCGCACTGGGAGGCAGCGCCCTGCTCCACCGTGGCGAGCCGGCGGACGCTGACGGCCGGCGTCAGGACGTCGAGGCCGCGGCGCTGGGCCTGGCGGCGATCGCCGCGGGCAACGAGCTCGTGATCGCCCACGGCGACGGGTCGCGGGCCGGCCTGCTCGCCTCCCACGCGCTCAGCACCGCGCTGCGCAACGCCATGCCCGGGCGCGAGGTCGTCACGGTCCTCAACGCGGTCGTCGTCAGCCCCGGGGATTCCACCTCGCCGGTGCCCAGCGCGGTGGCCGAGCTGCGCAGCCTGCGGGCCCTGATCGACAGCGGCGCCATCCTGATCTGCGCCGCCGGCGGCGGCATTCCCGTCACCCTCGACGGGGCCGGCACCATGCGCGAGGTCGAGGTGGCGATCGACAGGAACCTGACCGCGGCGCTGCTCGCCCGCCGCCTCGATGCCGACCTGCTGCTGGTGCTGACCGACGGCTCCGCCGACTCGATCGGCCCCGAGGTCGAGGCGGCCCACCGCTTCGTCGAGGCTACCGGTCGCCGAGCCGCGGTTGGCGCTCTCGCGGACGCCGAGCGTGTCGTTCGCGGTGAGGCCGGAACCCAGGTCGGGTCCCCGCGGGCATAGTGAGGCGTGGCGAGAACTGCGCGGCCTCCGCGCCGGCAGGGGGTGACGCGGAGGCGTTGGCAGTCGAGACAGGGACTCCGATCAGGAATCCCTCTTCATCGCGGCAACAGCGCCCACTCGCGGGGGAGAGTGGACCGGCGCGGGCGCTGAAACCAGTTCTGAAGCATTCTTCTCTCCTTGACGATGTCGATGACAAGGTGGGGACATCCTCATCGCATTCGCGAGCGGTGCCATCCGGGTGCGGCACCAACGTTGGGTTCGGTCCAGCCGCAATCGGGCCATGCCCGCCGCTAGGCTGCGGCGATGGCCGGGACTGAGGGCAACGACGGGCCGATCACCGTGGTCCTCGTTGACGATCACGCGGTCGTCCGCGGCGCCCTGCGCTCCCTGCTCGAGGGCCAGGAAGACCTGGAGGTGGTGGGGGAGGCAGAGGATCTCGCCTCCGCCCGGGTGGCCGTCGCCGACGCCGCCCCCAACGTCCTCGTGCTCGACGTCAACCTGCCCGACGGCCTCGCCGTGGACCGCGTCGCCGAGCTGCGCGAGTCCGCGCCCGACACCCAGATCGTGCTGCTGACGATGGAACGCGACCTCAGCCTGGCGCGGCGCGCGCTCGACGGCGGCGCCCTCGGATACCTCTTCAAGGACGCCGCCCACCTCGAGCTGATCGAGGCCGTGCGGGCGGCGGCGGCGGGCCGCCGCTATGTGCCGGCGGCGGTGGCGGCGGGGATGGCGAAGGCGCCGGAGGAGGGTGAGCGAGCGACCCTCTCACCGCGCGAGACCGAGGTGCTGCGCCTGATGGCGCTCGGCCACACCAATCGCGAGATCGGCGAGCAGCTCGAGCTCAGCATCCGCACGGTGGAGACGCATCGGGCTCATGTCCAGCAGAAGCTCGGCCTCACCACCCGCCCCGAGTTGACGCGCTACGCGCTCGACCACGGGCTACTCGACCGCTGAGAGCGAAGACGGTGAGCGCGGAGGGCCGCCGCCTCGAGAGATCCTGCTGACCAGGTCGACGTACTCCGCCAGCCTCGTCGCCGCCAGGAAGCGCTCGCCGACCCGGCGCTTCGCCTGCCTCCCGAGCTCCGCCGCCCGAACCGGGTCGGCGCCGATCGAGACGATCGCGGCAGCGAGCGCGTCGAGGTCGTGGGGCTCGATCAGCACGCCGCTGACGCCGTCCACGATCTGATCCTGGATGCCGCCGACGCGGCTGCCGATCACCGGCCTTTCCTTCCACATCGCCTCGGCGACCGTCAGGCCAAAGCCCTCGGCGATGCTCTTCTGGACGATGACGTCGGCGCGGCGCTGCAGCGCGTTGACCATCGCGGCGTTTTCGTCGAGGTCGAACATCGGCAGGCTGACCAGGTGGACCCGCCGCCGCAGCGGCTCGGCCAGGTCCTGCCAGGCCGCCACGATCTCCGCCCAGACGCCGGCGCCTTCCGGATCGTCGGCGACGGCGCCGCTCTCGGGCCCGGCGAGGACGAGCCGCAGGTCGCTGCCGGCGAGACGGGTCGCGAAGCACTCGAGCACGCCGCGGTGGTCCTTGAGCCGGTCCCAGCGGGAGATCTGGACGATCGCGGTCGCGTCCCCGGGCAGGAACTCCTCCTGGACCACCTCGCCCTGGCGCTCGACCCGGCCGGGCGTGCCGTCGGCCCGGGTGAAGGAGGGCGTCGCCGCCGGGGCACCATCGCTGATCCCGATCGCCCGCAGGATCGCCGTCACCGTCGCCGGCTCGAGATCCTGGTTCTTCGGTGCGAAGGGGTCGATCGACGGGGCCATGATCCGCACCCGGTCGCGGTCGAGCCCGTCCCAGACGTACTCCGGGCGCGAGAAGACGTACGCGTCGGCGTCGCGCACGTAGGGGAGGAGGAAGCGCCAGGCCGCCCTGGCGGTCTCGTCGGGGTGGTCGACGCCGATGTGGCAGCGCCAGATCACGGTCGCCCCGGCGGCCTTGGCCGCCCCGACCAGGCCGGCGGTCTGGGGATCGTGCAGGAAGACGAGGTCGCCCGCGCGCAGCAGCGGCGTCAGGTGGCGGGCGCTGTCGGCCAGGGCGTCCTCGTAGAGCTGCCGCTCTGGAGTGCCGAGCTCGCGCGCGCCGGTGCGACGGCAGTGCAGGTTGTTGTGGAGCCGCTTGGTCAGGGCGAAGAAGTCGGGTCGCTCGCGGAGGACGACCCAGCGGGTGTCGATGCCCGCCCCCCGCACGTAGGGCAGCAGCGAGTGCAGGATCTCGGCGACGCCGCCGCCGCGAACGGTCGAGCTGACGTGCCAGATCGCCCGCCCCTCGAACTGCCCGCGGGCACGCTCGGCGGCGGCCGCGGTGCGGGCGTATTCCTCGCCGAGCAGAGGCCGGAACCGCTCGATCGTGCGCGAGGGGAGTTGGACGAACTTGGGGCGGGCCACCGGCGCCTATCCGTGCGGGCAGATGACGGCTCTGCCGTCGAGGCTGCCCTCCCGCATGCGCCGGTAGGCCTCGGCGGCGCCGTCGAGTTCGAAGCGCTCCACGTGTGCCTTGATCTTGCCGGCGCGGGCCAGCTCGAGGACCTCTTCGAGCTCCACCGCCGATCCCCAGTAGGGGATCGTCAGCTGCGCCTCGAAGGGCAGCGCCCCGAAGGCGAACTCGTATTTGCCGCCGGCCAGGCCGACGATCGTCAGGTCGCTCTCGAAACGGGCGACCTGGGCGGCGAGGGCGATCGAGTCGTCGGAGCCGACCATGTCGACCACCAGCTCGGCGCCGAGGCCGCCGGTCAGCTCGCGGATCTCCGCCGCCGCCGCGGGGCCGGCCTCGATCGCCTCGTCGGCCCCGACCTCGCGGGCCAGGCGCAGCTTCTCGGCCGAGACGTCGACGGCGACGATCCGGGCCGGGCTCAGCGCCCGCAGGATCTGCACGCCCATGTGCCCGAGGCCGCCGACGCCGATCACCACGGCGGTCGAGCCCGGGACGAGCAGGTGCAGGGAGCGCTTGATCGCGTGGTAGGGGGTGAGGGCGGCGTCGGAGAGCGGGGCGGCGTCGCGAGGGTCGAGGTCGCCGAGCGGCAGCAGCAGGCGGGAGTGGGGGACGAGCAGGTACTCGGCCATGCCGCCGTCGAGCCCGAGGCCGCCGCCGAAGGCGCCGATCTCGGCCTGGCGCTCGCAGTAGTTCTCGGCCGAGAGCCGGCAGGCGCGGCAGCGCCCGCATCCCCAGGGCCCGTAGACCGCGACCGCCTCGCCGAGCTCCAGCCCCTCGACGCCGGCACCGAGCGCCTCGACCCAGCCGGCGTTCTCGTGCCCGAGCGTGAACGGCGGCTCGAAGCCCATCGTCCCCGGCGGCCACTCCATCAGGTGCAGGTCGGAGTGGCAGGCGCCGGCGCCGCCGACCTTGATCAGCACCTCGCCCGGGCCGGGTTCCGGCACCGGAACCTCGCGCATCTCGGGCTGCGATTGCCAGGCGGTCAGCTGGTAGGCCTTCATGTGTCTCCCTCTTTTCGACGAGCGGCTTCCAGGATCACTCGGCGCTCGGCCGCCGCGATCAGGCGGCGGGCGTGGTCGACGGCGTCGATGTTGACCGAGATCGCCTCGATCCCACTGCGCACCAGCAGCTCCGCGTACTCGGGGTGGACGGACGGCGCCTGTCCGCAGATCGAGGTCTTCAGGCCCAGGGCGCCGGCGGCTTCGAGCAGCTCGGCGATGTAGTCGGTGACGGCGGGGTCGCGCTCGTCGAAGACTTCGGCGACCAGCTCGGAGTCGCGGTCGGCGCCGAGCAGCAGCTGGGTGAGGTCGTTGGAGCCGATCGAGATGCCGGCGATCCCGAGCTTGGCGTAGCGGCCGAGGTGGAAGAGGACCGAGGGCACCTCCGCCATCAGCCAGAGCTCGAAGCCGCGCCGCGAGAGCAGGCCGGCCGCCTCGATCTGCTCGCGGCAGGCGGCGACTTCGCGGGGCGTGCGCACGAACGGCAGCATCAGGTGCAGGTTCTCGTGCCCGGCGTCCCAAACCCTGCCGAGCGCCTCCAGCTCCAGGGCGAAGAGGTCGGGCTCGTGGACGTAGCGCAGGGCGCCGCGGTAGCCGATCATCGGGTTCGCCTCCTCCGGCTCGAAGCGCTCGCCGCCGTGCAGGCCGCGGAACTCGTTGCTGCGGAAGTCGATCGCCCGGTAGGTGATCGGCCGGGGGAGAAGGCGGTGGCGAACTCGAGCAGGCCGTCGGCCATGCGCGCGACGAAGTGCTCGCCCTCGCCGCGCTCGAGCAGCTCCCGCGGGTGAACGCCCTCGAGCGCCTCGACCACCATCAGCTCCGCCCGCAGCAGGCCGACGCCGTCGACGTCGAGGCCGGCCGCGCGGTCCAGCTGGGAGGGCTCGGAGAGGTTGAGGAGCAGCTTGGTGGCGGTGACGATCGGGGCGCCGGCCGGCACCTCCTTCGGGATCGGTGCGGGAGCGGGGGCCTCGCCCTCGATCACGGTTCCGGCGCCCGCGTCGACGCTGACGACCTGACCGTCGCGGAGGGTGGAGGTCGCCGTCCCGGTCCCGACCAGGCAGGGAATTCCCAGCTCACGCGAGACGATCGCGGCGTGGCAGGTCATGCCACCGGAGTCGGTGACGATGGCGGCCGCCCGGCGCATCAGGGGAACCCAGTCCGGCGTGGTCATGTGCGTGACCAGGATCTCGCCCTCGAGCAGGGAGGCGCCCTCCCCGCGTGAGCCGATCACTCGCACGGGGCCGCTGGCGAGGCCCGGGGCGGCGCCGAGGCCGTGCAGTATCGCCGGGCCCGCGGCGGCGGACCCCGGGGCCGGCGGGGCGGCCTGGGTGGTGACCGGCCGCGACTGCAGCATCCAGATCGAGCCGTCCGGGTCGATCGCCCACTCGGTGTCCTGGGGAGTGCCGTAGTGCTCCTCGATCCTCACGCCGAGCGCGGCGACCTCGCGCACCTCCTCGTCGCTCAGCACCGGGCGCTCGGCCTCCTCGCCGTGCAGCTCGCGGGTGTTGGTGCCGCCGTCGCGGGCGACCTCGATCGTCAGCTCCTTGCTGCGGATCTCGCGGCGCTCGATCTCGAGGCCGGCCTTGGTGACGACGAAGCGGTCGGGGGAGACCGAGCCCGAGACGACCGACTCGCCGAGGCCGAAGGCGCCCTCGATCACGATCCGGTCGCGGGCGCCGCTGGCGGGGTCGATCGTGAACATGACGCCGGCGCGGCGCGACTCGATCTGGCGCTGGACGACGACCGCGATGTCCATCCCGCCCTGGTCGAGCCCGCGCTCGGCCCGGTAGTAGATGCTGCGGGCGCCGAACAGGGAGGACCAGCAGCGGTGCACGGCCGCGAGCGACCGCCTCGGCTCCGCGGACGTTCAGCAAGGTCTCGTTCATGCCGGCGAAGGAGGCCGCCTCGGTGTCCTCGGCGGTGGCCGAGGAGCGGACCGCGACGGGGGCTTCGGGGTCCTCGCCGGCGAGCTCGAGATAGCCGTCGCGGATCGCCCGCGCGACGCTGTCCGGGAGCGGCTCCAGTTCGATCGCGCTTCGCAGCTCCTCCGCCGCCAGTTCGAGCGCGGCGGTGTCGTCGAAGTCGAGGCCGTCCAGGCGGGCGGAGATCCGCTCCCTGAGGCCGCCGCTGTCGGAGTGGGCCGCGTAGGCCGGGGCGCCGATCACGAAGCCGGGCGGGACCGGCAGCCCCGCCGCCGTCAGCTCACCGAGGTTGGCGCCCTTGCCGCCGGCGAAGGCGACGTCGTCGTGGCCGAGGGCCGCAAAGGGGCGGACGAAACCGTCCGGGTCAGCCCGCCCGTCCGGGTCAGCCCGTGGGACGACAGCACCGGCTCCAACTCTGGAAGATCTCACGCCTTGAACCTATGTTCGGGCCGTCGCCCCGCCATCCGGGTAATGCCGCAGCGAAGGGGCGGTCAGACCCCGATGAAGGCGGGCGGCCGAGCGCGGACGATTGAGCAGGATGAACCTGCGCAGCATCCGGGTCGGCCGGCTGGCCGGCATCCCGATCGGGATCCAGCCCCTGTGGCTGGCGATCGTCGCGTTCATCACCTGGTCGCTCGGCGCCGTCTACTACCCCGACCAGGCGCCGGGCATCGCCGCACCCCTCGCCTACGCCCTCGGCCTCCTGAGTGCGCTGCTCCTCTTCGCCAGCATCCTCCTGCACGAGCTTGGCCATGCCGTGGTCGCGCGGCGCCACGGCGTCGAGATCGAGGAGATCGACCTCTGGCTCCTGGGTGGGGTGGCGAGGATGTCGGGCTCCCCGAAGCGGGCCGGGGACGAGCTCCGCTTCGCCCTGGCGGGCCCGGGGGTGACCCTTGCGATCGTGGCCGTGTTCGGCGCGATCGCGCTGGCGCTTCCCGCCTCGGCCCCGGCGGCGCTGGAGGCGATCGTCGTCTACCAGGTCATCGTCAACGCGACGATCCTCGTCTTCAACCTTCTCCCCGCCTTCCCGCTCGACGGCGGCCGCGCCCTGCGGGCGCTGCTCTGGGGGCGCAGCGGCGACCTCGTGAGGGCGACGAAGACGGCGGCGGCGTCGGTCGCGGGCTCGGCTACGCGATGGTCGGGCTCGGGGTGTTCGCCGTGCTCGGCGGTGCCTTCGGCGGCATCTGGCTGGCCCTGGTCGGCCTTTTCGTCACCGTCGCCGCGAGGGCGGAGGAGAACGGCCTCCTGGTGCGGACGGCGCTGGGCGGGCGCGAAGCGGGGAGGCTGATGGCCTTCCCGGCCGTAACTGTCCCGGCGCGGATCAGCGTCGCCGAGGCCGTGGCCGGCTACTTCGTGCCGCACCGCTTCTCCGCCTTCCCGGTCTGCGACGGCGAGAGACTGGTCGGCCTCCTCGACGCCGCGGCGGTGGAGCGGGTCCCCGCCGACCGGCGCGCCGGCACCACGGTCGAGGAGATCGCCTTCTACGACCCGAACTTGGTGATCGAGGAGGACCAGGACATCGCCGAGCTGATCGAGCGGCCGGCGTTCCAGCGCACCGGCCGGGCCATCGTCCTCGCCCGGGACGGCGGCCTCGGCATCGTCTCAATCACCGATGTGACGCGGGTGCTGCGGGCGCTCCAGCTCGGCGGTCAGCTGGCGGCGCGCCCCGGTTCGGCCTGACGCCGCCGGCGACGGCCGCAAGCGCGATCAGCATCGCGACCTGCAGGCCGAGGCCGAGCGCGAAGAGCCCCAGCCCGGCCGTCGTCCGCCGCCGGTTGGCGACGGCGCTCGCCTGCACGCGGGCGATGTGGGCGAGCCGCTGCTGCGAGAAGCGCGGTCGCAGGCGCCTGGTTCCGCTCGCGAGCAGGTAGCGCCCGCCGGCCGCGGCGAGGGCGCCGCAGAGGACCAGCGGCACCGCCGGCAGGTCGAAGTTGAGGCTGCAGAACACGAGGACCGCCCAGGTGGGCGGCCCGAACGCGGGGAGGAGGTTGATCGCGAAGACGAGGCCGACCGCGACCGCCAGCTGACCGAGATCCGACACCGTGAGCCTCGCTCAACCGGGTGAGGGCTCGCGACTCATGCGACGAGGCTACGCCGGGGGCGGGGCCACCGCCATCGGGGTAACGCCGCACTCGATCGGAGGGGATCTGCGGATGCCGCCCGGCCGTCTGCTCGCAAGAGTGAGGAGGACGAGAAACCGGAACCCGGAGGAGTGGATTATGAAGAGCCGTGTACTGATCGCAGGGGGCGGCGTCGCCGCGATCGAGACCGCCCTGGCGCTGCGCGACCTCGCAGCGGACCGGGCCGAGGTCGAGATCTTCGCGCCCCGCCGCGATTTCGTCTATCGCCCCTACGCGGTCGGCGAGCCCTACGGCACCGCCCACATCGCCCACTACGACCTCGGTGACCTGGCCGCTCGCTGCGGCGCCAACTTCCATCTCGACAGCATCGCCTCGGTCGACCCGGAGAGTCGCCTGGTTACCACCCACGACGGGGAAAAGTTCCCCTACGACTACCTCGTGGTCGCGCCGGGCGCGCAGCTGCTCTGGCCGGTGCCGGGGGCCATCACCTTCTGGGGCATCGCCGACGAGCTCGACGTGCAGAAGGTGATGAGCAGGCTGCACAGCGGCGAGCTGCGGAGCCTCGCCTTCACCACGCCCAGCACCGACAGCTGGGCCCTGCCCCTCTACGAGCTGGCCCTGCTGGCGCAGTCCGAGCTGGCCAAGACGGGCGCCGACGTGCGGCTGACGATCGTCACCCCGGAGGGCGCGCCGCTGCAGGTCTTCGGCCGCCAGGCCAGCGAGCAGGTCGCCGCGCTGCTGCACGAACGCGGGATCGAGGTCCGCACGGGGACGCACCCGGTGCGGTTCGAGGACGGGCGCCTGGTCACCGCGCCGGGCGACCACTTCGACGTCGACGCGGTCGTCAGCCTGCCCAAGCTCGAGGGACGGCGGATCCGCGGCGTCCTCCACGACGCCGACGGGTTCATCGGAATCGACGACCACTGCCGGGTGCTGAAGCGCGACCGCATCTTCGCCGCCGGCGACGTCACCAGCTTCCCGGTCAAGCAGGGCGGCATCGCCACCCAGCAGGCGGACGTGATCGCCGAAGCGATCGCGGCCGACCTCGGCGCCGACGTCGAGCCCCGGCCCTTCGACCCGATCCTGCGCGGGGTGCTCTGGACCGGGGAGGAGCCGCGCTACCTCCAGGGCTGGCTCGGCGGCGGCCACGGCGAAACCTCGTCCTTCACCGCCGAGCCCCCGTGGCAGGACGGCGAGGGAAAGATCGTCGGCCGCTACCTGAGCGCCTTCATCGCCGAGATCGACCGAGCGGCGTCGCACCAGGCCGTGAGCGGCTAGCCAACGCTGGTGAGGCCTCGCCGCGGCGTTAAGGTGAGCGCGTGAGCAAAGAGGCCTGCTCCGCGCTTGCGTCTCGCCTTCGCGAGCGTCAGCCTGAGATTCAGGCGGCTGTCGCGACTCGGGTCTACGCGATCTCCGATCCCCACGACGTCGCCGACCCCACCTACCTCCAAGGCCTCGATGCGGCCCTTGCCGCCGCCGTCGACCATCGGCTGGCGGTGCTCGAAGTCGGGGAGCGCCAGGCGCCGCCGATTCCGCCGGTCCTGCTCTCGCAGGCGCGCCTGGACGCGCGCGACGGCGTTCCGCTGGACACCGTCTTACGACGCTACTTCTATGGCAACGCGCTTTTCGGCGACTTCCTCGTCGAAGAGGCGGAGCGGGCCGAGGTCCCGAGCGCGACCCTTCGCAGCCTGCTCAGCGCCCAGGCGACACTCGGTGACCGGCTGCTCGCCGCCGTCAGCGCCGAGCATGCCGACGAAGCGAAGAGCCGGCCCAGCAGTGCAGCGGAGCGGCGCCGCGAGTGCGTCAAGAGGCTGTTGGCCGGCGAGTTGGCCGATCGCTCCGGACTCGACTACGACCTCGACGCCCATCACCTCGCCCTGGTGGCCAGGGGGGAGGGGGCGTCGGAAGCGATGCGCGCGCTGGCGGGGAAGCTCGACCGCCGTCTGCTCGCCGTCCGCCGCGAGGAGGAGCCGACCTGGGCCTGCTGGCTCGGAGGCCGGGACCCGCTCGGAGCCGTCCAGGCGGCGCGAGCGCTCGGCGAGATCTCCCTGGGCCAGGTGTCCGTGACCGTGGGCGAGCCCGGCCAGGGACTCTCGGGCTGGCGGCTCAGTCACCGCCAGGCGAAGGCCGCCCTGCCTATCGCCGAGCGCAGAGGGCAGGCCATTCTCCGCTACGCCGACGTCGTGCTGCTGGCATCGATTCTCCGCGACGACCTCGGCGCCGCCTCGCTGCGCCAGCTCTACCTGGAGCCGCTTGAAAGCACGCGGGACGGTGGCAGGGTGGCGCGGGAGACCCTGCGCGCCTACTTCGGCGCCGAGCGGAACGTCTCCTCGACCGCCGCCGTGCTGGGCGTCGATCGCCGTACGGTCACGAATCGCATTCGCGCCCTCGAGGACCTTTTCGGCCGCCCCCTCAAGGACATCGCGATGGACCTGGAGACGGCGCTGCTGCTGGACGCTTGATTCGGCGGCGCTCGTCTTCCCAGGTTGGTGAATCCCGGGTGAGCAAGACCCCATATTGGGGTGGGGCGAGCGCACCTCGCCGGAGAAGATCAGCTCGACCCATCTCACGAGGCAGGGGGAAGAGCATGAGGAAGCATCTGATTCGCGCCGGGATAGTCATGGCCGTGTTCGCGCTGCTCGCCGCGGCGAGCGCCTTCGCCAAGCCGCACATAATCCGCGCGGGAAACCTCTTCCTGAAGGACAACGGAGGAATCTCCCCAAGCAAGCTGCCCCGGCAGATACAGACGCCCATTTCAGCGCACATCGATGCGGAAATCGGCACCGCCGACGGCACCCATCCTCCAGCGGTGAAGACCCTGAACATCGATTTCGACAAGAGCATCCAGGTGAATGCCAAGGGCTTGCCTGTCTGCAGGCTGGGTCAGCTCACGGCGCGCGCCACCGCGGATGCGAAGAAGGCCTGCCCCGATGCGATCGTCGGCTCCGGGGAGGCCGAAGTCGAAGTCGCTTTCCCCGAACAGAAGCCGATCGAGGCCACGGGACCGATCTATCTCTTCAACGGCGGCGTCCACGGCGGCACCACCCTTCTACTCATCCATACCTACGTCAACGTTCCGGCGCCGACCGCTGTCGTGGCCACCGTCAGGATCACCCGCATCCACCGCGGCCACTACGGCATCCACACCGTGTCGCACATCCCGACGATCACCGGCGGGGCCGGCTCGGTGATCAAGTTCAAGCTCACCATCGGCCGCAAATTCACCTACAAAGGCAAGAAGCAGAGCTACCTCACCGCCAGCTGCCCAACCGGGACCTACTACACCGAAGGGGACATCCTCTTCGCCGACGGCAGCAAGCTGCAGGGAACCCACATCCTGCCCTGCACGCCGAGGGGATCGAGCCATCGCCGAAAGTCAGGTGCATAAGCGCCTTCACGGTCGTTCCTGGAAGAGATGCCGGAGGACCGCTTTCCGGGTGGGTGGTTGACGACCTTCGGACCGCCCTCGAGCTGGCAAAACAGCGCCAGTGACCCCCCGCACTGCTACTTTCATGTACATGAGTGAGACGGTCGGCATCGCCGAGTTGCGACAGAACCTGAGCGTCTACCTGCGGCGGGTGAGCCGGGGGGAGCGGTTGGTCGTCACCGATCGCAATCGGCCCGTGGCCGAGCTCGGGCCGGCGCCGAGCACGGGCGCCGATCTCGATCGGTTGATCGCGGAGGGGCGGGTGTCGCGACCGCTGCGCTCGGGGCTGCCGGAGCCGCTGGAGCTGAGCGGCGATCCGCGGGCGTTGAGCCGCGCGCTCGACGACATCCGCGGCGATCGCTGAGTCGTGGCGGTCTTCTACGCGGACGCCTCGGCGCTGGTGAAGCTCGTCCGCGAGGAGTCCGAGTCGAGCGCCCTACGCGCGTATCTCGAGGACGCCGATCTGGTCAGCAGCGAGCTGGTCCTGAGCGAGGTACCGCGGGCAGTGCGCCGCGCTGTCGCGAAAGACCCCGCCCTCCCGCTCGATCTACTGCTCGAACGCGCCGGCGAGTTGGTCGACGCGCTTGCCCTTCGGCCTCTCGACCGGTCGTTGCTGGTCGGCGCCGGGGCGCTCGCCGAGCCGACCCTTCGCGCGCTCGACGCGATCCACGTCGTTTCCGCCGTCGACCTGCATCCGATCGAGGCGTTCGTCACCTACGACGAGCGTCAGGCCGCTGTGGCACGGCTCGCCGGTTTGCGGACGATGGCCCCGGGCGTCTGACCGCTGTTACCCCGGGCCGTCGAGGAACTGCAGGACCGCCAGCACCCGGCGGTGGTCGTCGCTGCTGGCGGGCAGGTCGAGCTTGGAGAAGATGCCGGTGACGTGCTTCTCGACGGCGCGTTCGGTGACGACGAGGTCGGCGGCGATGGCGGCGTTGGAGCGGCCCTCGGCCATCAGTCCCAGGACCTCGCGCTCGCGGGGGGTGAGCGCCTCCAGCGGGTCGTCGCGGCGGCGGCGGCCGAGCATCTGCGAGACGACCTCGGGATCGAGGGCGGAGCCTCCCTCGCCCACCCGGCGGACGGCGTCCGTGAGGGCGGCGACGTCGGCGACCCGGTCCTTGAGCAGGTAGCCGAGGCCCTCGGCGCTCTCGGCCAGCAGCTCGCGGGCGTAGGTGACCTCGACGTACTGGGAGAGGACGAGCACCGAGACCTCGGGCAGTTCGGCGCGGATCGCCCGCGCCGCCCGCAGGCCCTCGTCGGTGTGGGTCGGCGGCATCCGCACGTCGACGACGGCGATGTCGGGCTTGTGGGCGCGGACCTTGCGCATCAGCTCCTCGGCGTCGCCCGCCTGGCCGACGACCTCGAGCCCGGCCTCCTCCAGCAGCCGCACCACGCCCTCGCGCAGCAGGGTCGAGTCGTCCGCCACCACTACTCGCACGGGATGCTCGCCTCCACGCTCGTTCCCTCGCCGCCCGGGCTGGTGACGCGGAAGCGCCCTTCCAGCGCCGCGACCCGGTCTTCGAGTCCGCGCAGGCCGGTCCCGCCGTCGATCCTCGCCCCGCCGACGCCGTCGTCGCGGATCTCGACCTCGACCGTGCCGTCGCGGCGCTCGACCCGCACCGTCGCGAGCTCTGCCTCCGCGTAGCGGGCGACGTTGGTCAGTGCCTCGGCGACGACGAAGTAGGCGGCCATCTCGATCGGCGCCGGCAGCCGCTCGGCCGGGGTCGCGAGCAGCTCGACCGGGACCGGGGAGCGTTCGGCGAGGCCGCCGAGCGCCGCCCGCAGGCCGCGTTCGCTGAGCAGAACGGGGTGGATGCCGCGGGCCAGCTCGCGCAGCTCGGCGGTCGCCGCGGCCAGCTCGTCCATCGCCTCGTCGAGCAGCTCGGCCGTGGCCGCCGGGTCCTCGTCGAGCCTGTCGCGGGCCAGGCGCAGGTCCATCGTCAGCGCCATCAGCCGTTGCTGGGCGCCGTCGTGGAGGTTGCGCTCGACCCGCCGGCGCTCGGCGTAGCCGGCCTCGACGATCCGCGCCCGCGAGGCCCGCAGCTCCTCGACCTTGGCCCGCAGCTCGGCGTTCAGCTGCTCGTTCTCGGCGCTGAGGGCCGAGCTGATCTCCTCCGCCCGCCCGACCCGCGAGCGCAGCAGGCCGAGCAGGAAGGCGAAGGGCAGACAGGCGAAGGCGACGACCGCGGCGATGTAGGCGACCCGTTCGACCGCCTGCGAGACCCCGGGCTGGATCGCCAGCTGGACCAGCAAGATGAGGAAGGCGAGGCCGCCGGTGAAGACGACCGGGCTGAGCGCGCGGCGGCGGTTGGCGTCGCTGCGCCGCCAGCGCCTGAAGACGACCACGACCGTGATCGCGATCAGGACGATCGCCATCGTCACCTGGACCAGGTTGATCGCGTTGCTGAGGGTTTCGTGGCCGGCAATCAGCACCGGGTTTTCCGGGCACCCTTCGCAGCCGTCGTTCTCGGGGACGGTGAACACGAAGTGGACCGCCTGCAGGACCGTGGTGACGAAGTAGGCGAGCCCGACGACCCACTTGTCCAGCCGCCCTTCGAGTTTGCCGCCGGGAAAGCAGAGCAGCAGGTGGATCAGGATCGCGTAGGCGATGGTGTTGCCGACGATCCCGATCGAGAAGATGACCCCGTTGTCGGAGAAGGTCATCGCGACGAAGAACCAGGCGAAGCCGATCGCGGTCATCAGCGGGCCGATGTTGTTTCCCGGCCGGCGGTCCCAGGCGTAGAGGCCGGTGAAGGCGAAGCCCCAGGCGGCGGAGAGGATCAACGTCACCGCCAGCCCGCGCGAGTTCCCGTGTTCGCTGGTCAGGATCAGCGCCGCGCTGCCGACCCCCGCGAGGAAGGCGAGCGCGGCGAGCGCCAGCAGGGCGCGGCGCAGGCTCGTCATCCGGTCAGCTCCGCCAGGGTCGCGCCGCTCAGCTCGCCCTTGGCGATGAAGCCGCGGGCGGGGCTCTCGGCGAGGGCTTCGCCGAAGTCGGCGCGGTCGCGGCTGGAGGTGAGGACGATCGTCGGCGCGATGCCGGCGCGCTCGAGCCGCGCCGCGACCTCGAAGCCGTCGATGCCGGGCAGCTGCACGTCGAGCAGGACGAGATCGGGGCCGAGCTCGCGCACGGCGTCGAGCGCCGCCTCGCCGTCGGCCGCCTCGCCAACCACCGCGTAGCCGCTCGCCTCGAGCATCCGCCGCGCGCCGGCACGGAAGCTGGGGTGGTCGTCGACGATGAGGACGGACGTGGACACCCGCCAATTGTCCTTTACGGAGAGGCGGCCGGGGGTACGGCTGTCCACACCATCGCGGCGGCGAACCGCACCCCGGAGACGCCTGCCAGCCGCATTGGAACGGGGTCTGCGCGTTGGGAGTCTGGGCCGGTCTCATCCAACCGACCGAGAGGAACCCGATGCAACCGAAGAAGAACATCGCCGCCCGCGCCGCCCGCTGGAGCGCCACCCACCGCAAGCTCGCCATCTTCGGATGGCTGGCCTTCGTGGTCCTGGCGCTCTTCGCCGGCAGTGCCGTCGGCACCAAGGAGCTGACCGCCGCCGAAGCCGTGTCCGGGGAGTCGGGCCGGGCCGAGGTGGCGATCGAAAAGTCGAAGCTGGCGCCCAGCGGCGAGGTCGTCCTGGTCCAGAGCGAGCAGATGACCGCCACCGACCCTCCGTTCAAGGAGGCAGTCGACGAAGCGACCCGCAAGCTGGAGGCACTGCCCTCGGCGCGCCAGGTCAGCTCGCCGGCCAACGGCGGCGGCCAGGTCTCCGAGGACGGCCACTCGGCCCTGATCGAATTCACCGTCCCCGGCGATGACGAACGGGCGCAGGAACGCGTCGAGACCAGCCTCGCGGCGACCGCTGCGGTGCAGAAGGCCCATCCCGATGTGCGAGTCGAACAGTTCGGCGACGCCAGCGCCAACAAGGCGCTTGAAGCGGCCTTCGAAGAGGACCTGCGGCAAGGCCGAGACGACCTCGCTGCCGGTCACCCTGGTGATCCTCCTGCTCGCCTTCGGCGCCCTGGTCGCGGCCCTGGTGCCGCTGCTGATCGCCACCTCCGCGGTGATGGCGACGATGGGCCTGCTGGCGCTGCCCAGCCAGCTGGTGCCGATGGACCCCAACGTCTCCGCCGTCGTGGTCCTGGTCGGCCTCGCCGTCGGCGTCGACTACTCGCTGTTCTACCTGCGGCGCGAGCGTGAAGAGCGCCGGGCCGGGCGCAGCGCCTCGGCGGCGCTGGACGCGGCGGCGGCGACCGCGGGCCGCGCGGTCCTGGTCTCCGGCCTGACCGTGATCACGGCGATGGCGGGGATGCTGCTCAGCGGCGACCCCACCTTCACCTCGTTCGCGGTGGGGACGATGACCGTCGTCGCGGTGGCGATGTTCGCCTCGCTGACGGTGCTGCCGGCGGTGCTGTCGAAGCTCGGCGACAAGGTCGAGCTGGGCCGGATCCCGTTCCTCGCTCGTCTGCGCGAGCGGCGCGACGGCCGTTCGGCCTGGGGCGCGATCGTGGAGCGGGTGATGCGCCGGCCGGTGCTCTCGCTCGCCGCCTCGGCCGGGCTGTTGATCGCCCTCGCGGTCCCGGCGTTCGGCATGCAGACCGTGGTCAGCGGCGCCGACGACCTGCCCCGCAGCATTCCGGTGGTGCAGACCTACGACCGCATCACCGCCGCCTTCCCGGGTGAAGCGGCGAGCGCGGCCGTGGTGGTCGAGGCCGACGACGTCGGCACCGGCCCGGTGGCCGGGGCGATCGACCGGCTGCGCCACGATGCGGCGGCGAGCAGGTTCGTCGCCGGCCCGGTGAGCGTCGAAGAGAGCGCCGACGGCTCCGTCGCCGCGATCGACATCCCCACGGTCGGCAGCGGCAGCGATGCCGAGGCGACGCGGGCGATGGAGCAGGTGCGCAAGCAGCTGGTGCCGGCGGCCTTCGCCGGTGTGGAAGCCGACGTCAACGTAACCGGCGGCGCCGCGCAGTCGCAGGACTTCAACGACCAGCTGGCCAAGAGCCTGCCCCTGGTCTTTGGCTTCGTCCTCGGCTTCGCTTTCCTATTGCTGCTGGTCACGTTCCGCTCGATCGTGGTCCCGATCAAGGCGATCGTCCTCAACCTGCTCTCGGTTGGGGCCGCCTACGGGGTCCTGGTGCTGGTGTTCCAGCAGGGCCTGGGGGAGTCGCTGCTCGGCTTCCACTCCAACGGGGGCGTCAGCTCCTGGCTGCCGCTGTTCCTGTTCGTGATCCTGTTCGGCCTCTCGATGGACTACCACGTGCTGATCCTCAGCCGGGTCCGCGAGGGCGTCGACCGGGGCCTCAGCACGGACGACGCGGTCCGCGAGGGCATCTCCGCCACGGCCGGGACGGTGACCAGCGCCGCGGTGGTGATGGTGGCGGTCTTCTCGATCTTCGCCACCCTGACCATGATCGACATGAAGGAGATGGGCATCGGCCTCGCCGTCGCCGTCCTGATCGACGCCACCATCGTCCGCGGCGTCCTGCTGCCGGCGGCGATGAAGCTGCTCGGCGAGCGCAACTGGTACCTGCCGCGCGGCCTCGCTGGCTGCCGGACGCGCGCGAGCCCGAGCCGGCTCCGGCCCAGGGCTAGCCGGGGCGAGGGGCGGTCGCGGGCTCTCAGGAGCCCGCGACCGTCACCTCGTCTCGCCGCCCCGGGTACTCCAGGCGAGGGCTAGGCCGTGAGCCTGACCGGGAGCGTTTTCAGCTGGTTGAGGAAGGCCGACTCGACGAAGGTCGGCTTGCCCGCCAGGGAGATGTCGGGGTAGCGGGCGAGGGTCTCCTCGAGCAGGATTTTCAGCTCGAGGCGGGCGAGGGCGGTGCCGAGGCAGAAGTGGCGGCCGCCGGCGCCGAAGGCCTGGTGCTCGGGGTTGCGGAGGACGTCGAAGCGGTCGGGGTCCTCGTAGCGGCTCTCGTCGCGATTGGACGAGGCGTACCACATGACCACCTTCTCGCCCTTCTTGATCTCCTTGCCGTGGAGGACCGTGTCCTCGGTCGCGGTGCGGCGGAAGTGGGCGAAGGCGGGGAACATCCGCAGCGCCTCCTCGACCGTGCCCGGGACCAGCGAGGGATCGTCGCGGACGAGCGCCAGCTGCTCGGGGTCTTCGAGCAGGGCCCGCATGCCGCTGCAGTAGGTCGCCTTGGTGCTGTCGTTGCCGGCGGCGACGAGGAGGAAGAAGCCCATCACGATCTCGTGCTCCTCCAGCTTGTTGCCTTCGACCTCGGCGTGGACGAGGACGCTGGTGAGGTCGTCGGTCGGGTTCTCGCGGCGGGCGGCGATCATCTTGCCGCAGCGGGCGAAGACCTCGGCGATCGTCTTCTGGATCGTCTCTTCGATGTTCTCGACCCCGTCCGGGCTGTAGTCGGGGTCGCTGGCGGCGAGGGCCGAATTCATCAGCTCGGCCCAGATCGCGTCGTCCTCCTCGGGAATGCCCATGAAGGCACCGATCACCCGCGAGACCGCGGGCTGGGCGACGTCGGTGACGAGGTCGCAGCTGTCGCGGCCCTCGAGCCGGTCGAGGACGTCGACGACGATCTTGCGGATCTCGTCCTCATGGGCGGCGATCCGCTTCGGCGTGAAGCCGGCCTGGAACAGGGCCTTGAGGCGGTCGTGCTTGGGCGGGTCCATGCCGATGAACATCGCCCGCGCCAGCTCGATCGGGAAGACCTCGTCGATCGCGACGACGCCGCCGAGTTCGGAGGAGTAGGTCTGCCAGTCGCGGCTGACCGCGTGCACGTCGTCGGCGGTGGTGACGGACCAGAAGCCCGCCGCGGCCGGGACCTCGGTCACCTCAGGGGTCCAGTGGACCGGACACTGCGCCCGCATCTCTTTGAACAGCGCCTGCGGCGGGCCGTCGATCCAGTGCTTGCGCTCCAGCACCATCTCCTGCTCGACGTCGCGCTCGGGGCGTCTTCGTCTCGGTCTCCTCGGCCACTGGTGCGGATAGTACTGGCCAGCTGGCCAGTTCGGGAGATTTTCCGACTCGAGGCCCCTCAAATCGCCGCCGAGCTTCACCCCGGCTCGTAACACCGCTGTTACAAAACATAGATTTGTGCCTTGAGCACGACCGAGTTCGCACAGGTGGGGGCCGAGCCGGCTGCCTATTTCCGCTTCGCCTACTGGCCCCAGGTGCGCCGCGGCGCCCTCGCGGCCTACTTCGCGGCGCTGATCGCCTGGAGCGCCGCCTATGGGGTGCCGGTCCAGCGCGAGCTGGTGATCGCCTGGACCTGCGGCGCCCTCGTCTGCGCCTCGCTCGGCCAGCCGCCACGGAAGATCCTCCAGATCGTCACCGACTGGCTGCCGATCGTGGTCGTGCTCGGGGTCTACGACTTCACCCGCGGCGCCGCCGACTCGCTCGGGATCGGCGTCCACCTGCACCCGATGATCGACTTCGACCGCTTCCTCTTCTTCGGCCAGACGCCGACCGAATGGCTCCAGGCCCGGCTCTATGAGCCCGGCGTCGTCAACTGGTGGGACGTCGCCTTCACCCTCGTCTACACCTCCTACTTCATCGTCCCCTTCGCGCTGGCCGGCGTCCTCTGGGTGCGCGACCGGCTCGCCTTCCTGCGGTTCACCCGCCGCCTCGTCTCGCTGGCGCTCGCCGGCCTCGCCAGCTACGTCGTCTTCCCGGCGGCACCCCCCTGGATGGCGGGGGAGCAGGGACTGCTCGACGGCGTCCACCGCACGACCGCCGAGGGCTGGAACCTGCTCGGGGTCGGGACCGCCGGCCTCTTCTCCAAGGGCCAGTCGAGCGCCAACCTCGTCGCCGCCGTCCCCTCCCTGCACTCCGCCTTCACGGCGCTGGTGGCGATGTTCCTCTGGGACCGGGTGCGCCCGTGGGCGCGGCCGCTGCTGGCGCTCTACCCGCTGGCGATGGGCGTCACCCTGATCGCCACCGGCGAGCACTACTTCTTCGACGTCCTCCTCGGCTGGCTCTACGCCGGCGCCGTGATGGCCGGCTGGGCCTGGTGGGAGCGGGCACGGTCGCGCCAGTACCGGACCGCCGCCAAGGCGCTCGCCGATCTCGAAGCGGCCTGAAGCAGGGTCGCGGCGCCCGGAGTCGAAGCAGGACGCATGAAAAACAAGCTCGATGTCGGCGGCACCCTCAGCCAGGTCTTCTCCATCTACGGCGCCAACGCGGGCGTGTTGCTGCCGGTCGCGTTCTGGCTCTTTCTCGTGGTCGCGATCCTCAACGGCATCGCCGGCTCCAGCCTGTTCTTGATTCTGGTCGCCTCGGTGGTGGGGATCGCCGCCGGGACTCTCTACCAGGGCATGGTCGTGAACCTGGTCCGCGACGTCCAGGACGGGCGGCGCGACTTCTCCGCCGGCGAACTGCTGGGCTCGGCCACGCCCTTCATCGCGCCGCTGATCGGCGCCGGCATCCTGGCCGGGATCGGGATCGGCGTCGGCCTCATCTTCTTCCTCGTCCCGGGCCTGATCCTGCTGACGATCTGGGCCGTGATCGCGCCGGTGATCGTGGTTGAGAAGTCGCCCGTCATGGCCTCCTTCGGCCGCTCGCGGGAGCTCGTCCGTGGCAACGGCTGGCCGGTCTTCGGCGCGATCTTCGTCGCCTTCGTGATCGTCATCGTCGGCGGCCTCTTCTTCACCGCGATCGCCGCCGGCATCGCCGACGGCCCGCTGCTGCGGATCGTCTTCAGCGCCCTCGCCTCGACGATCACGGCGCCGATCAGCGCCCTCGTCGCCGCCGTCATCTACTTCCGCCTGGTCTAGTGGTGCTCGAGCAGCCCGGCGACGGCCTGGGCGAGGCGGCGGCCGCGCCGGGTCAGCGTGTACTCGGTGTGGGGGGGACGGCCGGCGACGAGCTGTCCGCTCGACGATCCCCGCCGCCTCCAGCTGCTCCAGCCGCTCGGAGAGCGTCGTCGGCGACACCCCCGGCAGCGACTGGCGGAACTCGTTGAAGCGGGCGGCGCCGCTGGAGCAGGCGTAGATCGTCGCCATCGTCCAGCGGCGCTCGAGCAGGCCGGCGGCCGCGCGTAGCTCGGTCGGGACCGGGCTGCAGCTACGACATCGCGGCGACATCGGCCCCCTTCTCGGCCGGCTCCAGAGCGACGGCGATGACCTCGCCGACGCTCATCACCGGGTGGAAGGTCATCTGCTCCCGCACCTCCTCGGGAACCTCGTCGAGGTCGCCGCGGTTGCGCTCGGGGAGGATCACCTCGGTCAGCCCGGCCGCGTGGGCGGCGAGCACCTTCTGCTTCAGCCCGCCGATCGGCAGCACCCGCCCCTGCAGGGTGACCTCGCCGGTCATCCCGACCGTGTGCTTCACCGGCCGCCCGGTCAGCAGCGAGACCAGCGCGGTCGTCATCGCCGTGCCGGCGCTGGGGCCGTCCTTGGGGATCGCTCCCGCCGGCACATGGAGGTGGAACTCGCGGTCGAAGCCCGCGGGGTCGATGTCGAGCTCTTGGCTGTGGGAGCGCACATAGGAGAGGGCGATTCGGGCCGACTCCTTCATCACGTCGCCGAGCTGGCCGGTCAGGACCAGGCCCTTGTCGCCCTCCATTGCCGTCGCCTCGATGAAGAGGACGTCGCCGCCACTACCGGTGACAGCTAGCCCGGTGGAGACGCCGGGGATCGCCGTGCGCTCGACCGACTCCTGGAAGAAGCGCTGGCGCCCGAGCGCGTCGTGGACGGCGTCGGGGTCGACGACGATCCGCGCCGACTCGCCGGAGGCGATCCGGGTCGCCGCCCCGCGCAGCAGCTTGCCGAGCTCGCGCTCGAGTTGGCGCACGCCTGCCTCGCGGGTGTACTCGGTGACCACGCTGCGCAGCACCTCCTCGCCGATCTCGACCTCGTCCGGCTCCAGCCCGTTGCGCTCCAGCTGCCGCGGCAGCAGGTAGCCGCGGGCGATCGCCAGCTTCTCGGCGGTCGTGTAGCCGTCGAAGGCGATCAGCTCCATCCGGTCCAGCAAGGGAGCGGGGATCGTGTCGGTCATGTTGGCGGTGGCAAGGAAGACGACCTCGGAAAGGTCGACCTCGACGTCGAGGTAGTGGTCGCGGAACGAGTGGTTCTGCGCCGGGTCCAGCACCTCCAGCAGGGCGGCCGAGGGGTCGCCGCGCCAGTCGGAGCCGACCTTGTCGACCTCGTCGAGGAGGATCACCGGGTTCATCGTCTTGGCGTCGCGCAGGGCGCGGACGATCCGCCCCGGCAGGGCGCCGATGTAGGTGCGGCGGTGGCCGCGGATCTCGGCCTCGTCGTGCAGGCCGCCGAGGCTGATGCGGACGAACTCGCGCCCGAGCGCACGGGCGATCGACTCGCCGATCGAGGTCTTGCCGGTGCCCGGGGGCCCGACCAGGGTCAGGATCGCCCCGTTGGCGCGGCTCTCCTCCTCGCCCTTGCCGCGCTCCTCGCGCAGTTTGCGGACGGCGATGAACTCGGTGATCCGCCGCTTGACGTCATCGAGGCCGGCGTGGTCGGCGTCGAGCACCTCGCGGGTGTGGACGGGGTCGAGCCTCTCCTCGGAGCGCTTGGCCCACGGCACCGCGATCAGCCAGTCGAGGTAGCTGCGGATCATCGAGGACTCCGGCGACTGCTCGCCCTGGCGCTCGAGCCGGCGCAGCTCCTTCTCGGCCTGCTCGGCGACTGCCTCCGGCATCCCGGCCTCGGCGATCTTGCGCTCGTACTCCTCGATCAGGTTGCCCTCGTCCTCGCCCAGCTCCTTGCGGATCGACTCCATCTGTTTGCGCAGGAAGTAGTCGCGCTGCTGCTTCTGGGCGCCGGACTCGACGTCGTCGCGGATGCGGCTGCGCACCTGCAGCTCGGCCAGCCGCTCGCGCTGCAGCTCGACCGCGACCTGGAGCCGCTCGGTCACGTCGAGGGTGTCGAGCAGGCGCAGTTTCTGGTCCTCGGAGAATTCGGGACTGAGCCCGGCGGTGTCGGCCAGCGCGCCCGGCTCCTGCACGGAGCGCAGGAAGGCGGAGATGCTGCCGTCGTCGCCGCGCAGCTCGAGGATCTCCTCGACCACGGCGCGGTACTCGCGGGCCAGCTCGCGGGTGTGCTCGTCGTCGGGGTGGCCGTCGTGGAGCTCCTGCACCTCTATACGGAGGGACTCGGGGTCGTCCTCGCCGGCGACCGCCGCCCCGGCGAGGCCCGCGGTGCAGGCCGAGCACGGTCGCGACCGGGTTGCCACGGCGCGAGGTGCCGCTCTCCAGCACCTCGGCGACGACGCCGACGCGGGCGAACTCGCCATCGGCGCGGGGAAGGAGGAAGACGCGATCCTCCTCGCCGACGTCGATCGGCAGGGTGGCGGTGACGGTGGGGAAGACGATTGCCTCGTCGAGCGGGATCAGGAGATAGGCCATAACCAAGTCCACTTTCTGTAGTTAGTGCTCAATCAGGATAGCGCGCCGGGCGCGCCGGCTAACCACCTGGCCGCTCAAGTACGGTGTCGAGATGGATTCAGAGCGCGCACGCCAACTACTCGCCGCGGAGCGGACCAAACTCGAGCAGGAGATCGCCGCGGTCGAGCGCGATACCCCGGAGGAGGGCGACGAGCGCCGCGAGCCCGGCGACTTCAACTCCGAGGGTCTCTACCAGGACGAGTTCGACGCCGGTCGCGCCCAGGAACTGAAGGACCGCATGGCCGCCCTCGAGCGCGCCGAGGCCCGCCTCGCCGATGGCACCTACGGCCTCTCGACCCGCAGCGGCGAGCCGATCCCCGACGGCCGCCTCGAGGTCAACCCGACCGCCGAGTTGACGGTCGCCGAGCAGGACCCCAGCGCCGCCTCTTAACCACGAGGGCCGATGGGGCCAGTGGGGGTCTCAGGCGAGCAGCTTGGCCTTCTGCGCCGCGAACTCCTCCTCGGTGAGGATGCCCTGGCTTTTCAGCTCGCCCAGCTCCTTGAGCTGATCGATCACCGACTCGCCGGCGGGCGCCGCCGCGGGGGCGGGGGCAGCGACGGGGGCCTGCTGCTGGGGAGCTTCCTGGGCTTCCTGCTGCGCCCAGCGCTGACCCTGGCGGCGGGAGACGCGGTTGCTGACGGTGGTGGCGGTGCCGGCGATGACGGCGGTGCGGGCGACGCCTCGAAGTAGTCCTGGCATGGTCGTCTCCTTCTCTATGCCTCGGCCGCGTCGAGGGCGGCGAGGACGGCTTGGACGGGGATGCGGCCGCTGGCGACCAGCTGGCCGCCGGAGCGGCGAACGGCGCCGGCGAACGGCGCGGCCCAGGTGTTCTCGAAGACGAGCAGGGCGGCTGAGGTGCCGGGCTCGAGCGCGCCCCCGGCCTCGGCGATGTCCTCGTCGGAGAGCAGCCCCGAGGCGGCGCCCTCGAAGATCGCCAGCTCGGCCACCTCGCCGCCGACGTCGGCCAGCTCCAGACCGGCGACGGAGCCGTCCTCGGCCTTGGCGATGAAGGCGAGGTCGAGGATCCTGATCAGGCCGCGCTCGACCAGCTCGACCAGGTGCGGGGCCACCTCGCCGTTGGGCTGGCGGCCCGGCCACTCGACCAGCACGTAGTCGATCGGTCCCATCTCATTCAGGTCGTCGTCGCTCACGTGCGGTCCTTTCTCATTGAACAAAGCCTCTGATTTGGCCACCTTACTGCGCAGGTGGCGCGTATAGGCTCGCTTCACGCCCGGCAGCGCCCAACAACCGGATCGAGGAGAGATGACGAAGCCGCTCAGCGCCCACGAGGCAGCAATGCTCTACGGAAATCGCTTCCTCACCGAGGACGCCCCCGACGGCCCCTTCCCCGAGAGCGGCATGTCCTCGCTCGACGGGATGCGACTGGTCGGCGAGGAACTGGCGCTGGAGGGCGACCCGAACCGCAACCTCGCCACCTTCGTCACCACCTGGATGGAGCCGGAGGCCCAGCGGCTGATCGCCAACAACCTCTACCGCAACTTCATCGACCACGCCGAGTACCCGATCTCGGCCGAGATCGAGCAGCGCTGCATCCGCATGCTCGCCGACCTCTACCACGCCCCCGGCGAGACCACCGGCGCCCGCACCCAGGGCTCCTCGGAGGCGATCATGCTCGGCGCCCTCTCGCTGAAGTGGAAGTGGAAGCAGCGCCGCGAAGCGGCCGGCAAGCCGATCGACAGGCCGAACCTGATCTTCGGCGGCGACGTCCACGTGGTCTGGGACAAGTTCTGCCGCTACTTCGACGTCGAGCCGAAGATCGTGCCGCTACAGGAAGGCAAGTACACGATCGGGCCCGAGGACGTGGAGCCGCTGATCGACGAGAACACGATCGGCGTCGCCGCCGTGCTCGGCACCACCTTCACCGGCCACGCCGACGACATCGTCGGCATCAACGAACTCCTGGTCGAGCTCAAGAACGACAAGGGGCTCGATGTGCCGCTGCACATCGACGGCGCCAGCGGCGGCTTCGTCTGGCCCTTCCTCTACCCCGACTCCGAGTGGGACTTCCGGCTCGAGCAGGTGCGCTCGATCAACGTCTCCGGGCACAAGTTCGGGCTCGTCTACCCCGGCATCGGCTGGCTCATCTTCCGCGAGAAGAGCGACCTCGCCGAGGACCTCGTCTTCTATGAGAACTACCTGGGCAAGACCGACGCGACCTTCACGCTCAACTTCTCCACCGGCGCCGCGATGGTGCTGGCCCAGTACTACAACTTCGTCCGCTACGGGCGCGAGGGCTACGCCTACATCATGAAGGCGATGCAGGCGAACGCGAAAGTGCTGGCCGGGAAGCTGGAGGCCAGCGGCGACTTCGAGCTGATCGGCGCCGACCAGGAGCAGCTGCCCCTGGTCGCCTTCAAGCTCGCCGGCGAGAAGAGCTACGACGAGTTCGACCTCTCCTGGCAGCTCTCGGCCGAGCGCGGCTGGATGCTCCCCGCCTACACGATGCCTCCCAACGCCGAAGACGTGAAGGTACTGCGGGCGCTGGTCAAGCAGACGCTCAGTCGCGAGCAGGTCGATCGCCTCGCCGACGACATCGCCGAGGCCTGCGCGACGCTGGAGAAGAAGGGCGGCGCCCACGCCTCCGAGCGCAAGAAGATGAAGCAGAGTCCTGGCTACTGAGTTCGTGAGGGCCACCAGGTGCGCTCGCCCAGGCGGTAGGCGATCGCGGGGATCAGCAGGGCGCGGACCACGAAGGTGTCGAGGAGGACGCCGATCGCGACCGTCGCCCCGATCTGGACCAGCTCCTCGAGCGGCAGCAGGGTCAGGGTGGCGAAGGTGCCGGCGAGGATCAGGCCGGCGCCGGTGACGACCCCGCCGGTGTGGACGAGGGCGCGCAGGACGCCCTCCCGGGTGCCGTGGACGGCGGACTCCTCCCGCGCCCGCGCCATCAGGAAGATGTTGTAGTCGACCCCGAGGGCGACCAGGAAGAGGAACGCGAGCAGGACCAGGTTGAAGGCGATCCCTTCGCTGCCGAAGTGCGAGAAGGCGAAGGTGCAGAGGCCGAGCGTTGCCGCGAAGGAGGCGACGACGGTGAGGATGAGAAAGGCGGGCGCCACCAGGGCGCGCAGGACCACTGTCAGGATCAGGCCGACGACGAGCAGGACCAGCGGCACGATCAGCCTGGTGTCGCGGGCGTTGGTCTGCTCGATGTCGTAGTTCTCAGCCGGGATGCCGCCGAGCAGGCCACCGGGCGCGATCTCGTGCAGGCGTTCGCGGATGGCCTCCACCGCCGCGGCAGCCTCGCCCGAGTAGGGGTCGCCGCGCAGGACGATCACGACCACGGTCTCGCCGCTGCCGGAGGTGGGTGGCACCGGCAGCGCCAGCTTCACGGTGTCGAGCTTCTTCATCCCTGCCACCACCGGGCCGGCCTCGCCGACCTTGACGACGGCGGTCAGCGGGGAGCCGATCCCGGGCGGGAAGTGTTCGCCGAGGACCCTGGTCCCTTCGCTGGAGTTGGTCGGCTTCGTCTCTCCCTGGCCGAAACCGATCGTCCCGTGGTGGCTGAGGTTGCCGAGCGCGAGCACGATCAGCAGGCCGAAGACGCAGAAGACGATGGCCCGCGAGCGCCGCCGCACCACCCCCGCCACCCGCTCCCAGCCACTGCGCTGTTCCTTTCCCACGCCATGACCGGGAAAGGAACGGCGCGACTGGCTCGCCGACCGTTGTGCCGGCCAGAAGGCGCGCTCGCCGAGGAGGGAGAGCAGGGCCGGCAGGAGGGTGAAGGCGGCGGCGAGCATCACCGCGATCCCGATCGCCAGGATCGGGCCGAGCCAGTGGGTGGACTCGAGGTCGGCGACCAGCAGCACCAGCATCGCCGCGATCACGGTTCCACCCGAGGCGGCGATCGCCGGCGCGCTCTCGCGCAGCGCCGTCGGCAGCGCCAACTCCGGCGCCTTGCCGCCCTGCAGCTCCTCGCGGTAGCGATGGACCAGCAGCAGCGAGTAGTCGGTGCCGGCGCCGAAGATCAGGACCAACAGCAGGAAGGTGCCCTCGGTGTTGACCGTGATCGCGCCCGCCTCGATCAGCAGGTAGGCGATCCCGGTTGCGACCAGGTAGGCGCTGCCGACGACCAGCAGCGGCGCCAGCGCCAGCAGCGGCGCCCGGTAGACGACCAGCAGCAGGATCAGGACCAGGCTCAGGGTTGCGATCAGCAGCGTCTTGCCGGCTTCGCCGGCCACCTGCTCGAGGTCGGCGGCAATCCCGCCCGGCCCGGTCACGTAGGTGTTTAGCCCTGGCCGCGCGTGCTCGCCGAGGTAGCGGCGGATCGTGTGGACGCCGCTGACGATGGCGCCGCGGTCGCCGGCGTCAAGTGCCAGCACGACCAACGCCGCTTCGCCGTCGCGGGAGACCGGCCCGATCCCGTCGGCGATCCTCGCCACATCGCCGAGCGGCGCCTTGGCATCGGCGGAGAAGGGGTCGACGATCGGCGTCGCGCCGACGATCTTCAGCCTGTTGAGCCCGTCGCCGATCCGGCCGATCGCGTTGAGGTCGGCCCCGCTGAGCCCGCCGTTGCGCTCGAAGACGATGACGACGGGGACCTCTTCGCCACTCTTGCGGCTGTGCTGGAGGACGTCGAGGGCGCGGGTCGATTCCGCGTCCCTGGGCAGGAAGCTGCTCTGCCCGGCGGCGGTGACGTCATCGATCCGCACCCGCCCGAGGAGGCCGGCGACCCCGATCAGTCCCCAGACCGCGATTGCCACCCAACGCCCGCGCGGCCCGGTGACCGCCGCGGCAACGCGCTCGATCAACGGCGGCTGGGGCGGGGGACGGGCATCCGCGGAACCCTAGCCGCGGTCCCGGCCCTCGGAGCTGTCTCAATCGGCGTCGTCGGTGGCGGCGAGCACCTCGGTGACCATCGGCATTTCCGACACCCCGCGGTTGACTCGGTAGAAGTGCTGGATCGCGCCGCGAACGGCTCGCTCCCCTGTCTTCTCGAGCGCCCTGGCGTTGGCCAGGACCCGAAAGTGGTAGCTGACGTTGCTCAGCGAGGCGTTGAGGCGGTGGGCCGTCTCGGTCGGGCTGGTGGGTTCCTCGTCTCCCATCAGATGCCGCATGATGCGGCGGCGCAGGGGATGGCCGAGCGCGCGCAGAACCGCGCCGGCCGGTTCGTCATCCTGCTTTCGTTTCTTTGCGGTCACTCACACCTCCATGGTCGTCGGGCGAGGGCTGGCGAGCCAGGTTGTTTACTGGGTGATGCCTGGATCGTTGGAGAATCATAGACCGAAAGAAGACAATAGTCTCCCGATTTAGAGCGGTAGCCATTTGGCGGCCCAGACGAAACGATTCCCGCGTGAGCGATGTCAGCGCCAGCGCCGCCCGGTCCTTCGGCAAGCAGATCGCTCGCTACCGGGCGATGGCCGGCATCACCCAGGAAGAACTGGGCTACCTCAGCTCGATCCACCGGACCGAGATCGGACTGCTGGAGAACGGCCGGCGGCAGCCGCGCCTGGACACGATCATCAAGATCGCCGGGGCGCTCGACGTCGACCCCTGCGAGTTGATCAAGGGCCTGCGCTGGACGCCGCCCTCGACCAAGCCCGGCGAACTGCGCGGCGCCTGAGTCAGCTGCTCTTTTCGACGACTTCGACGGTGCCGTGCATCGTCGGGTGGATTTCGCAGAAGTAGGTGAAGGTCCCGGCCTGCTTGAACGTCTCCGACTTGATCTTGCCCCGCTCGATCGTGCCGGTGTTGAAGCTGCCGTCGTCGGCCGTCGCGGTGTGGGGCGCCGTGTCCTCGTTTTGCCAGGTCACCTTGCCGCCGACCTGGACGGTGACCGGGTCGGGCCCGTAGACGAATTCGACGATCTTCACCTTTTCGGCCCGCGCCGCCTCGCCGCTGGGGGCGGGGGCGCTGCCGCTCGCTTCCGAACTCTTGTCGGAGCCGGCCGAACTCTCGGTCGAGCTGTCTCCCGAGCCCCCGCAGGCCGCGAGGCCGAGCGCGAGCAGAATCAGGACGGGCGCGAGGAACGTCTTCGGCTTCATGCGCTCACGTTACCCCGATCGGGGTGCGGGCCAAACGGCGGCGCTACTCGGCCGCGGGAGCGCAGCCGATGCCGCCGACCAGCATCCCGGAGCCGAGGTGGGCGCCGAGGACGGGGCCGACCTGGGTGCAGAAGAGAGGGTCGGTGCCGAAGATCTCCTTGCCCGCGGCGACCAGGGTGGCGGCGTCGTCGAAGGCCTGGGCGTGCTGGACGATCCAACCGCTGGCGCCGCGCTCGCTCAGCTCGTGTAGGTAGGCGACCATCCGCTCCATCGCCCGCTTCTTGGTGCGGACTTTGCCGACCGGGGCGATCTCAATGCCGAAGGTGAGGATCGGCTTGATCTTCAGGGCCGAGCCGACCAGGGCCTGGGCGGCGCCGATGCGACCGCCCTTGCGCAGGTACTCGAGGGTGTCGAGGCAAAACCACATGTCGAGGCCCTCGCGGGTGCGGTGCGCGGCCTCGACGACCTGCGCCTGGGACTGGCCCTGGGCGGCGGCTTCGGCGGCGCCGAGGACGACGCAGCCAAGTCCACCGGCACCGGTCTGGCCGTCGACCACCTCGACCCGGCCGCGGTGGCCCTTGTCCGCGATCACCCGGGCCGCCTCGCGGGCGCTCTCGTAGGTGCCGGAGAGGCCGGCGGCGATGTGGATCGAGACGATGTCGCGACCGGCTTCGGCCAGCGGCTCATAACGGGCGAGGAAGTCCCCGACCGAGGGCTGCGAGGTCGAGGGCAGCTCGTCGGACTCGCGCAGGCGCCTGTAGAAGTCTTCGAGTTCGTACTCCGGCTCCGGCAGGCGCTCGCCGCCCCAGCCGACGTAGAGGCTGACCTGCTCGATTCCCCAGCGCTCGGTCAGCTCCGCCGGTAGGTAGGTGGTGCTGTCGGTGACGACGGCAACGCCGCTGCCGGCGCCGGCCGCCGACGAGTCTGGAGAGGTGCTCATCTACCGGAGACTCTAGTCACTATGTTGAGGCCCATGAACGACGAGTGGCGGTTGCAGATAGACGTCCAGGGCGAGCGCGACGCGGGGGCTTTGGCCGAGCGTCTCAACGCCGCCGAACTCGAGCACGAGCTGAGCGAGGCCTACCACGATCGCCTGATCGTCTCCGGCGATGGCTCGCGGGTGTTCGTCTATGCGGGGACCCGCGAGCAGGCCGAGCGCGCCCGCGACCTGATCGCGTCCCTGGCCAAGACCCACGGCTGGGAGGTCGCGATCGAGCTGACCCACTGGCACCCGGAGGCGGAGGAGTGGGAGGCCCCGGACCTGCCCCTGCCCGCGAGCGACGCCGCCACGGTGGCCGAGCACGAGGAGCTGATCGCCGCCGAGCGGCAGCGGCTGGCCGCGACCGGTGAGCCGGAATTCGAGGTCCGCGTCGACCTCCCGTCCCACCGCGAGGCGGTGCGCTTCGCCGAGCTGCTGCGGGCCGAGAGCCTGCCGGCGGTGCGGCGCTGGAAGTACCTGGTCGTCGGCGCCACCGACGAGGACGCCGCCAGGGCACTCGCGACCCGGCTCGAGGGCGAGGCCCCGGCCGGCAGCAGGGTCACGGTCGAGGGCAGTGGGCAGATCGCTTACGCCGAGCGGCCGGCCAACCCGTTCGCGGTGTTCGGCGGCCTCGGCGGCTGAGTGGCGAGCTCGACGACTTCGTCCCACCGTGAGCGCGCACCTCTCACCGCTGCCGGATGGCTTTCGAGCAACGGTCGCCGCCCTGCACCGGGTCGCCGAGGACGTCGTCGCGGCCGAGCGCAAGCCCGACAACGAGATCGCGCTCGAAGCGACGCCCGGCGGGTTCGGGACTCCCGAGTTCGAGTGGGAGGGGTCGACCCACCAGATCCGCGTCGAGGGCGCCGAGCTGGTTCGCGAAGTGGATGGGCGCCGGCAGCGGGAGTCGCTGGAGGTCGATGCGGCGGCGGCCGAGGCCCTGGGGGAGTGGTACGCGTTCGGTGCGGAGATCCTCGAGCGGCTGGTCGCCGACGCCGGGCCCGATGATTTCGCCTCCCCGCCGATCCTCTGGCCCGAGCACTTCGACATCGCGATTGAGCTCGGCTCCGAGCCGGACGGCCACCGCGCCACCTATGGCTTCTCCCCCGGCGACGAGCGGCACCCGCAGCCCTACGCCTACGTCGGCCCCTGGGTGACCCAGGCTCCCGCCGAGCTCTGGAACGCCCGCGGCTTCGCCGGCGCCGAGCTCGCCTACGCCGACCTGCTCGCCGCCGAGGACCAGGCCGCGGCCGCGCTCGAGTTCTTCACCGCCCACCGGGACGCGCTGGCGCGGACCAAGCCAACCGAGGAGACGAAGTGACCGAGCTGACCCCGATGCAGGCCGAGCTCTGCGAGAAGAGCAAGACCGACTACTCGGACCTCAAGGCCTTCTTCATCAACTGCACGCTGAAGCGCAGTCCCGAGGTCTCCAACACGCAGGGGCTGATGGACATCTCGATGGAGATCATGCGCCGCAACGGGGTCAGCGTCGACTGCATCCGCGCGGTCGACCACGAGATCGCCAGCGGCGTCTGGCCCGACATGACCGAACACGGCTGGGAGGCCGACGAGTGGCCGGCGATCTTCGAGCGAGGTGATGGCGGCCGACATCCTCGTCCTTGGGATGCCGATCTGGCTGGGGGAGAAGTCATCGGTCGCGACCCAGATCATCGAGCGCCTCTATGGCAACTCGAGCCAGCTCAACGAGCGAGGCCAGTACGCCTACTACGGTCGCGTCGGCGGCTGCCTGGTCACCGGCAACGAGGACGGCATCAAGCACTGCGCGATGAACACCCTCTACTCGCTGCAGCACCTCGGCTACACGATCCCCCCGCAGGCGGACTCCGGCTGGATCGGCGAGGCCGGCCCCGGGCCGTCCTACCTCGACGAGGGCTCCGGCGGCCCCGAGAACGACTTCACCAACCGCAACACCACCTTCGCCGCCTGGAACATGCTCCACCTGGCCCGCATCCTCAAGGACGCCGGCGGCATCCCCGCCCACGGCAATCAGCGCACCGCCTGGGATGCCGGCTGCCGCTTCGACTTTCCGAACCCCGAGCACCGCTGAGCCGCAGTCCGCGGTCGTCATTTCACCGCTAGCGGAAGAATGACGACCGCGGCGGCGGGCTCACCAGACGGCGTCGTGCTGCTCCATCACGCCGAAGCCCTCGGCGAGCTCGAGACCGGCGAGGGAGCCGGTGAAGGAGCCGAAGCGGTGGCGGTAGTGGGATCTGAAGAGGAGGAAGTTCTCGTCACGGGCGTGACGGGACTCGGTGGCGAAGTCGAGGTGGTCGGCGCCGGTGAGGTCGATGCCGTCCAGGCCGCGGAAGGAGACCGGTGCGGGCTCGGTCGGCTCGCCGTCGATCCAGATCGCCCGCTCGCTGTTCCGTGGCGGATCGTTGACGCCCTCGACCAGATTCCAGGCGAGCGCGCGGCCATCGGTCGCCATGCCGACTCCGGCCGACCAGTGCCAGCTGGTGTGGCGCTGGTGGTATCCGGCCGACTCGTCGTCGACGCCGAAGGCGGCGATCTCCCAGCGCTTGCCGGGTACCTCGACCGTGCCCTCGATCGGGACGCCGGCGCGCTTGCGGGTCCAGCCCCAGCCGGAGCCGCTGGGGCAGATCGATTCGACCGGGGCGATCGCGCCGAGGCTCAGGCTGGCGCGCAGGCCCGGGGAGTCGATCTCGAGGCGAGGCCCGTCCAACTGCACCTCGTGGCTGCCCGGGCGCAGGATCGTGCGGGCGTCGTGGCGGCGTCCCTCTTGGTCCCAGATCACCCAGAACGATTGCGTCAGCGGACCGACCTGGGCCCGCGCCGCGCAGAGCATCAGCTCCGGGCCGAAGACGCCGACGTAGCGCCAGCGCTTGCGGGTCTGGCCGTCGCGGCGCAGCGGCATCGGGCCCGGGGGCAGGGGCAGCTGCGGGCGTCCCGGACCCGGCCCGCGCCACGGGATCGTCATGAGTCCGCTCGCTCGAGACGGTCGGCGAGGCGGTTCATGCCGCGCTCGCGGGCCGCGGCGGCGGCGCCGGCCCAGTCGGTGGCACGGTCTGGCGGCGGGTCGACGCCGGCGTCGCGCAGGGTGGCGATGTCCTTGAAGGCGAGCAGGTCGTCGCGGGCCTCGATCAGGGCGGCCCGCAGTTTCGGCCGACGCTCGCGGATCGCGTTGTCGAGCACGGCCTCCAGGGAGCCGTGCTCGCGCAGCAGTTCGGCCGCTTTCTTCGGGCCGACGCCCTTGGCGCCGGGGAGCCCGTCGGAGGGGTCGCCGCGCAGGGCGATGAAGTCGGGGACCAGCTCGGGGTCGATGCCGTAGCGCTCGCGCACCTCGTCCGGTCCGACTTCTTCGGCGCCTTTGCCGCCGGTGCGGACGTAGAGCACGCGTCACCCCGTCGCCGGCGCACTGGTACATGTCGCGGTCGCCGGTCAGCAGCAGGGCGTGGCCGCCGGCCGCGGCCTCGCGCTCGGCGTAGGTGCCGAGCAGGTCGTCGGCCTCGAGGTCGGTGCTGGTCGCGACGGTCCAGCCGAAGGCCTCGAAGAAGTCCCGCGCCTGCTCGAACTGCGGCTCCAGCTCGCCGGGCATTTCCTCCTCGCGTTTGGCGTGGTAGGCGGGGTAGAGCTCGGTCCGGTAGCTGGCGGCGTCGGGGCCGAAGCAGAGGACGACGGCGCGCGGCGCGTGGATCTCGACCTCCTTGAGGATCAGGTTGGCCGAGCCGAGCAGGGCGTTGACCGGCTTGCCGTCCGTTCCCGACGATCTTGCTCGGCAGCGCATAGAAGGCGCGGAACAGCATCGAGGGCGTGTCGACGGCAAGCAGCGGGGCGACCATCGCTGACTTATATCGGGGCGTGTCTGAGTTAGACGCCCCTATAGGGCGGGTTAGCTCAGACAGCCCCCGGGTGGGCCAGGCCGCCGGCGGCTTCGCCTGAATAGATTGGGCGCCATGCAGGCGCTGCACATAACCGACCTCGTCAAGCGCTACCCGGCCGGGGTGGAGGCGCTGCGCGGCGTCTCCCTGGACATCGAGGAGGGCGAGTTCTTCGGTCTGCTCGGCCCCAACGGCGCCGGCAAGTCGACCCTGATCCACTGCACAACCGGGCTGGCGCAGCCGACCTCGGGCGCGATCGAGGTGTTCGGCAACGACGCGATCGACAACTACGGCCCGGCCCGCCAGGCCGTCGGCCTCGCCCCCCAGGAGCTCAACATCGACTGGTTCCTGACCGTGCAGGAGACGCTCGACTACCACGCCGGCTATTTCGGGATGCCGGGGCGCGAGCGCCGCGAGCGGACCAAGGAGCTGCTGGAGACCTTCTCGCTGACCGAGAAGCGCGACGAACGCACCCGCAACCTCTCCGGCGGGATGAAGCGGCGGCTGATCCTGGCCCGCGCCCTGATGCACCGGCCGCGGCTGCTGATCCTCGACGAGCCCACCGCCGGCGTCGACATCGAGCTGCGCCTGGAGCTCTGGCACTACGTGCAGCGGATCAATCAGGAGGGGACGACGATCCTGCTCACCACCCATTACCTGGAGGAGGCGGAGCAGCTCTGCGGCAAGATCGCCTTCATCAACGACGGCGAAATCGTCGCCCAGGGGAGCAGCCGCGACCTCGCCAACCGCTACGGCGTGCCCAACCTCGAGGACGCCTACCTGGCCCTGGTCGGGCGCAAGGAGCTCTCGCGCTCCCACGTCGAGGCGGACGTGATCACATGAGCGCCGCCCAGATCCGTTTCTTCACGCTCTGGCGGCGCGAGGTCAGCCGCTTCATGAAGATCAAGAAACAGACGCTGGGCGCGCCCCTGCTGGAAACCTTCCTCTACATCTCCGTCTTCGGCGCCGCCCTCGGTTCGCGGGTGGGCGATCTGCACGGGATCGAATACGTCGTCTTCGTCATCCCCGGCCTGATCATGATGACCTGGTCGATCAACGCCTTCACCAACAACTCCTCCTCGATCCTGCAGCAGAAATTCCAGGGAGCGATCCAGGACCAGCTCTCCTCGCCCGCCTCGCCGATGGAGCTGCTGCTGGCCTTCTCGCTCGGCGGCTTCGTTCGCGGCCTGATCGTCGCGGCACTCGCCTTCACCGCCGCCTCGCTGCTGGTCGACCTGCCGGTCGATCACATCCTGGTCCTGATCCCCGGCCTCTTCCTGGTCGGCTTCTTCTTCTCTCAGCTCGGGGTTCTGGTCGGGGTCCGGGCCGAGCAGTTCGACGACGTCTCCTTCGTCCAGACCTTCGTCCTGCAGCCGCTGATCTTCCTCGGTGGCGTCTTCTACTCGGCCGCGCTGCTGCCACAGCCGTTCGAGACCCTGACCCACTTCAACCCGATCTACTACATGATCAACCTCATCCGCTACGGCTTCGTCGGCTACACCGAAGTCAGCATCCCGCTCTCGCTGCTGGCGCTGGTGGCGGCCACCGCGGTGCTCTTCGCCATCAACCTCCGCCTCTTCAGCCGCGGCTACAAGCTGCGGGCGTAGCGCCGTAGGCGCCGACCGGGCTCAGCCGGGGTCGGCGACCGGGACCGCGACTTTCTCGTGGTCCTCGGGGAAGACCAGGATCGCGCCCTCGCCGGTGGTGTAGGCCTCCTCGCCGTGCTGGACGATGTCCATGCCCTGGGCCTCCTCGCGGTCGCCGGCGCGCAGCGGCGTCACCGCGCCGATCGCCCGCAGCAGCACGTAGGTGGCGACGAAGGCATAGGTGGGTGCCGCCAGGGCGGCCAGCGCCTGGTCGCCGAGCTGGGCGGCGTTGCCGTAGAAGAGGCCGTCGGAGGCGCCGTTCCAGGCGACCTCGGCGAAGAAGCCGATGAAGAGGATCCCGAACAGACCGGCGGTGCCGTGGGCCGCGAGCACGTCGAGGGTCTCGTCGACCCGGGTCCGCGTGCGCCAGACGATGATCGCGTAGCTCGGCACTGCCGCCAGGGCGCCGAGCAGCATCGCCCAGCCGGGGCTGACGTAGCCACCGGCGGGGGTGATCGCGACGCAGCCGACGACGATTGCGGTGGCGGCGCCGATCGCCGTCACCTTCCTGCCGCGGATCAGATCCAGGCCGAACCAGACGACCAGGGTGCAGGCGGGGCAGAGCAGCGTGTTGGTGAAGGCGAGCACGCTCGGGTTCCCGGTCGAGAAGCCGCTGCCGCCGTTGAACCCGAACCAGCCGAACCAGAGCAGGCCGGCGCCGAGCAGGACGTACATCGCGTTGTGGGGGAGCAGGGCCTGGCGGCCGTAGTCTTTGCGCGCGCCGACCACCAGCGCCGCGGCCAGGGCCGAGAAGCCGGAGCCCATCTCGACCGGGATGCCGCCGGCGAAGTCGAGGGTGCCGCCGGCCTGCAGCCAGCCGCCGCCGAAGGCCCAGTGGGCGAGCACGGCGTAGACCAGCACCGACCAGAGTGCGGCGAAGACGAGGAAGGGGCCGAAGCGCATGCGCTCGACCACGGCGCCGGAGACGAGGGCGACGGTGATGATGCAGAAGGTGGCCTGGAAGGCGAAGAAGACCAGCTCCGGGATCGTCGTCCCGTCGCGCGGGGCGAAGTCGACGCCGTTGAGGAAGGCGTTGCCGAGGCCGCCGATGAGGCTGCCGTCGCCGTCGAAGGCGAGCGAGTAGCCGACCGCGGCCCAGGTGACGGTGGCGACGGCGATCGCGCCGACGCACATCATGAAGGTGTTGAGGGTGTTCTTCGAGCGCACCAGGCCGGCGTAGAAGAGGCCGAGCGCCGGCGTCATCATCAGCACCAGAGCGGTCGCGACCAGCATCCAGGCGGTGTCGCCGGTGTCGATCCCGGCCACTGCGGCGGGTAGCCCCGGGAGCGCGCTCATTTGCCCACCGGCGTGACCGCGCCGTGGTCGGTGTCGCCGGTGCGGATCCGCACCGCCCGCTCCAGCGGCATCACGAAGATCTTGCCGTCGCCGACCTCGCCGGTACGGGCGCCCTCACAGAGCGCCGCGATCGTGGTCTCGACGAAGTCGTCGGAGACGGCGACCTCGAAGCGGACCTTCTCCGAGAGCCCCATCTTCACGGTGGTGCCGCGGTAGGTCTCGACCCGGTCGAGCTCGCCGCCGTGCCCCTGGACCCGGCTGACCGAGAAGCCCTTCACCTCGGCCCGGTAGAGGGCCTCGAGAACCTGGTTCGCCTGCTCGGGCCGGATGATGCCGATCACGAGTTTCACAACTCTCCTCTCTCCAGCCGCGCTCCCATAGACGCCGCGGCGAGCGCGAGCCTACCCGCTCGGCAAGGGGGATTGCGGCGCTGTCCAATCGCCGGGACCGGCGCCCGCCCCTCTCTACAATCGCTGGCCGATGGCGACCCGTATCCGCAGACGGCGGCGCAAGCCGCCGGCTTCCGGCTGGCACAAGATCGCGATTCCGCTCATCGTCATCGGCTGGAATCGTCGCCGTCGCCGGCGGCATCGGCGCCTCCTGGGCGCTCAGCGTCTACAACTCGGCGCCGCCGCTCTCGAGCCTGCAGCCGGTCCAGAAGGGGCGCTCCTCGGCGATCTACGCGGCTGACGGCAGCCTGATCGGCTTCATCCGCTCCGACAACATCCGTCAGCCGGTCTCCGAACAGGCGCTGCCGGAAACGCTGAAGGAGGCGACGGTCGCGATCGAGGACAAGAACTTCTACAAGCACGGCGCGATCGACCCCGAAGGCATCGCCCGCGCCGCCTGGAAGGACGCCCTCGCCGGCGGCAAGCCCGTCCAGGGCGCCTCGACCATCACCCAGCAGCTGGTCCGCAACCTCTACATCCAGAACCCCGAAGACACCCTGAAGCGAAAGCTGATCGAAGCCCACCTCGCCAACGACCTCTTCGAAAAGCACGACCGCGACTGGATCCTCACCCAGTACCTCAACACGGCGCCTTACGGGACGGTCGAAGGTCAGACCGCGGTTGGGGCCGAGGCGGCGGCGCAGACCTACTTCAGCAAGCCGGCCAAGGACCTCGACCTGACTGAGGCGGCGCTGATCGCCGGGCTGCCGCAGGCGCCGTCCGAATACAACCCCTTCCTCGACCCGGCAGCGGCGACGCAACGCCGCAACGAGGTGCTGGGGACGATGGAGCAGCAGGGCTACATCACCACCGCCGAATACAGCGAAGCGATCGACAAGGGGCTGGGGCTCAATCCCGGCGACAAGTACCAGGTGATCCACGACCCTTTCCTCTTCGACCTGGTCCAGCAGCAGCTGATCGAGCGCTACGGGATCAACACCGTCCGCAACGGCGGCCTCAAGGCCTACACGACGATCGACCCGAGCCTGCAGGCGAAGGCCGAGGAAGCGGTCGAAAACGCGTGTTACGTCTGCTACCCGGAAGGCGGCCCGGCGGCCGGCCTCGCCTCGGTCAACCCCGAAACCGGCGAGATCGTCGCCCTCGCCTCGACCGAAGGCTACGCCTCTGAAGAACAGTTCAACTACGCCTGGCAGGCGCACCGCCAGCCCGGCTCGTCCTTCAAGACCTTCGTCCTGACCACGGCGATCAAGCAGGGCATCGACCCCGACACGACCTACTACGACGGCAGCTCGCCGAAGACCCTCTCGCTGCCGGGCGGCGGCACCTGGACCGTCAACAACGCCGAGGGCGACGGCGGCGGCACCGAGTCGCTGACCAGCGCGACGGTGCACTCGGTCAACGTCGTCTACGCCCAGCTCGACCTCGACGTCGGCCCCGAAAACGTGACCCAGACCGCCGAAGAAATGGGCATCACCTCGTCGCTGGAATCGGTGCCGGCGGAGGGGATCGGCGGTCTCGCCGAAGGCGTCACGCCGCTGGAGATGGCCGATGCCTACGCGACCCTCGCCAACGGCGGCATCCACCACGACCCGACCGCGATCAGCAAAGTCGAGTTCCCCAACGGCAAGGTCGACGAATCCGGCGCCGACGACGGCGAACGGGTTCTGACCGAGGGCCAGGCATATGAAGTGACGAGGATCCTGGAGGGCGTGATCACCTCCGGGACCGGCGCCGGCTACACCTCGATCGGCTGCAGCGGCGAGGCCGGCAAGACCGGCACCTCCGAGGAAGAGTCCGATGCCTGGTTCGTCGGCTACACGCCGATGTACTCCACCGCCGTCTGGGTCGGCCACCCGCAGTCGCGCGAATACACCGGCTACGGCGGCCCCACCGCCGGTCCGATCTGGCAGTCGTTCATGTCCTCCGCCCAGGAAGGCGAATGCCCCGAATTCAACGTCCCCGACAGCCTGCCCGAACTCTCCCAGCTCGACAGCGAACACACCTCCGCCTCGGGCCACTCGAACGGCGGCTACGAAGAAGAAGAAAGCTACGAAGGCGAAGAAGAAGAAGAAAAGAAGGACTCGGCTGGCAAGGGCGGCGAAAAGGAAGGCGGAGGCGAAGAAGGCGGCAACGAACCGGCGCCCGCTCCCACGCCCGCCCCGGCGCCGGCGCCCACCGGCCCGCCGCCGGCCGTCGGCGGCGGCATCAGCCCCGGCTAGAGAGCGGGGGCTACTCCCCGATCAGCTCGATGCGGTACCCGTCCGGGTCGCGGACGAAGCAGATGCGGTGGCCCTCGGTGCGGGTGCCGGGGCGGTAGGGGGGCTTCTCGGGCTCGATGCCTTCGGCGGCGAGCCGCTCCAGGGTGCCTTCGAGGTCGTTGACGGCGAGGGCGATGTGGTTGTAGCCGCTGCCGAGCTCGTAGGAGTCGACGCCGTGGTTGTAGGTGAGCTCCAGCCGCGGGTCCTCGCCGGGCATGCCCATGAAGACGTTGATCGCCTCGTCGCCGATCGGCATCCGCGCCACCTCCTCGAAGCCGAGCTTGGCGTAGAAGGCGACCGAACGGTCGATGTCGCCGATCCGGTAACAGGTGTGGAGGAAGCTGGCCATCGCCCTGGGAGGGAAGGCTACATGCAGGCGCAATCGGCTCTGCGATGCCCTTGAACTACGCCGGGTCGGGCATTACCTTTTTGCGACTTCTTCGCAAACCCTTGGAAAGGAATCTCTTGAGAAAGCACCTCGTCTTGGCGGTCGCGGCCACCGCCGCGGTCATGCTTGCAGCGTTCGGCCCGGCGGCGGCGGGCGCGGCGGTCACGCCCACCGGCGTCACCGACACGATCACGATGAAGCTCGAAAAAGGTGCCCTGGGATTTGAAGCTCCGGCGACCGTGCATCAGGGCGACGAGCTGAACATCGTCAACGAAACTGACCCGAGGAAGGTCGGCCCGCACACGTTCTCGATGGTCACCAAGGGCTCGCTGCCGAAGACCCCGAAGGCGCGCAAGAACTGCTTCACGCCGAAGCACATCTGCCTCTCGATCGCCAAGTGGCACGGGTTCAACCCGAAAACGGAGAAGATCACGATCAACCCAACCAAGGCGGGCCTGCCCGGCTGGAGCACGATGGGCAGCACCACGAAAAAGGGCGACTCCTGGTTCACCGGGGAAAAGAAGGGGACCTCGTACAGCCAGCTGGTGACGGCCGAACCGGGCACGATCCACTTCATGTGCGCGATCCATCCCTGGATGCAGGGGTCGGTCGAGGTTCTGCCGCCCGTCGCGCCACCGGCTCTCTAGCGGCACGGCCGGGCAGTCGACATCCGCGCCGCGCCTGGGGCGCCGAGCTTTCCTCGGCGCCCTCGGCGGCGGCGCGCTCGCCTACCTGCTGCCGGTCAAGGGCGGCGGGCTGGGCGAGCTGCTCCCGCTCGGGGACGAGACCCCGAGCGCGGTCGCGGCGGTGCCGTTCCGGGCGCCGCTGCCGATCCCGCGCGAGCTGACCGGGGCCGAGATCGAGATCCCGATCCGCGAGGCCGAGGCGCAGATCCTGCCCGGTCGCAAGACCAGGCTCTGGACTTACGGCGGCACCTTTCCCGGGCCGACCGTCCGCCGTCCGGCCGGCCGGCGCACCAAGGTCACCTTCCGTCACGAGCTGCCGCCCGAGGCGGGCGAGCTCTCGGTCCACCTGCACGGCGGCCACAACCGGACCCAGTTCGACGGCCAGCCGGGAGGGCTGACCAAGTCGCACCCGATCTCCTACTTCTGCCACATCCCGCGGGGGCTCTCCGCCCGCGAGTCCGGCAACGACCTGCTGCTGGCGCCGGGGGCGAGCAAAACCTACGTCTACGACCTGGTCGAGGACGGGCGCCCCGAACGCGCCGCCTTCCAGTGGTACCACGACCACCGCCTCGACAAGACGGCACCGCACAGCTGGCGCGGCCTGGCCGGGATGTGGATCGTCGAGGACGAGCTCGAGCGCTCGCTGCCGCTGCCGCACGGCGAGCGCGACATCCAGCTGATGATCTCCGACCGCAGCTTCGACCGCCACAACCAGCTGACCGACCCCTTCCGGAGCGGGCTGCAGCCACCGGCCGACGGCATCGTCGGCCGCAGCATTCTCGTCAACGGCGCCTTCATGCCCCACCACCGGGTCAAGCCCTGCCGCTACCGGCTGCGAGTGCTCAACGTCTCCCAGTTCCAGTCCTACAACTTCCACCTCTCCAACGGCGCGCCGCTGATCCAGATCGGCAGCGACAGCGGCCTGATGCCGCGACCGGTGCGCCGCGACCGGGTCCTGCTCGGGCCGGCGGAGCGAGCCGAGGTGATCGTCGACTTCAGCGCCGCCGCGGGCGACTCGGTGGAGCTGCGCAGCAGCCCGCACGGCGGCCGCAACCCCAACGGCGCCCGTGCCTACGTCGGCGCCCTGATGCAGTTCCGGGTCGAACCCGGCCGGGTGGCGGACAGGACCCGGATCCCGCGCCGGCTGCGCCCGCTGCCCGGCTGGGCCGAGCACGCCCGCCGGCGCCGCGACGGCAAGGCCGACCACACCTGGGAGATCACGGTCGGCGGCCTCTTCCGCACCACCTGGCTGATCAACGGCAAAACCTTCAACCCCGCCCGCGCCGATGCCTTCCCGGTGCTGGGCAGCACCGCGGTCTGGGAGATCGTGAACCGCACCACAGTCGCCCACGTGATGCACCTGCACCACAGCGACTGGTACCTGCTCGCCCGCGACGGCAGGCCGCCGCCGCCCTGGGAAGACTGCCTCAAGGAGACCTTCTTCGTCTTCCCCGGCGAACGGATCCGGATCGCCGGCCACTTCAGCGACTACGCCGGGAAGTTCATCGTCCACTGCCACATGTTCGATCACGAGGACCACGGCCTGATGAGCCAGTTCGAGGTCGTGCGCTCCCACAGCTGAAGGAGCCGCCCCCGACGCCGATCGAGTCATGATGGGCTCATGGGCCATGACCTCACGGTGCGTTTCCGCAAAGCACGGCGCGACCCCGAACTGACCGTCGTCGAGGGCTTCCACGCTCTCAAGCATGCGCTGCGCTTCGAGGCCGAGCTGGTCGAGGCGGTCGCCGTCGACCCGGCGGCGCTGGAGGCGCTGGCGCGGGAGCTGGCGCCCGATCTGGCCGGACGGGTGGCGGGGCGGGTGGAGCGGATCGCGCCCGCGGACCTCGCCGACCTGGCCCCGCAGGTGCCGCGCACCGGCGTCCTCGCGATCGCCCGCCGCCCGCCGGTCGACCTCGCCGCCGTGCTCGCCGACTCACGGCCGGCCCCCGTGGTCCTGCTCGAGCAGCCGAAGAACATGGGCAACGTCGGCGCCTGCATCCGCGTTGCCGCCGCGGCCGACGCCGCCGCGGTTCTCACCACCGGCGAGAACGACCCCTGGCACCCGGACGCGGTGCGGGGCGCCGCCGGCCTGCAGTTTGCCCTGCCGGTGGCCTCGGTCGAGACGCTGCCGCCGAGCGACCGGCCGCTGCTGGCGATCGATCCCGAGGGGGAGGACCTGCGGCCGGGCGGGCTGCCGGATCGAGCCGTCCTCGCCTTCGGCACCGAGCGCCACGGCATCAGCGCCGCGCTGCTGGAGCGCGCCGACGCCCGCGTCGCGATCCCGATGCGGGAGGGCGTCTCCAGCCTGAATCTCGCCACCTCGGTCGCGGTGACGCTCTACTGTCAGCGCATAGGATGATCTGAGCGGCATTTTTTCCCGCCGCCATGCCGCTCACTGAACGAAAGGAAGCACCTTGTTGCCGTTCGCAGATGTCTCTCTGGGAGAACTTCTCCTCGTCACCTTCGAGATCTTTTTCTTCGTCATCTGGATTTGGATCCTGATCACGATCATCTCCGATCTCTTCCGCGACCACGAGCTCTCGGGATGGGCGAAGGCCGCCTGGGTCCTGTTCCTCGTCTTCATCCCGTTCCTGACCGCCCTGATCTACCTGATCGCCCGCGGCAGTGGCATGCGCGACCGCACGATCAAAGCCCAGGCGGACGCGAAAAAGCATTTCGACGAATATGTGCAGACCCAGGCCCACAGCACTCCCGCCGACGAACTCCACAAGCTCAACGACCTGAAGGAAAAGGGCGCGATCTCCGCCGAGGAGTTCGACAAGGCGAAGGCCAAGCTCCTCGCTTAACCGCCGGCCGATGGGCCTTAGACGTCCACATTGCGGACGTTTGAGGCCCATTGGCTCCCCGGGGTCGAGATTGGCGTCTCGACTCCTGCAAAGTGCCTGATTTGCACGGGAAGTTGCAGGTTATTAGCAACTGCTCATAGTCTTTAGTCTTCTTCGCTAGCCTGCACGATCCGCTGCCGAACCCTCCGGGAACGAGCGCGGATCTCGATGCGGGCTTCCTTCCTCGACACTCATCCGAGCGCGCCCAAGAGGCGTGCGCTGCTCTTCGCGGCTCTCCTGCTGGCGGCGATCTGCGCCCTGGCGTTGACCGAGGCGAGCGCGCCGGCGAAGACGCCGCAGGAAAAGCTCGAAGCCACCCAGGGCAAGCTCGAAGGCGTCCGCGCCGACCAGAGCTCGCTGGCGGAAACGATCGCCGAACAGAACGCCGCGATCGACACGATGATCGGCGAAGTCTCGGCGCTGCGCCAGAAGCAGGCCGCGGTCGAGGCCGAACTGGCCGAAAAGCAGGGCGAGTTGGAAGCGGCGACGGCGGCGCTGAAGCAGGAAAAGGCGCACCTGGAGGAAGTCCGCGAACAGCTCAACCGCGCCCTCGACGTCTTGCGCGAGCGCCTGGTGGCGATCTATGAGGCGGGCTCCCCCGACGTCGTCAACGCGATTCTCGAATCGGAGAACTTCTCGCAGATGGCGGCCCAGACCGAATACCTGAACCGGATCCAGAGCTACGACGACTCGGTCGTCGACCGGGTCAAGTCGCTGCGCGACGAAGTCACCAGCGCGGTCGCGAAGCTGGCCGACAACCGCGCCAAGGTCAAGCAGGCGCGCGACTCGATCGCCGCGATCGAGGCCGAAGTCGCCGCCGCCCGCGCCGAAGCCGAGTCGCGTTTCGCCGAACTGAAGTCGGCCCAGGCCGAGCGCCGCGAAGCGATGGCGGCGCTGGAAAGCCAGGAAGAAGCGCTCAGCAACAACCTCGCCTCGATCTCCAACCAGATCGCCTCCGAAGGCGGCGAAACGACTACCGGCCAGGTGCCGGCCCCGCTCAACCCGGGCGAATCCGCGCAGGTGATCAGCGAAAGCGAAGCCAGCGCCCCGAGCGTGGCCCCGCAGGCGGTCAAGGATGCGATCTCCGCCGCCAACTCGATTGCCACCACGCCCTACATCTGGGGCGGCGGCCATGGCTCCTTCGAATCCTCCGGCTATGACTGCTCCGGCGCGGTCAGCTTCGCCCTGCACGGCGGTGGCTTCCTCGAAAGCCCGCTCGACTCGACCGGCCTCGAGACCTGGGGCGAAGCCGGCCCCGGCAAGTGGATCACCGTCTACGCCAACGCCGGCCACGCCTGGATGGTGATCGCCGGCATCGCCTTCGACACCGTCGGCGGCCCCGGCCCGCGCTGGCACGATCCCTGGGTCGACTCCCCCGAAGGCTTCATAGTTCGCCATCCCGGCGGCTATTGATCCCCGCCCCCTGGGGTAGCTTTCCCCCATGGGGCTGGAGCGGGAGCTGGAGGAGATGCTGGCGGTCGAGCGATTCGAGCCGCCGGCCGAGTTCCGCGAGCGCGCGCTTTGGAGCGACCCGGGGATCTACGAGGAGGCGGCCGCCGATCCCGAGGCCTGGTGGTTGGCGCAGGCGAGGGAGCTGCTCGACTGGGACACGGAGCCGACGCTGGGGCTGAACGACTCCAACCCTCCCTTCTACAAGTGGTTCGAGGACGGCCGGCTCAACGCCAGCGCCCAGTGCCTCGACCGCCACGTCGCGGCCGGGATCGGCGACCGCGTCGCCTACCACTGGCGTGGCGAGGAGGGGGAGGAGCGCGACGTCACCTACGCCGACCTGCACCGCGACGTCCAGCGCTTCGCCAACGCGCTCAAGAGCCTCGGCGTCGAGAAGGGCGACGTGGTCGGGATCTACCTGCCGATGATCCCCGAGGTGGCGGTGGCGATGCTGGCCTGCGCCCGCATCGGCGCCGTCCACAACGTCGTCTTCGGCGGCTTCTCGGCCGAGTCGGTGCGGGAGCGGATGGAATTCTCCGAGGCCAAGGTCCTGGTCACCGTCGACGGCGCCCGCCGCAAGGGCAGGACGGCGCCGATCAAGCCCGCGGTCGACGCGGAGATGGGCGCGCTGGAGAGCCTGAAGACGATCGTCGTCGTCCGCCACACCGGCATCGAGTGCCCGATGCGCGAGGGCCGCGACGTCTTCTACGACGAGGTGCTCGCCGCCGCCGCCCCTGACTGCCCGGCCGAGCCGATGGAGGCCGAGCACCCCCTTTACATCCTCTACACCTCGGGCTCGACCGCGAAGCCGAAGGGGATCCTGCACACGACCGGCGGCTACATGGCCGGGGTCACCGCCACCCACCGCTACGTCTTCGACCTCAAGCCGGAGTCCGACGTCTACTGGTGCGCCGCCGATGTCGGCTGGGTCACCGGCCACTCCTACATCGTCTACGGCCCGCTCGCCAACGGCGCCACCAGCGTGATGTGGGAGGGGGCACCGGACTACCCGGGCAAAGGGATCTGGTGGGAGCTGATCGAGCGCTACAAGGCGACGATCCTCTACGCGGCGCCGACCGCGATCCGCACCTTCATCAAGTGGGGGGCTGAGATCCCGGAGCGCTCCGATCTCTCCTCGCTGCGGCTGCTGGGCTCGGTCGGCGAGCCGATCAACCCCAAGGCCTGGCTCTGGTACCACAAGGTGATCGGCGGCGAACGCTGCCCGATCGTCGACACCTGGTGGCAGACGGAGACCGGCGCGATCATGATCACGCCGCTGCCGGGGATCACCGCGACCAAGCCGGGCTCGGCGACGACCCCGTTCCCCGGGGTCGAGGCCCAGGTGGTGGGGGAGAGCGACGGCGAGCCGGTCTCCGAAGGCCAGGGCCTGCTGGTGCTGGAGCGCCCCTGGCCCTCGATGCTGCGCGGCCTCTACAAGGAGGACGAGCGCTTCATCAAGACCTACTTCTCACGTTTCGGCAAGCAGCGCTACCTGGTCGGCGACGCCGCCCGCCGCGACGCCGACGGCTACTACTGGGTGATCGGCCGCATCGACGATGTCGTCAACGTCTCCGGGCACCGGCTCTCCACGGCCGAGGTCGAGTCGGCGATCGTCGCCCACGAGAAAGTCGCCGAGGCAGCGGTTATCGGCCAGGCCGACGAGGAGACCGGCCAGGCGATCTGCGCCTTCGTCACCCTCAGCGGCGACACCGAGCCCAGCGACGAGCTGGTCGCGGGGGTGCGCGAGAGCGTCGCCCGCCACATCGGCAAATTCGCCCGCCCGAAACGAGTCATCTGGGCCGACGACCTGCCCAAGACCCGCTCCGGCAAGATCATGCGGCGGCTGCTGCGCGACATCGCCGAAGGCCGGGCCCTGGGCGATGTGACCACCCTGCGGGACCCGGAAGTGATGAAGGAACTGGAGGCGAAGATCGCCGAGGAGCGCGACAGCGAGGATTAGCTCCCGCGTTGGCTCGCCATCCGCTCGACCGCGACCTCGAGCGCCTGCAGCTGTTCCTGGACGCTGCGCAGTTCCCGCAGCGCCACCGCCTCGGCGGTGAGCCCCTCGTCCTCGAGCTCCTGCTCGATCTCGGCGATTTCGGGGGCGAGGAAGCGCTGGGCGAAGCTGCCGGTGACCAGGGCGACGAAGCCGATGCCGACGATGAGGACGGCGGTGGAGACGATCTCGCCGCCGGTCGTCGTCGGCCTGATGCTGGAGCCGAGCGTGGTCATCGTCGTCACCGCCCAGTAGAGGTCGTCCCAGAAGCTGAGGTTGGCCCGGTGTCCCTCGAAGGCGCCGAACAGGGTGGCGCCGCCGACCGCGGTCAGGACCGCCAGCAGGGCCGCGTAGCGCAGGCCCTCGAGCGAGAAGACCTCACGCGAGAGCTGGGCCAGCCGCAGCAGCCGCAGGAGCCGCAGCAGGCGCAGGGCGCGCAGGCTCTGCAGGCCGGCCGGTAGCACCGGCGGGGTGAGGAAGACGATGACGACGTCCAGCGGGTGGTGTCGGATGTAGGCCCAGCGGTTGGGGACGACCGCCATCATCGTCACGAACTCGACCAGGAACGCGGTCCAGGTGATCCAGTTGAGGACGATCGCCACCGTCTCCAGGGCGCCGCCCGGGTGCGACTCGGTTATGGCCACGGTCGGCAGGGTCAGGGCCGCCGCGATCAGCATCGGCGTGTTCAGCTTTTCAGCCACGCGGGTGCTGCGGGCATCCATCCCTGGCGAGAAGCGCTCAGGCCTGGCTGTGGCTTCGGAGCTCACCGTGACTTGATTCGACGCCGCCCGCCCGACCCCCTTTGCGTACCATGACCGGGCAACCAACCAACTTAGGAGACGCTTACTCGATGACCCTCAGCACCGCCACGCAGGACTACAAGGTCGCCGACATCGGCCTCGCCGATTTCGGGCGCAAGGAGATCGCGCTCGCCGAGGTCGAGATGCCCGGCCTGATGCAGACCCGCGAGGAGTTCGCCGAGGCGCAGCCGCTGCAAGGCGCGCGCATCACCGGCTCGCTGCACATGACGATCCAGACCGCGGTGCTGATCGAGACCCTGGTCGCGCTCGGCGCTGAGGTGCGCTGGGCCAGTTGCAACATCTTTTCGACCCAGGACCACGCCGCCGCCGCCATCGCCGCCGCCGGGATTCCGGTCTACGCCTGGAAAGGGGAGACCCTCGAGGAGTACTGGTGGTGCACCGAGCAGGCGCTGGTCTGGCCCGACGGCGAGGGCCCGAACATGATCCTCGACGACGGTGGCGACGCCACCCTGCTGGTCCACAAGGGCACCGAGTTCGAGCAGGCCGGCGCGGTCCCGGACCCGGAGACGGCCGATTCGGGCGAGTTCAAGATCATCCTCGAGACCCTGCAGCGCTCACTTGACGAGGACCCCCAGCGCTGGACCGAGATCGGCGCGGGCATCCAGGGCGTGACCGAGGAGACGACGACCGGCGTCCATCGCCTCTACCAGCTGGCCGAGGCGGGCGAACTGCTCTTCCCGGCGATCAACGTCAACGACTCGGTCACCAAGTCCAAGTTCGACAACCTCTACGGCTGTCGCCACTCGCTGGTCGACGGCATCAACCGCGGCACCGACGTGATGATCGGCGGCAAGGTCGCCGTCATCTGCGGCTACGGCGACGTCGGCAAGGGCTGCGCCTCCTCGCTGCGCGGCCAGGGCGCCCGCGTGATCGTCGCCGAGATCGACCCGATCTGCGCCCTGCAGGCGGCGATGGAGGGCTACGAGGTGCGGACCCTCGACGAAGTCATCGATACGGCCGACATCTTCGTCACCGCCACCGGCAACAAGGACATCATCACCGCCGACCACATGGCGCGGATGAAGCACAACGCGATCGTCGGCAACATCGGCCACTTCGACAACGAGATCGACGTCGCCGGGCTCGAAGCCGGCGCCGCCGAGCGGATCAACATCAAGCCGCAGGTGGACGAGTGGCGCTTCCCCGACGGCCACTCGATCGTGCTGCTCTCCGAGGGCCGGCTGCTCAATCTCGGCAACGCGACCGGGCACCCGAGCTTCGTGATGTCGAACTCGTTCACCAACCAGGTGATCGCCCAGATCGAGCTCTTCGGCAAGAGCGTCCAGTACGAAGCCAAGCAGGTCTACGTCCTGCCCAAGCACCTCGACGAGAAGGTCGCCCGCCTGCACCTCGACGCGCTCGGCGTGAAGCTGACCGAGCTCAGCGCCGACCAGGCCTCCTACCTCGGCATCCCCGTCGAGGGCCCGTACAAGCCGGACCACTACCGCTACTAGCGCGCAACGACCGCGGTCTGAGATGCCGACCGCGGTCGTCACCGGCGCCTCCAGCGGGATCGGCGCCGCGACGGCGCGGGCGCTGGCCGGGGACGGCTACGTGGTCGGCGTCACCAGCATCGCCGCCTTCGAGACCTACCGCGGCGGCGCCGGCTACACCGCCGCCAAGCACGCCATCCGCTGGGCCGTCGCCCAGCCGCCCCACGTCAACATCGACGAGATCGTCGTCCGCCCTCGCGACCAGGCGCGGGCCACCGAGGTCCACCGCCGCCAGTCCTGAAACGGCAAGACCCGCCGGAGCGGGTCGAGTCTGGTGACGCGGGGAACCACCCCGCAGACCTCCGAGCGAGGCACCGCCGCAAGCACCACAGCCTCGAGCTCGGCTACTGCGGTGGGCGCCAGACTCGAATCGTCCGGTGGGCAGCCGACTGGTCGTCGAGCGCGGAGGCCGCCCAGTCACGCCTGCTGTCGGCGATGCTAGCAGTGCAATCCGCGCCTGGAGGGCGTCACATCGACAAGTCGTGCGCCCCGCGCGGCCTGGGGCTCCCGCCGCTTGAGATCGACCTCCGGTGATGCCCATCCGGAAACATCGAGGTTGTGGAAGTAGTTTGCTAGACTAATTATCAACGCTAATCAATGACGCCAAACGCCAAAGACACCCCACTCACCGATGCCGCCGCCAGGTTGCGGCTGGGCATCGTGAGGACGGCGCGGCGGTTGCGCCAGGAGGCGGCGGCGGAGGCGACCGGGTTGACCCCGACCTCGACCTCGGCCCTGGCCACGATCGAGCGCCACGGGCCGCTCACCCCGAGTGAGCTGGCGAAGCTGGAGCGGGTGCGGCGACCGACCGTGACCCGCACCCTCGGTTGCCTCGAAAGGGAGGGGCTCCTCGAGCGCACTCCCGACCCGGCCGACGGCCGCAGTTCCCTGGTCAGCGTCAATGCCGCCGGGCGCGAGCGGCTGCGGCGCCTGCGCGGGCGCAAGAACGCCTACCTGGCGCGGCGCATGCGCGACCTGCCCGCCGCCGACATCGAGGTGCTGGAGCGGGCCGCGGAGATCCTCGAGGGCATGCTGGAGAGTGAAGACGCGCCAGCCGCGCGCCCGCTCGTGAGCGCCGCCCTGCGCCGCTCCTTCAACTCGCTCGAGGTCCCCAACTACCGCCGCTACTTCGCCGGCCAGCTGATCTCGCTCTCGGGCACCTGGATGCAGACGGTGGCGGCGATCTGGCTGATCCTGACCCTGACCGGCAGCGGCATCGCGGTCGGCCTGACCACGGCGCTGCAGTTCCTGCCGATGCTGCTGATCGGCGCCTGGGGCGGGCTGCTGGCCGACCGCTTCCCGAAACGGAAGCTGCTGATCACGACCCAGGCGCTGATGGCGATCCCTGCCGTGTTCCTCTTCGCGGTCACCGCGACCGGCGTGGTCGAGCCCTGGATGGTCTTCCTCGCCGTGTTCGCGATGGGCAGCGTCAATGCGGTCGACAACCCGGCCCGGCAGAGCTTCGTGATGGAGATGGTCGGCCCCGGCCGGGTGGTCAACGCGGTCAGCCTCAACAGCGTGATCGTGCAGATGGCGCGGATTGTCGGCCCCGCCCTGGCCGGGCTGTTGATCGCCGGCTTCGGCGTCGTCCCCTGCTTCGCCCTCAACGCGCTCACCTTCGTGGCGATGATCGTCGCCCTCTGGGGGATGGACCCACGTGGCCTGCATACCGAGCCGGTCGCTCCGCGCGAGCCCGGCGCGATCCGGGCCGGCCTGCGCTACGTCCTCCGCACCCCCGAGCTGGCGCTGCCGCTGGCGCTGATGGCGCTGGTCGGGACGCTCGGCTTCAACTTCCAGGTGGCGCTGCCGCTGCTGGCCAAGTTCAGCTTCGACGGCGGGGCCGGCACCTACGCGGTGATGGTCTCGGCGATGGCGGTCGGCTCGATCGCCGGCGCCCTCGTCAACGGCGCCCACGGCCAGACCGGCCCGCGCCTGATTGCCGGCGGCGCTCTCGCCTTCGGCGCCTCCGGCCTACTGGCGGCGGCGATGCCCTCGCTGGCCTTCGAGGTCCCGGTGCTGGCCCTGCTCGGCGCCGCCGCCGTCACCTTCGCGGCGACGATCAACTCGACCCTGCAACTGGCCGTGGCGCCGAAGATGCGTGGCCGGGTGATGGCGCTCTACTCCGTCGTCTTCCTCGGCTCGACCCCGATCGGCGGCCCCCTGACCGGCTGGCTGGCCGAAACCTACGACCCCCGCGTAACCCTGCTCCTGGCCGGCATCACCGGTATCTCAGCGGCATGGGCAGCTCACATCTCCTTCTCGCGCATCCGCGACCGTGCCGGCGACCCGGGTACCGGCGAACTCGTCGCCCAGCCGTAGCCCCCGGGGCACGTTGCTCACCTCGCTACCGGGGGGAGGTCCGGCGGGAGGGGCTCGCCGGACACTCCCCGCTTTTGTCCGCCGAGCCCCTCCCGCCGGACCTCCGTCGCTAGCCCGTGTAGCCAGCGGACTTGAGGTACGCCGCGGCTGCTTCCTTGGGGGTTTGCTTTTCGAGTTCGACCCGGGCGTCGAGCTCCTGCATGACCGGCAGCGTCAGCCCCTTCTGCACCTCGACGATGGTCTTTTCGTAGTCGGGACCGGCCTTGTCGGCGACCGACTTCTTGGTCACGAAGATGACGTTGCCGGCTGGGAAGACCTGCTTGTCGTCTTCGAGGATCACGAACTTGTTCTTCTCCGCCGAGAGCTGCGGGTCGGTGGTGAAGACGATCGAGAGATCGGCCTGGCCCTTTTCGAGGACCGTGTAGCGGAGGCCGATGTCGACCGGCTTGAAGGACTTGAACTTCAGCCCGTAATACTTTTCGAGCCCGGCCAGGCAGTCGATCCGCTGGCGGCACTCGGGCGAGCCGTAGAGGGTCAGCATTTCCGATTGCCCTTCGAGGTCGGAGATCGTTTCCAGGCCGTACTTTTCGGCCGTCGTTTTCAGGGTCCCGACCGCGTTGGCGCTGGCGAACGGAGTCGGGGGGAAGGCCGTCAGTCCTTCCTTTTCGAATTCCGCCTTGGCTTTTTCGTAGGCGCCCTGGGCGTCGGAGGGAACGTCTTCGGGTTCTAGCCCGAAGAAGGAGGTGAGGGCCGTGCTGGCGTACTCCGGGTAGCCGGAGATCTGGCCGGATTGCACCGAGCGCAGAGCGACGGTTTCGGAGCCGAGGTTGAGGTCGGTGCCCACCTTGTAGCCGGCCGCGGCCAGGGCCTGGGCGTAGATTTCCCCGAGGATTTCCTGTTCGGGGAAGTTCTTCGAGCCGATCGTCAGGTTGACCTTGCCGTTGGCGGGGTTGGAGACGATCGCGCCGCCGCCTGCGCTGCTTTCGGTCGAGCTGCTGTCATCGCTGCTGCTGCCGCAGGCGGCGACGCCGAGGGTCAGCGCCAGCGCGAGCAACATCGCGAACGCGGCCCTCAGTCTCGTCTTCTTGGTTCTCACTTACTGCCTCCTTGGTTGGTGGTCAATTCAGGCATTGCTCAGCTTCAGACCCTTCGAGGTGAGCAGGCGCTGCACCCCGGCAAGCGAGAACTCGAGCGTCAGCGCCAGCAGGGCGACCACGATCGCTCCTGCCAGCACCCCGTCGCTGCCGTAGACGTTCTGATTGATGATGAAGTCACCCAAGGTCAGGACGCCGGCGATTGGCGCGATCGTGGCCGTGGCGACGATCGCGATCGTCGCGCCGCGGATGCCGGCGAACAGGGTCGGGATCGCCAGTGGGATCTCGACCCTGCGCAGGATCTCGAACTCGGTCATGCCGATGCCGCGGGCGGCCTCGACGCTCGCCCGGTCGACCTGGTGGATGCCGACAAAGGTGTTGGCGAGAATCGGCGGAACCCCGAGGACGGCGAGGGCGATCGTGAGGTTCACGACCCCGACTCCGATCAGGGCCGCCATGAAGGCGATCAGCGCCAGCTCCGGGATCGCGCGACCGAGATTGCCAATCACTATCGCCAGCGATTCCCCGGTCCCGCGGTGCCCGAGATAAAGGCCGAGCGGGAATGCCACCACCATCGCCAGTGCCATCGCGAGGATCGTCAGTTCGATCTGGGTGAGCAGCAGTTCGAGGACCTGTTCGGTGCCGCCGACGGTCTTGCCGCCGGTCACGTTCGAGGTCTGCGGGGTGAAGATGAATTCGATCGCGCCCTCGATCGAGGCGAGTACGGGGTGGGGGAGGAGGGCGGTCACGTTGTGGCCGCCCGTCGCCAGGGGGTGAGCAGGCGCTGAACCCCAAACAGAATCAGGCCGAACGCGATCGCCATCAGGAAGGCAAGGCCACCGGCGATGATGATGTTGGTCAAGAAGCTGATTCCCTGGCGCAGGATCGGTTCGCCGAGACCACCACCGCCGACGAACGCCGCCAGGGTCGCGATCGCCACCGTGCTGACCATCGCGATCTGCAACCCGGCGAAGATCTCCGGCGCCGCCAGTGGCAGCTCCACCTTCCAGAGGATCTGGCGCTCGGTCAGCCCCATGCCTCGCGCCGCGTCCTTGACCGGGTCGGGAACATTGGCCAGACCGACGACCGTGTTGCGATAGATGATCTGCAGGGTGTAGGCGCTGAGGGCGATGATCGCGGTGTCGCGGCCACGGCCGGTGAATGGTTCGAGCAGGAAGAAGAAGGCGACGCTGGGAATCGTGAAGAGGATCCCGGTGGCGGCCAACAGCGGCGGCTGCAGCCAGCGACGGCGGTGGGCCAGAAGTGCCAGGGCGAAGGCGACCGCGAAGCCGAGGACGACCGAGATCAAGACCAGTTCGACATGCTGGATCGTCGGCGTTTCGTAGCGGTCGATGTTTTCCTTGGCCCAGTCCCAGCAGAAGAACTTGTCGGTCGCCTGGCAGGGGAGGGTGCCGGAGCTGCGTTCCTGGAGGAATCCTTGGCCGACTTCGCCGACCGCCGCCAGCAGCGCCGGGCTAGCCATGCGGCCGCTCCACGGCGCTGCTCTCCTCGACCTTCGCCTGCGGCGATTTGAGGAACTCGGAGATGATCTCGACCGAGAGCACGCCGTCGATCCGGCCTTCGTGGTCGACGACGGCGGCGTACTGGGCCTCGCCCTGGAGCAGGTCGGCCAGCGCGTCGCGCATGATGTCGTCGCGGTCGAGCAGCGGCCCGAGCGGGGAGTCGGGCTTGGCCGGCACCGTCTCGGCGCGGAGGTCGCGCTCGGAGAGCCAGCCGAGCGGGCGGCGCTCGCCGTCGACCAGCAGCGGGTAGGGGACTTCGACGTCGGGCCCGGCCAGCTTCGCCCGCACCTCGGCGGTGGCCTGGCCGACATGGGCGAGCGGCGCCTCCCAGAGGTCGATGTCGGCGACCCGCATCAAGGCCAGCCGCTTCAGCGCCCGGTCGGCGCCGACGAAGTCCTCGACGAACTCGGTCGCCGGCGCCATCAGCACCTCGGCCGGGGTCGCGTACTGCTCGACCCTGCCGCCCTCCTTCATGATCGCGATCCGGTCGCCCATCTTGATCGCCTCGTCGATGTCGTGGGTGACGAAGAGGACGGTCTTGCGGACCTGGGCCTGCAGGCGGAGGAATTCGTTCTGCAGGCGCTCGCGGCTGATCGGATCGATTGCCCCGAAGGGCTCGTCCATCAGCATCACCAGCGGGTCGGCGGCGAGCGCCCGGGCGACGCCGACGCGCTGCTGCTGGCCGCCGGAGAGCTGGGCCGGGTAGCGCTCCCCGAGCTCGGGTTCGAGCCCGATCAGCTCCAGCAGCTCGGTCGTGCGCGCCCGCGCCCGGTCCTTCTTCCAGCCCAGCAACTGCGGCACGGTGCCGATGTTCTCGGCGATCGTGCGGTGGGGGAAGAGGCCGACCTGCTGGATCACGTAGCCGATCTCCCGCCGCAGCCGCGCCGGGTCCTTGTCGCGCACCGACTCGTCGCCGACGCGGATGTCGCCCGCGGTCATCTCGACGGTGCGGTTGACCATCCGCATCGCCGTCGTCTTGCCGCACCCGGAGGGGCCGACCAGGACGCAGATCTCGCCGGCGGGGACTTCCAGGGTGAGGTCGTCGACGGCGAGCGCGCCGGAGCTGCCGTAGCGCTTGCTGACGCCCTCGTAGCTGACGGAGGAGGCTCCGGGCTGGGACTGGGAGTCGCTAGTGGCCTTTGCCTCGGGCACTGGAGGCGAGCCTATACCCCTCAGGCGCCGGTTTCACTCATCTCGGGCGGCGAGTGGTGCTCGCAGTGGTGTGACCCCGCGCGGCCCCTGGTCAGCCAGAAGAGGGCGATGAAGATCGCCGTGGCGAGGATATTGAGGAAGAGCTTGTAGTTCACCTCGATCGTGCCGAAGACGTCCATGCGGGTGGGGCGGGGGCCGCTGGGGATCAGCCCGGCGATCCCGAAGAGGCCGTCGACGAGGAGCGCGGCGATCACGATCGTGACGAACATCAGCGCCGTGATCCGGAGGGCGAAGGCGGTGCCGTAGTACTTGCGGTAGGCGAGCACTATCGGCAGCACGATCAGGTCGGCGAAGATGAAGGCGATGACGCCGGCGAAGCTGATCCCGCCCGACCACAGCACGGCCGCCAGTGGCACGTTGCCGACCGAGCAGACGAAGCTGAGGATGGCGATGATCGGGCCGACGAGGACGTTCTCGATCGTCCGCACCAGCGGCGGCGCGTCGGTGACGAAGAGGACGTTGAAGAAGTCGTTGCCGAGCAGGCCGATGAAGCCGGCGAGCAGGAAGCCGAGCGCGATCTCCTTCCACAGCATCGTCCAGTCGCCGCGGAAGTTGCCGGCGACGTCCGCCCAGGCGTCGGCGGAGGTGAGGCGCCGGCGCCAGCTCAGCCGCTCGCCGCCGCCACTTTCGTGCTCGTGGCCGGCCTGCGCCGCCTGGGCGTGGCGGCGCGCCTGCTCCTCCAGCCGCGGCGAGACGAAGCGGCGCAGCAACACCGCCATCAGCGCGATCATGATGATGCCGCCGACGTACTCGGCGAGCGCGAACTGCCAGCCCATCAACACCCAGAGGACCAGGCCCAGCTCCCAGACCAGGTTGGTCGAGGCGAACTGGAAGGAGAGCGCGGTGACCGCCGAGGCGCCCTTCTGGAACAGCGACTTGGCGATCGCGATCGCCGCGTAGGAGCAGGAGGACGAGGCGGCGCCGAGCCCGGTCGCCTTTGCCACCGGCATGAAGCCGTGGCCGGAGAGGTTGGCCTCGATCCGCTCGCGCGGGACCCAGGCCTGGACCACGGCGGAGATCGCGAAGCCGAGCACCAGCGCCCACCAGACCTCGTACGCCATCAGGAACGACTGTTCGAAGCCCTGGGCGACCTTGTCGAGGACGCCGTTCATCGGCCCACGAAGCGGCCCAGCGCCGCCATCAGCTCATCGACCTTCTCGACCCGCTCGCCGCCCTCCGCCTCGACCACGCAGTGGCGCGTGTGTTCGTCGATCAGGCCCAGCGCGACCTTGTCCAGCGCCGCCTGGATCGCCCCGATCTGGGTCAGGACGTCGATGCAGTAGCGCTCCTCCTCGACCATCTTCGAGACCCCGCGCACCTGCCCCTCGACGCGCGAGAGTCGCTTCAGCAATCCGTCTTTGTCTGCTTGGTATCCGACCATGGCCGGGACTGTATCAGATACCCCCCAGGGGTATAGGTCAGAGGCCAAGGCGGCGGGCGCGCTCGGCGGCGCGGGCGAGGATCTCGTCCCGCTCCGGCACCTCGCCGCCCTGCATCAGCACCCGGCCGGCGACGACGGTGGTGTCGACAACGGAGCCGCAGGCGGCGTAGACGAGGTTGGAGGCGAGATCGCCGATCGCCAGCTCGGGGGAGCGGGGGTCGAGCAGGAGGAAGTCGGCGGCGGCACCGACCGTGAGCGGCTCCTCGCCGTTGCGCAGGAGCGGGGCTCGGGCGCCGGTGGCGATGTCCCAGGCCTCGGTGGCGGCGATCGCGGTCGGGTCGGCGGCGGCGTGCTTTTGGAGCAGGGCGAAGAGCTTGAGGTCGGCGAGCAGGTCGAGCGAGTCGTTGGAGCCGGCGCCGTCGGTTCCGAGCCCGACCGCGACCCCGGCCGCGCGTGCCGCCGGATAGGGGAAGGCGCCGCCGACCGCGAGCTTCATGTTGGCGGCCGGGTTGGCGACCACGGTGGCGCCACGCGCCGCGATCAGCTCCAGCTCCTCCTGGTCGAGCCAGACGCCGTGAGCGAGCACGGTGCGCTCGTTCAGAACCCCCAGCTCGTCGAGGTAGGCGGCCGGGCGCAGGCCGTGGGCGGCGAGGCACTCGTCGACCTCCGCCTCGGTCTCGGAGAGATGGATATGGACCGGGACCTCGCGCTCGGCGGCGAGCTCGGCGATCCAGCGCAGCGAAGCCTCGCTGACCATGTAGATCGAGTGCGGAGCGAGGGCGGGGGCGATCGCCGGCCCGAGGCCGCCGAGGTGCTCGAGGCTGCGCAGCGCCGTCTCCCGCATCCGCGCCGCGTCGCCGTCGCGGTCGAACAGCGGCGCCCCGATCGTCGCCCGCATGCCGGCATCGGCGACGGCTCGCGCGGTCGCCTCCGGCTGCCAGTACATGTCCCAGAAGTGGGTGGTGCCGGTGCGGGTCATCTCGGCGCAGGCCAGCCGCGCCCCCCAGTAGACGTCCTCCGCGTCGAGCTTCGCCTCGACCGGCCAGATCCTCTCTTCCAGCCAGGGCATCAACGGCAGGTCGCCGCCGCTGCCGCGAAACAGCGTCATCGCCGCGTGGGTGTGGCCGTTGACCAAGGGCGCGACAAGGAGGGCGCCGTCGGCCGCAATCGTCTCGTCGCCCGCCGCGGGGGTGACCTCCGGCCCGATCGCGGCGATCCGTCCCTCCTCGCAGCGGACGCCGACGGTCTCGCCGTCGCGCACGGCGCCGGTCACCGTCAGCGCCATCGAGCTTTCCTCCGCTGTTCCTTTTCAGGGAATGACGGGGCAAAGGAACAGCGGGGGCGGGATCTCACCGGCCGACCGCTCCCAGCTGTGGCAGCACCGCCGCCAGGCCGTCGCGCAGGCGGGTCGCGTTGGCGATGCGGTCGTCCTCGATGCCCGGCGAGGTCGAGCTCGCCCGGGCCGACGCCGTTGGCGAGGTTGTCGACGACGCAGAGCGCCGCGTAGTCGAGGCCGAGCTCGCCGGCGACGATGCACTCGGAGGCGATCGTCATCCCGACCACGTCGGCATGGGCGGCGATCAGGCGGATCTCCGCCGGCGTCTCGAAGCGCGGCCCGCGCGTCTGCCAGTAGACGCCGCCTTCGCGTGGCGCCTGGCCGCTGGCCCGCCAGGCCTCGATCACTTCGGCCGCGCCAGCGCGGATCGAACCCCGGCGCCGAGTGGGCGCGGGCATCGGCGAAGACCGAGCGCCCGATCCCGAGGGCGATGAAGTCGTCGGGGCAGAGCAGGCTGCCGACCGGCAGCTCGGGGTGTAGCGAGCCGACCGAGCCGATCGCCAGCACCCGGTCGCATCCCTGCTCGACCAGCGGCCGCAGGTTGGCGGCGTGGTCGATCTCATGGGGGAGGACGTAGGCGGCGTCGGCGGCGCCGTGGCGCTGGACGATTGCCGCCCCGTGCTCGGCCGCCGCCGCCGCGATCTCCTCACCGCCGGGGCCGAGAGCGTTGCTGCCGAGAATGACCGCGAGCCGTCCGATGCCGCGATCCTAGAGCGCGGCAGTCCTTTGGTCCGCATAGCGACCGAAAGGACTGCCGCACTCATTCGCGGTGGGCTCTGAAGGCCGCCACGGCCTCGTCGTGGTCGACGATCGGCTCGGGGTAGTCGAGCTGTCCGAAGCCTTCCATCCGCCAGGGGCGGAAGATCGCCTGACCTCGGACTTGTTCCAGCTCTGGCAGGTAGCGACGAACGTAGGTGCCGTCGGGGTCGAAGCGTTCGGCCTGGCGCACGGGACTGAGCACGCGGTTGGGGCGGGAGTCGTTGCCGGTTCCCGCCACCCACTGCCAGTTGCCGGCGTTGTTGGCGATCTCGCCGTCGCTGAGCAGATCCCAGAAGTGCCAGGCGCCCGCGCGCCAGTCGATGTAGAGATCCTTGGTGAGGAAGGAGGCGACGGCCATTCGCGCCCGGTTGTGCATGAAGCCCTCCTGCGCCAGTTGGCGCATTCCGGCGTCGACGAGCGGGTAGCCGGTGCGGCCCTGCTGCCAGGCCTCCAGCGCCCGCCGCGAGCGCGACCAGCGATCCCCGCGCGGCCGGTAGTCGCGGTGGGGGAGGGACGGGTTGGCGGCCAGCACCTGGTGGTGGAAGTCGCGCCAGCAGAGCTGGCGCACGAAGGGCTCGCCGCCGTCGCGTTCGCGCGCCTCCTGCATCAGCGCCAGCGGCGAGACGCAGCCGAAGCGCAGGTGGGCGCTGAGCCGCGAGGTGCCGTCGCCGGGCAGGTCGTCGTGGCGCGCCTCGTAAGTGGGGAGGCCGTCGCGGAGGAAGGTCCGGGCCAGCCGCCGGCCCTCCGTCTCGCCGCCGCCGGCCCGGCGTGGCGAGGGCGCGCCGGCGGTCAGCTTCTCCAGCGCTGGCACGCGGCCGCCGCGAAGCCCGCCGGGGACCGCGAGCCTGCGGGGCGGCCCGACCCGCCGCCGCGCTGGCACCTCGCTCCAGGCGCGGAAGTACGGGGTAAAGACCTTGAAGTGGTCGCCGCCGCCGGGGGTGACGGCGCCGGGTGGGACGATCGTCGTCCCGGGATGGGCATGGAAGTCGATCCGCTCCTCTGCGCAAGCGGCGACCAGCCGCCGCTCCCGCGCCGCCGCGTAGGCGCTGTAGTCGGCGCTGACGTGGAGAGCCGTGGCGCCGCACTCACGGGCGACGGCCAAGGTCTCGACGACGGGGTCGCCCTCGCGCACGAAGAGGCGGCCGCCCGCCCGCTTCAGTGCCTGATCGAGGTCGAGCAGCGCTTCGCGCATGAACGCCACCCGGTTGGGAGCGGCGAAGCGGGAGCAGAGCAGCTTCTGGTCGAGGACGAACAGTGGCACCGTGCGCTCGGCCCGCGCCGCCGCCGCCAGGGCCGGGTTGTCGTGGACGCGCAGATCGCGGTTGAAGAGGACGAGGGCGGTCGTCACGGATCGCGACGAGAGCCCGCCGCTGCTCGATCCGCCGCGAGCCCGATCAGCTCGGCTTCGAGCTCGTCGAGGAACGGCAGCTCCGGCGAGCGCTCGCGCAGCATCTCGGCGTCCGCTTCCCAGACCTCGATCTTGATCTCCAGCGGGGCCTTCAGTTCGGCGCCCACCTCCTCGCCCTGCTGGGCGTAGACGCGACGCAGGGCGCGGATGTTGGAGAGCTTGTCGGCGGCGTAGATCGCCAGTGCCTCGCTCCCCGCCGCCTCGACGTCGGCCCGGTGGACCTGCTTGCGGTGGCCGTAGTCCTCGATCTCTTCGGCGTCGGTCAGCGCCGCGACGAGGTCGGCGACATCGTCGCCGCAGCGCTGGCGGATCTCGTCGATCTCGGTCGCGCTCTCCTCGATCACGTCGTGCAGGAGCGCCGCCGCCAGCACCGGCTCGGGGAAGTCGTGCTCGGCGAGTAGCTCGGCAACCGCCAGCGGGTGCTCGATGTAGGGCCGGCCGCCGCTGCCGTTGCGGATCTGGCCGGCGTGGGCGGAGATGGCCAGCTCGCATCGCCTCGCGCACCAGCGGCGAGCGCTCGGCAACGGCATCGATCCTGGTGGTCGACAGCACTGGGCCCAGGGTAACGCTCACAGCGGTGGCGGCCTTGACGGGCGCTGCCGCGCCGCTCAGGCAGCTCGTACTTGGCCCGCTCGGCGCCCAGCTCGATAGCCGCCGGGTCCCCGCCCAGCTCCGCCCAGCGCTCCTTCGCCTCGGCGCCGAAGCGGTCGAGGAAGTCGTCGGAGTGCATCGGGTCGTGATGGAAGAGGACGGTGCGCTCGGCGCCGGTGCGGCGGGCGAAGGCGAGCGTGTCGCGCAGCGGCGAGTGGCCCCAGCCGATGTGGTCGGGGTACTCGGCGTCGGTGTACTGGCCGTCGTGGATCAGCAGCGAGGTGTTCTGGGCGAGGGCGAAGCCGGAGATCCAGTCGTCCTCGAGCCGGTCGAGGTCGGCGCCGAGTCCGGGCTCGTGGTCGGGGATGTAGGTGAGCGAGGAATCGCCGTCGTCGATTCGGTAGCCGAGCGTCGGCCCGCGGTGGGAGACCGAGGCGGCGCGGATCCGGGCCGGGCCGATCTCCCACTCGCTGTCGGGGGCGCTGCGGAAGGAGACGTCACAGGGCAGCTCGCGCACCTCGATCGGTGAGAGCGGGGCGGAGATGTAGCGAGCGATGCGGTCGCGCAGCGAGGCCTCGGGCGAGGCCGGGCCCCAGATCACGATCTCGGTATTCGGCCGGAAGGCGGGGGCGAAGAAGGCGAGGCCGAGGATGTGGTCGAGGTGCAGGTGAGTGAGGAGGAGGTGCAGCCGCCGCGGCTCGTCGCCGAGTGCGAGGCCGAGGCTGCGGATGCCGCTGCCGGCGTCGAGCGCCAGCAGCGAGCCGTCGGAGAGGGTGACGCCGACGCAGGAGGTGTTGCCGCCGTAGCGGATCGTCTCCGGCCCGGGGGAGGGGATCGAGCCGCGCGTCCCCCAGAGCTCGACCTTCACGCCGGTTGCGCCTCGTCGCCGTTTGTTCCGGCCGGCCAGAAGATCGCGATCCCGCCCTGGGAGCCGTGGGCGGTGAGGATCGGGAAGGCGGAGACCTCGACCGCGTGGCTGACGCCGTCACTGGATTGAATCGTGTACTCGGCGTGGGCGGGGCGGCCGCTGCGGACGGCGGTGACCAGCGGCAGGTCGTCATAGGGGATCGGCTCACCGCTCTCGTCGAAGGGCCCGAACAGCGGCCCCCACTCCTCGGCGCCAACGGTGCCCAGCTCCTCGAAGCGCTTGCCGAGCATCACCCCGGCGGCCTCGTTATAGAAGGCGAGCACGCCACCCTCGTCAACCAGGAAGGCCGGCGTCGATAGCGCCGACATCAGGTTGCGGGCAAGAATCAACTCCAAGGGCCGCTGCGTCACAAATGACACTTTAGATCTTTGGGTTTGACGGAACTAGGCATTGGCCGGGACTGCCCTGCGGAAAGCCAGAAGTGGGCAGCCTCTTTGCCTGCGGTACCCGGCAGCGTGATTTTCATCACACGCTGCGCGGGTCGATGGGCCGAAATCCCACCCATGTCGTGGGAAATCGGCCCGTCGGCGGTTGGTCGGGGTCAGCCGGCGGCTTCGGCCCGGCGCAGGCCGCCGCGGGCCCAGAGCGCGAACACGACCGGCAGGGTGACGGCGAGCGTGAAGGCGAGGGCGACCACGGTCGGGTCGCCGGCGATGAAGCCGCGACCGGCCTCGAGCAGGGCGGTGACCGGATTGACCGAGGCGACCGCGTGGATCCAGCCGCTGAGCAGGCTCAGCGGCACGTAGACCGGGGCGAGGAAGAGGATCAGGAAGACCGGGAACTGCATCAGCGGCCCACCCTGGATCGAGCGCACCCGCATCGCCACTCCTGCCGCCCACATCGTCGCCGTCAGGTTGACGAGGATGGCGAGGCCGTAGAGGGCGGCCAGTTCGACGCCGCCGCCGTCGACGTTCATCCCGAAGACGAGGGCGATCGCGGTCAGCACGGTCCAGGTGAGGAAGGCACGGACCAGGGCGGCGAGGGCATAGCCGGCGACGATCCCGCCACGGTTGCCGGCGGCGAGCAGGTAGCGCTGGGCGAAGCCGGTCTCGAAGTCGCGGGCGATCCCGAAGCCGGTGAAGACGCCGCCGAAGGCTGCCGACTGCAGCAGCACGAAGACGAACTGGAAGGCCGTGTAGCCGGTCGGGTAGTCGAAGCCGGGGACGTTGGCGATCGCCGAGAGGCCGCCGGCGAAGGAGACGAAGAAGAAGAGTGGGAAGACGATCGCCGGCACCAGGAAGGCCGGATTGGTGAGGAAGTTGTGGATGCTGCGCCATGCGACCGCGAGGGCGATCGTGCGCAGGCCGGTGGGGCGGTTCGCGCTCACGTCCGCACCAGCCTCGTCTTCAGCGCGGCGCTGGCCGCGTACATGCCGAGCAGCCCGATCGCCGCGGCGATCCCGAAGCCGAGCGCCAGCTCGCTCAGGTTCCAGCCTTCGATCAGCAGCGAGCGGAATGCCTGCAGCAGGTAGGAGACCGGGTTGGCGCTGGCGATGGCGTGGAACCAGTCGGTTTCGATCAGGTTCAGCGGCAGCGCCATCGAGGAGAGGAAGAGGAAGACGAAGAAGACCGGGAAGAGGCTCTGGACCGCCTCGCCGGAGCCGGTCCGCAAAGCGGCGAAGAGCCCAAGCGTGCCGAAGGCGACGGTAACCGTGACCGAGAGCACGATCAGGACCAGCGCCCCGCCGAAACCGGCCGCGAGTTCGGCGCCGGCGGTGAGCCCGACGATGAGGTAAGTGACCGCCTGAACCAGGCCGAGGACGACGGCGCCGGCGAGCAGGCCGCTGAGCAGGGCGGCGCCGCGCAGCGGGGTCAGGGCGAGGCGGTTGAGGAAGCCGGTCTCGATGTCGCGGGCGAGGTCGGTGCCGGAGTTCATCACCGAGAACAGCGCCCCCTGCATAAAAGGCACGGCGAGGGCGAAGGTGAGATAGGAGTCGGTCGGGAAGCCGGGCAGGTTGGTCGCGTCCTTGAGCCCGCCCGAGTTCACCGCCAGCAGGAAGAGCGGGAAGATCAGCGCCGGCACGATCTGGGCCGGCTGGCGCAGGGTACGCAGGATCGAGCGGTGCGCGAGCTGCCCGACCTGGGTGCGGAGCCCACTGCTCACGCCTGGCCGACCGCTTCGACGGCCGCGTCGGCCGCCTCCCCGACCTCCTCGGCTCCCTCGAGCGAGCGGCCGGTCTTGGTCAGGAAGACGTCGTCGAGCGAGGGGGCGTGCAGCTGCAGGTGCTCGATCGCGATCCCCTCGGCGTCGAGCGCGCGGACCACCTCGGCCAGCTCCGACTCGCCGCCGGCGAGGCGCACGGCGGCGGCTTTGGGGGAAGCGCCGGCGGCCTCGCCAAATCGCGCCAGGACCGCCACCATGCGCCCGTGCTGGGCGGGGTCGCGCGGCACCGCTTCCACGGTGGGCCGGCCGATCTCGGCCTTCAGCGCTGCCGGCGTGCCCTCGGCGACGATCTTGCCGCGGTCGATGATCCCGACCCGGTTGGCCAGCGCGTCGGCCTCCTCCAGGTACTGGGTGGTGAGGAAGACGGTGACGCCATCCTCGCCGGCGAGGTTCGAGACCTCCTCCCAGAGCGCGGTGCGGCTCTGAATGTCGAGCCCGGTGGTGGGCTCGTCGAGGAAGAGGATGCGGGGCCGGTGGGCGAGTGCCAGCGCCAAGTCGAGGCGTCGCTTCATCCCGCCCGAGTAGCCGCCGACCTTGCGGTCGGCGGCCTGGGAGAGGCCGACCCGCTCCAGCAGTTCGTCGCCGCGCGCTTCGCGCTCGGCCTTGGCGATCCCGTGCAGCGCGGTCTGCAGTCGCATGTGCTCGCGGCCGCTCAGCAGCGGGTCCAGCGCCGCCTCCTGCAGCGCGGCGCCGATCGCCGAGCGCACCCGCGGCCCTTCGGAGACGATGTCGTAGCCGGCGACGCGGGCGGTGCCCGCGGTCGGGGGCAACAGCGTCGTCAGCATCAGCACGGTGGTCGACTTGCCGGCGCCGTTGGGGCCGAGGAAGCCGTAGATCTCTCCGGGAGCAACGCGCAGGTCGATGCCGTCGACCGCCCGCGGTCCGTTCTTGAACTCCCGCACCAGGCCCTCGACCTCGATGCCGGTGCGATCCGTCGTCTCGGTGGCCATCGTCCTCCAAGTTAGCGAGCAGGCTCCCGGCGGCGACCGGTCAGCCGACCTCGGAACGGCCGACCGCGTAGAACTCACGGCCCGATGCGCGAACGAACCCGCACCTACGCTGTCGCGATGACCCTCAACCGGCCGGTTGCCGCCTGGGGGCGGATGACGGTCGAGGGCCTGGAGTCGATTCCGCAGAGCGGGCCGCTGCTGGTGGTCGGCAACCACGACAGCCACTGGGACCCGGTGATGGTCGGCATCGCCGCCCGCAAGCGCCGCCAGATCCGCGCTCTGGCCAAAGCCGAACTCTGGGACGTGCGCGGGCTCGGGCCGATCCTCCACGGCATGGGCCAGATCCCGATCGAGCGCGGCAGCGGCGACAAGCAGGCCTTGGCCAGGGCGATCGAGACGTTGCGGGCGGGAGCCTGCATCGGCGTCTTCCCCGAGGGCACCCGCTCGCGCGGCAAGGTCCTGCGCGCCCGCAGCGGCGTCGGCCGCCTCGCGCTCGAGGTGCCGGAGGCCCACGTCACCCTGGTCACGATTGAGGGCACCTCCGACCTCACCGGCTTCCCGCGCCGGCCGCGCCTGCGGATCGCCTTCTTCGACCCGGCCGGCGGTCAGCCCCGCCCCGACGAGGACCCGGGCGAGCTTTCGGCCCGGCTCCTGGCCGAGATCCGCGCCAAAGTCCCACCCTCGACCTCCTACCGCAAGCGCTCCTAGCGCCTCAGCCGCCGGCCTCCTCGCCGTTCCCCTTCAGCGCGTGCCACCGGGCGCCGAAGGATGGGAGGCCGTTGCCGTTGGCTTCGCTGGGCTTCTTGTCGGCGGTGTAGGTGTAGAGCGGGTGGCCGGCATAGGTGACCTGGACGCTCCCGTCCCTGCGCTTGGTCGTGCCGAGCTGGGCGCTGCTCGCGCCTTCGCCGGCGGTGGGGTCGCCCGCGGTCAGGACCGGCGGCCAGACGGCCGCGCATTCGCCGTAGCAGGACGAGGTGGTGCCCTTGTCCTCGGCGAAGTCGTAGACCGTGAAGCCCTTGGCTTCGACGAGGATGGGGCCGGCCTTGGGAGCGCTGGCGACGGTGAGGACGGCGACGCCGCTTTCGGCGCCGGGAGGGGATTCCGCGGCCGTGGTGGTGTTCGCCTTGCCGCCGTACGCGCCGCCGCCTTCGCCGCCACTGCCGCCGCAGCCGGCAATCGCCAGCGCCGCCATAAGCGCCGGTAGCGCCAGCCCCGGCATGGTCCTGGGTCGAGTCACGTCGCTTCCTCCTGCCGCGTCCTCGCGGACGTCCCGCTCACGTATCGGTGCCCCGGGCCGCGTCCGCCTCCTCCTTATGAGACGGACGCGGCCCGGGTTCAAGCTCTATCCCTCGAGTTTCCCGATCTTGAAGATCTTGGTCCCGCAATCGGGGCAGAAACCCTGGATCGCCGGGCGGCCATTTTTCATGGTCACCTGTTTGGCGTCCTTGATCTCGACCTTCTTCCGCTCTTTGACGCAGTAACCCTCGGGCATGACGCGCCCTCCTTTCGCTGCCGTTTGACGGCAGGGCTCGCGTTGCACGCGAGGTGGATTGAGCCGAATGTAACGCAGGTGGGGGACAGGACCCGTGGGTATCGTGACGTTTCGCACAAAACGGCGGCGAGTCCGGTCAACTACCCTCCGGCCCGCACTTCAGCACCCACCAAGCGCTCAAGGAGATAACGGAATGCCCGAAGCAGTCATCGTCGACACCATCCGCACGCCGATCGGCCGTGCCTTCAAGGGCTCGCTGGCCCAGCTGCGCCCGGAGGAGATGGGCGCCTTCGTCGTCGACCAGCTGCTCGAGCGCAACCCCGGCGTCGACCCGGCCCTGGTCGAGGACGTGATCTGCGGCTGCGGCATGCCGCAGGGCCTCGAGGCCTTCAACATCGGCCGCATCGTCTCGCTGCTCTCGGAGAAGCTGCCGCAGACCGTCAACGGCGTCACCGTCTCCCGCTACTGCGCCTCCAGCCTCGACGCGCTCCGCCACGCCGGCAACGCGATCAAGGCCGGCGAGGGCGATGTCTACATCGCCGCCGGAGTCGAGTGGGTCAGCCGCTTCAACGAGCGCACCGAGCCCGCCGGCGCCGACGACCGCAATCCGAACCTGATCGGCGAGAACGGCCAGCCCAACGCCTACATCGACATGGGCATCACCGCCGTCAACGTCGCCAAGCACTACAACGTCAGCCGCGAGGACATGGACAAGTTCGCGCAGCGCTCCCAGGAACTGGCCGTGAAGTCCCAGGAAGACGGCTTCTTCGACCGCGAGATCGTCCCGGTGACGCTGCCCGACGGCACCGTGGTCGCCAAAGACGACGGCCCCCGCGCCTCCTCGACCCTGGAGAAGCTCTCCGAACTGCCGGAGGCCTTCGGCGGCGGCGGCGTCACCGCCGGCAACTCCTGCCCGCTCAACGACGGCGCCGCCGCGGTGCTGGTCATGAGTGACACCAAGGCCAAGGAGCTGGGCCTGACCCCGCGCGCCCGCATCGTCTCCACCGCCACCTGGGGCAACGAGCCCGAGTACATGGGCGTGGCCCCGATCGGCGCGATCAAGAAGGTGCTGGATCGCAGCGGGATGACGATCGGCGATGTCGGCGCGGTCGAGCTGAACGAGGCCTTCGCCGCCCAGGTGATTCCGATCATGGACGAATGCGGGATCGAGGAATCGAAGCTCAACACCCACGGCGGCGCGATCGCCCTCGGTCACCCCTTCGGGATGACCGGCGCTCGCATCATGGGCACCCTGCTCAACGTGATGGAGACCGACGACCACCAGGTCGGCCTCGAGACCATGTGCGTCGCCGGCGGTCAGGGCGAGGCAATGATCGTCGAGAGAACGAACTAAGCGAAGCTTGCTGAGTTGACCCGCCCATAGTGGGGTCAACTCAGCAAGCACCTCGTCAGACAGCCGCTTCCGGCTCGGCCGGCGGCGCTTCCAGGCGTTCGATCTGCGGCAGCTTCCAGAGCGCGCTGGCGATCGTCAGCCCGACCGCGGCCGAGATCAGGGCCAGGAACCACTCGGTCGCGGTCAGCAGCTCCATTTCGAAGAAGTCGCGTAGGGGCGCGATCGCGAGGATGCCCGCGTAGAGGCCGGCGAGGCCGACGATCAGGGCCAGCATGTAGCTCTGGATCGCGATGTGCTCGCGGCCGGGCCCACGCTCCAACAGCAGCACGAAGGCGAGGCCGAGCACGATCAGGGTCGTCGTCGCCGCGGTGCGCCCGGCCTCGAGGCTGCCGCCGAAAACGGTGTCGACGACGAAGAAGGAGAGGATCGAGCCGAGCGCCGTCGCCAATCCGGCCGGGACCGCGAAGGCGGCCAGCGCCCGCAGCAGGCGACCGCGGTAGAGCGGCCCGTCCGAGGGCGCCAGGGCGAGCACGAAGGAGGGGATGCCGATCGTCAGGAAGGCGGCCAGGGTGAGGTGGCGGGGGAGGAAGGGGAAGGCGAAGCCCGGCACCGCGACGAGCAGGATCAGGGCGGCGGCGTAGACGGTCTTGGTCAGGTAGAGGCGGCCGAGGCGGTGGATGTTGCGGGCGATCCGCCGCCCCTCGCCGATCGCCTCCGGCAGGCGCGCGAACTCATCCTCGAGCAGGACGACGTCGGCCACCCCCTTGGTCACCTGGGCGCCGGAGCCCATCGCCACCGCCATCCGCGCCCGCTTCAGCGCCGGCACGTCGTTGACGCCGTCGCCGATCATCGCCACGTAGCGCCCGGCGGCGACCAGGGCGGCGACCAGCGCCTTCTTCTGCTCCGGCTTGATCCGGCAGAAGATCGTGTTGGCGAGCGCCACCCTGCCCAGTGCCTCGGGATCGTCGGGCAGTTCCGAGCCCTCGACCACCCCCGCCTCGCGCTCGACCCCGACCGCGTAGGCGGCGGCGGTGACGGTGGCGCGGGCGTCGCCGGAGATCAGCTTCAGGTCGATTTCCTGCTCGCGCATGTAGGCGATCGTCTCCGCCGCGTCGGGGCGCAGGGTCTCCTCCAGCACGACCAGGGCCAGCGGCGTCAGCGCCGGCGGCGGCGCCGCCGCGGCATCGGCCGGTAGCGCCGCGCTGGCCTCGCCGAAGGCGACGACGCGGCGGCCGGCGGCCGTCTCTTGCTCGAGCTTGTGGGCGAGGTCTGGCGGCAGCGTCAGCGCCCCCGCCGCGGTGAGCACGTCGGGCGCGCCCATCACGTAGGTCGAGCCGCCCGCGAGTGCGGCGCCGCTCCACTTCCAGACCGAGGAGAAGGGGACCTCGGCGCTGATCCGCTCGGCTTCGCCTGGGAAGCGCTCGGCGATCGTCTCCAGGGTGCGGTTGCGGTCGCCGGCACTGGCGGCGAAGGCGGCCAGCGCCGCCTGCGCCGTGCGCGACCTCGACCCCGGCGGCGACCTCGACCCCGGCCAGGCGCAGCTGGCCGGCGGTCAGGGTGCCGGTCTTGTCGACGCAGATCGTGTCGACCGCGGCCAGGCTCTCGCTGGCGCTCATCTGCTGGACCAGGGTGTGCCGTTTCGCCAGCCGCACCGCGGCAACCGCGAAGGTGACGCTCATCAGCAGCACCAGGCCCTCGGGGATCAGCGTCACCAGGCCCGCGGTTGCCGTCTGCGCCGCCTCTTCGAGGGTGACGTTGCGGATGCTGAGGCTGAGGATGAGGATCGCCGCCAGCGGCGCCATCACGTAGGTCGAGGCGACGATCACCCGGTTGACCTCTTTCTGCAGCGGCGACGGTGGGTGGCGGAAGGCGCGGGCCTCGCCGCCCAGCTTGCCGGCGTAGCTCTCGCCCCGCACCGCGTCGACCAGGTAGTGGCCGGAGCCGGAGATGCAGAAGGAGCCCGAAAGCACGCGCTCGTCCTCCTCCTTGCGAACCCCGTCGGCCTCGCCGGTCAGCATCGACTCGTCGAGGGTCATGCCGCGGCTGGAGGTCACCAGGCCGTCGGCCACCAGCTGGTCGCCCGGCTCGACGCGGACGACGTCGCCGGGGACGACCTCGCTCTCCAGCACTTCGGTCACGGCGCCGTCGCGGACGACCTTGGCGCGGGGCGCGACGAGCACTGCCAGCTCGTCCAGGGTCGCCTTCGCCTTCAGCTCCTGGCGGATCCCGATGTAGGAGTTGATCACCGCGATCAGCCCGAACAGCGAGTCGGCGTAGAGGCCGAGCCCGAGGTCGAGGACGAAGAAGACGCCGATGATCGCGTTGAAGAGAGTGAAGACGTTGCCCGCGACGATGCTCGAGGTTGAGCGCGACGAGGTCTCCTCCGGCGGCCCCAGCTTGCGCAGGCGCTTGGTCGCCTCGGCCCCGGAGAGGCCCTGCTCGGCGATTGGCTGGACCGTTGCCATGGCGTCTATTCAATAGGGTTCGGTCCGGATGGCTCTAAAGCTTGGATTGAACCTGGGGTACTGGGGCATCGGCCCGGCTGGCGAGGACGCGCTGGAGGTGGTCAGCGCGGCCGAGAAGCTCGGCTACGAGTCGGTCTGGGCGGCCGAGTCCTACGGCTCCGACGTGGTCAGCGTGCTCGCCTGGCTGGCGGCGCAGACGACGGAGATCAACCTCGGCGCCGCGATCCTGCAGGTGCCGGCGCGCCCGCCGGCCGCCGCCGCGATGGCGGGCGCGACGATCGACAAACTCTCCGGCGGCCGCTTCCTCTTCGGCTTCGGCCCCTCCGGCCCGCAGGTCTCCGAGGGCTGGTACGGCGTCCCCTACGCGAAGCCGTGGGGCCGCACCCGCGAGTACATCGAAGTGGTGCGCGAGATCATCGCCCGCGAGGGCCCGGTCGATCACCAGGGCGAGCACTACCAGCTGCCCCTGTCCGGTGGCGAGGGCAAGGCGCTCAAGCTCAACTTCCACCCCGAGCGCAACGAGATCCCGGTCTTCGTCGGCGCGATCGGCCGCAAATCGGTCGAGATGGCGGCGGAGATCTGCGACGGCTGGATCCCGATCTTCTTCAGCGTCGACGCCTTCGAGGCGACCTGGGGGGAGCACCTCGAGGCCGGCTTCGCCAAAGGCGGCCGGCAGCGCTCCGACCTCGAGGTCAGCCCCTCGCTGCAGGTGGCGATCGACGGCGACCTGGAGGCGGCGAAGAGCGTCGTCAAGGCCGGCCTCGTCCTCTACTTCGGCGGCATGGGCAGCCGCAAAACCAACTTCTACGTCGACCTCGCCCACCGCTTCGGCTTCGGCGACGTCGCCGACGAGGTTCAGCAGCGCTTCCAGGACGGCGACCGCGACGGCGCCTTCCAGGCGATGCCCGACGAGATCGTCGAAGCGACCTCGCTGGTCGGCACCGAGGACGAGGTGGCGGAGCGGATCGAGCGCTTCCGCGCCGCCGGCATCGATCGCCTGATCGTCTCCCCCGTCCACATGGACCGCGGCGAGCAACTGCACACCCTCGAGCGTTTGGGCGCCATTTCCGGCGTGCAGACGCGCGGCTGACACTTCCCTTAATCTTCCGCGCCGCGTGAAGATCGGAGTGCCGAAAGAGACTGCTGCTGGGGAGCGCCGGGTCGCGCTGGTCCCCGACGTGGTCAAGTCGCTGAAGAAGAACGAGCACGTCGAGGTGCTGGTCGAGCGCGGGTCCGGCGACGCCGCCGGCCATCCCGACTCCCAGTACATCGAGGCCGGGGCCGAGGTGGTCGAGGGCGAGGTTACGTGGGGCGCCGACGTCGTCCTCCGCGTCGCCGCCCCTTCCAGCGCCGAGATCGCCAAGCTCGACGCGAGCCAGATCTTCATCGGCCACCTCGCGCCCTGGACCGCGGCCGAGTCCAACAACGCGCTGGCCGCCGCCGGCGTCACCAGCTTCGCGATGGAGGCGATCCCGCGCACGACCCGCGCCCAGGCCATGGACGCACTCTCCTCGCAGGCCGCCGCCGCCGGCTACGCGGCGATGCTGATCGCGGCGCGTGAGTCGGGCCGCTTCTTCGGGATGATGACCACCGCCGCCGGCACCGTGCCGCCGGCCAAGGTCCTCGTGCTCGGTGCCGGCGTCGCCGGGCTGCAGGCGGTCGCCACCGCCAAGCGGCTGGGCGCGATCGTCACCGGTTTCGACATCCGCCGCGCCGCCTGGGAGCAGATCGCCTCGCTCGGCGGTCGCCCGCTGGAACTGGACTTCATCCCCGACGCCGAGGGCGAGGGCGGTTACGCCCGGCCGCTGACCGAGGAGGAGAACGCGCAGGTGCGCGACGCCCTCACCGACAACGCGGCGAAGCAGGACATCATCGTCACCACCGCCGCGATTCCCGGCCGCCCGGCACCGCTGCTGATCACCGCTGACGCCGTCCGCGGGATGGCGCCCGGCTCGGTGATCGTCGACCTCGCTGCCGAGACCGGCGGCAACTGCGAGCTGACGCAGGTGGGGGAGACGGTGGTCGAGAACGGCGTCAAGGTGATCGGCCCGCGCAACCTCGCCAGCGAGATGCCCGCCCCGGCATCCCAGCTCTACGCCAAGAACCTCGAGAACCTGCTCGGCCTCCTCGTCGACGAGGAGGGCGCGGTCAACGTCGACTTCGAGGACGACATCGTCGCCGCCGCCTGCATCACCCAGGGTGGCGCGATCAAAAACGAGAGGGCCGCCAAATGAGCCTGATGACCGAGATCACGATCCTCGTGCTCGCCGCCTTCGTCGGCTTCGAGGTGATCTCCAAGGTCCCGACCACTCTGCACACGCCGCTGATGTCGCAGACCAACGCGATCCACGGCATTGTCATGCTCGGCGGGTTGATCGTCGTCGGCTACGCCAACGACCCGCTCGAGTACGTGATCGGCACGATCGCGATCGCCTTCGGCGCGATCAACATCGTCGGCGGCTTCATGGTCACCGACCGCATGCTCGGCATGTTCTCCAAAAAGCCGAAACCGAAGTCCGACGCTGACGGGAAGGGCAAGTCCTGATGCTGCTCGCCGTGCTGAAGCCGGGTGGCGATGCCGCCACCGCGCTCTACATCGTCGCTTTCTCGCTCTTCATCATCGGGATCAAACGCGGTACCCACCCGACCACGGCCAAGCAGGGCAATCTGGTCGCCGCGGTCGGCATGGCGGTCGCCGTCATCACCACCCTGCTGCTCGACGGGATCGGCAACTGGGGTCTGATCGCGCTCGGCCTCGGGATCGGCACCGCCGTTGGCGTGATCGCCTCGGTCCGGGTGCAGATGACCGAGATGCCGCAGATGGTCGCCCTCTACAACGGCGTCGGCGGCGGTGCGGTCGCCCTGATCGCCTGGTCGGAGATCCGTCACGGGATCTCGCTCGGCGAGACGATCCCGCTGGACACGCTGATCCCGGTGCTCTTCGCCGCCGTCGTCGGCTCGGTCTCCTTCTGGGGCTCGAACATCGCCTTCGCCAAGCTCCAGGACCTGATTCCGACCAAGCCGTTGGCGGTTCCCGGCCAGCAGGTGATCAACGTGATCCTGCTGATCGGCATCGTCGCCGCCTGCGTCAGCATCGCCGTCGGCAACGAAGATCCCTCGCAGCTGACCTTCATCGGCATCCTCATCGCCGCCGGCATCCTCGGGAACCTCGTCGTGCTGCCGATCGGCGGCGCCGACATGCCGGTCGTGATCTCGCTGCTCAACGCCTTCACCGGCCTCTCCGCCGCGGCCGCCGGCTTTGCGCTCGACAACGTGGCGCTGATCGTCGCCGGCACCCTGGTCGGCTCCTCCGGAACCATCCTCACGATGGAGATGGCGACGGCGATGAACCGCTCGGTCGCCAACGTCCTCTTCGCCGGCTTCGGCGGCGCCCCGGCCGCGACCGGCGGGGACAAGGAGCAGCGCCCGCATGTCTCGATCGGCGCCCAGGACGCGGCGATCAAGCTCGCCTACGCCGACACCGTCGTGATCGTGCCGGGATACGGCCTCGCGGTCGCCCAGGCCCAGCACGCGATCAAGGAGGTCGCCGACGAGCTCGAGAAGCGCGGCGTCACCGTCAACTACGCGATCCATCCCGTCGCCGGCCGCATGCCGGGGCACATGAACGTCCTCCTCGCCGAGGCCGACGTGCCCTATGAGCAGCTGAAGGAGATGGAGGAGATCAACCCGGAAATGAGCCGCACCGACGTCGCCGTCGTCGTCGGCGCCAACGACGTCACCAACCCGGCCGCCAAGAACGATCCCGACAGCCCGATCGCCGGGATGCCGATCATCGAGGTCAACGAGGCCCAGCAGGTGATCGTGATCAAGCGCTCGATGAGCCCCGGGTTCGCCGGCATCGACAACGATCTCTTCTACGAACCGAATACCTCGATGCTGTTCGACGACGCGAAGAAGGCGGCGGCGGACATCGCGGCGGAGATTCAGAACCTCTAAGGGCTGAGGCGGTGAAGGGTCGAGAGACCCTCGCCCTCACGAACTACGGGGAGGTTCGGTTGAGGGTCTCTCGACCCTTCCTCGTCGGCGCTTAGGGGGGAGAGAAGCTCCGGGCGCAGTCCTTGGCATGAGGTGCCGAGGGACGAGCGGGGACAGTCGACGGTGGAGTGGGTCGGGACGCTTGGTGTCGTCGCGTTGTTGCTGGTCGGGTTGGTTGCGGCTGGGGTGAGGGTTCCGGGGGCTGAGCTGGCGCGGGCCGTCGCCTCGCGGATCCTCTGTGCGGCTTCGCTGGCCGATGGCTGCGGCGACGAGCCGGCGCTGATCGCGACCTACGGGACCGAGATCGGCAAGCTGGTCCGCGAGCACATGCCGATGCTCGCCTTCGAGGAGGGCTCGCGGGCGGTGCCGGTGGATTTCCGGCGCTGCCGCAGCACCGCCTGTGGCGACTACTCCCCCCACGGCCTCGTCCATCGCACCGACGAGCGCATGCCGGTGACCGCCTTCGTCCACGTGGTCGACTGCCGGGCGGGAGCGGCGGAGAGCTCGGAGGCCGACGGCGCCGACTGCTCCGGCCCCCGCGCCGGCAACCTCTACATCCAGTACTGGACCTACTACGCGGACTCGGCGACCCTGCGCGACATCCCGATCGTCGGCGAGGAGGGCTACCACCACGACGACTGGGAGGGGGTCCAGATCCGCATCGGGCCGGACGGACGGGTCGACGAGCGCGCCTCTTCCCACAACGGCTACAACTACGCGCGCAGCATCGCCAACTGGGGCTCCGACGCCGGCTTGGGCCCGCTCAACGACGCCGCCGAGACCCTTGGCGCCCGCGAGCGCAATGGCTGGGGCCCGGAGACCGGAATCGTCCTCGTCTCCGGCGGCAGCCACGCCGGCAACGCCGCCGGCATTCCCCACGTCGACCACTTCACCCCCGGCCGCCGCGTCCACCTGATCCCGCTCGAGCCCGTCGCCGCCGAGGACCGCACGAGCTTCGCGATCAGCCCGCCGTGGCTGAAGAAAGTCTGGCGCGACCCGGAGGCCGAAGGGACCGGCTGAGCGTCTCCGCGCTACTTCGGCGGCATCCGCAGGGCGCCGTCGAGGCGGATCGTCTCGCCGTTGAGCATCGGGTTGGCGACGATCTGACCGACCAGCAGCGCGTACTCCTCTGGACGCCCGAGGCGGGAGGGGAAGGGGATGCCGGCGCCGAGCGATTCCCGCGCCGCCTCCGGCAGCGCTGCCAGCAGCGGCGTGTCGAAGAGGCCGGGGGCGATCGTCATCACGCGGACGCCGCGTGAGGCCATGTCACGCGCGGCCGGCAGGGTCATGCCGACGATCCCTCCCTTGGAGGCGGCGTAGGCGATTTGGCCGATCTGGCCGTCGTAGGCGGCGATCGAGGCGGTGTTGACGCAGACCCCGCGCTCGCCCTCGGCGTCGGGCTCGTTGGCGCTCATCGAGTCCGCCGCCAGGCGCAGCACGTTGAAGCTGCCGATCAGGTTGACCTTGATGACGTTGGAGAAGTATTCGAGGTTGTGGGGGCCGCCCTTGTGCGCGACCCGCTCGGCCCAGCCGATCCCGGCGCAGCAGACCGAGATCCGCAGCCCGCCATCGGCGCCCGCCGCCCGCTCGACCGCGGCGGTGACCGCATCGGCGTCGGTGACGTCGGTGGCGACGAAGCCGGCGCCGATCTCCGCCGCCAGCGCCTCGCCCTTCTCGGCGTTGAGGTCGGCGATAACCACCTTCGCGCCAGCCGCCGCAAGCGCCCGCGAGGCCGCCGCCCCGAGCCCGGACGCCCCACCCGCAACCAACGCTCCCGCTCCTCGAATCTCCATATCGGCAGCGTATTTCACATCCCGGTAATCCGGCCCGTATAGGGTTTTCCCATCGCCACCGAGGTGACGGCAAACTCCAAGGCAGCGATCGCGGACCGGCTCACCGAGGCGCGGCAGCGCACCCTTGCGCTGGTCGAGCCGCTCGACGACGAGCAGCTCAACCGCGTCTACTCGCCGATCCTCAGCCCGCTGGCCTGGGACCTCGGCCACATCGCCAACTTCGAGGAGCTCTGGCTGGTGCAGACGATCGGCGAGCGCGAGCCGATGAACGGCGAGCTCGGGCGCTTCTACGACGCGATCGAGAACCCGCGCAGGACCCGCGGCGAGCTGCCGATCCTTCGCGACGCCGAGCTGCGCGCCTACATGGCCGACGTCCGCGAGCGCACGCTCGACGTGCTCGACTCCGTCGACATCGCGCCCGACGCGCACGATCGACTTCTGCGCGAAGGCTTCGTCTACGAGCTGTTGCTGGTGCACGAGCTGCAGCACAACGAGACGATGCTGCAGCTGCTGCAGTTGGTCGACGGCTACCGTTGCCCGCGCTGGTCGACGAGTATGCGCCGTTGTGGACCCCTGGCCGACGGGCCGGAGACTGTCTCGTTCCGCGGCCGGCGAGTACGCGATTGGCGCCCCCGAGCGCGGCTTTGCCTACGACAACGAGCGCCCCCGCCACACGGTCGAGCTGGCCGCGTTCGAGATCGATCGAACCCCGGTCAGCAATGGCGCCTACATCGAGTTCATGGAGGCCACCGGGCGCCGAGGCGCCGCTGTACTGGGAGCGAGACGGAGAGCGCGGCTGGGTCAGCGCCGCGATGGGGCGGATGACGCCGATCGTCCCCACCGATCCCGTCATCCACGTCTCCTGGGAGCCAGGCCGATGCCTTCGCCCGCTGGGCCGGCAAACGCCTGCCCACCGAGCAAGAGTGGGAGGCCGCGCACCCGCGGCTGCAGGGGGTCGGGCACGCCTGGGAGTGGACTTCGTCGGACTTCCTCGCCTATCCGGGCTTCGAGGCGTTCCCCTATCGGGAGTACTCCGAGCCGTTCTTCGGCGACGAGTACAAGGTGCTGCGCGGCGGCGCCTGGGCAACCCACCCCGACGTCGTCCGGCCCAGCTTCCGCAACTGGGACCTGCCCCAGCGCCGCCAGATCTTCTCCGGGCTACGCTGCGCGAGGGACGCATGATCGCGATCGACATCCACCTCGACGCCGACGCCGCGGCGACCATGGGGCGCGACGTCCGCGCCGGCCTCAGCGCCTACCCGAAGCAGCTGGCGCCGAAATACTTCTACGACGAGCGCGGCTCGCGGCTGTTCGAGCAGATCACCGAGCTGCCCGAGTACTACCCGACCCGCGCCGAGCGCGAGATCCTTCGCGAGCGCGCGGCCGAGATCCTCGCCGTCGCCGGGAGGCCCGGCGCCTTGGTCGAGCTCGGCTCCGGTTCGGCCGCCAAGACCCGCCACCTGCTCGACGCGATGCGCGATGCCGGCTGCCTGGAGACCTATGTCCCTGTCGACATCTCCGAGGAGATCACCCACCAGACGGCGTCCTGTCTGGTCGACGAGTACCCCGGCCTCACGGTCCGCGGCCTCGTCTGCGACTTCGAGCGGGACCTGGAGCGAATCCCGGCGGCCGAGGGAAGCAGGCTGATCGCCTTCCTCGGCGGCACCGTCGGCAACCTCTACCCACGGCCGCGCCAGGAGTTCCTGGAGCGGATCGCGGCGCTGCTGGGCCCGGGCGACCAGCTCCTGCTCGGCACCGACCTGGTCAAGGAGGCCGGCCGCCTCGAGGCGGCCTACGACGACGCGGCCGGAGTCACCGCCGAGTTCAACAAGAACGTGCTCGAGGTGCTCAACCGCGAGCTCGGTGCCGACTTCGACCTCGACGCCTTCGAGCACGTCGCCCGCTACGACGCCGAGGCGGAGCGGATGGACATCCGCCTGCGCTCGCTCGCCGACCAGGACGTGCGCCTGGACGACCTCGACCTCGATGTCTCCTTCGCCGCCGGCGAGGAGATGCGGACCGAGATCTCGACCAAGTTCACCCGCGAGCGCCTGCGGGCCGTCTACGCCGGTGCCGGCCTGGAGATGAGCGGCTGGTTCACCGACGCCGCCGGCGACTACGCGCTCTCGCTGGCCCGGCTCGCCGCCTAGCCTGCCGGCACCTGCTGGGTTATGCAGTGGATGTTGCCGCCGCCGAGCAGGATCTCGCGGGAGGGGACCCCGACGACCTCGCGCTCGGGGAAGCAGCGGGCGAGGATCGCCGCCGCCTCGTCGTCGTGGCGCTCGTCGAGTAGCGGCATCACGACCCGCGAGTTGCCGAGGTAGAAGTTGGCGTAGGAGGCGGCGAGGCGGCCGCCGGCCCGGCGCGGCAGCGTTCCCTCGCGGGCCTGGACCCCGGCTGCCTCCTCGGTCGTCGTTCGCAGCGGGCCGGGGGAGGGGAGCTTGACCACCTCGAAGGGTTGGCCGCGGGCATCGCTCGCCGCCTCCAGCCGCGCCAGCGCGTCGCGGGAGATCGCCTGCTGGGGATCGGACTCGTCCTCGGCCCAGGTCAGCAGCACGACGCCGGGCCGGGCGAAGCAGGCGAGGTTGTCGATGTGCCCGTCGGTCTCGTCCTCGTAGACGCCGCGCCCGAGCCAGACCACCTTCTCCGCCCCGAGGTAGTCGAGCAGCGCCCGCTCGATCCGCTCCCGGCTCAGCCCGGGGTTGCGGTTGGGATTGAGCAGGCACTCTTCGGTGGTGAGCACGGTCCCCTCGCCGTCGACGTGGATCGAGCCGCCCTCGAGCACGAGCGGCGCCCGGTAGCGCCCGGCGCCCTCGATCTCGAGGACCCTGGCGGCCACCCGTTCGTCGCGATCCCAGGGGGAGTAGATCCCGCCCCAGGCGTTGAAGCGACCAGTCGACGCCGCGCCGCCCGCCCGCGCCGTCGACGACGAAGGTCGGACCGATGTCGCGCATCCAGGCGTCGTCAGCCTCGATCTCCACCACCCGCACCGCCGGCGAGAGCAGCGAGCGGCAGCGCTCGGCCTGGGCTGGAGAGGCAGCAATCGTCACCGGCTCGGAGACGGCGATCGCCTCCGCCACCGCGGCGAAGGCCTCCTGCGCGGGCCCCGCGCTGAGGCGCCAGTTGTCCGGCCGCTCCGGCCACAGCATCCAACAGCCGTCGTGTGGCTCGAACTCTGCCGGCATCCGGTAGCCGTCCGCGGCCGGCGTGGAGTCGATCGCTGCGCTCACCTTGACCATCATCCTCCGTTGCGGCAGTCCTTTGTGACGCATAGGGGTACAAAGGACTGCCGCAACGTGGCGGGAGGTGGCTACAGTCGTTGCATGGAGGAGATCCGGCTGATCGTCGCCGCGGACCCGCCCGAGTCGCCGGCCCGGACGCGGCCTCCCGACCGCCCGCCGTTCCGGATAGCCGCCGTACAGCAGCGCTGGCACCGCGACCCCGACGAGCACGAGGCGGCGCTGGCGGCCGGGATCAAGCTCGCCGCCGGAGAGGGGGCGCAGCTGGTCTGCCTGCAGGAGCTGACCCTGAGCCGCTACTTCGCGGTCGACCCCGCCGGCCCGGAGGCCGTGGGCGCGGTGCCGGAGGAGCTGCCCGGCGGCCCGACCCACCGCTTCGCCGCCCGCATGGCCGCGGAATTCGGAGTCCACGTCCACGCCTCGCTCTACGAGCGCGCCGATGGCGCCGACGGGCTCGGCTTCAACACCGCGATCGTCGTCGCCCCCGATGGCGAGCTCCTCGCCCGCACCCGCAAGCTGCACATCCCGGTCACCGCCGGCTACCAGGAGGATCGCTACTTCCGGCCCGGCCCCGCCGGCCCCGACGCCTTCCCGGTCCTCGCTCTCGGCGACGCCCGGCTCGGCCTGCCGACCTGCTGGGACCAGTGGTTCCCCGAGCTCGCCCGCGCCTACAGCCTCGCCGGCGCCGAGGTGCTCGTCTACCCGACCGCGATCGGCTCCGAGCCCGACCACCCCGAGTTCGACACCGAGCCGCTCTGGCAGCGGGTAATCGTCGCCAACGGGATCGCCAACGGCACCTTCATGGTCGCCGTCAACCGGATCGGCACCGAGCCGCCGCTGAGCTTCTACGGCTCCTCCTTCATCTCCGACCCCTACGGCCGCGTGCTCGCCCGGGCGCCGCGCGAGGAGCCCGCCGTCCTCGTCGCCGACCTCGACCTCGATCAGCGCCGCGACTGGCTGGAGCTCTTCCCCTTCCTCACGACCCGTCGACCCGACACCTACGCTCCGCTGTGCCTTGCCCCCGCTGTGCCCGGCAAAGGAACAGCGCAAGCGGGGAGTTAGGCCGGCGCCAGCGCCTCGATCGTCTCGCCGAGCTTGTCCGGCGTCACGATCGGGGTGACGATCGGCAGGGTGATGCCGCCGTCGACGAAAGCTTTGAGGCGCTCCTTCATCTGCTCGGGGCTGCCGAAGATGAACATCTCCTCGATCAGCTCCCACGGGGCCGCCGCCGCCGCGGCCTGGCGGTCGCCCGCCTCCCAGGCCGCCACCATCGGGTCGATCTGCTCGCCGTAGCCGAGCCAGCGGTAGAAGGCGGTGTAGACCGGGACGGTGATGTAGGAGGAGAACATGAAGCGGGCCAGCGGCTCGACCTGCTCGCGCTCGCCGGGGATGCAGAAGAAGCGGCAGAGCAGCTCGAAGCCCTCCGGCGCGCCCTCGAGCTGGGCGGTCACCTTCGGCAGCCCGCCCAGCGGCAGGAAGTTGGTGAAGGCGCCGTCGGCGCGATCCATCGCCAGCCTCAGCATCTTGCCGCGCAGCGCCGCCAGCACGATCGGCACCCGCTCGGCCGGGGGCGCTTCCAGCTTGAAGCCGGTCGCGGTGCGCTCGCCGGCCAGCGCCGCGTCGAGGAAGTCGAGGGTCTCGCGCACCTTGCTCAGGGGCCTCTCGAAGGGGATCTCGTTCCAGCCTTCGACGATGCGGTCCGAGGAGGAGCCGATGCCGAGCACGAAGCGGTCGCGGGAGGCGCTCGCCAGCGCCGCCGCCTCCTGCGCCAGCAGCGCCGGGCCGCGCTGGAAGACGCCGACGATCCCGGTGCCGAGGCGCATCCGCTCGGTCCAGGCGGCGCTCAGCGCCAGCGGCGTGAAGCCGTCGGGGCCGGCGGTCTCGCCCGTCCAGAGGTCGGTGTAGCCGAGCGCCTCCGCGCGCCTGACGTGCTCCTCGTGGTCCGCCAGCGCGATGCCCGGCAGTGGCAGAGTCAAACCCCAACGCTGAGACATGGCGCGACCCTATAGCCTCCGCCGCCGATGCCCGAGACCCCTCAGGCCAAGCCGGACCGCAACCTCGCCCTGGAGCTGGTGCGGGTGACCGAGGCGGCGGCGCTGGCCGCGGCTCGCTGGGTCGGGCGCGGCGACAAGCTGGCCGCCGACGGCGCCGCGGTCGACGCGATGCGCTTCGTGCTCGACTCGGTGGCGATGGACGGCGTCGTCGTGATCGGCGAGGGCGAGAAGGACGCGGCGCCGATGCTCTTCAACGGCGAGCAGATCGGCGACGGCAGCCCGCCGGTCTGCGACATCGCCGTCGACCCGCTGGAGGGGACCACGCTCTGCGCCCGCGGCATGCCCAGCGCCCTGGCCGTGATCGCCCTGGCCGAGCGCGGTTCGATGTTCGACCCCGGGCCCTGCGTCTACATGGAAAAGATGGCCGGCGGCGAGGAGATCGCCGATCTGCTCGATCTCGACCGGCCGCTGCCGGAGACTCTGAAGCTGATCGCCGAGCGCAAGGGCGGCAGCGTCGGCGACGTGATCGTGGTGATGCTTGACCGCCCCCGTCACGAGGAGGCGATGCGCGAAGTCCGCGAGGCCGGCGCCCGTCTGCGGCTGATCAGCGACGGTGACGTCTCCGCCGCCCTGCTCGCGGTCAGCGAACGCTCCCCGGTCGATCTGCTGTGGGGGATCGGCGGCACCCCCGAGGGCGTGCTCTCGGCGGCGGCGCTGAAGTCGATGGGCGGCCAGCTGCTGGGACGGCTCTGGCCTCGCGACGACGGCGAGCGCCAGGCGGCGATCGACGCCGGCTATGACCTCGACCGCGTGCTCACCGCCGACGACCTCTGCTCCGGCGACGACGTCTTCTTCTCCGCCACCGGGGTCACCGACGGCGACGTCCTCCAGGGCGTGCGCTACCGCGGCAACGGCGCCACCACGGAGTCCTTGGTGATGCGCTCGCGCTCCGGCACCGTCCGCCGGGTTCACGCCCGCCATGACCGCGCGAAGCTGCGCAAGGTCATCGGCCAGAAATACGGATAGCCGCAGGCGGCTGCAAGCCCAGGCTTGGTTTTCGCCGCCTGGGGTAGTTTCATTGGGGTGATTGCGGTTGCCGGGGCTACCGGCTACATCGGTGGACAGCTCTGCGCGCGGTTGCGCGAGCAGGGGTTGGAGGTGCGGGCCCTGGCGCGGCGCCCGGAGGCCGCCGGCGACCTGGATGACATCGGCTGCGAGGTGCGCCGGGCCGACGTGCTCGACCCGGACACGCTCGGGCCGGCGCTGGAGGGCGTCGACGTCGCCTACTACCTGGTGCACTCGATGGGGCGCGGCTCCGATGGCGACTTCGCTCGGCGCGACAAGGAAGCGGCCGGGAACTTCGCCGCCGCGGCGGCCGCGGCCGGGGTGCGCCGGGTCGTCTACCTGGGCGGCCTGAACGAGGGGTCGGAGCATCTCGCCAGCCGCCACGCGACCGCCGAGACCCTGCGCGCCGGCCCGGTCCCGGTCACCTATTTCCGCGCCGCCGCCGTGATCGGCGCCGGCAGCGAGTCCTTCCTCACCGTCTTTCACCTCGTCAAACGACTGCCGCTGATGATTACCCCGCGCTGGGTCACCACCAGCACCCAGCCGATCGCGATCGGCGACGCGGTCTCCTTCCTCGCCGCCGCCGCCGACCTCGACGCCCCGCTCGATCGTGAGATCCAGATCGGCGGCCCCGACGTCACCACCTACGGCGGCATGATCGACGAACTGGCCCGAGCCCTGGGCCGGCGACCGCCGCTCCGCCTCACGGTGCCAATCCTCAGCCCCCGCCTCTCCTCACTCTGGATCGGCCTGGTCACGCCGGTCGACCCCGGCGTCGCCCGCCCTCTGATCGAGGGCCTGGCGACCGAGACCGTGGTCACCGACCCGACCGGCATGGAGCTGTTCGGCGAGCGGATCGCCCGCACTCCCCTGGCGGAGGCGCTGCGCGAGGCGAGCAAAGACCTCGGCGCCCAGGGTCGTGGCGGCTCCTAGCCTTCGGGAGATCCCGTGGACGGCGCGCCGCCCGGGCCGGGCGAGTCCTCGCAGCCGTTGCACGGCCGCTTGGTCCCGTAGGGCAGTTCGCCGGTGTCGTGGAGCTCGAACCGCAGGGAGTTGATCACCGCCCCGGCCAGCAGGGCGAGGCTGAGCACGTAGAACCAGAGCAGGGCGATGAGGATGAAGCCCAGGGTCGAGCCGAAGTGGGAGAGGCTCGACACGTTCGAGAGGTAGACCGGGAAGAGCCAGTTGGCGAGGCCGGCGGCGATCGTCACGAAGGCGGCCCCGGGCCAGACCGCTCGCCACGGCATGTGCCCTTTCGGCACCGCCCAGAAGATCACCGAGCAGATCGCGAAGGTGACGAGCAGGGCGGCGCCGAGCAGCAGCAGCGTGTCGATCGCCTTGATGTCGGAGAGCCCGAACGGCAGCCGGTCGGTGCTGGAGATCAGGCCGCTCTCGATCGCCGGCACGAAGATGCTGGCGGCGATGAAGAGGAGGACGACGCCCAGCATCGCGAAGGAGAAGCGCTTCTGCTCGACCCAGCCGCGGCACTCGACGTGGTAGATGCGGCAGAAGGCCGTGTCCATCGCCCCCCAGAAGGAGGCGCCGATCCAGAGCGAGCCGACGAAGGCGGCGATCCCGATCGTCGTCGAGTTGTTCTGGATGCGGTTGAGGACGTCGGTCAGGGTCTGCTGCTCGACGCTGGGGAAGAGCCGCTCGAGGTCGCTGACGACGCTGGTCTCGACCCCCTTTATCTTCAGCACCTGGCCGAAGACGAAGAGCACCAGCAGGGCGAACGGGAAGACCGCCAGCATCAGGTTGTAGGCGACCATTGCCGAGAGCCCGGTGACGTTCTCGCGGTAGGCGCGCTGCCAGAAGGCGCTCAGCCAGGGTTTGGGATTGCGCGTCGAGTTGGGCATTGACTTCACAAACTGAAGCGACTACCATACGAACAAGCGTTTGACGAGGTTTCGACGCGCGCCCTCCGGGCTTCAGCGCAGTTCAGATCTTGATGCTTACTTCGCGGGCCAGGTCGCTGGTCCGCTTTTCTATCCGCCGGCGCGACTTTCGGTTCGCGGCGGCATTTCATTGCCAGGACTAAACACGAACCTCTAGGGAAACGAGTAGATCGCATGCTGGTAGCAGAGCTTCAGGAGTTGGAGGAGGTCAAAGGCCTCATCAATCGCGGGCAGCAGCTCGGGGTGCTGACCTTCGGTGACATCGCCTCGGCCGTGTCCGAGGTCGATCTCGACGAGTCGGATGTCGAGGATCTCTACGGGCACCTCGAGAAGTCGGGGATCGAGCTCGTCGAGGACATGGACCCGGCCCAGAAAGCGGCCGCGGACGCGATGCCCGCGGACACCGGCAAAAAAGGCCGTCGTCGCCAGAAAGCGGCGCTCGACCTGAAACCGGACATGACCACGGATTCGCTGCAGCTGTTCCTCAAGGACATCGGCAAAGTCCGCCTGCTGACCGCCGCGGAGGAGGTCGAACTCGCCAAGCGCATCGAGCGGGGCGACCTCGACGCGAAGCAGAAAATGGTCGAGTCGAACCTGCGCCTGGTCGTCTCGATCGCGAAAAATTACCGCAACCAGGGCCTTCCCTTCCTCGACCTGATCCAGGAGGGGACGCTGGGCCTGGTCCGCGCCGCGGAGAAGTTCGACTACCGCAAGGGGTTCAAGTTCTCGACCTACGCGACCTGGTGGATCCGCCAGGCGATCGCCCGTGCCCTGGCCGACAAGGCCCGCACGATCCGGATCCCGGTCCACGTGGTCGAGAAGCTGAACAAGATCGGCCGCGCCGAGCGCAAGCTGGTCACCGAGCTGGGTCGTGAGCCCACCCCGGAGGAGATCGCCGAGGTAACCGGCATCGATCCCGAGGAGGTCGACTCGATCAAGCGCTCCGCCCAGGCCCCGGTCAGCCTGGAGAAGCCGGTCGGCGACGAGGAGGAGTCCGAGTTCGGCCAGTTCATCGCCGACGAGAAGGCCGAGTCCCCGTTCGACCGCGCCGCGGACCTGCTGACCAAAGAGGCGCTGAAGGAGGCCCTGGAGAACCTCTCCTACCGCGAGCGCCGCGTGCTGGAGCTGCGCTACGGGCTCGGCGGCGAGCACCCGCGCACCCTGGACGAGGTCGGCCGCACCTTCAACGTGACCCGCGAGCGGATCCGTCAGATCGAGAATCAGAGCTTGAAAAAGCTGCAGAGCCTGGGCGAGGCCCAGAAACTGCGCGAGGTCGCGTAGCTCGATTGCCCGGCCACGGCCCGTCCGGGTCGTGGCGTCGGGCCGCACGGGGCGTCGGAGGAAGGGTCCGGGTACCCCCGATTCGAATTCAGTCGCGCCCGCTGAAGCGGGCTGCTCCGCAACATGCTGCCCGCCTATGGCGGGCAAATGACAGATTGCATATCGCGGCCGTTCGGCCACATTCGAATCGGGGGTACCCGGACCCCTCCTACGACACGCGTCGCCGGGACGGCCGAAGGAACGGAATCTCGCAGCGGAGATGTTTCCTCCTTGGGGAGCTGGGATTGGCGCGGACGCTGGTAGCTCTCCCGTCTTTAGAAGAGCTTCCGTGAGAGGGGTGCCGATGGTCCTCCCCGGGAATGTCGCGAAGCGGCGGAAATGCAATCCGGTTCTTGCGCGCCATAGGCGCGCAGCATGTTGCGGAGCAGCCCGCTTCAGCGGGCGCGACTGAATTCACGGGGAGGGCCATCGGCACCCCTCCCGCATGGCTTCGCACCGTGGTTTAAGGCCTAGAAGGTCCCGGCCGATAACAGCCGGGATGTTTGACATCGACTCAGCGCTGCGCACTCTCGTCGAGCGGGAGGGCTCCGACCTTCACGTCAAGGTCGACTCGCCCCCGGTCGCCCGCATGCACGGCGAGCTGATCCCGCTCGAGGGGTTCGGCGAGCTCAGCGCCAAGGACACCGAGAAAGCCTTCCACGACATCGCCGAGGTGCGGTCGCTGACCGAGTTCGAGGACGATGGCGAGGCCGACTTCTCCTACGCGCTGCCCGGCGTCTCCCGCTTCCGCGTCAACACCTTCAAGCAGCGGGGTCGATCTCGATCGTCTGCAGGGCGATTCCGTTCGAGATCCGCTCGATCGACGATCTCGGCTTGCCCGAGGTCGTGCGGGCGCTGGCTGAGGAGCAGCGGGGGATCGTGCTGGTTACCGGCACCACCGGTTCCGGCAAGAGCACGACGCTGGCGGCGATGATCGACCACATCAACCAGACCCGGGCGCGGCACATCGTCACGCTCGAGGACCCGATCGAGTACCTGCACGCCGACAAACGCTCGATCGTCAACCAGCGCGAAGTCGGCTCCGACACCAAGAGCTTCGGCCGGGCGATGCGGCGGGTGCTGCGCCAGGACCCCGATGTGATCCTGATCGGCGAGATGCGCGACGAGGAGACGGTGCGGACCGCGCTGTCGGCGGCTGAGACCGGCCACCTCGTGCTCTCCACGGTCCACACCCTCGACGCGACCGAGACGATCAACCGCATCATCGACTTCTTCCCGCCGCACCTGCAGCAGCAGGCGCGGGTGATGCTGGCCTCGACCCTGAAAGGGGCGATCGCCCAGCGCCTGGTCCCCGACATCACCGGCGAGGGGCGGGTGCCCGCCTCGGAGGTGATGGTCGTCACCGGCCGCGTCCAGGACCTGATCCTCAACCCCGAAGAAACGGGCAAGATCACCGAGGTCATCGGCGAAGGCGAGTACTACGGGATGCGCACCTTCGACCAGTCGCTCTTGACCTACGCGATGGAGGGCAAGATCACCGAGGCGACGGCGATGGACTACGCCTCCAGCCCGCATGATTTCAAGCTGATGCTAGCCGCCGGCGGCCAGCGGGCGAGCGGCATCGAGCAGCTCGACAAGGAGCCGGTGGCGCCGTGAGGGAGAAGCTCAACGACAGCCCCGCGGCCCAGGTCGGGCTCGTCATCGTGCTGATCGCGGTCGCCGCCTTCATGTTCCTCAAACCGGGCGGGGGCGAAGAAAGCGAAGAAGCGGCGCCGACTGAAGCGACGGTGGCGATCGCCGGGACCGAAGCCAGCGGCACCGCCACCGGCGCAACCGCGGGGGAGGCCGTCGAAGGCGCGGTGGAAGGTGCGATCGAAGCGGCCACGGCTGAAGGGGCAGCGGCGATCCCCGCTTCGATCCCACCGCCGCCGATGCCGGCGCCGGTCGCGCGCGCCTACGACGCCGACCAGACCGTGGTCCTGCTGATCGTCCACGACGGCGGCATCGACGACAGGCTCGTGCAGAGCGCCGCGCGGCAGTTGCGCTCGCGGCCCGGCGTCGCCTTCTTCGTCGTCCCCGCCAAGCAGATCTCCCGCTACGCGGCGATCACCCTCGGTGTCGACGTCCAGCAGGTGCCGGCGCTGCTGGTGATGAAACCGCGGCGGCTCAGCGGTGGGGTGCCGCAGGCATCGGTCGACTACGGCTTCCAGACCTCCCAGAGCGTCGTCCAGGCCGTCGTCGATGCCGGCTACACGGGTTCCGAAGCGACCTACCACCCGAACTGAGTGCGGCGATGAGCTCGAACGACAGGACCAACTTCCCAAGTCACCTACAGCCGGTGCCCGACTCGGGCAGCTCGGCGGCGCCGGCCATGCCCGAGGCACGGGGCACGTCGGGACTGACCCCGCCGCTGCATCGCGGCCACTCGCGCGGCTTCATCACCGATGTCCTGGTCGAGCTCGGCTACGTCTCGGCCGACGTGGTTCATGCGGCGATCGAGGCCGCCCGGACGGCCGGGCGCACGCCGGAGTCGCTGCTGGTCGAGCAAGGCGCGATCAACGACGAACAGCTCTCGCGGGCGACCGCCGAGCGTTACGGCCTCGACCACGTCGACCTCGCCGTCTACAGCGTTGACGTCGCCGCCGCGGCGCTGTTCCCGGTGACGATGGCCCGTCGCTACATGGCGGTCCCGGTCGGCTACGTCGACCAGCACACGCTGCTGGTCGCCGCCGCCGACCCCGCCAACGTGCTCGCCGTCGACGACATCCAGATCGCCACCGGGCTCGACTGCCACATCGCGGTCGCCGCCAAAGCCGACGTCGAGGCGCTGCTCGGCCGGCTCGGCACGATCCAGAACGCCGCCACCGACGCGATCGTCGAGGAGCAGGACGAACAGGAAGCCGATGGCCGGGACGCTCTCGCCACGGTCAGCGACATGCAGGCGAGCGCCGAGGACGCGCCGGTGATCAAGCTCGTCTACAGCATCCTCGCCCAGGCCGTGGGGGAGGGGGCCTCCGACGTCCACCTCGAGCCCGAAGAGGGCGAGCTGCGGGTCCGGTTCCGGGTCGACGGCGTGCTGAAGGAGGCGGCGCACGTGCCGAAGCGGATGATCGGCGCCGTGATTTCGCGCCTGAAGATCATGAGCGAGCTCGACATCGCCGAGAAGCGGGTGCCCCAGGACGGCCGGGTCAGCGTCGCCGTCGAGGAGCGCCGCATCGATCTGCGTGTGACCACCCTGCCGACCCAGCGCGGGGAGGGGGCGACGATCCGCATCCTCGACGAAAGCAACGCCCAGCGCACGCTCGACGACCTCGGCATGGACGGCTCCGCCCGGGCCCGCTTCGAGGACGCCTTCCGGCAGTCCTACGGCGCCGTGCTGGTGACCGGGCCGACCGGCTCCGGTAAGAGCACGACCCTCTACGCGGCGCTGACCGAGCTCAACGACATCGAGCGCAAGATCATCACGATCGAGGACCCGGTCGAGTACCGGATCGACGGCATCAACCAGATGAACGTCAACCGCAAGGCGGGGCTCGACTTCGCCCGCGGCCTGCGCTCGATCCTGCGCGCCGACCCCGACGTGGTGATGGTCGGCGAGATCCGCGACGCCGAGACGGCGCGGATCGCGATCGAGGCCGCCCTGACCGGCCACATGATGCTCACCACCCTCCACACCAACGACGCCCCCGGCGCGATCGCGCGTCTGAACGAGATGGGCATCGAGACCTTCCTCACCGCCTCCGCCGTCGACTGCGTCGTCGCCCAGCGGCTGGCGCGCAAGCTCTGCACCAACTGCAAGCGGCGGGCGATCGTCCCGGTCCGGGCGCTGGCCGACGCCGGGGTCCGGGTCGGGGCCGACATCGAGGCCTATGAGCCGGTCGGCTGCCCGCGCTGCAACCAGAGCGGCTACCGCGGCCGGGTCGGGATCTACTCGGTGATGAGCCTCAGCGAGAAGCTGAAGGAAATGACGATCGCCCATGCCGCCGAGCCCGAAATCGCCGCCACCGCCCGCGAGGAGGGAATGCTGACCCTGCGCGAGGACGGCGTCTCCAAGGTTCGCGCCGGCAACACCAGCCTCGAGGAGGTCCTCCGTGTCACTGCCTGACTTCGATTTCTCCGCCGTGCTCGGCTACATGGTCGAGACCAAGGCCTCCGACGTCCACATCACCCCGGGCTTCCCGCCGGCGATCCGCGACAAGGGCAAGATCCGACCGATGGAGGGCTTCCCGGTCCTCAACTCGCAGATGACCCGCGAGGTCGTCTACGGCATCCTCAACGACGACCAGCGCAAGCGCTTCGAGAACAACCAGCAGCTCGACTTCGCCTACGCGATCCCCGGCGTCGCCCGCTTCCGCGTCAACTGCTTCTTCCAGCGGGGGACGGTCAGCGCCGCCTTCCGCCTGGTGCCGCAGGAGATCCCGGCCCTGGACTCGCTCGGGGTGCCGCAGGTGCTGCGCGACCTCTGCGCGAAGCCGCGCGGCTTCGTCCTCGTCACCGGGCCGACCGGCTCGGGTAAGAGCACGACCCTGGCGGCGATGCTCGACGTGATCAACGTCGAGCACCAGGACCACATCCTCACGATCGAGGACCCGATCGAGTTCCTGCACCAGCACAAAAGCTCGATCGTCAACCAGCGCGAGATCGGCTCCGACGCCCCCGACTTCGCCCTCGGCCTGCGCGCCGCCCTGCGAGAGGACCCCGACGTGATCCTGGTCGGCGAGATGCGCGACCTGGAGACGATCTCCACCGCCCTGACCGCGGCCGAGACCGGCCACCTCGTCTTCGCCACCCTCCACACCCAGTCGACCGCCCAGACCGTCGACCGCATCATCGACGTCTTCCCGCCCGAGCAGCAGGGCCAGGTGCGGACTCAGCTCTCGATCGCCCTGCAGGGGATCGTCACCCAGCAACTGCTGCCGACCGCCGACGGCCGCGGCCGCACCGTCGCCTGCGAGGTGCTGATCCCGACCCCGGCGATCCGCAACCTGATCCGCGAGGGCAAGACCCACCAGATCTACGCCGCCCTGCAGACCTCGGGCGCGGTGGGGATGCAGACGATGGACGCCGACCTGGCGCGGCTCGTGCGCACCGGCAAGATCACCCGCTCGCTGGCCGAACAGCGGGCCTCGGTGCCGGAGGAGCTCAACCGGCTTCTGGGCGGGGCGCCGCTCAGCCAGGCCGAAGCCGCGACGGCGACCGGCAGCGCGCCGCCGCCGATTTCCGCGGTGCCGGGGGCCTAGGGCGAGATGTCGGCGACCACTTTCGAGTTCCGGGCGATGGACCTGGCCGGGGGGACCTCCGCCGGGCAGCTCGACGCCGATTCCAAGGCCGCCGTCACCGAGCAGCTGCGCCAGCGCGGCCTGATCGTCCTCGACGTCAGCGAGAAGACCAGTCCCTTCAACATCGAGGACCTGTTCAAGCGCTGGCAGGGCATCGACATGCGCGAGCTGGCGGTCTTCTCGCGCCAGTTCGCGACCCTGATCGCCTCCGGCATGCCGATGCTGCGCACGCTCAGCACGCTCGAGGAGCAGACCCAGGACGACCAGATCCGCGAAGCCGTCGCCGGGGTCCGCTCCGACGTCGAGGCCGGCAGCTCCCTGGAGCAGGCGATGGAGCGCTACCCGAAGGTCTTCGACCGCCTCTTCCGGGCGATGGTCCGCTCCGGCGAGCAATCGGGACGGCTCGACGAGGCGATGGACCGGATCGCCTTCCAGGTGGAGAAAGCGGACACGCTGAGGCGGCAGGTCAAATCGGCGATGATGTACCCGTCGCTGGTCTTCGGCTTCGCCGCCGTGGTGCTGCTCGCGATCGTCGCCTTCGTGATCCCGGTCTTCGCCAACATCTTCGAAGAACTGGCCGAAGAACACCCTGAGGAAGCCGCTGGCCTGCCGCTGCCGACCCAGCTTTGCGTCTCGGCCTCGAACGCGATCACCGGCTACTGGTTCGTGATCATCCCCGCTCTGGTCATCCTCTTTGTGACCTTCTTCAAATGGAAGAAGACGACCCGGGGCAACGAGCTCTGGGACCGCTTCAAACTGCGGCTGCCGGCGAAGATCGGCGACGTGATCCAGAAGGTCGCGCTGGCGCGCTGGTCGCGGACCTTCTCCGGCGCCGTTTCCTCTGGCGTGCCGATGCTGCAGGCGATCAAACTCACCGGCGACACCGCCGGCAACGTCGTCGTCGAGCAGTCGATGGAAGACGTCTACGCCTCGGTCAAGCGCGGGGGCACCCTCGCCGGGCCGATCCAAGACAACCCGATCTTCCCGCCGATGGTCGGCCACATGGTCGCGGTCGGCGAGGAAACCGGCCAGCTCGAGCACATGCTGGCCAAGGTCGCCGACTTCTACGAGGCCGAGGTCGACGCTAAGGTCAAGGCGCTGACCGCCCTGATCGAGCCGCTGATGATCGTCTTCGTCGGCGGCATCGTCGGCTTCATCGTGATCGCGATGTACCTGCCGATGTTCAGCATCTACGAACACATCCGCTGACGCGCGCTGTTGTCCACGCCGGGCACCCGGGTGTAGCCTCGCCGAGTAGCCGCACAGCGAGTGGAGGAGGAAGCATGTACGCACGTGTCGCACGTTGGGAGGGCGCCTCGGCCGAGGCGCTGAAGGAGACCGCCACGCGGATCCAGAGCGATGCCGACTCGGGCCCGCCGGAGGGTCTGCCGGCGAAAGGCCTGCTGCTGCTCAACGACCTCGAGGGCGGCCGCTCGATCGCGATCACCCTGTTTGAGACCGAGGAGGACTACCGCCAGGGCGACGCGACCCTGAACGCGATGAGCCCACCCGGCGAGGGCATGGGCCAGCGGGTCTCGGTGGAGAAATACGAGGTCGGAGCGCAGCTCGAGGCCTGATCAGAGTTCTCGACGGGCCTGCTTGAGGCTCTTGACGTCGATCTCGTCGACCGGCCGGCCGGCGGCTCGCTTCATGGTCAGAAGATCCTCGTAGCCGCAGAATTTGAGCCTGCGGCCACGGAGTTCGCGATAGACGGCTCGACCGGCGATGTCGGCGTACCCGCCGAGGCCGCCCTCGACATCATCGAAGCTGAAGGTCTGGAGGATGTCGATGCGTCCATGCTTGGTCATCAGGGTCCAGTTGCCGCCCTGCCGTAGCCCCTCGTAGTCGGGCTTGAGGTCGAACTCGCCCTCGAACTCCTCGAGGTCGATCGGGGTTGCTTCGAGCTCCTCCAGGGCGGCGGCGAGGCGGCGCAGGTTGGACGGCTTGGGGTTCGGGCAGATGTCGACGTCCTTGGTCGCCCGGACATGACCATGGGCGGCGACGGCGAACCCACCGACGACGATGTACTCGACCTCGTGGTCATCGACCACGTCCATCAGGGGGTCGACTTCCAGCACCCGTGCCATCAGATCTCAGCCCCGGTTGCCAGCTCCGTGGCGATCGCACTGAGCTCGGCGGCCTGATCGAGCCGCTCCGCGGGAGAGAGCCGCTCGTAGTCGGCGCGAAGCTCGAGGATCGAGACGTTGCCGCCGCCGGGAGCCGGCTGGTTCAGCGGGGTGGTCGAGACCAGCAGTGTCTGTCCCATCGCCTCCATGATCCGGTTCAGGGTCGCGAGCGAGGGGGAGACGAGATCGCGCTCGACCCGCGAGATCGCGGCCTGGCTGGTGCCTAGGCGCCGCGCCAGCTCGGCCTGATCGATCCCGTGCCGCCGGCGCGTTTCCCGGACCAGCGGGCCACAGCGAGGGGTTCTCGGGGTCTCGATCATCCCCACACGATACATCTTTTTCGATATATATCTACTCAAAGACCCAGCCTGGGTCAACTTGGCACAGAGGTGCTACCGTGACGCACATGAATCGGGTCGGAGTCCGGGAGTTGCGACAGAACCTTTCGCGCTATCTCACTGAGGTCAAGGACGGCGAGAGCTTCGTCGTGACCGAGCGGGGGCGGGAGGTGGCTCGGCTGTCGCCGTCCGGCCCGCCGGATTCGCCGCTGGCGCGGCTGGTGGCGGAGAGGGGGGCGACGATGCCCCGTGGCGACCTGCTCGCACTGGCTCGGGGCTCCGACACGGCGCCGGCTGTGGGTCCGCCCAGCCTCGAGGTCCTCGACGAGCTGCGCGAGGAGCGACTGTAGCCGCGCGGCTCGCCTACCTGGACAGCTCTGCCTACGTGAAGCTGCCGCTTCGGGAGGCCGAGCACGATGCCCTGCTCGTCGAGCTGGCCGATTGGGACGGCTACGTATCGAGCGCGCTGCTTGCGGTCGAGGCGATCCGGGCTTGCGCCCGCTACGGCCGGGCTCATGCGGTCGAGGCCCGATCCTTCCTGGAGGGGCTGGCGCTGCTCCCCATCGACGACGCGGTGGTCGACGAAGCCGCCTCCCTCGAGCCGGCGGGCCTCCGCAGCCTCGACGCCCTCCACCTCGCCACCGCACTCAGCATTCGCGACGAGCTCGGCGCGTTCGTCACCTACGACCAGCGCCTCGCCAAGGCGGCGGGCGAGCGGGGGCTGAACGTCGTAGGACCGACCTGAGAATCGTAGGTTTGCTCGGATCGGCGAGAAATCCAAGGAAGTGGCAACAACCTTGGAAATCTGCGCTACCTTCCCAAAGAAGTCAATGACCC
>CAVSIL010000010.1:0-62483 GCA_963727985.1 uncultured Solirubrobacterales bacterium | reverse complement strand
CTCACTTCCAACCGCCTAGCCCGGATATCCGGCTAGGCGGTTAAAGATTCTGCAGTTGCGGCCGATAGGGGCCGAGATGTTAGACATCGAGCAAGCGATGCGCGCCCTCGTCGAACGCGGCGGGTCCGATCTGCATGTCAAGGTCGGATCGCCGCCGATGGCCCGGGTCGAGGGGCACCTCGGCCCGCTCTTCGACGAACCGCCGCTGCAGCCCGAGGACACCGAGGCGATCGCCGACGGCATCGTGCCGGAGGACCGCAAGGCGCACTTCGTCGAGCACGGCGAGATCGACTTCGCCTACTCGATCCCCCACGTGGGGCGGTTCCGCGTCAACGTCTTCCGCCAGCGCGGGTCGGTGAGATGGTCCTGCGGCGCTGCGGTTCGGCGGTCCTTCGTTCGAGGAGATCGGGCTGCCCGACGCGGTCCGCAAGATCGCCGACGAGCACCGAGGGCTGATCCTCGTGACCGGCCCCACGGGCTCCGGCAAGACCACCACCCTGGCGGCCATGATCGACTACATCAACCGGACGAAGCCCGTGCATATCGTGACGGTCGAGGACCCGATCGAGTACCTGCACCGCGACGACGTGGCCTCGATCAACCAGCGCGAGGTCGGTAACGACACCCAGGACTTCCTGGTGGCGCTGCGGCCGCGATCCTGCGCCAGGACCCCGACGTGATCCTGATCGGCGAGATGCGCGACAGCGAGACGGTGCGTACCGCGCTCGCCGCGGCCGAGACCGGCCACCTGGTCTCTCCACGCTGCATACCGTCGACGCCACCGAGACCATGAACCGCATGATCGACTTCTTCCCTCCCTACCAGCAGAAGCAGGTGCGCTTGACGCTCGCGGGGACGCTGCGCGGGATCATCTCCCAGCGTCTGGTTCCCGCGCTGGACGGCAGCCGGACCCCGGCGCCGAGATCATGATCAACACCGGCCGCATCGCCGAGCGATCGCCGATCCGGACAGGACGAGCGAGATCAAGGATGTGATCGCCGACGGCGCCTTCTACGGCATGCAGACCTTCGACCAGGATCTGCTCGGTCACGTCAGCGCTGGCCGGATCAGCGAGGAGGTCGCCTATGAGACCGCCTCCAGCCCCCACGACTTCAAATTGATGCTTGCCGCCGGCGGTCAGCGCGCCAGTGGCATCGAGCAGATGGACAACGAGCCGGAAGGGGTACTGGGGTGATCAGCAAGCTGCGCAGCCGCGTAGCCAATCGCGTTCAGGAGCTGGTGCAGCTCGGAGCGGGGCATCGCCCTGCCCGTCGCCCTCCTAATTACTGTCATCACCCTCAGCTTCGCGGCGGTTCCGATCGTCGCCTCGGTCAACTCCCAGAGCGGCGGCTCCCACAACCAGGGCGGCAACGAAGCCCTGGCGGCGGCGGAAGCGGGTGCCGAAATCGCGATCCTGCACCAGCGCCAGCAGATCGCCGACGACCCGACCGTCCCCTGCCCGAAAGCGGACGAAACCGGGCTCGAATCCAACGGCTGGTGCACCCCGATCGCGCCGCAGAAGATCGGCGCTGCCGAATACCTTTACCAGCTACGCCCCTGCTACGCCGAGGAAGTCGAAGGCGGTAGCTGCGAAACCGCGGCCGAGGCGAGCGCTTGCAGCGCCGATGAAGACGAAGTCCAGGTGGTCTCGACCGGGATCGCCACGGTCGGCGGCCGCCGGGTCCAGAAGCGGGTCGAAGTGCGGGCCTGCCCTGGGTGTTGTACCCGGCGCTCCGAGCGGCCCGACCGAATGGGAAGAAGAAATCATCTCGTTCGAAAACGCGGTCTCGCAGAAAACGATCGAACGCGAATACACCGAAAAAATCCTCACCGAAGAAGTCGAAAAAGGCGAAAACGTCAAAGAAATTCCCGGCGAAGAAGTGGAAACTCCGGCAACTCTGGTCCCGCCCCCCAACGTCTACGCCAGCGGCCAGGTTGTGGGGATCGACTGGCTGAAAATGAACAACAACGCCCAGGTCTACGCGGGCGGCGCCGGCTCGAACGGCGCGGTCAGCATGGTCGGCAGCGCCAACGTCTGCGGCACGGTCAGCTACGGCACCACCTTCACCACCGACAACTCCTCGAGCAAGAACAAGCCCTCCAACTGCGCCAGCCGCACCGCGGCGCAGGGGACGACGGAATACCCGCCGATCACGCTCCCGTCGACATCGCCGCCAACAACTCGAATGCGCGCCTGACCGGTGCCGACCCGGTCGGGGCCCCAACGTCTGGCAGCGCGGCAACATCTCCTGGAACGCCTCGAACAAGAGCCTGACCGTCAACTACGACCAGCTGACCCTGGAAGGCACGGCGCCTGCTCCTCTGCCAGCTGACCCTGGCCGGCGGCTCGAAGCTGTTCTCCGGCGCCGGCAAGGCGATCCGGATCTACTTCGCGCCGCCGGAGAACTGTCCGGGCCTCAACGGCGGCGCCCAGCTGCAGTTCGCCAACGGCACCTACATCGCCGCCGACGCGGCCAACGGCCCGTCCCTCTTCTTCGCCGGCTCCGCCACTTCCGGCGCCAGCAGGATCGAACTGGCGGGGGGCTCGGTCTCCTCGCAGTTCGTGATCTACGCGCCGCTGTCGACGATCGTCGCCAACAACGGCGTCAACCTGCACGGGGTGATCATCGGCCGCACGCTCGAACTCGGCGGCGGCGCCTCGATCAACAGCGGCGGCGCCTTCACCCCGCCGGCGCCGGAAACCTTTCTTCCTGTGACTGAAAGACCGGGAGAAAAAATACCCGGCACGCCGGAACAGGTGACCAGCGATACCACGGTGCAGCACGAAAGCGAAGTTCAAGTGTTCGAAACGGAAATCGTCACCCTGGAAGAACAGATCGAAAAAATCCGCATCGAACACGGCGAAGATCCGCCGGTCCCGGGCGACCCGACGCTGGAAGGCCTCAGCCGCGAATCCTTCACCGAATGCTCGGCCGAGCCCGAGGCCGAAGCGACCCTTCCCAGCTCCGGCTGCTGAGCCTGCCATCCCGGCTCCGGCCCTGGTAGTTGCAGGGCTCCGACTTGGGGCTCGCGATGACGACCTATGAAGAGGTGTCGATATCGCGATGAGGCAGAAGCTGAACGAAAACCCGGTAGCGCAGATCGCCGTCGTGGCGGTGCTGGTGATCGTCGCCGGGGTCTTCCTGCTCGGCGGCGTTGGCGGCGGCGGCGGAAACGTCCGAATCGAGCTTCCGGCGCCGAATCCTCCGGCAGCGGCCTCGAAGGATCGACCCCGGCGTCGGCCGCGTCCGCCGTCAGCGCCCCCGCCGCGCGGTCCCTTCCGCACCCGGTCGAGGCCGCTTACGCGCGCGGTGACACCGTCGCCCTGCTGATCTTCCGCAAGGGCGGGATCGACGACGCCCTGTCGCCGCAAGCCGGCCGGCGTCGTCGGCTCGATCCCGGCGTCGCCTTGTTCGCCGTCTCCGGTCCGATCATATCGCCCGCTACACGCCGATCACCGGCCCGCTCGGCGTCGAAAGCGCCCCGGCGCTGATCGCGATCCGCCCGCGCCGCCTGAACGGCGGCGGTCCCGCGCCGGCCGACGTCAGCTACGGCTTCCAGCGCGCCGAGGACGTCCAGCAGGCGGTGCAGACGCCAGCTACCACGGCCCGCAGCTGAGCCTACGCGCCGAGGTAGGCAGGTGAGATGAGCGACGGACAGCCCCCGCACCTGCGTCCCGTCCCGGGTCCGGCGGGTGGAGGCCGGCGCGACCGCGGCCGCGGCCGCGGTCGAGTCCCGAGCCCGATGCCTCGCGGCACCCCCGGCCTGACGCCGCCCCACGGCACGGCCACAGCGCCCGCTTCGTCACCGACGTCCTCGGTCGAGCTCGGCTACGTCAGCGCCGAGCGAGTCGAGGCGGCGATCGCCGAGGCGCCGCGTCGCCGGCACGCCCGCCGGAGCGGATCCTGCTCGAGCAGGGCGCGATCGACGCCGACCAGCTCTCGCGCGCGATCGCCGAGCGCTACGGGCTCGACCACGTCGACCTCGGCGTCTACCAGGTCGACATGGCGGCGGCCAACCTGCTCCCGATCGCGCTCGGCGCGCCGCTACCAGGCCGTCCCGATCGGCTACGCCGACGCGCGAGACCCTGCTGGTCGCGATGGCCGACCCGGCCAACGTCCTCGCCGCCGACGACATCGCGATGGCGACCGGGCTCGAGCTGCCGCATCGTGGTCGCCGACCGCGGCCGACATCGACGGCGCTGATCGCGCGGCTGAACTCGCTGCAGAGCGCGGTCACCGAGGCGGTCGAGGAGCGACGAGGCCGAGGAGGCCGAGCAGCTCGAGCCGCTCAGCGACCTGCACGCCGCGGCCGAGGACGCGCCGGTGGTCAAGCTCGTCTACAGCATCCTCGGCCAGGCGGTCAACGAGGGCGCCTCCGACATCCACTTCGAGCCCGAGCGAGGCGACATGCGGGTCCGCTTCCGGATCGACGGCGTCCTGCACGAGGCGGCGCACGTGCCGCGGCGGATGGTCTCCGGCGTCGTCTCGCGGATCAAGATCATGAGCGACCTCGACATCGCCGAGCGGCGGGTGCCGCAGGACGGCCGCGTCGGCGTCGACCGTCGACGGGCGCCGGTCGACCTGCGCGTCGTCACGCTGCCGACCCATGCACGGGGAGGGGTCGATCGTGATCCGCATCCTCGACAAGGAGAACGCGCTGCGCACGCTCGACGAGCTCGGCATGGCCGGCAGAGCGCGCGACGCGCTTCGAGCACGCGTTCCGCCAGGCCCTACGGCGCCGTGCTCGTCACCGGCCCGACCGGCTCGGGCAAGTCGACGACGCTCTACGCGGCGCTGCGGAGCTCAACACGCCCGAGAAGAACATCATCACGATCGAGGACCCGGTCGAGTACCAGATCGACGGGCATCAACCAGATGCAGGTCAACCCGCAAGGCCGGGCTGACCTTCGCCACGGGCCTGCGCTCGATCCTGCGCGCCGACCCCGACATCATCATGGTCGGCGAGATCCGCGACCGCGAGACGGCGCAGATCGCGATCGAGGCGGCGCTGACCGGCCACCTGGTGCTCTCGACGCTGCACACCAACGACGCCCCGGCGGCGATCACGCGCCTCATCGAGATGGGGATCGAGTCCTTCCTCGCCGCCTCGGCGGTCGACTGCGTCGTCGCCCAGCGCCTGGCGCGGACGCTCTGCCCGAGCTGCAAGCGGCGCACCGTCGTCCCCGCCGAGCGTGCTCGCCGAGGCCGGCTTCGCGCGCCGATGCTCGACCTCGAGGCCTACGAGCCGGTCGGCTGCTCGCGCTGCGCGCAGCAGCGGCTACCGCGGCCGGATCGGCCTCTACGAGGTGATGGCGATGAGCGCGCGAGATCAAGGAGCATGACGATCGACCGCGCGTCCGAGCCGAGAGATCCCCGAGGTCGCCCGCCGAGGAGGGAATGCTGACGCCTGCGCGAGGACGGCCTCGACAAGGTCCGCGGGACGGACCTCGACGCGGAGTCCTCGCGTAGCGAGGTCGGCTGACGGCCGTGACTCGGACGCTGGGCAACGCTGCCGACCGAACGAGCAGTGCATGGACTTCGATTTCGCCGACGTGCTCGCGACGATGGTCGAGCGCCGGGCCTCCGACCTGCACCTGACGCCGGGCGCGCCGCCGATGATCCGCGCACGCGGCCGAGCTCGACGCCGCTGGAGGGCTACCCGGTGCTGAGCGCCGCAGCAGACGCGCGAGATCGTCTACTCGATCCTCAACGACGACCAGCGCAAGCGCTTCGAGAACGACTGGCAGCTCGACTTCGCCTACTCGATCCCGGCACGTCGCCCGCTTCCGCGTCAACTGCCTACTTCCAGCGCGGCGCGGTCAGCGCCGCCTTCCGCCTCATCCCGCAGGAGATCCCGACGCTCGAGACGCTCGGCGCTGCCGCCGGTGCTGCGCGAGTTCACCCGCAAGCCGCGCGGCTTCGTCCTCGTCACCGGCCCGACCGGCTCGGGCAAGTCGACCACGCTGGCGGCGATGATCGACGTGATCAACCGCGAGCGCGCGAGGACCACATCCTCACGATCGAGGACCCGATCGAGTTCCTGCACCAGCCACAAGAAGCTGCATCGTCAACCAGCGCGAGGTCGGCGCCGACGCGCCGAGCTTCGCGCTCGGCGCTGCAGGCCGCGCTGCGCCAGGACCCCGACGTGATCCTGGTCGGCGAGATGCGCGACCTGGAGACGATCTCCACCGCGCTGACCGCGGCCGAGACCGGCCACCTCGTCTTCGCCACCCTGCACACCCAGTCGACGCGCCGCAGACGATCGACCGCATCATCGACGTCTTCCCGCCCGAGCAGCAGCAGCAGGTGCGGACCCAGCTCTCGGTCGCGCTGCAGGGCGATCGTCACCCAGCAGCTGCTGCCGACCGCCGACGGCGCGGGCCGCGTCGTCGCCTGCGAGGTGCTGGTCCCGACCCCGGCGGTCCGCAACCTGATCCGCGAGGGCAAGACCCACCAGATCTACTCGGCGATCCAGACCGGCGGCGCGCACGGCATGCAGACGATGGACGCCGCGCTGGCGCGAGCTCGTGCGCGACGGCAAGATCACCCGCGAGCTCGCCGAGCAGCCGGGCCTCGGTGCCCGGAGGAGCTGCGGCCGCCTGCTCGGCGGCGACGCGCCGGCCGCACGGCGCGGCGCCGGCGACGCGACCGCCCTCGGCGACGCCGGGATCGGGGCTAGGCGATGGCCGGTGAGCACCTTCGCCTTCAAGGCGATCGACGTCGCCGGGCGCCCGCCAGCGGCGAGATCGAGGCCGACTCCAAGGCCGGTCGCCGAGCAGCTCGCCAGCGCGGGCTGATCGTCCTCGACGTCTCCGAGAAGCCCGACCGCTCAACGTCGAGGATCATCTTCCGCCGCTTCCGAGGGCGTAACGATGCGCGACCTGGCGGTCTTCTCGCGCCAGTTCGTCGACCCTGATCGCCTCGGGCATGCCGATGCTGCGGGCGCTCTCCGCTCGAGGACCAGACCGAGGACGAGAAGATCACCGAGGCGATCGTCAGCATCCGCCGCGACGTCGAGGCCGGCGCCTCGCTCGGCCAGGCGATGGAGCGCCAGCCGAGGTCTTCGACCGGCTCTACCGCGCGATGGTCCGCGCCGGCGAGGATCCGGCCGGCTCGAGGACGCGCTCGACCGGGTCGCCGACCAGCTCGAGAAGATCGACGCCCTGCGCCGCCAGGTGCACTCGGCGATGATGTACCCGTCGCTGGTCTTCACCGTCGCGATCCGTCGATGATCGCGATCGTCGCCTTCATCGTCCCGGTCTTCGTCGGCATCTTCGAAGAACTCGCCGAAGAACTCCGGCGAAGAGGCCGAACTGCCGCTCATGACCCAGATCACGTCGGCGTCTCGGACGCGGTCACCGGCTACTGGTACATCGTCATCCCCGGCGATCGCGCTGACGTCTTCGCGTTCGTCCGCTGGAAGAAGACCGAGCGCGGCCGGGCGCAATCGGGACCGCGATCAAGCTGAAGCTGCCGTTCAAGATCGGCGACGTCGTCCAGAAGATCGCGCTCGCGCGCTGGTCGCGCACCTTCTCGGGCTCGGTCAGCGCCGGCGTGCCGATCCTGCAGGCGATCGAGATCACCGGGGAAGACCTCCGGCAACGTCGTCGTCGAGGAGGCGATGGACGACGTCTACGACTCGGTCAAGCGCGGCGGCATCGATCGCCGCCCCGCTGGCCGCAGCACGACTCTTCCCGCCGATGGTCACCCACATGGTCTCCGTCGGCGAGGAGACCGGCCAGCTCGAGCAGATGCTCGCCAAGATCGCCGACTTCTACGAGGCCGAGGTCGACGCCAAGGTCAAGGCCCTGACCTCGATGATCGAGCCGGTCATGATCATCTTCGTCGGCGGCGTGGTCGGCTTCATCGTGATCTCGATGTACCTGCCGATCTTCAGCATCTACGAACAAGATCCGCTGAGCGCGCTCGCGTCCCTCTGGACGTCTGTTTCGAGCCGCTGCCTGGTCGCTCGCCGCCGCCTGCTGAATTTTTGGGTGCCTCGTGCCCTCATTTTTCGTACCCCCATAGCGCGCAAAAGTCAGCTTTCCGGATTTCCGTCCGGGCTAAAGGCTGGGCGAAAGGTGGCCGATGAGGGAGAGACAAGAAATGCCATGCCTCGGAGCCGTTCTGGCTAACCCGGGCTCAGGCGCAAACGATAGGTCCACTAGGAGGTACCTATGTTGCTCCAGAATCTCCGGGCGAAGGTTGGAGCCCGGCTCAACGGCGACAGCGAGGCAGGGTTCACCCTGATCGAGCTCCTGGTCGTCATGCTCATCCTCGGCATCCTCGCCGCCATCGCCCTCCCGGCGTTCTTCAACCAGAAGGACAAGGCCGGCGACGCGAAGGCGAAGGAGACCGCCCACTCCGCCCAGGTCGCGATGGAGACCTGCGCCTCCGACAACAACGGCAAATACGTCGAAGCCTGTGATCTGGCGGGTCTGAACGCGATCGAGCCGAGCATCCCGGCCGAATCGGAAGCTCGTCACGGGTCGAACCGGCTGCAGACGAAAAGGGCTACACGATCAGCGTTGAATCGGAATCGAGCGGCAATGTGTTCGAATGGTCAACACCGCTGGCGCTCTTCGAATTCCCCTGCACCACGGCCAGAACCGGTGGCTGCAGCGAAAATGCGGCAGAAGAAGGTGTCGGGGCGCCTGACCCGGCGTACGTCTGACCTCGGCTGCATCCGAGTCGAGTGACGAAGGACGGGCACAGCGGCCCGTCCTTCGTCGTTTTGGCTTCAGCTATGCCCTCGACGGGCCGATAGAGAGCCATTCCCTTGCGACCGTCTGGAATCCCCGGATCGAGATGAAGCAGTCAGCCGAAAAACTCTCCACTTCCGATCGTGGCTTCACGATCGTCGAGCTGATCGTCGCCTCGGCGATGATGGTGATCATCACCGGTGCCGCAGTGTTCCTGCTCGTCTCGTCGATGCAGCAGCAGGTCAAGGTGACCGACCGGGCGGACCAGGTGGGGGAGGCCAGGAACGCGATCGAAAAGATCACGGTCGATCTTCGCCAGGGCAGCGAGGTGCTGCCCGGATCCACTCGCGCGAGACGCTGGTCATCTCGACGATCTGCGATGCCTCTGCCGACGGCGCAGCGGGGTCTTGCACCGTCACCTACTCCTGCGCGGGGTCGACCTGCAGGCGCCAGGTCGGGACCGGGACCCCGAGAGCCGTGGTCTCCGGGCTCAGCTCCACCGAAGTCTTCTGTTACGTCCCCAGCGTCGAGGACCCCGAGTCCGAATGCGGCGAACGGCCGGACGGGGCGGTCCTCGGCCCGGTCAGCTACGTCGGGGCCACGATCGAAATGCCGTCCTCCGAACAGGGGGGCGTCACCGTGCTTCGAAGACGGCGCCGCTCTGCACAACTCGCCGAGCTTCTGGGCGGCTGAGATGACGCGAGCGCAGCCACATTCCCGCGAGGACGGCTTCACGATCATCGAGGTGCTGGTCGCGGCGCTGATCCTGGTGCTCGGCTCGCTGGCCGTGTTCACGATCTTCGCCTCGGCGATCCACAACGTCCAGCGCGGTCGCGAAGGGCAGATCGGGATCAGCGTCGCCCAGCGCGAAATGGAACGGGTGGGGGTGATCCCGTTCGACTCCGTCGGCCTGGCGCCGCCAACGCCGGCACCGCTGGCCGACCCGACCCCCGACGCCAAGGACCCCGACAGCCGCCTGGCGACGATCGGGGGCGGACTCCAGTTCAACCTCGCGCGCACCGGGCCCACGACTACAGGAACCTGGTCACCACGGGAGAAGTTGTTCCCGTGACCGAGGAAGTCCGCTCCCCCGACGGCACCGAAGTGACCGTCTACCGCTTTGTCGTCTGCGAAGAAGAAGCCTGCCTGGCGAAGCGGATCGTGATCGACGTGCTGCCGACCCCGAAGGCCAACCTGGCCAACTACCGGCACTCCTACTACGAGCTGCAGTCGACCGTGATCGAACCCGAAACGCTGCCATGACCGTGGCCGCGACGTCATCTTCCTGGCCCTCTTCGGCGCCATAATCGGCAGCTTCCTCACCGTCGTCGCCCACCGGGTGCCGCGGGGCGAATCGATCTTCCTCGGGCGCTCGCGCTGCCCCGCCTGCGGCGCCCAGATCGCCGCCTACGACAACGTCCCGGTCGTCTCCTGGCTTGTCCTGCGCGGCCGCGCCCGCTGCTGCTGTGAGCCGATCTCGGCCCGTTACCCGCTGACCGAGCTGACCATGGCGGCGCTCTTCGCGGCGGTCGCGCTGCGCTTCCACGGCGACGCCGGCGAAATCGCCCTCGGCCTGGTCTTCGTCTCGACCCTGGTCGCGATCACGCTCACCGACCTCGAGCGGCGGATCATCCCCAACGCGGATCCTCGCGGTGGCGGCGATCCGGCGTTGGCGATCGTCGCGATCGCCGACCCCGGCTCGCTGCCCGAGCGGCCGATGCCGGAGCGGCGCCGGCGGCGTCCTCTTCCTCGCCGCGCTCGCCTACCCGAGCGGGATGGGCCTCGGCGACGTCAAGCTGGCCGCGACTATGGGGCTGTTCCTCGGCGTCAGCGTCGTCCCGGCGATGCTGCGGCGCTGCTCGCGGGCTCGGTCGTCGGCCTCGCGCTCGTCGCCCGCGAGGGCGCCGCGGCGCGCAAGCGGGCGATCCCGTTCGGCCCCTTCCTCGCCCTGGGCGGGATGGCCGGGCTGTTCGCGGGCCGGCGCTGATCGACTCGTACCTCGAGCACGTTCACCTGAGCCTGGGCCTCCCGCGCCCAGGGATAAAGCCGGGGCGCGCCGATGCCGATGGGAGGTGCAGGCGCCCTGCGCCCCCACCCATGATCTCTCGAGCCAAGAAGAAACACGGCATCACGGTCGGCGTCGATCTCGACGCCGGCAGCGCCGCCGCGGCCGAACCGGCCGCCAACGGCGTGCTCATGCCGTCGCGCCAGCGTGCAGCCGCTTCCGCCGGGCGCCGTCCACGGCGGCGAGATCGCCGACCCGGGGCGGTGTCGGACGCGCTCCGGGACCTGTTCTCCCGCGGCAAGGCCTGCCGAAGCAGGTGCGGCTGGCGATCGCGAACCAGCACGTGGTCCCTTCCGCATCCTCGCCTGCCGCCGGTCGAGGAACCGGAGCAGCTGAAGGCGCGTCCGTTTCAGGCCCAGGAACAGATCCCGATGCCGCTCGACTCGGCCGTCCTCGACCACCAGGTGATCGCCGCCCACGTCGGCGAGGACGGCGCCCGCCAGATCGACGTCGCCGTCGTCGCCGCCCGCCGCCAGACGATCGAGTCGATCATCTCAGTCGCGCGCGACGCCGGCCTCGACCCGGTCGGCGTCGACCTCGCCGCCTTCGGGATGATCCGCGCCCTCGCCGGCGCGGCCGCCACCCCCGCGGAGGCGGCGCCGCCGGAGGGCGAGCAGTACCTCCCCGCGACCCTCTACTGCAGCCTCGGTGGGGTCACCAATCTGGCGATCGCCAAAGAGCCGCCTGCCACTTCTCCCGCGTCGCCCAGTTCGGCGTCCGCGACATCGCCGAGGCGCTGGCCGCCGGCGCGGCCTGCAGCCCGAGCACGCCGAACAGTGGCTGGTCCACACCGGTCTGGAAGCCCCGGTGGAGGAGGTCTCAGGCGACCCGGCCGCGGCCGCCGCCGCGCGGGCCGCGCTCGAGGGCAGCGTCGGCCGCCTCGCCGACGAGCTGCGCCTCTCGGTCGACTACTACGGCGCCCAGGAGGAAGCCGCCCCGGTCGAAGACCTCGTCCTCTGCGGCTGGGGAAGCGCCATCCCCGGCCTCCCCGACCAGCTCGGCGCCGCGCTCGGGCGCCGGGTCTCCGTCCGCGCCCGCCGGCCCTGGCCGGCTTCGGCGACGGCGAAGCGGCCCGCCTCACCCTTCCCTACGGCCTCGCCCTGGAGCAGTAGCGATGCGGCCGATCAACCTGATCCCGGAGGAGGAGCGCCGCCAGCCACGGCACCGGCCCGCACCGGCCCGATCGCCTACATCTTCGTCGGCTCGCTGGCGGCGCTGCTGCTCGGCGTGGTGATGCTGGTCCTCGCCTCGAACCAGATCTCCGACCGCGAAGCCGAAATCGACAGCCTCGAAGACCGCAAGGCGCTGATCAGCGCCGAAGCCGAAAAGCTCAGCCCCTACATCCAGCTTCCAGCAGCTGACCGAGCAGCGCACCCAGACGTCGCCAGCCTCGCCGACAGCCGCTTCGACTGGGTGCGGGTGATCCGCCAGCTCTCGCTGATCCTGCCGCCGCGCGTGTACCTGACCACGATGACCGGCTCCGCCGGCGGTGGCGAAGGGAACGGCCGGAAGTCGCCGGGCCCTCGCTCTCGCTCAACGGCTGCGCCCCGGGGCAGGACGCCGTCGCCGGCCTGGTCGCCTCGCTGAAGGGCATCGACGGGGTGACCCGGGTGGGGCTCAGCAACTCGAGCCTGGCCGAGTCCGAAGGTTCGGGCGGCGGGGGCAGCGAAGGCGAATACTGCTCGCGCGGCAAGAAAGCCCAGTTCGAAATCGTCGTCGCCTTCGACGCGGCGCCGCCGTCCCCCGACGGCGCCGAAGCCGCCAGCCTCGAAGCTGCCGAAGGCGAAGAAAGCGAAGAAGGCGAAGGCGAAGAAGCCGCGGGATCCGAATCGGGCTCCGCCGAAGCCTCGACCTCCACCTCGACCGGGGCGGCGGGCTGAGCGATGAGCCAGTCGACCAAGACCGCGCTGGCCTGCGTCGTGGTGATCGTGATCGGCGGTGCCTTCTGGCTGCTGCTGCTGGCGCCCAAGCGCGACAAGGCCGCTGAACTCGGAGAACAGACGACGGCGCTGCGGACCAACGTCGCCACCGAAGAGCAGCGCGTCGCCGCCGGGCTGGCGGCCAAGCGCGACTTCCCCGGCGACTACCGCCAGCTCGTCGTGCTCGGCAAGGCCGTTCCCGCCGAAGCCGCGACTCCCTCGCTGCTGGTGCAGTTGAACGGGGTCAGCGCCAAGGCCGAAACCGAATTCCAGAGCATCGCCCTGGGTAGCGGCGGCGAAGGGGCATCGACCTCGGCCGGAGCCACCGAGGGCGCGGCCGCGCTGCTGCCGCTCGGCGCCAGCGTCGGCCCGGCCGGCTTCGCCGCGATGCCCTACACGCTCGACTTCGAAGGCGGCTTCTTCGACATCGCCGATTTCATCGAAGGCCTCGACTCGCTGGTCGAGACCAAGGACGGCCTGGTCGACGCCCACGGCCGCCTGGTCACGATCGACGGCTTCAACCTCACCCCGCAGAGCGGCGAAGGCGGCGAATCCGACGCGGCCTCGAGCGACAGCCTCGCGGCCAACTTCAGCGTCACCACCTACGTCACCCCGCCCGGCCAGGGGCTCACCGCCGGCGCGACTGAATCCGGCCCCGCCCCGAACACGACCCCCAACCTCCCATGAAGAAACCGGACCTGAAAATGAAACTGCCGAGCCTGAAGCTGAACGGCGTCTCGACCCCGAAGACCGATCTGAAGCCGCCGCAGTTCGTCGCCGATCTCTACGCGGATCTGCGCGACCGCCGGCTGCTGCCGCTGATCGCCCTGCTCGCGGTGGCGATCCTCGCGGTGCCGATCCTGCTCGCGACCCAGGGCGGCGAATCGGAAGCGCCGATCGCCGGCGCCTCGCCGGCCCCCGTCGAGGCCGCCTCGGCCAGCTTCGCGGTCGTTCCCTCCCAACCCGCCCTACGCGACTACCGCCGCCGGCTCGGCCACCGCGAGGCGCGGAACCCGTTCAAGCAGCCGAGCCGCCGGCGAAGGCCTCGGCGGATGAAGCCGGCTCCGCCGGCGAAGGTGGCGAAGGCGGATCCGGCGGCGAACAGGCTTCGGTGGTCGAAAGCACGGGCGCCAGCCCCACCGCGGGCGGGTCCCCGAGCGGCCCCAGCGTCACCACGACGACCACCAACGTCGTCGTCCAGCACGCCGTGATCGGCTACACGATCGACACCCGCGCCGGCTTCGTCGACGGCAACATCCAGGCCCGCGACGGCGTCGAGCCGACCACCCAGCTGCCGAGCAAGAAGAACCCGGTCGTCGTCTTCACGGGTCTGAGCAAGGACAAGAAGCGGGCCCTCTTCCTGATGACGAGCAGCGTCGCCGGTACTACGGCAAGGTCCACTGCGTGGTCGACAAGCAGGCCTGCCAGCTGCTCGAACTGAAGCCGGGCAATTCAGCGACCTTCGCCTACGGCTACGGCGACTCCCGCTACAAGCTGACCCTGAAGAAGATCGTCCCGGTCGTCGCAACCCGGCAGAAAGCGGCAACGGTCACCGCGAGCGAAGGTCACGGGTAGCGTCTTTCGGCCGCCACTTCAGTAAGTGAAGCCACATCGCTACACTTGTTGAAGTACGAACTGGCTCCAACAAGCCAAAGCAAGGCTGCCGAAGGACCTGATGAGGGCACCGCCTCCAACTCGACTTGTCCCGTCTGCCGCACGGCGGAGGTCGTCTGCGGCAAGTGGACCCTGCTGGTGATCCGCGACCTGGCGGAAGGCAGCGGCCGCTTCTGCGAGCTCGAGCGTTCGCTGGAGGGGATCAGCCCCCGCACCCTCTCGCTGCGCCTGCGGGCGCTGGAGGAGGAGGGGATCGTCGAGCGCCACACCTACCCCGAGGTGCCGCCGCGGGTCGAGTACGCGCTGACCGAGAAGGGCGAGGCCCTGGTGCCGCTGATCGAAGACATGCGCCGCTACGGGACGGCGCTGGCTGCCGAAGCCGATCGGACGGTCGTCGCGGACGGCTCGAGTGGCCGGGCCGCCGGCAGATCTGAGCTGGAGGCGGACGCCGCCACGCCGTTTTGCGCTCCCTCGACGTCGCGGCCGCTACCTCGCCGCGTTCAGCAGAAGACCGCGAGGTGGAAGCTGGGTCGGCCCTGAGAAGCCGTTGAGTGGCGAAGGTCTGCACCAGGACGGAGTTCTGGTATCCAGACCGGCCGACGACGGTGACGAAGCCCGGTAAGCGGAGTTTTCGCTTTCCGGAGCGGCCGATCGTCGCCTCGTAGGCGCATTCGCTCACGTCGCGCCCGAAGCTGACCGAGTAGGTGCCTTCTTCTTCGCCCGGGCCGCCGACGATCGTTCCACTTCGATTTTCGAGTCGTTGGATCGATCATCGTCGACGTTTTCGCTTTCGCCGTCGACGACCGCCCAGCCACCGCCGTGCCAGGGGTCTCCTTGACCCCCTTTTCCCCCGCCGGGCCGACCGCTGCCCGCCGGGGCGCCGGCCGCGCCCGCCGGCGCCGGGCGCGCCGGGCGCGCCGGTGGCCTGCGCCGCCGCTTTGGGCGGCGATGTTGGTCAGCTGACGCAGCGCCTTCGGCGAGATCTGCTTGGTGTTGGTGACTAGGTAGTGGCGCGCGGCGACCGCCGTCCCTCCCAGCGAGAGGACGAGGGCGGCGACCGCGATGATCAGGGCGGGGTCTGAGGCTACGCGCCGTTTCGGTTCGACGGGACTGGTTTCGGCAGTGGCGGGGCGCAGCCGCACCGCGGCCGGACAGACTGGACGACCTGGGACAATCCGGCACGTCCTGCAAGGGATCGTGCAGGCGCAGGAGCGCCGCCCGGGGGGCGGAAGCCCGAGCCGTGCGTGATCCCCTGCTCAACGAAGCCCTGAAGCGGCTGGCCACCGAGGCCGCCACGCGCTTCAGCTCGCTCGTCGCCAGCGGCGACCAGATCCCCTTCGACGTCGCCGCCGAGAGTGGCGAGGACGCCTCCTTCTTCAGCTACGTGCCGCTGACCTCGCGCTTCGTCGAGGAGCGCGCGCAGGAGCTGCGCTCGCTGCCCAGCTTCGGCCCCGCCCGCGAGGCCGCGGTCGAGGCCGGCGTCGCCTCGCCCTACCTGGAGGCGCGCGGCGAGTCCGTCCCCGCCGATCCGGGCGAGCGCGCCGAGCGGATGCTCACGGTCTTCATTTCCGCGCTCTGGGAGGGGTCGACCGAGTTCTCGCTCGACCGCGCGCGGCTCGACAGCGCCCTCGCGATGCTCGACGCCGAAGCGCGCGGCGCCGACGACGCCGAGGTGGTGATCGTCCCCGTGGTCGGCCTGCGGATGTCGACCGCCCGCCTGCAGCTGCCGCACGACGTCCGCATCGTCCGCGCCGACGCGATCGAGGCGCCGGTCGAGGCGATGCGCAGCGAGGGCATGGGCCGCGCCTCCTGGGAGCCGCAGTACCTCGCCGTCGCCGACCAGCACGAGGGGGAAGGCGCCGAGGCGGCCCTCAACCAGCTGCGCGAGCTGATCAGCGTCATGCGCCTCTACAAGGGCGGCGCCATCGGCCTCGGCCCCTACGCCTTCGCCCCGACCGGAGAGGACTGCTGGCGGCGGATCGCCACCGGCGCCCCGGCCACCCGCGCCGGCGGCTACCGCCTCAGCGAGGACGAGGCGCGCGAGCTGGCCGAGCTGGCGGCCACGCTGGAGGCCCGTCCCGACCCCGACGGCGCCCTCACCTGGGCGGTCGGCCGCTTCGAGATGGGCTGCGAGCGCGAGAGCGCGCTCGACGGTCTCAGCGACCATCTTTTGGCTCTGCGAGCGGTGCTCGAGGGCCACGGCCCGGTTGGCGCCTCGCTGCCGATGCGCGCCTCGGCGCTGATCGCCGGCGACTCGCTGGACCGCATCGAGGCGCGCGAAAAGGTCGAGGAGACGCTCGAGCTGGAGCGCGCCCTGATGAACGGCCGCTCGCTGGAGAACGGGATCAAGCTCGCCGGCTGGGCCGAGGAAGGCGTGCGCGGGCTGCTGCTGCAGGCCGCCCTCGGCGAGCTTGGCAACGACCTCAACGCCACCGCCGACGAAACCCTGATCGCCGCCGGCCTCGAAGGGGGCGACGCCGAGATCGCCTTCACCGCCGGCGAGGAGATCGAGGCCATCGAGGCCGTCCCCGAGTTCCGCATCGAGCAGCTTCCCCCGCCCGTGCTTCCCCCCGAGCCCATCGAAATCGATTCATCGACCGAGGAGACCGACATGGAGCAGGAGACCCGCATCATGGAGCCGATCCCGGCCGAGGACGAGATCAAGATCACGGCCACCCCGTGGCTCGAGGAGGTCTCCGACGACCGCCGTGGCGAGTCGCTCGAGTGGCCCGCCACGGGCGAGCGCGACATCGAGCACCGCGAGCGCATCGACACCCCCCGCGTGCGCCACCTCTTCCCGGTTCCCGAGGACGCCGACTGGGAGGTCAGCCACCTCGAGTTCGAGTACTCGCGCAACGCCGGCTAGGCGCGGCCGGCCGCCATCGCGACCCGCTCCTCGCTCGTCGCGAACAGGTAGCGGTTGATCTCGGCCAGGCCGGCGAGGTCGTGGACGTCCTCGTCCAGGTAGGGGACGCGGATCACGCCCTTGGTGCGCATCTCCCGCTCCAGCCGCTCGATGTTGCGGGCGTCGCGCGCGGCCAGCGCCTGGTAGTCGGAGAAGTTCGCCGCCACCCGCCGCCCCAGACTCTCGTCGCCGAGCTTCTCGGTCAGCGTCGCCGACAGGTCCCCCATCTCCTCGCCCAGCTCCTCCGCCGGGTAGTGGACCTTGTTGACGATGACGCCGCCGAAGGGCAGTTTCGCCTCGACCAGTTTGCGATGGAAGAAGACGGCCTCGTTGACCGGCTCGCCCTGGGGCCCGCAGATGACGAGGAAGCAGGTGCCGGGGTCGGCGAGCAGCTTGTTCACCCGCTTCGCCCTGGCCTGGAAGCCGTCGACCATGCCGCTGAAGGCGTTGAAGAACTCGGCCAGGTCGGCGAGCAGGTCGAAGCCGACGATCCGCTTGAAGATCCCCAGCGCGACCGAGGCGCCGCGGCCGGCGACCTTCGCCGCCAGCCCGGTCGGCTTGATGAACATCCGCAGCGATTTGCCCTCGATGAACTGGGTCAGGCGTTTGGGCGCGTCGAGGAAGTCGAGCGCGTTGCGGGTGGGCGGCGTGTCGAGCACCAGCAGGTCGAACTCGCCCTCGCTGTGCAGCTCGAACAGCTTCTCCATCGCCATGTACTCCTGCGAGCCGGCGAGGGCGCTGGAGATCTGCTGGTAGATGCGGTTTTCGAGGACGCGGTCGCGCGACTCCTCGTCCGGCGCCTGGCGCGCGATCAGCTCGTCGAAGGTCGCCTTGGCGTCGAGCATCATCGCCCACAGCTCACCCTTCATCTCCACGCCCTGCTTCTCCAACAGGGCCGGGTCGACCCGGCGCGCCTCGTTCCCGAGCTCCTCCAGGCCGAGCGAGTCGGCGAGCCGCTTGGCCGGGTCGATCGTCAGCACGCAGACCTTCAGCCCCCGCGCCGCCATCCCACTCGCGATCGCGGCCGAGGTGGTCGTCTTGCCGACCCCACCGGAGCCGGCGCAGATGCAGATCTGCTTGCCCTCGAGGACATCGCTCAGGGTTGGCATCAGGAAAGCCTCTTCGCCAGCCGCCGCGCCGCCTCGGGCCCGAGGTCGGGCTCGAAGAGGAAGGGGAGGGTCTTCACCGGCGCCTCGACCCGGCGCCGCAGCCGCGACAGCTGCGCGCGCTGGGAGCGAGCGCGCCCCTGCTCGGAGAGCGCCGCCCGGGCCGCCGCCCGCACCGTGCCGTTCTCACCCTCGGCCAGGGCGGTGAGCCGCCCGGCCTCGGCTTTGGAGAAGCGCTCCGGGTAGAGGCCGTTGAGGTAGACGCGATCGACCGCGACCCCGACCTCGTCGCGCAGGTCCCGCTCCAGCGCCGCCGACTCGTTGACCGGCATCTCCTCCGGCAGGGCGACGATCGCGACGCCGGTGTTCTCGTGGTCGGTGATGAAGCGGTCGAGCGTCTGCGCCTGCGAGTGGATCGGGCCGACGCGGGCGATGTTGGCGAAGGTGCGCGGCGTCTGCAGGAAGCCGACGCCGTGGCCGGTGGCGGGGGCGTCGACGATCACCAGGTCGTACTTGCGGCCCTTCTTGACCTTGCGGTCGAGCTGGGCCAGCTCCCAGATCTTCCCGATCGTGACCAGCTCCTTCAGCCCCGGGGTGGCGGCGGCGAGGTAGTTGAAGATGCGGCTGCGGAAGAGCATGTCGCGCATCGCCCGCACCTTCAGCTGCAGCAGCACGTACTCGCGCATCGACTCGTCGGGGTCGATCGAGATCGACCAGAGGTTCTCCTCCATCTCCACCTCGTGGAAGCCGACCTCGGTGTGATCGAAGATCCGCGAGGCGTTCTCCTGCGAGGAGACCTCGCAGACGATCGTGCGCTTGCCCTCGGCGGCGGCGCGCAGCCCTAGCGCCACGGCGACCGTGGTCTTGCCGACGCCACCCTTGCCGGTGACGATGACCAGTCGCTTGTCGAGGAGTTCGGGGATCGGGCAATTCCTAGCAATTTCGAAGGCCGGCAGGAAAAGCGGCCCCCCATACGAATATCCGCGCAATGGGATTTCTAAGCCGCAAGCCGAAGCCAGCCCCTATCCAGGTCGACGAGCAGCATCCGATCGTCGAAGAGCTCCAGCGTATGGAGGAAGCCGTGCCCGAGAGGCCTCAGCCCGCGGGTCCTGTCGCGGACGAGCACTCCTCGTCCTCGCAGGCTGCGGGCGAGGAGCGCCCATCCGCGCCACCCGCGGGAGAGGCGCCGCAGGCCGCGGTGACCGCCACGCCGGTCAAGGCCAAGGTCGAGGAGCCGGTCGAGGACGAGCCGGAGCGGATGATGCCGCGGGATCTGATCGCGCCGAGCAGGATGGACGCGGTGCGGGAGGCTTCCGAGCCGGAGGCGCCGGTCAAGCACGCCGACGTCATCGCCTTCGCCAACCAGAAGGGTGGGGTGGCGAAGACGACGACCACGCTCAACCTCGCCGTCGCCTTCGCGGAGTCCGGCTACCGCGTCCTCTGCATCGACCTCGACCCGCAGGGCAACCTGACGATGAGCCAGGGGATCGATCCGGACACGGTCGAGAAGAGCCTCTACGACGTGCTCGTCAACGACATGCCGATCTCCGAGATCATCGTCAAGCGCGAGATCGACATCGCCGTCGCCTCGATCGACCTGGCCGGTGCGGAGATCGCGATGAGCACCAAGATCGGCCGCGAGCGCTCGCTCGAGAAGGCCCTGAAAGAGGTAGACGGCGAGTACGACTTCATCTGCATCGACACCCCGCCCAGCCTCGGACTGCTGACGATCAACGCGCTCACGGTCTCGAACAAAGTGATCGTCCCCGTGCAGTGCGAGTATCTCTCGATGCGCGGTCTGGTCCAGCTTCAGAACACGCTGAAGATGATTCAGGAGAACCTCAACCCGGACGTCAAGATCGAGGGCATCCTGCCGACGATGCTGGACACCCGCACCGTCCACGCCAAGGAGGCGGTGGAGATCCTCGAAGAGAACTTCGGCGACCTCGTCTTCAAGTCCCGGATCCGCAAGGCGATCAAATTCGCCGAGGCGCCCGTCAAAGGCGCCAGCGTCCTCAAGTACGATTCCGGCAGCAGCGCCGCGAACTACTACCGGGAGTTGGCGAAGGAGGTTCTGGCGAATGGCTCGACGCAATAAGCGCGCAAGCATGCGTGAGGGTCCCCTGTCCGACCTCTTCCGCTCGACCGCCGAGGACGCTCCCGCGGATCCGCCCGAGGCGCCCCGCTACGGGCGCCAGGATCCGGCTGACGCGAAGAAGGCGGAGGCCGAGCAGGATTCGCTGCCCCTAGAGGAGCCGGTCGCCGCGGAGTCCGCTCCGCCGGCACCCGAGCCCGAGCCCGCACCCTTCGTCAACCAGGATCCTGCCGCCGAGACTCCGCCCGAGCGGCTGAAGCGCGTCTTCTCCGAGGAACCGAAGCCGCGCCGCGAGCGCCATGAGGAGCCTTCCGTGAGCAACCCGCGCTACGGGCGCGAGGAGCCGGCCTACGAGCCGCCCGGCAGCGGCGAGCCGCACCAGCCGGTGATCAAAGTCGTCGGCGTCGGCGGGGCCGGCGTCAACGCCGTCAACCGCATGGTCGACGCCCGCATCCCGGGGGTCGAGTTCATGGCGGTCAACACCGACCTGCAGTCCCTGCAGCTCTGCGTCGCCGACGTCACCGTCCACATCGGCGACGAGCAGACGCGCGGACTCGGCGCCGGCGCCGACCCCGAGGTCGGCCACCGCTCCGCCTTCGAGGAGCAGGACAAGATCAAGCGCCTGCTCAAGGGCTCCGACATGGTCTTCGTCGCCGCCGGCGCCGGCGGCGGCACCGGCAGTGGCGCCGCCCCGGTGGTCGCCCGCCTCGCCCGCGAGGTCGGCGCGCTGACCGTGGGGATCGTGACCAAGCCGTTCACCTTCGAGGGCAACCGCCGCGGCACCCAGGCCAACAAGGGGATCGAGGAGCTGGCCTCCGAGGTCGACACCCTGATCGTCGTCCCCAACGACCGCCTGCTCGAGGTGCTCGACCAGCAGACCTCGATGGTCGAGGCCTTCCAGGTCGCCGACGACGTCCTGCGCCAGGGCGTGCAGGGCATCTCCGACCTGGTCACGCTCCCGGCCGTGATCAACCTCGACTTCGCCGACGTGCGGACGATCATGTCCGACGCCGGCCGGGCCCTGCTCGGGATCGGCATGGCGCATGGCAACGACCGCGCCATCCTCGCCGCCGAGAAAGCGATCTCCTCACCGCTGCTGGAGACCTCGATGGAGGGCGCCCGCTCGATCCTGCTCTCGATCACCGGCGGCTCCGACCTCTCGCTGGTCGAGGTCAGCGAGGCGGCGAAGGTGGTCGGCGAGGCCGCCCATCCCGACGCCAACATCATCTTCGGCGCCAACGTCGACGACGAGCTCTCCGACCAGATCTGGGTCACCGTCGTCGCCACCCGCTTCGACGGCCGGCCGAGCGCGCCGCGCCGTGCCGCCGAGCCGACCATCCGCCGCACCAAAGACAGCGGTCGCGGCCGCCCGCCCGAGCGTTCGGGTGAGCTCGGCATCGACGTCCCAGAGTTTCTCCCCGGCTAGAGGGCGCAGCCCCATGACAGGGGTCGTCGCGGCCGGTCATCCGCTCACCGCCGAGGCCGGGGCCGGCGTCCTGCGAGAAGGCGGCAACGCGGTCGACGCCGCGGTCTGCGCGGTGCTCGCATCCTTCGCGGTCGAGAGCCCGCTGACCGGGTTCGGCGCCGGCGGCTACATGATGGTCCACCGCGACGAGGAGACGACGCTGATCGACTTCTTTGTGGCCGCGCCGGGCCTGGACGGGATCGAGCGCCGGGCCGAGCTGGTGCCGGTGCCGGTCCACTTCGACGCCGAGACCGTGCAGACGTTCTACGTCGGCCCCGCCTCGTGCGGGGTGCCGGGCACCGCGGTGGGGCTGGAGCGGGCGCTGGAGCGCTTCGGCTCGGCGCCGCTCGCCGCGCTCGTCGGCCCCGCTGTGCGGCTGGCCCGCGAGGGAGCGCCGGTCAACGCCGAGCAGGCCTACATCCTCGACATCCTGCGACCGATCCACGAACGGCTGCCGGGGACGCGGGAGCTATACGCCCCCGGCGGGAGGCCGTTGCGGGAGGGTGACGAGTTCCGCTTCGGCGAGCTCGGCGAGGCGCTGGAACGGTTCGGCGCCGAAGGAGCGGAGCCGTTCCGCCGCGGCGAGGTGGCGGCGGCGCTGAGCGACTTCGTGGTCGCTGACGGCGGCAGCCTCGGGCGCGGCGACCTCGCCGCCTACGAGGCGATCGAGCGTAGGCCGATCCGCGCCCCGTTCCGCGGCGCCGAGGTGCTGACCAACCCGCCGCCCTCCTCGGGCGGGATCCTGATCGCCTTCTCGCTGGGCCTGCTCGAGCGCCTTGGAGAGCGCAGCGGCCCGGAGCAGCTGGTCGCCGCGATGGCGGCCGCCAACGACCTGCGCGGCGAGGAGTTCGCCGCGGCGCTGTACGAGGAGGGGATGGAGGCCGGGTTCCTGGAACCGGCCGGGCTCGACCTCGCCGCCGGCGACCTGCTCGGCTCCACCACCCACATCTCCGTCCTCGACGGCGACGGCATGTGCGCCAGCGTCACCTGTTCCAATGGCTCCGGCTCCGGGGTGCTGGTGCCGGGCACCGGGGTCATCCTCAACAACATGCTCGGCGAGGAGGACCTCAACCCGCTCGGCTTCCACAGCATTCCGGCCGGGCGGCGGGTGCCCTCGATGATGGCGCCGACCGTGGTTCTGCGCGACGGCGAGATCGTGCTCGGGGTCGGCAGCGCCGGTTCCAACCGGATCCGCTCGGCGATCCTGCAGACCGTCGTCCGCGCCGTCGAGCAGGAGCTGCCGGTGGCGGCGGCGGTCGACGCCCCGCGCCTGCACTTCGAGGGGGGCCTGCTCCAGGCCGAGCCGGGAATCGACGAGGCGGCGCTGGGGCGGCTGGAGGCGAGCGGGCTCGCGGTCGCTCGCCGTCCCCAGATCAACCTCTTCTTCGGCGGCGTTCAGGCCGTCTCCCGCGATCCCCGCAGCGGCGCCCTCGGCGGCGCCGGCGACCCCGGCGCGGTGGCGCCGTCGCCTACGCCTAGCCCCCTGCCCCCTTGTTCCGCTGTTCCTTACCCGGACCTGACAGGGGTAAGGAACAGCGGAAGTGGCGGTTTGGGGAGAATGCGGCGATGGCCGGCGCTCCTGAGATCGACTTTGAGGCGGAGGGTCTGCTCGACGACCTCGATGACGAAGCTCGCGACGCCCGCCTGACCCTGCTGCGCGAGCTGGCGGCGGATGGAGTCTCGCTGGAGGAACTGCACGACGCAGTCAACGCCGGCCGGCTGGCACTGCTGCCGGTCGAGCGCGCCCTGACCGGCGACGGTCGCCGCTATACGGCCCGCGAAGTCGCCGAGATCGTCGGCATCGACCTCGAGCAGCTACGCCGCTTCAGTGCCGCCCTCGGCGTTCCCTACACCGACCCGGACGAGCCGCGTGCGACCGAGGCCGACCTCGAGGCGGCGCGGCGGATGAAAGCGTTCCGCGACGCCGGCCTGCCGGAGGAGGGGATGCTGCAGGTGGCGCGCACGATCGGGATGGGGACGGCCCGGATCGCCGAGGCCAACCGCGAGCTGGTGATCAAAACCCTGGCCCAGCCCGGCGACAGTGAGCGCGACCTCGCCCTGCGCTTCGCCGGCGCCGCCGAGTTCCTGATGCCGCTGATCGGCCCGACCCTGGTCCACGCCCTGCAGGCGAACATGCTCGAGCAGATCCGGCGCGACGTGATCGCCACCGCCGACCTCGCCTCCGGTGGCCTCGGCGGCACAGCCAACCTCACCGTCTGCTTCGCCGACCTGGTCGAGTTCACCCGGCTCGGCGAGGAGATCCCGGCCGAGGAGCTGGGCATGGTCGCGGGCCGCCTGGAAGAGATGGCCAGCGCCGTCGCCGAGCCGCCGGTGCGTCTGGTGAAGACGATCGGCGACGCGGTGATGTTCGTCTCCAGCGAGCCCGAGGCGATGCTGGTGGCGAGCCTGGAGCTGATCGCTGCTGCCGAAGCCGAAGGCGACGAGTTTCCGCTGCTGCGCGCGGGCCTCGCCCGTGGCCCGGTCCTGCCCCAGTCGGGCGACTACTACGGCCGCTCGGTCAACCTCGCCAGCCGCATCACCAGCGCCGCTCGGCCCGGCAGCGTCGTCGTCGACTCCGCGGTCAAGGAGGCGGCGGGAGAGGAGGACTTCACCTACACCTATATCGGCGAGCGGCGGCTCAAGGGCATCGACTCCCGCGTGAAGCTGTACCGGGCGCGTCAGGCCGGCTTGCGGGCGGAGACGAGCAGGTTGTAGAAGAGCTCGGCTGGCAGGTGCGGCTCGAGCAGGCGGGTGTCGACTTTCTGCAGGGCGATGTAGCTGCGGAAAGCAAAGTTGCGCCAGCCCCAGGAGACCGAGTCCGGCTCGGCGGTCGACTCGACCGTGCGCAGGCCCCAGCCCCAGGCGTTGGAAAGCAGCTCCTCACCGCCGACGTGGCGGTCCTGGAAGCCGCCGTCGCGCAGCAGCTTGCGCAGGTCGGCGGGAGCGAAGGCGTGGACGTCGACCTCGCCCTCGAGCGAGTGCCCGTTGGAGAGGTCGGCCTCGGCGACGGCGCGCCGCCGCGCCCCGGTCAGGCGCCGCCAGGCGGGCGCCGCCAGCATCCCGACCCGCTTCGGCAGCGCCGCCAGGCGGTCGCCGTAGCGCGAGGGCTCGCCGGCGAAGGCGATCGCGCCGCCCGGCCGCAGCACCCGGCGGAATTCGGCGAAGGCACGGTCGAGGTCGGGGATGTGGTGGAGGACGGCGTGGCCGAAGACGAGATCGAAGCTCTCGTCCTCGAAGGGCAGTGCCTCCGCCTCGGTGGCGACGGTGGTGACGTCGCTGACGCCGAGCGTGTCGGCGGTGGCGCTGAGCCGCTTCAGCATGCCGGGGGAGATGTCGGTCGCGGTGAGGCGATCGATGACCCCGAGTTGGACCAGGTTGAGCGAGAAGTAGCCGGTGCCGGAGCCGATCTCCAGGGCGTCGCCGAAGGCCTCGCCCTGGCGCCCGCCGAGCGCCTTGACCAGCTTCAGCCGCACCTGCTCCTGCCCGGTGTCGCCGAAGTCGATGCCCCACTTGGCGTCGTATTCGTCCGCCGCCGCGTCGTGGTAGCGGGTGTTGACGTCCTTGATGTGCTCGGGGGTGGCGGTGGGGGAGGCCGGCATCGGGCGGGGAACAATACGGTCCCCGGATCGATGGCGCCTGAATACCTACAGCTGAACCAACCACCCGGCGTGCCGCCGCTGCCGCTGACCGGTGAGCGGACGCTGCCCGACGTGCCGGAGGAGAACTACTGGTACCGGCGCCACCTGGTCGTCTACGAGTGGATCGCGGCCCGGGTCGCCGGCAAGCGGGTCGTCGACATGGCCTGCGGCGAGGGCTACGGCGCCAACGTGCTCGCCGGGGCCGCCGCCTCCGTGGTCGGGGTCGACGCCAACCCGGAGGCCCACGAGCACGCCCGCCTGCGCTACACCCGCCCCAACCTGCGCTTCGAGCGCGACCTGGTCGAGAGCTTCGCCGAGCCCAGCGACGCCGTCGTCTTCCTGCAGACGATCGAGCACGTCGAGGATGCCGGCGCGATCCTCGAGCACTTCAAGTCGATGCTCGATCCGGGCGGTCTCGCCTTCGTCTCGACCCCGAACCTGCTGACCCTGGCGCCACCCGGGGCGGAGAAGTCCGACAACCCCTGGCACCTGCACGAGTACCGGGCCGAGGAGTTCCGCCGGCTCTGCGAGGACCACTTCGCCGGCGTCGAGATCTACGGCCTCTTCCACGCCCGCAAGCTGCGCGCCCACGAGCTGGCGATCAAGCTCGGCTGGGACAGCGTCCACAAACGCCTCGGCCTGACCAAGCGCTTCTACGACCGCTTCACGCCGGCGATCGCCGCCTCCGACTTCGCTCTCAGGAAAGGGAACCTGGACGAGGCACTGGATTTCGTTGCCGTATGTCGCAAGGGATGACGCGGGTGAGTGCGGGCGAGCCGGCGCGGGAGCGCCGGCGACCTGGCGCCTGGTCCTGCATTCCCATATGCCTTATGTGGAGGGGTTCGGGACGTATCCCTTCGGTGAGGAGTGGCTCTTTGATGCGGTGATCCGCTCCTACCTGCCGGTGCTGGAGTTCGCCGAGCGGCTGACGATGACGGTGACCCCGGTGCTGGCCGACCAGCTCGAGGCCGTCGGGGTGGCGGAGCGCCTGCGGGACTTCCTGGTCGAGTGGCGGATCGGCGCCGCCGCGGCCGATCTTCCCGAGGTCCCGGCGGAGTGCCGCCCGGCCTGCGAGGCCGAGCTGGCGCGCTATCGCCACGCGCTGGAGCTGCTCGACGCGGCCGGGGGGGATCCGCTGGCCCCGTTCCAGCGCGCCGCCGCCGAGGGTCGCGTCGCCCTCGCCGCCTCCGCCGCCACCCACGCTGTGCTGCCGCTGCTGGCCACCCGCGCGGGGTTGCGGCTGCAGCTCGACGCCGGGCTCCGCTCGCACCGCCGCCGCTTCGGCTGGGACGGCGGCTTCTGGCTGCCCGAGTGCGCCTACGTACCCGGCCTCGAGTGGCGTCTGGCCGAGGCCGGGGTGGGCTGGTTCTGCCTCGACCAGAGTGCTCACGAGGCGCCGCTGCAGGCGCTGGCGCCGGTGCGGACGCCGGCCGGCCCGGTGGCGCTGCCGATCGACTGGGAGGCGATCGGCTGGCTCTGGTCGCTCGACGGCTACCCCTCCGATCCCGCCCACGCCCAGTTCGCCGGCAAATCGCTGCGCGGGGTGCGGCTGTGGAAGGTGGGAGGGGGGGCGTACGACCCGGACGCCGCCGCGGCGGCCGCGCGGCGCCAGGCGGGCGAGTTCCTCACCGCGGCCGCGGCCCGCCTGCGCCGCTACGCGGAGGAGCACCGCCGCCGCGGCCTGCTCGTCTTCGCGATCGACACCGAGCTGCTGGGGCACTGGTGGTCGGAGGGGCCGATCTGGCTGCGGGCGGTGTTGGAGGGGGCGGAGGCGGCGGGAGTGCGGACGGTCACGGTTCCGCAGGCCCTGGCCGAGCATGAGCCGGTCGAGCGTGAGCTGGTGGCTTCGACCTGGGGCGAGGGCAAGGACTTCCGCACCTGGGACTCGCCTGCCGTCGCCGACCTCGCCTGGGGCGCGCGGCGGATGGAGCTGCGGCTGCTGCGGGCGCTCTCCGCCGGTCTCGACCGCGACGCCGCGACGCGGGCCGCTCGCGAGCTGCTGGCGACTCAGGCGAGCGACTGGGCCTTCCTCGACAAGCGCGGCCAGGCCGGCGATTACGCCTACCAACGGGCCACCGACCACGCCAGGGCCTTACTGGAGGCCATAGACTGCGGCCCTGTTCCCGATCCGCGTATGCGCTCTCTCGCCCCGGACTTGAGCCTCGCTCCGCTCCTGGAGCCGTAGTACCAATCGCGATGACCCGCGTGTTGATCCTCTCCTGGGAGTACCCGCCGCTGATCGAGGGCGGGCTCGCCCGCCATGTTCGCAAGCTCTCGGAGGCGATGGTCGAGCGCGACGTCGAGGTCCACGTGCTGACCCGTGGCGGTGAGGAGTCGCCGGCGCAGGAGCTCGCCAACGGCGTCGTCGTCCACCGCATCCGCGAGCCCAAGCGACCGACCGACCTCGGCGAGTTCGTGACCTGGGTCGAGCGCATGAACTCGGACATGCTGGCCGCCGGGGTGGAGCTCGGCGACCGCTACGAGTTCGACCTCGTCCACGGCCACGACTGGCTCGTCGCCAATGCCTGCGACCACCTCGCCAAGCGCTTCGAGGCGCCGCTGGTGACGACGATCCACGCCACCGAGTACGGCCGCCACCAGGGCTGGGTCGACAAGCATCCCCAGACCTACATCCACGGGGTCGAGCGCTGGATCGTCAACCGCTCGCAACGGGTGATCGCCTGCTCGCATTACATGCGCGAGCAGATCGTCGACATCTTCGGCGTCGCCGAGAAGCGGATCAGCGTCATCCCCAACGGGATCGATCCCGACGACCTACGGGCGCAGAGCCCGGCCGAGCTGGAGCGGCTGCGCTCGGAGTTCGCGGCGCCGGAGGAGAAGCTGGTGCTGCTGATCGGCCGCCTCGTCTACGAGAAGGGTTTCCAGCTGGCCCTGGAGGCGATGCCGCGGCTGATCGACGCCGTTCCCGGCACCCGCTTCCTGGTCGCCGGCTCCGGCACCCACGAAGCCGAGCTGCACCGCCAGGCCGAGGAGCTGGGCCTGATGGAGCACGGCACATTCCTCGGCTGGATCGGTGACGACGTGCTGCACTCGCTCTACCGGATCGCCGACCTCACCGTGGTCCCCTCGATCTACGAGCCCTTCGGGCTGGTGGCGCTGGAGGCGATGGCCTCCGGCTGCCCCTGCATCGTCGCCGACACCGGCGGCCTGCGCGAGGTGGTCGTTCACGAGGAAGGGGGCCTGCGCTTCCGCGCCGACGACCCCGAAGCCCTCGCCGAGGTGGCGATCCGCGTCCTCTCCGATGACGAGCTCGGGCAGCGGCTGATCGCCGACGCCTACGAGCACGTGCGCCGCTTCGACTGGGGCGATGTCGCCGAGCAGACCGCCGCCGTCTACGCCGACCTGGTGGGAGAGGCGAGCCCCGCTTAACTGGGCTGGAGGGTGGTGTGCGCGGCCGGGTCCGGTTCGACCGGGTTGGGCCAGCGGAGGTGCTCGGGGGCGTCGCGCATGCGGATGACGCGGGCGGGGCTGCCGGCGACGACGGCGTTGGCGGGGACGTCCCTGGTCACCACGGCGTTGGTGCCGACGATCGAGTTGTCGCCGACGCTGACGCCGCGGAGGATGCAGGCGCCGTAGCCGATCCAGACGTTGGAGCCGACCTCGACATCGCGCATGTAGATGCCCTGGACGCGGATCGGGCGCTCGACCTCGACGACGCCGTGGTCGAAGTCGATGAACATCGCCCGGTCGGCGATCACGCACTGCTCGCCGATCCGCACGTGGCGGTAGGCGGAGATCGTGCACTCCTGACCGATCACGGTCTTTTCGCCGATCTCGACCTCGCCCTCATGGCAGCGGATCTTCGAGCCGTCGCCGATCCAGACGAAGCGACCGAAGCGGATCTCGGCCCTGCGGCCGATCTGCAGTTCCAGCCGCCGCCCGAAGAAGACGAAGCCGTCGGTGCGCCAGCGGCGGCCGGCGCCGGTCAGCAGCCGCCGCCAGAGGTAACGCCAGAGCAGGCGGCCGTAGCGATGGTTCAGCATGCGCTGGCGGGCGAGGAACTGGATCGAGCGGATCACGGCGGGCCGCACTTTAGACTGACCCGCCCGTGCCCGACGCCGCCAAAGCAGCCCCGCTCGCCGAGCGCCTCGTCGCCGGCGACAAGCGCGCGCTGGCGCGGGCGATAACGCTGATCGAGTCCGACGACCCGGCCGGCTGGGATCTCGTCCGCGAGGTCTACCCCCGCACCGGCAGGGCCCGCATCGTCGGCTTTACCGGCCCACCCGGGGTCGGCAAGAGCACCCTTATCGGGGCCCTGACCGCGGAGTTGCGCAAAGCCGAGCGCGAGGTCGCGGTGCTCTCGATCGACCCCTCCAGCCCTTTCACCCACGGCGCTCTGCTCGGCGACCGGGTCCGCCTCTCCGACCACTTCCTCGACCCCGGCGTCTTCATCCGCTCGATGGCTTCGCGCGGAGCGCTCGGCGGCCTCTCCGAGGCGGCCCTGCAGGTCGCGCTGGTGATGGATGCCGCCGGCAAGGACGACGTCCTGATCGAGACGGTGGGCGTCGGCCAGGCCGAGATCGACATCGTCGACCACGCCGACACGATCGTGCTGGCGCTGATGCCGGGCTCGGGCGACTCGATCCAGGCGCTGAAGGCGGGGGTGATGGAGATCCCCGACGTGATCGTCGTCAACAAGTCCGACCACCCGATGACCGACACGATGGTGCGCGAGGTGCGCAGCGTCCTCGCCCTCTCCCAGGAGCCGGGCGCCTGGAAGGTGCCGATCCTGCGCACCGAGGCCGCCCGCGGCGAGGGCGTCGAGGAGCTGGCGGCGGCGATCGACGAGCACCGCGCCTTCATCGAGGCGGCCGGCACCCTGGCCGAGCGCCGCGCCCGCAATCTGCGCAGCGAGGTCCTCGGCATCGCCACGGCGCGGATGCGGCGCCGGCTCGAGGGGACCGCCGCCGAGGACCCACGCACCGCCGAGCTGCTGGAGCGGGTGGTGCGGCGCGAGCTCGACCCCGCCAGCGCCGCCGCCGAGCTGCTGGAGCGCCAGGCCGATGGCTGAGGCGGCGGCGATGCCCTCGCTCGCGGAGGTGACCCGCTGGGTCGCCGCCGAGCTGAGGGACGTCGACGGCGCCGCGGTCGGTGAGGTCGAGGGCTTCTTCGTCGACTCCGAGAGCCGGGCGCCGGCCTGGCTGATCGCCCGGGTCGGCCGGCGGCGTCGCGCCAGGCTCGTAGCCGTGCCGTTGCGCGACTGCGCCGGGGCCGCCTTCGGGGTCTGGGTCGCCCACCCGGGCGAGGCGCTCGGCACGGCACCGGTCGTCGACCCGGAGCGGCCGCTGCGGCGCGAGCACGAGCTGACGATCTGCTCCCACTACGGCATCGGCGAGGCGGTGGGGCGCGCGGCCGAGGTCGCCGGCCGGCCGGCGGGTCAGGTCACGGCGACGCCCCCGGGCGCCTGAGACACCGCGGCCCAGAGTTTCTCTCCGCGTCACATTTGCCTCCTAGCGTGGCCGCGAGAGTCCTCTACGAAGGGAGAATCATGCGGGTAGGAAGAGCATTCGCGATACCGGGTCTGGCGCTGCTGGCGCTGATCGGGGCGATCGCGCTGGGAGGTTGCGGCAGCAGCTCAACGCCGACACCACCACCGAATCGACGCCGGCAAGCCAGTCGACCGGCAAGGCCGACGGCGCGATGAAGGACGACTCGGGCGCGATGAAGGACGAAAAGTCGGGCGATGCGATGAAGGAAGACGAAGCGATGAAGGGCGATTCCGGCGCCGCCATGAAGGACGACGCGGGCGCGATGAAGGACGACTCGGGCGCTGCCATGAAGGACGAAAAGTCGGGCGACGCGATGAAGCACGACGAAGCGATGAAGGGCGAAGGCTCCGGCGACCACATGGAAGGCTGAGCCGCGACTGTCATCTCCACGTAAGACTCGAGTGGAAAGGTTGAAGAGATGGCACTGCTGATCCTCTTCGGATTCGTCGCCGGCGCCGCCACGGCGCTCTCTCCCTGCGTCCTGCCGGTGCTGCCGATCGCGCTCTCCGCGGGCGCGACCGGCGGCCGCCGGCGGCCACTCGGGATCGTCGCCGGGCTGGCGGTGTCGTTCACCTTCGCCACCGTGGCGCTGGTCTACGTCATCTCGGCCCTCGGCCTGCCGAACGACTTTCTCCGCAAGCTCGCGATCGTGGTCCTGCTCGGCTTCGGGATCACGCTGATGATCCCGCCGCTGGCCGCCCGGCTCGAGGCCTGGATGAGTCAGTTCGCGAGCCGGGCCGGTGTCGCCCAGGGCAAGGGGGACGGATTCTGGTCGGGAACCGCGGTCGGCGCCAGTCTCGGTCTTGTCTACGCGCCCTGCGCCGGCCCGATCCTGGCGGGGGTCATCACCGTCTCCGCCTCGCAGTCCTTCAGCACCGGCCGGCTGGCGGTGGCGCTCAGCTATGGGATCGGGTCGGCGGTCGTCCTCTACTTCCTGATGCTCGGCGGGCGCAAGGTGGTGCGGCCACTGGCCAAGCGTGGTGTCGGCCTGCAGATCGCGATGGGCGGCGTCATGGTCGTGGTCGCTCTGGCGATGCTGGGCAACTACGACATCCGCTTCCAGAACCAGATCGCCAGCAGCCTGCCGAGCTTCCTCGTCAACCCGACCAAGGGCCTGGAGGACACGGCGTCGGCCAAGACGGCGCTTGCCGACATCCGCGGCGGCGCTCACGGGGTCGGCTCCGAAGCGAGTGGGGCGGCACCGGAAACCGATGCGAGCGGCAAGCTCGATCTGCCCGTCCTCGGGGTGGCGCCGGAATTCGTCGGCAACCAACAGTGGTTCAACACCCCCGGCGACAAGCCACTCACTCTCCGCGGCCTGCGCGGCCGGGTCGTCCTCGTCGACTTCTGGACCTACAGCTGCATCAACTGCATCCGCACCCTGCCCTACCTGAAGGCCTGGGACGCGAAGTACCGCAAGGACGGGCTGACGATCGTCGGCGTCCACACGCCTGAGTTCCCGTTCGAGCGCGAGGCGAGCAACGTCCAGGAAGCGATCGACACCAACGCGATCCATTACCCCGTGGCCCAGGACAACGACCAGGCGACCTGGAACGCCTACGCCAACCAGTACTGGCCGGCCGAGTACTTCATCGACGCCCAGGGCCGGGTCCGCTACGTCCATTTCGGCGAGGGCGAATACAAGGAGAAAGAGAAGGTGATCCGCGACCTCCTGGCCGCGGCCGGCCGCGAAGTCAAGGGCGACGAGACCAAGGTCAAGGCGGTTGCCCCCTCCCAGACCGTCACCACCCCGGAGACCTACCTCGGTGCCGCCCGCGCCGAACGCTTCACCAACGCGATGCTCTCGCCGGGTTCCCACGACTTCACCGCCCCGGCCACGGTGCCGGACAACGAATTCGCCTACCGCGGCCCCTGGAAGATCGCCCTCGACTCGGCCACCGCCGAGGCGAACGCGTCGCTCGACCTCAACTTCGGGGCGCGGCGCGTCTACCTGGTGCTGGGCTCGCCGGGGCGCGAGCGCAAGGTCCGGGTCCTGCTCGACGGCCACCCGATCGGCGCCGACGACGCCGGCGCCGACGTCGAGAACGGCGCCGTCACCGTGTCCGGGCAGCGGCTCTACAGCCTCGTCGACATGCCCAGGGTCGGCCACCACATCCTCACCCTGAAGCCGGAAGCGGGGGTGGAGGGGTATGCCTTCACCTTCGGCTAGCCGCGAGCGGCCCGGCTCAGGCGCGACAATCGCCGCGATGGCGGACTCCTCCCTGGGCACGGTGCTGGTGGTCGACGACGAGCCGACGATCCTCGACGTCGTCGGCCGCTACATGGAGCGGGCGGGCTATGAGACCTACCGCGCCGCCGACGGGCCCGAGGCGCTGCGGCTGGCCGCCGCGCACCGCCCCGACCTGGTGGTGCTGGACCTGATGCTGCCGGGGATCGACGGGATCGAGGTGATGCGGCAGCTGCACGAGGCCGGTGGCCCGCGGATCGCGGTGATCCTGCTGACCGCCCGCGGCGAGGAGTCCGACCGCCTCGTCGGCCTGCGCCAGGGTGCCGACGACTACGTCGTGAAGCCGTTCTCCCCGGCCGAGCTGGTCGCCCGGGTCGGCGCCGTGCTGCGGCGGGTCTCGCCGCCGGACGAGGAGGCGCCCCCGATCGAGCACGGGCCGCTGCGGATCGAGCCGGCGACGCGGCGGGTGCTGCTGGACGGCGAGGAGATCTCGCTGACCCAGCGCGAGTTCGACCTGCTCGCCTACCTGGCCGCCCACCCGGGCCGGGTCTACTCGCGCGACCAGCTGATGGAAGCGGTCTGGGGCGAGCCGTTCTTCGAAGACACCAGCACCGTCACCGTCCACGTGCGGCGGCTCCGCGCCAAGCTCGGCGACGATCCGACCGAGCCGCGGTTCATCGAGACGGTCTGGGGCGTCGGCTACAGGTTGCGGCCATGAAGCGCGCTGTCGTCATCGCCATCGCGGCCTTTCTGGCCGGCGCCGCGGCGGTCGCCGTGCCGGGCCACATGGGCGCCGACCAGATCCTCCTGGTCATCCTCGCCGCCGCCGGGGCGGCGCTGGCCGCGGCGCTGGCGGTGCGCCTGGCGATGGAGGAGCGCTCGCGCCGCGAGATCGAGGCGGCTCGCCGCCAGCTGGTCGCGGCCGCGTCCCATGACCTGCGCACGCCGCTGGCCTCGCTGCGGCTGCTGGTCGAGTCGATCGACGACGGGGTCGCTACGGGCGAGACCCGCGACCGCTACCTGAAGGAGATTCGCACCCATGTCGCCGTCCTCAGCGACCTCGTCGACGACCTCTTCGAGCTCTCGCGGATCGAGGCGGGGGACATCTCCTGGACGATGCGCCAGGTCGAGCTGGGCGACCTGATCGGCGACACCGTGGCGGCGATGCGGGCGCCGGCTGCCGAGCGCGGCGTCACCGTCGCCGCCGAGCTGCCCGCCGGAGCGGTCCTCGCCGAGGCCAACGCCGAGAAGGTCCAGCGCGTCCTCTTCAACCTGATCCAGAACGCGATCCGCCACACCCCCGCCGACGGCAGCGTCACCGTCCGCGCCCGCACCGCCGGCGACGGCGTCGAGGTCGAGGTCGCCGACGACGGAGAGGGGGTCCCGGCGGGCGACGGCGAGCGCGTCTTCGAGGCCTTCTTCCGCGGCGACGCCGCCCGTGGCGAGGACGGCGCCGGCCTCGGCCTCGCCATCTCCCGCGCCATCGTCGAGGCCCACGGCGGCAAGATCTGGCTCGAGGCCGGGATGCCCGGGACCAGCGTTCATTTCACCTTGAAGGGCGGAGGCTGAGCTTCCGGGCTCCCCTCGGTGTAACTCCTATGAGTTACACTGCATTGGCGATGCCATCCAAGCACCCTCGAATCGCCGTAACAGCCGACCCTGAGCTGGGTGAGGCGCTGGCGCGAGTTCGCGCCGCCACCGGCACCCGCGAGGCCGATGCGACGCTGCTGCGCCGCCTTGCCGTCGAGGGGGCGGAGGCTGAGCTGGAGGCTGGACGCAATCGTCGAGTCGCTGCCGAGGCCCTGTTCGAGGCGATGGGTGCCGAGCGGTTCGATCTCGACCTCGCAGCGGTCGACCGCTTGAATGCGCCGCCCGTGGCCTGATGCCCGTTCGACTCTGGGATGGCGTCGGCCCGGTGCTGGCGGATACCTCCGCCTGGATGCAGGCCCGTCGGGATTCCAGGGCGCGCGAGCTACTGCTGAGCGCAATCGAGCGCGGCGACGTTTTTTGGTGCTGGCCGGTGCGCTACGAGCTGATGGTTGACGCACGAGGGCCCGACGGGATTGCCGCGGTCGAGCACACGCTGGAGGGCCTGCGCGAGGTACCGGTGGATCGCAATGTGCAGCGTGCGGCTCTGGCGACGATGCGCGAACTGGCAGCCTCCGGCTCTCACGGTTCCCATCGCTTTCCCCTCACCGACCTGGCGGTAGCCGCGGCGGCTCAGGGCGCGGGCATCGACATCCTGCACTTCGATCGGCACCTCGAGCGCCTGGGCGACCACCTCGGCGTTGGCTCGCACTGGATCTCGGACGCCGTCAGCAGCTGAGCTGCTGCGCGATGACCATCTTCCCTGGCGGCGCAATAGGGTGCCGCTCACTGTGAACTTCGAGCTGACCGACGAGCAGAAGCTGATCCAGGAAACGGTGCGTGACTTCGCGCGGGCGGAGGTCGCGCCCGTGGCGGAGGAGCTGGACCGGACCAAGTCCTTCCCGTACGAGATCGTGGAGAAGCTCGGGGGGTTGGGGCTGATGGGGATCCCGTTTCCGCAGGAGTACGGCGGCGGCGGGGCGGACACGTTGTCCTACGTGCTCGCGGTGGAAGAGCTGGCGCGGATCGACTCCTCGGTCTGCATCACGATGGCGGCGCACACCTCGCTGGGGACGATGCCGATCTACCTCTGGGGCAGCGACGAGCAGAAGGACGAGTGGCTGCCGGTGCTCTGCAGCGGGCAGAAGCTCGCCTCCTTCGGGCTGACCGAGCCGGAGGCGGGGTCGGACGCCGGCAACGTGCGGACGATGGCGAAGCTCGATGGCGACGAGTGGGTCGTCAACGGCGCCAAGCAGTTCATCACCAACTCGGGGACCGACATCTCAGGCTGCGTCTCGATCACCGCCGTCACCGGCGAGGCCGGCGGTCGCAAGGAGGTCTCCAACCTGATCGTCCCGACCGGGACCCCCGGCTATGAGGTCGGCGAGGCCTACCGCAAGATGGGCTGGAACGCCTCCGACACCCGGCCGCTCTCCTTCGAGGACTGCCGGCTGCCGGAGTCGGCCCTGCTCGGTCGCCGCGGCGAGGGCTTCAAGAACTTCCTCCACATCCTCGACGGCGGCCGGATCGGCGTCGCCGCGATGGGCGTCGGCCTCGCCCAGGGTGCCCTCGACGAGGCGATCGCCTACGCCAAGGAGCGCCAGGCCTTCGGTCAGTCGATCTCGAAGTTCCAGTCGATCCAGGCGAAGATCGCCGACCTCTCGGCCCAGATCGAGGCGGCGCGGCTGCTGACCTGGCGGGCGGCGCTGGAGAAGGACGCCGGCCAGTCGTTCACCCTGACCGCCGCCCAGGCGAAGCTGATCACCGGCCGCCTCGCCGTCCGCGCGACCGAGGAGGCGGTGCAGATCCACGGCGGCTACGGCTTCATCGAGGAGTACCCGGTCTGCCGCTTCTACCGCGACGCCAAGATCCTCACGATCGGCGAGGGCACCGACGAGGTCCAGCAGATGGTCATCGCCCGCCAGCTCGGCTGCTAGGCGCCCGTGCGGTCGCGATGCTTGCATCCCGGCCAGCAGCAGGGACGGCGCATGCCTTCCTGCAGCTCTTCCTGAGTGCGTCGGATGCGGCGCTCGCGGGTGGCGGGTCGCTTCGCGTCCTCGACCCAGCAGATGAACTCGTTGCGGGCCAACGGCGTGATGTCCTCCCAGGCATCCAGCGTCGTGGCATCGGCGATCAGCGCGTCGCGCAGGTCCCCCGGCAGCTCATGCACCACGCCGCCGGGGACCGTCTGAGCTCTCGCGGATCCGTTCACGTCGTCGCTACAGCTGCAGGCTCTTCACCTGCAGCAGCTCCTCGAGCCCATACCGCCCGTTCTCCCGCCCGTGGCCGGACTGGCCGTAGCCGCCGAACGGCGCCAGCGGGTTGAAGGCGCCCCCGTTGATCTCGATCTGGCCGCTGCGGATCCGCTTGGCGACCCCGATCGCCCGCTCCTGGTCGCCGGACCAGACGCCGCCGGCGAGCCCGTAGGGACTGTCGTTGGCGATCCGCACCGCCTCCTCCTCGCCGTCGTAGGGCTGGATCGCCAGCACCGGGCCGAAGATCTCCTCCTGGGCGATCGTCATCTCCGGCGTCACCTCGGAGAAGACGGTGGGGCGGACGAAGTAGCCGCGCTCGAGACCCTCGGGCGCCGCGGCGCCGCCGGTGACCAGCTTCGCCCCCTCGGCCTCGCCCTTCTCGATGTAGCCGCGCACGCGCTGGCGCTGGACCTCGGAGACGAGCGGGCCGAGCCGGGTCGTCTCCGCGAACGGGTCACCGGGCGTGAACGCCTCGGCGGTGGCGGCGGCGATCTGCTCGGCCTCGGCGAGCTTGTCGCGGGGGACCAGCATCCGGGTCAGGGCGCTGCAGGTCTGGCCGGAGTTGAGGAAGCACTTGGCGACGCCGTCGGGGACGGCCCTGGCGAGGTCGGCGTCGTCGAGGATCACGTTCGGCGACTTGCCGCCGAGCTCCATCGCCACCGGCTTCACGCTCGCCGAGGCCAGCTCGCTGACCCGCTTGCCGGCCCGGGTCGAGCCGGTGAAGGAGACCATGTCGACGCCGGGGTGGGCGGCGATCGCCTCGCCGACCACGGGGCCGGTGCCGGTGACGAGGTTGAAGACGCCGGCGGGCAGGCCGGCGGCCGCGATCACCTCGGCCAGCAGGAAGGCGTTCAGCGGCGTCACCTCGCTGGGCTTGAGGACGACGGTGCAGCCGACGGCGAGGGCGGGGGCGACCTTGCAGGCGATCTGGTTCAGCGGGTAGTTCCAGGGGGTGATCGCACCGACCACGCCGACCGGCTCGCGCAGCACCCGCGAGTTGCCGATCTCCTCCTCCCAGGCGATTTCCTCCATCAGCCCCGGCATCGCCCCGAACTGGGCGGTGGGGAGGCCGACCTGGATCATCTGGCTCAGCTTCAGCGGCATCCCCAGCTCCTGGGTGATCGTCGCCGCGATCTCCTCGCTGCGCTCGCCGAGCCCGGCGGCGATCGCCGCCATGTAGCCGGCGCGCTCCTCGCGTGAGGTCCGCGACCAGGAGTCGAAGGCCCCGCGGGCGGCGGCGACGGCGCGGTCGGCGTCCTCGGGCGAGCAGGCGGGAACCGTGCCCATCACCTCCTCGGTGGTCGAGTTCACCACCTCGATCGGCTCGCCGCCGGCGGGCGTGACCCACTCGCCCCCGATGAAGACCTGGTCCCGAACCTGAAGCTCCGCCGCAGTCGCCATGCCCACTCCTCCTCAACCTCGCTCGCCCGATTGGCCGTCTGGCCAACGCTAGCGCGATGCGGGGAAGGGTGTCTGACCCTGATTTATATAGCTGATATGCAATAAGTACAAATAAGCTATATTTTCCTCATGAACCCAGGCGAACTGCTGAAACAGGCCCGCCATCGTCACGGCGTCAGCCAGAGCAGCCTGGCGGTGCGCGCCGGCACCACCCAATCCGCGATCTCGCGCATCGAGCGCGACCGCGTATCACCCTCAGTCGAGACCCTGCGCGAGCTGCTCTACCTCTTGGGGGAGGATCTCTCGCTGACCTCCGAGGTGCGCGACTTCGGCATCGATCGCACCCTCAACCAATCCAACCTGGCCTTCACTCCCGAACAGCGAGTCAGGCGCGGCATGGAATTTGCGGACTTCGCGCGCCGCAACCGGGGCGGGATCGGCCGCCGGGCCGCTTAGGAGGCAATGACCTTGGACGATCTCGGACCCTCTCTTCAAATCAAAGAGCTCCTGCAGTCCCTCGATCGCCACGGCGTCGAGTTCATCGTCATTGGTGGCGTGGCGGGACTGGCTCACGGCTCCTCCTATCCCACCTACGACCTCGACATCCTCTATGTACGCGAGGCATCCAACCTGGAGCGGTTGGCCGCGGCACTTCTCGAGATCGGTGTCGCTCTGCGCGGTGCTCCCGCCGACCTCCCATTTACGCCAGATGCCCGGACGCTCGAAAACGGCGCCAACTTCACCTTCGATACCAAGTGGGGCTCCTTCGACATCCTCGCCGACGCCGCCGGCATGCGCGACTACGCGGCGATGCGCGCGGATGCCCGGCTGGACACGATTGAGGGCATGGCCGTCCGCGTCGTCTCCCTCGACGACCTGATCGTGATGAAGCGAGCGGCCAACCGGACTAAGGACAAGCTGATGGTCGAGGAGTACATCGTCATCGCCGACGCACAGAAGAAGCTGGCGCGGGAAGAAAAGGAGCGCGGGGAGAGTTAGGCCGGACTCGGTCCGCGCCCGCGGCCGCCAGCGCCGCTGCCCGGCCCGGTCCCGGAACCTGGATCGCGTCGCGGGCGGTCAGAACCTCGCCGCACTCTTCGCAGATGCCGCGCTCGCTGACGTGGCCGCCGCAGACCTTGTGCCGGATCAGTTTCGGTGGGCCGCCGGGGCTGGGGGAGTAGCGGTCGCCCCAGTTGAGCAGGGCGATCAGGGTCGGCCAGAGGTCGAGGCCCTTCGCGGTCAGGAAGTACTCGTAGCGGGCCGGGCCCTCCTGGTACTGGCGGCGCTCGAGGATGTCCTCGTCGACCAGGCGCTGCAGCCGCGCCGAGAGCACGTTGCGGGCGACCCCCAGCGAACTCTGCATCTCGCCGAAGCGGCGGTTGCCGTTGAAGACGTCACGGACGATCAGCAGCGACCAGCGCTCACCGATCACCTCCAGCGAGTTGGCGATCGAGCAGAGCTGGTTTGGGTAGTCGCGGTGCAGCACGAGTGTGATCTTCGCACACATGGTTGCATCAAGCAACTCACTTCGGGTAGGGTTTGGGCCGTGGTTAGTTGCTTGAAGAAACCATGTACCACCGCCCAGATGGAGGCGACGCAATGAGGCTGATTCACCGACATAGGCACCACGGCCGCTCGAAGGCACCGCGCATCGCGATCAGCCAGGCCGAGATCACCGCCGACCTGCACTATCCGGCGGCCGCCGGCTCACGGCGGCAGTTGGCGGGCAACGCCAGGCGGGGCGGCCGGTGAGCGGCCCCGACGGCATCGTCCTCGCCCCGGAGGGGACCGCCGCCGACGTCGCCGAGGCCTTTGCCGCTTCCAGTCCAGAGACCTCCCGCAGCCGCACCCTGGTCTGGCAGGACCCGGTGGCGACCGCGGCCGCGGGGGCGACGATGACCGGGATGGAGTACATGACCGCGGTTGTCACCGGCCAGGTGCCGCCGCCCCCGATCGCGGTGACGATGAGCCTGCGCCCGGTCGAGCTGGAGGAGGGGCGGGTCGTCTTCGAGGGCGAACCGGGGGAGGAGCACTACAACCCGATCGGCGTCGTCCACGGCGGCTACGCCGCGACCCTGCTCGACTCGGCCCTCGGCTGCGCCGTCCACACCACGCTCCCCGCCGGCGTCGCCTACACCTCGCTCGGCCTTGAGGCCAAGTACGTGCGGCCGATCAGCCGCGACACCGGCCGCGTCCTCTGCGAGGCCAACGTCCTCTACCGCGGCCGCAAACAGGCGACGTCCGAGGCCAACCTGCGGGCGGCCGAGAGCGGCAAGCTGCTCGCCCACGGCGTCGCCACCTGCATGATCCTCGGCGGCGGGTAGGCGGTTGATGGATTTACCACACCCCAGTGGGGTAAAAGCGTCAACTTCCAGCTTGAGCGCGGCCAGCTCGACCAGCAGGCGCACCCCGAAGCCGCTGGCTTCGTTGCCGGTGTACTCGCGGCCGACCTCCCAGGCGGTGCCGGCGATGTCGACGTGCGCCCAGGGCGTCTCGCCGACGAACTCCTCGAGGAAGGAGGCGGCGGTGATCGTGCCCGCCTTGCGCTTCGAGGCGAGGTTGGAGAGGTCGGCGACGGTCCCCTTCATCAGCGCCTTGAACTCGGGGTGGAGGGGGAGGCGCCAGACCAGCTCGCCGCTCTCCTCGCCGGCCCGCGCGAGGTCCGCGGCGAGCTCGTCGTCGTTGGCGACGACCGCCGCGTAGGTGGAGCCGAGGGCGATCACGACGGCGCCGGTCAGGGTGGCGAGGTCGACCAGGCGCTCGGCCCCGAGCTCGACCGCGTAGGCGAGCGCGTCGGCGAGGATCAGCCGGCCCTCGGCGTCGGTGTTGTTGACCTCGACCGTGACGCCGTTGTACTGGGTGATGACGTCGCCGGGCTTGATCGCCGAGCCGGACGGCATGTTCTCGGTCGAGGGCACGACGGCGACGAGGTCGACGGCGAGGCCGAGCTCGGCGATCGCCGCGACCGACTCCAGCACCGCCGCCGCGCCCGACATGTCGTACTTCATCTCCTGCATGCCGGCCCCGGGCTTGAGCGAGATGCCGCCGGTGTCGAAGGTGACGCCCTTGCCGACCAGGCCGAGGGTCGGGCCGGAGCCGCCGCCGGCGTAGCGCAGGACGATCAGCCGGGCCGGCTCACCGCCGCCGCGGTTGACGGCGACCAGGCCGCCCATCCCCTTGGCGGCGATCTGCTCGGGGCCGAGGACGTCCACCGTGACGGCGTCGTGGCCGGCCGCGATCTCCTCGGCGCGCGCGGCCAGGAAGCTCGGCGTGGCGACGTTGGCGGGAGTGCTCTGCAGGTCCCGGGCGCGGTTCTGGGCCTCGGCGTAGACGCGGGCCGTCTCGGCGGCCGTGGCGACGCTCTCCGGCCCCAGCAGCGTCAGCGTCTCGATCCCCGGCGAGGGTCCTCGTCGGCATCCGCCCCCTTGCCCTTGAAGCGGTCGAAGCGGTAGGAGCCGAGGATCGTGCCGGTGACCAGCGCTTCGGCGGCCGCGCCGTCATCGCCGGAGTCCGGCAGTGTCCAGGCGACCGAGCTCGCCTGCAGCCGCCCGGCTTCCTTCGCCGCCAGCGCCGCCGCGACGCGCAGCCGCTCGGCGTCGGCCTCCTCGCGCTTGCCGAGGCCGACGACCAGCACGCGGCCATCGCCGCTGTGCAGCAGCAGCTTCTTCTTGAACGAGGGCTCTGCGTCGCCGGCGCCGGCGAGCTCCGCGAGCGCGCCGGGCAGCGACCCGTCCTCGTAGAGGCCGACGACCGCGAGCCCGGCCCCCGCCGCGAGCGGGTCGCTCTGACTGACAATGACCTTCACCGGGCGCGAGTCTACGCACTGACCGGAAGCTCGGTCGGTATCGTCACCGGCCCCATTGGCGGCGCCCACCCGATCGAACCCAACGACCCGCAGAAACCCGCAGAAGAAAGGCAGTAGATGCCCAGCTCAGTGATCCTTGGAACCGCGCGTACCCCCTTCGGAAAGATGGGCGGAGCGCTGTCCACTCTCGGCGCCACCGATCTCGGCGGCCAGGTGATCGAGGCGGCGCTGGAGCGCTCCGGCGTCGACCCCGCGCAGGTCGATCAGGTCGTCTTCGGCCAGGTCCTGCAGGCCGGCCAGGGGCAGATCCCCTCGCGCCAGGCCCAGATCAAGGGCGGCGTCCCCAGGGATGTGCCCTCGGAGACCGTCAACAAGGTCTGCGCCTCCGGCATGCGCACGCTCGGCATCGCCGACATGGCGATCCGGGCCGGCGACACCGAGGTCGCGGTCACCGGCGGCATGGAGTCGATGAGCCAGGCGCCGTACCTGCTGCCGGGTGCCCGCTTCGGCTTCCGCATGGGCGATGCCAATGCCGTCGACGCGATGACCCACGACGGCCTCACCAATCCCTTCACCGAAAAGCAGATGATCAACGAGGCCAGCGAGGTCTCGAATGAGCTGGAGATCACCCGCGTCGATATGGACCGCTTCGCCGAGCGCTCGCACCGCCTCGCCGCCGAGGCGACCGACGCCGGCCGCCTCGCCGACGAGATCGTCGGCATCACCGTCAAGTCCCGCAAGGGCGAGACCACGGTCGAGGCCGACGAGGCGATCCGCCCCGACACCACCCTGGAGACGCTGGCCAAGCTGCGCGCGATCGGTGGCGACGATGCCACCCACACCGCCGGCAACGCCCCTGGCGTCAACGACGGCGCCGGCGCGATCGTCGTCGCCTCCGAGGAGTGGGCGCAGGCCAACGGCAAGACGCCTCTGGCCCGAGTCCTCTCCTACGGCATGGTCGGCGACGACTTCGCCTACCTGGCGAAAACGCCGGCCAACGCCGCCAAGCAGGCGCTGGAGAAGATCGGCAAGAGCCCTGAGGAAGTCGACCTCTGGGAGATCAACGAGGCCTTCGCCTCGGTCGCCCTCAACTCGGTGCGGATGCTCGGCGTCGACGAGGACAAGGTCAACGTCAACGGCGGCGCGATCGCCCTCGGCCACCCGATCGGCGCCTCCGGCTCCCGCATCGTCGGCTCCCTGGTTCACGAGCTGCAGCGCCGCGGTGGCGGCCTCGGCGTCGCCGCGATCTGCTCCGGAGGCGGTCAGGGTGACGCGATCGTGATCGAAGTTCCCGGGAACTGATGCCTTGAGCCGCGGCGCGGCCTTCTTTGACCTGGACAAGACCCTGATGGCGGGGTCTTCCGGGATGCAGTTCGCCCGCGTCGCGGCTCAGCACGGCATCGTCAAGCGCCGCCAGCTCGCCAGCTGGGGTGTCGAGCACCTGCGTTACCGCCTGCGCGGGACCACCGACGAGCGCACCGGGGAGGTGCTGCGGGCGGCCCGCGAGCTGATCCGCGGGGTGCCGGCGAAGACGGTCGAGCGGATGGGGCCGGAGGTGATGGCGGCGGTGCTGCCGCGCGTCTTCCCGCAGATGCTCGGCGAGGTCCACGCCCACCAGGACGCCGGCCGTCCGACCTTCATCGTCTCCGCCGCCGGCAACGACGTGGTCGAGTCGCTGGCCCAGGTGCTGGGGATGGAGGGCGGCATCGGCACCCGCTACGAGGTCGACGCCGATGGCAACTTCACCGGCCGCTTCGACGGGCCCTTCGTCTACGGGCCCGGCAAGGTCGAGGCGATGGAGGCCTTCGCCGCCCAGCACGACATCGACCTCGCCGCCTCCTACGCCTACTCCGACTCGCTCTCGGACCTGCCGATGCTGCGCGCGGTCGGCCACCCGGTCGCGGTCAACCCCGACCCGCCCCTGGCCGCGATCGCCCGCGAGGAGGACTGGGGGACGATGCGCTTCGAGCGTCTCGGCCGCCGCCTGGTCGCGGTCGCGGTGACCCTGCTGGCGACCCTCGCCGGCCTCGGCGCCTCCCGCGTCGCCGCCCGCCGCAAACCGACGCCCCGGCGCTTCCCGGTCGTCGCTGAAGTGCGTTACCTTATCCGTCACTGCGTCGGAAAAGCAGCCCGGTGACGGCCCTAGACTGCTCCCATGGCGATCGAGCCTCGGGCCCGCCCCGAGTTCACGCAGCGCGAGGCGAACTTCACCACGATCTCCGGCCAGGAGATCGAGCCGCTCTACGGCGAGGACGACCTCGACCCCGGCCTGCAGGAGCGGGTCGGTGAGCCCGGCGAGTACCCGTTCACCCGCGGGCCCTACCCGTCGATGTACCGGGGGCGGCTCTGGACGATGCGTCAGTTCGCCGGCTTCGGCACCGTCGAGGAGACCAACGAGCGCTTCCACTACCTGCTCGACCACGGCCAGACCGGGCTCTCGACCGCCTTCGACATGCCGACCCTGATGGGCTACGACTCCGACCACGAGCGCAGCCTCGGCGAGGTCGGCCGCGAGGGCGTCGCCGTCGACACGCTCGACGACATGGAAGGGCTTTTTGCCGGCATCCCCCTCGGCGGCGTCACCACCTCGATGACGATCAACGCCCCGGCGGCGATCCTGCTCGCCTACTACGTGCTCGTCGGCGAGAGCCAGGGCGTGCCGCCGGAGAAGCTGGGAGGGACGATCCAGACCGACATCCTCAAGGAGTACATCGCCCAGAAGGAGTGGTGCTTCCCGATCGAGCCGGCGATGCGGCTGGTCACCGACATGATCGAGTGGTGCGCCGAGAAGATGCCGCGCTGGCACCCGGTCTCGATCTCCGGCTACCACATCCGCGAGGCCGGGTCGACCGCCCAGCAGGAGCTCGCCTTCACCCTCAAGGACGGCTTCACCTACGTCGAGAGGGCGCTCGAGCGCGGCCTCGACATCGACGACTTCGCCCCCCGGCTCTCCTTCTTCTTCAACGCCCACGTCGACTTCTTCGAGGAGATCGCCAAGTACCGGGCGGCGCGCCGGATCTGGGCCCGGGAGCTGCGCGACACCTACGGGGCCAAGCGCGAGGAGTCGATGCGGCTGCGCTTCCACACCCAGACCGCCGGCGTCTCCCTGACCGCACAGCAGCCGCTCAACAACATCGTCCGCACCTCGCTGGAGGCGATGGCGGCGGTGCTCGGCGGCACCCAGTCACTGCACACCAACTCCTACGACGAGGCGCTGGCGCTGCCGACCGAGGAGGCGGTGCGGGTCGCCCTGCGCACCCAGCAGATCATCGCCAGCGAGTCCGGCGTCACCGCCACCGCCGACCCGCTCGGCGGCTCCTGGTTCGTCGAGAAGCTGACCGACGAGATGGAGGCCGCCGCCTACGGCTACTTCGAGCGCATCGACGAGCTGGGGGGGATGGTCGAGGCGATCCGCCGCAACTACCCCCAGCGCGAGATCGCCGACGCCTCCTTCACCTACCAGCAGGAGGTCGACGACCGCGAACGGATCGTCGTCGGCGTCAACGACTTCGTCACCGACGACGAGGAGCCGACCCCGATCCTGAAGATCGACCCGTCGCTCGAACGCAAGCAGACCGAGCGCCTGGCCGCGACCCGCGCCCGCCGCGACGGCGCCGCGGTCGAGCGTGCCCTGGCCGACCTCAAGCAGGCGGCCACCGGTGAGAGCAACCTGATGCCGCCGATCATCGCCGCCGCCCGCGCCCGCGCCACCGAGGGGGAGATGATCGCGGTGATGCAGGAGGTCTTCGGGACCTACACCGAGTCGCCCGTCTTCTGAGCAGCCGCTACGCTTCCCCGCGCTCATGCCGACCGCCACCGCCCGCAAGATCCGCGTCGTCGTCGCCAAGCCCGGCCTGGACGGGCACGATCGCGGCGCCAAGATCATCGCCCGCGCCCTGCGCGATGCCGGCATGGAGGTCATCTACACCGGCCTGCACCAGACGCCGGAGCAGATCGCCGAGACGGTGATCCAGGAGGACGCCGACGCGGTCGGCCTCTCGATCCTCTCGGGTGCCCACATGACCCTGGTTCCGCGCGTGGTGGCGCTGCTCAACGACCAGGGTGTGGACGACGTCCTGGTCACTGTCGGCGGCACGATTCCGGCCGACGACATCCCCGAGCTGAAGAAGCTCGGGGTCGCCGCGGTCTTCACCCCGGGGGCCGGGACCGAGGAGATCGTCGACTTCATCCGTGCCGGCGCCGCCGAGCGCCATCAGCGCGGCGAATAACAACCGCTGGGCAAGCTGGATAAACTTCCGCGCCCACTGACTGACTGGTCAATCAACCAGCCCAAGGAGGCTCCGTTTTGAAGATCTGCGTCCTGGTCAAGGAGGTTCCGGACGCCGCGGTACAGAAGCGCATCGATCCGAACACGATGCGTCTGGACCGTGGCGGCGAGAAAAACCTCAATCCTTTCGATACGCACGCCCTCGAGGCGGCCATGCAGATCAAGGAGGGTGGGGCAATCCCGGTCGAGGAGGTCGTGGCCGTAACCATGGGCCCCGGATCCGCCGTCCGCGCCCTGCACAAGGCCGTCGCCCTCGGCGCCGACCGTTCGGTGCACCTCTCCGACGACGCCCTGCAGGGCTCCGACGTCTGCGCCACCGGCTACTCGCTGGCCAAGGTGCTCGAGTCCGAGAGCCCTGACCTGGTGCTGCTGGGCCAGCAGTCCGATGACGGCGAGTGCTACACGATCGGCGCTGTCGTCGCCGACCACCTGCAGATGCCCTCGCTGACCCAGGTGATCCAGATCGACGTCAACGACGGCAAGCTGCGCTGCGAGCGCCAGGCCGAGTACGGCTACGACACCGTCGAGATCGAGCTGCCCGCCGTGATCAGCGTCGGCGACGCGATCAACGAGCCCCGCTACCCGAGCCTGAAGGCGATCATGGGCGCGAAGAAAAAACCGCTCGACACCAAGGCCACGGGCGACGTCGGCATCGACGGCGGCATGGTCGGCGAGGCCGGCTCCAAGACCAAGGTCCTCGCGCTCAACCCGCCCCCCGCCAAGGTGGCCGGCGAGATCATCGAGGACGAGGACACCAACGAGACGGTCGAAAAGATCGTCGCCTGGCTCGACGAGAGGAAGCTGATCTAGATGGCAGGCATCCTGGTTTACGCCCTCCACGACGACGAGGGCAACTTCAACAAGAACTCACTCGGGGCGATCTCCGAGGCGGCCAAGCTGGCCGGCGAAATCGGTGGCGAGGCCGCGGCGCTGGTCGTCGGCGAGGTCGCCGACGACGCCTGTGCCGGGCTCGGCAACTGGGGCGCGGCCAAGGTCTACCGGGCCAAGAGCGTGCCCGGAGGGCCTGGCCCAGCCGATCGTCGACGCGATGGCCAAGGTCATTGCCGAGAACGGCATCTCCTACGCCCTGTTCGGCGGCGGCCTGCTCGGCTTCGAGATCGGTGCCGGTCTGACCGCCCGCCTCAACGCCGGCGTCACCATGGAGGTCACCGAGGTCAAGGTGCAGGACGGCAAGCTGGTCGCCGAGCGCCCGATCCTGCAGGACTCCGAGATCGCCGACGTCGGTTACGTCAGCGAGCCCGGCATCATCATCAGCCGCCTCAACGCGTTTGACGCCAAGGAGAGCGGTGGCACGGCTGAGGTCGTCGACGTCGAGGTGGAGCTCTCGGCCTGGTCGACCAAGGCGACGATGGTTCAGCGCGGCGAGCAGCGTGGCGCCGACGTCAACATCGAGGACGCCGACATCCTCGTCGGCGGTGGACGTGGCCTCGGCGCCAAAGAGGGCTTCGAGCTCGCCGAGGAACTGGCCGAGTCGATGGGCGGCGCCGTCGCCGCGACCCGTGCGGTCGTCGACGCCGGTTGGTACCCCTACGCCGCCCAGATCGGCCAGACCGGGAAGACGGTCGCGCCGAAGCTCTACCTCGCCGCCGGCGTCTCCGGCGCGATCCAGCACAAGGTCGGGATGCAGAACTCGGAGAACATCCTGGCGATCAACAAGGATCCGAACGCGCCGATCTTCGAGTTCTCGGATCTCGGCGTGGTCGGCGACCTGCACAAGATCGTCCCCAAGCTGACCGAGGCGATCAAGGCGAAGAAGGGCGGCTGAGCAGTGCCGGGGGTAGCGCCGAGTGAGTTCCCGCCTCCGTTCGAGTCGGCCGACGTAATCGGCCCGCCCACGGACGCGGAGGACGAGCGCATCGAGGTTGGCGTGGCGATCGTCGGCGGTGGCCCCGCCGGCCTCGCCTGCGCCAACAAGGTCATGCAGCTGCTCGAGCACGAGCCGGAGCTGACCGAGAAGCTCGGCGAAGTCCCCGTCGCCGTGATCGAGAAGGGCAAAGTCGCCGGAGCGCATCTGCTCTCCGGCGCCAACATGCGCCCCTCGGCGATGGAAGAGCTGTTCCCCGACCTGCCCAAGGACGAGTGGCCGGTCTACCAGGAGGTGACCAAGGACGCGGTCTACATGCTGACGTCCAAGAAAGCCCTGCCGCTGGTGCCGATGCCGCCGAACTTCAAGAACCACGGCAACTACGTCACCTCGGTCTCCAAATTGGGCCGCTTCCTCTCCGAGAAAGCCGAGGAAGCCGGCGTCTACATCCTCTCCGAGACCGCCGCGACCAAGCTGCTGGTGGAGGACCGCGTCGTCAAGGGCGTGCGCTCCGGCGACCGCGGCCGCGGCAAGGACGGCGAAGAGCTGGGCAACTTCGAGCCCGGCTCCGACGTCGTCGCCAAGGCGACCGTGCTCGCCGAGGGCACCGTCGGCCACCTCAGCTACGCCGCCTACGACTACTTCGACCTGCACGGCGCCGACCCGATGCGCTGGGAGCTCGGGGTGAAAGAGGTCTGGGAGGTGAACGAGCCGCTCGACCGGGTGATCCACACGATGGGCTGGCCGCTGCGCAAAGCCGCCCGCCACAACGAGTTCGGCGGCAGCTTCATCTACCCGATGGGCGAGGACAAGATCTGCATCGGCCTCGTCGTCGGCCTCGACTACACCGACGCCACCTTCAGCTGCCACGACGCGCTGCAGCTGCTGAAGACCCACCCCTTCATCGAGAAGATCCTCGACGGCGGCAAGCGGGTCGCCTGGGGCGCGAAGACGATCCCCTCCGGCGGCTACTTCTCGATGCCGAAGCGGCTCGCGGTGCCGGGGATGATGATCGCCGGCGACGCCGCCAGCATGGTCAACGTGCCGACCCTGAAGGGCGTCCACTACGCGATGCACGCGGGGATGTACGCGGCGGAGACGATCGTCGAGACGCTGAAGCGGGACATCGACTCGGTCAACTTCGAGGCCTACGACGAGAAGGTCCACAACTCGCTGATCGAGAAGGAGATCTACGAGTCGCGCAACATGCGCCAGCCCTTCTCCAAGGGCTTCTTCGTCGGCGGCGCGATCGCCTCGGCGATGACCGTGACCAAAGGCAACTTCCCCGGCGGCCACTGGAGCCAGGAGGACGACGCCGAGCACGAGATGAACCTCGGCAAGGCCGGCGACATGTACGTCAAGGCCGACAACGAGCTGACCTTCAACAAGCTCGACTCGGTCTTCCTCTCCGGCAACGCGACCCGCGACGACGCCCCCAACCACGTCCGCATCCAGACCCGCGTCCCCAAGGAGATCGCCCAGACCTGGGTCTCGATGTGCCCGGCCCAGGTCTACGAGATCCCCGAGGACCAGCTCGAGAGCGGCGCCGCCACGGTCGACGTCCACGTCACCGCCTCCAACTGCGTCCAGTGCGGCGCGATCACCGCCAAGGGCGGCAGGCTGACCCTCCCTGAGGGGGGAGACGGGCCGCTTTACCAAGAGACGTAGGAACTAACCTCGCGCCCATGCTGGCGCTCGGGATAGTTGCCGCCGTAGGGGCCTCGTGCCTCTACAACACCTCGATCGCGTTGCAGGCGCTCGAGGCGAGGGATGTGCCGCACGAGCACTCGCTGCGGATCTCGTTGATCGGGAAGCTGGTGCGGAACCGGAGGTGGCTGGGGGCGACGGCGCTCGGGTTGTTGGGGTGGCCGCTGGAGATAGTGGCCTTGCTGCTGGCGCCGCTGACGGTCGTGCAACCCTGCCTGGTCAGTGGGTTGATCGTGCTGCTGTGGCTGGGGGCGACGAAACTGGGCGAGGCGCCGGGGCGGCGGGAGTTCGTCGCTGTGGCGGCGATCATCGTCGGCGTCGCGGGGGTCGCATGGGCGGCGCCCGACCGCACCACAGACCACGCCGGCACCGCGGCGATCGTTATCGCCCTGGGTCTGGTCGCGATCCCGATCGCGGCTCCGTACGTGCTGAGGCGCCGGGCCGCCTCGCTCAGCCTCCTCGCCGTGCTCGGCGCCGGTTTCGGCTACGCCTGGACGGCAATTGCCAGCAAGCTCCTGACCGACGAGCTGGCGGCGGGGACGCTGCTGGTCGCCGTTGGCTGGCTGGCAACCGCCCTGGCCTCGGAGGGGCTGGCGCTGCTGAGTGAGATGAGCGCGCTGCAGCGGCGGCCGGCCACCCACGTCGCACCGGTGATGTTCGCGGTCCAGGTTCTGGTGCCGGTGATCCTGGCGCCGCTGATCTTCGGAGAGAAGTGGTCGACGACCCCCCTCGGTGGGGTGGCGCTGGTCGCGTTCATGGCCGTGGCGTTGGCCGGAACCACCCTGCTCGCGGGCTCCCGGGTGGTCGGCGCCGTGATCGAGTCCGCGCATGCGGGCGACTGATCTTCGGCTCGTCTGGGTATCCGATCCGGTTTCGCTGCTAGCCTTGCGGCCGCCTTCGGTGCAGCAACTCGTCAAGTCCCGCCAGGGCGCAACTCCCAGCCACACTCACCCAAGGAGTCATCGTAGGCCCCGCAGAAACCATCCGGCCTGACGCGACCAAGTTCGCGATCGGGTTCGACCATCGCGACCGCACCCGCCTGTTCGAGCTATGGACCGAGGTCCTCGATTCCGAGCAGTGGTCGGAGGGCGCCAAGCTGAAGGCGTTCGAGCAGCGCTGGGCCGAGTGGAACGGTCTGCCCAGCCTGGGACTCTCCAGCTGGGCCGGCGGTGCCCTCGCCGCGCTCGAGTTCGCCGGGGTCAAGGGCGGGACCGTGCTCTGCCCCTCCAACACCTTCATGGCGACGCCGCTGGCCGCGATCGGCGCCGGCGCCGAGGTCGAGTTCGTCGACTGCCGCCGCGACGACCTCTGCATGTCCTTCGAGGACTTCGAGCGCAAGGCCGAGCGCCACAAGCCCCGCGCCGCGATCCTCGTCCACATCGGCGGCCACATCGCCTTCGACGCCGAGCGGATCGCCTCCTACTGTCGCGACCAGGGGATCTTCCTGCTCGAGGACTGCGCCCACGCCCACGGCGCCGACTGGAATGGCGCCCGGCCGGGCGGCTTCGGCGACGCCGGCGTCTACTCGCTGTATGCGACCAAGACGGTCTCCACGGGGGAGGGCGGTGTGCTCGTCTCCGGCAACGAGGAGCTGATCGAGTTCGCCGCCAAGTTCCGCAACTACGGCAAGTTCGAGCACGAGGTCGATGGCCTCAACTTCCGCATGAGCGAGTTCACCGCCGCGCTGGCGCTGGTCCAGGCAGAGCGCATGGAGGAGATCGTCGCCTGGAAGAACGAGTACGCCCGCGAGCACCTCGACCCGCTCCACCCAGCACGGCTGGAGCTGCCCGACGGCATGACCTCGGGCTACTACAAGTACATCGTCTTCGATCAGATCGAGAAGAGCACCGGTCGCGTCTACGACCAGCCATGCCACCGCATCATGGGCCGCTCCGACGAGCTGCCGAACACCGACTGGGTGGCCGAGAACCACTGGTGCGTGCCGCTCTACTACCGACCAGCGAGCCGCGAGGCGGCCCTGAGCAAGGAGACCGCATGAGGGTCCTGGTAACCGGAGGCGGGGGCTTCATCGGCTCCCACGTGGTCGATCGCCTGCTCGATCGCGGCATGACCCCGCGCATCTTCGACCTCAGCGCCTCGCCGTACCACTCGCCGCTCGAGGTCGAGACCTTCACCGGCTCGATCACCGACCCCGCCAACCTCGACCTGGCGATGCGCGACTGCGACGCCGTCATCCACCTCGCCGCCGTCGCCGACGTCGGCCACGTCCTCGCCGACCCCGTCCTCGCCGAGGAGGTCAACACCCGCGGCACCCTCAACGTGCTCGAGGCGGCCGCCGGCGCCAAGGTCGGCCGCGTCGTCTACGGCTCGACCACCTGGGTCTACAGCGACTGCGTCGAGCAGGACGTCGACGAGGAAACGCCGATCCCGGCGCCGCGCCACATCTACACGGCGACGAAGCTCGCGGGCGAGACCTACTGCGCCGGCTACGCCGAGCTCTACGGCCTCGAGAGCACCGTCCTGCGCTTCGGCATCCCCTACGGCCCGCGTGCCCGCGCCGCCGGCGTCGTCGCCAAGTTCACCGACCTCTCCTTCGAAGGCAAGGCGCTGACGATCGCCGGCGACGGCAGCACGACCCGCAGCTTCATCTACGTCGAGGATCTCGCCGACGGCATCGTCGCCGCGCTCGCCCCCGAGGCCGCCGGTCGCACCTACAACCTCTCCGGCGACGAGGTCGTGACGATCCTCGAAATCGCCGAGCGCGTCCAGGAAAACGTCGAGACCTGCGAGATCACCCACACTCCGCCGCGGCCCGGCGACTTCCCCGGCAAGGCGATCTCCAACGAGCGCGCGCTCGAGGAGCTCGGCTGGAAAGCCGAAACGAGCTTCAAAGAAGGCGTGCGGAAGTACGTCGAGTGGGTCCGCAACACGACCCGCCCGCCCGACCCGATCCCCGGCAAACGCCCTCGCTCAACGGCAACGAACACGCCGCCGGCGCGCTCCTCTCCGGCGCCGCCCGAGCCGAGCAGCGGCCGCCGCGGGTACTGGTCCTGACCGCCGACATCGGCGAGGGCCACGACCTGCCGGCGCGGATCATCAAAGCCGACCTCGAAGAGGAAGTGCCGGGCGCCGAGGTGGAGATCGCCAACGGCCTCGACGCGATGGGCAAGATCTGCGCCGCCGTCCTGCGCAACGGCTCCAAGGTCACCTTCCGCTGGATGCCGTGGCTGTTCGACATCCAGTACTGGCTGATCACCAAGTTCGCCCCGGCGCGCTGGACCTTCCACCACATCGGCTACCTGATCGGCGGTCGCGGCCTGGCGAAGCTGATCGCCGAGCGCGACCCGGACACGGTCATCTCGACCTACCCCGGCGTCACCGCGGTGCTGGGGATGCTGCGCGAGAACCGGCGCCTCGACATCCCCGTGCAGTCGGCGATCACCGATCTCGCCGGCCTGCGCTACTGGGCCCATCCCGGGGTCGACCTTCACTACGTCACCCACCCGGAGTCGATCGAGGAGGTCGAGAAGCTGGTCGGCCCGGGCACGGTCGAGTGGGTGCGGCCGCCGATCTCGCGTGAGTTCCTGATGCCGCGCACCCGCCGCGACGCCCGCGAGGCGCTCGACCTGCCGGCTCACGCCAGGGTCGTGCTCGTCTCCGGCGGTGGCTGGGGCGTCGGCGACCTGGAGGGCGCGATCCGCTCGGCGCTTGCGGGCGACGACACCATCGTCGTCTGCATCACCGGCCGCAACGAGATCGCTCGCGAGAAGCTCGAGAAGGACTTCGGCGACAACGAGCAGGTCCGCATCCTCGGCTTCACCGAGCAGATGAGCGACTGGATGGCGGCGGCCGACGCGATGATCCACGCGACCGCCGGACTGACCGTGCTCGAGGCCCACATCCGCGGCTGCCCGGTCGTCTCCTACGGCTTCTCGGCCGGCCACCTGCGTGCCAACAACGCCGCCTTCGAGCGCTTCGGTCTGGCCGAGGTCGCCCGTTCCGACCACGAGCTGGAGTCGGTCCTGCGCCACGTCACCAGGGAGCGCCAGTCGCCCGATTCCTCCTTCGCCTCGCTGCCCTCGATCGCTTCGCGGGCGCTCTCGGTGCGGCCGCAGGTGCGCCTGCAGCCGGTCTGGCGCCTGCGCACCGAGCGGTTCGCCGCCGCCGCGGCCCTGGCCGTGATCGCGGTGGTGCTGATGGTCTCCCTGGTCCAGCGCGAGAGCCCGCTGAAGGTCGCGAATCCCGTCACCAGCCGCATCCACATCGGCAAGGACAGCGACACCGCCAGCCCGACCGCGGCCCAGCCGGTGTCGGCCCAGCAGGTCAGCCACCAGGAAGCCGCGAAGACCGCGCCTTGATCGGCGCGGTCGCCGGGGTCGGTCTCACCGCGGCCGTCGTCGCCCACGCCGGCCCGGCGCTGGCGCCGGTGGTGCCGGCGATCGGAGAGGCGCTGCCGGTCGTGCTGCGCCAGGACGGCGAGGAGGGCGTCGCTCTCACCTTTGACGACGGGCCGCACCCCCAGGGCACCCCGGCGGTCCTGGAGACGCTGCGCGAGGCCGGCGCCCAGGCGACCTTCTTCCTCGCCGGCGAGCAGGTCGAGCGCAGGCCCGCGCTGGTGGCCGAGATCGTCGCCGCCGGCCACCGGGTCGAGCTGCACTGTCATCGCCACCGCAACCAACTGCGGCTCGGTCCTCGCCAGTTGCTCGGTGACGCCGAGCGCGCCAAGGCAGCGATCGAGGAGGCGAGCGGCCAGGAGGTGAGGGACTACCGCCCTCCCTACGGGATCTTCAGCGCCGTCGGGCTAAGAGCGGTGCGGAGTCGCGGCTGGCGGCCGGTGCTGTGGTCGCAGTGGGGGCGGGACTGGACGCGTCACGCCACGCCGGGCTCGATCGCGCGCAGAGCAACCGCGACCGTGCGGGCCGGGGACATCGTCCTTCTGCACGACGCCGACTACTACAGCGCGCCCGGCTCCTGGGTCCGCACCGCGGCCGCCCTGCCGATCGTCCTCGAGGAGCTCGAGGGGCGAGGGCTGAAGTCGGCGCTGCTGCGCCGCGACGGTGCCGCGACGACGGTCCACTGATCGCAGCCGGCGAACGCTTCGTCGAGTTGCTGCGCCATGATGCTCTTCGGTCGTGCCTGGTCGAAGATCTGCTTGGCCACTAGCTCTGCGTCCTCCTGGTAGGGGGTTGAGGAACATTCCCCTTCCGGTCGGACGAAAAAGCTGCACTTTGCGAACTTCTGGGAACGCCTGTTCGCTTTACCTGCCCGCGACGAACTTGGCGATCTCCTCGCTGAGGTGCTCGGGTTGATCGATCGCCACGAAGGTGTTCGCGTCCGCGATCTCGACGATGCGGGCGTTGCCGGCTTCGGAGGCCAGTCGTTCCGCGTAGGAGATCGGGAAGAACTTGTCTCCCGGGGCCCAGGCGAGAAGGATCGGCAGTGTCGATCCGCGCAGCTTTGCGGCGGCCTCCAGCGTGTGGCGCTTGTTCATCCCCACGGTCACCTTCTTGAGGTCGCGGCGGACGGCGCCGTCATGCAGCCCGGGTGTCATCCAGGAAGCGATCAGCTCAGGTCGGATCGGCTTCCGCGCGAACGGCTTGAAGGCGGCGCGGGCGATCGCGCCGGAGCGGAACGGGAGCGAGAGCAGCGTCATCCCGCCGGGCAGCTTCGCCAGTGGCGGCATCGCCTTGAAGATTCCCGGGGGGAAGTTCTCGTGGGTGTCGCAGTTGGTCAGAACCAGGCGGCCGACGCGCTCGGGGTGGCGGGTGACCAGGACCTGGGACATGGCGCCGCCGGAGTCGTTGCCGACGATCGTCACGTCCTCGAGGTCGAGCGCGTCGAGGAAGGAGGCGATCGTCGCCGCGACGCCGGGAGGGGAGAGGTCGGCGTCGGGCTTCATCGCGATCTGTTGGGCGCCGATCGGCCAGTCCGGCGCGATGCAGCGGTAGCGGTTGGAGAGGCGGTCGACGACGCCGTCCCAGAGGCGCCCGTCGACGAGGTAGCCGTGGACGAAGACGATCGGCTTGCCGGCGCCGGCCTCGCGATAGCGGATGCGCCCCGCCGGAAGATCGATCTCTTTACGCTCGTTCGTCTCGACAGCCATTTCGCATCCTCCTGAGGGTAAGTGAGCCACAAGGCATGAATTGCCGGCTCGATCTGTTCATCTGTTCCTGATATTTACTAACATACATACAACATGAATGTAAGTCCAGATATGGAACATTCCGACGATCCCCGAGAGGGATCGTCGGGTCTTGGTCGAACGCGCCGCACTCAGGCCGAGCGTGCTGCGGTAACGAGGGCGGCCCTGATCGCCGCCGCCCGCCGTCTCTTCACCGAGCGTGGCTACGACGAGGTCGGCACCGAGGAGATCGTCGCCGCCGCCGGTGTCACCCGCGGCGCCCTGTATCACCACTTCGGCGGCAAGGCGGGGCTGCTCGACGCCGCCTACGAGCAGCTCGAGGCCGAGTCGACCGAGCGGGTCGCCCGCATCGTCCTCGGCTCCGACCTGCACAGCCCGCTGGCGGCGATGAAGGCCGGGATCGAGGCCTTCCTCGACGAGTGCGCCGAGCCGGAGCTGCGCCAGATCGCCCTGCACGACGCCCCCGCTGTCCTGGGCTGGGACCGCTGGCGCGAGATCGGCGCCGCCAACGGCCTCGGCTTGATCGAGGCGAGCCTCGCCGCGGCGATCGAAGCGGGGGAGATCCGCGAGCTGCCGGTGAAACCGATGGCCCATCTGCTGCTGGGCGCGCTCGACGAGGCGGCGATGCTGGTCGCCCGCAGCGAGGACCCGATCGACCGGGCCGAGGTGACGAGCGTCCTACTGGCGGTGCTCGAGAGCTTCGCTGTCGTGGGCCGGCCCTAGGCGCACCGAGACGTCGGCGCCCTCGATCGCGATCGCGTCGTCGTGGCTGAGGCGGCGCGACTCCTTCTGGGCGTACATGCGCACGTCGGCGAGCTGCATCGCCTCCTCCGGGGTGCTCGCCTCGGCCGGGATCGAGACGACACCCCAGGCAGCGCCGACGTCGTAGCCCTTGCCGCTGGCGGTGAGGGCTTCGGCGGCGCGCTTGGCGATCGCGTCGCACTCGTCGACGTCGCAGCGCGCGAGCACCGCGAACTCGTCGCCGCCGATCCGGTAGGCGAATCCATCGCGACCCAGCACGCGCCCCAGCTGGCCGCCCAGCTGGGCGAGGATCCTGTCGCCGGCCGGGTGCCCGAAGGTGTCGTTGAAACGCTTGAAGCCGTTGAGGTCGAGCAGCAGCAGCGCTGCCGGTTCGGCCGCCGCGCGCTGGCAGAACTCGGCAAGCTCGACCTGCAGGCGGCCCTGGTTGCCGAGGCCGGTCAGCCGGTCGGTCTTGACCTGCTCGAGCAGACGCTTGTTCTCGCGCACGCTCATGCCGAGCCGGGCGATCACGGCGATCAGCGTCGCCGCCCAGAGGATCGTGGTCAAGCCGCTGGCGTGGCTGAAGTACTGCATCGCGAAGAGCCCGATCATCACCGCCGCGAAGAAGGCCGGCACCATCAGCTCGCGCCAGCCGTCGAAGCGGGCCGCCGGTTGGATCCTGTCGGTCCGGGCCTGCCAGGCCTCGGCACCGATGCAGGCGGCGGCGAGGAGGTAGATCGGTTCGATCCATTCGCCGCCCGGCAGGCTGGCGTCGGTCGACACCAGGGTGTAGGCGACATCGGCGACGACCAGCGCGGCGAGGCCGAGCAGCAGCAGCGACCAGGTCCGGCCCGGCCGCCATCGGGTCAGGGCGACGACGCCGACGACCAGTGCCAGCATCAGGATGTCGCCGAGCGGATAGGCGAGGGTGGTGGCGACTTCCACCGCGGTGCCGCTGGCCCGGTTGGCGACGAACTCGAAGATCAGCGCCGCTCCCAGCGCCGCCGTGCCGAGGGCGGCGATCAGCCCGTCCATCCAGAGTCGCCAGTCCAGCTCCCGTGCCCGGGCGCGGACCAGGAGCACGACCCCGTAGGCGGCGAGGGGGTAGAAGGCGAGGTAGCCGATGTCGGCCGGCGACGGGTAGGGGGGCGAGGGATCGTCGAGGAGGACCGCGGTCCAGTAGACCTCCGAGGCACCCCAGCAGAGGACGGCTGCCGCCAGGGCCAGCCAGGCGCCACGCTCGGGGCCGGCGCCGCGGGCTTTGAGCAGGCAGGCGAGGCCGGCGCTGAGGACCACGGCGTCGTACAAAGGTCCATTCACGAAGTAGCTGAGGCTCGCCCCGCCGATCCCGAGCCAGTCGTGGAGCGCGACGAGGGTGGCGCCACCGAACAGCACGACGCCGATCGTGAGGCGCAGCGCGCCAAAACCGCTCAGTTGTCGCGCCCCGTCCTTTGCTTCCACATGGAAGTATCGGCAGACTCGACCGATTCCCTAGACTGAGAGAACGATGAAGGCAGGAATCCACCCCGATTACACGCTTGCCAACGTGCACTGCTCGTGTGGCAACCAGTTCTACACCCGGTCGACCAAGGACGATCTGCACGTGGAGCTCTGCTCCGAGTGCCACCCCTTCTACACGGGCAAGCAGAAGCTGGTTGACACCGGTGGCCGCGTCGAGCGCTTCCAGCGCCGCGCCGCCAAGCACAGGGCCGGGAAGTAACCCGTGAGCCCGCCGGTGGGCTCGGCACAGGCATCCCCAACTTCCCCCTCGACCAACGGGGGGGATCCGCTGCGCATGCCCGATGGCGCCCTGGTCGCCAAGCGCGACGCGCCGGTCGGCGGCCAGGCGGTGCTCGAGGGAGTGATGATGCGCGGCATCTCGGTCTGGGCCGTTGCCGTTCGCACCCCCGAGGGCGCGATCGAACTCGAGTCCGAGCCGCTCGTCCCCTGGGCCCAGCGCCACCGGATCTGGCGGCTGCCGGTCATCCGCGGCGTCGTCGCCCTCGGCGAGTCGATGAAGATCGGCTTCAAGGCCCTCGCGATCTCCGCCAACGCGCAGATGGAGGAGGACGACGAGGGCGAGAAGGAGGAGATCGGCGGCTGGGTCTGGAGCCTCACGATCGTCTTCTCGCTGCTGCTCTCGATCGGCCTCTTCTTCGTCGTTCCGGTCGGGCTGACCAGCCTGATCAAGGACCAGCTCGGCTCGCCTCTCCTCTTCTGGCTGATCGAGGGGATCCTGCGCACGGGGATCTTCATCGGCTACATCGTCGCAATCAGCAGAATGCCCGATTTGCGGCGCGTCTTCGAGTACCACGGAGCCGAGCACAAGACGATCTCCTGTTATGAGGCCGAAGACGAGCTGATCCCCTCGCGGGCGAAGCTCTACTCGCGCCTGCACCCCCGCTGCGGCACCAGCTTCCTGCTGATCGTGATGGTGCTGGCGATCTTCGTCTTCGCCCCGATCGGGCTGCCGGCCTGGTACTGGCTGGTGCTCTCGCGGATCCTCGGCATCCCGCTGATTGCCGGCCTCTCCTATGAGGTGATCAAGTGGGCCGGAAAGAACCGGCGCAAACGCTGGGTGCGGGGGGTGATGTGGCCGGGACTGATGTTGCAGAACCTGACCACGCGGGAGCCGGACGAAGAGCAGTTGGCGGTCGCGATCGCCTCCCTCAACGCGGTCCTGGCCCGGGAGAACCCCGAGGAAGCGGCGACACAGCCCCACATCGAGATCGTCGCGTAGTTCCCGTCTAGGGTTGTTTTTCATGATCGAGCAGCTTGTCGAGCAGATTCAGGCGCGCTTCGCCGACCTCGAGGCGCAGATGTCCGATCCCGCTGTGATCGGCGACCGCGAGCGCTACGCCGAGGTCGGGCGCGGGTACCGCGACCTGCAGCCGGCGCGCGAGCTGGCGGTCGAGTACGCGACCTTGAAGGATGACCTCGAAGGGGCGCGGGAGCTGCTCGAGGAGGGCGAGGACGAGGACATGCGCAGGGTCGTCGAAGAGGCGCCGGCGCGGCTCGAGCAGCTGGAAGAGGAGATCCGGCTGGCGATGGTCGAGCGCGATCCGAACGACGACAAGAACGTGATCGTCGAGATCCGCGGCGGCACCGGCGGCGACGAGGCGGCCCTGTTCGCCGGCGACCTCTACAAGATGCTGACCCGCTACGCCGAGGAGCGCGGCTTCTCGACCGAGGTCCTCTCGCAGTCGGTCTCGGAGATGGGCGGGTTCAAGGACGTCACCTTCGCGGTCAAGGGCGACGGCGCCTACTCCGTCTTCAAGTTCGAGGGCGGCACCCATCGCGTGCAGCGCGTGCCGGAGACCGAGTCCCAGGGCCGCATCCACACCTCGACGGCGACGATCGCGGTGCTGCCGGAGGCCGAGGAGGTCGAGGTCGACGTCGATCAGAACGACCTCCAGATCGACGTCTTCCGCTCCTCCGGCCCGGGTGGGCAGTCGGTCAACACGACCGACTCGGCGGTGCGGATCACCCACAAACCGACCGGGATCGTGGTCTCGATGCAGGACGAGAAGTCGCAGCTGCAGAACAAGGACCGGGCGATGCGGGTGCTGCGGGCGCGGCTGTACGAGCGCGAGCTGGCCGAGCAGCAGGCGAAGATCGCCTCCGAGCGCAAGGCCCAGGTCGGCAGCGGCCAGCGCTCGGAGAAGGTCCGCACCTACAACTTCCCCCAGGGCCGGGTCACCGACCACCGGATCAAGCACACCTCGCACAACCTCGAGGGCGTGTTGGGAGGCGACCTCTCGGAGTTCACCGACGCACTGGCGGCGGAGGAGAAACGACAGCGGCTGGAGACGGCCGCCGTCGGATGACGACCGTCCACGGTGGTTAGGGAAGCGCTCACCTCGGCCACCGACGCCCTCCGCGCGATCGGCGTCGAAGACCCCCGCCTCGACGCCGAAGTGATGCTGGCGGCGGCGACGGGTCGGGAGCGGGCGGCGCTGGTCGCCGACCCGGGCGCGGACTTGAAGCCGGCGGCGTCGCGGCTGTTCGGGGAGATGGTGCGGCGGCGCCTGCGGCGCGAGCCGGTCGCCTACATCGTCGGTCGCAAGGGGTTCCGCCACCTCGACCTCGCCGTCGATCGCCGGGTCCTGATCCCGCGGCCCGAGACCGAGCTGCTGGTCGAGATCGCGCTCGAGCGGGCGCCGGCCACGCTGCTCGACATCGGCACCGGCTCCGGCGCGATCGCCCTGGCCGTGGCTGACGAGCTCCCCGACTGCGCAGTCACGGCCACTGACACGTCGGCCCCGGCGCTCGCCGTCGCCCGCGGCAACGCCGATCGCCTCGGCCTCGCCGATCGCGTCCGCTTCCTCGAGGGCACGATCCCGGACGGGGAGACGTTCGACCTCGTCCTCGCCAACCTGCCCTACGTGGAGGAGGCGGCTTGGTTCTCACTGCAACCGGAGGTGACCGAGTGGGAGCCCCGCGAGGCCCTGCTCGCCGGCCCCGACGGCCTCGACGCCTATCGCGCCCTGCTCTCCGGTTGCGGCAGTCTTTTCGGTCGCATGGCGGACCAAAGGACTGCCGCACTCGCGGTCGAGGTGGGGGAGGGGCAGGCCGAGGCCGTACGCGGGCTGATGGCCGACGCCGGCTTCGGCGTGATCGAGACCCGGCGCGACTTGGCGGGTATCGAGCGGGTGGTGATGGGAGAGCGATGAGCGGATCCGGCGCAACCGAGATCGTCACGCTCGAGAGCGGCGGCGCCCAGGCCGCCCGCGCCGCCCTGGAGCGCTGCATCGCCGCCGGTGGCGTTGCGGTCTTCCCCGCCGACGGCCTCTACGGACTGGCCTGCGACCCGCTCGACTCCGGCGCGATCGCGCGGATCCACCGCCTCAAGGGGCGCGACGACGGCAAGCCCTCGGCGGTCCTGTACTTCTCGCCGCTGGCGATGCGAGAGCTGGTCGCCGGTCTCGGTCCGCGCACCGCGGCCGCGGTCAGCGCCCTGCTGCCGGGGCCGGTGACGCTGGTCGTCGCCAACCCGGGCCACCGCTATCCCCTCGCCTGTCGCGCGGATCGCGAGCGCCTCGGCGTCCGCCTGCTCGCCGGCCCGTTGGCGGGGGCCATGTGCCCCGTCTTCCAGACCTCGGCCAACCTCAGCGGCGCGCCGGCGCCGGCGCGCTTCGAGGACGTGCCCGAGGAGATCGTCGCCGGCGCCGACCTCGCGATCGACGGCGGCGAGTTGACCGGCCTGCCCTCGACCGTCGTCGACATCGCCTCGATCGAGGAGGACGGCAGCTGGACGATTCTCCGCCACGGCGCCCTCTCCCCAGGCGACCTCAGCAGCGCCCTCGCCTCCGTCGGCCTCGGCTAGCGGTCGATGGCCCATCGGCGGGCGGTCAGCAGCCGGGGTGGCCGGGGAAGGGCAGACGGATCAGGCGCTGGGAGCTGTTGTCGTCCTCGTTCGACTCGAACAACAGGTGCTGGGGGTCGACGGTCATCACGAAGGCGAAGCAGCCGCGCAGGCCGGCGACGTCGATCCACTGCTTGTCGTAATCGGCGGGGTAGATGTCCGACCAGCCGACGGAGGTCCCCAGCGTGACCCGGTCC
>CAVSIL010000009.1:0-185415 GCA_963727985.1 uncultured Solirubrobacterales bacterium | reverse complement strand
TGGTAGGGGTTCTGATCGCAGCCGGGGTAGTGGCGGGTTGCCGGCGAACGGCGGCCGGGCCGGGTCCGCTCGAGGTCGCGCAGGCAGTAGTTGAGCTTGGGGCCGACGCGGACGACGCGGCCGAGGTTGCCCCTGGGCCCGACGCGGCGCAGCTCGAAGCGGGCGAGCTGGTGGACCTTCCAGTAGGAGCCGCCGAAGTAGGCGCCGACGCTGGTGAAGCGCAGGGTCGCGCGGCTGCGCAGGTCGAGGTGGCCGCCGCCGGCGCGGTAGATCCGCTGGTCGGTCGCATCGAGCGCCAGCCGCTGCGCTCGCCGCGCACCTCCATCGGGCCACGGCCGCGGCTGCGCACGTCGCTGGTCGCCCGCAGGAGCACCCGGCCGCCGCTGCGCTGGACGTAGAGGTCGGCCGGCGGCCCGATCCGCAGGTTCGGGCAGAGCAGGCTGGCGGCTTTGGGGGCGGGGCAGGGATTCTCGGCGGCCCAGACGGAGGCGGTGGCGAAGAGGGCCAGGGCGACGGCGAGCGCGGTGACGGAAAGAGCGGACCCTCACCCCTCTCAGACTATCTCCGGGCGTTGCTATGGTCGCTCGCCCGATGAGCGAGCTGCCGGACAACTTCCAGACCGCCCCGCTGGCCGAGGTCGACGCCGAGATCGCCGCCGTCCTCGACGCCGAGCTGCGCCGCCAGCAGCGCACTCTGGAGATGATCGCCTCGGAGAACTTCGTGCCGCAGGCGGTGCTCGACGCGGTCGGCTCGGTGCTGACCAACAAGTACGCCGAGGGCTATCCCGGCCGTCGCTACTACGGCGGCTGCGAGGAGGTCGACGTCGCCGAGGAACTGGCGATCTCCCGCGCCAAGGAGCTGTTCGGCGCCGAGCACGCCAATGTCCAGGCCCACGCCGGCGCCCAGGCCAACAACGCCGCCTACATGGCGCTGATCGAGCCCGGCGACACGATCCTCGGCCTGGCGCTCGACCACGGCGGCCACCTCAGCCACGGGATGAAGCTGAACGTCTCCGGCAAGCTCTACAACCCGGTCGCCTACCACGTCCGCCGCGAGGATTACCGGGTCGACATGGACGAGGTCGCGCGGCTGGCCGCAGGAGCACGAGCCGGCGCTGATCGTCGCCGGCTGGTCCGCCTACCCCCGCCAGCTCGACTTCGCCGCCTTCCGCGAGATCGCCGACTCGGTCGGGGCCAAGCTGATGGTCGACATGGCCCACTTCGCCGGCCTCGTCGCCGCCGGCGAGCACCCCAACCCGGTGCCGCACGCCGACGTCGTCACGACGACGATCCACAAGACCCTCTGCGGCCCCCGCAGCGGCATGATCCTCTGCCGCGAGGAGCACGCGAAAGCGGTCGACAAGGCGATCTTCCCCGGCCAGCAGGGCGGGCCGCTGATGCACACGGTGGCCGCCAAGGCGGTGGCGATGAAGATCGCCGCCAGCGAGCCGTTCGCCCAGCGCCAGCGGCAGACGATCGCCAACGCCCAGGCCTTTGCCGCCGGCCTCGAAGCCGACGGCATCCCCGTCCTTACCGGCGGCACCGATGTCCACCTGGTCCTGGTCGACCTGACCCCGACCGGGCTCGACGGCCAGACCGCCGAGGACCGCCTCGAGGCGGTCGGGATCACCGTCAACCGCAACGCGATCCCCTTCGACGAGCGCCCGCCGATGAACCCCTCCGGCCTGCGCATCGGCACCCCGGCGCTGACCACGCGGGGGATGGGCGAGGATGAGATGACCGAGATCGCCGCCGTCATCGCCACCGCGCTGAGTGGCGACTTCGAGGGTGAGAGGGCCTCGCTCTCGGCCCGGACCGCGGCGCTGATGGACCGGCACCCGCTTTACCCGCAGCTTGCGCCGATCGCTGTCTGAGCGACTCGACAACCCACCGGATAGCTAGGGTCGCCCGATGCTCGTCTGGGTCGATTGCACCGCCGCCGCGCACCCGTTGGTTCTGCGCCCGATCGTCGAGCGGCTGGAAGCACAGGGGCACGAGGTGTTCATCACCGCGCGGGAGTATGGGCAGACCTTGGGAATCCTCGAGCTGTTGGGGATGCCCTACACCGCGGTCGGCGAGCATGGGGGGGCTTCGAAGCTGGGCAAGGTGCGGGCGCTCGGTGGGCGCTCGGCGCGGTTGGCGCGGCTGGTCTGGCGGCGGCGGCCGACCTGGCGATCGGGCACGGGTCGGTCGATCTCGCCATCGTCTCCGCCGCCTACCGGGTTCCCTCGGTGCAGATGCAGGACTACGAGTTCGCGCGGCTGCAGCGGCAGATCTCCTTCCGGCTCGCGCGCCGGGTGCTGGTGCCGGAGGCGATTCCGCTCGAGCGGCTGGCCAAGCTCGGGGTAAAGGGCGAAAAGCTGGTCCGCTACCCGGGTCTGAAGGAGGAGTACTACCTGGCGGGCTTTGAGCCGGACCCGGGGGTGCTGGAGGAGCTCGGGCTCGACCGCGAGAAGGTCCTGGTCGTGGTGCGACCGCCGCCCGAGACCTCCGAGTACCACGCCCGCAACGACCTTTACGGGGCGACGATCGACCGGCTCGCGGCCAGCGACGCCCAGGCCGTGGTCATTCCCCGCACCGGGGCCCAGGGGGAGGCGGTGCGCGCCCTCGGCGCCGCCAACCTGATCGTGCCCGAGCGGGCGATCGACGCTCAGAGCCTGATCGCCTACGCCGACCTCGTGGTCAGCGCCGGGGGGACGATGAACCGCGAGGCGGTGGCGCTGGGGACGCCGGTTTTTTCGACCTTCAGCGGTCGCATGGGCGGGGTCGACGAGGCGCTGGTCGCCGACGGCCGCCTCCGGATTCTCGCCGACCCGGCGGCGCTGGAGCTGCGCAAGCGCGACTCCCCGATCGGCGTCCTCCACCCGCGCGACGCCGAGCCGCTGGTCGCGGGGGCGCTCGGCGCCGTCGAGGGGCTCAAGTAGCCTGATCCGGCCCGCTCTCCGTCAGGGGCAAAGAGCCCAATGGACGTGACGACCACCGACGCCGTCTTCGCCTTCCTCCTGGCCGCGGCCATTGCCTGGCTGCTGGTCCCCTACGCCGAGCGCCTCGCCTTCCGGGTCGGGGCGATCGACCAGCCGAAGCCGCGCGGCCTGCACACCAAGCCGATGCCGCGCCTCTCCGGGCTGGCGATCCTGGTTGCGGTCGAGGCGGCCGGCTGGATCTGGCTCCCGGGTGAAGGCGAGAGCCGCTCGATCCTGCTCGGGGCGATGGCGATCGCCGCGGTGGGCGTCGTCGACGATGTCCGCGGCCTCTCCGCCTTCCCGAAGCTGGTCGGCCAGATCGCCGCCGCCTCGATCCCGGTCGCGGCCGGGGTCCGCGTCGACAACCTCACTCTGCCCTTCGTCGGCGGCTTCGAACTGGGCTGGCTCGCCTACCCGCTGACCGTGCTCGGGATCGTCGCCGTCGTCAACGTGATCAATTTCCTCGACGGCGTCGACGGTCTCGCGGCCGGCGTCTGCATGATCGCCGCGATCACCCTGGCGGCGATCGCGCTCTCGCTCGAACGCAATGCCGCCGGCGTGCTGGCGGCGCTGACCGCGGGCGCCGCGCTCGGCTTCCTCCGCCACGGCTTTCCGCCGGCCTCCAGCTTCATGGGCGACACCGGCTCCAACCTGCTCGGCTACCTGCTCGCCACCGCCTCGGTCCAGGGAGCGCTGAAGACCAACGCCGTGATCGCCCTCGCCTTCCCGCTGATCGTGCTCGCGGTGCCGATTCTCGACACCGGTTTCGTCGTCGCCAAGCGACTCAAATACCGGCAGCCGATCTACCAGGCAGACAGCTGGCACTTCCACCACCGCATGGCCAACATCGGCTTCTCCCAGCGCCGCACCGTCACCTACCTCTACGCCTGGACCCTGGTGATGGCTGGCCTGGCTCTGGCCCTGCGCTTCGTCCCCTACAGCGACAACCATGGCCACTTTGACCTCTTCTGGTCGCTGGTGATGGGAATCCTGATTCTGCTGGCGCTGGCCGCCAGCGTCTACCTCGTCTATGTGCTGGAGATTCTGAAGCTGCGTCGCGGCCGCATCAATCCCGAGACCGGGGAATTCGAGGCGATCGATCTGGAGCCGCCTCCGGGGTAGTGGCAACCCTCACGAAGTGGCTTCACAAAGCCATTCCCGGGGCCGGTTGGCTATAGTCGCCGCTGCGCCCGCTCGCCCGAGCCGGGCCTCCGTTTCCCTGACTTATGTCTCCTCCCAAGTACGTCGACCTACTGCTGCTGGCCGTCGCTCTCGCAGTCTTCCTGCTGAGCGGCCTGCCTATGCTCGGCTACGCGGTCGGCGCCGTCGCCTGGCTGGCCCAGCGCGGCATTCAGGCGGTCGCCGCCAGGCGCTCCCAGGCCGAGCTGCGGGCCGGCAACCGCCAGAAGGCGATGGGGATCGTCGCCGCGACCACGCTCGGCCGCGTCTGGCTGATGGCGACCGCGGTGCTCCTGGTCGGCCTGGCCGAGCGCGAAGCCGGTCTCAGCGCCGCCGTCCTCGTCCTCGTCCTCTTCACCGTCTCCTTCGCCGCCCAGGGCTTTGCCCACCTCTTCGGCGAGGAGCCCGAGGGGCAGGGAGTGGCGTGAGCGAGGAGATGAACCCCGCCGAGGCCCCGGCCAAGTCCGGGCTCAGCACCAAGGCCAAGGTCCTGATCGGCCTCGGCGTCTACCTCGGGATCGCGATCCTGATGGTGCTGGTCTTCGGCAGCTCCGGCAAAAACGAAAGCTTCCAGCCGCAGAACGAGTTCAAGCTCGAACCGTGGGTCTCGATCCACATCGCCGGCATCGACATGAGCATCAACAAGGCCGTGCTCTACCTCGTCCTCGCCAGTTCGCTGACGATCGGCACGATGGTCTGGATCTCCCGCCGCATGCACCAGAAGCCGAACCGGGTGCAGACCGCGATGGAGGTCGCCTACGACATGACCAAGAACACGATCACCGGCGGCAACATGGAGCCGAAGATGGCCAGCCGCTGGTTCCCGTTCCTGGCCGCGCTGTTTTTCTGGATCTGGTTCTCGAACATGATCGGCTTCCTGCCGCTGCCGACCAACACCGAGCACACGGTCAACGTCTTCGGCGCCGAAATCCCCTCCTTCGCGATCTACGCCGCCACCGCCAACCTCTCGATCCCGCTGGTCCTGACCCTGGTCGTCTGGGTCTCCTACCACGTCGAAGGGATCCGGGCAAAGGGGCTCTTCAAGTACCTCGCCAGCTGGCTGCCCCCGGGCCTCGAGGACATGAACCCGGCGGCCAAGGGCTTCATCTTCATCATCGAGGCGATCTCCCACTTCGCCCGCCTGATCTCCCTCTCCGTCCGACTTTTCGCCAACATCCTCGCCGGCCACCTGCTGCTCCTGTTCATGGGCGGCGGGCTCGCGGTCCTGCTGGGGATCGCCGCGCTCGGAGCCCTCACTTTCCCGCTCGCCTTCTTCTTCTTCATTCTCGAGGTCGGGCTGATCGCAACGCTGCAGGCATTTATCTTCTCGACCCTCACTGCCATCTACCTCGGCGGAGCCACCTCCGCCAGTCATTAGAAAAGGAGCGCTTTTCATGGATCTGTCTCCCGTAATCGCCGCCGTCTCGGACGAAGGCGTCGAAGCCGCCGGCAAGGCCGTCGCCCTCGGCGTCGGTGCCGGTCTGGGCTCGATCGGCGCCGGCATCGGCATCGGCTTCATCTTCGGCAAGGAGATCGAGTCGGTCGCCCGCCAGCCCGAGATGAAAGACGAGCTCCAGAGCATCCGCTGGCTCGGCTTCGCCCTGACCGAGGCCGTGGCCTTCTACACGTTCATCTTCGGCCTGATCGCCTTCTTCCTCTAGGCGCATGGAGTTGCTCGGCTACATAGGCGCGCTCCCGCTGGCAGCGGAGAAGGCGGGCGAGGAAGGCGGTGGCAGCTTCCTCGTCTCCCCGGGCCTGGGTCTGATGATCTGGACCCTGGTCCTCTTCCTGTTCACGATGTGGGTGCTCAGCAAGCTCGCCTTTCCGAAAATCCAGGAGGCCCTGGACCGGCGCGCGAAGACGATCGCCGAGTCGCTCGACACGGCGGAGCGCCAGCGGCGCGAATCCGACGAGCTGCTGACCGAGTACCGCGGCCGCCTGGCCGAGGCACGGGAGCAGGCCGACGACATCATGGCCCGCGCCCGCAAGGCGGCCGAGACGGCCGAGGCCGAGGCGACGACCGCTGGCCGTGAGAAGCGCGAGGAGCTGGTCGCACAGGCGAAGCGGGACATCGAAGCCGAGACCCGGCGCTCGCTGGAGCAGATTCGCGGGGAGGTCGCCGACCTGACCGTGCTGGCGACCGAGAAGGTCACCCGCAAGAGCCTCACCGGCGAGGACCAGAAGCGGCTCGTCGAGGAGGCGCTCGCCGAGGTCGACTTCTCCTCGCTCTCGGGAGCGGAGAAGAACTAGATGCCCGAGGCCGCGCACGTATATGCCGACGCTCTGTTCGAGGCCGGCAAGGACAGAGGCAAGCTGGACCCGCTGCAGGCGCAGCTGGGCCAGTTCGCCGACGCGGTCGACGGCAGCCAGGAGCTGCAGGTGTTCCTGTTCAGCCCCTACCTCTCCTCCGCCGACAAGCAGGAGGGCCTGGGACGGGCCATCTCCGGGGCGGAGCCGGAGTTGACGAATTTCCTCGAGCTGTTGATCGAGAAACACCGGATGCCGGAGATCTTCCGCATCCGTCGCGAGTTCGACGAGCTCTGGAAGAAGGAGAACCGTCGTCTCGACGTCACCGTAGTCAGTGCCGTCGACCTCGAGGAGGCCGTCGTCCAGAAGATCGGCGAGGAGGTCGAACGCCAGACCGGCGAGCAGGTCGAGCTCTCGAGCCGGGTCGACGACGACATCCTCGGCGGCATCGTCCTGCAGGTTGGCAACATGGTCCTCGACGCGAGCATCCGCAGTCGCCTGGAGAAACTTCGAAAGACCGTCGCGACCGCGGCGTAAGGAGGAACTGAGCACCCGATGGAGATCAAGCCAGACGAGATCGCAAGCATTCTGCGGGAGCGGATCGAGGGGTTGGGGACCGATTCCGCCGACCTCACCGAGGTGGGCACCGTCCTCTCGGTCGCGGACGGGATCGCCCGCATCCACGGCCTCGACAACGTGATGGCGTTGGAGATGCTCGACCTGCCGCACGGCGTCACCGGGCTCGCCCTCAACCTCGAGGCCGACAACGTCGGCGCCGTGCTCTTCGGCGAGTGGGAAAAGATCGTCGAGGGCGACACGGTCAAGCGCACCGGCCACCTGCTCGAGATCCCCGTCGGCCCCGAGCTGCTGGGCCGCATGGTCGACCCGCTCGGGCGCCCGCTCGACAACCGTGGCGAGGTCGCGACGACCGAGACCCGCCCGGCCGAGTTCAAAGCTCCCGGCGTGGTCGAGCGCCAGCCGGTCGAGGAACCCGTGCAGACGGGCTTGATGTCGATCGACGGGATGATCCCGATCGGCCGCGGCCAGCGCGAGCTGATCATCGGCGACCGCCAGACCGGCAAGACGGCGATCGCGATCGACACGATCATCAACAACAAGGACAAGGACCTGATCTGCATCTACGTCGCGATCGGGCAGCGGATGTCCACCGTGGTCCAGCTGAAGGAGACGCTGGAGGAGAACGGGGCGATGGAGAACACGATCATCGTCGCCGCTCCGGCCGACGAGGCGGCGCCGATCAAGTACATCGCCCCCTACGCCGGTTGCGCGATGGGCGAGCATTTCCTCTACAACGGCAAAGCCGCCCTCTGCGTCTACGACGACCTCACCAAACACGCTTCGGCCTACCGGCAGATGTCGCTGCTGCTGCGGCGCCCGCCGGGTCGCGAGGCCTACCCGGGCGACGTCTTCTACCTGCACTCGCGCCTGCTCGAGCGGGCGGTGAAACTGAACGACGAGCTCGGCGGCGGCTCGCTGACGGCGCTGCCGATCATCGAGACCCAGGCCTCCGACGTCTCCGCCTACATCCCGACCAACGTGATCTCGATCACCGACGGGCAGATCTTCCTCGAGTCCGACCTCTTCTTCTCCGGCGTCCGCCCGGCGATCAACGTCGGTATCTCGGTCTCCCGGGTCGGCGGCAACGCGCAGACCAAGGCGATGAAGAAGGTCGCCGGGAAACTGCGCCTCGACCTCTCCCAGTACCGCGACCTCGAGGCCTTCGCCCAGTTCGGCTCCGAGCTCGACGCGGAGACGCAGAAAGCGCTGACCCGCGGCGAACGGCTGGTCGAGCTGCTCAAACAGAAAGAGCGCGAGCCGCTCAGCGTCGGCGACCAGGTCGCCTCGATCTACTCGGGCACCGGCGGCTACCTCGACCGGGTCAAAGTCGAGCGCGTCGGTGAGTTCCTGGCCGACCTGCGAGTTCGCCTGCACGCCGAGAAGGCCGAGCTGCTGAAGCGGATCGAAGACACCGGCAAGCTGGAGGAGGCCGACGAGGAGGAGCTGGGCAAGGCGATCGCCGACTTCGTCGACGACTTCGGCCCCGACTTCGACGAGCACGGCGATCCGCTCGAGGCCGGCGAGTCCGACCGGGTCAAGTCGCAGGAGGAGCGCGAGGCACCCTCCCGCACCGAGGAGGGCGCCGCGGCCTAGTCAGGTCCCGGTTTCGCCATGGCCAGCCAGAAGGAAGTCAAGAATCGCATCGCGTCGATCAAGAACATCAACAAGATCACGCGGGCGATGGAGATGGTCGCCGCGGCGCGCCTGCGGCGGGCCGAACAGCGGATCGACCATCTGCGGCCCTACGCGGAGGGGATGCGCAAGCTGACCCGCCAGGCCGCCGAGCGGGCCGGGGGCATTCCCCGGGTCCCGGTCATGGTCGAGCGCGAGAACGTCGAGCGGGTCGGGATCGTGCTGGTCACCGGCGACCGCGGCCTCGCCGGCGCCTTCAACTCGAACATCATCCGCGAGGGCATGCGGACCGCCACCAGGGTCCGCGCCGAGGGCGCCGAGCCCTCCTTCTCGGTGGTCGGCCGCAAGGGCGTCTCCGCGCTGACCTTCCGCAAGCAGGAGATCGCCGGCTCCTACACCGGCTTCACCGACCGTCCCGCCTTCGCCAACGCCCGCGAAATCGGCGAGGAGATGACCGCTCGCTACGTCGAGGAGGATCTCGATCGGGTCGAACTCATCTACAACCGCTTCGTCTCGCCGCTGACCCAGCACGTCTGGCGCCAGACCCTGCTGCCGCTGCAGCAGGCGGAGGTGACCGGCGAGGGCGCCGAGGAGGATGCCGGCGCCGAGGAGGAGACCGATGCCGACGCCGGCCAGGCCCGCTCGCAGTGGGAATTCGAGCCCGAACCCGAGGACCTGCTGGCCCGCCTCATCCCCGAGTACGTGACGATCTCCGTCTACCGGGCACTACTTGAGTCCGCCGCTTCCGAGCTGGGAGCGCGGATGACCGCGATGCGCAACGCGGCCGAGAACGCGGAAACGATCATGGACGATCTGACCCTGGAAATGAACCGGGTCCGTCAGTCGGAGATCACGCAACAGATCTTGGAGGTCGTCGCCGGGGCCGAGGCCCTCGGTTAGGCGACGACACAGTTTGCAGACGAGAAAAGGAACCCATGGCTGAGAACGGAAGCAACGGAGCGAACGTAGGTCGAGTCGAGCAGGTGACCGGCGTGGTCATCGACGCGGTCTTCCCCGACCAGCTGCCGGAGATCTACTCGGCGGTGACGATCGAGACCGGCAGCGGCGACGGCGACGGCGAAACGGCGCAGCTCGTCTGCGAGGTGCAGCAGCACCTCGGCGACGACCGCGTGCGCGCGGTGGCGATGGACGCGACCGACGGCATCCAGCGTGGCGCCGCGGTCACCGACACCGGTGGCCCGATCACGGTCCCCGTCGGCGACGCGACCCTCGGCCGCATCTTCAACCTGCTCGGCGAGCCGATCGACAACGGTGAGGAGCTGGCCGCCGACGGCGAGCGCTGGCCGATCCACCGGCCCGCCCCGAAGGCCTCCGACCTGACCCCGACCCAGGAGATCCTCGAGACCGGGATCAAGGTCATCGACCTGCTCGCGCCCTACGCCAAAGGCGGCAAGGTCGGGCTGTTCGGCGGCGCCGGCGTCGGCAAGACCGTGCTGATCCAGGAGCTGATCCGCAACATCGCCGAGGAGCACTCCGGCCTCTCCGCCTTCGTCGGCGTCGGCGAGCGCTCGCGCGAGGGCAACGACCTCTGGCTGGAGATGAAAGAGTCGGGCGTGCTGGAGAAGACGATGCTCGTCTTCGGCCAGATGAACGAGCCCCCGGGTGCGCGCCTGCGCGTAGCCCTCTCCGGGCTGACGATGGCCGAGTACTACCGCGAGCAGGGTGGCCAGGACGTGCTCCTGTTCATCGACAACATCTTCCGCTTCGTCCAGGCGGGCTCCGAGGTCTCGGCGCTGCTGGGCCGGATGCCCTCCGCGGTCGGCTACCAGCCGACCCTGGAGACCGAGATGGGCGGCCTGCAGGAGCGGATCACCTCGACCGATCGTGGCTCGGTGACCTCGATTCAGGCGGTCTACGTCCCCGCCGACGACTACACCGACCCGGCCCCGGCCTCGGTGTTCGCCCACCTCAACGCGACCACCGCGCTCTCGCGGGCGATCTCCGAGAAAGGGATCTACCCGGCGGTCGACCCGCTCGACTCGACCTCGACGATCCTCAAGCCCGACGTCGTCGGCGAAGAGCACTACCGCACCGCTACCGACGTCCAGGAGGTTCTGCAGCGCTACAAGGAGCTCCAGGACATCATCGCGATCCTCGGTATCGACGAGCTCTCCGACGAGGACCGCCAGACGGTCTCCCGCGCCCGCAAGATCGAGCGCTTCCTCTCACAGCCGTTCTTCGTCGCCGAACAGTTCACCGGCCGCACCGGCGAGTACGTGCCGGTGGCGGAGACGGTCCGCGGCTTCCGCGAGATCCTCGACGGCGAGCACGACGACCTCTCCGAGGGCGCCTTCTACATGCAGGGCTCGATCGACCAGGTCACCGAGAACGCCAAGTCGGCAGCTGCCGCCTAGGACCCAGCGATGGCCGCCGACCACAAGCTCGACGTCGAGGTCCTGACCCCCGAGGGGGAGGTCTTCGAGGGCGAGGTGCAGCAGGTCTCGACCCGGACCGAGGTCGGCGAAATCGGCATCCTCGCCAATCACGTGCCGCTGCTGGCGGCGCTGGCACCGACCGAGCTGCGGCTGCACGTCTCCGACTCGGAGACCCGGCGCTACGCCCAGGCCCACGGCTGGCTGCAGATGTTCGGCAACCGGGCGCGGCTGCTGGTCGAGGAGGCGATCGACCCCGAGGATCTCGACGCCGGCGGCTGAAAGAGCAGCTCTCCGACGCCGAACAGCGCCTCTCCGAGCACGAGAAGGGCAGCGCCGACTTACGCCCGCGCGGAAAAGGACCGCGACCGCGCGGAGGCGTTTCTCGCTATAGCTCAGGGATGAGCCAGGAGCTTGTAGCGCTCGCCGAGCAGCTGATTGGGATCGAGACCGTCGACCCGGAGTCGATCTCCGAGGCGGCGGGGTTCGTCCAGGGCTGGTTGGAGGCGCGCGGGATCGAGACCGTGCGCGACGAGGTGCGGGGGCTGCCGGTGGTCAAGGCCGAAGTGGGGCCCGCCGGGGCGCCGACCGTCGTCCTGCACGGGCACCTCGATGTCGTCCCCGGCCTGCCGGGGCAGTTCGATCCCCGGATCGAGGGCGACCGGCTCTACGGGCGCGGTGCCTATGACATGAAGGGCGCGCTGGCGGCGATGCTGGTCGTCGCGGCGGCGATGCGCGACCAGGAGGCGGTCCGGGTGCGGCTGGGGATCGTCGGCGACGAGGAGTCCGAGGAGGAGGCCGAGCGCGGCTCCGACCATCTCGTCGACAGCGGCTTCCTCGGCGACTTCGCGATCACCGGCGAGCCGACCGACCTGCACATCGGGATCGAGGCCAAGGGCGTGCTGGCGCTGCGGCTCGAGGTGGGGGGGACGGCCGCCCACGGAGCGACGCCCTGGCTTGGCGACAACGCCGTCCTCAACGCGATCGACGTTTTCCGCAGTATCGAGTCGCTACCGTTTGCCCGGCACAGCTCGGAGCTGTTCGATCGCCCCTCGATCAACCTGGGCCGGATCTGGGGCGGCGACGCGCTGAACAAGGTGCCCGACCGATGCGTGATCGACGTCGACATCCGCTACCTGCCCGACCAGGACCCGACCGCGGTGCTGGCCGAAGTGCGCGCCCTGCCGGGGATCGAGGCGGCCTCGCTGTTCACGCGGCCGCCGGCCACGGTCGACCGCGACTCGCCCTTCGTCCGCGGCTTGCGCGAGGCGACGCAGGCCCACCACGACGGCGAGCCGATGAGCGTCGGGCGCGACGGCGCCTCCGACGCGGTCTCCTTCCTGCGGGTGGGGGTGCCGGCGGTCGAGTTCGGCCCGGTCGGAGCCGGACACCACGGCCCCGAGGAGTGGGTCTCGGTCTCCTCGCTGGAGACCTACCGGCAGGCGCTCGACGCCTTCCTGCGGGCGATCCCGGGGGAGCTCGGTGAGTGAGTCCCAGGGCCCGGGTTGGGCCGGGAAGAAGCCACCGCCCTGCGGCGATTCCGAGCCGCCGCCGAAGCCGAAGCGCTACTGGCTGCGCTTCACCCTGGCCTCGGTCCTGATCGTCGCCGTCTCCGCCGCGGCGACCGCGACCGCGGTCCTGCTCTACCTCGACAGCATCGCCCACGCCCTCTCCCACAACAACGTCTACAGCAACAAACTCAAGGGCTATCCTCTCGACCGTCGACGGCGGCGCGCCGCAGAACATCCTCATCCTTGGCTCCGACAAACGCGCGGGGCCGGAATTCGCAGAAGACCCGGGCCGCTCGGACACGACGATGCTGCTGCGCCTCGATCCCGACCGCAACGCGATCGCGGTGATGTCGATCCCGCGCGACCTCAAGGTCGAAATACCCGGCTACGGGACCGGGAAGTTCAACGAAGCGTATTCCTACGGCGGGCCCAAACTGACCCTGAAGACCGTCAAGCAGCTGACCGGGCTGCAGATCAACCACGTCGTCAACGTCGACTTCCTCGGCTTCGTTCGCGCCGTCTACGCGATCGGCTGCGTCTACGTCGACATCGACCGCCGCTACTTCCACTCCAACGCCGGCCTGCCGGCCTCCGAGCAGTACTCGGAAATCAACGTCCAGCCCGGCTACCAGCTGCTCTGCGGCAAAAAAGGGCTGCAGTACGTGCGCTACCGCCACACCGACACCGACCTCGTCCGCTCGGCCCGCCAGCAGGACTTCATCAGCGCCGCCCGCCAGCGGGTTTCGGTCCAGGACCTGGTCTTCGACCAGAGCGGCCTGATCGACATCTTCACCAAATACACCACCTCCGACATCAACGACAAGGAAACGATGTTGCAGGTGCTGAAGCTGTTCCTCGCCTCGCGCAACGCCGCGATCAAGGAGGTCCACTTCCCGGCCGAACTCGGGCCCAGCTTCGTCTACACGACGCCGGAAGCGGTCAACGAAGCCGTCAACCTCTTCCTCGGGATCGAAGCCAGCGGCGGCTCCCGCGGCTCGCTCGAAGACAGCGGAGAAGGAGGCAAGGGGAAGAAGAAGGGCGGCAAGAAGGGGAAGAAGGGCAAGAAGAAGGTCAAGCCCGAAAAGCCGCACCTGGAAAAGCTCAAACCGCCCGGCAGCGACGGGCTGGTGCCGGCGCGCGAAGCGGGCGAACTCGAGGCGAAGTCGGCGGCGCGCAAGCTCGGCTCCGGTTTCCCCGTTTTCTACCCGAGCCGACTGCCGTCGGGGGCCTTCTACGCCGAAAGCAACAGCTACGAGCACGTCCAGGATCCACGCGTCTACCACCTCAAGGACACCGACGACGAGCGCCACGCCGCCTACCGCATGACCGGGGTGCTGGAACGCTCAGACGGGACCCACTACTTCGGGATCCAGGGGATCCAGGGCTGGTCGGACCCGCCGATCCTCGAGAATCCGAGCCTGACCAAGACCATTCACGGGCGCGAATACGACATCTACGTGGACGGCGACCGGGTCAGAATGATCGCCTGGCACCGTGGTGACAACAGCTACTGGGTCTCCAACGACCTGCTGCAGACCTTGACCAACGATCAGATGGTGGGGATGGCGCGGTCCGCGGACGTGATCATTCCCAAGACCAAAATCAAGAAAAAAAGGAATAGAGAATGAGTGAGCTGCGCGAGCCGGTAGGGGTGATCGGAGTCGGTTGGGTGGGCCTGGTGACCGCGGCCTGCTTCGCCGAGCTTGGCCACCCGGTGGTCGCCCGCGACATCCTCCAGGAGAAGGTCGACTCGCTCTCGCGGGGCGAGGTGACGATCCACGAGCCCGGCCTCGCCGACCTGGTCAAGCGCAACGCCGAGCGCCTCACCTTCACCACCGACATGTCCGAGCTGCTCGGGGCGGCCCGGCTGCTCTTCGTCTGCGTCGACACGCCGCCGACCTACTCCGGCGACGCCGACCTCTCGCGGGTCCGCGCCGTGGTCGAGGAGCTGCCCGCCGAGCAGCGACCACGTGCTGATCATGAAGAGCACCGTGCCCGGCCGGGCACCGGCGACGTCGATCCGCCGCGACATGCCCGGGCTCGCCTACGTCTCCTGCCCCGAGTTCCTCAAGGAGGGGACGGCGGTCAAGGACTTCATGCACCCTGACCGGGTCGTGGTCGGGGCCGACCCCGGCGACGAGGCGGCGGCGGACGCGGTCGAACGGCTCTACCAACCGCTCGGCGGCGAGATCCTCCGCGCCGATGTGGCCAGTGCCGAGATGATCAAGCTCGCCTCCAATGCCTTCCTGGCGACCAAGATCTCCTTCATCAACGAGATCGCCAACGTCTGCGAGGAGGTGGGCGCCGACGTCGGCCAGGTCGCGACGGGGATGGGTCTCGACGAGCGGATCGGCTCCAAGTTCCTCAAAGCCGGGATCGGCTGGGGTGGCAGCTGTTTCGGCAAGGACACGATCGCGCTGAAGAAGCTTGCCGGCAACAGCGGCTACCACTTCCAGCTTCTGAGCGCGGTGATCGACGTGAACGAGCTGCAGAAGCGCCGCGTCGTGCAGAAGCTGAAGAAGCACCTCGATTCCCTCGCCGGCCGGCGGGTGGCGCTGCTGGGGTTGGCATTCAAGCCGGACACGGACGACATGCGCGACGCGGCGAGCCTGGTTCTGGCGACCCGGCTTCAGGGGGAAGGGGTTGAGGTTGTCGCCTATGACCCGGTCGCCTCCGAGCGCGCCGCCGAGCTGCTCGACTCGGTAGAGATGGCGGATTCGGCGCTGGCGGCCCTCGACGGCGCCGACGCCGCGGTACTGGTCACCGAGTGGCCCGAGTTCGCCGAGCTCGACTGGGCCGAGGTGGCGAGGCGCATGGCGCGGCCGCTGATCGTCGACGGTCGCAACTTCCTCGACCCGGCAACCCTGCGCGACGGCGGGGTTCGAGTACGAGGGGATCGGCAAGGCGCAGCTCGCTCCCGCCCCGGCAGCCAGCGAGTAGTGCAGGCGATCGTCCTAGTCGGCGGCGAGGGAACGCGGCTGCGGCCGTTGACCAGCGACGTCCCGAAGCCGGCCCTGACCCTGGTCGACCGCCCTTTCCTCGCCTACATGATCGAGTGGCTCGCCGGCCACGGGGTGACCGAGGTCGTGCTCGCCTGCGGCTTCCTGCCGGACGTCCTGCGCACGGCCCTCGCCGGCGAGGAGGAGCGCGCCGGGGTGCGCATCCGCTACGCGGTCGAGCCGGAGCCGCTCGGGACCGCGGGGGCGATCCGCTTCGCCGCCGACACGCTCGGCGAGGACCTCGACGAGCGCTTCCTCGCCCTCAACGGCGACGTCCTCACCGACCTCGACCTGACCGCCCTCCTCGCCGCGGCCCCAGCTGTTCCTTTGCCTGGCATGACAGGGCAAAGGAACAGTCGGGCGGCTGCGCCGGCGACGATCGCGCTGCACCCGGTCGAGGACTCCGCCGCCTACGGGCTGGTCAGCGTCGACGGCGAGGGCGCCGTCACCGAGTTCGTCGAGAAGACCGGGGAGGAGGTCCCCGGCGAGATCAACGCCGGCATGTACGTGCTGGAGCGCTCCGTGCTCGACCTGATCCCGCCCGGGGAGAACGTCTCGATCGAGCGCGATGTCTTCCCGCGCCTGGTCGGCGAGGGCCTCCGCGCCTCTGCGCCTCGACGGCTACTGGATGGACATCGGCACCCCGGAGCGCTATCTGCAGGCGAGCTGGGACATCCTCGAGGGCAGGGTCGCGACCGAGGTGCGGCCGACCGCCCCGGGCCTGCTGATCGGCGCCGGCGCCGAGATCGCCGACGGCGCCGGCGTCGGGCCGCGCGCCGTCGTCTCCCCGGGCTGCCGGATCGCCGCCGGGGCGCAGGTGCGCGACTCGGTCCTGCTCGACGGCTGCGAGGTCGGCGCCGGCGCCATCGTGAGCGGCTCCATCCTCGCCGCGGGCGTCGCGGTTGCCGCGGGGGCCGAGCTTGCCGGCGCCGTCATCGGCCAAGGTGAAAGAGTCCCGGCCTGAACCGATGATCGACGACGTTCTCGGCATACCCGACCAGCTGCGCGACGCCCTCTGGCGGATCGAGTCGGCGCGGCTGCAGCCGGCCGAGGCGGCCGGCGTGGTCGTCTGCGGGATGGGCGGCTCGGCGATCGGCGCCGACCTCGCCACCGCCGCGCTCGGCGACCGCCTGACCCGGCCGCTGCTCACGGTCCGGGGCTACGGGCTGCCGAGCTGGGTGACGCCGGAGTGGACCGTGCTCTGCTCCAGCTACTCGGGCAACACCGAGGAGACGCTGGCCTGCTTCGAGGCCGCCGCGGCGCTCGGCACCCGCCGCATCGTCGTCAGCACCGGCGGCAAGTTGGTCGACGGCGCCCGTGAGGCGGGTCTGCCGGTGGTCGGGCTGCCGGGGATCTTCCAGCCCCGCGCCGCGGTCGCCTACATGTTCACCGTCGTCGCCGAGATCGCGGCGCTGGCCGGCGCCGCGCCCCGCGTCCACACCGAGATCGACGCCGCCGCCGCCTTCCTCGAGCGCGAGGCCGAGGCCCTGCAGGCTCGCGCCGCCGAGATCGCCGCCCAGCTCGAGGGCACCCACCCGGTCCTCTACGGCGCCGATCTGACGGCGCCGGTGGCGCGCCGCTGGAAGTGCCAGGTCAACGAGAACGCCAAGCTCCCCGCCTTCTACTCGGAGCTGCCCGAGGCCGACCACAACGAGCTCTGCGGCTGGGATGCGCCCGACGCCTCCCTCGCCGCCGTCTTCCTCGAGGACTCCGACCAGCACCCGCGGGTGCGACGCCGCATCGAGCTCACCGCCGAGACGGTCTCGGCCGCCGGCGCCAGGACGGTCCGGATCGAGACCGCGGGCGAGACCCGCGTCGCCCGCCTGCTCTGGGGGACGATGCTGGGCGACCTCGTCTCCCTCGAGCTGGCGGCGCAGCGCGGGGTGGATCCGCTCCCGGTCGAGGCAATCGAGCGTTTCAAGCAGGCGATGGGTCCGGTATGAGGGCGATGGTCCTAGCCGCCGGCCTCGGCACCCGCCTGCGGCCGATCACCTTCGACCTGCCGAAGCCGATGGTGCCGGTCCTCAACCGGCCGGTGATGGAGCACATCCTGCGCCTCCTGGCCCGCCACGGCTTCACCGAGACGATCGCCAACCTGCACTGGTTCCCGGAGCTGATCCAGGATTACTTCGGCGACGGATCCCAGCTCGGCGTCGAGCTCTCCTACAGCTTCGAGGAGCAGCTGCTCGGCACCTCGGGCGGCGTCCGCAACGCCGCCGAGTTCCTCGGCGACTCCTTCCTGATCATCTCCGGCGACGCGCTCAGCGACATCGACCTGACCGCGATGCGGGAGTTCCACGAATCCCACGACGGAATCGCCACCCTGGCGACCAAGCGGGTCGACGACACCAGCCAGTTCGGGGTCGCGATCACCGGCGCCGACGGCCGCATCCAGGGCTTCCAGGAGAAGCCCGACCCGGCCGAAGCGCTCTCGGACCTCGCCAACTGCGGCATCTACATGTTCCGCTCGGAGATCTTCGACTTCTTCCCCGCGCCCGGCACCAGCAAGGCCGCCGGCGCCGGTGACCCCGAGGGGTTCGCCGACTGGGCGATGGATGTCTTCCCACGCCTGCTGGAGGGCGACGTGCCCTTCTACTCGCATGAGATCGACGCCTACTGGAATGACATCGGCAACCTCGAGGAGCTGCGCGAAAGCACCCTTGACGCGCTCAGCGGCGCGGTCGAGGTCGAGCGCGAGGGGGAGCTGCTGGAGGCCGGCTTCCGCAGCGGCTCGCCGCAGGGCGACGAGGGGGAGCTGCGGGGCCCGGTGCTGATCGGGTCCGGTTGCGAGATCGGCGATGACGTCCGCATCGACGGTCCCGCCGTGATCGGGGACGGCACCAAGGTCGGCGCGGGCAGTCGCCTGCGCGAAGTGATCGCCCTGCCCGGGGCTGAGATCCCCGCGGGCTCGGTGCTGATCGGCGCCATCGCCGGTCACCGTGGCTAATTGAGCTGAGTTCCTCCCCAAAGAATTTGCATTGAGCGCGCCACGCGTGCGCCCTCGGCCAGCAGGCTCTCGGCATGGAGATCCTGCACGCGGTCGCCGCTGGAATCGCGCCCCCGCTCTGCGCCGCCTGCGGTCGCTCCTGTCGGCCCGAGGCCGTCATCTGCACTCGCTGTGGACGGAGACTGGCCACGGCGGAGCCGTTGCTCGGCAAGGGACCGCCGGGGCTCGACCGGGCCTGGTCTTCGGCTCCCCATGAGGGAGTTGCCCGCAACCTGGTCGCGGCGCTGAAGTTTCGTCACCTGCTGCCGGTCGCCGATCTGATGGCGGACCGGATCCAGTGGCTGGCGCCGGCGCACCTGCTGAGCGGCGCGGTCGTGCCGGTGCCACCGGCGCCCTCGCGCCTGCGGAGGCGGGGGTTCGATCCCGCCGGTGAGCTGGCGGCGGCACTGGCCGAGCGGCTCGACACGCCCCTGGAGGCGTGCCTGGTGCGGCGGGGAGGACGGCGGCAGGTCGGTCGCCGCCGCGCCGAGCGGCTCGGCCAGCCGCCGCGCATCCACGCCTCCGACACCGCCCCGCGCAGCGTCCTCCTGGTCGACGACGTACTCACCACCGGCGCCACCATGACCGCCTGCGCCCAGGCCCTGCGAGCCGCCGGTGCCGCCCGCGTCGTCGCCGTCACCTTCGCCCGCCGCCTCTGAGACGGCTGCAAACCGGCGCATCTCGGAGTCTTCAGTCGGTCGACTTCGGATCACGCACTGGAGTGCGCGCCCCTCGTCTCCCTCCCTGCATCCCCCGACCTGCTTGGTTTTCGCCGTCTCAGCCTCCAAGGGGTCAGGGATGCAGCTCGGCGGTCCGTCCGCGCATCTGATCGACCAGCCGGCGCGTCCGGTGGCGCTTGCGGCGCAGGTCGCGGTGCTTCTTGACCTGGCGCCGCACGTCCTCGGCCAGTTCGTGCACGGTGTGCGTCATCGCCGGCGAAGCCTCGTGGGCGTGCAGGGTCACGCCCTTGAGGTAGAAGGTCGCCTCGGCCACCTGGCTGTCGGCGATCGAGGGGTTGCGCTCCTCCGAGAGGACCACCTCGAGGGTCGCCAAGGGCGAGACCTGCCGGCCCAGGCGCTGGAATCGTTTCCGCACCATCTCACGCAGGTCATCTGTCATCTCGACGTTCCGGCCCCGAATCTCTATCCGCATGAGCGCCTCCTATTGGGTTCGCTTCGATCGTACGCCCCCTACCCGCATTCGACAAGAGGCAACGGACGGTCGCCCAGCCCACACCGCTACCCTTGATCGATGCCTGCGATGGACCTTGTGACCAAGGCCTTGCGCGCCGGGGAGGGGCGCAAGTTCAAGGCCTACCAGAAGCGCGCCGAGGCGATCAACCGCTACGAGCCGGAGATGGAAGCCCTGTCCGAAGCGGAGATCCGCGAGGAGGCCGACTCCCTGCGCGAGCGCGCCCGCAACGGCGAGTCGCTCGACGATCTGCTGCCGGAGGCCTTCGCGCTGACCCGCGAGGCGTCGCGGCGGACGACCGGGCAGCGCCACTACGACGTGCAGTTGATCGGCGGCATGGTCCTGCACGACGGTGCCATCGCCGAGATGCGCACCGGCGAGGGCAAGACCCTGACCGCGACCCTGCCGGTCTTCCTCAACACCCTGGCCGGCGGCAGCGTCCACGTCGTCACCGTCAACGACTACCTGGCCCGCCGCGACTCGGAATGGATGGCGCCGATCTATGAAGCGCTGGGCGTCAGTGTCTCCGCCGTCCAGGACTCCGACGACCACGAGACCCGGCAGCGCAAGTATGCCGGCGACGTCACCTACGGGACCAACTCCGAGTTCGGCTTCGACTACCTGCGCGACAACATGTCGCCGACGCTCGAGGAATGCGTCCAGCGCGGCCACCACTTCGCGATCGTGGACGAGGTCGACAACATCCTCATCGACGAGGCGCGGACGCCGCTGATCATCTCCGGCCAGCCCGAACAGGCGGCCCAGACCTACTACACCTTCGCGCGCCTGGCCAAACAGCTGGTCGGCGTGCAGGCCAAAGAGAAGCTGAAATCCCTCGGCGAGAACAAGGACACCTCCGACGTCGACTACGACTACGAGTTCGACGAGAAGCACAAGACGGTGGCCCCGACCGAGCGCGGGGTCAAGAACGCCGAGCAGTTCATCGGCGTCGACAACCTCTACCTGGGCGAACACGGCGGCCTCGTCAACCATCTCAGTCAGGCACTCAAGGCCGAGTCGCTCTACAAGAAGGACAAGGACTACGCCGTGATCGACGGCGAGGTGATGATCATCGACGAGTTCACCGGCCGCATCCTCGAGGGCCGGCGCTGGTCGGAGGGCCTGCATCAGGCGGTCGAGGCGAAGGAGGGGGTGGCGATCCGCGAGGAGAACCAGACCCTGGCGACGATCACCCTGCAGAACTACTTCCGCCTCTACGACAAGCTTTCCGGGATGACCGGTACCGCCCTGACCGAGGCGACCGAGTTCATGAAGATCTACAAAATCCCTGTGGTCGAGGTACCGACCAACCAGCCGATGATCCGGATGGATCAGAACGACCAGATCTTCAAGACCAAAGACGGCAAGTGGAAAGCGGTGCTCGACGAGATCGTCGCCCGCCACGAGAAGGGCCAGCCGATTCTGGTCGGCACCGTCTCGGTCGAGGTCTCGGAGATGATCTCCGAAGCGCTGAAGCGCGACGGGATCGAGCACGCGGTGCTGAACGCCAAGCCCGAGCACGCCGAACGAGAGGGCGAGCTGATCGCCCAGGCCGGGCGCAAGGGCGAGGTGATGATCGCCACCAACATGGCCGGTCGCGGCGTCGACATCAAGCTCGGCGGCGACCCCGAGCACCTGGCGATCCACGAGCTGAAAAAACAGGGCATCACGTACGAGAGCGAGGGCTACCACGAGGCCCTGGCGGCGAAGACGGTTGAGTTGGCGCCCCAGTGCAAGGCCGAGGCCGAGGAAGTGCGCGAGCTCGGCGGCCTCTTCATCTGCGGCACCGAGCGCCACGAGTCGCGCCGCATCGACAACCAGCTGCGCGGCCGCTCCGGCCGCCAGGGGGACCCCGGGGAGTCGCGCTTCTACCTCTCGGCCGAAGACGACGTGATCCGCCTCTTCGCCGGCGATCGCATCTTCAAAATCCTCGACCGGCTCGGCCCGGTCGACGACGACGGCGTCGAAATGCCGCTCGAGGCGAAGATGCTGACCAAGACCGTCGAGAGCGCCCAGAAGAAGGTCGAGGAGCAGAACTTCCTGATCCGCAAACGCGTGCTCGAGTACGACGACGTGATGAACGAGCAGCGCCGCGTCGTCTACAAATACCGTCGCGAGATCCTCGAAGGTCGCGACATCTCCGAGACCGCCCGCGACGAGACCGAGGGTGTGATCGAGCGACTGGTCGACGAGTACACCTCCGGCGATCTGCTCGAGGAATGGGACCTCGGCGAGCTGGAGACGCAGCTGCGCCTGATCTGGCCGGTCGGCATCGAGGTCGCCACGCTGGCGCCGGAGCAGGTCGATCGCGAGAAGCTCAAGGACGCTCTCGACGACGACGCGATGAACGCCTACGACGAACGCGAGCAGCAGCTCGGCGAGGAGCTGATGCGCCACCTCGAGCGCTCGATCCTGCTGCAGGTGATCGACAACCGCTGGCGCGAACACCTCTTCGACATGGACTACCTGCGCGAAGGAATCCACCTCCGCGGCTTCGCCCAGATCGATCCTCTCGTCGCCTACAAAAACGAGGGCTACAACATGTTCTCGGAGCTTATGCACTCGATCTGGGACGAGTTCAGCAAACTGGTCTTCCGCGCCGAGGTCGAAGTCCAGGCCGACAACGGAGCGGTCGGAAACGGAGCCAACCCGCCGACCGCGCTGGACTATTCCGGCGGCACCGCCGCGGCACAGCCTTCGGCGCTCGAACAGGTCGCGGTAGCGGGCGGGGGAGCGGGCGCGGTCGACGCCGCCGCCTCCCAGGCCGTCGGTGGCGACGTGGTCGAGACCGTGGTCAAAGACGAGCACGACAAAGTCGGCCGCAACGATCCGTGTTGGTGCGGCAGTGGGAAGAAGTACAAGAAGTGCCACGGGGCATAGACCCCGTCCGCGAGTTCATCCGGGCGTTCAACGAGCGCGACCTGGACGCCTTCGTCGAAGTTCTCGATCCCGACGTCGAACTTCACTCCGGTCGTGGTTTGAGGAAGGGGATCGAGGCGGCGCGGCTGTGGGCGACTCGCGAGCCTGGGGGGGTGCAGCAGACGATTGTCCTCGACGAGCTCTATGAGGAAGGGCTCGAGGGCGGCGGTGGCACCGCGGTGGCGCTGATCCGGCGCGCCTGGCATTGGGATGAGGACGGCTCGGCAGCGGGCGAGGACGAGATGGCCTGGGTCTTCGAGCTGCACGAGCGCCGGGTTCGCTGCTGGCGGCCCCACGAGGATCGGGCCGAGGCGCTGCGCGCTGGTGGCTTCCCGAACGAGGCCGGCGCCGCCGGGTAATCTGCCTCCATGGCCGACGCCGCGTCCACCGAATCGATCGCCCCGCGCCTGGCCGCCGTCCGCGAGCAGCTGTCCCTGCTCTCGGACTACCTTTGACCCGGCTGCGCTGGAGGTAGAGGCGGAGCGGCTGGAGGCCGAGATGGGGCAGCCGGGCTTCTGGGACGACCAGGAGACGGCGGCCAAGACCTCGGCGGCGCACGCGCGAGCGCAGAAGCGGCTGCGGCTGTTCCGCGGGCTCGAGTCCGATGTCGCCGACCTCGGCGACCTGGCCGAGATGGCGACCGAGGACGAGGAGATGGCGGCCGAGCTGGGAGCCCAGCTCGCCTCGGTCGAGCGGCGCCTGGAAGGGCTCGAGGAGGCGCGCCTGTTCAGCGGCGAGTACGACGCCGGCGACGCGGTCGTCACCGTCCACGCCGGGGCAGGGGGGACCGACTCCCAGGACTGGGCGGAGATCCTTCTGCGCATGTACCTGCGCTGGTCCGAACGGCGTGGCTTCGAGGTCGAGATGAAGGAGGCTTCGCCGGGGGAGGAGGCCGGGCTGAAGTCGGCAACCTTCATCGCCAGAGGGGAGAACGCCTACGGCCTCTTCGCTGCCGAGCGCGGCGTCCACCGGCTGGTCCGGATCTCCCCCTTCGACTCCTCCTCGCGCCGCCACACCAGCTTCGCCCAGGTCGACGTCGGGCCCCTGGTCGACGCCGGGCCCGAGGTCGAGATCGACGAGGCCGACCTCCGTATCGACACCTACCGCGCCTCCGGCGCCGGCGGCCAGCACGTCAACAAGACCGACTCGGCGGTGCGGATCACCCACCTGCCGACCGGCGTCGTCACCCAGTGTCAGAACGAGCGCTCGCAGACGCAGAACAAGGCGGTGGCGATGCAGTTTCTGCGCTCGAAGCTGATCGAGCTGGAGGAGCGCAAACGGGCTGAGGTGATGGCGAAGGCGCGGGGCGAGGTCAAAGACGTCGCCTGGGGCTCGCAGATCCGCAGCTACGTCCTCCATCCCTACACGATGGTCAAGGACCACCGCACCGAGCATGAGGTCGGCGACGTGCAGCGGGTGCTCGACGGCGACCTCGACGAGTTCGTGCGCGACTACCTGAACAAGACTGCCGCCGCGTCGGCAGGCTAATGGCGGCGCTGGCCTATCTCGAGCGCCCGGCCGCGGCGGCGCCCGCGGGCCTGCTCGTCCTCCACCACGGGCGAGGCACCGAGGAGGGCGACCTGCTGGGGTTGGCCGACGCGCTCGACCCCGAGCGGCGGCTGCGGGTGGTGACGCCGCGGGCGCCGCTGAGCCTGCCGGGGTCGCCGGGCTACCACTGGTACCTGGTGCCGCGCGTGGGCTATCCGGATCCGGAGACCTTCCACGCCGCCCGTGCCGCCTTGTCCGAGCTGCACGACGAGCTCTGGGAGGAGACCGGGGTCGGGCCCGAGCGGACCGTCCTCGGCGGCTTCTCGATGGGGTCGGTGATGAGCTACGCGATGGCGCTTTCCGCCGAGCGGCCGCCCGTCGCCGGGATCCTCGCCTTCAGCGGCTTCGTTCCGATCGCCGAGGGCTGGGAGCCTTCGCTGGCGGACCGCCAGGCGACCCGGGCCTTCGTCGCCCACGGTCGCCGCGACCCGATCATGGAAGTGGGGTTCGCCCAACGGGCCCGCGACCTGCTCGAGGCGGGTGGACTGGCGGTCACCTACAGGGAGTCCGACGCCGGTCACCAGATCGACCTCTCGCACCTGGCCGACGCGACCGCATGGCTGCGCCAGGCGCTGTCCGGCTGAGCGTCTATTTGGCCTGCTCCCAGCGGAGACCGCTGGGAGTGGCGTGCCTGCGGTCCAGCCGATGATCGAAGAAGGGCTTGCAGTAGCCGGGGACGGCGGGAACGCGGAGGCGGACGGTGAAGGCCTTGGCGGCCATCGCCTTGGCCATCTGGGCCTCGGTCAGGTTCCTGGTCAGCCGCAGCACCCCTTGGCGGGCGAACTGCTTCCTCTGGCCGCCCAGGAAGAGTGAGCCCTTGCTGCCGTGGAGCCCGTACTCGACTGTGACAGCCGTCGGCGAAGAGGTGGTGTAGCGGACCTGGAGGCGAACCTTGTTCTTGTTGGCGGTGGCGCTGACCGTCGCCACGGCGCTGCTCAGCAGGCAATCGGCGGGCGCTCCGGCGCCGCCACCTTCTTCTTCTTCACATTCTTCTTCGTCTTCTACTTCGCCTTCTTCGCATTCTTCGCCGAAGCCTTCGTCTTCTCCGGTTTCCGCTTCTTCAGCTTCGGATTCCTCGTCGGCCGGGAGTTCCCCCAGCGCGGCGACGGGTCCGGGAACGCCGGTGGGGGGCACGGTCAGCGCCTGCGCCGACTTGGCGATGCCGAGGACCGCGATCAGGGTCAGGGTGGCGAGGAAGGCCGTCCACCAGGCGAACCTGACGGCGGTGGCTTCCTCGTCGGCTGGCCGCGGTGACCCTGCGTCGCATGCTCCTTTGATCGGGCCGCGGCGGCAAAGCCTTTAGCGATGCCGATCAACCGTCGAGCACGCCCTCCAGCCGCAGCAGCTCTTCCTTCATCGGCAGACCGCCGCCGTAGCCGCCAAGGGCGCCGCCGCTGCGCAGGACGCGGTGGCAGGGGACGATGAGCGGGATCGGGTTGGCGCCACAGGCGGTGCCGGCGGCGCGGACCGCGCGCTCGTTGCCGGCGCTGGTCGCCATCTGCGTGTAGCTGCGGGTCTGCCCGTAGGGGATGCGGGCGATCGCCCGCAGCACCCTGCGGCGGAAGTCCTTGCTCAGTCGCCAGTCGAGCGGCAGGTCGAACTCGGTCAGCTTGCCCTCGAAGTAGAGGTCGAGCTCGCGCCGCGCCTCGTCGAGCTGGGCGGGTGCCTCGAGCACGCGGGGGGAGACCCGGGTGGCGAGGTCGACCAGCAGCTCGTCGGCGTCCTGGTTGGGCAGGCCGACGCGCACCAGGCCCTTCGGCGTCCTCGCCAGCAGCAGCGGGCCGAAGGGGGAGTCGGCGCTGGTGTAGGCGACGTCGAGCAGGCCCTCCTCGGAGGCGCGTTCGGTAAGTCGGTTCAGTGACGCCCTCATGCCAGCTCCTTCCTCAGTCGCTTCAGTCCCTCGTGCAGGCTGCGCCGGGCGGCCTCGGGAGAGCAGCCGAGCGCGGCGGCGATCTCGGCGTGGGGGAGGTCGCTGGCGTAGCGCAGGGTCACCGCGGTCCGCTGCTTCGGTGGCAGCACTCCGACCAGCTCCCAGACGCCATCGTCGGGCAGCGGGTCCTCGACCGCGACCTCGCTCACTTCAGCGACCGGCAGCGGGCGGCGGCCCCTGGCGCGGTGGTGGTCGATCGCCTTGCGGTGGGCGATCGTGATCAGCCAGCCGCGCAGGTTGGTCCTGTCCCTGAGCTTCGGATAGCCGCGCAGGGCGGCGATGAAGGTCTCCTGGAAGCAGTCCTCGGCGTCGGTCCGCCCGACCGCGCCGCGGCAGACCGCCATCACCTCGCCGGCGTGCGCGTCGATCAGGGTCTGGAACGGGGGCAGCTCGGTCACCTCGTGGATTAAACGCTGTGACGACCCCAAGCGTGAGGTCGCCTCGCCCTCCCGCGCTCCACTGTTCCTTTGCCGCCTATGGCGGAGCAAAGGAACAGTGGAGCGGATTAGGCTGCCGTCCGATGGCCGATCCTGGCGAACCACTGAGCGAGATCGTCCGTCGCGCCCTGGCCGAGGACGTCGGCCCCGGCGACGTGACGACCGCGGCGACGGTGCCGGGCGATGCCCGGGCCCGGGCGCGGGTCGTGCAGAAACAGGCTGGGGTCGCCTTTGGGTTCGAGGTCGTCGAGGAGGCGATGCGCCAGTGTGGGGTCGAGCACGTCGACAGGCTCGTGGTCGAGGGTCAGTGGCGCGATGGGGTGCCGGCCGAGGTGCTGGTGGCGAGCGGCCCGGCGGCGGCGCTGCTGGTGGCGGAGCGAACCGCACTCAACTTCCTCGGTCACCTCTCCGGGGTCGCCACGCTGACGGCGCGCTTCGTCGAGGCGGTCGCCGGGACGGGAGCCCGCATCCTCGACACGCGCAAGACGACGCCGGGGTTGCGAGTGCTGGAGAAGGCGGCGGTCGCCGCCGGGGGCGGTGTCAACCACCGCATGGGCCTGCACGACGCGATCCTGATCAAGGAGAACCACATCGCCCTTGCCGGCGGCGTCGCCAAGGCGATCCACCTGGCGCGCAAGGCGCAGCCGGAGCTGCCGATCGAGGTCGAGGTCCGCAACCTCGACGAGACCGCCTACGCCCTCGGCGTCGGCGCCGACCGCCTCCTGCTCGACAACATGGATCTGGAGGCCCTGCGCGGCGCCGTCAAGCTTCGCGACGAGAACTCGGCGCAGGGAAGGGGGCCGGCGCTCGAGGCCTCCGGCGGCGTCGACCTCGACACCGTCGGCGCCATCGCCGAAACCGGCGTCGACTTCATCTCCATCGGCGCCCTCACCCACTCGCCCCAAGCCTCGACTTAGCCTGCTGACTTCGAACCTCGCCTACTTGAGGAGTTTGGAGAGGCGGCGGTCCTTGAGGACGCGGCCGGCGGTCTGCTCTTTGGGGCAGTAGTTGGTCTGGTGTTCGGAGAAGAAGACCGCCTCGATCGTGGTGCCGCAGCGCGGGCAGGGCTGGCCCTCGCGGCGGTGGACCTGGAGCGGCATCGGGACCTTGTCGGGCACCTCGGGGCCGATCGTCTCCTCGTAGTGGTCGATCGCGGCGCCGAGCACGTGCAGGGCGCCGTGCAGTCGCTCCACCTCCTCGTCGCTCAGCTCCGAGCCCTTCTTGAAGGGCGAGAGCCGCGCCTCCCAGAGGATCTCGTCGACCCAGGAGCGGCCGATGCCGGCGATGTCCCGCTGGTGGCGCAGGAGCGGGTGCAGGTGGCGGGGCTTGTCGATCGCGGCGGCAAACTCCGGCAGCGGGGGAGGGGGCCAGGCTTCCGGGCCCAGGCTGCTCACCATCTCGTCGGCGGCGATCGCGTCGGTCGGCAGCAGCTTCGCCCAGGCGCGCTGCTTGGTCCCGAACTCGCGCAGCCGCAGCTCGCGCCCGTCGGTGAGGCGGACGAGCACCCGCGAGGCCCGGTCTTTCGGCGTCGCCCGCTTCTCGAACGCCTTCAGTCGTCCCGCCGACATCAGGTGGATCAGCAGCGCCAGGTCCCCGAACTCCACCACCGGCATCTTCCCGACCCGCCTGACCCCGGTCACCTCTCGCCCCACCAGCGCGTCCAAGGGCGGCTCAAAGGTCTTCATCACGTTCATCCCCGGCGCCACGACCGATTCCACCCCAGCTCCCGACAAACTGGTGTTCAACCTGCGCGCGACGATCTCAACCTCCGGCAACTCGGGCATGGAGGAAGTTCGCCAGCGAGTAGACTTCGTCCACGTTCATTCGACTGGTTTCAGGCGACGCCGAGCCAGCGAACATCCAGGAAAGGAAGGGCTCATGCAGGAGCTCCCGACGATCCAACCCACCGCACCGGACGCGCTATCGCCCGCGGAGATCGCTGCCCTCAGCGAGGAGGTCCGCGAGCTCGCCGCCCAGCGCAACGCGGTGATCCTTGCCCACAACTACGAGCTGCCGGAGATCCAGGACGTCGCCGACCACATGGGCGACTCGCTCGGGCTCTCGCGCCAGGCGGCCGCCACCGACGCCGAGGCGATCGCCTTCTGCGGCGTCCACTTCATGGCCGAGACGGCCTCGATCCTCTCGCCCGAGAAGACGGTCCTGATCCCCGACCTCGACGCCGGCTGCTCGCTGGCCGACTCGATCGACGCCGACCAGCTGCGCGCCTGGAAGGCCGAGCACCCCGGGGCGCTGGTGGTGATGTACGTCAACACCTCGGCCGAGGTCAAGGCCGAGACCGACTACTGCTGCACCTCCTCAAACGCGGTCAGCGTCGTCCAGCACATCTGGGCTGAGCACGGCGCCGACACCGAGATCCTCTTCGGCCCCGACATGTGGCTAGGCGCCTTCGTCGAGCGCGAGACCGGCTTGGTCGACGAACCCGAGCGCCGTGGCCGCTTCCACATCTGGGACGGCGAGTGCCACGTCCACGCCGGCATCCGCCCCGACGACATCGCCCGCACCCGGGCCGAGCACCCCGAGGCCGAGTTCCTGATCCACCCCGAGTGCGGCTGCTCGACCCAGGCGATGGAGTTCGTCGCCTCCGGCGACATCGAGGCCGACGGCGTCCACATGCTCTCGACCTCGGGGATGCTGGAGCATGTCGAAGCCCACCCGGACGGCGAGTTCGTCGTCGCCACCGAGAACGGGATGCTCTACCCGCTGCAGCAGGCGGCGCCGCGGGCCAATCTGATCGAGGCCAACCGGATGGCCACCTGCAAATACATGAAGATGATCACGCTGCCGAAGCTGCGCGACTGTCTGCGCGACATGAGCGGCGAGGTCAGTGTCCCGGCCGAGATCGCCGAGCGGGCGCGAGTGCCGATCGAGCGCATGGTCGCGATCGGTTGACGATCGTGCGTCATGCTGTCGGGGTATGCGACGGCTGATCAAGTACTTCGTTCTGGGTGCCATTGCGCTGCTCCTGCTGATCCAACTGGTTCCCTACGGCCGCGATCACAGCAACCCGCCGGTCACCCAGGCCGCGAAATGGCCGGCCGGTCCAGGCGAGCAACTCGCCGAACAGTCCTGCTACGACTGCCACAGCAACCTGACCAAGTGGCTGTGGTACTCGAATGCCGCTCCGGTCTCGTGGCTGGTCCAAAACGATGTGGACGAGGGGCGGGAAACGCTCAACTTCTCCGAATGGGACAAGGGGCAGCCGGACCTGGGGGAGTTGACCGAGAAGGTCTCCAGCGGCGAGATGCCGCCGACGAAGTACACCCTGATCCACTCCTCGGCGAGTCTCAGCTCGACGGAGAAGACCCAGCTTGTCGCCGCACTGACCCGGCTCTACGCAAGTGATCCCCCGCCGCCCGGTGGCGGGGGCTGACGCAGGCCCGTCACGTTTTACGTGTTCTTGTCCCGGCCTTGACCGCCCCGTTGCGACCACGGGCGCACCATGGTTCTCCCGTCTACGAAGGAGTGACCATGACCAACCGCAGAGCGAAAGCGATGGCAACCGCGACGGTGCTGGGCCTCGGGGCCCTTGGCGGCGTCGCGCTCGGGTCCAACCCGGGCCCGCCGGTCGCGGCGCCGCAGGCCGGCGGAGGTGGTGGCGCGACCGCCGCCGTCGTCACCAGCGCCAGCGGCGCGGCCGCCGCACCCGTGACCCAGACCGTCGCCCTGCACCGGGCCGCGACGACCCGGGCGCCGATCGTGACCAGGGCCAGCGGCGCCGGGGCTGCGGTCGACGACTGACTCCCGCGACGCCGCCCTAATCGTCGGCGCCGTGCCCGCCGCCACCGTGCCCGCCACTGTGGTCGTCGCCCGGCTCGCCGGAGTGGCTGGGAGTCGTGGCCGGCGGCGGGGTCGGTGTCGTGGTTGGCGCGGTCGCCGTCGTTTCCGGTGGCGGGCTCGGGGTCGTCGTCTGGGGGTGGTCGTCGTCGTAGTGGTCCGCTGGCCGTGGCCCTGCGGGGTTGCGGCCTGCCGGCTTGCCGAGCGCACCGCGGGCGCCAAGCGCTCCCCGGCGGTGATCGATTCCGAGGCGATGCCGATCTGCTGGCTGGCGAGGTTGCTGGCGGCGATTCCGACCGCGGTGGCGATGGCCAGGCCGAGCAGGGCGAGGGCGATCCATCTGGCGGTGGCGGGCAGTCTCATCCGGGCACCTCGATCACAGCACAGAGCCCGCCGCCGTCGCGGTTGGCGAGTCGCACCTCGCCGCCCCACTGGCGGGTCAGCTCGCGGGCGATCGGCAGGCCCAGCCCGGTCCCGCTGGGGCCGCGCTGGCCGGCGCTGCCGCGGCTGAAGCGCTCGAAGACCGCGTCCTCCTCGCCGGCCGCGAGCCCGGGGCCGCGGTCGAGCACTTCGATCCGCCCGGGCGCGGCGGCGATGGTCACCACCGATCCGGCCGGCGAGTAGAGCAGCGCGTTCTCGACCAGGACGTCGATCGAGCGATCGAGGTCGGGTCCCGCGCACCAGCCCTCGGCCGCGCCCGCCGCCGATCGCAACTCGAGCTCGATCCCGCGCTCGGCCGCGGTCCCCTGCCAGCGCTCCGCCGCCTGGGCGCCCGCACGGTCGAGGTCGATCCGCTCGCCGGGCAGTTCGTGCTCGCCGGCCCGGCTGAGGATCAGCAGCTCGTCGACGATCAGCGAGAGCCGGTCGATCTCGCGCATCGCCGCATCGACGTCGGTCGACGATTGCCTCGTCGCCACGGAAACGCTCGCCCAGTGCCTCCAGCCGCAGCCGCAGGCCGGTCAGCGGGGTCCGCAGCTGGTGCGAGGCGTCGGCGACGAAGTCCTGCTGGACGCGCAGCAGCCGCTTCACCCGCTGTGTCATCTCGTTGAAGGTGCGGGCCAGCGAGCGCTGCTCGGTGCTGCCCTCGACCGCGACGCTGGTGTCGAGGTCGCCGCCGGCGACCTGACGGGCGGCGCGGTCGAGGCGGCGGATCGGGCGGGCGATCTGCTGCGCGATCAGCGCGCCGGCAATGACGCCAAGCGCCAGCACCACGGCGGCGATCGCGGCGACGTCGAGGATCGAGGTGCGCACGGCGCGGTTGACGGCGTCGATGCTCTGGGTGATCCGGACCGCGCCGCTGGGGCTGCCGTGCTCGAGCACCGGCACCGCGGTGGCGAGGATTTCGGTGCCGAGGGTTTCGCTGTTGCGGGTGATCTGCTCGCTGTGGCCGCGCAGCGCCGCCCGCACCTCGGGCCGGTCGGCGTAGCTGCGGCCTGGCTGGGCCCCGGCCGAGTCGGCGACCAGGCGGCCACGGCGGTCGACGACGATGACGCGGCCGCGGACGCTGTCGGCCGAGACTCGAACCAGCCGCCGCAGCCCCCCCGGCTGGACCGGGCTGAGCAGCTCCGAGGCGGTGACGGCGACGACGTCGGCCTGGCTGCGGGCCTGGCCGCGGACCTCGGAGTCGACGCGGTCGCGCAGGCTCAGCGCCAGCGGCACGCCAAGCGCGATCAGCGCCAGCGCCAGCACGTAGGCCAGCGCCAGCAGCAGGGTGGCCCGGAGGCTTACGGCTCCTCCGCTCGCGGCGCCGCGAAGCGGAAGCCGACGCCGCGCACGGTCTCTATGTAGGTGGGGTGGGTGGGGTCGTCGCCGAGCTTGCGGCGCAGCCAGCCGATGTGGACGTCAAGCGTCTTGGTCGAGCCGAACCAGTTGGTGTCCCAGACCGAGGACATCAGGTCCTCGCGGGTGACGACCTGGCCGGCCTTGCCCATCAGCTCCGCCAGCAGGTCGAACTCCTTGCGCGAAAGGTCGAGCTCGCGGTCGCCGAGGCGGGCGATGCGGGAGCCCGGGTCGAGCTCGAGCTCGCCGACCCGGATCGGCTCCTGGGGCGTGTCCTCGCGGTGGTTGCTGCGCCGCAGCACGGCGCGGATGCGGGAGATCACCTCGGCGGCGCTGAAGGGCTTGACCACGTAGTCGTCGGCGCCGAGCTCGAGGCCGACGATCTTGTCCATCTCGGTTCCGCGCGCGGTCAGCATCACGATCGGGACGTCGGAGCGGCGCCGCAGCTCGCGGCAGACGTCGCGGCCGTCGCCGTCGGGCAGGGCGAGGTCGAGCATCACCAGGTCCGGTTCCTCGCTGGCGGCCAGCTCCAGGGCGCCGGCCGCGGTGGCCGTCACCAGTGCTTCGAAGCCGGCCCGCCGCAGCGCCTCGGCGAAGGGCTGGGAGATCGACTCCTCGTCCTCGACCACGAGTATGCGCCCGCCCGGCGCCTGCCTGTCCATGGGGCAACAGTAGCGGCGGGTGCGGGGCGTCTCGGCGGTCTCGCGGAGGTTTTGCCAGGTCTTTACCCGCCGCTTTCCGGCCCTTGCAACGGCCTTGCGCACACTGCCGGGGCAACTTCAGCCGAGGAGGGAAATGCCGTGAAGAGCTTTAAGACCCGCATCGCCGCAATCGCCACCGTCGTCGGATTGGGAGGCCTCGCCGGACTGGCGCTGAACGCCAGCCAGCAGTCGAGCCCCGCGCCGTCGCCGAGAAGCCGATCGTCCGCACCAAGGTGATCCGCCGGACGATCCACGTGACCAAGCACGCCAAGCCCAGGCACCCGGTCTCCGCCGGGGGCTGGGGCGGCGCCGCCGGGACCGCCTACGGGGGATCGTCCCGCGGGGCCTCCGGAGGCGCCGTCACCGGTGCCTCCTCGAGCGGCTCCGCGCCGTCTTCCTCATCCCCCGGTTCCTCCTACGCGGGCCCCGTCACCACCTCCAGCAGCGGCTCGGCCTCGATTCCGGTCAGCACCGGTTCCGGTTCCGGCAGCGGCAGCGCCTCGAGCCCGGTCGTCACCCGCAGCAGCGGCTCCAAGAGCACGGGCAAGCGAGGCTCCAAGGGCAGCCACGGCTCCCGCGGCCACAAGGGCAAGTCGGTCGTCACCGGTTCCAGCGGCTCGCACTCTGGATCCAAGGCCGGTTCCGGCGGTGGCTCCGGCGTCCGCACGACCCCGGTCGTCACCCACACGAGCGGCGGCGGCGCCCCCAGCGCCGGCTCCGGCTCGGGCGGCAGTGCCGGCGTTCCCGTCACCACCGCCAGCAGCGGTGGCGGCTCGGGTGCCGGCGGCGGCGGGTCCGAGCATGAGTCCGGCGAGCACGAGGGCGGCCACGATGACTGAGGCACGCCGCCCTCGCCGCCCCGGCCCCGGGGCTGTGCTCTGGGGGTCGATCGCGCTCTTCGCGGTCCTCTTCACCCTCCTCACCTACCAGCTGAGCGCCGCCTCCGAAGCGTCTCTGAGCGGGGCGACGGCCAGCCGGCCGGTGCAGATACGCAAGGTGATCAAGCGCCGCGTCGTCACCACGATCGTCCCGACCGCGGGCCGCAACACCGTCACCAGCGGGCCGGTCACCAGCTCGGTCGCCGCCTCCGCCTCCGCTCCCGCTCCCGTCACCACCAGCGCCTCCTGACCATGAACGAACACGACCTCACATTCGACGCGATGGGCAGCCACGTCCGCCTCCTGATCGGCGAGCCCGGTCCGGGACTGGAGCCGGCCGCCGAGGCCGCCGAGCGCGCTCGGCGCTTCGTCCTCGACTTCGACGCGGCGCTCTCGCGCTTCAAGCCCGAGAGCGAGCTCTGCGCTCTCAACGGCGATCCGCGCGACCGCGTACCCGCCTCGGAGCTGCTGCGCCAGGCGGTCCGGGCGGGGCTGGGCGCGGCCGAGCGCAGCGGCGGCCTCGTCGATCCGACCCTGGTCCGCGAGATCGAAGGCGCCGGCTACGTCAAGTCGCGGGCGGGGATGACCGGCCTGCCCCTTGGCGAGGCGCTGCCGCAGGCGCCGCCGCGCCACGCCGCCGCGCCCGACCCGCGGGCACGCTGGCGCGGCTTTGAAGTCGACGAGGAGGCCGGCGAGGTCGTGCGCCCACCCGGGCTGCGCTTCGACACCGGCGGCACCGGCAAGGGCCTCGCCGCCGACCTCGTCGCCGCCAGCCTGCGCGGCTACTCGCGCTTCATCGTCGACTGCGGTGGCGACATCCGCATCGGCGGCGCCGGCGCCCTGGTCGATCCCTACGAGGTCTTCGTCGAACACCCGATCAGCGGCGAGCGCGCCTATGTGATGCGGCTCGGCAACGGCGGTGTCGCCACCTCTGGGCTCAACGTCCGCATCTGGCGCGGCGCCGACGGCCGCTGCTCCCACCACCTGCTCGACCCCGCCAGCGGGGAGCCCGCCTGGACCGGTCTGGTCGGCGCCACGGCGCTGGCCGACACCGCGGTCGAGGCGGAGACGCTCTCCAAGGCGGCGCTGCTCTCCGGGCCGGAAGGCGGGCGGCAGGTCCTCGCCGAACGTGGCGGCCTGCTCGTTCACGACAGCGGTCGGGTCGAGCTGGTCGGCCCGCTCGCGGTGGCGCCGCGCATCCGCATCCCCGAGAGCCCGGTGGCGCTGGGGGCGGAACAGTGATCGCGGCCATCTCCGAAACCCTGCAGAGCCACGGTTGGTGGCTGGCCAGCCGCGCCTCCGGCCTGGTCGCCTTGGCCCTGGTGACGATCTCGGTCGGCATCGGCTTGATGATGGCGGGCAAGGTGATGCGCCGTCCCGGCCTCTCGCGCAAGCTGATGGCGATCCACGAGCAGACGGCGCTGGCCGGGCTGATCGCGATCGCCGTCCACGGCATCACCCTGCTCGGCGACCCCTGGCTGCATCCGGGTGTCGCCGGGGTGACCGTGCCGTTCGTCATGGACTTCCACACCGCGTTCACCGGGCTGGGGATCATCGGCGGCTACCTGGCGATGGCCCTCGGGCTCAGCTACTACGCCCGCAAGCGGGTCGGCGCCAAGCTCTGGCGCAAGGCGCACCGGGCGACGGTCGTCGTCTACGCGCTCGGCCTGGTCCACGCGCTGGGCGCCGGCAGCGACGCCTCCGCTCCCTGGTTCAGGTGGTGGGTGATCGTGACCACGCCCCCGATCGCCGGCCTCTTCGTCTACCGCGTCCTCTCCGGGCGGGCCAAGAAGCGGGCCCGCGCCGGTGCCGGTCGCCAGCAGCGCCCGGCCCCCGTCAACCGCGGCCGGCCGGTCTCCAGAACCCCAGTCCTAGAGGAGGCATGATGAGCAAAGAGGGAGTCGTGATCGTCGGTGGTGGGCTTGCGGCGCAGCGTTGCGCCGAGGGCCTGCGCCGCCGCGGCTACGAGGCGCCGGTGCGGATCGTCTGCGCCGAGCCCGAGCCGCCCTATGACCGGCCGCCGCTCTCCAAGGCGGTGCTGGCGGGCGAGGCCGGGGAGGAGACGGTCGGCTTCCGGCCCGGCTGGTGGTACGAGGAGAAAGGGGTGGAGCTGCTGCTCGGCGCCCGAGCCGAGCGGCTCGACGCCGCGGCGCGGCAGCTGACGCTCGACTCCGGCGCCGTGCCTCGGCTACGAGCAGCTGCTGATCGCGACCGGCGGCGCCGCGCGGCGGCTGCCGTTCCTCGAGGGCTACGAGAACGTCCACTACCTGCGCACGGTTGCCGACGCCCGCCGCCTGCGGGCCGAGCTGACCGCCGGCGCCCGCCTGGCGATCGTCGGCGCCGGCTTCATCGGCCAGGAGGTGGCGGCGACGGCGCGTGCGCTCGGCGTCGAGGTGACGATGATCGAGGCGCTGGAGACGCCGCTGGCGCCGATCCTCGGCCCCGAGCTCGGCAGCTGGTTCGCCCGCATGCACGACGAGGAGGGCGTGCGGGTGATCGCCGGAGCGATGCTGGAGGGCGCGCGCGGCGATGGCAGGGTGGAGGAGCTGGTTCTGGCCGGCGGCCGCCGGCTCGCCTGCGACGCGGTCGTGGTCGGCGTCGGCACCGTCCCCGCCACCGGCTGGCTCGCCGGCAGCGGGCTCGACGAGGGCGGCGTCCGGGTCGACACCGCCGGCCGTACGACACTGCCGGGAGTCTTCGCCGCCGGCGACGCCTCGCTCCCGTTCGACCCGCGCTTCGGCGCCCACGCCCGCACCGAGCACTGGGACGCGGCCGCCTGGCAGGGAGCGGCGGTGGCGAAGGCGATGCTCGGCGAGTATCCGGGCACGCCGCCGCTGCCGAGCTTCTGGAGCGACCAGTACGGGCTGCGGGTGCAGTGCGTCGGCCATCCCCACCACGGCGATGCGGTCGTGATCGAGGGCGACCCGGCCGGCCGCGACTTCGAGGCCGTGTTCACGCGTTGCGGCGTCCCGGTCGCGGGCCTCGCCGTCGGGCGTCCCCGCTCCATCCCAGGTCTTCGCAAGCAAATCGAGCGCGGCGACAGGTTCGCGCCCAGCCATGACGAGGAGGCGGCATGACCTACATCCCGACGGTCGACCCCAACGAGTGCAGCGCCCACGGCGACTGCATCGACATCGCCCCCGACGTGTTCCGGCTCGACGACGTCGCGGTGGTGATCGGCACGGCGCCGCCGGAGCTGATCCTGGAGGCGGCCGAAGCCTGCCCGGCGGTGGCGATAACGGTCGTCGACGACGAGACGGGGGAGACGGTCTTCCCCTAGCCGGCGCGGATCTGGGCGCAGTCTTGCGGTGCCGAGAGGGCGCAGGAGTCACCCTGTGTCCCTAGAAGCCCCCCTCGGTATGGCCAGATCCAAGAAGAGACAGACCCGCGAAGAGCAGCCCCGCCGGCCCGCCGGCCAGCGGGCGCCGATCATCGAGCTCAGCGAGGTCACCAAGGTCTACCCGGGCGGCCACATGGCGCTGGACCGGGTCAACCTGGCGATCGGCCGTGGCGAGTTCGTCTTCCTCGTCGGCCCGACCGGCTGCGGCAAGTCGACGCTGATCAAGATGCTGATCCGCGAGCTCTCGGCGACCGAGGGCTCGGTCAAGATCGCCGGCCGCGACATCGGCGCCCTGCCGGAGAAGAAGATCCCGCAGCTGCGGCGCAACATCGGCACCGTCTTCCAGGACTTCAAGCTGCTGCCCGACCGCACCGTCTATGACAACGTCGCCTACGCGCTGCAGGTGATCGGCGCCAGCCGCGCCGAAATCCGCGAGCAGGTGCCGCAGACCCTGCGCCTGGTCGGGCTCTCGACCAAGCTCAACAGCTATCCGGACCAGCTCTCCGGCGGCGAGCAGCAGCGCGTCTCCGTCGCCCGCGCCTTCGTCAACCACCCGCCGTTGCTGCTCGCCGACGAGCCCAGCGGCAACCTCGACCCGGTCACCTCGATCGGGATCATGCAGCTGCTCTACCGGATCAACAAGGCCGGGACCACCGTCGTCGTCGTCACCCACGACCGCGAGATGGTCGACAACATGCAGCGCCGCGTCGTCGAGCTCTACGAGGGCCGCGTCGTCCGCGACGAGGTCAGCGGTGGCTACACCGAGGAGTCGACGACCGAGTTCGGCCTGCGCATGCAGGCCGAGATGGGGGTCGGGCCCGAGGGCCAGACCCAGACCAACGGCCACGACCAGGGCTCGCTGCTCTGATGTCCCGCCTCGTCTTCTTCCTGCAGGAGGCGCTGCGGGCGCTGCGCCGCAACGGCGCCCCGACGCTCGCCGCCGTCGTCACCACGGTCGTCACCGTGATCCTGCTCGGCGTCCTGATCCCGATCTTCCAGACCACCCAGGCCAAGAGCGACCAGATCCGCGGCGAGCTCAACATCCACGCCGCGATCTACGACGACGCCACCCGCGCCGAAATCAACGGCCTGCAGGAAGAACTGCAGGCGATCCCACACGTCGACTCGGTCATCTTCGTCACCAAGGCCCAGGCGTTGGCGACCCTGCGCAGCGAACTGAAGGACAAATCGATCGTCGAACAGCTGCACAGCAACCCGCTGCCGGCCAGCTTCGAAGTCAAGGCCGACGACGCCGCCAACCTCGACGCGGTGCGCGAAGCGATCGCGCCCAAGGGCGCCAACGGCAAGACGCAGCCGATCTCGCCGATCATCAGCAACCTCTTCGACCGCCAGCAGGCCTCGCAGCAGATCGAGCAGGTCACCAGCGCTCTGAAGATCGTGCTGACGGTGATGACGGCGCTGCTGATCGCCGCCTCGCTGATGCTGGTCGGCAACACGATCCGGCTCTCCATCTACACCCGCCGCCGCGAGGTCGAGGTGATGCGCCTGGTCGGCGCCACCCGCTGGTTCATCCGCTGGCCGTTCATGATCGAGGGAGTGGTGGTCGGCTTCGTCGGCGGGCTGGTGGCCATACTGATCCTGTGGCTCGGCAAGCTCACGGTCGTCGACCCGCTCAGCAGCGACTTCTCGTTCCTGGCGGCGCAGAACGACAGCACCCTCTCCTTTCCCGCTCTGGTCGCGATTCTCTTCGCCGCCGCGGTGATCGTCTCGACGATCGGGTCCGGCATCACCCTGCGTCGCTTCCTCAAGGTCTGAGGCCGGCGTGAAAGCGCGTGGGGCAGTGGCCTACGCCGTCGGGCTCCTCGCCTTCCTCTGCCTTGGGCTCTGGCTCGGGGCGCACCCGGCGAAGCTGCCCGAATTCGCCCGCGAAGCATTCGTCGGCTCGCCGGGGGGCCTGACCGCGGAAGCGGCGGAACTGCTCGAAGACAACTACTACCGCCCGGTCGGCGCGACCGAACTGAGCAACTCCTCGCTGCAGGGCATGGTCCGGGCGCTGCGCCGCCGTCATAAAGAAGACCGCTTCACCGAATACTTCTCGCCGGAAAGCCTCGAGAGCTTCAACCAGCAGATCGAAGGGCGCTTCTCCGGGGTCGGCCTCAGCGTCGTTCCGGTCAAGGCGGGCCTGCGGGCGGTCCAGGTCTTCCACGGCTCGCCCGCCGACGAGGCCGGGATCGAGGTCGGCGACACGATCGTCTCCGTCGACGGCGCCTCGATCGCCGGCGAGAGCAGCACCGAGGCGACGAACAAGATCAAGGGGCCGGAAGGGAGCGAGGTGACGCTCGGCGTCCGCGATGCCGGCAGCGGCAAGGTTCGCAAGCTGCGCCTGGTCCGGGCCGAGGTGGCGCTGCCGAACGTCAGCGGCAGGGTCGAGGAGGTGGACGGGCGCAAGCTCGGCTACGTCCGCATGCTCAGCTTCAGCGAAGGCGTCCACGCGCAGCTCGCCGATGCCGTCCGCAAGGTGCGGCGCGAAGGGGCGGAAGGGATCGTGCTCGACCTGCGCGGCAACCCCGGCGGCCTGCTCGACGAGGCGGTGCTGAGCGCCAGCGTCTTCCTGCCCGAGGACGAAGTCGTCGTCGCGACCGACTCGCGGACCCAGGGCCACAGCGTCCACAAGACCGTCGGCGGGGCCCTGCCCAAGCGCCCGCTCGTCGTTCTCATCGACCGCGGCACCGCCTCCGCGGCGGAGATCCTCACCGCCGCCCTCGCCGACGACGCCGGCGCCCCGGTGGTCGGCACCCGCTCCTACGGCAAGGGCGTCTTCCAGGAGGAGAAAGGGCTCGCCAACGGCGGCGCCCTGAAGATGACGGTCGGCGAGTACTTCACCCCCGACGGCGTCAATCTCGCCCGCAGCCACGGCATCCATCCCGACGTCAAGGCCAGCGACGACCCGGAAACGCCCGCCGACGAGGGGAAAGCGCGGGCGCTCGGAGTCCTGGCCGGCCGGGTAGGCGGTTGAGCCCCAGCCTCACCCCTCACTGTTCCTTGCCGCGATAGCGGGCAAGGAGCTGGGGGGAGGGGTGAGCCGGCGCCGGGGGGCAAGCCGCGTCGGCGCCGCGATCGCCTGCCCAAGGCCCGCGAGGCGGTCGAGGCGCTGCTGCGCGAGCAGCTCGGGTTCCGCGGTTTTCGCCCTGGGCTCGAGGAGGAGGCCGACGCGGCGGCGGCGCCGCGGAGCGCCACTCGGGCGCCCGCCGCGACCTCACCGCGCTCGCCACCTTCACCGTCGACCCGGCCACCGCCCGCGACTTCGACGACGCCGTCTCCGCCCAGCGCGAGGGGGACGGGGCCAGGGTCTGGATCCACATCGCCGATGTCGCCGCCCACGTGCGGCCGGGCTCGCCGCTGGACCTCGAGGCGCGTCTGCGCGCCAACAGCACCTACGTCCCCGGCGCGGTCGAGCCGATGCTGCCGCACGCGCTCAGCAGCGAGGCCTGCAGCCTGGCGCCCGGAGTCGAGCGGCTGGCGGTGACGGCGGAGATCGAGCTGGGACCGGGGGCGCGGCCGCGCTCGACCCGCTTCTACCGCAGCCGCATCCGCTCCGACGCCCGCCTCGATTACGACCAGCTCGACGCGATCTTCGCCGGTCGGGCGACGCCGCCGGCTGAGGTCGCCGAACCGCTCGAGGCCGCCCGCGCGGTCGCCGCCGCCCTCGGCGAACACCGTGGCGCCACCAGCCTCGACATCGAATCGGCCGAGCCCGAGTTCCGCTTCGACGGCGCCGGCAACGTCACCGCCGCCCACCGCGTCCCCCAGACCGAGGCCCACCGCCTGATCGAGCGGCTGATGATCCTCACCAACGAGCAGGTGGCGGAGTTCCTCCAGCGCCGGCGGGTGCCGTCGATCTACCGCGTCCACGCCCAGCCCGACCCGGCCCGGATCGAGCGCCTGGTCGAGCAGCTGGCGGCGCTCGGGGTGCCGACACCCGCTCTGGGGCAGGGGCTCTCGGCCGAGGAGGCGGGCCGGGTCGCCGCCGAGGCCAGCCGGCTCGCCCGCCGCGAGGCCTCGCGGCGCGGGCACGGCCGCGAGGCATATACATCGCTCGTGCTCCGCTCCCTCAAGCAGGCCGCCTACAGCGAGCGCAACAGCGGCCACGCCGGCCTCGGCAGCTCCGCCTACACGCACTTCACCTCGCCGATCCGGCGCTACCCCGACCTGGTCGTGCACCGGGCGCTGCTGGCGGCGCTGGGGGAGGGGGAGGAGGCGCCGCGCCTGGCCGAGGCCCGCGACGTCGCCGCCGATTGCTCCGCCCGCGAGCGCGAGTCGATGAAGATCGAGCGCGGCGCCGACGACGTCTGCGCCGCCTACCTGCTCGAACGCGAGCTCGGCGAGCGCGGCCTCGACGCCGAGTTCGAGGGCGAGATCTCGGGCGTGATCCGGGCCGGTGCCTTCGTCTCCTTCGGCGGCGAGCTCGGCGATGTCTACGAGGGGATGCTGCCTGCCCGGCGCCTGCCCGGCAGCCGCTATGAGCTCAACCGGGCCGAGGTGGCGCTGGTCAACCGCGAGAAGTCGACCTTCCGCCTTGGCGACCCGGTCAAGGTCCGCGTCGCCGGCGTCGACGCCCCGCGGGGACGGGCAGAATTGGAGCCTGCCAATGGCTAAGAAGTCGAAGAAGCCGCGCCTGCCCGCCTCGGGCGACGTCGTCACCAACCGCCGCGCCCGCCACAAATTCGAGTGGGTGGAGACGATGGAGGCCGGGATCGTGCTGACCGGCTCCGAGGTGAAGTCGCTGCGTGGCGGCAAAGCGCAGATGACCGACTCCTACGCGGTCGTCGAAGACGGCGAGGTCTGGCTGCGCAAGCTGCACGTGCCGCCGTACGAGTTCGCCAACGTCGACGCCCACGACCCCGAGCGCCCGCGCAAACTGCTGCTGCACCGCGACGAGATCGAGCGTCTGATCGGCAAAACCGCGCAGAAAGGGCTGACGCTGATCCCCACGCGGATCTACTTCAAGGGGCCGCGGGCGAAGGTGGAGCTGGCCCTCGCCCGCGGCAAGGAAGGGCGCGACCGCCGCCGCGAGATCGCCGATCGCGATGTTCGCCGGGAAGTCGAGCGCGAGTTCAAGGGGCGGATGCGGTGAGTCCGATTACCCGGGTCGAACGTCGGTCCGTTGCGGCCGGGCCTTCCCGCTTGCATCTCCCGCCGCACATGCAAGGATGCAGGGGAATGCGGATCCGTTTGCTCCTCTCGTCGTGCTTCGTCGGGCTCGCCTCGCTGGCCGCGGTCGCGCCTGCGACGGCAGCGGCCGAATCCTTCCCCGACAAGGCCAGCGGTTACGTCAGCGACCACACCGGCTACTTCGTCGGCGCTCTGCTGATCGCGATCCTCCTGCTCCTGCTGGTCGTCAACGTCAGCCAGCGCCGCGCCAAGGAGAAGGCGGCCAAGGGCGGCGCCGGCAAACCGGCCGCCGGGCCCGGGGCCGTCGCTCCGGGAGCCCCGCCGCCCGCCAGTGTGCCGCCGCCCGGCGTGCCCGGCTCCGTGCCGCCTCCTGGTGTCCCCGGCAGCGCGCCGCCTCTTGCCGCGGCCGCGGCCGGCCCGCCGCCTCTCGCGCCGCCCCCGACCGCCGAAATGGCAGCCGTGCAACCGCCGCCGATGCCGCCCGCGGTCCCGGGCGCCCCACCCGTCGCCTCCGCCCCCGCTGCTCCGCCCGCCGGTGAGAGCGCCAAGGACCGCCGCCGCCGGGTGCGTCTGGAGCAGCAGGCAAAACGCAACGAGACCCGTCAGAAACGTCGTGAGGAGATCAAGCGCCGCAAGGAAGAGCGCGCCGGCAAGCGCGGCAAGCAGCCGGACGCCGCCGCGCCCGCGGCGCCCGGGCAGCCACCGGCGGCGGAGCCCAAGCAGAAGACCTTCTTCGGGATCAAGTACGGCGGCGGCAAGCAGAAGCGCGAAGCGGCCCTGGCCGAGCAGCGCCTCGCCGCCGCCCGGGCCGCCCGCGAGCGCGAACTCGCTCATGCCGGCGCTCCGCCCGAGACCGGGCAGTTCCCGCCGCTGGCGCCGGCGGCCGCCGCCCCGGCAGCGGGCCAAGCGCCCCCGACGATGCCCCCGCCACCCGCCGCCGCGGTGACTCCCGGACCGACCGAGTACGACCCCGTCGCCGCCGAACAGCGCGTGCGCGAGAAGGTCGAGGAGGTCCGCTACGAGGAGCAGCGGATCCGCGCCGAGGCCGACCGCCGAGTCGAGGAGGCGGCCAGGTTCGCCAGCCGCCGCCGCCGCCGCAGCCGGCCGCGCCGCTCGCGTCGGTCCCGGATCTGCACAGCGCCGAGCAGAGGCTGGAGCAGGAACGCGAAGCCCAGGAACGCTCGATGGCCGAGGCGGAGGAGCGCCTGCGCCAGATCGAAGAGCGGACCAAGGCGGCCGAGCAGCGTGCCGTCGAGGCGAAACGACTGGAGGGGCTGCGGGCCGAGGAGCAGGAGCGCCAGCACCGTCTACAGGAGATGCAGCAGAGCGTCGCCGAGGCCGAAGCACGCGCCCAGGAGGCAGAGCGCCGCGCCGCAGAGGCCGAGCAGGCCGTGGTCCGCTCGGTCCAGGGATCGGCGGAGCCGCAGTTCCCGCCCGTGGCTCAGGCGCAGCCGCAGACGACCGAATTCCAGCCGCAGACCACGGGGTTCCCGCCGTAGCCGCCCGCCCCCACTCCCCCCGCACCCCCGGCACCGCAGCCGGACCCGCCGCCTGCTGCGGCTCCGCCACCAACGCCCCCGGCGCCTGAGCCGCAGCCGCCGGCGCCGTTCCCCGGGCCGCCGACGCCGCCGCCCGCGCCGGGTCCGCCGCCGGCTCCAGTTCCCGAGCCGACGCCGCAGCCACCGGCACCCACGCCCTTGCCACCCACGCCGGAGCCGCCGACGCCCCCCGCCGCTCCGCCGGCCCGCCGCCGTCAACGCTCCGGGCCCGGTTTCCGGCGGCAGCACGATCGACCTCAACTCGGTCACCTTCGAGCAGCTGCGTGAACAGAACCTCTCGGTCACCCAGGCCACCCGCCTGCTGGCCCACCGCGAGCGCCTCGGCGGCTTCCAGTCGGTCGACGACCTCGACCAAGTCGCCGGCTTCCCGCATGATCTGTTGGAAGACCTGAAGCGCCGCGCGTCCGTCTGAGCGGCGCTAGCTCTCGTACTCCTCGAGCAGCTTCAGCCAGATCTCGCTGCGGGTGGGGTAGGGCGCGATCGCGTGGCGCAGGCGGGTAAGTGGCACCTCGCCGACGATCGCCACGGTCGCGGCCTGGAGGAAGTCGGCGGTCTCGAAGCCGGTGAAGGTGGCGCCGACGATCGTCTTGCGCGCCTGGTCGATGACGAGGCGCGAGGTGCCGCCGGTGTCCTTGCCCTGGAAACTGGCGCCGGCGGTGCCGTCGGTGGGGACGTCGATCGCGACCGCGTCGATCCCCGCCTCGCGGGCCTGGCCGAGCGTCTGGCCCACGGCGGCCACCTGCGGGTCGGTGAAGGTGACCCGGGGCGATCCGATCCCCTCGGCCACGGCCTCAACGTCGCGGCCGAGCAGGTTCTCCGCCGCGACCCAGGCCTGGTACTTGCCCATATGGGTGAAGAGGGCGCGGCCGTTGACGTCGCCGATCGCGTAGAGCCACTCGCGGCCGCCGACCCGGAGGCGGTCGTCGGTCTCGAGGAAGCCGTGCTCGCCGGGCTCGACGCCGACGGAATCGAGGGCGAGCTCGGCGCTGTGCGGGACCCGGCCGACGGCGATCAGGATCTCAGCGCCCTCAACGCGGCTGCCGTCGCCGAGGGTGGCGATTACGCCGGGGCCGCCGGCTTCGACCTTTTCCGCCTGGACGCCGGTGTGGACGTCGACACCAAAGCGCTGCCGCAGCGAGTCAGCGACTTCCTCGCCGGCGAACGGTTCCTCGCGCGAGAGCAGGCGCTCGTTGCCCTCGACCAGCGTCACCTTGGTGCCCATCGAGGCCCAGGCCTGGGATAGCTCGCAGCCGACCGGGCCGCCGCCGAGCACGATCATGCTCTCGGGAACCGCCTTGGCGGTGGTGCCCTGGCGGTTGTTCCAGGCCCTGACCGTGTCGAGTCCGGGGATCGGCGGTATCGCGGCGCCGCTGCCGGTGGCGACGAGCACCGCCCGGCGCGCGGTGAGGATGTCATCGCCGACCCGCAGCCGGCGCTCGCCATCGAAGCGGCCGGCACCGCGATAGACGTCGATCCCGCGTTCCTCCAGCCAGGGCAGCTGGACCGAGTCGTCGAGGTTGTGGATGACTTCGTCGCGGCGGTTGAGGACCGCCTGTGGATCGAGCTGGTCGCCGGTGTCGACCGGCACCCCCGGCAGCCGCCGCGCCTCGCCCAGCACGTCGGCGGGCCGCAGCAGGGCCTTCGAGGGCATGCAGGCGTAGTAGGAACATTCGCCGCCGATCAGGTGCCGCTCGACGATCGCGACCTCGAGGCCACCGTCAGCGAGGCGGCCGGCGCAGACCTCGCCGGTCGGGCCGGCGCCAAGCACGATCGCGTCATACGCAAGCTCGCTCACAGAGTCACCATTCCCGACACCGTACCCCGAGCCCGTACCCCGGGCCAGTACAGTTTCAGGCGCAGTGCACGGGGGCGACAGGCTTCGACGTGGTCGACTCGTGCGAAAGGTTGCAGGTCGAGGTTGCTGGAGGCCTCGTTAAACCCCAGCACAAACCAATACGTGCGGACCATGAGTTCGCCCTCGCCGCTTAGCTAGAAACTAAGCGCTGTGAGAGTCGGTCCTCCCGCGCCCGCCGGGAGGGCAGCCGGCTTCAAAATGCGGGCTAACCCGGGCGGATCGCCCCGTCTTCCCAGGGAAATTTCAGAGGGCTGTGTCTCCCGCAGTGCCCGCCGGCGCGGACCCCGGGAGACGAGAAAAAAGCGCCGGCTATGCCTGTAGACGCCTTCGCGCCGCGGCCGCGGATCCGAGTTCGAATCTCGGCGCCTCCATGGAAACCGACCGCCCAGCCCTCCGGGGCCGGGCGGTCGGAGCGCTCTAACCATGCCGCTAGGGTGCCGCCATGGAGCGCTACGTGGCCTTCCTGCGGGGGATGAACCTCGGCAACCGCCGGATCAAGAACGACGAGCTGCGGGGGGAGTTCGAGGCGCTCGGCTTCGAGGACGTCGCCACCTTCCGCGCCAGCGGCAACGTGATCTTCGCCGCCCCCAGGCAGAGCGAGGGCGCGCTGACGAAGACGATCGAACGCGGACTCGGCGAGGCGCTCGGCTACGAAGTCCCGGTCTTCCTGCGCAGCTGCTCGGAGGTCGCCGCGATCGCCGCCCAGGAGCCGTTCCCGCCGAAGCTGGTTGCGGCCTCGAAGGGCAAGCTCCAGGTGACGATGCTGGCGCAGAAGCCGACCGCGGCGGCGCGCAAGAAGGCGCTGGCCCTGGGGACCGACGAGGACCGGTTGGCGATCGAGGCCCGCGAGCTCTTCTGGCTCCCCAGCGGCGGCACTATCGACTCGGCCCTCGACCTCAAGGCGATTGAGAGGGCCCTCGGCCAGGGCACCCAGCGCACGATGGGCACGATCGAGCAGATCGCCACCAAGCACTGCCAGTAGCGGCAGTCCTTTGTGTCGCTATACGGCCACAAAGGACTGCCGCAATCAGGTCGACGCGCCGCGATCGGAGCGGGGGAGGGCCGCGATCTCGATGTCGCGGCTGACGGCGCCGATCTCCTCGGGGAGACCGGCGAGCTGGACGTTTGCGACGAACTCCAGGTCCTGTCCCAGCGGACGGAAGAAGTTGTCGTAGTGGGTGGGGACGACGGCGCGGGGGTTGAGCTTGGGGAGGATGCGTTGCCAGTAGTCGTCGGTGAAGCCGCGGCCGGCGACGCCGGCGAGGAAGACGTCGACGTCGCGCTCCTTGACCGCCTCGTCGACCAGGTTGGCGCTGCCCTGGTGGTAGAAGCGCAAGCCGGCGACGGCGATCGAGATGCCCCAGACCTGGCCGCAGCGGTAGGCGCCGGGGGAGAGGGCGTCGAGATGCTCGCAGCTGAGTTCGCCGTCGTAGGGGACGGCGAGGCCGAGTAGCAGCTTCGAGTGGACGCTGGGGGTGAAGGAGACCTCGAACGGGCCCAGTTCGTAAGTGCGGTAGGGCTCGACCACCACCGTGCGCTCGGCTAGGCCGTGCAGCGCCATCAGGGTCCGCAGCGAGTCCGAGCCGTAGGCCTTGCAGCCGGTGCGCCGGGCGATTGCCGGGGCGTCGACGGCGTGGTCGAAGTGGGTGTGGCCGACGAGTACGCCGACGGTCTCCCCGGGCGCCCTACGAACCGATCCAGCGCCGCCGGGTCGGGGAGTGTCGGCCGCCGCAGCAGCAGGTCGCGAAAGGGGACGCGTGAGAGGTAGGGGTCGACGAACAGGGTCTGCCCCGCGTAGGTGAGGCGGTAGCCGGAGACCCCGAGCCACTCGACCTCGAGCCCCGCCGGCAGCGCCAGCGGTCGCGCCTCCAGCTCGCCCAGCGCCTGCGTGTCGGCGTAGGCCGAGGAGCGCCGCGTCGCCCGCGCCTTCGCCAGCTCACCGAGGTGTCGCAGCGGGTTCGCCATGGGCGCAGGTTACGCCGGATCGACGGTTCTCTAAGTTGTTCTGTCCGTGGCGATCGCGACCGCAACCTCCCTGGACGTCCACGTCGGCGGCAAGCTGCTGTTCGAGGACGTCTCCTTCAAGCTCGAGCCGCGCGAACGGATGACCCTCTCCGGCCGCAACGGCGCCGGCAAGTCGACGCTGCTGCGGGTTCTCTCCGGTGAGCTCACGCCCGACTCCGGCTCGCTGACGATCCACCGCGGCGCCCGCGTCGCCCTCCACGACCAGCGCCCCCCGCGCGATTCCAGCGACACGCTCGGCGACTACGTCTTCTCCGGCCGCGCCGACATGATCGCCACCGAGGCCGAGCTGGAGCGCCTCGAGGGGGAGATGTCGAAGGGCGTCGACGAGGAGACGATGGCCGCCTACTCGGCCGCCCAGCACAAGCTCGAAGCCGGCGGTGGCTACCGCTGGCGCGACCAGGTGCTGGAAGTCCTGCGCGGGCTCGGCTTCGGCCCCGAGCAGCGCGAGCGCCAGCTCTCGACCTTCTCCGGCGGCGAGCTCACCCGCGCCTCGCTGGCCCGGGCGCTGGCCGCCAAGCCCGACCTGCTGCTGCTCGACGAGCCCACCAACCACCTCGACATCCCCTCGCTGGAGTGGCTGGAGAGCTATCTGGTCGACCTCGACGCCGCCGTCGTCCTGGTCGCCCACGACCGCTGGTTCCTCGAGGCGGTCGGCACCTCGGTGTTGGAGATCGAGGCCCAGCGCGCCCGCTTCTTCGCCGGCCCCTGGCACGCCTGGCGCCAGGAGCAGGCGGCGCGCCAGATCGCCCTCGGCAAGGCGATCGACCGCCAGCAGGCCGAGATCGAGCGGATGGAGAAATTCGTCGAGCGCTTCCGCTACAAGGCGACCAAGGCCAAACAGGCGCAGTCGCGGATCAAACAGATCGACAAGAAAAAGAAGACCGGGCCGCAGGCCGAACGCCGCGACACCCGCAAACTTCGCTTCTCCTTCAAACCGCCGGAGCGCCCCGGGCGGGTGGTGCTGAAACTGGTCAAAGGTCGGATCGAGGTCCCGGGCCGGGTCCTGCTCGACAACGCCGAGGTCGAAGTCGAGCGCGGCGAGCACGTCGTTCTCGTCGGCGCCAACGGCAGCGGCAAGACGACCCTGATCGAGACCCTGGCGGGCCGCCGCGAGCCGGCCTCGGGCAGCGTCCGCAACGGCCACAACGTCAGGCTCGGCTACCTCTCCCAGCACGCCGACACGGCGGCGGGGGAGGGCACCGTGCTCGATGCGGCCCAGCGCGAGACCGGCCTCGCCGGGCCGAAGGCTCGGGCCCTGCTGGGCGGCTTCCTCTTCTCCGGCAAAGATGCCGAGAAGCAGCTCAGCGACATCTCCGGCGGTGAGCAGCGACGGCTCTCGCTGGCGATCCTGGTCGCTTCCGGCGCCAACGTCCTCGTCCTCGACGAGCCCACCAACCACCTCGACATCGAGAGCCGCGAGGCGCTCGAGGACGCGTTGATGGAGTACGAGGGCGCCGTCGTCCTGATCTCCCACGATCGCGCTCTGCTGGAGGCGGTCGGCACTCGCACGATCGTCTGCGAGGACGGCGAGCTGACCAGCCACGGCAGCGGCTGGGCCGAGTACCAGCGGCGGCGCGACGAGCGCGAGTCGGCGGCCAGCGCCGCGGCGAAGCCCGCGACCGCCAACGGCGGCGGCAAGGGCGGCAAGTACAGCGCCACCTCCGCGGCCGAGAAGGCGGCGAAGAAGGCGGCCAGGCTGGAGCAGCGGATCGAGAAGGCCGAAGCGAAGCTGCGCGAGGTCGAGGAGGAGCTCGCCGACCCCGGTGCCTGGGCCAACCCCGACCGCGCCGCCGAGGCCGAAGCGCGACACGCCGAGGCCAAGCGCAACGTCGAGCAGCTACTCGAGAAGTGGGAGCAAGCTCAGGCCACGGCCGAGGCCGAACCCGCCACCGGGTAAGTCAGCGGGCGCTCGAGGACGACCCGGGTGCCCCGGCCGGGGGCGAGGGTGATGTTGCGGACCGCGACCCTTTCCGGCTTCGGATCGGCAGCCCGCAACTGCGCCCGCTCGAGGATCGCGCGGAGGACGATCCGCATCTCGTATTCGGCGAAGGAGGCGCCGATGCAGCGGCGGACGCCGCCGCCGAAGGGGATCCAGGCGTAGGTGTCGGCTTTGCCCTCGAGAAAGCGCTCGGGACGGAAGCGCTCCGGCTCCGGGAAGAGGTCCTGGCGATAGTGAAGGGCCGCGATCGCCGCCATCACGAAGGTGCCGGCCGGCAGCTCATAGCCGCCGATCGTCATCGGCTCGGTCAGCTTGCGCGCCACGTCGACGATCACCGGGCGCGCCCGCAGGGTCTCCTTGATCGTCGCGTCGAGGTAGTCGTCCTCGCCGGCGGCGATCGACTCGTGCAGCCGCGCCAGCACCTCTGGGTTGCGGACCAGCCGCTCGAGCGCCCAGGCCAGCCCGGTCGCGGTCGTCTCGTGGCCGGCGGCGAGGATCGTCACCAGCTCGTCGCGCAGCTCCTGGTCGCTCATCGGCTCGTCGTCCTCGTCGCGGGTGCCCATCAGCAGCGAGAGGACGTCGTCGCGCTCGCCCTCCGCGTTGGCGACCGCCGCCCGGTGCAGGGCGATCTCCTCGTAGACGAACCGGTCGAGCGCCTCCCTGGCTCGCAGGAACCGCGCCCAGGGGCTCCAGCGCCCGAAACTGCGACGCAGCGGCGGGAAGGCGGTGACCAGGCTGACCCGGGCAGAGAAGTCCTCGATCAGGCGCTCGAAGCGGATCAGGCGCTGCTCGTCGTCGACCCCGAAGACGGCGCGCATGATCACCGCCAGGGTGATCCGCTGGGTGTGGGGGCGCAGCGCGAACGGCTCGCCCACGGGCCAGCTCTCCATCTCGCCCAGCGTCGCCTCGCGGATCAGCTCCCCGTAGCGCTGGATCCGCTCGCCGTGGAAGGGAGGCAGCAGCAGCTTGCGCTGGCGCATGTGCGGGGCCTCGTCGAGAGTGAGGACCGAGTTCGGGCCGAGCGCCGGCTCCAGTACGGTCGCGTTCGCCTCGCCGGCATGCAGCTGCCGCGGCGAACCGGTGAAGAGCTGTTTGACCAGCGCCGGGTCGGCGACGTAGACGAGCCGTTGGAAGAACGGGAAGGAGACGGTGAAGATGTCGCCGTAGCGGCGCTGGAAGCGGATCAGGAAGCCAAGCGGGTCACGCGCGTAGAGGGCCGCCTGGGCGAGGGCCGGCAGTCGGGTCCCGGGTGGCATCAGAAGACGATCGTGCGCTCGCCGTCGAGCAGGACGCGGTCGTCGAGGTGGGCCGTCACCGCGCGGGCCAGGACCAGGCGCTCGGCGTCGCGGCCGATCCGGACCAGGTCGGCGACCTCGTCGCTGTGGCTGACCCGGGTCACGTCCTGGTCGATGATCGGGCCGGCGTCGAGGTCGGCGGTGACGTAGTGGGCGGTGGCGCCGATCAGCTTCACCCCGCGCTCGTGGGCGCGGCGGTAGGGGTCGGCGCCGACGAAGGCCGGCAGGAAGCTGTGGTGGATGTTGATCGCCGGCGCCCCGAGCTGGTCCAGGAAGCCGGGGGAGAGGACCTGCATGTAGCGGGCGAGTACGAGCAGGTCGACGTCGCCGAGCAGCTCCAGCGCCTGGCGCTCCGCTTCCTCGCCGCGAGCCCGGCTCGACCGGGACGTGGTGGAAGGGGAGTCCGACCGCGGTCGCCTGCTCGGCGAGGTCGGGATGGTTGGAGACGACCGCGACCAGTTCGCCGCCGAGCTCGCCGCTGCGCCAGCGCCAGAGCAGGTCGGAGAAGCAGTGGCCTTCGCGCGAGACCATGATCGCCACCCGCTTGGCCTGGCTCGACTCGGCGAAGCGGTGCTCCATCTCGAAGGGCGTCGCGATCTCCTCCGCGAAGCGCTGCCGCAGCGCCGTCAGGTCCGCCCCCGCGACCGGGTCGAAGACCATGCGCATGAAGAACCGCCCCTCGGCGGTCGAGTGCTGGTCGGCGTCGACGATGTTGAGGCCGGCGTCGGCGAGGAAGCCGCTGACCCGCGCGATCAACCCCGGCCGGTCCGGGCAGGCGAGCAGCAGCCGGGTTGTGGGCTGATCGGTGATCCGCGGATCATGCCGCATCCGCGCGCTCCCTCCGAACTGCATCAAATTTCCGGTCCCGCAGCCAGGAAATTTGATGCAGTTCGGATTTCAGGGGGCCGGGATCTGCGGGGGTTCGTGCCTGGGCTCGTGCGCATTGGTGCTTGCAGGCGCCTTTGTGTGATGGCCATCACCCATGGAGGGCGCAAATACCGCGACGGTCCCCCGCTTGCTCACAAAACGCACACATATTCTCCCTGTCCTGTTCCTCGGCCTCGCTCTCCCGGCTACCGCGCTCGCCGCGACCGGCGCCGGCGACGCAAACGGCCGGCGAGTCGGCGTCACCGACGCCCGGGTCGCCGAGCTGGCGCCGCTGCAGCGGCCGATCGACCGCTTCCAGCAGGTGATCCACACCGTGACCCATCAGATCCGCGCCGAACACCGGGCCGCCCTGCGCAAGCAGCGCCGCGAAGCCTTCGCCACCCTTCCCGGCGGCGTCACCATCGGGACGCTCGAATCGATCGCCTCCTGCGAGTCCGGCGGCGACCCGACCGCGGTCTCCTCCGACGGCAGCTACCGCGGCAAATACCAGTTCGACTTCGGCACCTGGGAATCGGTCGGCGGCTCCGGCGACCCGGCGGCCGCTCCCGAGGACGAGCAGGACTACCGCGCGGCTCTGCTCTACGCCCAGTCGGGCTCCAGCCCCTGGCCCGTCTGCGGCTGACCGCCTTGAGCGGGAAGGGGCACCCGACCCCTTCCCTACGATCCGCTCACCAGTGACCGACGCCGTCCCCACGCCCGACCCCAAGGGGCCGACCCGCAAACCGCCGAAAGAGGCGGTGGCCGAGGCCAAGGTCCGCGCCCCGACCCGTGGCAACCGCAAGCTCGAGGGCTTCCTCGAGGCGGTCAACGGCGACGAGCAGGTGCGGGCCTGGTGGTACATGACCCAGGTCCAGTCCGAGCGGCTGGGGATGTCGGACCACTCCTGGGTCCATATGCAGATCGTCCTCAACATCGCCCTGCGGCTGCTGCGGCTGCTGGTCAAGGCCGGGGTCGAGCCGGCGATGGTCGCCGACCACGGGATGCGCGACCGCGACGCCGAGGTCGTGGTCGCCGGCGGCGCCCTCCTGCACGACGTCGGCATGTCGATCCACCGCGCCGACCACGAGGCCTACTCGCTGTTCCTCGCCAGCGGCGCCCTCGAACGCCTGCTGGCCGGCACCTACAGAGAGCCCGAGCGCACCGTGGTCGCCTCGGAGATCCTGCACGCGATCATCGGCCACCGTCGCCGCGGCGAGCCCTACACGCTGGAGGCAGGCGTCGTGCGAGTCGCCGACGCGCTCGACATGGCCCAGGGCCGCACCCGGATCCCGATCGAGTCCGGCCACGAGGGCATCCACTCGATCTCCGCCGCGGCGATCGACGAGGTCCGGATCGAGGCCGGGGAGGAGCACCCGGTGCGGATCGAGATCGAGCTCAACAACTCGGCCGGCATCTTCCAGGTCGACGACCTCCTGGCGACGAAGATCCGCGGCACCCCGCTGGAGGGCCGGGTCGAAGTCGTGGCGAAGATCGAGGGAGAGACCGAGAAGCGCTTGTTGAGCGGCTTCCGGCTTAGTTGAAGCGCTCGAGGTCGCTGCGGCGCTGATCCTTGCGCTTCTCCAGCTTGCCCTGGATCAGCGACATCACGATCGGCAGCAGCGCGAAGAAGGCGATCACGCCGAAGCAGAAGAAGGTGACCGTCTTGTCCGTGGTCGGGCCGGCCAGGCCGACGCCGTTCTCGGCCAGCGCCGCCGGGGCGGCCAGGAGCATCGTGGCGAGGATCGAGGTCAGGAGTGCGACGGTCCGCTTCACGGGCGGGAATCTAGCGCACCGCACCGGCGTCGAGCGTGCAGCGCCGCACTCTCTTCATCCCTCCTTAAGGGTCCGCCATAGGATGCGCCGCCAATGAGCACCCTCGAAGCCATCGTGCTCGGTCTCGTCCAGGGGCTGACCGAGTTCCTGCCGATCTCCTCCAGCGGCCACCTGCGCATCGTCCCTGCCCTGTTGGGCTGGGAAGACCCCGGCGCCGGCTTCACCGCCGTGATCCAGCTGGGGACGATGGCGGCGGTCCTGATCTACTTCCGCGCCGACCTGATGCGGATCGCCCTCGCCTGGCTGAGCGAGCTGCGGACCCCGATCCCGCGCGCCAGCCAGGAGGCGCGGCTGGGCTGGTTCATCCTCCTCGGCACGATCCCGATCTCGATCTTCGGCTTCATCTTCAAGGACCAGATCGAGACCGGCGCCCGCAGCCTCTACCTGATCGGCTCGGCCCTGATCCTCTTCTCCTTCGTGATGCTGGCGGCCGAGCGGGTCGGCGCCCGGCAGCGCGCCCTGGCCGAGATGAACGGCCGCGACGGTTTCTTCGTCGGCATGGCGCAGGTGCTGGCTCTGATCCCCGGCGTCTCGCGCTCGGGGGCGACGATCTCGGCCGGCCTCTTCCGCAACTTCGACCGCATCGCGGCCGCCCGCTACTCGTTCCTGCTCTCGGTTCCGGCGGTCGTCCTCAGCGGCCTCTTCGAGCTGCGCAAGGTCGGCGAAAGCGGCGGCCCCTCGGTGGCGGCGACGGTGATCGCCACCCTGGTCGCCTTCGTCTCCGGCTACGCGGCGATCGCCTGGCTGCTGCGCTACCTCGGCCACCACTCGCTGGGGATCTTCGTCGTCTACCGGATCGCCCTGGGCGCCCTGGTCTTGATCCTGACTGCCACCGGGGCGATCAGCTGAGGCACGCCGGCCGGGGCGCCGGCGCGGCGCTCGCCCCGACTTTGCCGCAATTTGCCGGTGACCGGGCTGTGAAAATCCTGTGAAAGCAGGCAATTCTCCCGCCGCCGGTGCATACAATCCTCCCATCGTTCGTCTTGCGGTAATCGATAACGACAGTGGCTTCGTCACCGTTCTTGCCAAGCGCGCCGACGCGGCGGGCTGGCAGCTGCGCCAGAGCACCGGCCCGGTGCCCCCGCGCGATCTGGTGACGATGAAGCTCAACGCCCTGCTGATCGACCCGGCGCTGCTGGGCGATGAAAGCTGGGACTACCTGGAGCGTGTCGCCTCGATGCTCCCCGATCTCGGCCTGGTCGTCTGCACCGGCCGCTCGACGGTGGCGCAGCGGGTGCGCGGGCTGCGCCTCGGCGTCGACGACTGGATCGCCAAGCCCTGCCACCCGGAGGAGGCGATCGCCCGGATCGAAGCGGTGACGCGCCGCCGCCGCCAGGGCAACCGCGATTTCGAGGCCTCGCCGATCGTCGTCGGCGAGCTGGAAATCCGCCCCGACCGCTTCCAGGCCTTCGTCGGCGACGGCGCCCTCGACCTCACCCGCCGCGAGTTCGAGCTGCTCTTCCTGCTGGCCGAGGAGCAGGGCCAGGTGCTGGAGCGCGAGACCATCTACCAGCGGGTCTGGGGATACGCGATGGCCCACGGCGACCGCTCCGTCGACGTCTTCATCCGCAAGCTGCGCCAGAAGCTCGAGAGGCACTCGCCGAGCTGGTCCTACATCCACACCCACTTCGGGATCGGCTACCGGCTCGACCCCGAACCGGCCGGCATCGTCGAGGAGGAGCTGCGACCCGCCCCTGCCGAGCCCGCCATCGCCGCCGAGTCGCCTTCACAGGTCGTTCACAAGAGCTTCACGGCGGGGTAACCGCCGCTCCCTCTCTTTCCCGCCACGCTCGGCGAGCATGGCTACGGGAACCGAGAGCAGCCCACCGCGTCTGGCCGCCGGGCGCCTGCAGATCCGCCCCGAGCAGCACGCCGCCCTCGTCGACGGCCGGCCGCTGAGCCTGACCATGCGCGAGCTGCAGCTGCTCATCACCCTTGCCGCCCACCCGCAGCGGATCATGACCCGCGAGGAGCTCTTCACCGAGGTCTGGGGAGGGCCGTCGCGGCGCGATGACCGCTCGGTCGACGTCTACGTCAGTCGCCTTCGCGCCAAGCTCGGCGAGGCGCTGCCCGAGCTGCGGCTGATCCACACCCATAACGGCATCGGCTACCGCTTCTCCCCCGATGGCTGAGGGTCCCGGCGGGATGCCGGTCGACCCGCCTTTTACATCTTCTTCACATCCTCGATACAGGCAGGTAACAAGCTGCGTAGGGGTCACTGCGAGTCTGACCGCGGCCTCGACTTCGGGTCGGCGCCACCGCTCATACGCGACCAACGACAAAAGGGAGTCCGATGTCCAGCTTTAGATGGCTTGCGGTTCTGGCCTTCACCTCGATCCTCGCGCTCGGCATAGCCGCCTGCGGCAGCAGCAGCGACGAAACCGGCAGCAGTTCCGGAAATCTCTCCGGACAGGTGGCGGGGGCCGGGTCCAGTGCCCAGGAGGCCGCCCAGGAAGCCTGGATCGCCAACTTCGAGAACGAAAACTCGGGCGTGACGATCTCCTATGACCCGGTCGGGTCCGGCGGCGGCCGTGAGCAGTTCATCGCCGGCGGGGTCGCCTACGCCGGCAGCGATGCCGCGCTCTCCGAAGACGAAGGCGAAATCAAGGGCGCGATCAAGCGCTGTGGCCCGGGCGAACTGATCGAGATCCCCGTCTACATCTCGCCGATCGCCGTCATCTACAACCTTCCCGGGGTCGAATCGCTGCAGCTCTCACCGGAAACGCTGGCGAAGATCTTCAACCAGGAAATCACCAGCTGGGACGACAAGGCGATCGCCGCCGACAACCCCGGCACCGAACTGCCCAGCACCCGCATCACCCCGGTCAACCGCTCGGACGAGTCCGGGACCACGGAGAACTTCGTCGAATACCTGTCGGAGGTCGCTCCCAGCGTCTGGACGTACGAAGTCAGCGGCGACTGGCCGGTCAAGGGCGGCGAGGCCGCCTCGGGCACCTCGGGCGTGGTCGAGGCCGTCGGTGCCGGCGAAGGCGCGATCGGCTACGCCGACGCCAGCCAGGCCGGCGAACTCGGCGTGGCCACCATCCAGGTCGGCAAGGAATACGTCGGGCCGACCTCCGGAGGCCGCCGCGGCGATCCTCGAGGAGTCCCCGGAAGACAAGAGCGCCGAGTCGACCCCGTACATGTTCGCCTTCAAGCTCGACCGCAAGACGGAAGCCGAAGGCACCTACCCGATCGTCCTCACCTCCTACCTGCTCGCCTGCACCGAGTACAAGTCGGCGGACGAAGCGGCTGTGGTCAAGGGCTACGTCGAATACGCGATCAGCCCGGAGGGCCAGGAAGCGGCCGCCGAAAACGCCGGCTCCGCGCCGCTCTCGGCCTCGCTGACGGAAAAGATCACCCCGGCCGTGGAAGCGATCAAGGCCGGCTAGGACCGCGTGGCCTCGGTCGACACCACGACCAATGCGGGTCAACTCCTGGCGGCGGCGTCCGGAGGGCGCCGCCGCCGCGGTGACCGCATCTTCTCCAACATCGCGACCGCGGCCGGGGTGACGATTCTCGCCCTGCTGGCCGGCGTCGCGATCTTCCTCGTCGCCGAGGGGCTGCCGGCGGTCACCGCCAGCGCCTCCGAACTGCCCGGCGGCAAGAGCCTCCTCGACTACGTCGCCCCGCTCGCCTTCGGCACCGTCCTCGCCGCCGCCTTCGCCGCGGTCGTCGCGGTCCCGCTCGCCGTCGCCGTCGCCCTCTTCATCACCCACATCGCGCCGCCGCGGATCGCCCTCACCCTCGGCTACCTGGTCGACCTGCTGGCGGCGATCCCGAGCATCGTCTACGGCCTCTGGGGCATCTTCGTGCTCGGCCCGGCCGCGGTGCCGGTGATGAAGTGGCTGGAAGAGAACCTCGGCTTCATCCCCTTCTTCAAGGGCCCGGCCTCGACCACCGGGCGGGCGATGTTCGTCGCCGGCCTGGTCCTGGCGGTGATGATCCTGCCGATCGTCTCCGCGGTCGCCCGCGAGGTCTTCTCGCAGACGCCGCGCAAGCTCCAGGAAGGGGCCCAGGCGCTGGGCGCGACGCGCTGGGAGATGATCCGGATGACGGTGCTGCCGTTCGGCAAGTCGTCGATCATCAGCGGCGCCATGCTCGGCCTCGGCCGGGCGCTCGGCGAGACGATGGCGGTGACGATCATCCTCTCCGTCTCCGGCATCGTCACCTTCAACCTGATCAGCCAGTCGAACCCGTCGACGATCGCCGCCAACATCGCCCTCGACTTCCCGGAGTCCTCGGGGCTGGCGATCAACACCCTGATCGCCACCGGCCTCGTCCTCTTCGCGATCACCCTCGTCACCAACATGGCCGCGCGGGCCGTGATCGACCGCCAGAACCGGTCGAATGGAGCCGGGTGCGAGCGATCGGGCCGCCGCAGCGCTGCCCGGCGGCGCCCGATCGCCGGCGGTGTCCTGCCGGGCTGGGCCACCTACGCGGTGGTCGGCGCCTCGGCCCTGCTCGCGCCGTCGCGCTGCTCGCCACCGGCGCCTTCACGGTCGCCCTGATGCTGGTCTTCGCGGTGCCCGTGGCCGCCGTCGCGCTCTACGCTGGTCACGCGCCGTGGAGGGCCCGCGCCGGGCCAAGGACCGGTCGTCACCCTGCTGATCGCCTCCGCCTTCGGGTTGGCGATGCTGCCGCTGATCTCGCTGCTCTACGAGGTCGCGAAGCGGGGGATCCCGGGTCTCAGCCTCGAATTCTTCACCAGCGATGCCCGCGGCGTGATCAACGGCGGCGGTGCCGCGCACGCGGTCGTCGGCACCCTGGTGATCACCGGCGTCGCCGCCCTGATCTCGGTCCCGATCGGGATCATGGCGGCGATCTACCTGACCGAGTACGGCAGCGGCAGGCTGCGCCGGGCGCTGACCTTCTTCGTCGACGTGATGACCGGCATCCCCTCGATCGTCGCCGGCCTCTTCGCCTACGCGCTGTTCGAGATCTTCTTCGGCCCCGGCATCCGCCTCGGCGTGATGGGCTCGGTGGCGCTCTCGGTGCTGATGATCCCGATCGTGATCCGCTCCGCCGAGGAGGTCCTGAAGATCGTCCCCAACCACCTGCGCGAAGCGGCCTACGCGCTGGGGACCCCGAAGTGGAAGACGATCGTCAAGATCGTCCTGCCGACCGCCTTCGCCGGTCTCGTCACCGGGGTGATGCTCGCCACCGCCCGGATCATCGGCGAGACGGCGCCGCTGCTGGTCACGACCGGGGTGATCGACTCGATCAACTCCGACCCCTTCAACGGGCGCATGCAGAACCTCGCCGTCTACGCTTACAACGAGTACCGCTCGCCGGGCGTGATGAAGCAGGCTTCCTATGACCGCGCCTGGGCGGCGGCACTGACCCTGATCGCGATCGTGATGATCTTCAACGTGCTCGCTCGCCTGATCTACCGGCGCTACAAAACCGAGATCCGCTGAGCTGTGGAAGAAGAGGAAACGGAAGATGCTGGGAGCCGCGGGCACGAAGCGAACCGAAGCCGAGAAAGGCAAGGCACAGATGTCCAACGTGGGCCCAGTTACCGAGACCTCGACCGAGCCCGTGGTGGAGGCGGGCGGCCGCCGCGCGAAGACGATCGAGGCGCGGGGGGTGAACCTCTACTACGGGGAGTTCCACGCGGTCGAGGAGGTGACGATGACGATCGCGCCGAACAAGGTGACGGCGCTGATCGGCTCCTCGGGTTGCGGCAAGACCACCTTCCTGCGCTCGCTCAACCGGATGCACGAGCTCACCGTCGGCGCCAGCGTCAGGGGCGAGATCACCCTCGACGGTGAGGACATCTACGGGCCGGGTGTCGACCCGGTGCAGGTGCGGCGGCTGGTCGGGATGGTCTTCCAGTCGCCCAACCCGTTCCCGACGATGTCGATCTACGACAACGTCGCCGCCGGGCTCAACCTCAACGCGGGCCGGCTGAGCAAGTCCCAGAAGGACGGCATCGTCGAGCGCTCGCTGCGCGGCGCCCACCTCTGGGACGAGGTCAAGGACCGCCTCGACAAGCCCGGCACCGGCCTTTCCGGCGGTCAGCAGCAGCGGCTCTGCATCGCCCGCGCGATCGCGGTCGAGCCCGAGGTGCTGCTGATGGACGAGCCCTGCTCGGCCCTGGACCCGGTGGCCACCCTGGCGATCGAGGATCTGATCGGCGAGCTGAAGAGCAAATACACGATCGCGATCGTCACCCACAACATGCAGCAGGCGGCGCGGGCCAGCGACCTCACCGCCTTCTTCAACCTCGAAGAGACCGGCAAGCCGGGTCGCCTGGTGGAGATCGGTCCGACCGAGAAGATCTTCACCCAGCCGGCGGAGAAGGCGACCGAGGACTACGTCAGCGGCCGCTTCGGCTAGCGCGCGACCATGCCAGAAGGAATTCGCAGCCGAATATCAGGAGGAACTCGACAGCCTCGAGGCCAGCGCTCTCGGCGGCCTCGACCTCGTCAATACGGCGCTGGTGCGCACGCTGGAAGCGGTCGAGCACCAGGACATCGAGCTGGCGCAGATCGTCGTCGCCGACGACGATCGCATCGATGGCCGCTACCTGGAGGTGCACCAGAGCTTGATCACGCTGCTGGCGACGCAGTCGCCGGTGGCCACCGACCTACGGCTGATCTCCGCGCTGCTGCACGTGCTGAAGAACATCGAGCGGATGGGCGACCAGTGCGTCAACGTCTGCAAGGTGATCCCGATCACCGGCAACGAGCCCCCCGCCGATGCCGAGATGGTGAGGCTGATCCTGACCATGGGCAAGCAGACCCGGACGCTGATCGCGCAGGCCAAGCGGGCATTCGCCGAGCGCGACGTGGAGATGGCGCGCGATCTGGTCCGCCAGGACGACGTTGTCGACGACCTCAATCGCGAGTGCTTCCGCCTGGCGCTGGAGATCGGCGATGACGCCGACAAGCGCGAGTGGGCGATGACGATGCTGCTGGCCGCGCGGGCGATCGAGCGGATTGCCGACAATGCCGTCGACATCGGCGAGCAGGTGGCCTTCGTGGTTACGGGGCTGTTTCGCGAGTTCGAGGACGCTTCGCACCCGACGGCATAGTCAGCGCCCCGGGTCGGGCGAGCGCCCCGGGGAGGGGGTCCTGCGGGCGGGGCAAACTGGCTCCGTTCTCGGACCCCCTCCCCGCGGCGCCCACGCGGCGCGGGTAGTTCGCGGTCGTGTGAGATCCGGGCGGTCTGGGAACATCATGGTTGACCCCGCATGCTCTGCGCCGCGATAGATATCGGTTCGAATACCACGCGAGTGCTCGTGGCGGAGCCGGTGGATGGGCAGTTGAAGAAGGTGATGGAGCAGCGGGCCTATACGCGGATCAACAAGGCGCTCGGCAAGAAGGGGGAGATCCTTCCCGAGAAGGTCGAGGAGGTCGGCGAGGTCGTCGCCACCCAGGTGCGGCTGGCGCAGGAGCTCGGGGCCGAAGAGATTCGTGCCGTTGCCACCGCGGCTGTCCGCGAGGCTTCCAACGGCACTGAGGTGGCCGCGGCGATCGGCGAGGCGGCCGGCGTCAGGGTTGACGTGCTCAGCGAGGAGGAGGAGGGGCGGCTCGCCTTCATCGGCGCCACCAAGGGCCTCGGTCACCCGGTCGAGGGCCGGATCGGCGTTGTCGACGTCGGCGGCGGCTCGACCGAGATCATCATCGGCACCGCCTCCGATGGGGTCGAGAAGGTGCGCTCCTGGCGGGTCGGCTCCGGCGTCCTCGCCGACGAGTTGATCGCCTCCGACCCGCCCTCGGCGGCGGAGATCCGCAAGGTCCGCGACCGCATCGACGACATCTTCGCCGGGGTCGAGGTCGAGCACCCGGCCCAGGCCGTCGCCGTCGGCGGCAGCGCCACCTCGCTGCGGCGACTGGTCGGCACCGTGCTCGAGTACGAGACCCTGGAGCGCGGCATCCGCGTCCTCTGCGGCGACCCCTCCGCCGAGGTCGCCCGCCGCTTCGAGCTCGACCCGGTCCGGGTCCGCATCCTCACCACCGGCGTCCTCCTCCTCGAGAAGGTCTCCGAGCTGCTCGGCCAGCCACTGCAGATCGGCAAGGGCGGCCTCCGCGAGGGGGTCATCCTCGATCTCCTCAACGGCAACGCCAACGGCTCCTCGCCGGCGAAGCTCGCCGCGTAGCGGTCACGCGAAGTTCACACCGCGTTAGCCGCTCCTTCACAAGTTTCCCCTGCTCATGGCGAATTCTGGGGGTGACCAAGGATCTAGGAGAGGGAGACATCGATGACTTCCCGAGTTGACTTGCATTGCCATTCCACCGCTTCCCAGCTCTCGCGACTGGGGGTGCAGCGATCGCTCGGGCTGCCCGAGTGCGCGACCCCCCCGGCGGAGGTCTACGAGCTGGCCAAGCGGCGGGGGATGGACTTCGTGACGATCACCGATCACGACACGATCGCGGGCTGCCTCGAGCTGGAGGACCGTCCCGACTGCTTCGTCTCCGAGGAGCTGACCGCCCGCTTTGCCGGCGAGCCCCAGGCGGTTCACATCCTCTGTTACGGGATCACCATCGGAGACCACGAGTGGCTGCAGGCGCATTCCGGCGACCTCGAGGCCTGCGCCGCATACCTGCACGAGAACGGGATCGCCTGCGCCCTCGCGCATCCCTTCTTCAACGTCGCCGCGCCGCTGACCCGGCGCCACCGCCGCCGCCTGGCGGAGCTGTTCGGGGTCTGGGAGGTCCGCAACGGGTCGCGGGCCGCGGAGCTGAACATGCCGGCCGCCGTCTATGTGGACACCCACGGCGGCACCGGCATCGGCGGCTCTGACGACCACGCCGGCGTCGACATCGGCCGCACCTTCACCGAGGCGCCCGATGCCGCGACGCCGGAAGAGTTTCTGCGCCACCTGCGCCGCGGCGACGCCGAAGCGGGCGGCGAGCAGGGCAGCGCCGCCAAGTGGACGCACGCGGCGATGGCACTGGCGACCCGCGCCCTCGTCCTCGGCGACGAGCCACCGCGGTCGTCTTTCCAGTCGCATAGCGGTGGAAAGGACACAGCGGTGGGGGGAGGGGGCGCCCGACCCCGCGGCGGTGCTGAAGATGGCCGAAAGGGTGATTCAGCGAGGGGGCGGCGCGCGAGGGCAAGGTCGCCGCCGACATCGGCCCCGAGGACGCACGCTGCCTGCTCGACGCCTGGCTCGCGGGGATGGGCCTCGACCTCCGTGGCCGCGAGCTGATCGCCTTTCTGCAGGCCGACGAGTTCTCCCACGCCGACCTCTACCGCCGCGCCCGCCGCATCCACGACCGGCGCCTGCGCGTCGCCGTCGAGGGCGGGACCGCCGCGGTCGCCGGCGGCGACCTCCAGGGCGCGATCGGCGGCCTCTTCGAGGCGATCGCTCCCCGCCGTCCCCTACGCGCCCTCGACCGTCTTCCTCGGCGCCGAGAAAACGAAGCTGCGCGCCCGCGAGGGCAGCCGGCGCCGGGTGGCGCTGATCGCCGACGGGATCGGCTCGATGCACGGGGTGACCCACACGATCGAACAGATCCGCGAGCGCGGCGTCTCCGGCTTCGACGTCGACGTGATCGGCACCGATGCCGGCGTCGACCGCCGCCTGCCGGCGGCGACCGAGTTGGAGCTCCCCTTCTACGAGGGGATGGCGCTCGGCGTTCCCGGCCTGCCGGACCTGGTCGAGGCGCTGGCCGACGGCGGCTACGACCTCGTCCACGTCACCGCCCCGGGCCCCGCCGGCATCGCCGCGACCCTGCTGGGCCAGATCACCGGCGTGCCGCTGCTGGCCAGCTACCACACCGAGCTGGCGACCTACGCCGGAATGCGCAGCGGCGACGGCGGCGTCGAGGCGATCGCCCGGGCCGCCCTCGGGGCCTTTTACGGCGCCCCCGGCATCGTCCTCTCGCCGAGCCCGGCGGCCGACGCCTCGCTGGCCGGGCTGGGCACCGAGCCGACCAGGATCCAGCGCTGGGAGCGGGGGGTGGACACCGACCGGTTCGACCCGGTCAAGGCCGACCGCGACGCCTATCCGGGGGAGATCAAGGTTCTCTATGCCGGCCGCCTGACCCGCGAGAAGGGTGTCGACCTGCTGGCCGAGAGCTTCCTGCGGGCCCGCGACGCCGACCCGCGCCTGCACCTGCTGCTGGCCGGCGGCGGCCCGGAGGAGGATGAGCTGCGGGCCCGGCTCGGCGGCCACGCCACCTTCCTCGGCTGGCTCGGGGGTGAGGAGCTGGCCGGCGCCTACGCCAGCGCCGACATCTTTCTCTTCGCCAGCGCCACCGACACCTACGGCCAGGTGATTCTCGAGGCCGGTGCCAGCGGGCTGCCGGTGGTCGCGGTCGCCGAGGGCGGCCCGGCGGCGCTGGTCGAGAACCGCCACACCGGCCTGCTCTGCCGTCCCGACCCCGATCATCTGGCGGGCGCCCTGCTGCAGCTCGCCTCCTCGCCGGCGCTGCGCCACCAGCTCGGCGCCGCCGCCGTCAACGCCGCCCGCGCCCGCTCCTGGGAGCGGGCGCTGAGTCAGCTCGCGGCCGGCTACCGGCGGGCGCTGGACGGGGAGTCGGTGCCGCTCGCCCAGGTCGCCTGAGACAGCCGGCTCGCCTGTGGTGCCCCAGTACGATGGATCGATCGACGATCCCGCCAACTACTTCAACCGCGAGCTCTCCTGGCTCGACTTCAACCAGCGGGTTCTCGAACTGGCCGAGGACGTGGAGGTGCCACTGCTGGAGCGCCTGCGCTTCTGCGGCATCTACGCCTCCAACCTCGACGAGTTCTTCATGGTCCGGGTCGCCGGTCTCTTCGACCAGCTGGACGCCGGGATTGACGCCCGCGGCCCCGATGGCCTCGCCCCCAGCGAGCAGATCGACGCGATCCAGGCCCGGGTGCTGGAGCTCGACCGGCGCCTGCACTTCTGCTTCGGCGGCGTCCTGCGGCCGGCCCTGGAGGAGGAGGGGATCCGCATCGTCACCCTCGACGAGGCCAGCGAGGAGGAGCGGCGCGAGATCGACGCCCGCTTCCACGAGCAGGTCTTCCCGGCGCTGACGCCGCTGGTGATCGGGCTCGGCCGGCCCTTCCCCTACATCTCCAACCTCTCGCTCAGCCTCGGCGTGCTCCTGCGCGACCCCGACAGCGGCACCGAGATCATCGCCCGGGTCAAGGTCCCGAAGGAGCTGCTCGGGCGCTTCCTGCCGCTGGGTGAGGACGGCAAGTCCTTCGTGCCGCTGGAGGAGGCGATCGCGGCCAACCTCGATCTGCTCTTCCCCGGCACCGAGGTCATCGACCACGGCTACTTCCGGGTCACCCGCGACGCCGACTTCACCGTCAGCGACGAGGCCGACGACCTCCTGCAGGCGGTCCAGGACGAGATTCGCCGCCGCCGCTTCGGCGAGGTCGTGCGGCTGGAGGTCGCCGCCGGCATGAACCCGAAGCTGCGCGAGCAGCTGGTCGGCGCCCTGCGGCTCGAAGACCGCGAGGTCTACGACGTCGACGGCCTTGTCGACCTCGGCGACCTCAACGACATCGCCGATGTCTCCGGTCACGCCGAGCTGCGCTACGCGCCCTGGTCGCCGGTGACGCAGCCGCGCCTGCAGGGGGAGGATGAGGAGCCGGTCGACATGTTCGCGGCGATCCGTCAGGGCGACCTCCTGGTCCACCATCCCTACGACTCCTTCGCCACCTCGGTCGAGCGCTTCGTCGAGCAGGCGGTCGAAGACCCCGATGTGCTGGCGATCAAGCACACCGTCTACCGCACCAGCGACGACTCGCCGCTGGTGCCGTCGCTGATTCGCGCCTCCGAACGCGGCAAGCAGGCGGTCTGCATGGTCGAGCTGAAAGCCCGCTTCGACGAGGAGGCGAACATCCACTGGGCGAAGTCGCTGGAGGAGGCCGGGGTCCACGTCGTCTACGGCATCCCGGGCCTCAAGACCCACGTCAAGGCGATCCTGGTCGCCCGCCGCGAGGGCGAGCGGGTGCGCGAGTACGTCCACATCGGCACCGGCAATTACCACCCGAAGACGGCCCGTCTGTATACGGACTTCGGCCTCTTCACCGCCGACCCCGACATCGGCGCCGACGTCGCCGAGATGTTCAATTTCCTCACCGGCTACGGCCGCCCCGCCGCCTACCGCAAGGTGCTGGTCTCGCCGACGACCATGCGCGGCCGCATCCTCGAGGAGATCGAGCGCACCGTCGCCGCCCATGAGGCCGGGGAGGAGGCGCGGATCGCCCTGAAGATGAACTCGCTGGTCGACGCCGGCTGTATCCAGGCGCTCTACGCGGCGTCGCGGGCGGGGGTCAGGGTCGACCTCAACGTGCGCGGCATCTGCTGCCTGCGGCCGGGCGTGCCGGGGATCTCGGAGAACATCCGCGTCGTCTCGATCGTCGGCCGCTTCCTCGAGCACTCCCGCGTCTACAGCTTCCAGCGCGGCGAGGAGACCCGGGTCCTGATCGGCTCCGCCGACCTGATGCCCCGCAACCTCGACAGCCGCGTCGAGCTGGTCGCGCCGGTCGAGGACCCGGAGCTGCGGACGGAGATCCTCGACGTCCTGGCCCGCTGCTTTGCCGACAGCGCCAATGCCTGGGAGCTCGATGCCGAGGGTCGCTGGACCCGCACCGTTGCTCCCGTCGGCGAGCGCCGCGGAGTCCAGGAGGAGCTGCGCGAGAGCCATGGCGCCCGCGCCGCCGAACAGCTCGCCGCGGCAACCGGCTGACGCCGGCGCCAACCCCCGCGCGTCACTAGGATGCGGCCCTTGGCGCGCTTCTCGCTCCTCCCTCGCGACCGCACCTTCTTCGACCTCTTCATCGAGGCCGGGCAGAACAGCGTGCACGCCTCCCGGCTGCTCGACCGGATGATGAATCAGTGGCCGGAGGACGGTGGCCTCTCGCAGGAGATCGTCAAGGCCGAGCAGGAGGGCGACCGGATCACCCACGACATCGTCAACACGGCTGAACACGACCTTCGTGACGCCGATCGATCGCGAGGACATCTACGGCCTCGCGACCCAGATGGACGACATCGTCGACTACGCCGAGGAGGCTGCCGACTTCCTCGGCCTCTACAAGATCGAGGCGCCGATGGAGCAGGCCGGGGCGCTGACCAAAGTCCTGGTCGCGGCCTGCGAGCAGTTGGCGATGGGGCTCGAGCATCTGCCTGAGTTCAAGGACCTCGACAAGTACTGGATCGAGATCCACCGGCTCGAGAACGAGGGCGACCGGATCTCCCGCGACGCCGTCGCCTCGCTCTTCTCCAACGGGGTCGACCCGATGGTCGTGATCCGCTGGAAGGACATGTTCGCGGTGCTCGAGAACGCGATCGACGCGACCGAGACCGCGGCTCAGATCCTCGAGGGCATCGTCATCAAGAACAGCTGAGGCTCGTGAGCTCGGACGTCATCATGGTGATCGTGGTGGGGACGGCGCTCGCCTTCGACTTCACCAACGGCTTCCACGACACGGCGAACGTCGTCGCCACCTCGATCTCGACCGGGGCGGCGCGGCCGCAGGTGGCGATCGCGATCGCCTCGCTGCTCAACTTCGTCGGCGCCTTCATCTCGATCTCGGTCGCGGCGACGGTCGCCAACGACGTCGTCAACGCCGAAGTGATCACGCCGACGATCGTCTTCGCCGGCTTGATCGGGGCGATCGCCTGGAACCTGATCACCTGGTCCTTCGGGCTGCCCTCGAGCTCCTCGCACGCCCTGATCGGCGGCGTCGTCGGCTCCGCGATCGCCGCCGCCGGCTTCGACGCGGTGATCGCCGAAGGCCTGGTCGGCAAGGTCCTGATCCCCGCCCTGATCGCCCCGGTCCTCGCCTTCGCCGTCGCCGGCCTCTCGATCGGGCTGATCTACCGCGTGGTCGGCAGGCAGCGGCCCGGGACCGTTACCCGCGGCTTCAAGTACGGCCAGATCGTCTCCGGCGGGCTGCTGGCGCTGGCCCACGGCACCAACGATGCCCAGAAGACGATGGGCGTGATCACCCTGGCCCTGATCGCCAACGGCAGCCTCGCGGCCGGCGCCGACCCGCCGTTCTGGGTGATCGCCTCGGCGGCGACGGCGATCGCGGCCGGCACCTACAGCGGCGGCTGGCGGATCATCAAAACCACCGGCACCCGGATCATCAAGATGGACGCCGCCCAGGGGTTCTCCTCGCAGGGGGCCGGATCGGCCGTGATCCTCGCCTCGACCCACTTCGGCTTCCCGCTCTCGACCACCCACGTGATCAACGGCGGCATCATGGGCGCCGGCGCCGCCAAGCGCTTCTCGGCGGTGCGCTGGGGGGTGGCCGGCAACATCGTCATCGCCTGGGTCCTGACCCTGCCGGCGGCGGCGGCGATCGGCGCGCTCGCCTACGGCCTGACGCGGATCTTCGGCACCGGCGCCCTCGGGCCGGTGGTGGTCACCCTGGCCTCGCTCTCGCTGATCGTCGCCGTCTTCGCGCGCCGGGCCGAGCGCGGCGCCCCGGTCGCGGCCTCGAGCGGATGACCCTGGCGACGCTGGTCGACGGCAAGGCGCTGCTGCAGGCGGTCGGCGCCTCGGTGGTCGCCGGCATCGGCGCCACCTTCGTCTTCTCGGTCGCGATCTGGGGAGCGGCCAGGTTCTCCGATCTCACTCGCGAGGAGCGGCCGCTGGCGGCCGGCGCCGCCGCCCTGGTGGCCTGCCTGGGCCTGCTCGCGACCGCCGGCATCGTGGTTGTCGGGATCGTCGCGATGACCAGCAAGTAGCCGCGTACACTGAGATCGTGCGCACCGCTCGCAACGTCGCCATCATCATGGTCTTGGCGCTGGGCATCGCCTTCGCCCCCTCCGGGCAGAACTTCGCCAACGCGATCCTGACCGCGATCACGATGGGCTTCCTGGCCGGGATCAGCTGGATGCTCTACGTCCTCAGCCGCCAGAACCAGCTGACCCTGGCGACCCTGACCGACGGCCGCCGGGCGATCTTCTACGGCGCCTTCGGGCTGATCGCGCTGCTGATCGCCGGCACCGACAAGCTCTTCTCCAGCGGCGGCGGCACCCTGGTCTGGATGCTCCTGCTCGGTGCCTCGGTGGCGGCGATCTGGCGAATCTGGGTCGACGCCAACACGCATAGCTACTGACGTAGGGAAGGCTTGACTGAGTTGTGAGCCTTTGCGCGCCACGCGTGCGCACCTGCCTGGGACGGTATGGCGGTGCCGCCAAGGACCGTCGACAGCGCAGGCCACAGGGAGGGGGGGACCGCGTCGGTCGAGCTGGTCGCCGTGGTCCCGTTCCTGCTGTTGGCGGTCCTGGCGGCCGTCCAGATCGGCCTCGCCGGCCAGGCGTTGTGGTCGGCGAGCGTGGCCGCGCGCGCGGGGGCGCGGGCGGCGCTGGTCGGGAGCGAGGCGACGGACGGCGGCGCGACGGGCGCTGCCGCCGTCGCTGCGGGACGGGGCCAGGGTGGAGGACTCCGAGGACGTCTCCGTGCGGGTGCCGGTACCGCGCCTCTTTCCCGGCCTGCCGCGGGTGATGGTGGGGGCGCGGGCAGAGCTGGAGGTTGGAGGTGGCTGAGGAGCGCGGGCAGGCTTCGGTGGAGTTGGTGGCAGCATTGCCGGCCCTGCTGCTGGCCGCGATCGTCGCCCTGCAGCTGCTCGCCGCCGGCTACGCGATGACGCTGGCCGACGGGGCGGCGGAGGCGGGGGCGCTGGCGCTGGCCTCCGGCGGCTCGGCGGCGGAGGCGGCGCGGGCGGCGCTGCCGGGCTGGGCCGAGGACAACGTCGCGGTCAGCGTCAACGGCGACACGGTGACGGTGCGCCTGCTGCCGCCCTCGCCGCTGCACTCGCTCGCCGACCGGCTCGCCGTCACCAGCTCCGCCAGCGCGAGGCCGGCGCGGTGACCGCGTTCGCGGCACCGGCCGACGCCGCGACCGTCCTGGTCACGGCGGTGCGGGAGGCGGAGGGTTCGCGCGGCGCGGCCGCGGTCCTGGCCTGCGCGGGCGCCGACGTCGACCGGGCGACGCTGCTGGTCGACGTCGGCGGCAAGCCGCCGCGCCCGACCCTGCTCGCCTCGGCGGCGGCGCGCCAGCTGGAGGAGCGGCTGGTCGCGCACCTGCCGCGGGCGCGGGTGGCCGCCCGCGGGCAGGTCTGCCACCTGGCGGTGGCGGCCGATCCGGAGGGGCTGGAGGCGGCCTCGGCGGCGGTCACCGTCGCCCGCGGCGCGCTCGCTGTCCTTCACCTGCCGCCGGCGCTGCTGCGGGCGTGCCTGGACGAGCGCCTCGGGTCGGCGCCGTCCGGAGTTCTGCTCCGCGCCGATCTCAGTGCCGACCGGGCGCTGCTGGCCCTGGTCGTCCGCGACCTGATGGACCGCGATCTCGCGGTCGCGGTCCTCAAGCAGCGCCTCAGCTGGGTCGCCGAGCGCCGCGCCCTTTTCGGCGCGCTGGCTCCGGACGGTGCCGGCGGGCTGCCCCCGTACATCGTCAAGAAGCTGCTGTCGCACCAGTGCTACATTGAGCGCGATGGCACGCGAGATCAGCCAACGCGAGTTGCGCAACCAGAGTGGAGAGATCATGCGCGAACTGGATCGCGGTGAAGAGTTCATCGTCACCCGCAACGGCGTCCCGGTTGGGGAGCTTCGGCCGGTTGGCAGTCGCTACTTCGTCTCCACCGCCGCCTTGCAGAAAGCTCTCGCCGGTACCGGCGAGAGCGACTACAAAATCTTCCGCGAAGACGTCGACCGTTACGTCGATCAGGATCCGACGCCTCGCTTTTGGCGTGAATCCTGAACGGGGTCTCCTCGACACGTCGGTGGTGATCGGACTCGAAGATCTCGATCTGTCTCGGCTGCCTGGGATCTCTGCGATCTCTGCATTGACGCTCGCGGAGCTGGCGTCAGGGCCACATGCGGCAGCCGATGTGAGTAGGCGGGCGCGCCGTCAGGAGCGCGTTCAGCAGTGGAGACGAAGTCGAAACGCTTCCGTCGAAGCCTCCTGCGCTCGTGCCTATGGTCGGATCTATGCCGAGGTCGTGTCGAGGGCGCAAGCCCCGCGGTCCTCGCACTCTCGATCTAATGATCGCGGCGACGGCCTTAGCCTACGTACTCCCTCTTACACGCTCAACGCCGCCGATCTTCGGGGTCTCGAGGATCTGATCGAGATCGTCGATCTCGGCTAGTCGCACTTTTGGCGCCATCCGGTGCGGCAATTGTTTGATTGAGCGCGCCACGAGTGCGCTCTTGTTCGCGAGGGTCGGTGGATGCGATCGAGAGGCGAGTCCGGGCAGGCGCTGATCCTGGCGATCGGCGGGGTGTTCGTCCTGCTCGCGGGGGCACTGGCCCTGGTCGCGATCGCGGGAGCCGTGACCGGCAAGGGCAGGGTGCAGCGGGCGGCCGACCTGGTGGCGATCTCGGCGGTGCGCTCGATGCGCGACGACCTGCCGCGGCTGCTCTCGCCCCCGACCCTCCCCAACGGCCTGCCGAATCCCGTCCACCTCGACAAGCTCGCCTACCTGGCGCGGGCGCGGACGGCCGCGATCGGGGCGAGCCGGGCGAACGGGGTCGATCCGAGCCGGCTCCGGCTCGACTTCCCCGACTCGAGCTCCTTCGCGCCGGTGCGGGCGAAGGCGAGCGTGGTCGCCGACCTCGAGGTCGGGGGCAGGAGCGGTGAGGTCGAGGCATCGGCGGTCGCCGAAGCCGCCGCCCCACTCGGCGCCGGCGCCGGCGCGGGCGGAGCGGCGATGGCCAGCGGCGGCGGCTACAGCGGCCCGCTCGTCTACCGGACCGGGAAGGGCATGAGGCCGGACGTCGCCGCCGCCTTCGACCGCATGGCGGCGGCCGCCCGCGGCGCCGGGATCTCGCTGCTCGTCGTCTCCGGCTTCCGCTCCGACGCCGAACAGGCGGCCCTCTTCGCGGCTCACCCCGACCCGACCTGGGTGGCGCCGCCCGGCCACTCGCTGCACCGCTGCGCGACCGAGCTCGACCTCGGTCCCGATTCCGCCTACTCCTGGCTCGCCGCCAACGCCGGCCGCTTCGGCTTCATCCAGAGGTACTCGTGGGAGGCCTGGCACTACGGCTTCGACGCGGGCCCGCCGCCCTGCTCGGATGCCGGCAACTCGCTGAGCGGGAGCGGGGGAGGGCCGGCGATGACCGCGGGCGGCGCGGCCCTGCCGAGCTTCGTCCCCAGCCGCTTCCGCGACCCCTTGACCGCCGCCGCCACGCGCTGGAACGTGTCCGCCGCGCTGCTGGCGGCGCAGCTGATGGCGGAGTCGGGCTTCAACCCCTTCGCGGTCTCCCCGGCCGGAGCCCAGGGCATCGCCCAGTTCATGCCGGGGACCGCCGCCTCCTACGGGCTCAGCGACCCCTTCGATCCGGTCGCGGCGATCGACGCCCAGGCCCACCTGATGTCCGACCTGATCCGCCAGCTCGGCTCTCCGGAACTCGCCCTCGCCGGCTACAACGCCGGCCCCGGCGCCGTCGAAGGCTGCCACTGCATCCCGCCCTACCCAGAGACCCAGGCCTACGTCACCCGCATCCTCGCCCTGCTCGGCGGCGCCGGGAGCGCTGGCCATCCCGAGCTTCGAAGTGCGCCTGGTCGCCTGAGTTGAGTTTCGTACTACAATATGTCTTTCAGTCAATCGGTCAGCGAAGCATGGAATCGCCGGTGAGGACATCGAGCACGCGGTAAAGACGCGATGAGGATCGAAGATCAGGAAGACGATCTACGCTTGTATCTGGACCCACCCGCAACGCTGATCTGATTGAGGTGGTCGTTTAGTGCGAGATGATCGCGACGAGGTCGTGATTCACGCGATGAAGATGCGTCCGAAGTACAGGCAGACTTCCGGGAGAGTGACGATGCCGAGAGAAAACGTACGGCAAGACGGCCAGTGGGGTCCCGATTACCGATGAGTTGATCGAGCAGCCTGCGCGCTGAGGCTGAGGCCGGATACGACGTTGACGAGATCTCTGAGGCGGCGCCGGGGTCGCCCCCCCATGGGCTCTGGCCCTGCCAAGGTCGAGTCCGTGCGGCTCGACCCCGAGTTGCGGGAGGCGCTGGCCGAGCGGGCGGAGAGCGACCGCGAAGCCACCTCCTCGGTAATTCGCAAGGCCCTGCGCCAGTACCTCGCTCTGGGCTGATCAGGCTTCCCGCCAGGCGAGCCAGTAGCGCTCGAGCCGCCGCCCGAACGCCTTCGGCTTCTCGGCGTAGAGCCGCCGGCCGATCTCGAGCGCCGCGCCGAGCAGCTCCCCCTGGCGCCGTTCGATCGCGGTCTCGAAGGCGGCGCGATCGCCGAGGTCGGTACGGGCCCGGAGGTCGGCCGCCAGCACCGCCAGGTCGTGGTGGTCGCCAAGGAGGTCGGTCAGCTCATGGGCCTCCCCGACGGTCGCGCCCAGCGGTCCCGGCCAGGCCTCGCGGAGGATTCGCAGCTGGTACCAGAGGTCCTTGGCCCGTTTGCGCCACTCGTGCAAGTTGGCGCGATGGGTCATCCAGGGCTCGCGGCCATCGCCTCGCGTCCCTGCCGGTAGGTCCGCGACAGGCCGGGTCCCACCAGCGCCCAGGAGTCGGTCTCCAGCGACCAGTGGCGGATCGCCTCCCGTCCCGCCTCTATCGCCGCCGTCGCCTCGCCGATCCTCCCTTCTGTTTCGCCGACGACGGCGGCGGCGAGCGCGTCCCGCTCCGCCTCCAGCCTGTCCGCCCAGCGCGCCGCGGTGTCTGCCGGCAAGTCGTCGAAGCGGCGGCGCAGTGCCGCCAGCGTCCCCAGCTTGACCTCGGCGTCGCGGCTGCCCGAGAGCGCCCGCCCCGCGTCGCGGTAGCGGCGGTCTTCGGCCCTGAAGGCCTTCCTGCCGAGCTCGTCGCGCAGCAGCCGCAGCGCTGCTCGCAGCTTCTTCAGGTCTTTGCGGGCGCCGTGGATCGCGGCCGCAAGCTCTTCCTCGCTGGCGCCGCGGAGTCGCCCCAGCGCCTCTTCCGCGCGTCCGGCCGCGATCCGCCGCATCCCCGCCGCGGCGTCCTCCTCCGTCTTCAGCCAGTAGGCGCGCGAGGACATGGCCAGAGCGTAGTGCGGGGCGGCGGTCGCGAGAAGAGGGCGGCTAAACTGGCCGCCGATGGCATCTGTCGAGGTACAGGGAGTCGAGGGAATGCGGGCGGTGGTCGGTCAGGAGATCGGCCCCAGCGAGTGGCGCACCGTCACCCAGGCGGACATCGACGCCTTCGCCGAGCTCTCCGGCGATCACCAGTGGATCCACGTCGACGTCGAGCGGGCCCGGTCCGAGAGCCCCTTCGGGACGACGATCGCCCACGGCAACCTCACCCTCTCCCTCGTCGACGGCTTCCGCGGCGAACTGATCGACGCCACCGGCTTCGCCCTCGGCGTCAACTACGGCTGGGACAAGATCCGCTTCCCCGCCCCGGTGCCGGTCGACTCCAAGGTCCGCGCCCGCGCCGAGGTCGTCTCGGTCGAGGAGAAAGGCGGCGGCTGGTACCAGGTCGTCACCCGCTTCACGATCGAGGTCGAGGGCAACGAGAAGCCCTGCTTCGTGGGCGACAGCGTCACCCGCGTGATGGCACCCGCCGGCTAGACATCTGAGCCAAGGGTCTGTCGTACTGCCTCCAGCGGGACCATGAGAGTGAGCGGTTCTGCACGGCTGACTTGAACCCGAAGCGTGCATAGAAAGCAGCAGCCTCGTCGTCGATGGTGTGGACGAGGACGGCGCGCATGGCGACCGAGCGGGAGGCGCGCTCGCTGCGTTGGAGGGCGTCAAGGAGGAGGCTGCGACGAGGCCGGCGCCTTGCTCGGAGCGATCGACAGCGAGGCGGGCGATCAGGCAGACAGGGATCGGGAAGTGCTTGGATGTTCCGCGCCTCACTTCATCTGTTGCCTCGTTCTGCTCGACCTGTGAGGCGACCAGCGTGTAGTAGCCGACTACCTCGGTTTCTCCTTGGCCACAGACCACGAAGGTGCGGGCGGTATCTCTGCGCTGGCCCTGTCTGGCATAGGCGCGCAGCCAGCGATCGAGCTGCTCTCGGCCGCACTCGAAACGATCGACTCGGTGACGCGATTCGAGCGGCTCGACCGCTCCGAACCGAGCGCTCAACTGTCGAGGACGCTGGGCCTGTCGGTCAAGCGACCGAGGCCGGCCTCAAAGGGAGTGGGGTCGTCCAGCGCCGCGAGGAAGCGGCTGGCCTCCTCGGGATTGAGCACGATGCTCGTTCGCTCGGCAAGCACCTGCTCCGCCTCGCGGCGCGCCGCTTGACGGACGAACTCGCTGAGCGTCTGGCCGCGGGCGGCAGCCGCGGCTTGCTCCAGGTCGCGCTCCTCGTCGGTCATCCGGATCTCGATCCGGCGGGTCTTGGCGCTGGCAGTCGACTTCATTGCCAGGAGTGTACGGCGCTTGTCCGGATGGCACAACTCGGTCGGTGCCCGCTTCACCTCGCTGGTCCCGCCTTGGCGCCGGACGGAAATCTCTCCTCGGGCTGAGGGATCGACGAACTGCACCTGGGCCGGCTCGAAGTCGCGCTGGTTGAGCGTCGCGACGGTGAGGCTCCCGTCAGAAGACCTGCTTCTCAAGGAAGCCGGCCACCAGGATCAGCCAGCCGCCGATCTCGGTGACGATCAGGGCGACCATCAGGGCGTGGGTGCCGCGGACGGGGTCGCGGAACTGGTTGTCGGTGTCGCGGCGCCAGCCGTGGACGGCGTAGCCGGCGACGGCGAAGAAGAAGTAGAAGGCCATCGCTCCGGCGGCGGCGAGGTTGAGGGCGACGCCCCAGCCGCTCAGCTCGACGAAGGTCGCTACGAGCAGTAGCGCGAAGCTGTAGAGGAGGGCGGCGCGGTGCGCGGTGTCGACGTACGGGTGGGCGAGATGGTCCTCGGCGCTCGCCATCTGCCGGTACTTCCAGACGACCGAGCAGCAGCGCCCAGAGGAACATCGCGGCGGCAAGCAACAGCAACGCCTTGGTGTCGGCTCCGAGACTCATCGCCCGCTCGTCACCGCTACTTGACGGTGAGCGTCCCTTCCATGCCTGCTTCGCGGTGGCCGGGAACCGTGCAGTAGAAGGTGTATTCGCCGGGCTTGAGGTCGACCGTGGCGGAGTCGGAGCCTTCGGCGATGAGGTCGGTTTTGCCGATCGTCTTGCCGCTGGAGTCTTCGATCGCGACGTCGTGGGTGAGGGGCTGGGGGTTGGTGAAGTTGAGCGTCACCTTGCCGGCCTTGGCGCTGGCGGTGTCGCTGGCGAAGGCGAGGCCGCTGGAGGCCGCTTCGATGTCGAGGACGGAGGCGCTGCCGACGCTGCCGCCTTCGGCTTCCTTGGTCTGGCTTTCGCTGGTTTCGGCGCCGGTGGAGCTGGAATCGTTGGACGAGCTGCCGCAGGCGACGAGCGCGAACGAGGCGAGGACGAGGGCGAATGCGACTGCGACCTTCTTCATGGCGAAACCTTCCCGTCGAGGACTGGGCGACTGCAACTGACTGTAACCCGGATACGGGTTGGCCGCAGCGCCGGTTCAGCGGCCGTGGAACTCGGGCTTCTCGCCGCTGAAGAAGGCGATCGCCCCCTCGCGCAGATCCTCGGTCGCCATGCTGTCGGCGATTCCGTGGCGCTCCAGCTGCAGGTGCTCGGTGAGGCTGTTCTCGATGCTGACCCCGCAGAGCCGTTTCGCCATCTTCACGTAGTGGGGCGCCATTGCCGCCAGCTTCCCGGCCTTTGCCCGGGCGGCCTCCATCAGGTCGTCGGCTGCCACGACCGCGGAGACCAGACCCTCCTCGAGCGCCTCGGCGGGGGTCATGTTGGGGTCCTCGAGCAGGATCTCCAGCGCCCGGCTCGGCCCGACCACGCGCGGCAGGAAGTAGGTCATGCCGCCGTCGGGCGAGGCGCCGATCCGCCCGTAGGCGCAGGCGAGGAAGACGCTCTCGGAGGCGATCCTGATGTCGCAGGCGAGCGCCAGCGAGAAGCCCGCTCCCGCGGCCGGGCCGTTGATCGCCGCGATCACGGGATAGGGGATGCGCCGCAGGTCGACGATCGCCATGTGCAGTGCCTCGGCGCCACGCCGCACCTGGGCGGGCAGGTCGATCGAGTCGTCTTCGACCCCGGCTTTGAAGCCGTTGATGTCGCCGCCCGAGCAGAAGGCCTGGCCGGCGCCGGTGACGATCAGCGCCCGCAGCGGCGCCTGGTCGGCGAGCCAGGCGAAGGCGGTCCCCAGGTCGAGGATCATCTCCGGGCTCATCGCGTTGAACGACTCGGGCCGGTCGAGCGTGAGCGTGCCGATCTCGCCGTCGACCTCGATCCGCAGCGTCTTCAGCTCGGGGGGGTTCATGCGGCCCGCAGCCTACCCTTTATCCGGTGAACGACAGGATCCGCGAGCTGCCCGACTCCCCCGGCGTCTACCTCTTCTACGGGAGCGAGGAGGAGCTGCTCTACGTCGGCAAGGCGCGCTCGATCCGCAAGCGCGTCGCCAACCACTTCTCCGCCGGCGGCTCGCGCATGACCGCCCGCGTCGACCGCATCGAGACCCTCGTCACCGCCACCGAGGCGGAGGCGCTGCTGGCCGAGCAGAGCTTCATCAAGCGCCACCGGCCGCACTTCAACATCCGCCTGCGCGACGACAAGTCCTATCCCTACGTCTGCGTCAGCCTCGACGAGGAGTACCCGCGGGTCTACTTCACCCGCGAGAAGCACCGCCCGCACCGCGCCTACTTCGGCCCCTTCTCCAGCGCCAAGCGGGTACGGGAGACGCTCGACCTGCTCGGCAAGCTGTTCCAGTTCCGCACCTGCGAGGGAGCCGAGCCGGGCCGGCGCTCCGGCAGCCCCTGCCTCGACTACTACATAAAGCGCTGTGGGGCCCCCTGTGTCGGCTACGTCAGCGAGGAGGAGTACCGCCACAACATCGACGCGATCGTCGACTTCCTCTCCGGTCGCTACCGCCAGGTCGAGTCCGAGGAGGAGACGAAGATGGAGGCCGCGGCAGCGGCGGAGGAATTCGAGCGGGCCGCCCTGCACCGCGACCGGCTGAAGGCGATCCGCTCGCTGTTCGAGCGCCAGCGGGTGGCCGGCGGCACGGTCGGCACCGCCGACCTGATCGGGGTCGCGGTCGAGGGGCCCGACGCCAACGCCCAGGTCTTCCAGGTCCGCGACGGCATCCTCGCCGCCCGCCAGAGCTTCTACCTCGAGAACCAGGCCGAACGCGACCCGGCCGAGGTCGCCGAGGAGTTCATCGGCCAGTACTACTCGGCCGCGCCGGCGATGCCGCCGATGGTCGTCGTCGGCCCCTACCTGCGCGAGCGCGCCGGCGTCCTCGCCGAGGCGCTGAGCGAGCGCCGCGGCTCGGCGGTCGAGGTGCGGGCGGCCGAGCGCGGCGACAAGCGCCGCCTGCGCGAGCTGGCCGAGCGCAACGCCCGCCTCGCCCTCGACCAGGACCGGCTGCGGCGCGAGCACCGCCGCGCCCGCCGGGTCGAGTCGCTGGCCTCGCTGCGCGAGGTGCTGGGGATGGAGGAGCTGCCGGTGCGGATCGAGGGCTTCGACATCTCCAACATCGGCGGCGAGCACACGGTCGCCTCGATGGTCGTCTTCGAGGGCGGCGCGCCCAAGAAGGCCGACTACCGGCGCTTCAGGGTGCGCGGCGACAAGCGCGAAGCGGGCGCCAACGGCGGTCCCGACGACTTCGCCTCGATGGAGGAGGTGCTGGAGCGCCGGGTCGCCCGCTACCTCGAGCAGGCCGACCTCTCGCCGCACGACGACAAGCGCGACGAGAGCTTCGCCTCGCTGCCCTCGCTGCTGATGATCGACGGCGGCAAGGGACAGCTGGCCTCGGGGATGAAGGTGCTGGCGCCGTTCGCCGAGCGCGGCGTCACCGTCGTCAGCCTCGCCAAGAAGCTGGAGGAGGTCTACGTCCCTGGCCGCTCGGCGCCCCTCGACCTCGCCGCCGACTCGGAGGCCTCGCGGCTGCTGCAGCGGGTCCGCGACGAGGCCCACCGCTTCGCGATCGAGCACCACCGCGGCCGCCGCGACCGGGCGATGACCGGCTCGGTGCTGGACGGGCTGAAGGGGATCGGGCCGGCGCGCAAGCGCGCCCTGCTGCGGCATTTCGGCTCCCCGGAGCGGTTCCTGGCGGCAACCAGGGAGGAGCTCGAGGCAGTGCCCGGCCTGCCTGGCAAAGTAGGCCGCGAGATCCACGAGCAACTGAACAGGACGAATTAGGGATGGCGGACGGCAAAGTCACGCTGGTTGTGATCACCGGCCACTCGGGGGCGGGCAAGTCGGAAGCGATCGCCGCCTTCGAGGACGGCGGCTACTTCTGCGTCGACAACCTGCCGCCGCGGATGATCGACAGCCTCGGCGAGCTCTTCCGCCACAAAGGCAGCGGTGTCGAGCGCGCCGCCGTCGTCTCCGACGTGCGCGGCGGCGAGTACTTCGAGGACCTGGTGCAGGTGCTCGACGACCTCGAGCGCGGTGGCCTGCGGCCGCAGGTGCTGTTCCTCGAGGCCGACGAGGAGACCCTGCTCAACCGCTACAAGGAGACCCGCCGTCGCCATCCGCTGGCGCCGGAGGGGCGGATCGTCGAGGGGATCCGGGCCGAGCGCGAGCTGCTGGCGCCGCTGCGCGAGCGCGCCGACGTGGTCATGGACACCAGCGACCTGACCGGGGCCGAGCTGCGGCGGCGGATCGCCGAGGAGATGCTGGGCGGAGAGGAGGGGGAGCTGGCGCTGACCCTGCTCACCTTCGGCTTCAAGAACGGGCCGCCGCGCGACGCCGACCTCACCCTCGACGTCCGCTTTCTGCCCAACCCGCACTACGACGACGAGCTGCGGCCGCTGACCGGGATGGACGAGCAGGTCCGCGCCTATGTCGAGTCGGGGACCCAGGCCGGCGAGTTCTACGGCCGCCTGCTGCCGCTGCTGGAGTTCCTCGTCCCCGCCTACGTCGCCGAGGGCAAGAGCCACCTGACGATCGCCGTCGGCTGCACCGGTGGCCGCCACCGCTCGGTCACCGTCGCCGACCGCATCCGCCGCGACCTCGCCGCTCGCGAGGATGTGATCGTCAAGGTCAAGCATCGAGATGTCGACCTTGACTGAGAAGGGACGGGGGAGCCTCGCCCTCACGAACAGCGGGGAGGTTCGGTTGAGGCTCCCCCGTCCCTTCTCGGCCTAGACTCTCCGATCCTTGGCTGAGCCGGTCATCTCAATTAGCGGTCTTCGTAAGAGCTACGGGGACCTGGAAGCTGTCCGTGGAATCGACCTCGAGGTCGAGGCCGGGGAGGTCTTTGCGTTTCTCGGGCCGAACGGGGCCGGGAAGACGACGACGGTCGAGATTCTGGAGGGGTACCGCGAGCGCAGCGGCGGCGAGGTGACGGTGCTGGGCGAGGACCCGCAGCGGGCCCGGCGCGCCTGGCGCGAGCGGATCGGGATCGTCCTCCAGAGTTGCCGCCTCGATCCCTACCTGACCGTGCGCGAGTCGCTGCGGCTCTACGCCGGCTACTACTCGAGCCCGCGCCCGGTCGACGAGGTGGTCGAGCTGGTTGGCCTCGCCGAGAAGGCCGACGCCCGCACCGGCAAGCTCTCCGGCGGCCAGCAGCGCCGCCTCGACGTCGGCATGGCCCTGGTCGGCGACCCCGAGCTGCTCTTCCTCGACGAGCCGACCACCGGCTTCGACCCCCAGGCCCGGCGCCAGGCGTGGGAGGCGATTGCCGGCCTGCGCCGTCTCGGCAAGACCGTCCTCCTCACCACCCATTACATGGATGAGGCGCAGCAGTTGGCCGATCGCGTGGCGATCATCGCCGGCGGCGAGATCGTCGCCCGCGGCACGCCCGAGGATCTCGGCGACCGCGACAGCCGGCCGACCGCGATCAGCTACCGCGGCCCCGACGGCGAGGTCTCGCTCGCCACCACGACGCCGGTGAAGACGCTCAACGAGCTGACCGGGCGGGCGCTGGCAGAGGGCTTCGAGCTGGAGGGGCTGGAAGTGAGGCGGCCGACGCTCGAGGACGTCTACCTGGAGCTGACCGAGCAGGAGGTGCCGCCCGCATGAACCTCGTTCTGCACCAGTTCCGCTACGACCAGAAGGCCTTCTGGCGCAATCCCGCCTCGGTCTTCTTCACCGTCATGTTCCCGGTCGTCCTGCTGCTGATCTTCGCAACCGTCTTCGGCAGTCAGACCGTCGACGTGCGCGGTGGGATCAAGACCACGACCTACTACGTACCGGCGATCATCACCCTCTCGGTGATCTCGGCGACGATGCAGAGCCTGGCGATGTCGCTGGTGATCGCCCGCGAGGACGGCCGCCTCAAGCGTGGCCGCGGCACCCCGATGCCGGCCTGGGTCTTCATCACCGGCCGCATCGGCAACTCGATCGTGGTGGCGCTGATGATGCTGGCGCTGCTCGCCGCGATCGGCCGCGTCCTCTACGGGGTCGAAATCCCCTGGGACCGCCTGCCGGCGATCGTGGTCACCCTGGTCGTCGGCGCCGCCGCCTTCTGCTGCCTGGGGATCGCGCTGACGGCCGCGATCCCGTCGCAGGACGCCGCGGCGCCGATCGTCAACGCGCTGCTGCTGCCGCTCTACTTCCTCTCCGGCGTCTTCATCCCCGACGACCAGCTGCCGAGCGGCGTCATCCACTTCGCCGACCTCTTCCCGATCCGCCACTTCTTCGAGGCCTTCTTCGACGCCTACGTGCCCGCCAACGGCGTCGCCGGGGCGGCGATCTCCTGGGACAACCTGGCGATCGTCGCGATCTGGGGCGTCGCCGGCCTGCTGCTCGCGATCCGCTTCTTCCGCTGGACCCCCCGCGGCGGCTAAAAGCCCGGCGGGGTGGTCGGGCGACTTTCTGGGAAGCCCGTCTATAGCCTCCGCGCCGATGCTCCACCACGTCCTCCTTGAGGTCTCCGACCTCGATCGCGCTGCCGCGTTCTATGACTCGCTGCTTGCCCCGTTGGGCTGGCGGCGCCATTTCGAGCAGGACAGGACGATCGGCTGGGGCATCGCCAAGCCGGTCTTCTTCGTCGCCGCCCACCACCAGCCGCGGCCGGGCTTCGGGCTGCTCAGTTTCTCCGGCCTCGGCATCGTCGCCGTCAAGGCAGCCTGGGAAGGCGGCATGCGGGCCGGCGGCGTCAACGTCAGCGACCCCGGCGAGCAGCGCTCGCACGGGTCGGGCTCCTACTCGGCCTTTCTCAAGGACCCGGACGGGTACGAGATCGAGATCACCATCGGGTCCGACTAAGCCGACCCCCTAGGATCGGCTCCACAAACCAAATTCAGGAGGCGTGACTTCATGGCAGTGAAGGTCGGCATCAACGGTTTCGGACGCATCGGTCGCAACGTCTTCCGCGCCGCGCACGCCGCGGGGGCGGATATCGAGTTCGTGGCCGTCAATGACCTCACCGACCCCGGCACGCTGGCCAACCTGCTCAAGTACGACTCGATTCTCGGCCGCTTCCCGGCCACGGTCGAGCTCGACGGCGACACGATCTCGGTCGGCGGCACGCCGCTGAAGGTGCTCTCCGAGCGCGACCCGGCGGCGCTGCCCTGGGGCGACCTCGGGGTCGAGGTGGTGATCGAGTCGACCGGCTTCTTCACCGCCCGCGCCGACGCCGCCAAGCACCTCGAGGCGGGCGCCAAGAAGGTCATCATCTCCGCCCCGGCCAAGGAGCCGGACGTGACCGTGGCCCTCGGCGTCAACTTCGACGATGCCTACGACCCGGCCAGCCACGACATCATCTCCAACGCCTCCTGCACGACCAACTGCCTGGCGCCGCTGGCCAAGGTGCTGCACGAGGCCTTCGGGATCGAGCAGGGGCTGATGACGACGATCCACGCCTACACCGCCGACCAGCGCCTGCAGGACATGCCGCACTCCGACCCGCGCCGCTCGCGCGCGGCGGCGCTGAACCTGATCCCGACCACCACCGGCGCCGCGAAGGCGGTCGGCCTGGTGCTGCCGGAGCTGAACGGGAAGCTGAACGGTTTCTCGATGCGGGCGCCGGTCCCGACCGGCTCCGCCGTCGACCTCGTCTTCACGACCCCGGACCCGCTCGAGGTCGACCAGATCAACGCCGCCCTGAAGGCCGCGGCCGAGGGCCCGATGAAGGGGATCCTCGACTACACCGAGGACCCGATCGTCTCCACCGACATCGTCGGCGACCCGCACTCCTCGATCGTCGACGCGCGGCGGCACGATGGTGATCGGCGACGGCCGCATGGTCAAGACGATCGCCTGGTACGACAACGAGTGGGGCTACTCGAACCGCTGCGTCGAGCTGGCCGGCAAGGTCCTGGCGGGCTCCTGAGCTCGGCCCGGGACGGCCTCGTGAGCTTCGACAAGGCAAGCGTCCGCGACGCCGAGGTGGCGGGCCGGCGGGTGCTGGTCCGGGTCGACTTCAACGTGCCGCTGGATGAGGGCGCGGTCGCCGACGACATGCGGATCCGGGCAGCGCTGCCGACGATCGAACTGCTGCGCGAGCGCGGCGCCGCGCTGGTCCTCGCCTCGCACCTGGGGCGGCCCCAGGGCAAGCCCGACCCGGCGCTCTCGATGGCGCCGGTCGGCAGGCGACTGGGGGAGCTGCTGGGGATCGAGGTGCAGCAGGCCTCCGGCGTGATCGAGGGCGACATCGACCTCAGGTGCGGGGCGCTCGGGCCGGGCGACGTGCTCCTGCTCGAGAACACCCGCTTCGAGCCGGGGGAGACCGAGAACGACCCGAGGCTGGCCGAATCGCTGGCCCAGCTCGCCGACCTCTACGTCAACGACGCCTTCGGCGCCGCCCACCGCGCCCACGCCAGCACCGAGGGCGTCGCCCACCACCTGCCCGGCTACGCCGGCCTGCTGTTGGAGCGGGAGATGACCGAACTGACCGCCGTGGTCGAGTCGCCCGAACGGCCGCTGGTCGTGATCCTCGGCGGCTCCAAGGTCTCCGACAAGATCGGGGTCATCGACCGCTTCCTCGAGGTCGCCGACCGGATCCTGATCGGCGGCGCGATGTGCTTCAGCTTCTTCCGCGCCCAGGGCATCGCGATCGGCGACTCGCTGGTCGAGGAGGAGAGCGTCGAGCTCGCCGCGGAGGCGCTGGAGCGGGCCAAGGGCTCCGACTGCGAGCTGACCCTGCCGGTCGATCTCGTGCTCGGCGAGAGCTTCGACGCCGCCACCGAGCGGCGCGAGAGCGACGGGGTCGAGGTCCCGGACGGCTGGATGGGGCTGGACATCGGCCCGCGCACGGCCGCGCTCTACGCCGAGGCCGTCGCCGGCGCCGGCACCGTGCTCTGGAACGGGCCGATGGGCGCCTTCGAGATGGAGCCCTTCGCCGGCGGCACCCGGACCGTCGCCGAGGCGGTCGCCGCCGCTCCCGGCACGACCGTGGTCGGCGGCGGCGACTCGGTCGCGGCGCTGCGCAAGTTCGGCCTCGACGACCGAGGTCGACTGGCTCTCGACCGGGGGAGGAGCATCCTTGGAGCTGCTGGAGGGCAAGAAGCTGCCCGGGGTCGAGGCCCTGCTGGACAGGAAGACGATCCCGATCGAGGAGCGCACGAATGCCTGAGCGCACGCCGTACATCGCCGCCAACTGGAAGATGAACAAGACCGTCGCCGAGGCGGCGGAGTTCATCGACGCGCTGCTGCCGCGGATCGCCGCGACCCGGTGCGACGTCGTCGTCTGCCCGCCGTTCACCGCGCTCGGCGCGGTCGTCGAGCGCCGCTACGGCACCGCGGTCAAGGTCGCCGCCCAGAACATGCACGAGGAGGAGTCGGGCGCCTTCACCGGCGAGGTCTCGGCGCCGATGTTGGTCGAGCTCGACGTCGAGGCGGTCGTGCTCGGTCACTCCGAGCGCCGCCAGTTCTTCGGCGAGACCGACGCGGCGCTGGCCCGCAAGGTGCCGGCGGCGCTGGCCGCCGACCTCGAGCCGATCCTCTGCGTCGGCGAGAGCGAGGACGCGCGCGACGCCGGCGAGACCGAGGAAGTGCTGGAGCGCCAGCTGCAGGCCGACCTCGCGGGCGTCGAGTCCGGCGACCTCGCCCGTGTGGTCGTCGCCTACGAGCCGATCTGGGCGATCGGCACCGGCCGCACCGCCACCCCCGAGCAGGCCCAGGAGGCCTGCGCCTTCATCCGCGACGTGCTGCGCCTGCGCGGCGCCGCGGCCGACGAGGTCCGGATCCTCTACGGCGGCTCGATGAAGCCCGCCAACGCCGCCGAGCTGCTCGCCCTGCCCGACGTCGACGGCGGCCTGATCGGCGGCGCCGGCCTCGACCCCGAGGAATTCGCCGCCATCGTCGAGGCCGCCTGATGCCCCGCTGTTCCTTAGCCCGCTATATGCCGGATAAGGAACAGCGGGCGACATGATGGCGATTCTTCCTTCGGTTGCGCTGGTGATCCTCGACGGCTGGGGGCTGGCCGAGCCCGGTCCCGGCAACGCCATCTCGCTGGCCGAAGACGCCGGTCTTCGACTCCCTCTGGGCGCGCTACCCGCACACCCAGCTCTCCGCCCAGGGTCGCGACGTCGGCCTCCCGCCCGGCCAGATGGGCAACTCCGAGGTCGGCCACCTCAACCTCGGCGCCGGGGCGATCGTCAAGCAGGACCTGGCCCGCATCGACGACGCCGTCGCCGACGGCAGCTTCTTCGAGAACGAGGCGCTGCTGGCGCCTGCGAGAGAGCGCGCAACAGCCCCCGCGGGCGCCTGCACCTGCTCGGCCTCGTCTCCGACGGCGGCGTCCACTCCGGCTGGGAGCACATCGAGGCCTGCATCGAGCTCGCCTCCCAGGAGGGCGTGCCCGACGTCGTCTTCCACGCCTTCACCGACGGCCGCGACACGCTCCCGCACGGCGGTCGCGGCTACCTCGGCGAGCTCGAGCGCTGGCTGCGCCAGGCCGGCCGCGTCGGCACCGTCAGCGGCCGCTACTACGCGATGGACCGCGACACCCGCTGGGAGCGGGTGAAGCTCGCCTACGACGCGATCGTCCACGCCCGCGGCCAGCAGGCGGCGAGCTCCGCGGAGGCGATCGAGGCCTCCTACGAGCGCGAGGAGACCGACGAGTTCGTGCTGCCGACGGTGATCGGCGACTACGACGGCGCCGCCGACGGCGACGTCGCGCTCTTCGTCAACTTCCGCCCCGACCGCGCGCGCGAGATGACCCGCGCCCTGGCCGAGCCCGGCTTCGACGAGTTCTCGCGCACCGGCGGCCCGGTCCTCGACCTGACCACGATGACCTCCTACCGCAAGGGCTGGCCCTACCCGGTCGCCTTCCCGGAGCAACGGCCGAAGACGACGCTGGCCGAGACGATCGCCAACGCCGGCGGCCGCCAGCTGCACGTCGCCGAGACCGAGAAGTACGCCCACGTCACCTACTTCTTCAACGGCGGCCGCGAGCAGGAGCTGGAGGGGGAGGAGCACTGCCTGGTCGAATCCCCGCGCGACGTCCCGACCTACGACCACAAGCCGGAGATGAGCGCCCGCGCCGCCGCCGACACCTTCGTCGAGCACTGGGGCGCCGGCGACTATCGCTTCGGGGTCATCAACTTCGCCAACCCCGACATGGTCGGCCACACCGGTGTGATCCCCGCCGCGGTCGCCGCCGTGGAGGCCGTCGACGCCTGCCTCGGCGAGGTCGTCGCGGCGGTCGAGGCCCGGGGCGGCGCCTGCATCGTCACCGCCGACCACGGCAACTGCGACCACATGCTCGAGCCCGACGGCTCGCCCAACACCGCCCACTCGCTCAACCCGGTGCCGCTGATCGTCACCCAGGAGGGCCCGGAGCTGCGCGACGGCGGCATCCTCGCCGACGTCGCCCCGACGGCGCTCGACCTCCTCGGCATCCCCCAGCCGGAGCCGATGACCGGCACGTCCCTCCTCGCCGGTTGCTGAGTTGACCCGGCTATTGGCGGGCTAACTCAGCAACCGATGAGATGAGGGTTGAGCCAGACAGGCTTAGGTTTGAGATCGGGGCCAGGGATGGAGCCGCGCGTGCGGGCGTCATCCACACCGCCCACGGGCCGATCGAGACGCCCGCGTTCATCCCCCTCGCCACCAAGGGGACGGTGCGGGGGCTGGAATCGCACGAGGTCGCCGCGCTCGGCTACCAGCTGATCCTCGGCAACACCTACCACCTGTTCGTCTCGCCGGGACCGGAGCGGATCGCCGCCGCCGGCGGGCTGCACGGGTTCATGGGCTGGGAGCGGGCGCTGATCACCGACTCCGGCGGCTTCCAGGTCTTCTCGCTCGCCCACGGCGGCGTCGCCAACGAGGTCAAGGGCAGCGGCCGCTCCGGCGGCGAGCACGGCTCCAAGGTCGAGATCACCGAGGAGGGAGCCCGCTTCCGCTCCTATCGCGACGGCTCCGAGCTCTTCATCTCGCCCGAGGTCTCGATGCAGGTCCAGGCCGCGCTCGGCTCCGACATCGCCCTCGTCTTCGACGAGTGCACGCCCTTCCACGCCGACCGCGAGTACACCGCCCGCTCGACCGAGCGCACCCACCGCTGGCTCGACCGCTGCCTCGAGTGGCACCGGCGCGAGGGGCCGGCGCGCCAGGCCGTCTTCGGCATCGTCCAGGGCGGCGTCCACGAGGATCTGCGGCGCGAATCGGCGGCGGCGATCTCCGCGGCCGGCGTCGACGGGATCGCGATCGGCGGCACCCTCGGCCGCGACAAGGAGGAGATGCACGCGGTGCTGGCGATGACCGCGCCGCTGCTGCCCGAGGAGGCGCCCAAGCACCTGCTCGGGATCGGCGAGGTCGACGACCTGCTGGGCGGCATCGCCCTCGGCCTCGACGTCTTCGACTGCGCCGTCCCCACCCGCCTCGCCCGCCATGGCGTCGCGCTGGCGCCGGACCCGGAGAAGCGCTTTCGCCTCGACATGCGCAAGGGCGCCTGGGTCGGCAACCGCGAGCCCGCTGGTCGCCGGCTGCCCCTGCCCGGCCTGCCAGCACCACGACCGCGACTACATCAGCTACCTCTCGCGGGCCGAGGAGCTGACCGCCGTCCGCCTGATCGTCCTCCACAACCTCACCTACATGCACCAGCTCACCACCCACGCCAGAAAAGCGATCGAAGCAAGCAACTTCGACGCCTACCGCGCCGCCATCCTCGCCGGCGCGTCCCCCTGGGACGCCACGAGCTCATCCTCCTAAACCGACGGCGTCTCGTGGAAGGGGGTCCGGGGTGCCCCTCCGAACGTTTTGCGCCGCTGGCCGAGAGGCCATCTCGGACGGCTCTTAGCGACCCAGCCAGTCAGGCGAGTGAGGAGGGGTGCCCCGGACCCCCTTCCGCCTGCGCCTATTCGGTGTTCTTTTTGACCAGGTCCTTGACTTCTTCGACGACCTTGTCGACGGTGTCGCCGGCGACCTGCTGCACCTTGACGCCGGCCGCCTGGTCGGTGGCGTAGATCACCGCTGCCGCCACCGCGGCGGCGACCAGGACCAGCGCCACCAGGGCGAGGACGAAGCGGACGAAGCGCGAGAAGCCCGAGCGTCCCTGCTGGCGCGGCGCGGCGGCGCGGGCGCGGCGGCGGCGCCACCGGCGGCTGCGGCGACCGCGCTTCCGGGCGCCGGGTCTGCGACTGCGCCGGCCGGTACTCGGTCTGGGCGGTGCTGCGGTCGAGGTGGCGGGTGGCGGCGGTGTCGCCGCCGAGGACCCGGGTCGGGGTCGCGCCCTCGGGCACGGTCACGTCCTCGCCTTCGAGCCCCAGCCGCAGCCCGCTGGCGAGCTCCTCGGCGCTGGCGTAGCGCCGGTTCGGGTCGCCCTCCAGGGCCCGCAGGACGGCGCCGCCGAGGGTCTCGGGGACCTCGCTGTTGTAGGTGCTGGGCGGGAGCGGCTTCTCGTTCTGCTGGCGCACCGCCAGCTCCGCCAGCGAGGAGCCCTCGTAGGGCAGCCGCCCGGTGAGGAACTGGTAGAGGACGACGCCGAGCGCGTAGACGTCGGTCGCCGGCGTCGCCTCCTCGCCGCGCACCTGCTCCGGGGCGAGGTAGGCGGCGGTGCCGACGACCGAGCCGACCTGGGTGATCCGGGTCTGCTCGATCGCCCGGGCGATCCCGAAGTCGGTCAGCTTCACGGTCATCTCGCCGCCCCCGACCGGGCCGCCGGTGACCATCAGGTTGCCGGGCTTGACGTCGCGGTGGATGATCCCGCGCCGGTGCGCGTAGTCGAGCCCGGCGCAGGCCTGGATCCCGATCTCGGCCGCGATCTCCGGCCCGACCGGCCCGTGCCGCTGCAGGATCTGCGCCCCGGAGCGGCCGGAGACGTACTCCATGACGATGTAGTGGCGGCCGTCGTCTTTGCCGGTGTCGTAGACCTGGACGATGTTGGGGTGGATCAGCTTCGCCACCGCCAGCGCCTCGCGGCGGAAGCGGGCGACGAAGCGCTCGTCGTCGGAGAGGTGCTCGGCGAGGATCTTCACCGCGACCGTGCGCTCGAGGATCAGGTCGGTCGCCTGGTAGACGTTCGACATCCCGCCGGAGCCGAGCCGCTCGGCCGTTTCGTAGCGCCCCGAGAGGGTTCCCGCCTCCACTATTCGCCCCCCGCCGGCGCGCCCGGCGCGACTCCGCCCGCGGAAGTGCCGCCGCCGGTTTCCACCGACGGCGCTTCTTCTTCGGGCTTTTCCTGGCCCTTGCCTTCGGCCTGCGGCGGCAGGGTCGGCGAGGTTTCTTCCGTCGGTTCCACCGCTTCCTTTTCCGGCTTCTTCTGCTTGGCCGGCTTCACGGGCTTCTCCTGTTTTTCCGCTTCTTCGAGTTCTTCGGCCGCTTCGATCGCCGGCGAGGTTTCTTCTTCTTCAGGCGCTTCCACGCAGCCGGCGACGACTTCGTTGAGCCGGGTCGCGCCTTCGCGCAGGGCCTGCTTCAGCTTCGGGTCGACCCCGTTCAGGCCTTCGATCTGGGTGCTGACCGCCTGGGCGGCGTCTTCGGCGCCGACGCAGTCGCCTGCGGTCGCCAGTTCCTTGACCTGGTCGAGGTTGGAGGTGATTTCGCCGGCGGTGGCGCCGGGCAGCAGGTCGGGGCTGCCGCCGCTGCCGCAGGCGACCAGTCCCAGGGCCGCGACGGCGCCGAGGACGATGGCGAGGATGGATGCGCTCGATCGGCCCACGAATCGAGTCTAGACAACGGCCGGGGGAGCGGTTTTTGCCTGCATTTGCGGCCTAGCGCCTGTCAGCGTCCCGCCGCGAGGCGTTCCGCCAGGTGGCTCGGCAGGCCGGCCGCGAGGATCGTCTCGGCGGCGGTGGCGATGTCGTAGGGGACGCGGTGGTAGCGGGCCGTCCGCTCCTCGGTGTCGAGCTCCAGCCAGGCGGCGCGGGGGTCGCTGTCGCGAGGCTGGCCGACGCTGCCGGGGTTGAGCAGCCACTCGCCGCTCTCGAGCGTCGAGCACGGCGCCGTCGCCCGCCTGGGCGCCCTGGGCGCCGCCGCGCCGCGCCCCCTCGGGGCGGGTGAAGAAGAGCGCGATGTGGGAGTGGCCGATCAGCCCGATCCGCTGCCCCTGGGCGTCGAGGCCGGCTTCGGCCTGGTCGGATCGAGAGCACGTACTCCCAGATCGGGTCGCTGGGGGAGGCGTGGAAGAGGCCGACGCCGGCCCGCATCGCCGCCGGCTCCAGCCCGCGCAGGAACTCGACCGTGGCGGCGCTGACGTTCTCCCGCGTCCACTCGACCGCGGCCGCCGCGGTCTCCGAGAAGGTGGCGACGTCGAGCGCGCCGCACACCGCCAGGTCGTGGTTGCCGGCCAGGCAGACGTCGCAGCGCTCGCTGGATCAGCTCGGCGCAGGCGTCCGGCTGGGCGCCGTAGCCGACGATGTCGCCGAGGCACCAGACCTCCTCGACGCCGGCCGCGTCGATCGCGGCGAAGACGGCCTCCAGGGCGGGCAGGTTGGAATGAACGTCGCTGATGACGGCGGCACGCAAGCGGCCAGCGTACCCGTGGGCCGGCTCCGGTCCATACGATTGAGCGGTGACCGCCACCGATTCGATCGCCGAGCTGCGCGGCGCCGTCGACCAGGCGGCGCGGGCCCTGCGCGACGGCGAGCGCGACCGAGCCGGCGCCCTCGCTCGACCGCCCGCCGAAGCCGGAGCTGGGCGACTACAGCTCCAACGCGGCGATGCTGCTCGGCGGCGCCGCTGGGCGACAACCCGCGCGCCGTCGCCGAGCGCCTGCGGACGGAGCTGGAGCGCGAGCTCGGCGAGTCCGGCAGCCTCGAGCGGATCGAGGTCGCCGGCCCCGGCTTCGTCAACCTCTTCCTCTCCGACGCCTGGTACCGGCGGGCGCTGGCGGCGCTGGTCGCCGCCGGCGAGGCGCTTGGCCCGGCCCCGACCGCGAACCCGGAGCGGGTCCTGGTCGAGTTCGTCTCCGCCAACCCGACCGGGCCGCTGCACGTCGGCGGCGGCCGCCACGCCGCCTACGGCGACGCGCTGGTGCGGCTGCTGGAGGCGGTCGGCCACGAGGTCGAGCGCGAGTACTACGTCAACGACGCCGGCGCCCAGATCACCCGCTTCGCCGACTCGATCCTCGCCCGCATGGCCGGTGCCGAGCCCCCCGAGGGCGGCTACGAAGGCGAGTACGTGGCCGAGCTCGGCGCCCGGATCGCCGCCGAGGGCATCGACCCGGCCGATCGCGAGGCGGTCGGCAGGCGCGGGATCGAGCTGATGCTGGAGGAGGTGCGGGGGACCCTGGAGCGCTTCGGCGTCCGCTACGACACCTGGTTCTCCGAGCGCGACCTCTACCAGCGCGGCGAGGTCGAGTCCGCGCTCGCCGACCTCGACAAGGGCGGCCACACCTACCGCCACGAGGACGCGCTGTGGCTGCGCACGACCGCCTTCGGCGACGACAAGGACCGGGTCCTGATCCGCGCCAACGGCGAGCCCACCTACCTCGCCGCCGACGTCGCCTACCACTGGGACAAGCTGCAGCGCGGCTTTGACCGGCTGATCGACGTGCTCGGCGCCGACCACCACGGCTACGTCGCCCGCATCCGCGCCTCGATCGAGGCGCTCGGCGCCGACCCCGAGGCCTTCGAGGCGCTGATCATGAGCCTCGTCCACATCGTCGAAGGGGGCGAGCGGGCGCAGATGTCGAAGCGCAGCGGCGACTTCGTCGCCCTCGACGAGCTGCTCGACGACATCGGCGTCGACGCGACCCGCTGGTTCATGCTCTGGCGCAGCCACGAGACCACGGTCGACCTCGACCTCGGGCTGGCCCGCAGCCAGTCGAGCGAGAACCCGGTCTACTACGTCCAGTACGCCCACGCCCGCATCGCCAGCATCCTGCGCAAAGCCGGCGCCGCCGCGGAGGAGGCGTCCGCCGGGCTCGACCCCGAGGCCCTCGGCAGCGCGATCGAGCCCAGCGAGAGGGCGCTGATCAAGCGCCTGCTGGAGTTCCCCGACGAGGTGCGCGAGTCGGCCGCCCGCCGGGCGCCGCACCGGATCTGCGCCTACTCGACCGCCGTCGCCGCCGACTTCCACGCCTTCTACCGCGACTGCCAGGTGGTCGGTGCCGAGGGCGAGGGGGTCGAGCGCTCGCGGCTCGCCCTCTGCCTCTGCACGAAGCGGACGATCGCCGCGGCGCTGGGGCTGCTCGGGATCTCCGCTCCCGAGCGGATGTGATGCTCGGCGGGCGCCGCAAGCTGCCCGTCCTGGCCGAGATCTCCGGCCCCGCCGCCGGCGACGTGCGGGCCTGGTCGCTGCGCCGGGCCGACCTCGAGGCGCTGGCGGGGCCGCGGCAGGGGCTGGACGGCCACCGCGTCGCCCTCGTCGTCGGCGCCGAGGCGATGCCCGGGGCGGTCGCGCTCGCCGCCGCCGCCAGCGCCGCCGGCCGCCGCACGGCGCTGCTCGAGTGCGACCTGGCCGGGCCGCGGCTGGCGGTCGAGCTGGGACTGGCCCCGGCGCCGGGGCTGCACGAGTACCTGCGCTGGGAGGCGAGCGCGGCCGAGATCCTGCAGCCGCTCGTCCTCGCCGGCCCGGCGGCCCACGGCGTCAGCGATCCCCTCATCTGCGTCGTCGCCGGCCGGCCCGCGGCCGACCCCGCGACCCTGGTCGAGCTCGAGAGCTTCCGCCACGCGATGGCCAAGCTGCGCGCCGCCTACGACCTGGTCGTGCTCGCCGGGCCGCCGCTGGCAGGTCGACCGCGGGCTGCGGGAGGCGGTCGCGGCGCAGGCCGACTCGCTCGCTCGCCGCCGTCTCCCCCGGCGAGCTGCGAAGGCCAGCCCGGCCGGCTGCTGCGCGCGCGCTGCGCAGGCTGCCGCCGGAGCCCTCGGCGCGATCGTCGTCGGCAACCCCTGACAGCTGTTCCTTACCTGCGTAGGCGAGGGAAAGGAACAGCGCGGGGTGTCTCAGAGGTCGTAGCGGGCGAGGTCGGCGTCGAGCCGCTCGCTGTCCTCGGCGCTGGGCCCGGCGCCGGCGGCGGCCGCTCCTCGCGGTCGTGCGAGGCGCCGGCCCGGCGCCAGCGCAGCACACCGACGGCGAGGGCGATCGCGGCGACGATGAAGGCGACGATCGGCACCAGGTAGGCGGAGAGGTCGAAGCCGGAGCCCTGCGGCAGGGCCAGGACCTCGGTCCCGTACTCCGCCACCAGCGCGTCCTTGATCTCGTCCTTGCTCCTGCCTTCGGCGACCAGGCGCGAGACGAAGGCTTTCTCGCGCTGCGCCTGCGGCGATTCGGCCAGCTCCAGCAGGGTGCCGCAGACGGGGCACATCACTTCCGAGGAGATCTCGCTGAGCGAGGTCTGGGGCGCCGCCGCGAGCGCCGCGCGCCGGCGCCAGCAGCGCCACCAGCAGCGTGGCGAGCGCCGCCCGCGCCCTCATCGGCGCCCGCTCGGAAACCAGCGGCGCCACCGCTTCTTCGAGGTACTCGGCGGTGATCGGGCCGCGGACCAGCAGCCGCACCCTGCCCCCGGGGCCGACCAGGTAGTTCTCCGGCACGCCGGTGGTCCCGAAGTCGTGGGCGGTGGCGCCGTCGCCGTCGCGCAGCTGCGGGTAGGTGAGCCCGAAGCGGCGCACGAAGGCGCGGCCGTCGCCGCTGAGGTCGCGGCTGTCGATCCCGAGCACGGTGAAGCCGCCGTCGCCGTGGCGGCGCTGGAACTCCTCCAGCGCCGGCGCCTCCTCGCGACAGGGGATGCACCAGGAGGCCCAGAAGTTGACCAGCACCCAGCGCCCCCGGTAGTCGGCCAGCGAGCCGCTGCCACCGCCCTCGAGCTGGGGCAGGGGGGAGGCGGGAGCGACCTCGCCGACGGCGATCCCGGAGGAGCCCTTGCTGAGCAGCCCGAAGGTGAGCAGGCCGACGATGGCCAGCACGGCGAGGACGGCGATGGCGGCGCGGGCACTCACGGGGCGCTGAAGGTTAGATCGCGGCCCCCGGCAACCGCCCGCCGGTCATAGAATCAGCCGACAGCGCGGACGTAGCTCAGTTGGTAGAGCGCGAGCTTCCCAAGCTCGAGGTCGCGGGTTCGAACCCCGTCGTCCGCTTCTCCTCGTCCGACGGCGAGCAGCCCAACCACTGTCGCCCTATCTTCCTCGCAGCTCTGCGAGCAGCGCCTGCGGAGTGAGGATTCGAACGCCGCGATGCTCTCCAACGGGGAGCAGGTGCCGGTGGTCGCCGGATACGAGAACGTCCACCGCGGCCTGGATCGCACAGGCAAGGATAAGGTCGTCATCTGGGTCTCCCGTCACCCCCTCGGGCGGATCCTCAGGCGCTGGAGCCAGCTCGACCGCAAGATCGACGAGAAGCTCCTCGACCTCTCTCCAGCGCTGCTGCTCGAAGCCCAGCTTCTCGGTGAGGATCCGCTCCAGCTCGACCATCACTGGCTGGGGCAGGACGAGCTCAAAACGAGCATTGATCGTCTCCTCGAGGATGCGGCTGGGCGGTCCGGCGGCGATGAACGCCGACACGAGGACGTTGGTGTCGCAGGCGACCCGCAGGATCAGCCGCGCCCGGAGCGCATCTCGTCAATCAAGGCCTCGCTGTCATCGGGTCCGACCCCGAGGGCCTCGGCGCGCTCACGCCCGTAGCGCTGCAGGTCGGCGAAGCGCTCAACCCGGACCTGACGGCGCAGGGCGTCGCGGACGACCTCACTTCGTGTCTTGCCCAGGCTCTGGGCAAGAGCGTCAGTCTCCTCAGCGAGGTCGTCGGGTAGGGATACGGACAGCAGGCGGCTCATATGAAATCATCATATCGAACTTGCGAGGCCGGATTGTGGTCGAGATCGATCGTGGTGCGAGTCCGCCGTTGCGCTCTTCCTGTCGCTCGCGAGCCGGTAGAAGTGCTCGGTGGCGCCGCGCACCTGACGTCGGCGGGCGAGCTCGATCAGCCCCGCTTTGGCCAGCTCGGTTACGTGGTAGTTGGTGTTGCTGAGGGGAATCTGGAGCTCCTGGCTGAGCTCGTTGGGGGAGAGGGTGCGACCCCCGTCCATGCCGAGGATTTCCAGGACTGAGATCCGCAGCGGGTGCGCTGTTGCCCGCGCCAGGTTCTCCCAATCGACCGGGAGCGTGCCGGTGCCGTTGTGCTTGCTCATGGCGGCGAGATTACCAAGAAATATTGATTCATGTCATCAAAATCGGGTACGGTCTTCCTCTAGAATGAATCGACGGAGGGGGATTGGGATGCAACGGAGAGGGATGCAACGACCGGGATGGATCGGAGCCGTGACTGGGCTGATGCTGTGCTTGCTCGCCCTGGGGCCGGTGGCCTCGCTCGCCGCTGCCAACACCGGCGGCATCATCGCCCCCAGCGATCCGCAGAACCCGACCGTCGACTCCGGCTGGCAAGCGGGAACCTGCACCGTCGACACTCCGACCTGCAGCGTCGACACCCCCGCCCAGTTCTTCGAACAGGCAGCCGGCCATCCGCCCGTCGGCTTCACGCAGTTCATCGTCAAACACAGCGAACCGGGGCCCCTCGAAAAACCGGTCGGGGAACTGAAGGACGTTCGCGTCGACCTGCCGGTCGGCCTCAGCGTCAACCCGGGAGCGACCCCGCGCTGCGACCTCGCCACCTTCGAAGCCTCCGCCAGCTCTTGCGACGCGGTCGGGGCTCGGGTCGGTACCGCCACCGTCACCGCGGCCGACCCCATCATCGGCATCCCTCTCCCGATCCCGCCGACCGCCGTCTACAACATCAAACCGCCCAACGGCGAACCCGCCCGCTTCGGCCTCGAACTGCTCGGCAAGGAAATCTTCCTCAAAGCCGACGTCGCCTGGGCCGGCGACTTCCACGAGGGCTTCACGATCGCCGTCCCGAAAGCGGCTCGAACTGCCGGGGCTGGAAGGGGTCATCCTCAAAAACCGCCTGGTCTTCGACGGCACCGCCGGCGACGGCACCTTCATCACCACCCCCAGCACCTGTCTCGGCGAGGGCTTCCCGGGGCCGTCGGGGCATCTCTACTCCACCTACCTGCTGGCCGCCTCCTACGCCGAAGAGGAAAGCGCCGGATATCAGTTCCCGCGCGACGCCGAACCGCGCTTCGAGTCGCCGATCCCACCCGGGACCTCGCCCAAAGAGTGCGGGACGATCCCCTACGACCCGTCGCTCGCGGTCGACCCGGGTACCGCCGCGACCGACTCGCCCGCCGGGGCCAGGGTCGACGTCGACGTGCCGCACATCCTCGGCGGCGGCAACCAGGACAGTTCCGACACCCGCACCGCGCGGGTCGCGCTGCCGGTCGGGATGGGACTGAACCCCTCCGCCGCCGCCGGGCTGCAGACCTGCAGCGACGCGCAGTTCCGCAAGCAGAGCAGCGCGCCGGGAACCGACTGCCCGGCCGCCTCGAAAGTGGGCACGGTCACGATTGAATCGCCGCCGCTGCCCGAAGGCTCGCTGACCGGCAACGTCTACGCCGGCCAGCAGCTCAGCCGCGACCCGGCCTCCGGCAACGAGTACCGGATCTTCATCGACGCCAAGTCCGACCGTTACGGGATCGACGTGCGGCTGCTCGGCAACGTCAGCGCCGACCCGCGGACGGGGCAGCTGACCACGACCGTCGCCGACAACCCGCAGGTGCCGTTCAGCTCCTTCGAGCTCGACTTCGACGGCGGCCCGCGGGCGGTCCTCTCCAGTCCCCCGATCTGCGCGACCCGGGCCGGCTCGAGCTTCACCCCGTGGTCGGGCAACCCGGCGGCCACGCCCTCGGCGCCGATCGTCCTCACCAATGCCCCCGGTGGCGGCGCCTGCGCGAAGGCGCTCGCCGAACGCCCCTTCGCCCCGGGTTTCGAGGCGAGGCCGAAGGGCACCAAGGCCGGCGCCTTCAGCCCGCTGACGATGCGGATCGCCCGCACCGACGGGCAGCAGGAGCTGAAGGGCGTCGACGTCACCCTGGCGCCGGGGATGACCGGCAAGCTCGCCGGCATTCCCTACTGCCCGGAGTCGGCCCTGGCCGCGGCGGCCGCGAGCGGCGGCGGCGAACAGCGCGCCAGTTCCAGCTGTCCCGCCGGCAGCCTCGTCGGGAGCGCCGCGATCGCCGCCGGCACCGGCCCGGCGCCGCTCCGCATAGCCGACGGCAAGGTCTTCCTCGCAGGCCCCTACCACGGGGCCCCTCTCTCCCTGGCAGTCGTCACCCCCGCCACGGCCGGGCCCTTTGACCTGGGCACGGTCGTGGTGCGGGTGGCGCTGTTCGTCGACCCGGCGACGGCGCAGATCCGCGCCGTCTCGGACCCGATCCCCAGCGTCTTCGGCGGCGCCCAGCTCAGCATTCGCTCTGTCGACGTCAACATCGATCGCAGGGACTTCACCCTCAACCCGACCAGCTGCGGCCCGCTCGCCAGCGCCGGCGTCCTCAACGGCGGCGGCGCCGATCCGGCCAACCCGGCCGCGTTCAGCGCCTTCCCGGTCAGCACCCCGTTCCAGACCAGCGACTGCGACGCCCTTCGCTTCAGGCCGAAGCTGTTCACCCGTCTCTACGGGGGCAGGAAGAGCACCAAGCGCGCCCAGCACCCGAAATTCCGCGCCGTGCTCGTTGCCCGCGACGGCGACGCCAACATCGGCCGCGCCGCCGTCACCCTGCCGCACTCCCAGTTCCTCGACCAGTCCCACATCCGCACCATCTGCACCCGGGTCCAGCTGGCGGCGCACGCCTGTCCCAAGGCCGCGATCTACGGCTACGCGCGGGCGCGGACGCCGCTGCTCGACGACGAACTGGCCGGCCCCGTGTACTTGGTCTCCTCCGACAATCCGCTGCCGGACCTTCTGGTCGACCTCAGGGGCCAGGTGAACGTGCAGCTGCACGGCGTCATCGGCTCCGCCAGGGGGCGGATCAAGAACGTCTTCTACCCCGTGCCCGATGTGCCGGTGAGCAAGTTCGTGCTGACGATGAAGGGCGGCAAGCGCGGTCTCCTGGTCAACTCGCGCGACCTCTGCGCCCACCGCTCCTTCTCGTTCATGAACTTCAAAGCCCAGAACGGCAAGCGGCTGAAGAAGAAGCGGCTGAAGCTGCGAGTTCCGGCCTGCCGCGGCAAGGGCCGGTTGAGAAGCGTTCGCAATGGGTAGGGCGTAGAACCGATGAGGGTTCGACTGGGGACATTCGCCGCGGCGATCGCGCTCGCGCTGGCAATCGCCGCGCCGGCCGCGCAGGCCGCCTTCGGCGTTTCCAAGTGGGAAGCGGGCACCTGCAAGTCCGACGCCCCGAAATGCACCTACTCGAGCCCAAGCGCGCAGTTCTTCACCCAGGCCGCCGGGCACCCGCCGGTCGGCCTCACCGACTTCGCGATGAACCTCGCCGGCGGCCCGCCGCCGATCGGCGGTGCTCCCGAAGGCGCGATCAGGGATGCCCGGGTCGACCTCCCGGAGGGCCTCAACGTCGATCCGCAGGCGGTCCCGCAGTGCGCGAAAGCGAGCTTCGAAGCCAACACCCTCAACTGCGCGGGCAGCGAGGTCGGGATCAGCGAAGTGACCTCCGAGGTGCTCGGGCTCCCGGTCGGGCCGCTGCCGTTCCCCGTCTACAACCTCGACCCGCCGCAGGGGGTGCCGGCGCTGTTCGGCTTCAGCGTCGGCCTGCCGGGGATCCCGGTCGCCAACGTCTACCTGGTCGCCGATGTCGCCTAGGACGGCGACTACCACGAGGGCTTCACGATCAGCGAGATCCCGACGACGCTGCCGCTGGTCGAGAACCGGCTCGTCTTCGACGGGACCAAGGGCGGCACCTTCCTGACCATGGGGAGCCAGTGCAACGCGCCCTCGACCACGACCCTCAAGGTCGACTCCTACGAGAACCCGGGGCAGTTCCAGACCTACACGACCAAGCCACCGGCCAACAGCGACGGCTGCCAGTCGGTCCCGTTCGCGCCGACGGTCTCCAGCGCCTCCGAATCGCCGACGACCGACTCGCCGTCCGGCGTGACCGTCGACCTCAAGGTCCCGCAGGGCCTGCAGCCGCTGAACTCCTCGACCTGCGCACCGCGAACGTCTCGCTGCCGCGCGGGCTCGGGCTCAACCCCTCCTCGGCGCCGGACCTGCATTTCTGCAGCGACGCCCAGCTCGGCAAGGGGACCAGGAACCCGGTCGCCTGTCCCGCCAACTCGCAGATCGGCACCGCCGCGATCCAGACCCCGGTGCTGCCGGCCAACTCGCTGCCGGCCAGGGTCTTCCTCGGCCAGCAGCTCAGCCGCGACCCGGCCTCCGGCAACGAGTACCGCGTCTTCGTCGATGCCGAGTCACCCCGCTACGGACTCTCGGTGCGGCTGATCGGGAACGTCAAGGCCAATCCCCAGACGGGCCAGCTGACCGCGGTCTTCGCCGACAACCCGCAGGTCGCCTTCAGCTCGTTCCAGCTGCAGATCGCCGGCGGCGCCAAAGCGCCGCTGAGCAGCCCGCCGATCTGCGCCAACACGACCACGACCCAGATCTCGCCCTGGTCGGGGAACGCCGCCGCGGCGCCGACCGGCCCGCTGACGCTGAGCAATGCGCCCGGCGGCGGCCCCTGCGCGAAGACGATGGCGGCCCGGCCCTTCGCGCCCGGCTTCAAGGCCGGCCCGAAGAGCGCCAAAGCCGCCACCTTCACGCCCTTCGCCGCCGGCCTCACCCGCACCGACGGGCAGCAGGAGCTGAAGGGCGTTGACATCGTCCTGCCTCCGGGCGCGACCGCGAAGCTGGCCGGCGTCCCCTACTGCCCGCCGGCCGCGATCGCCGCCGCGGCGGCGCGGGCGGGGGTGGCCGAGCGGGCCAACGCCAGCTGTCCCGACAAGAGCCAGGTCGGGGTCGCGACGATCGCCACGGGGACCGGGGCTTCCCCGCTGACGATCGCCGGCAAGGCTTTCCTCGCCGGCCCCTACGGGGGTGCGCCGGTGTCGCTGGTCGTGGTCACGCCCGCGGTCGCCGGGCCCTTCGACCTCGGCACGGTCGTGGTCAGGGTGCCGCTCTTCGTCGATCCGGAGACGGCCCGGATCCGCGCCGCGACCAACGCGATCCCGGACGTCTTCGGCGGCGCCAAACTGGACATCCGCTCGGTCGCGGTGAAGATCAACAAGAAGAACTTCACCCTCAACGGCACCAACTGCAAGCCGCAGGTAACGGCCGGCTCGCTGAAGGGCGGCGGCGCCGACCCGACCAACCCGGCGGCGTTCTCGTCCTTCCCGGTCTCCGACCCGGTCCAGCTGAACGGCTGCCGCCGGCTGAAGTTCCGGCCCAGGCTCAACCTGCGGCTGTCCGGAGCGACCAGGCGGGCCAAGCACCCGCGCCTGCGCGCGGTGCTGAAGGCACGGCGCGGCGACGCCAACATCGCCCGCGCTTCGGTCGGCCTCCCGCACGCGCTCTTCCTCGACCAGGCCAGCCTGTCGAAGATCTGCACCCGGGTCCAGTTCGCCGCCAACGACTGCCCGAAGCGCTCGCGCTACGGCCGCGCTCGGGCGGTCACGCCGCTGCTGGGCAAACCGCTGAGGGGCCCCGTCTACCTACGTTCCTCCAACAACCCGCTGCCGGACCTGGTCGCCCACCTGCGGGGCCAGGTCGGCATCGACCTCGTCGGCCGCATCGACAGCTTCAAGGGCGGGATCCGTACCACCTTTGGCCACGTGCCCGACGTGCCGGTCTCGAAGTTCACGATGATCCTGCCCGGCGGCAAGCACGGCCTCCTGGTCGCCTCGAGGAACCTCTGCAAGGGCAAGGGGATCAAGGCGATCGTCCGCTTCAAGGCCCAGAACGGGAAGAAGCTCGGCAAGCGGCCGCGGCTGAAGACCCCATGCCACAGGAAATCGCACCGAAAAATGAAGCGCTAGCTGTGCCGGTTTGTACCTATTGGACAGGACCTGCTGGCCAATTTGTCGCAAATCGCACTTGACCCACGCGCCCCGCCCGCTACTGTCTTTGGTGGGAGAAGTGACAGAGCGCTACGCAGGGGAAGCGTGGTTCGCTCAAATGGGTTACCGAGGAGGATTTGAATGGCTAGGCGATTGATCGTTTTAGCTGCAGTGATGGCTTTCGGCGCTGTTTTCGCGGCGCCGGCGGCTCAAGGTGCATTCGGCATCGAAAATTGGGAAACGATGACGTGCAAAGAAAACGTCGATTCCGAAGTGGGTCCTGCCGTACCACCCCTGACGCCGTCGCCGAATCCGTGCACGGAAAGCAGCCCGTCGAGCCAGTGGTATACGCAGGCCGCAGGGCACCCGAATTTTGCCATCACCGACTTCACGCTCAATAGCACGGGTGGTTTCCCTGACGACTTTGTCAAAGACATCGTTGTCGAAACCCCGGAAGGCCTGAGTGTCAATCCCGAGGCGGCCCCCAAGTGCAGCATCGCGCAGTTGCCGACGGCCCCGGTCAGTTGCCCGGGCGCTCAGGTCGGGATCAACTACGAGACGGTCGTGACCAACACAACGCCCGTGGAACAGAAACGCGTGGCGCTGCCGGTCTACAACGTGGTGCCCTTCGAAGGAGTGCCTTCGATGGTCGCGTTCCTGACCCTGACGGGGCCGGTCTTCATCGTCGGATCACTGGATCCCGTCGATCAGCACGTGACCTTTACGATCAGCGACGTCCACGCACCGAATCCGCCGCTGAGCCCGCCGGTCATCGGCTCCCGCCTCGTCTTCAACGGCCAGGCTGGTAACGGCACCTACCTGACGTTGCCGAGTAACTGCGAAGGCCCGCAGACCTCGCACCTCTTCGTCGATTCCTACGGCCCCCCCTATGCGGTCGAAAGCCATTCCGCCGAAGAATCTTTTGATACTCCGTTCGAAGGCAGCGGATGCGAATTGGTGCCGTTCAACCCGACGATCAACGTCACCCCGCAGGGAGACGCGGTCGACTCGCCGCTGGCGACGACCGTCAACGTCGGCATCCCGTTCGATCCCAACGAAGCCGATCGCCAACTCGTATCTGAAGACGGCCACGGTTACGTTGCCGGAAGGGACGGGCCTGAACCCCGCTTCCGCCAACGGCCTGGTCGCCTGCACGGATGCCCAGTTCGCGTACCACACCAACGACCCGATCGCCTGTCCCGCCGCTTCGAAGATCGGCACCGTCGAGGTGCAGACGCCTTCGCTGCCCGGCGGACTCGCTGTTCGGCACCGTCTACGTCGGCGAACCGAAGAGCGACAACCCGGCCAGCGGCGAACAGTTCCGGATATTCCTCCATGTCGGGTCGGACCGCTACGGGGTCAACGTGCGCCTTGATCGGGCACGTCTTCCCGGACCCGGTAACCGGTCAGCTGACCGCGGTCGTGGAGGAAAACCCGCAGGCGACGTTCCGCTCCTTCAAGGTGAAGTTCGACGGTGGCCCGAAGGGGACGCTGACCAGTCCCGCCGATCTGCGGGCCGCACGAGACCAAGACGGTGCTCGATCCCTGGTCGGGGAACCCGGACGAAAACGAACCGACCTCGTCCTTCACGCTGACCAGCGACCCGAGCGGCGGCAGCTGCCCGGCGACCCTGGCGGCGCGGAAGTTCGCACCGAAGTACGAGGCGAACTCGACGACGAGTCAGGCGGGCGCCTACAGCCCGTTCCACGTCAAGTTCGCCCGCCGTGACGGCGAACAGGAGCTCAAGGCCGTCAACGTCACCCTGCCCCCGGGCCTGACCGGCAAACTCGCCGGGATTCCATACTGCTCGGAGGCGGCGATCGCCGCGGCGGGTGCAGCCAGAGGGACGACTGAGGCGCTGAGCCCGAGTTGTCCGTTTGCCAGTCAGATCGGAACCGCGACAGTCGCGGCCGGCAGTGGCGGCGGTCCGCTCGAGATCGGGGGCCAGGCTTATCTGGCGGGTCCCTACAAGGGGGCGCCGCTCTCAGCGGTCGTGATCACGCCGGCAGTCGCCGGCCCCTACGACCTCGGCACCGTGGTCGTCAGGAGCGCCCTCCACGTCAACCCCGAAACCGCCCAGATCACGGCGCTGTCGGATGTGATCCCGAACGTGTTCGGAGGGGTGAAGCTGGACATTCGCTCGATCGACGTCGACGTAAATCGAGCGGACTTCATGCTCAACCCGACGAACTGCTCGTCCGGAGGCAGCAGCGGCACGGTCAGCGGCGGGGGGGCCGATCCGGCCAATCCGGGCGCGTTCAGCTCCTACCCGATCAGCGCTCCGTACTCGGCTACCGGCTGCAACAGCCTCAAGTTCAAGCCGAAGCTGTTCACCCGGCTCTACGGTTCGCCCAAGCGGGCCAAGAACCCGCGCATCCGGGCGATCCTGGAAACACGCAAAGGCGATGCGAACCTCGGCCGTGCGGCGTTGACGTTGCCGCACTCGCTGTTCCTCGATCAGAGTCACATCAAGACGGTGTGCACGAGGGTCCAGCTGGCGGCGCAGAGCTGCCCGAAGGCAGCGATCTACGGGCACGCAAAGGCGAAGTCGCCGTTGCTGGACGACCTCCTCAAGGGTCCGGTCTACCTGGTCTCGTCCAACGACAAGTTGCCGAACCTGGTAGCCGACCTCCGCGGACAGATCAACGTCCAGTTGCGCGGCGTCATCAGCTCCAAGCGAGGCGGTCTCAAGACCGTCTTCCCGACGGTGCCCGATGTGGCCGTGAGCAAGTTCATCCTGACCATGGAAAAGGGCAAGAAGAGCCTGCTGGTCAACTCGAGCAATCTCTGCAAGGAACAGCAGAGGGCCGTCTTGAACCTCAAGGGCCAGAACAGCAAGAAGGTCAAGAACAACAAGTACAGGCTGAACATCAGCTCGTGCAAGAAGTCGAACAAGAAGAAGTAGCGCTTTAGCAACGTCGCCGGCACCGGCGCGGATGGCTCAATAGCCTCCGCGTCGGTGCCTCCGACGCTCTCCGTCCTCATCGTCGCCTGGAACAGCCGCGACGAGCTGGCCAGGACCCTGCCGGCACTGCTGCCGGAGCTGGGGGAGGGCGACGAGCTGATCGTCGTCGACAACGACTCCGGCGACGGCACGGCCGCGGCGGTGCGGGAACTGGCGCCGTCGGCGAAGGTCGTCGAGACCGGCGCCAACCTCGGCTTCGCGGCCGGCTGCAACGCCGGCGCCGCGGTGGCCGGCGGCGAGTTGCTGGTCATCCTCAACCCCGATGCGGCGCCGCTGCCCGGCTTCGGCGCGGCGATTCGGCGGCCCTGGTTGCAGGGTCGCGGCTGGGCCGCCTGGCAGGCCCTGGTCGCCGACGCCGGCGGGACCCGGATCAACTCCGCCGGCAACCCGATCCACTTCACCGGCATCGTCTGGGCCGGGGGGCACGGCGAGCCGATCGCGGCGGCGCCGCCGGCCGGCGAGGTCACGGTCCTCTCCGGCGCCTGCCTGGCGATCCCGCTGCGGACCTGGAACGAGGTCGGCGGTTTCCCCGGCGAGTTCTTCCTCTACCACGAGGACGTCGACCTCTCGCTGCGGCTGCGGCTGCGCGGGGGCACGCTCGGGATCGAGCCCGCGGCCGTGGTCGACCACGACTACGAGTTCGGCGCCCGCGAGCACAAGTGGCGCTGGCTCGAGCGCAACCGCCTCGCCTTCCTCGTCCGCGCCTACCCGACCTCGCTGCTGATCCTGCTGGCGCCGGCCCTGCTGGCGACCGAGCTGGCGCTGCTCGCCGTCTCCGCCTCCGGCGGCTGGGGACGCCAGAAGCTCGCTGCCAACTGGGAATTCCTGCGCTGGCTGCCACGCCTGCTGCGCGAGCGCCGCCAGGTCCAGGCCACCCGCACGGTCAGCGCCGCCGAGTTCGCCTCCTGGCTGACGGCCGACCTCGACTCCCCCTTCATCTCTCCCGCCGCCCGTTCACTGCCCGCACGCCTCATCCTCCGCGGCTACTGGCGGCTGATCCGCCTCCTGCTCCCCTAGCGAACTGCATCAAATTTCCTGGCTGTCGGGCCGGAAATCTGATGCAGTTCAGATCGGCTGGCTCGTCGGCCTGATCAGGATCTCGTTGACGTCGACGTCCGGCCCCTGCTCGAGCGCGTACATCACGGCTTTGGCGATGTCGGTGTCGCGCAGCGCCCACTCGCCGGGCCGGTTGTCGAAGAAGTCGGTGTCGGTCATCCCGGGCTCGATCAGGGTCACCTTGATCGCGGTGTTCTCGTGCATCTGCCGCAGCTCCGCTCGCAGCGACTCGCCGATCGCGGTCGCGGCGAACTTGGTCGCCGAGTAGAGCGAGCCCGGCAGCGCCCGCCGTCCCGCGATCGAGCTGGTGATGAGGAAGTGGCCGTCGCCGCGCTCGAGCAGGTGGGGGAGGGTGGCGCGGATCGTCAGCGCCGCCCCGTAGACGTTGGTCAGGACCATCGAGCGCCAGTGCTCGGGCGACTCCTCGAGGAAGCCGCGGGTCGCCCCGAAGCCGGCGTTGGCGAAGACGGCGTCGATGCGGCCGAAGCGCTCCAAGGCCGCCGCGGCCATCGCCTCGACCTGGTCCCACTCGGTGACGTCGCAGCGCACGGCCAGCGCCCGCTCCTCGCCGCCGAGCTCCGCAGCCAGCGCCTCCAGCTCCTCCAGCCGCCGCGCCGCCAGCACCAACCGGTACTTCCCGGCCGCCGCTCGCGCGGTCGCGGCCCCGATGCCGCTACTGGCGCCGGTGATCAGCAGAACCGGGTCGCTTGCGCCTTGATCGCTCACCCCGTGATTCTCCCAGCTCTCGACGGGCGGCGGGTGCCCCGGGGGTCGCCGGACACTCAGCGCGAAGCGCGTCCGCCGACCCCCGGGGCACCCGCCGCCGCGACCAGATTGCGATAATCCCGACGTCGTGGACCCCCAGCGCAAGCGCAAGATCCGCCTCGTGGTCGCGCTCAGCGTCGCCGTGCTGCTCTCGGTGGCCCTGATCTACACCTCGTTCTCGGCCTCGACCGAGGCGAAGGAGCCCTCGCAGTTGCTCACCGCCGCCCCCGGCACCAGCTACGAGATGACCGGCAGGGTCGTCAAGGGCTCGGTCCACCACGAGGGTGCCGGCATCGCCTTCCGCGTCGTCGACCGCGACGGCAAGAGCCCGGCCCTGCCGGTCACCTACACCGGCACCGTGCCGGACCCCTTCCGCGGCGGCCGCGAGATCGTCCTCACCGGCGCCATCCAGGGCGGCACCTTCGTCGGCGAGCCGGAAACCCTGATCACGAAGTGCCCCTCGAAGTTCACGACCAAGAGCAATGTCTAGCCTCGGCAGCGTGCTGCTGGCGCTGGCCTTCGTCACCGCCATCGCCGCCGCCGCCCTCGCCCTCACAGGGCGCAACGGCAACCGTCGCCGCGTCGACCTCTCGCGCCATGTCGTCTACGCCTTCTGCGGCCTCGTCACCGCCTGCGTCGCGATCGTCGAGATCGCCTTCGCCGGCAACGACTTCTCCTTCAACATCGTCGCCCAGCACTCCTCGATCGAGACGCCCGCCTTCTACAAGCTGGCGGCGATGTGGTCGAGCCAGGAGGGCTCGCTGCTGCTCTGGGCCTGGGTGCTCTCGATCGTCTCCAGCGCCGCCCTCTACGCGACCCGGGCCAAGCTGAAGGAGATCGTCCCCTGGGCGACCGCGGTGATGATGGGCGTCGCCGCCTTCTTCACCGGCCTGATGCTGTTCGCGCCCGACGTCAACCCCTTCGCCGCCAGCCCCGGTCCGACGCCGACCGACGGCATCGGCCTCAACCCGCTGCTGCAGCACCCGAGCATGATGATCCACCCGCCGATGCTCTACTCGGGCTACGTCTCGCTGACCGTGCCCTTCGCCTTCGCCGTCGGCGCCCTCATCACCCGCCGCCTCGACGCCGAATGGATCCGCTCCACCCGCCGCTTCGCCCTGATCGCCTGGGCCCTGCTCGGCTTCGGCCTCCTGCTCGGCGCCCGCTGGTCCTACACCGAGCTCGGCTGGGGCGGCTACTGGGCCTGGGACCCGGTCGAGAACGCGGCGCTGATGCCGTGGCTGGTGATCACCGCCTTCCTGCACTCGATCATGGTCCAGGAGAAGCGGGGGATGCTGAAAGTCTGGAACGCCTGCCTGGTCGTCGCCGCCTTCTCGCTGGCCCTGCTCGGCACCTTCCTGGTCCGCTCCGGGGTGCTGCAGTCGATCCACGCCTTCGGCGACAACACCGTCGGCCCCTACATCCTCGGCCTGATCGGGGTGGTCCTGATCGGCTCGACGGCGCTGATCGTCTCCCGCCTCGACGACCTCCGCTCGGAGAAGCGGATCGACTCCCTGGTCTCGCGCGAGTCGGTCTTCCTCGTCAACAACCTGCTGCTGGTGGCGCTGACCGCGGTCGTCTTCTGGGGCACCTTCTTCCCGCTGATCTCCGAGCTCTTCACCGGCGACAAGGCCTCGCTGGCGGCGCCCTGGTTCGACCGCTACACGACGCCGCTGGCGATCCTGCTCGTCCTCTTCACCGGGATCGGGCCGCTGCTGGCCTGGCGCCGGGTCACCTGGGCCTCGGCCAGGCGCGTCTTCCGGCTGCCGCTGATCGTCGCCGCGGTCGCCGCGGTCGCGCTGGCGCTGTTCACGGACGCCGCGCACAAGCCCTGGGCCTTCGCCCTCTTCGTCTTCGCCGCCTTCGCGATCGCCGGCCTCGGGCAGGAGTTCTGGAACGGGGCCTCGGCCCGGCGCAAGCTGGCCGGTGGCTCGATGCCGGCGGCGCTGGTCGGCGTCGTCTCCCGCAACCGCCGCCGCTACGGCGGCTACATCGTCCACATCGGCATTGCCGTGCTGCTGATCGGGATCGCCGCCTCCTCCAGCTTCCAGACCAACCGCGACATCACCCTGAAGCCGGGGGAGAGCAGCGTCGTCGACGGCCGCGAGATCACCTACGTGAAGCCGACCGTCGCCGTCAACAGCGAGTACCTGCAGTTCGGCAGCGTGCTGCGGGTCGCGGAAGGCGGCAAGGTGGTGGCGACCCTGCACCCGAGCCGCCGTTACTTCCGTCCGACCGGGCAGGAAGTCGGGACGATCGGCAGCTACTTCGAGGGCGAGGCGACCAGCGAGGTGGGGCTGAAGGCGGGGATCGGCGAAGACCTCTGGGCGGCGCCGCAGCCGGACATCAGCGCCATCCAGCGGCGGGTGCGGGCGGCCGACAAAGGGTTCCGCGCCTGCGTCAGCGGCGCCCCCGGCACGCCGCCGCAGTGCAAAGCGGTGTCGGCGATGATGCGCGCCGCCGCCGCCAACCCGAGCCTGCGGCCGGTGGCGCTGGCCCAGATCGCCAAGCTGCAGTCGCTGGCGGCCAACCGGATCGCCGGCAGCTACCTCGGCGACGACTCGGCGACGATCTTCAAGGTGATCGTCAACCCGCTGGTCACCTGGATGTGGATCGGCGGCCTGATCGCCCTGTTCGGCGCCCTGATCGCCCTCTGGCCGGCCCGCGGCCGCCGCCGCGGCGCCCCCGTCCGCACCGAGGCCGACGCGCTGAAGGAAGCCAAGTACCGCGAGATCCGCGACGCCGAGCTCGACCACGCCTCCGGCAAGCTCTCCGACGAGGACTTCGCCCTCCTCGACGCCGAACTGCGCAAGGAGGCGCTCCAGATCCTCGACAGGGTCTAGACTTCCCGGCCATGTACACGCTTCTCAGCGTCCTCCAGGTCTTTCTCTCCGTCGTCCTGATCTTCCTGATCCTGCTGCACTCGGGGAAAGACGCGGGCCTCTCCGGCGCCTTCGGCGTCGGCGGCGGCGGCAGCTCGCTCGGCGGTGGCTCGATGGTCGAGCGCAACCTCACCCGCGCCACGATTGCCGTCGCCCTGATCTGGGTGCTGAACACCTTCGTGTTGCTGAAGATCTAGCGCCCGCGCCCCCTCGCCGTTGCTCTCGCCCGGTCGAATCCGGGCATTTTGTGCTGGTTTGTACGGTCGGTTGACAAACCATGGTTCTTTGTCTAGGTTGCAGACGTTCTTTGAAACTCTGACAAGGAGGAGGCCCATGGAGGCCACCACCGCCGACGCGCATCATCACCACCATCACGACGAGGTCGAGGTCAACCCCGCGACCTGGACCGACCCCAAGCGCTACGCCTGGCTGCTGGGGATCGTCGTGCCGCTGGCGCCGTTCCTCGCCTGGGGCTCGGTCGAGCTGACCGGCCTCGGCGCCTTCTGGCTGCTCGGCCCCGTTCTCATCTTCGTCGCCTTCCCGATCCTCGACATCGCCGTCGGGGTGGACGCCACCAACCCGCCCGACAGCATCCTCAAGTGGCTCGAGCAGGACCGCTACTACCGCTGGTGCACCTACGTCTTCATCCCGATCCAGTACGCCGGCCTCATCTTCGCCTGCTACCTCTGGTCCAGCGGCGACCTCTCGACGCTCGACAGCCTCGGGCTCGCCTTTACCGTCGGCGTCGTCGGCGGGATCGCCATCAACACCGCCCACGAGCTCGGCCACAAGCGCGCCAACTCGGAGCGCTGGCTCAGCCGCATCGCCCTCGCCCAGACCGGCTACGGCCACTTCTTCATCGAGCACAACCGCGGCCATCACGTCCGCGTCGCCACCCCCGAGGACCCCGCCAGCTCGCGGCTGGGGGAGAGCTTCTGGGCCTTCCTGCCGCGGACCGTTTCCGGCAGCCTCACCTCCGCCTGGGGGATCGAGACGGCGCGCCTCGACCGCGTCGGCCAGTCGCACTGGAGCTGGCGCAACGACCTGCTCAGCGCCTGGGCGATGACGGTGGTGCTGTTCGCCGCGCTGGCGATCGTCTTCGGCCCCGTCGTGCTGCCGTACCTGCTGCTGCAGGCGGTGCTCGGCTTCTCGCTGCTGGAGGTCGTCAACTACCTCGAGCACTACGGCCTGCGCCGCAACAAGCGCGAGGACGGCCGCTACGAGCGCTGCCTGCCCGAGCACAGCTGGAACAGCAACAACGTCGCCTCCAACGTGCTGCTCTACCACCTGCAGCGCCACAGCGACCACCACGCCAACCCGACCCGCCGCTACCAGGCGCTGCGCCACGTCGAAGAAGCGCCGCAGCTGCCCACCGGCTACGCCGGGATGATCGTGCTCGCCTGGTTCCCGCCGCTGTGGCGACGGGTGATGGACCCGCGCCTGCTCGACCACTTCGAGGGCGATGTCACCCGCGCCAACATCCAGCCGCGCAAGCGGGCGAAGATCCTCGCCCGCTACGGCGCCGGCACCGGGGCGGCCGCCGCATGAGTCGCTGGCGCTGTCCCGGCTGCGGCTACGTCTACGACGAGGAGGCGGGGCACCCGCGCGAGGGCTTCCCGCCTGGTACGCCATGGAGCGCGGTGCCCGACGACTACGCCTGCCCCGACTGCGGCGTCCGCGACAAGGTCGACTTCGTGCCCGACGACGAGGCCGCGTGACCGCTCCCACTGCGACGATGGGCGCGACCGTGGCGAGCACGCGAACCCCATACCCCGAGGCGGCCAGGGAGCTGCTGCGCCAGACCCTGTTCGGCGCCGCCCGCGACCGGCTCGAGCAGCAGGCCTGGTCGGAGATCACGATGTCCGACATCGCCGCCAGCGCCGGCGTCAGCCGCCAGACCCTCTACAAGGAGTTCGGCAACCGCAACGAGTTCGGCCTCGCCTTCGTCATCCACGAGGGCGAGCGCTTTCTCGACGATGTCGAGGTGGCGGTCCTCCAGCATGTCGACGATCCCCGCGCCGCCGTCGGTGCCGCCCTCGAGCTGTTCCTGCGGACCGCCGGCGAGGATCCGCTGATCCGCACCCTGCTCAGCGACGACGGTACCGGCGGCATGCTCCCCTTCGTCACCACCCAGGGCCTGCCGGTGGTCCAGTGGGCGACCGCGCGCCTCGGCGCCGTGATCGAGCAGGGCTGGCCGCAGGCCGCGAAAGCCGACGTCGACCTCCTCTCCGAAGCCCTGGTGCGGCTGGCGATCAGCTACATCACCGGCCCCAGCGAGTCGCCGGAGACGACGGCGTCCTCGGTGGCGGACCTGCTGGGCCCGTTCATCGACAAGGCCCTCGGCTCTTAGCCGGCGCTGACCTCGGCGGCCTGTAGCGGTACCGCGCCCTTGATCAGGTCCGCCGCCCGCTCGGCGATCGCGATCGTCGGGGCATTGGTGTTGCCGCGGGGGACGACCGGCATCACCGAGGCGTCGACGACGCGGAGCGCCTCCAGGCCCTCGACCCGCAGGTCGGCGTCGACCACCGAGCCGATCGCGCAGGTGCCGACCGGGTGGTAGACCGGGTACGTGGTGGCGGCGACGTGGGCGCGCAGGTCGTCGTCGGACTCGCCGGCCGGGACCGTGAACGGCTCGGCGCAGTAGCGGCGCATTGCCGGCTGGGCGCAGATCTCCTGGGCCAGCCGTGCCGCCGCGATCGCCCGCGCCATGTCCTCCTCCTCGGCGTAGAAGCCGTTGCGGACGATCGGCTTCGCGGTCGGGTCTTTGGAGGCGAGCCGGACCGAGCCGCGGGCGCGCGGCGTCAGCAGGCAGGGGGAGACCCAGACCCCGTGCGCCTGGGGGTCGCCCATGCCCTCTTCGACGATGTGGATCGGAGCGACGTGGAACTGGGTGTCGGGCGCCTCGGCGCCGGCGTCCACCCTGGCGAAGAGGCCGGCCTCGGCCAGGTTGGAGGCGAAGGGGCCGGTCTGGGAGGCGGCGAACTCCTCCAGCGCCGCGGGCTCGAGCGCCGCCAGCAGGCTCTCCGGCTCGGGTGTGGTCCAGACTTCGTAGTGAGCCGCGTGGTCGCTGAGGTTCTCCCCGACCGCCGGCTGGTCGAGCAGCAGCTCGACCTCCCGCATCGCCAGATGTTCGGCCGGCCCGACGCCGGACAGCATCAGCAGCTGCGGCGAGTTGTAGGCGCCGCCGCAGAGGATCACCTCGCGCTCGGCCCGCAGCTCCTGGGCCTGGCCGAGCTGGCTCGCCTCGACCCCGACCGCGCGCGTCCCCTCGAAGAGCACGCGGTTCACGTGCATGTAGGGCATCACGGTCAGGTTCGGACGCTCCATCGCCGGGTGCAGGTAGGAGACCGAGGCGCTGGCGCGCATGCCGCCGCGCTGGGTCACCTGGTACATCCCGACCCCGTCCTGCTCGGCGCCGTTGAAGTCCTCGTTGCGGGGTAGGCCCGCTTCGACCCCGGCCTCGACGAAGGCGGGCGTGATCTTGTTGCCGGAGCGCTGGTCGGAGACGGCCAGCGGCCCCCCGACGCCATGCCACTCGGAAGCGCCGCGCTCGTTGTCCTCGGCCTTGAGGAAGTAGGGGAAGAGGTCCTTCCAGCCCCAGCCGTCGACACCCCATTCGTCGTAGTCGGCGTGGTTGCCGCGGATGTAGACCATGGCGTTGGTGGAGGAGCAGCCGCCGAGGACCTTGCCGCGGGGGAGGGGAAGGCGGCGGCCGCCACAGCCCGGTTCCGGGGCGCTGTCGTAGTCCCAGTCGACCTCGGTCCGGGCCAGCTGCAGGTAGCCGAGCGGGACGTGGATGTTCTCGTTCACGTCCGGCGGCCCTGCCTCGAGCAACAGCACGCTGGTGTCCGGGTCCTCTGAGAGGCGCGCGGCGAGCACGCACCCGGCAGAGCCCGCTCCGACGATCACGTAGTCGTACATCGGACCTCCTCCTCGGTTGGGGCCGATCCCACTCGGCACGCTCGGTAGGAGCGTACTCCGCATTCCGCTTTGCCCAGAACTATTCTCGACGGCATGCCCGGCGAGGACCCCATCCGCGAGCTCGAGCGCTGGATTGAGGAGGCGCGCGCGGAGGGGATTCCGCAGCCGGCCTCGGTCGCGTTCGTCACCGTGGGGGAGGGTGGCCGCCCCTCGGCCCGCACGGTGACCCTGAAGCGAATCGAGGACGACGCCCTGCTCTTCACCTCGGCCCTCTGGACCCGCAAGGCGCAGGAGATCGAGGCCAATCCCCAGGTCGCCTTGCTCTTCCACTGGCCGGCGCTGGGCCGCCAGGTCCATGTCACCGGCGAGGCGACCCTTGCCGAGCGCGCCCTCGCCGAGGAGCTGTTCGCCCAGCGCGACCCCTTCCACCAACTGCAGACCGTCGTCTCCCGCCAGGGCGAGGAGATCGACGACCTCGACCAGCTCCGCGATCGCCTGGCCCACCTGGCCGAGGTCCAGGAGACGGCGCCGGTCTGCCCCGAGGACTGGGGCGCCCTGCGGGTACGCCCGGAGACGATCGAGCTCTGGAGCGAAGCCGACGACCGCATCCACGAGCGTCGCCTGTTCGTGCGGGCGGGCGACGGCTGGACGCGGACCCTGCTGGCACCGTAGGGGCTGCCCGAGATGCAGCGCTCAGTCAGGCGAGCTCTGCCGATGAGGCGGCATGGCCCTCGCCACGGACTTCGGCGCGCGCGCTCTGGGCGGCACTCCAGTCCCTGCTTCCCCGGCCTATGACTGGCCCCGGGCGCCGGCGCCACCCTTCATCCGGAAGCCGAGCGACCAGTTGGTGCCCGTCATGCCTTCGGCGAGGGCCGGTTGAACGGGGCCCGTGTGCGGGGCTGCACGGTGCAGTCGCCGCCAGCCGCCCCGGGCCGAGTCGCGGCGCCAACTCCTCAGGCGCTTTTCCCTGACTCCGACCTGCGCGGCCTGCGGGCGCCTCGGGCGGCCATGGGCGGTGCCACCGTCTCCTTCGCCGAGTCTGCAGGGCGCCGACCTGCGCGGGCTCAGCGCCCCGGCCCTCGTCGCAGCTCGCGCGCCTGGACCGCGCCGACCTCTCCGGGGCGGACCTGACCCTCGGCGCCCTGGCCGAGACGCTGGCGCCCGATGCGGACCTCGAGCGGCTCAACCTCTTAGCGCCGGACCTGACCGGCTGCCGAGCTTTCGCGGGGCGATCTTGCGCGGTGCCAACCTGTACCGTGGCCCGCTGCCCGCGCGCCCGCCGCCTGCGCGGCATCGCGCCGCGCCAGGCTCTCGGTCACCGTCTCGCCGACTGCACAAGCCGACCTCCGGCGGCGCCAAGTTGGTCGGGGTTGATCTTCGGCAATCAGATCGCCCAGCGGCATCGCACAATCGCGCCCGCTACCCGGCGATCTGCAGCTGCACGGGCCGACGTCCGATCCCCCCGCGGCTCCGGTCCCCCTCCTGCACCGCGCGCTCGCGCGCAGGCGCTCCCGACCCGCGCAATGCGCTGCTGCAGGTCTGCACGACGGCCTCGATGCCCCGCGGCAATGTCATCCCCGGTCGGCACATAGCGTCCTCTCCGACACAAAATCCCGAGGCCCGGCCTCGCAAGCCGCCTCGTGCGGCTGGTGGCGATGCCCCCTGATTCCGCTGGCCGGACTTAGCAGTTTTGCTACATTACTACCGGACGCAGTCAATTGGAAGTTGGACGAAGATGGCTCATATGAACGACTCACCGATTGGAAGCTCACATGCCGAAGGCATGGAGAAGCGGGCTCGCAAGAGCGCCGCTTACAAAGCCGCCCTTCGACGAGCCGAAGCCCTACGAGGACTTCGCGCGGCTGGCGATCCAGAAGCGGATGCAGCTCGACCTCACCCAGGAGGAGCTTGCCAAGAGGATGGGAACGAGCCATTCCGTTGTCTCTCGCCTTGAGAGCGGACAGCACCGATTCAGCTTCGCGACGATGCGCAAACTCGCCAAGGCGCTCGACACCCATCTTGTTTACGGCTTTCAGGACGAGGCGCCCAGCTCGAAGTCTCGGCGGACGCCGAAGCGCGAGCTGGTCGTATCTGCCTGACGCACGGGCCTCGGAAACGAAAAGCCCCCGCACGCGGGGGCTTTCCGATGCGGCTGAATGGAGTCGAACCATCACGGGTGTTTCCACCCACAAGGCCCTCAACCTTGCGCGTCTACCAGTTCCGCCACAGCCGCTCGAGGGCGGTCGATTCTAGATGTTTGGGGCGCGGGGGCGCCGTTGGCTTGCGAGTGTCCGGGCTGGGCGGTAGCCTGCGAACAAGTGTTCGAACGTGCTTGTTGCCGGCGAATGGGAGAAACTAGGGACTGATGATGGTTGATCTTGACCTGACCAAGAGGCAGAAGGAGATCTTCGACTTCATCCGCAAGTACGCGGCGAAGACGGGGTATCCGCCGACCGTGCGGGAGATCGGCAAAGCCGTGGGCCTGCACTCGTCCTCGACCGTGCACGCGCACTTGGCGAACCTGGAGAAGATCGGGCTGCTCAAACGCGACCCCTCGAAACCGCGGGCGATCGAGCTGCTCTACGAGAAGGCGAAGCGGACGATCCGGCCCGACAGCGGGCTGCCGCTGGTGGGGCAGGTTGCCGCCGGCGCGCCGATCCTGGCCGAAGAGAACATCGAGGACTACATCGAGGTCCCCGACGTAATCGGCGGCGAGGACGGGGACTACATCCTGCAGATCCGCGGCGAAAGCATGAAGAACGCCGGCATCCTCGATGAGGACTACGTGATCGTGCGGCCCGGCGACGTCGCTCGCGACGGCGAAATCGTCGTCGCCCTGATCGGTGAGGACGCGACCGTGAAGCGCTACTTCCTCGAGAAGGACCACGTGCGGCTGCAGCCGGAGAACGAGGAGCTGGAGCCGATCATCACCACCGAGGCGGTTGTGATTGGCCGGGTTATCGGAGTTTTCCGCAGCGTCTGAGCAAGGCGCTGCGCACCGCTCCTACTTGGGCCAGCGACCGGACTCGATCAGCTTCTTGTAGCGGCGCTGCCGGCGCCGCGCGTCCCACATCACCACCGGCAGCAGCCGCAGGCCGAGGCGGGGGAAGAGGTCGAAGAGTACGCAGCAGCGGGCCGCGCCAGCGGGGGAGGATGAGGACGGGGCGTGGGCGCTCGGTCAGCTTGCCGACCTCTCTCGCGACCTGCTCGGGAGTCAGCAGGTGGCCGGAGAAGGAGCCGGCGGCGTCGGGGTCCTCAAGCTTGTCCTCGAGCATCGGCGTCCAGATCCCGTCGGGGCAGACGGCCGAGAGCTCGATTCCCCTGTGACCGGCACGGCGCAGGTCGAACAGGGTGCCGAGGGTGAAGGCCATCGCCGCGTGCTTGCTGGCCGAGTACGCCACCTCGCCGGGGGCGGCGACGATGCCGGCGAGCGAGATCACGTTGATGACCTGGCCGCGGCCGGCGGCCACCATCGGCGCCAGCGCCGCGACGGTGCCGTTCATCGTCCCGGCGGCGTTGATCGCGAGCATCGCCCCGCGGGTCGGCTCGTCCTGCTCCCAGGCGAGGCCGGTGGCGAGGATGCCGGCGTTGTTGACCCAGAGGTCGAGCGCGCCCGCCTCGGCGACCACGGTCGAGGCGAGCTCACGGCAGGCCTTCTCGTCACGAACGTCAAGGGACGAGGCTCTGACGATGCCATCGGCCGGCGTGCCAACTTCGCCGCGGATCTCCTCAGCCGTGCGCGTGGCCGCCTCGGCATTGACGTCGGTCGCCCAGACGGCGAAGCCGCGCGCCGCCAGCTCGATCGCGATCGCGCGCCCCAGTCCTCCTCCCGCCCCGGTGACGACCGCTGCCCGCATCCCGGCCGACAATACCGCCCGATTGCGCCCCCAGCTGTTCCTTTGCCGCGCTGTGGGGGTGCAAAGGAACAGCCAGGGTGGGGGCGGGGGCTGAGCTACCATCGAGGGGCGGGCCGAGCGGACCGCGGGGGGAGAGAAAACCCCTCGAGGAAAGTCCGGACACCACAGGGCAGGGCGGTGGGTAACGCCCACCCGGGGAAACCCGCGGGAAAGTGCCACAGAAATACACAGCCGATGGCGCGGCCACACGTGAGTCGCGTACAGGCAACGGTGAAATGGTGCGGTAAGAGCGCACCGGCGTCGCGGTGACGCGGCGGCCAGGCAAACCCCGCCCGGTGCAAGGCCAAGCAGGACCGTCGACCCGGCTCGGCGAGGTCCAGGTAGGCCGCATAGATAGATGGCCGCTCAAGACAGGATCCGGCTTACAGGCCCGCTAAAGGAGAGGCTCCCGAAAGGGGGCCTTTCCCATTCCAGAGCGCCTTAGCGACCTATGCACGTTTTTCTGTCTTAGCCTTTGCTAACCTGCCGCCAACTTCCGCTGAATCTCCGCCTACATACCGCGGGGAGCGGGGGACCCAATTAGTGGGGGCGAATCGCCGGCATCAGCCGCGTAGCGCAGCTCTTTCAGCGCGAGCCCGACAGCTAACCCCGTAAGCGTTGGAAAGAGCCATGCAGCCAAGTGGAAACCGCCTTGCGCGGAAAAGCGATTTTCGATCTGCGTCCCGCCCCGAGCGGCGCTGGTCTCGGCGCCTGCCCTGGGCCGCCTCGCTGGCGATTCTCGCGGCCCTCGTCCTCGGCGCCGGCCCCGCCCAGGCCTCGCACCGGCGGCGCCTCCCCGGTGGCCAGCACGACCGCCGGCCAGGACCTCGTCTTCAGCCCCTTCAAAAGGGCCGGCGCCAGCTGGTACGGACCCGGCCTCTACGGCAACAAGACCGCCTGCGGGCAGACTCTGCGGGCGACCACGATCGGCGTCGCCCACCGCAACCTGCCATGCGGCACGATGGTCAAGTTCGTCTACCACGGGCAGGCCGTCATCGCCCCTGTGATCGATCGCGGTCCCTACGTCAAAGGCCGCGCCTGGGATCTGACCGCGGCCACCAGCGAAGCGCTGGAGTTCGAAGGCGTGGGCATGGTCCGCTATGCCGTCGCCGTCAGCTACGCCCGCGCCAGCGCCAAGCGCTGAGCGCCGCGCCGCGCGCAGAGGCGCTTTCTCGGCCGCTCCGAAGGCTAGTCTGCCGTGTTCAGGCAGTGTCAGACAACGAGAGGAGCAGCTGAATGTCGAGGTTTTCCCAGGGAGTTCTTGTCGCGGTCGCACTCGCGATCGTCGCCGCTCTCGCGGTCGGCACCAGCGTCGCCAAGGTGCCCAGCACCCAGGTGGTTCTCGGCCAGACCTCGACCGTGCCAGACCCGTCCTGCCCCGGCTGCCCTGCCAGGCGATCGGCAGCGTCACCGGCTTCCAGGTCAGCAACGGCCAGACGCGCTCGCCCTTCATCGTCCCCCACGACGGCAAGATCAAGGCCTGGACCCTGACCCTGGCGCAGCCGACCAACAAGCAGCGCTCCTTCTTCAACGGTTTCTTCGGCACCCCGCCGGAGGCTCGTCTGGCGATCCTGCGCCGCATTCCGGGCACCAACCCGCCCCGCTACAACCTGCGCAGCCAGGGCTCGGTCAAGGTCCTCACCCCGTACCTCGGGCAGACGGTCAAGTTCGGCTCTTCGCTGTCGGTCGAAAAGGGCGACATCGTCGCGATAACCGTCCCCACCTGGGCCCCGGCCTTCTCGCAGGAACTGAACTCCAAAGAGGTCTGGCGTGCCAGCCGCGAGCCGGGCACCTGCACCAACTCCACCGACATCCGCCAAGGCGAGCCCCTGGAGAAGGCTGAACAAGCGCGCCACGTTCGGCTGCAAGTACTCGACGGCCCGCCTTCTCTACACGGCGACTCTCGTCGAGGCTTCTTAAGCCGCTGAGGGCAGCACCCGCGGCGTTGCCTGATCTTTGGGCAGCGCCGCCGCGCTGGCGATCAGGCTCTGGAACTCGTTCAACGCCAGGTGCCCGACCGCCTCGAGGATCTCCTCGTCGGTCCAGCCGAGCTCACGCGCCTCCTCGTGCAGGTGGAGCGGGGGAGAGCCGTCGGCGTCGAGGGCCTCCTTGAGGAAGGCGAGCAGGCCCGCCTCCTTCGCGTCGGCCGAGGTGAAGCTGCGGGCGCGGGAGACCTCGTCGAGGCCCAGGCCCGCCCGGCGCGCCGACTTCGCGTGCTGGGCGATGCTGTAGTTGTCCTCGCGGTGCTCGGCCACCGCCAGGGCGATCCGCTCGCGCGTCGCCTGCGGCAGGACGCCGCCGCGCAGCTCCGAGCGCATCCGCGTGTAGGCACGGAGAACAGCGGGAGAGCCGGCGAGCACGCCGACGAACTTGGTGACCGCACCGCCGGCCGCCTGGATGGTCTTGATCAGCGGAGCGCTCTCATCGGGCGCGGTCAGCTCATCGTGGATCTGGAATCGGGAGACATCGGTTTTGACCGTCACGGGCTTCTCTTCTCTGGCTCTGCTGAGGGCGTATTTTTCGCTTTACAGAGCCTTTACGTGGCCTTTACTTTACTTTGAGCCGCTTACTTACGAGGAGTAAGTTATACCGGGTTTTCATGACCTATCGCAACCCGCCTCAAGCTCATGTCACATACCCGCTATACGTCGTCCCGCACCTCTTCGGTTCATTCGCCTATCGTTGCCCCCTTCTTGCGGACAAGCCTAGGAGGCCGGAATGGCAGAGCAACCCCGAAGTGCCGCTGACGTCATCGAGATCGTCAAGCGCAGCGACGTGCGTTTCGTCCGCCTCTGGTTCACCGACGTGCTCGGCCAGCTCAAGAGCTTCTCGATCAACGCCGCCGAGCTCGAGGACGCCTTCGACGGCGGCATGGGGTTCGACGGCTCCTCGATCACCGGCTTCAACCCGATCGAGGAGTCGGACATGATCGCGATGCCCGATCCCTCCACCTTCGCCCTGATCCCCTGGCGCCCCGAGGACGAGAACGCCGTCGCCCGCATGTTCTGCGACATCCGCGTCCCCGGCGGCGGCCCCTACGAGGGCGACCCGCGCTGGATCCTCCAACGGGCGATGAAGCGGGCCGAGGAGATGGGCTTCGACGCCTTCAACATCGGCCCCGAGCTCGAGTTCTACTACTTCCGCTCCGCCAAGCCGGAGGGCGGCGTGCCCGAGGTGCTCGACGAGGGCGGTTACTTCGACCTGACCACGCTCGACGCCGGCTCCGACGTGCGCCGCGACACGGTGCTGGCGCTGGAGAAGATGGGCATCCACGTCGAGTACACCCACCACGAGGTCGGCCCCTCCCAGCACGAGGTCGACATGCGCTACAAGAACGTGCTTCGAGATGGCCGACGATTGCATGACCTACCGGATCGTCGTCAAGGAGTACGCGATGAAGTACGGCTGGCACGCGAGCTTCATGCCGAAGCCGCTGTTCGGCGAGAACGGGTCCGGGATGCACGTCCACCAGTCGCTGGCCAAGGACGGCAGGAACGCCTTCTACGACGAGGACGATCCGTACTACCTCTCGGCGACGGCGAAGTCGTTCATCGCCGGGCAGCTCAAGCACGCGCGCGAGATCTCGCCGCTCTTCGCCCAGTACGTCAACTCCTACAAGCGCCTGGTGCCGGGCTACGAGGCGCCGGTCTACCTGGCCTGGTCGCGGCGCAACCGCTCGGCGCTGATCCGGGTGCCGCTCTACCACCCCGGCCAGGAGGGCGCGACCCGGGCCGAGCTGCGCTGCCCCGACCCCGCCGCCAACCCCTACCTCTGCTTCGCCGGCATGCTGCAGGCGGGGCTGGAGGGGATCGAGAAGGGCTACGAGCTGCCGGAGCCGATGGAGCAGAACCTCTACCACCTCTCCCAGGAGGAGCTGAGCCACCAGGGCATCGAGCAGCTGCCGGCGACCCTGGGCGAGGCGATCGAGGTCGCCGCCGACTCGGAGCTGGTGCTGCGGACCCTGGGCGAGCACACCTTCCGCCGCTTCGTCGAGATCAAGCGGCAGGAATGGGACGACTACCGGGTCCAGGTCACCCCCTTCGAGATCGAAAACTTCCTGCCGATTCTCTGAGGCCGGCGGGTGGCGCGGCTCCACGTCCTGCGGGTCTTCTGCGACGAGGACGGCGAGTGGGGCAACCCGCTCGGCGTCTTCCTCGACGGGGAGCAGGTGCCGGTGGAGCGGCGGCAGGCGGTGGCGCACGAGCTCGGCTTCTCGGAGACGGTGTTCGTCGACGATCGCGAGCAGGGGAAGATCCGCATCTTCACCCCGGGGCTGGAGCTGCCCTTCGCCGGCCACCCGACGGTCGGCACCGCCTGGCTGCTGGCGCGGGAGGGCGCTGCCGTCGATGCGCTGCGGCCGCCGGCCGGCGAGGTGGCGGTGCGGCGCGAGGTCGAGGGCGGGGGCGAGCTGACCTTCGTCACCGCCCGGGCCGAGTGGTCACCGCCCTGGGAGCTGATCGAGCTCGGCTCCCCGGCCGAGGTCGAGGCGCTTGACGGCCCTCCCGGTGGGCGCGAGGACGAAATCTACCTCTGGGCCTGGGCCGAGGCGGAGGCCGGTGTGGTGCGCTCGCGCTGCTTTTCGCTGGCCGACGGCGTCGGCGAGGACGAGGCCACCGGCCTCGGCGGCGATCATGCTCGCGGCCGCGCTCGACCGCGAGTCTGACGATCCACCAGGGCCGCAGGCTCGCTGCTGCACGCACGGCCCCTTGGGCGCCGGCCGGGCCGAGGTCGGCGGCCGCGTCGTCCTCGACGAGGTGCGTGAGCACCCGACTACGACGCTGCGACTACGACAGCTGGGAAGCGTCAGGAGTCGAGTCGGTGGGCTGGCCCGGCGGGGCCGAGCGAGCCCGAGAGGGCCGACGGCCACCAGAAGCGGTCGCCGAGGGTGAGGGCGATCGCGGGGACCAGGATGCTGCGGACCAGGAAGGTGTCGAGGAGGACGCCGAAGGCGACGACGAAGCCGAGCTCGGTGAGGAAGGTGAGCGGGAGGACGGCGAGCACCGAGAAGGTGCCGGCGAGGACGATGCCGGCGCTGGTGATGACGCCGCCGGTGACCGCGAGGGCGCGCAGAATGCCCTGCTCGGAGCCGTGTTTCTCGGTCTCCTCGCGGGCGCGGGCGACAAGGAAGATGTTGTAGTCGACGCCCAGCGCGACCAGGAAGACGAAGGCGAAGAGCGGCAGCGAGGGGTCGGAGCCGGGGAAGCCGAAGACGACGTCGAAGAAGAAGTAGCCGACGCCGAGTGCCGCCAGGTAGCTGAGGATGACGGTGCCGATCAGGACCAGCGGCGCCATCACTGCCCGCAGCAGCCCGATCAGGATCAGGAAGACGACGAGGAGGATGATCGGCGGGATCACCTTCGAGTCCCAGCTGGCGGCGTCGCGGACGTCGAATTCGACCGCGGTCGGCCCGCCGACGAGCGCGCCCGGGTCGGCGCCGTGCGCGGCCTCGCGGATCGGTTCGATCAGATCGAAGGCCTCGGTCGAGTAGGGGTTGGGTTCGAGCGTCGCCTGGATCAGGGTCCCCGGCGGTCCGGAAACGACCGGGCCGGAACCCCCTCGACGCCGCCGACCCCTTCGACCGCGTCCTTCACCGCCATCACCTCGGTGGGGTTGGAGATGACGACGTCGGTCAGCGCCGTTGCCCCGGAGGGGAAGCTCTTGTCCAGCAGGTGCTGGCCTTCGACCGAGTCGACTTCGGTGCGGTAGCTGTCTTCGCTGGTCAGGTCGGTCGAGAAGAAGGCGAAGCCGGCGCAGAAGATCAGCAGCACGCCGACCGAGCCGAACATGACCCGGCGGGGAGAGATCGCGACCCGGTCGCCGAGCCGGGCCCAGAGGCCGTGGGTGGCGTCGGAGGTGTGCTCGAGCCGGTAGCGACGGGTCTCAAAGGAGTGAAGAAATTGCGGTCGACCAGGCCGAAGAAGAAGGCGGGGACGCGCACGGGAGCGACAGAGGTGAAAATGAGCCGTACGCAGGGCCCAGTTGAGGAGGATCAGCGGCGACATCAGCACCGGCAGACGAGGAACGCCGGAGCGCAGGCGCCCGCCGGCCGCGGCTTTCGACCATCTACGTGGTCTCGCGCGGCCCGAGATCTCGCTCGTGCTGCGGCGCCGTCTCCGGCGTGTGCGGGACGAAGGGCCAGAAAGCGCGGCGGCCGAAGATCGTCAGCAGCGCCGGCAGCAGGGTCAGCATCGAGAGCGCCGCGCAGGCGATGCCGATCGCGGCGATCGGGCCGAGGCCGGCGGTGCCGTTGACCTTGGCGATCATCAGGCAGAGCAGGGCGGCGATCACGGTCAGGGCGGAGGCGAAGATCGCCGGTCCGGCCGATTCCAGCGCGGTGCGCATCGCCTCGTACTTGTCGGCGGTGCGGTGGAGCTCCTCGCGGTAGCGGGCGACCAGCAGCAGCGCGTAGTCGGTGCCGGCGCCGAGCACAAGGACCGACATGATCGAGCTCGACTGGCCGTTGATCGTCACTCCCAGCTCGGAGACGCCGTAGCCGATCGAGCGCGAGAGGGTCTCCGCGAAGAGCACCGCCGCCAGTGGGATGAAGAAGAACATCGGCGAGCGGTAGATGACGATCAGCAGGAAGATCACCAGGCTGACCGCGGCCAGCAGCAGGGTGCCGTTGATCCCTTCGAAGACTTCGATCGCGTCGGCCGAGAAGCCGGCGCCGCCGGTGATCTTCACCTCCAGGCCGCCACCGGGGTCGGAGATCTCCCCGCGCCAGAACTTGACCGGGTCGAGGATCCGTTCGCCCTCGCCGTTGCCCTTGATGTAGGCGGTGACGATCGCCGCCTTGCCGTCCTTGGAGCAGATCGGGCCGACGAAGGGGGCGTAGCCGGCCGGCTGGCCGGGGATCGTGCTGGTCGGAGTGCCGCAGCCGGCGGGCACTCGCGGCGCCTTCCGAGGTCTCCTGGGTGTCCTGCTTCTTGCCGCCGGCGGCCGCTGTGGCGCCGTCGGGGACGACTCCCGGGAAGCGCTCGGAGGTCATCTTCCCGACGTCTTCGACGATCGTGCGCTGGTCGGCGGCGGTGAGGCCGGACTCGCGGCGGAAGACGATCACGGCCGGCGCTATTTCGCCCTTCTGCAGAGACTCCGTCGCCTTCAGGGCCTTGGTCGATTCGGCGCTCCCCGGCAGGTAGGAGGTCGCCTCGTTGCTTTCGGCGTCTTCGAACTTGCCGGGCAGGTTGGCCGGCCCGGCGGCGATGAAGACGCCGATGAACCAGAGGGCGAAGACGACCCACTTGGCTCGCTTGCCGGCTGGGAAGGTGAAGAGGGAGCCGCGCATCGCGGCATCTCTATCAGAGAACGTCGGCCAGTTCTTTCGGGGCGGTGACCGGCGCCTGGCAGGCGAAGCTCTCGCAGACGTAGGCGCTGGGGCGGCCGTCGACGGCGGGCCGCTGGCGCAACAGCGGCGGCTCCTCGCTGCCCTCGGGGCCGCCCGCGAGGACGAGGTGGGGGCGGAAGGCCGCGCGCACCACCGCGGCCAGCTCCCCGAGGTCGTCGCCGATCAGGGCGACCTCCTTGGTCGGGGCGAGGTGGAAGTCGAGGGCGCGGAGGAGGTGGGCGAAGGACTCCGGGTGTCTGGGTGGCGGTGTCGGCGAAGAGCCGGAAGACGTCTTCGGCCCGCTGCTCGTAGGAGCGCTCGCCGGTCAGGGCCGCGAGGCGCAGCAGACCGAGGGCGGCGGCGCTGTTGCCGGAGGGGATCGGGTGGTCGCCGATCTCCTTGCGGCGGGCGATCAGCTGCTCGTGGTCGGCGGAGGTGGAGAAGAAGCCGCCGCGCTCGGCGTCCCCGAAGCGGGCGATCGTCTCGTCGGCGAGGGCGCGGGCGCGTTCGAACCAGCGCGGCTCGAAGGTCGACTCATAGAGGGTCAGCAGCGCCTCCAGCAGGAAGGCGTGGTCCTCGAGGTAGGCGTTGAGGCGGGCGTCGCCGTCCTTGTACGTGCGCAGGAGGCGGCCGTCGCCGTCGTGCATCTCCTCGAGCACGAACTCGGCGCAATCGCGGGCGGCGTCGAGGTAGTCCTCGCGCCCGAGTACGGCGCCGGCCTCGGCCAGCGCGGCGATCGCCAGCGCGTTCCAGGCGGCGAGGCGCTTGTCGTCGAGCCCCGGCCGGACGCGCTCGGCCCGGGTCTCGTAGAGCGCCTCGCGCATCGCGACGAGCCCCTCGGGCTCCGCGCGCCTCGACTCCCGCGGCCAGATGCAGGATGTTCGCCCCCTCGAAGTTCCCCTCCTCGCTCACCCCCCAGAACCGCATCAAGTTTTCCGCCTGCTGGGCCGGAAATTTGATGCAGTTCGGCGCGTCCGTCGAGGGATCGACCAGCACCTCGCGGATCTGGGCCGGGGTCCAGACGTAGAAGCGGCCCTCCTCGCCCTCGGAGTCGGCGTCGAGGGCGGAGTAGAAGCCGCCCTCGGGGCCGCGCATCTCGGCCAGCATCCAGTCCAGGGTGCCTTCGCAGACGCCGCGGTAGCGCTCGTGGCCGAGCGCCTGCCAGCCGTGCAGATAGGCCCGGGCCAGCAGGGCGTTGTCGTAGAGCATCTTCTCGAAGTGGGGGACGAGCCAGCCGGCGTCGACGGTGTAGCGGGCGAAGCCGCCGCCGAGCTGGTCGTGGATGCCGCCGGCCGCCATCGCGTCGAGGGTGCGCTCGGCGATGGCCAGATCCTCCGCGCCGCCTCTGCGCCAGCAGCAGCTCCAGGGCCGAGGCGGGCGGGAACTTGGGGGCGCCGCCGAAGCCGCCGCGCTGCGGGTCGGCCGCGGCCCGCAGCTTCGCCACCGCCTCCTCCAGCCCCGCCGCCGCGGGCGGCTCGGACCGCGGCTCGATCGCCCCGATCGCGCCCAGCCGCTCCCGGGTGCCGGCGGCGCGCTCGCGGATCTCCTCGCGCTGGCGCTCGAAGGCGTCGACCACCGCTTCCATCACCATCCGGAAGCTCGGCATGCCGCGGCTCTCGTCCGGGCGGGAAGTAGGTGCCGCCGTAGAAGGGGACGCCCTCGGGGTCGAGGAAGACGGTCATCGGCCAGCCGCCGTGCCCGGTCATCGCCTGCACCGCCTCCATGTAGATCGCGTCGACGTCGGGGCGCTCCTCGCGGTCGACCTTGACGCAGACGAAATGCTCGTTCATGTAGGCGGCGGTCGCGTCGTCCTCGAAGGACTCGCGCTCCATCACGTGGCACCAGTGGCAGGCCGAGTAGCCGACCGAGAGCAGGATCGGGCGGTCCTCCTCGACCGCGCCCGCTCCAACGCCTCCGCGCCCCAGGGGTACCAGTCGACCGGGTTCTCGCGGTGCTGGAGGAGGTACGGGCTGGTCTCCTCGGAGAGTCGGTTGGCCATCCTTTTTCCAGCCTATCCAGGGTGGGCACGGGCATCGATTATTAGGCCTGTGGAGTCGCCGAAATTCAAGTCCCCTGGCGGAAATGTCGGGGTTTCCAATGCCGCGGGCGTGGAAGTCAATACCTTCTAGGAGTGGCGAACGTACGTACCTCTCAGACTCTCGACCCGGCTGTGCTGGCGGTGCTGGAGAAGCTGAGCGCCGCCGATCGCGAGATCGTCGAGGGGGCGCTGAAAAGGGCCGAGAAGACCGAAGCCGAGCTGCGCTACCTGGCCGACCACGACTCGCTGACCGGGCTGCTCAACCGGCGCTGCTTCCGGGCCGAGCTCGACCAGTACGTCTCCTTCACCGCCCGCTACGGCGGTCAGGGCGCGGTGATGGTCATCGATATCGACGGCCTCAAGCAGGTCAATGACAGGCTCGGCCACCAGGTGGGCGACGGGCTCATCCGCCGCATCTCGGGCGTTCTGCGCGAGCGGGTGCGGGCCACCGACATCGTCGCCCGCCTCTCCGGCGACGAGTTCGCGGTGCTGATGCCGCAGTCCGACGCCGCCGGCGCGATGCAGCTCGGCGAGGACCTGCGCGCCGCGGTCGCCGATGACTCCGCTGCCCGCCCCCGAGCGGCAGGCATCGACGATCAGCGTCGGCGTCACCATGTTCGGCGGCAAGCGCGAGGCCGGCGCCGAGTCGGTGCTCGCCGCCGCCGACCAGGCGATGTACCGGGCCAAGGAGGAGGGCCGCGACCGCGTCGCCCTCTTCGAGGATCCGGACGCGAGCCAGGTTCGCGCCCAGCGCGGCCAGACGACGACCGCGAGGATCCGCGACGCGCTGACCCAGAACCGGCTCAGCCTCGCGACCCAGCCGATCCGCAGCCTCCTCTCGGGCGGGATCGAGCGCTACGAGCTGCTGCTGCGGATGACCAGTGAGAGCGGCGAGCTGCTGCCGGCCGCCTCCTTCATCGAGACGGCCGAGCGCTCGGGGATGGTGCAGGAGCTCGATCGCTGGGTGGTCGCGCGGGCGCTGGAGATGCTGGCCGAGCGCGAGCGCGCCGGCGAGCCGGTCTCCCTCCACGTCAACCTCTCCGGCGCCTCGCTGACGGACATCTCCGTGCTCGAGTTCATCGAGCGCCGTCTCGACGAAGGCGACGCCGACCCCGGTCGCTGCACCTTCGAGATCACCAGGACCGCCCAGGTCGAGGACTACGCCACGGCCGCCGGCTTCGCCGACCGCCTCACCGAGTTCGGCTGCGAAGTCGCGATCGACGACTACGGCGCCGGCTTCAGTCCCTTCCATCACCTGAAGACGATCCCCTTCGACGTGATCAAGATCGACGGCTCCTTCATTCGCGACATGCCGCGCAACGATGCCGACCAGCTGACCGTGAAGGCGATCGTCGAGATCGCCCGCGGCCTCGGCAAGACGACGATCGCCGAGTTCGTCCAGGACGACGAGACGACGCGGCTGCTGCGCGAGTACGGCGTCGACATGGCCCAGGGCTACCACCTGGGCCGCCCGGTCGACTCGGCCGAGGGGCTGCTGTCCTAGGCTGCTTTGCCGGCTGTGGCCAGGGGGCCGGGGTTCAGCCGCGTCGGGCGGCGACCCAGGCGGTCAGGCGCGTCTTCAGGTTGAGTACCGTCGTCATCGCCTTTTCGGGGGCGGATCCAACGGGTGGCAGGGCGCCGAGCTGGCGCATCATTTCGGCGCCGTTCATGTAGGCGTCGTTGTGCTGGATGCGGCCATCGCGGACGGTGAGGACATCGCAGCCCTGCACGTTGACGGTGGCGCCGTTCGGGTCCAGCCCTTCGAAGCTCGTGTCGCCGCTGAAGCTGCCGTTGGCGCGCCAGCGCACCGCGGCTTTCTCGCCTTCGGCGACGATCTCGACGATCTCCATCTTGAAGTCGGGGAAGGCGCGGAAGAGGTTGCCGAACCAGGCCCGGTAGCTGGTCGGCACTTCGAGCCGGACCAGGCCGTAGATCTCTCCGACGCCGCCGGGCACGTAGAACTCGGTCATCGCGTCGAGGTCGCGCCGGCCGACCGCTTCGAAGTAGGCGCGAGCGACGGTCGCCGCGCCGGTTGTCTCGGTGGTGGCCACGGGACCAGGTTACTCCTGGCGCAGCTGCGCCCGCTTGATCTTGCCGCTGCTCGTCTTCGGTAGCTCGGCGACGAACTCGACGATGCGTGGGAACTTGTAGGGGGCGGCGACGCGCTTGCAGTGCTCCTGCAGCTCCCGTGCCAGCTCCTCGCTGGGCTCGCGGTCGTGGGGGACGACGATGGCGCGGACGACGGCGCCGCGCTCGGGGTCGGGCGCGGCGACCGCGGCGGCCTCGGCGACGGCGGGGTGGGACTGCAGCGCCGACTCGACCTCGAAGGGCCCGATCCGGTAGCCGGAGGAGAGGATGATGTCGTCGTCGCGGCCCTCGAAGAAGAGGTAGCCGTCGGCATCGGCGCGGACCAGGTCGCCGGTCGGCCACCACTCGCCCTCGAAGCGCTCGCCGTCGAGGTAGCGGCTGAAGAAGGTGGGGGAGGAGGCGGCGCGCAGCCGCAGTTCTCCCGGGCCGCCGTTCTCGGCGCCGACGACCCGGGTCTCGAGGCCGGGCAGCGGTTTGCCCATCGAGCCCACACGGATCTCCTCGCCGGCGAGGTTGGCGGTGACCTGGCCGGTCTCGGTCTGGCCGTAGCCGTCGGCCGGCTCGAGCCCGGTCGCGGCGCGGAAGGCGGCGATCGTCTCCGGGTCCAGCGGCTCCCCGGCCGAGACCATCCGCCGCAGCTTCGGGAGCGGGTGCAGGTTGGCGCGCTTGGCCATCATCCGGTACTCGGTCGGGGCCTGACAGAGGACGTTGACGCCGAGCGCGGCGACGAGCTCGAGCCGCTCGGCCGGGTCGAAGCGGCCGTCGTGGATGACCGCGGCGGCGCCGGTCAGCCAGGGGGCGAGGAAGACGTTGCGGGCCGACTTCGACCACCCGGTCGCGGTCGTGCACCAGGCGAGGTCGCCCTGGCGCGAGCCGAACCAGTGCGTGGCCTGGATCCGCTGGCCGAACAGGTAGCGGTAGGCGTGCACGACCCCGCGCGGCTCGCCGGTGGTGCCGGAGGTGAAGACGATCAGCGCCGGGTCCTCCGGATCCATGTCTTCGACCGGCGCCGGCGCCTCCTGCGGCAGGTCCTCGTCGAGCACCACGGCGACCTCCGCCATCGTCATCGTCGCCACCCCGTCCGGCAGCTCCGCCAACAGGGCTTCCTCGCCGACGCAGAGCTTGGGATTCGCCGCCGCCACCCGGTGCTCGAGGTCATGCCGCCGCAGCTGCGTGTTGCACGGCAGCGCCACCGCCCCCATCCGCCAGCAGGCGAGCAGCGTCAGCACCCACTCGACCCGGTTCCCAACCAGCGTCATCACCACGTCCCCACGCTTCACCCCCCGCGCCGCGAACGCCCCCGACAACCCCGCCGAACAAGCAATCAATTCACCGAAGTACCAATCCCGCCGATTCGCCTCCCCATCCACCGCCACAACCCCCAGCCGCGAAGCCGGCGACCGCTCCATCAAGTCCTCGATCAGATTCACGGATCGGGAGTCTGCCTCATAGGCCGGGGCGCCGGTCCTATGTTCGGCGAGCCCGGCTTGGGGAGGAGGGTCGGGGGTCTCTCCCGCGGAGGCTCAAGGAACCGCGCTTGAGCCCTCGCGAGCAACCCAGCTGCGCGACGGTCTCCGCGGGAGAGACCCCCGACCCTCCTACGCCTACCTAAGTTCGCTCGAGCTCTTGCCTAGCAGCTGCCGAGCCACGATCAGCAGCTGAATCTGCTGCGTCCCCTCGAAGAGGTCGAGGATCTTCGCGTCCCGCGCCCACTTCTCGAGCAGCTCGTGCTCGGCGTAGCCGACGCTGCCGCAGAGCTCGACGCAGCCGAGGGTGATGTCGACGCAGGCGCGCCCCGCCTTCGCCTTGGCCATCGAGGCCTGCAGCGAGTTGGGCTTGCTGTTGTCGGCCATCCAGGCCGCCTGCAGGGTCAGCAGCCAGGCCGCCTCGTAGTCGGCCTCCATCTCCAGGAAGCGCGCCGCGGCGGCGTGCTGGGAGAGGGCGGGAGTCGAGTAGTCGACCGTGACCCCGGCGCCCTTCAGCTGTTTGCGGGTCTCCTCCAGCGCCGCCCGGGCGACGCCGACCGCCATCGCCGCGACCAGCGGCCGCGTGTTGTCGAACGTTTCCATCACCCCGGCGAAGCCCTTCTCCTTCACCTCCGGGTCGCCGAGCAGCGCCTCTTTCGGCACCCGGCAGTCCTGCAGGGTGAAGTTGGCGGTGTCGGAGGCGCGGATCCCGAGCTTGTGCTCGAGCCGGTCCAGCTTCAGGCCGGGGTTGTCGCGCTCGACGATGAACGACTTGATCGCCGCCCGCCCCTTGGCGCGGTCGAGCGTCGCCCAGACCACGATCAGATCGGCGCGGTCGCCCGAGGTGACGAAGATCTTCTCGCCGTTGAGGACGTACTCGTCGCCGTCCAGCTCCGCCGTGGTCCGGATCGCGGCCGAGTCCGAGCCGGCTTCCGGCTCGGTGATCGCCATCGCTGCCCACTTGCCGCCGTAGTGCTCCAGCTGCTCCGCGGTCGCCACCGAGGCGATGGCGGAGTTGCCGAGACCCTGGCGCGGCATCGAGAGCAGCAGGCCGACGTCGCCCCAGCAGAGCTCGATGATGCCGAGCACGGTTGAGAGGTTGGAGCCGTTGCGGTTCTCGCCATCGTCGCTCTTCTCGCGGCGCACTCCGGCGGCGCCGGCGCCGCCCATGTCGGAGCCCTCGTTCATGCCGTCGATCAGCGACGCCAGCATGTCGAGCTCTTTCGGGTAGGCGTGCTCGGCCTCGTCGTACTTGCGGGAGATCGGCCGGAAGACCTCCTTTGCGACCTGGTTGCCCTGGCTGACCAGTGGCTTGAACTTCTTCGGTATCTCGAGATTGATCATCGTTGCCTTTCGCTTCGCAAATTGGGCGGTTGCCTAGACGAGCAGGGCGCCCTCCATCACGCCCGCTGCTCGCAGGTCCCGGTACCAGCGCTCGACCGGGTGCTCCTTGACGAAGCCGTGGCCGCCGAGCAGCTGCACTCCCTGGGAGCCGATCTGCATCCCCTTCGTGGCGCAGAGCCGGCGGGCGATCGCCGCCTCGCGCTCGAAGCTCTCGCCGCGGTCGGCGCGGGAGGCCGCCCGGTAGGTGGCGAGCCGCATCGCATCGCTCTCGATGCCGATGTCGGAGACCGCGAAGGCGACGCCCTGGCGGTTGGAGATCGGTTCGCCGAAGGCCTGACGGTCGTTGACGTAGGGGATGACGTAGTCGAGCACGGCCTGGGCGGTGCCGGTCGCGAGGCCGCACCAGGCGATGCGGGAGCGGTTGATCGCCGCGGTGTAGTCCTTCGGCTTGCACTCGCCCTCGCCGAGCAGGGCGCTGGCCGGGACCTTGACTTTGTCGATCAGCAGACGGCCGGTGGCGGCGGGGCGCAGGCCCATCGCCGGCTCGGCTTCGACCGAGAGGCCTTTGGCGCCGGACTCGACCACGAAGAAGGCCGGGCCGATGCCCTCGGCCTCGGCCGCGATCACGAACAGCTCGCACTCCTTGGCCCGGGCCAGCAGCGACTTGGCGCCGCTGAGGACCCACTCGTCGCCTTTCTTCTTCGCCGTCGTCTCCAGCTTCAGCGGGTCGAACAGCGGCCGCGGCTCGAGGATCGCCAGCGCTGCCGCGGGGACGTCCTCGGCGGTGAAGGCCGGCAGGTAGGTGGCCTCCTGCTCGGCGCTGCCCCAGAGGCCGATCGCGGTGGCGACGGCGCCGGGGGCGAGAGCGGCGTAGGCGATGCCGAGGTCGCCGTGGGCGAGGGCCTCGCCGATCAGGACGCTGGTGACGGCCGACTGCTCGTGCATGACGCCGCCGAGCTCCTCGGGGACGCCGAGCATGTTGACGCCGAGCTCGGTGGCTTCCGCCAGCAGCTCCTTGGGGGTCTCGCAGGCGGCGTCGGCATCGTGGGCGGCGGGGCGGACCTTGTCCGCGGCGAAGGCGCGGCCGCCCTCCTGGAACATCTGCTGCTCGTCGTCGGGGCCGAGGTCGAAGAGGCCCTTCGACTTGCCCTTCTTCTGGCGCGCCGGTTTGCCCAGCTGCTGCGCCGACTTGAAGGTGCGGCCGGCGGCGGTCGCCGTCTGGAAGCCGTTCTTGGTGCCCTGGAAGAGGGCGCGCTCGACCTGCTTGCGGATCCGGATCCGGTCCAGCAGATCGGAGCCGGCGAGGCGGTTGAGCTGCCGCAGGCCGAAGCCCATGCCGCGCTCGGCGACGCTGGCGCTCTTCTCGCTGTCGATGGTCGTGGTCACTTCTTCCTCCTGGTTTTGGCTTTGGAGTTGGGCTTGAGCGGCGTCACGCGGCCGTCGAGATGAGGGGTCTGGCGCTTGGCGTCGCGCACGGCGAAGGCGATCTCCTCGCCCTCCGTGACGCTGGCGAACTCGACGCGGGCGGGCAGCAGGATCGGCTTGCGGAAACGCACGTCGACGGCGAAGGCATCGGGCAGGCGGCCCTCCAGCGCCGCCAGGCAGCGGGCCTTGGTCCACATTCCATGCGCGATCGCCCCCGGGAAGCCGAGCGGCTTCGCGGTCAGCGAGTGCATGTGGATCGGATTGCGATCGCCGGAGACGCCCGCGTAGCGCCGCCCCAGGTCGCCTCCGAGCCTCCACTCGGCGCTGGCCTTCAGCTCCCCCTCCCGAACTGCATCAAATTTCCTGGCTGGGGGGCGGGAAACTTGATGCGGTTCGGAGGAGCTGGGTGAGGTGCTGGGCTTGCCGCGGCGCAGCATGGTGCTGGTGCCCTGCCAGACGAGCTCGTCGCCGGCGATGACCTCGGTCAGCAGGGAGAAGGTCTGGCCCTTGGGGTGGGGGGCGAGCTTGGTCGGACGGACGCGGATCGTCAGCTCCTCGCCGATCCCGACGCGGCGCCGCTGCTCGATCCGGTTCTCGACGTGGACCAGGCCGACCGCGCCGAAGGGGAAGCCGCCGTCGGCCATCACCGCCATGTGCAGCGGGAAGGCGAGCACGTGGGGGTAGGTGACGGGGAGCGAGTCGCGCAGGGCGAAGCCGCAGACCTTGGCGTAGGCGGCGACGTCGGCCGGGTCGGCGACGACGCCCTCCAGCCGCAGGTCGAGGTCGGGGATCTCGCCACCGCCGCCGGGGACGAACGGCAGCAGCGAGGCGCCGGGGATCATCGGCGCCGCCGCCCGCGCGTAGAGCGGCAGGATGCTCGGGGAGCCCTCGAGGGTGCGGGTCGCCACCTCAGGCCCCCAGCAGGCTCTGGCCGCAGACGCGGACGGTGTTGCCGTTGACGCCGGTCGAGGCAGGGCTGGCGAACCAGGCGATCGTCTCGGCGACGTCGACCGGCAGGCCGCCCTGGCTGAGGCTGGCGAGCCGGCGGCCGGCTTCGCGCGGGCCGATCGGCATCGCCGCGGTCATCTTCGTCTCGATGAAGCCGGGGGCGACGGCGTTGATCGTCGCCTTGCGCTTGGCCAGCTCGGGCGCCATCGATTCGACCATCCCGATCACGCCGGCCTTGGAGGTCGCGTAGTTGGTCTGGCCGTTGTTACCGGCGATCCCCGCCATCGAGGAGACGCCGACGATCCGGCCGTTGGGGTTGAGGCGCTTGCCGTCGAGCAGGGCGTCGTTGATGCGCTCCTCGGAGGAGAGGTTGATCTCCATCAGCTGCGCCCAGCGCTCTTCCGGCATCTTCGCCAGCGTGCGGTCCTTGGTCACGCCGGCGTTGTGGACGACGATGTCGACGCCGCCCTTGGCGAAGTGCGAGGCGATCCGCTCCGGGGCGTCCGCGGCGGTGATGTCGAGGCCGAGCGCCTCGCCGTCGATCGCCCCGGTGACCGCGCGCAGGTCGTCGGCGGCCTGGGGGATGTCGAGGCCGACGACCTTGGCGCCGTCGCGGGCCAGGGTGGCGGCGATCGCGGCGCCGATGCCGCGCGAGGCGCCGGTGACCAGGGCCACCTTGCCGGCGAGCGGGCGCTCCCAGTCGATCTGAGGCGTTGCCGTCACGCCCTTGCCGACGCGGACGACCTGGCCCGAGACGTAGGCCGAGCGCGGCGAGAGCAGGAAGCGCAGGGTCGAGTCGAGCTCGCCCTCGGCGCCCTTCTCTACGTAGACCAGCTGCGCGGTTGCGCCGCGGCCGCCGATCTCCTTGGCGAGCGAGCGGGTGAAGCCCTCCAGCGCCCGCTGGGCGGTGTGGGCGCGGGCGGAGCCGGCCGCGGCCGGCGGGGTGCCGATGACGACGACGCGGCCACTGCGCTGCAGGCGGCCGACCGCCGGGTAGAAGAAGCGCTGCAGCTCGACCAGCTCGGTCGAGTCGGCGATCCCGGTGGCGTCGAAGACGAGCGCCTTCGCCTTGCCCTCGGTCCCGGCCCGTTCGGCCTTGATCCGGTCGAGGAAGCCCGGCAGGTACTGGTCGAGACGACCGCCGGGGGCGGCGCCGCTGAGGACGGGCCCGGCCACGACCGGAGCGCCCTCCCGGTAGCGGTCGAGGCTGACCGGCTGCGGCAGCCCCAGCTGCTTGGCGACCGTCGAGACGACGGGCGCGTTGACGAGTTGCGAGTAACGGTCGCTCATTTGCTGGCCTCCGGCGCTCTCGAGGATGGCGACGACGCCCTGGCCGCCGGCGGCGCAGATGCTGATGACGCCGCGGCCGGTGCCGTCTTCGTGCAGTTGCTTGGCGAGGCCGGCGACGATGCGGCCGCCGGTCGCCGCGAACGGGTGGGCGGCGGCCAGCGAGCCGCCGTTGACGTTGAGCTTCTTGCGGTCGATCTTGCCGAGCGGCTTGTCGCGGCCCAGCTTCTCGCGGCAGAAGCCGGCGTCCTCCCAGGCCTTCAGCGTGCACAGCACCTGCGCGGCGAAGGCCTCGTGGATCTCGTAGTAGTCGAAGTCCTGCAGCTTCAGGCCGGCGCGGTCGAGCATCGTCGGCATCGCGTAGGCGGGCGCCATCAGCAGCCCTTCGCGCTTGTGGACGTGGTCGACGGCCGCGGTCTGGCCCTCGGAGATGTAGGCGAGGATCGGCAGGCCGCGCTCTTTCGCCCACTCCTCGGAGGCCAGCAGCACCGCCGAGGCGCCGTCGCTGAGCGGGGTCGAGTTGGCCGCGGTCATCGTCCCCTCGGGGCCGCCGAAGACCGGCTTCAGCTTCGCCAGCTTCTCCAGGCTGGAGCCCGGGCGCAGGTTCTGGTCGCGCTCCAGGCCCAGGTAGGGAGTGATCAGGTCATCGAGGAAGCCGCGCTCGTAGGCGGCGGCGAGGTTCTCGTGGCTGGCCAGGGTCAGCTCGTCCTGCTCGGTCCGGCCGATCTCCCATTCGGTCGCCATGATCGCGCAGTGCTCACCCATCGAGAGGCCGGTGCGCGGCTCCTCGTTGCGGGGGACCGAGGGAACGATGTGCCCGGGGCGGACGTTGGCCAGCGTGCGCAGCTTGCCCAGGGTCGAGCGCTGGCGGTTGGCGTCGAGCAGGGTCTCGCGCAGCTGCTCGTTGAGCGCGATCGGGGCGTCGGAGGTGGTGTCGGCGCCGCAGGCGATGCCGGAGTCGATCTGCCCGAGGGCGATCTTGTTGGCGACGAGGATCGTCGTCTCCAGCCCGGTCCCGCAGGCCTGCTGGACGTCGTAGGCGGGGGTCTCCGGGGCGAGGCGGGTGCTGAGCACGCTCTCGCGGGCCAGGTCGCGGTCGCGGGAGTGCTTGAGCACGGCGCCGCCGGCGACCTCGCCGAGGGCCTCGCCGTCGAGGTTGAAGCGGTCGATCAGCCCGTCGAGGGCGGCGGTGAGCATGTCCTGGTTGGAGGCGTGCGAGTAGACGCTGTTGGAGCGCGCGAACGGGATCCGGTTGCCGCCGACGACGGCAACCCGGCGGGTTTTGCTGTTCATGAGTTGTTGTTTCCTTGGTCGGGGGGGTTGGAAGTGGGGGAGCCCGAGCGGGCCCGCAGGCCGGGCTCGATCGTCGAAATCAGCAGCTCGGCGGCGTCGTTGGCGCCGATCTCCTCGGTCCGCAGCCACCAGCGGGCGAGCGCCTCGGCGGCGCCGAGCAGGGCGGTGGAGAGGGCCTCGATCTCGATCCGGGCGGCGTCGCGCTTGCCCTGTGGCAGCTGCGCCAGCATCGAGCCGGAGACCAGCTCGACGATCGCGCCGCGGTAGTCGGCGACCCGTTCGGCGACCTCGCCGCCGCGGGGGAGGGTCTCGTCGAAGAGCACCGCCCAGGCGGCCCGGTCGCTGTCGAGGAAGGCGAAGAAGGCACGGACGCCGGCCCCGAGCGCGTCGCCGGGGCTGTCGCTGTCGGCAACCGCCTCGGCCACCGTCGCCGTCAGCGAGTCGCCCGCCCGCTCCATGCAGGTGATGTAGAGCTGCTCCTTGTTGCCGAAGTAGTTGTAGAGCAGCGGCTTCGTGACCCCGACCGCGGCCGCGATCTCATCCATCTTCACCGCCGCGTAGCCACGCTCGGCAAACAGCGCATGCGCCGCAAGCAGCGTCTGCTCCATCCGGTCCTCGCGGGGAAGGCGCGATCTGGCAACCGATGCATCCATCGGTGCACACATTACCCGGATATAAATTTATATGCGAGTAATGTGATCCACCTCACAGGCCCCCACTTCCGCTGTGCCTTAGCCGGGGAGCTTCAGAAGCGGACCGATTTCCCTTCTATGTAGAAGTAATTTCGCGAGCGGGAACTCTCAGGCGCCAATACGGAGCACATTTGTAACCCCTGACCTCTCGTAACCCCTGACCTCTCAATCACACTTGAATCCTGCGTCGGTGCTCGGGAGCGAGATTCTGTGCCGCAGGCGTGGGGTTGACAGCGAGGCGAGAGCTACTCGCGGGCGCTTGATCGTTGCGCCCCTGTCAACTGCCCACGCCTTTGGCGAGATCCTGCGGAAAGCGGGGGACTCGAACCCCATCCGGAAGCGCTAGCTCCGGACTCCCGGTTATCAGCCGTTCGCGGTGCCTCACCGCTTCACTTTCCCGCAGACAAAATACCTCATTCGGCTGGTCGGTGGGGTAGACAGTGCTAAGCTGAGAAGCGGTTATCAGCCGTTCGGGGGTAGCTCCCCCTCACTGTACGACCCGCCCTCCGGCGGGTCGTCGTGGTTCTGGGCGACGTGGGCCGAGAAACGCGGTGAGGTCAGCTCAGCCAAGGGAACGTCAGCCCGCTCCAAGAACTAAACCCCGGCCGCGTGCAAGCAGAGGCGAACCGGGGCCTTCGCAGACAAAGTACCTCATGAGAGTTTCGCCGTTGTCATCGCCATGGACTTGGGCAACGGGCCGAGAACACGCTGGAAGCGCGCTCGACCCGGTAGGCGCTGCTTTGGGAGAAGTCAGGCCTCGGAGAAACCGAAACGAAGCTGGAGGCGGCGGAGGGGGGCGGGTGCCCACCAGTTCCACTCGCCGAGGAGGCGCATCAGGGAGGGGACGAGGAGGGCGCGGACCACGGTGGCGTCGAGCATCACCCCGACCGCCATCCCGATCGCGATCTGCTTGACGAAGAAGACGGTGCTGACGCCGAAGGCGAGGAAGACGACGGCGATCGCGACGGCGGCGGCGGTGATGACGCGGCCGGTGCGGGCGATGCCGATCGCGACCGCGTCCTCGTTGCTCTTGCCGAGGTCGTGCTGCTCCTTGATCCGCGCCATCACCAGCACCGCGTAGTCGGTGGCGAGGCCGAAGATCACCGCGAAGAGGAAGACCAGGCTGGTCACCTCGACCGCCGCCGGGCCGGTGTAGTCGAGCGGGGTGTCGAGCCAGCCGACCTGGAAGGCGAGGACGAGCAGGCCCAGGGTCGCTCCCAGGGTCAGCGCGTTCATCAGCAGGGTCTTGATCGGCAGCAGGATCGAGCCGGTCAGCATGAAGAGCAGCAGCAGGGTGGTGAGGCAGATGATCGCCACCACCAGCGGCGCGTGTTCGATGCAGGCTCTGCTTCTGGTCGATGAAGCGGGCGGTGTTGCCGGAGACCAGCATGGCGGCGCCGGGGGGAGGGGAGAGGGCGCGGATCGCGCGCAGCGAGTCCTGGGCCTCACCGCCCAGCGCCGGACCCGCGAGGGCGAAGTTGGCGTAGGCGACCTCGCCCTTGGGCGCGGGCGTGAACGGGGTGCCGCGCACGACCCCGTCGACCGCTTCGATGCGGCGCTGGAAGCCGCTGAGCTGGGTCGGGCCGGCGGGCCCGGAGACGGCGACCGTGACCGCCTCGGTGACGTCGCGCGGGTAGTGGGCGTCGAGGTACTTGTAGGCGTCGTAGGAGGGCTGGCCCGGCGGCACCGCTTCGGCGCTTGGTCCCGTCAGGGTCGTCCACAGCAGCGGCGCGGCGCAGGCCAGCAGCAGCGCCGAGCTGCCGAGGGCGACCGCGACCGGGCGCCGCATGACGCCGCGGGCGAGCCGGTACCAGCCGTCGGATTCGTCGGAGACGGCGGCGCCGCGGCGGATCGAGAGGGCGTCGATCCGGGTCCCCAGCAGGCGCAGCATCGAGGGCACGACGAGGATCGCGATCACCGAGGAGAGCACCGCCACCGAGGCGCCGGCGACGGCCATCGAGTAGAGGAAGCGCTGCGGCATGAAGATCAGCGCCGCCATCGCCGCGGCGACCGTCAGGCCCGACAGCAGCGCCGTGCGGCCCGGCCGTCTGCACGGTGCGGCGGTGCGCCTCCCGCGTCGCCCCTTCGCGGCCGATCTCCTCGCGGTAGCGCGAGACCATCAGCAGCGCGTAGTCGACCGCCAGGCCGAGGCTGAAGCCGGTGGCGATGTTGAGCGCGAAGACCGAGGTGTCGACGAAGCCCGACATGATCCGCAGCGCGAGCAGGGTCCCGACCGTCGAGATCACCCCGATCAGCAGCGGGATCGAGGCGGCGACGACGCCGCGGAAGACGAAGAGGAGCAGCAGGGCGAGGATCGGGAAGGCGATCAGCTCGGCCTTGGTCAGGTCGGTGCGGGTCTGGTCGTTGGTGTTGTTGAAGCCGGCCGCGAAGCCGCCCATGGCGACGTCGAGCGAGCTCGAGGCGGCGATCGGGGCGACCGCTTCGGCGGCGATACCGCCGGCGTCCTCGATGTCGGTGGTGTCGAGGTGGGCGGTGATCGCAAGCGAGTGCCCGTCGCGGGCGAGGAGGACGGCAGCGCGCGGTTCGCGCAGGGGGTTGACGACATGGCCGATGTCCTTGACCTGGCCGACCTCGCGGCTGACCCGATCGACCTCGCGGCGCACCGCGGGGTTGGAGGTGTCGAGCGGGCCGCCGCCGGGCGCTCGCACGACCAGCACGATCGCCGGGTTGGGGTCGTAGCCGAAGGCCTTGGTCAGCTCGCCGGTTGCCACCTCGCTCTCCGAAGCGGAGTCGGTGAAGCCCGCTGCCTTGAGGTGGTGCTCGACGTTGTGGCCGACCGCGACCGCGAGCAGCGCGAAGACGCCGACGAGGGAGAGGACCAGCTTCGGGTGCTTCCAGGTGAGGTCGGCGATCCGGTTCAACGCGGCGAGACTGTACCAGAATTCAAAGCGCAGACTTTGAATAGCAAAGTCGCTGTTAGAATGGGCGAATGTCGCGACGGGAATACGGCCAGGAGTGCAGCCTCGCCAGCGCTCTCGACACGATCGGCGAGCGCTGGTCGCTGCTGATCGTGCGCGAGCTCTCGCTCGGGCCGCTGCGCTTCTCCGAGCTCGCCCGCGACGTCGGCGGAGCGCCGACCGACGTCCTCACCAAGCGCCTGCGCGAGCTCGAGGCCGACGGCATCGTCGCTCGCCTCAAGCTGCCGGCACCGGCCTCGACCGCGGCCTACGAGCTGACCGAGCTCGGCCGCGGCCTCGAGCGGCCGATACTCGAGCTGGCCCGCTGGGGGATGGAGCTGCAGAAGGCCGAGGACGTGGTCGGCCTGGCGCCCTCCTCACTGCCGAACGCCCTGCGGGTCCTGCTGCGACCGCCCCCCGACGCGAGCTTCGATCTCGGCCTGCGCAGCAGCGGCCAGAGCTTTGCGCTGCGAGCTCGCGACGGCTGGATCGAGGCCTCCCGCGGCTCCCTCGGCGAGCCCGACCTGACCCTGTCCGGGTCGCCGTTCGAGGTCTTGGTCGCGATCGTCATCGGCCCCGCCGGCGTGCCCGGCCTCGAGATCGAGGGCGAGCCGACGCTGCTGGACTGGCTCGCCGAGATGGTCGTGGTCCCGCGGCACCTGCGCGAGGAAGCGCAGATGCTGGTCGAGTCGGGAGCGCTGCTGATCGCGGCCGCCGAAGCGGCCGCTTAGCTCAGCTCGGTGCCGTCGTAGAGCTTCTTGACGTGCACGGTGCCCGCCGGAGCCGCTTCGATGCAGAGCTTGCAGAGGACGCACTCGTCGAGGTTCTTCTCGACGACCTCGACGCCGGCATCTCCACCCTTGAAGATGTCGACGGGGCAGACTTCCTCGAGCTTGGCCGCGAGCGCGGCGTCGCCGGCGACGGAGGCGTCGACCTCGACGTCGATGAAGACCTTGTTCAGCTTCTCGGCCATCAGGCTGCCGCCCCCAGTTTCTCCTTGACCGCGTCGGGGATCTCGTCGATCCGCTCGACGACGCGGATGCCGGCGGCTTCGAGGCGGGCGATCTTCTCGGTCGCCGTGTCCTCTTTGCCCTCGACGATCGTGCCCGCGTGCCCGAAGCTCATCCCCTTCATCTCCTCGTCGTCCATGAACTTGCCGGCCATGAAGGCGACGATCGGGAGCCGTGAGTCGTTGTCCTTGACCCATTCGGAGAGCTGGGCCTCCATGCGGCCGCCGGGCTCGGTGTAGATGACGATCGCCTGCGTCTCCTCGTCGGCCTCGAAGTAGGGCATCAGCTCGGCGTAGGCGGAGCCGATGATCGCGTCGCCGCCGATCGAGACGGCGGTGGAGACGCCGAGGCCGGCCTGGGTGAGGGAGGAGGAGATCTCGGTCGTCATCCCGCCGGAGCGGCTCATCACGCCGACCGGGCCGGGCGCGTAGGCCTTGGCCGCGTCTTTGGCGGGGCCGCCGATGCCGCCCATCTTGCAGACGTCCGGGACGATCAGGCCGAGGCAGTTGGGGCCGATGATGCGGGCGCCGCGCAGGTTCGCCAGCTCGACCATCTGGGCGACGTCGCGGCGCGGGATCCGCTCGGTGACGATCACGATCAGCTTGATCCCGTTCTCGATCGCCTCCAGGACCGCGTCCTTGGTGAAGGCGGGGGGGACGGTGACGACGGAGCCGTCGATCGGGGCGCCATGGTGGGCGACCGCCTGGGCGACGGTGTCGAAGACCGGCACCCCGTGCACCTCGCGGCCCTTGCGGCCGGGGGTGACGCCGCCGACGACCTTGGAGCCGTAGTCGAGGCACTCGCGGGTGAGGTTCACGGCCTCGCGCCCGGTGATCCCCTGGACGATGAAGGTCGTCTCCTTGTTGAGGAGGATGCTCACGCGGGCGCTCCCTGGATCTTGGCGACGGCGCGGCCGGCGGCTTCCCAGAGGGAGACCGAGCGGTCGCAGGTCTCGACCCCGTAGCGCTCGAGGATCTTGAAGCCCTCGTCCTCCCAGGCCCCGGGGATGCGGAAGATCGCGATCGTCTCGCCCGGGTCCTTGCCGAGCTCGAGGCAGGCCTTGATGACGCCACGGGCGACGATGTCGACGCGGGTGTTGGAGACGATCGACATCATCACCGCGATCTTCTCGACGCCGTCCTTTTCCAGCACCTCCTTGGCCAGGCCGCAGGCCTTGGCGACGGAGGGGTTGCCGCCGATCTCGGAGTAGTTGGCCGGCTTGCCGCCCTGGCTGCGGACGGCGTCCGTGAGGGTCAGGGAGCCGCCGCCGGCGCCGATCACCAGGCCGAGGTTGCCTTCGAAGCCGTGGTCCTTGCCCTGGATCACGCCGCGGTGGTCGGCGGCGTCGATCGCGGCGACGTTGCGCTCGAAGGCGGACGGCTCGTAGGTCTCGCGGGTGTCGTCCTCGGCGATCTGCAGCTGCTTGCGCAGCAGGCCCTTCTGGCGCCCGACCGCCTCGGCCTCCATCTCCATGTGGGCGTCGAGGGCGACGAAGCTGCCGTCGGTCAGCTCGGCCAGCGGGTTGATCTCGGCCAGGGTCATGTCGTTGTCGCGGAAGAGGCGGGCCAGCTTGGCGAGGATCGGGGTCGCCCGGTTCAGCTGCGAGCCGGTGACGCCGGTGGCGGCGATCACCTGCTTGGCCTCGAAGTCGGGGATCGGGAAGAGGTTGGAGACGTGGCCTTTGCCGACGTGGTCGGGGTGGGTCTCGGCGACCTCCTCGATGTCGATCCCGCCCATGTCGCTGAACAGCATCAGCGGCTTCTTCGCGGTCCCGTCCCAGACGACGCTGGCGTAGTACTCCTGCTTGACCTCGGCTTTGGGGTCGACGAGGACGCCGCGCGGCATGTGGCCGTTGATCTCCAGCTTGAGGATGTCCTCGGCGTGGGCCGCGGCCTCCTCGGGCGTGTCGGCGAACTTGACGCCGCCGGCCTTCATCCGGCCCCCGGAGAGCACCTGGGACTTGATCACGACGGGACCGCCGATCTCCTCGGCGGCCTCGCGGGCCTCAGCGGCGGTCGTGCAGAAGCCGTACTTGGTGACGGGGATGCCCGCCAGCTCAACGATCTTCCGCGCCTCGAACTCGTAGAACCTCATGCGGCGCGGAACCCTATCCAATCGGCTGCTGCGCATTTGTGAGGTCGTTCTGCGCGTTTGTGAGGTGCTAGGCGAGGTGCGCTCGTGCGTCCGGTTGGGATACTCCCGCCGGTGAGTCCCGCCCCCAGAGGAGGAAGATGAGCTTCTCCGTTCGCTGTGCCGCAGCCGTAGCGCTGCTCGCAGTTTCCCTGGCCGCAGCCGGCTGCGGGGACACCGTGATCGACGGCAAGAACACCGAGGAAACCCTCCAGAAGAGCCTGGAGAAGCTCCCTTCATGCCAAGATTAAGAACGTCGCTTGCCCCTCCGACCAGAAGGTCGAACCGGGCGCGACGTTCACTTGCACGGTGAGTTTCTCCGACGGCAAGCACGCCATCGCGACTCTGAAGATCCGCAACAAGGACGCCGACATCAGCATCGTCGGCCTCAAACAGCAGAAATAGACAGAGAGAGGCGAATGAGCGACTTGACCACGGCCCCCCCCGCGGCGCTTACCACCCACGCCAAACTGCTCGCCTGGGTTGGCGAGATCGCGGCGCTGACCCAGCCCGACGCGATCCACTGGTGCGACGGCTCGGCCGAGGAGTACGACTCCCTGGCCCAGACCCTGATCGACGCCGGCACCTTCGAGAAGCTCTCCGACGCCAAGCGTCCGAACTCCTACCTCGCCCTCTCCGACCCCGCCGACGTGGCCCGGGTCGAAGACCGCACCTTCATCTGCTCCGAGAACGAGGCCGACGCCGGCCCGACCAACAACTGGCGCGCCCCGGCCGAGATGCGCGAGGAGCTGAACGGCTTCTTCAAGGGCTCGATGGTCGGCCGCACGATGTACGTGGTGCCCTTCTCGATGGGCCCGCTCGGCTCCGAGATCGCCGAGATCGGCGTGCAGCTGACCGACTCGGCCTACGTCGCGACGAACATGCGGATCATGACCCGGATGGGCAAGGGCGCGCTCGACGTGCTCGGCACCGACGGCGAGTTCGTCCCCTGCGTGCACTCGGTCGGGATGCCGCTGGGCGAGGGCGTCGAGGACGTCCCCTGGCCCTGCAACGAGGACAACAAGTACATCGTCCACTACCCGGAGAGCCGCGAAATCTGGTCCTACGGCTCCGGCTACGGCGGCAACGCCCTGCTCGGCAAGAAGTGCTTCGCGCTGCGGATCGCCTCGGCGATGGCCCGCGACGAGGGCTGGCTGGCCGAGCACATGCTGATCCTCAAGCTGACCTCGCCCGAGGGCGCGGTGAAGTACATCACCGGCGCCTTCCCCTCGGCCTGTGGCAAGACCAACCTGGCGATGCTGGTCCCGACCCTGCCCGACTGGAAGGTCGAGACGGTCGGCGACGACATCGCCTGGATGAAGTTCGGCGAGGACGGCCGCCTCTACGCGGTCAACCCCGAGGCCGGCTTCTTCGGCGTCGCGCCGAACACCAGCCACAAGACCAACCCGAACGCGATGGACACGATCGAGCGCAACTCGATCTTCACCAACTGCGCCAAGACCGACGACGGCGACATCTGGTGGGAGGGGATGACCGGCGAGGCGCCGGAGCACGCGATCGACTGGCACGGCAACGACTGGACCCCCGAGTCCGAGGCCCCCGCCGCGCACCCGAACGCGCGCTTCACCACGCCCGCCTCGCAGTGCCCCTCGATCGCGCCGGAGTGGGAGGACCCCGCCGGCGTGCCGATCGACGCCTTCCTCTTCGGCGGCCGCCGCGCCACCGTGGTGCCGCTGGTGCACGAGGCGTTCGACTGGGAGCACGCGGTCTTCATCGGCGCGACGATGTCCTCGGAGACGACCGCCGCCGCGGCCGGCGCCGTCGGCCAGCTGCGCTTCGACCCGATGGCGATGCTGCCCTTCTGCGGCTACAACATGGCCGACTACTTCGCCCACTGGCTCAAGGTCGGCAAGCGCGAGGGAGCCGAGCTGCCGCGGGTCTTCTACGTCAACTGGTTCCGCAAAGACGCCGACGGCAAGTTCCTCTGGCCCGGCTTCGGCGAGAACAGCCGCGTGCTCGAGTGGGTCTTCCGCCGCTGCGAGGACGCCGCCGAGGCGGTCGAGACCCCGATCGGCCTGCTGCCGGCCGAGGGCGCGATCAACACCGAGGGCCTCGAGTCCCCGCCGAGGCGATGCAGGAGCTGCTCAGCGTCGACGCCGAGCTGGTGCAAGGCGCAGCTGCCGCAGATCCAGGAGCACCTCGCCAAGTTCGGCGACAAGCTGCCGGCGGAGCTGGCGCGCAGCTGCAGGCGCTCGAAGAGCGGCTGGGCTGAGCGCAGTGACTCGGGGGCGGCGCCGCTGGCGCCGCTCCGCGCGGTCAGCCAGGCGGCTGGATCGGGCCCGACGTCGCCAGGCCGCCGAATTCGTTCGGCCGGTAGACGGCTGCGCGCGATCCCCTTGGCGAAGGCGTTGGCCGCCGAGGCGCGAGCTCTCGATCGGCCAGTGCATCTCCTGGTCCTTTTCGTCGAACCAGATCAGGCCGCGGATCTTGCGGTACTCGGCGGGCACCATGTCGCAGCGTGTTGCTGGATCCAGTGCGGCCTTTGAGCCGCCGCGCTCGTCGGAGGCGATCTCGCCGATCATCATCGGCTTGTGCGGGGCGATCTTCGAGCACTCGCTTATAGGTCGAGTGGAAGATCTGGTTGAAGTTCTGCCAGCCGGCCGAGTTGGCGCGTCTTGCCCCAGTTGAAGCCGTCGAGGCAGGTCCAGTCGACGTATGCGTTGCCGGGGTAGAGCGGCTTCAGCGGGATCAGCTTGCGGGTGAAGTCGACGTTCGGGCACCAGACCCAGGTCGCGTTGGTCGCGCCGACCGTGGTCGAAGATGTTGTGCACGTGGCGCCAGGCGGCGACGAATTCGCCCGGCTTGTTGCCGTTGACGCCCTCGGACCAGGGGAACCAGAAGCCGTTCATCTCCCAGTCGAAGCGGAGGAAGAAGGGGTGGCCCCATTCGCGCGAGCGCTTCGGCGAAGTCGCGGATGTAGGCGTCGTAGGCTGCCGTCGATGATCTTGGACGAGCCGGAAGGCCGGCTGCCGGCACCGTCGCGGCGTCGAGGAGGAGCTCCAGCTGAAGAACGGGATCGCGCCGTAGTTGCGCGCACGTTTTCCAGCGGCGTCGTCGGGAAAGCTGATGAAGGTGCAGTCGGAGCCGTCGCATTCGGCGAAGGGCGAGGAGAAGGAGATCAGCGAGGCGGCTTCTTGCGTCAGCCTGCTCGAAAGCTGCTGACCGCGCCCATGTCCCAGGGCGCCTGTTCGCCGGTCAACTGGTCGCCGATCTGGGCGCCCCAGTAGAGCGGCGGGGCGGCCGGCTGCTTCGCCGCCGAGGCCGGCGCGGCGCCAGCGCCAGCGCACGAGCAGCGCCAGAGAAGGCGCGGACGCACCGAGGCAGCGGCTGGCTGGAGCTTGCGCTTTCATTGCTTGTCTCGTATCGACCCTAAACCCCAGGCCGAGGTTTGCTGCGGAATCGCGCTCGCTGGTGCGGAGGCAGGTCCCGGACAGTACGCGGCGAGGCCGATGCGGATCACCCGGCGGCCGGATCGGGCTGGCGCGAGATCGAGCCGAAGCGGTTGCCCCGGAAGGCGGGTGCGCGAACGCCCCGGGAGAAGGCGCCGGCTGGCGGCGGCTGAGGTCTCGAGCGGCCAATCGACGCCGCGGTCGACCTGGTCGAACCAGATCAGGCCGCGGATGCGGCGGAAGTGGGTGGCGATCTGCTTGAACATGCCGCGGATCCAGGCCGCCTTTGCCTGCCCGTCGCCGCTCGAGGCCATCTCGGCGAGCACCATCGGCTTGCTGGGCGCGACCTTGTGCACGAGTCTCGCGGTAGGGTCGGGCCGAAGATCTGCGTCGAAGCTCCTCCAGGGCTGCGGGTTGGCGGGTTCTTGCCCCAGTTGAAGCCGTCGAGGCAGGTCCAGTCGACGTATGCGTCGCCCGGGTAGAAGCGGCTTCAGGGCGTCAGCGATGGCGGCGGCCTCGGCGTAGGGGCACCAGACCCAGGTCGCGTTGGTGGCGCCGACCGCGGTGAAGATGTCGTGCACGTGGCGCCAGGCGGCGACGTATTCGCCCGGGCTGTTGCCGTTGACCCCTCCGCACCAGGGGAACCAGTTGCCGTTCATCTCCCAGTCGAAGCGCAGGAAGAAGGGGTGGCCCCAGTCGCGGGCCGCTTCGGCGAATTCGCGGATGTAGGCGTCGTAGGGGCCGGCGATGACGTCGGCGAGCTGGAAGTCGGGCTCGTCGCCGCCGCCGGGGTGAGCCTGCGAGCTCCAGCTGAAGAACGGGATCGCGCCGTAGTTGCGGATCGTTCTCATCTGCGCGGCCGGGAATCGGATAGAACGAGCAGGGCGAGGCGCGCAGTCGGCGAAGGGCGAGGAGAACTCGATCAGCGAGAGCCCCTTGCCGACCAGCCTTCGAACTGCGAGACCGCGACATGTCCCAGGGCGGTTCTTCGCCGGTCAGCTGGTCGCCGATCCAGGCGCCCCAGTAGAGCGGGCGCGGCTTCGCCACGCTGCGTCGGCCCGTGGCGCTGCCAGCCGACGACGAGGAGCGCCGGCGACGACCGACGGCCCAGCACGCGGCGTCGGCGGATTGTTTTCTTGGCGAGTTGCATCGGATCCCGTCCTCGAGGCGGGGAGTCTAGGGAAGGGCTCGGCTGCGCTCGGCTGGGCTCAGCTCGGCGGGCTGGATCGGGCCGCCGCCGAGGTTGGCGAATTCGTCGCCGACGTAGGAGGGGCTCTGGATCCCTGCGGCGAAGGCGCTGGTGGCGCCGGCGGAGGTCTCGATCGGCCAGTCCATGCCGTCGTCGTAGCTGTCGAACCAGACCAGGCCGCGGATCTGCGGGTAGTCGGTCGGGACGTCGGCGAGCATTTCGGCGATCCAGTCCGCCTTCGAGCCGCCGTGTTCGGTCGAGCCGACCTCGCCGATCACCATCGGCTTGCTGGGCGCGATCGTGTCGACGATCTCGCTGGTAGGTGGAGCTGTAGAGCTGTCGAAGCTGGCCAGCCGCTCGGGCTGGCGGGATTGATGCCCCAGTTGTAGCCGTCGAGGCCGGTCCAGTCGACGTATTCGTCGCCGGGGTACAGCGAGGCCGAGGTCCTGCATCTTGTCGCCGGGGTCGACGTTCGGGCACCAGACCCAGGTCGCGTTGGTCGGCGCCGACCGAGGTGAAGATGTCGTGGACGTGGCGCCAGGCGGTGACGTATTCGCCGGGCTGGTTGCCGTTGACGCCCTCCGACCAGGGGAACCAGTTGCCGTTCATCTCCCAGTTGAAGCGCAGGAAGAAGGGGTGGCCCCATTCCTTGGCGGCCTCGGCGAATTCGCGGATGTAGGAGTCGTAGGTGCCGGCGATCACGTCGGCGAGCTGGAAGTCCGGCTCGTTGAGGCTGGAGGGGATCGACTGCGAGCTCCAGCTGAAGAACGGGATCGCGCCGTGCTCGCGGATGCTCTTCCATCGGGCTCGGTCGGGAACTCGTAGAAGGAGCACGGCGAGGCGAAGCGCAGTTGGCGAACGGGGCGAAGAAGTTGACCAGCGAGAGGCCCTTGCCGGCCATCGCCTTCGAAGCTGGTGACCGCGCTCATGTCCCAGGGCGCCTGTTCGCCGGTCAGCTGGTCGCCGATCGAGGCGCCCCAGTAGAGCGGCGGAGCCGTGGCGGGGGCCGCTCGGGTTGGCAGCGCCTGGCGATGCCGCGGAGCGGCGGCGGACGATGCGGCGGCGACGCTGGCGGTGGCGCGTCGGCCCGGGCGCGCGAGCCCGAGAGGCCCGCGCGTGGGCCGGCGGGCGCGCTTGCCGAGCGCTCCGGGCGCCGGCTGCGGCTGGTGCGGCGACCGCCGGCGCGGCCGCTCGAGCTGTGGACGCTGCGGCGGCTCGCCGCCGTGGCGAGCGGCGCCGCGAGCGGCCAGCGACCGAGAGCGTCAGCGACGGCGAGGGGCGGGAGTCGGCAGGAGCGGTCACGAGCGAGCATCGGCGCCATGCGCGTCGATAGTCATGCCCTGCAAGCTCAACCGGACGTTGTCCAGGCGGACGTTGACAGACGCCCGGAAGCGCAGCTGGCACGTTCTCTGCCTGCTGGGAGAGAATTGGTTGCAGTCGGCCGAGGCGCGCTCAGCTGGGCGGGAGGATCGCGCCGAAGGGCAGGGCGCCGAAATTGTTGTCGGCGTAGGCGGGGTTCTGGATGCCTTCGGCGAAGGCGCTGGTGGCGCTGGTCGAGGTCTCGATCGGCCAGTCCATGCCGTCGTCGAACTGCTCGAACCAGAGCAGGCCGCGGATCTTCGGGTAGCTGGTCGGGATCTTCGCCAGCGCGTCGCTGGATCCAGGCCGCCTTCGAGCCGCCGTACTCGGTCGAGCCGATCTCGCTGATCGATCAGCGGCTTGGACGGGCGCGATCGTGCCGGTGATCTTGTCGTAGGTCGAGCTGTAGAGCTGGTCGAAGCTACGCCAGCGGTCGGGCTTGGCCGGGTTGGTGCCCCAGTTGTAGCCGTCGAGGCCGGTCCAGTCGACGTATGCGTTGCCGGGGTAGCTGGCCGGCGAGGTTGATGGAATTCGCCGTTGGGGTCGATGTTCGGGCACCAGACCCAGGTCGCGTTGGTCGCGCCGACCGAGGTGAAGATGTCGTGGACGTGGCGCCAGGCGGTGACGAATTCGCCGGACTTGTTGCCGTTGACGCCCTCCGACCAGGGGAACCAGCGCCCGTTCATCTCCCAGTTGAAGCGCAGGAAGAAGGGGTGTCCCCAGTCCTTGGCGGCGGTCGGCGAACTTGCGGATGTAGGAGTCGTAGGTGCCGGCGATCACGTCGGAGAGCTGGAAGTTGGGCTCGTTGGTGGTGGAGGGGATCGACTGCGAGGCCCAGCTGTAGAAGGGGATCGCGCCGTGCGAGCGGATCGTGTTCATCTCGTTGGTCGGGAAGTTGTAGAAGCTGCAGGAGCCGCCGGAGCTGGGGCAGTTGGCGAAGGGGGCGGAGAAGTTGATGATCGAGAGCTTCTTCTGCGCCATTTCCTCGAACTTGCTCGACCGCGCTCATGTCCCAGGGCGGCTGGTCGCCGGTCAGCTGCTTGCCGATCCAGGCGCCCCAGTAGATCGAGGAGGCGGCGGCGCGGGCGACGGGTTCGGGCTCGGGGTTGGCTGCCGGGGCCGGTTCGGGTTCCGGAGCCGGTGCGGGGGTCGGTTCGGGTTCGGGGGCGGGCGCCGGCGCCGGTTCGGGTTCGGGCTGCCGGCGCGGGTTCGGGTGCGGGGGCGGGTTCGGGCGCCGGCGCGGGGTCGGGCGTAGGCGTCGGTTCGGGGCTGGGCTCGGCGCCGGGCGGCGTTGGAGACCGGCGCGGTTACGGTCGGGCCGTGTGGTCGCGCGGTGGCCGTAGCGGTCGCGGACCGCGGCTGCCGTGGCAGCGTCGTGGTGTCGAGCGGCCGTCGCCGCTAGAGGTAGGGGGCGCTGGTGTCGTCCCGCGAGCCCGTCGATCGCGAAGGTGACCGCGCGGCAGGCGCTGGCGGCCTGCCAGTGATGCCCCGCTTGCGGCGATCGCGCGCCCGCGCGCTGTGGGCGTCGGCGCGCGACGGGGCCTTGCGTGGTCGAGGCGCGACCGACGCTCGCCGCCGGAGGCGCGATGTACGCGCCGAGCATCGCGCACGTGGCAGCCATGGGGAGCAGGTTGGCGTGAGGTTCGCGTGCGGTCATGCACCGCAGTGATCGACGCCCGTGCGCGAGCTCTGCAGCCCTCGGGCGGCCCGGACTGGACGTTGGTCCCGGCTGGACGTGTCGCTGCTCAGGCGAGCGAGCGGTAGAGCGCCAGCAGCTCGGCGGCGCACTCGTCCCAGGAGGTCAGCCGCGGGCGTCCGGTCGGCGGCGGCTCGGCCAGCTCCTCGACGATCGGCTCGCGCCGACTCCCTCGGGGCTCTCGTCGAGCGGGATCGCGCGGGCGAAGCCGTCCTCGGCGATCTCCGCGAGGCCGCTGGCGTCGGCGACCAGCAGGCGGCGCCCGGCCGCGGCCGCCTCGAGCGCGACCAGCGGGTGGGTCTCGAAGTCGCTGAGCAGGACGACCAGCGAGACCCGCTGCAGCAGCTCCGCCATCGCCGCCGGCCGGTCGGGCGGCGTGCTGGTGAACTCGACCCGGTCGCCGATCCCCAGCTCGGCGGCCTGCTCGCGCAGCTCCGCCTCGTAGGGCCCGGTGCCGACGATCAGCAGCGGGCGTCCGGGCTCGCACTCGAGCACGTGCGGGGAAGGCGGCGATCACGCGGTGGTGGCCCTTGTAGCGCTCCAGCCGGCCGATCGGAGGCGATCGCCGGCGGTCCCTGCGGCTGCCCGTTGGCCGCCGGCGGCGCCGAGAAGGCGAGGTCGGTGCCGTTCGGGATCAGGGCGAAGCGCTCGGCCGGCAGGCCGAGCTCGCCGCCGTAATCGTCGATCTCGAAGCGGGCGACGGCGACGAGGCGCGCGGCGCGTCGCAGCAGCGGCCGCAGCAGGCGCCGCTGCAGGCCGCGGACCCGGTTGCGCGCTGCGGAGGTGTGGCCGCCGCCGTGGAAGGTGACGACGTAGGGGATGCCGCAGGGTCAGCGCCCGCAGCATCGCCAGCGGGGCGACGAACGTGTGGTAGGACTGGACGTGGACCACGTCCCAGGCCCGGCGCGACATCTCGCGCCAGATCCGCGGCGCGAGGCACCAGTCGCGGTTCGGCCGGCCAGGCGCGCACGGTGCGGATCGTCACCCCGTCGCGCGTCTCCTCCTGCACGGCGGGGCCGCCGGGCTCGGTGCAGAGCACCTCGACCTCCGCGCCCGGCGGCGGCGATCCGCCGGCTGACTTCCATCACGTGGCGCTCGACGCCGCCCTGGGAGAGCGGGCTGCGCGGCGTCACCATCAGGACCCGCGGCGCCTCGCCGTTCCCCTGCTGCCGCTGCGGCTCTCCGGCGCGCTCGCGGCGGCGAGCCAGGCGGCGGCGCTCGCGTCCGGCGGAGAGGTAGCCGGCGGTCGTGGTGGCGAGGCCGACGACGATCATCGCCGCCCGAGAGAGGCCGCTGGGGTCGCCGCGGAGCGCCTCGCCGATGCCGCGCAGGACGCCCAGCGGCAGGGTGCGGCGCACGTAGGAGCGCTCGGCTTCGAGTCCCGAGTCGCTGCCGACGAGCCCGGCGAGCACCGCCTTCGAGCGCCCCTCGCCGCGGCAGCGCGAGGTGAAGTAGGCGACCGGTGCCGCGGCGTGGCCGGGACGAAGTGATCGACCGCGGCGGCCGGGTCGTAGAGGATCTGTCCCCTCGCGGCCAGCGCTTGCCGATCCGGATGCAGAGGTCGGTCTCCTCGCAGCCCGCCGGGATCGTGCCGACCCGGCCCAGCTCGTGGCGGAAGCCGCCGACCTCGACCAGCGCCTCGCGGCGGAAGCGACATGTTGGCGCCGACCAGGTTGCGCACCGCTTGCGCGCTCGCGCGGCATCCCCGAGTGGGTGCAGCCGACGACCCAGTCGAACTCGGGCGGGAACCAGGCCGGCTTGCCCTCGACCCAGGCGGGCCGCACGGCGCCGCCGGCGCCGAGCACCGTCCGGGTCGCGGTAGGCCTCGGCGAGGCGCTCGAGCCAGTCCGGCGCGGCGAACGCATCGTCGTCGAGGAAGGCGACGACCTCACCGCCGCAGGCGGCGACGCCGCTGTTGCGCGCCCCGGAGAGCCCCTGCTCCTCGCTCGTTCTCGACGCAGCGTCAGCTCCGGCCAGCGGCGCCGGCCTCGGCCAGCAGCTCGGGCGAGTGGTCGATCGCAGAGCACGATCTCGTGCGCGGGCACGGTCTGGGCGCGCACCGACTCGATCGCCTGCGAGAGTAGGTCGAGCCGATCCAGCGTGTAGGCGCAGATCAAGACCGAAATCGAAGGCGAGGTGGGAGTCGACTTGATGCGCAGAAGTCGGGCAGTCACGGGGCGATTCTGGCATGCGGGTGTGGACGCTACGATCGGCGGAGCTCGATGCGGATCCTGATGCTGACCCAGTCCTATGCGCCGATTGTCGGCGGCGTCGAGCGGGTCGTCGAGGACCTCAGCACCGAGCTGGCGGCGCGCGGTCACGAGGTCGAGGTCGCGACGCTGCGCCAGCCCGGGCAGCGATCGGCTGCCGAGTCAGAGACGGCGATCGAGGTCCACACGCTGGGCAGCTCGACCTACCGGATGCCGGGAATTCGGCCTCGACAATGAGCGCCGCCACGCGCCCCCCGCTGCCCGACCCCGAGACCGTGCTCGACCTGCGCCGCCTGCTGCGCCGCGAGCGCCCCGACGTGGTCCACGCCCACAACTGGCTGATCCACTCCTACCTGCCGCTCGACCGGCCGCTCGCGGCCCCGCCCTTGCCCTCTCGATGCATGACTACGGGCTGGTCTGCGCAACCAAGCGTTTCCTCAACCACGGGCGCCGCCTGCAGCGGGCCGGGGATGACGAAGTGCATCCGCTGCGCCGGCGACTACTACAGCCCGGCCAAGGGCGCCGGGGTCGCAACTGCTCACCCGGCTCTCCGAGCGCAGGGTGCGCCGCCATGTCGACGTCTTTTTGCCGGTCAGCGAGGCCGTCCGCGACCTCTGCGGCCTGGACACCGCGGCGCTGCCGGGTGGTCCCCAACTTCATCCGCGACCTGCCGGCGCCGCCGCCAGAAGACGATCCGCAGCTCGCCGGCCTGCCGCAGGAGCCCTTCATCCTCTACTTCGGCGATGTCACCGTGGACAAGGGCGCCGTCCGTCTCGCCGAGGCCTATCGCTCGCTGGACGAACCCGCCGCCGCTGGTGCTGGTCGGCCGCTGCTTCCTTGATGAGGTGGCCAACCTGCCCGGCGTGGTGGCCCTGGGGCCGATGCCGCACCGCTACGCGATCGAGGCGCTGCGCCGCTCGCTCTTCACCGTTGTGCCCTCGATCCTGCCGGAGACCTTCGGCCTGGTGGCGTTGGAGACCGCTGCCGCCGGCAAGCCGATCGTGGCCTCGGCGATCGGCGGCCTCAGCGACGTCGTCGTCGACGGCGAGACCGGGCTTGCTGGTGCCGGCCCCGGCGACAGCGGCGGCTTGGCCGCGGCGATGGAGCGGTTGCTCGGCGATTCCCGGCTTGCGGGAGCGGATGGGCGAGGCGGCTGAAGCGCCGGCCGCGGACTTCGTCCCCGACGCCGTCGTGCCGCGGTTCGAGAGCGCCTATGAGCTTGCGCTGGAGGCTCGCCGGGCACGCGCCGTCCCGCGGGGTAGCTGGCGTGGCGACGCCCGAGTCCGCACTGCCGGCCGCGATCGAGTGCGCGAGCATCTCAGCGATCCGCTCTACCGCACCGGCTACTACCTGATCCTCGGGACCGGGATCACCAGCCTGCTCGGCGTCGGCTTCTGGGCACTCGCGGCGCACTCCTACAGCGCTCGGGTCGGTCGGCCTCAACGCGGCCGCGATCTCGGCGATGACCCTGGTCGCCGAAGCCTGCACGCTGGGCCTCTCCGCGGTACTCGTCCGCTACCTGCCGGTCGCCGGCGGCTCGACCCGGCGCCTGGTCGCCCGCAGCTACGCGGTCGACCTTCTCGCTGGCGCTGGTCGTCGCCCTGATGGCCGCCCTGACCAGCGGCATCTGGTCGCCGAAGCTGAGCTTCCTCTCCGGCGGCGGCTGGCTGATCGGCTTCGTCCTCGCCGCCGCCGGCGACGACGTCTTCACCCTCCAGGACAGCGTCCTCACCGGCCTGCGGGCGGCGAAGTGGATTCCGCTGGAGAACTCGCTCTACGCGCTGGCGAAGCTGCTGCTGCTGGTCGTGCTGGCCGAGCACCCTGACCGGCTCGGGGCCCTTCGTCGCCTGGACCGCGCCGCTGGCTGGTCGCGTCGTCGCTCGTCAACTACCTGATCTTCACTCGCCTGATCCCGGCTCGCCGTCGGAGGGCACGCTGGACCGCGGCAAGCTGCTCTCGATGGCGACCGGCAACTACGCCGGCAAGCTCTTCACCCTCGCCGGCAACCTCTACATGCCGATCCTCGTCGCCAACCGGGTCGGCGCCGCCGAGGCCGCCTACTTCTTCGTGCCCTGGATGGTCTCGCTGGCGATCGAGCTGGTCGCGCTGAACGTGATGACCTCGCTCACGGTCGAGGCGGCCAGCGACATGGAGCGACTGCGCGCAGCTCACGCGCCGGGCGCTGGGCCAGACGATGCGGCTGGTCGATCCCGATCGCGGCCCTGACCGCGATCGTCGCCCCCTGGGCGCTGCTGGTCTTCGGCAGCGACTACGCCGACGAAGGCGCCTCGCTGCTGCGCCTGCTGGCGCTGGGGATGGTCCCCAACGTGATCGTCACCCTCGGCATCAGCGTCGCCCGCATCCAGCACCGCGGCCGCGTCGTCGTCGCGGTCCAGGGCGCCCACTGCGGTGCTGGTGCTCGGCGTCAGCGCCGCTGCTGCTGCCGAGCGTCGGCATCGACGCCGTCGGCGTACGTCTGGACCGCCAGCCAGTCGATCCTCGCGGTGGTCCTGCTGGCCGGCTTCTGCGTCCGCTTCTTTGGCGCGGCGTCAAGCTCCCGACTCCGACCGAGGGAACCTGACGCGGTTCGGGCACGGAGCCGTTCGGCGAAGCGGCGGTAGGCGACGGCGCCGCGGGCGGTGGCCCGGGGCCGAGCAGGCCGAGGAGGAGGGTGATCCAGGCGGCCGGGGCGAGCGGGCTCGCGGCGCAGGGCTCGGAGGGCGTAGCGGGCGCCTCGGCGGCGCGGCCGAGCAGGAAGGACTGGGTCGCGGCGATGCGCAGGACGGTGACGTATTGGTGGGGGCCCCAGCGTCGCAGGGCCTCGCCGTGGCGGTCGAGCAGTCGGTTTCGGCCATCCAGAGCATGTCGGGGGCCTCGCGGCGCAGGCGGGGGATCACGTCGGCGCCGCGGCCGCGCGCAGCCAGCTGTCGGGGGCGTCGGCGTGGACCGTGGTCAGCACGTCCTCGACGCAGACGCTGGTCTCGCGTTCGGCCAGGTTGAGCTCGAAGAGCGTCTCCATCGCGCCGCGGCGGCCGTCGATGTAGGGGGTCTCGGCGAAGACGGCGCGGCGGATGCAGCGGGCGGCGTCGTTGCCGCCCTCGGCCTCGGCCCAGCGGATCCGGCCCTCGTAGCCGTAGGGGCCGTCGGGGACGAAGCTCGGCGTGACGTGGCCGTCGTCGTGGAGCTGGCGGCTGCGCAGCACGCGCACGCCCGTCGGGCAGCTCGGCGATCAGCTCGTGCAGGCGCGCCAGCGCGCCCGGCATCAGCTCGTCGTCGCTGTCGACGACGACCACCCACTCGCCGCGGCGCCTTGGCGGCGCCGGTGTGGCGGGACGGGTTGATGCCGCGATTGGCCTCGTGGACGACGACGCGCAGGCGGGGGTCGTCGTAGCGCTCGCGCAGCGATCGCCGCGCGTGCCGTCGCCGGAGCCGTCGTCGACGACGACGATCTCGAAGTCGGCGAAGTCCTGGGCCAGGCAGCTGTCGATGCAGCGGCGTACGATCCGCGCGCGGTTGTAGGTCGGTGATAACGATCGCTGAAGAAGGGAGCTCGACATCGGAGGGCGGCTTGCGCATTCTCGCCTACCACGCGATCGCCGACCTGCGCGACGACCCGGTGCTGGCCGAGTACGGGGTCTCCGCCGGCGCTCTTCGCCGCCCAGCTCGACGGCCTTGCCGCCCACGGCTGGGAGCTTCGTCGACCTCGACGCGGCGCTCGCCTGGCTGCGCGGCGAGGGGCGAGCTGCCGCGCCGCGCGGTCCTGGTCAGCTTCGACGACGCCTACACCGACCTGCTCGAGGTCGCCGCGCCGCTGCTCGCGCGAGCGCGGCATCCCGGCCGTCGTCTTCGCCGTCGCCGGCCACCTCGGCGGCGCCAACGACTGGGACCACCACAAGGGCGCCGCCAGCCTGCGGCTGCTCGACGCCGCGCGACCTGCCCGCGGTGCGCGCGCAGCGGGCATCGAGGTCGGCTCCCACACCGTCAACCACCGGCCGCTGCCCGAGGTGCCGGCGGCGGAGCTCGACGCGAGACTGGTCGGGCGCCGCGGAGCGGATCGAGGCCGCCGGGCGTGCCCCGCCCGCGCGCCTTCTCCTACCCCTACGGTCGCTGGAGCCCCGACGGTCGCGGCGGCCGTGCGCGAGGCCGGCTACGAGGTCGCCTTCACCACCGCCTGGGGCGACCCGCGCCCCGGCGGCGACCTCTTCACCGTGCCCCGGGTCGAGGTCCACGCCAGCGACACGCCGCGCAAGCTGCGCCTGAAGCTGGCCCTGGCCGGCTGGCGGCCGGGCGTCCTGCGCGATGCGCTGCTGACCGCTGGCGGGCGTGCGGCTCGACCCCTCCGCCGGCTGACGAGGCCGCTCAGTTGCCGCCCCACCAGAGCTTGCGGCAGGAAGGTGACGAGCGAGTCCGTGCCGCGGATCTCGATGCGCGAGATCGTCAGCGGCCCGTCGCCGAGCCCGGCGCGGCGGCCCTCCACCGTGCAGGCGGCCTGCAGGCCGGCCTCGCCGGCAGCGGTCGACGACCCGCTCGTCGAAACGGCCGTAGGGGTAGGCGAAGGTCCTCACCGGCTCGCCGAGCAGCGCTTCGAGGTCGGCTCGCGAGCCCGCCAGCTCGTCGGCGAGCGCCTCCGTCGGCGAGCTCGGGCAGCGCCGGGTGGCTGCGGGTGTGGGCGCCGATCTCGATGCCGGCCTGGCGCGCAGCTCCCTGACCTGGTCGGCGCGTCAGCAGCGGCCGTCCGGCGATCGGCGCGCTCCTCGTCCCAGTCGTTCGCGCCGCCGAGCCGGCCGCTGACGACGAAGACGGTGGCCGGGAAGCCGTGCCGGCTGAGGATCGGCTGGGCGACCTCGAGGTTGTCGCGGTAGCCGTCGTCGATCGTGATCACGGCCGCCCGGCGAGGAAGCGGCGTCCCCGTCGCGCACCGCGCCGCGCCAGCTCCTCGAAGCCGATCACCCGGTAGCGCAGCGCCGCCAGCAGGCGCATCTGGCCGGCGAAGGCGCCGGCGCGGCATCACGAAGCGGCTCGGCCTCCGACCCGTCGGCGAAGGCGTGGTACATCAGCACCGGCACGCCGCGGGTGGTCTGCAGCCAGCGCTCGCGGCTCGTCGCGCCGCGGACGCCGCGCCAGAAGGCGTAGCGCGAGACGAAGCCGAACCAGACCTGGCGCCGCCCCGCGCCGGGGATCAGCCGGCCCAGCGGCGCGATCGCCGCCGGCGGCATCCGCAGCGTGAGCAGCGCCCGCCGCAGCAGCACCTCGCGCGCGGTCGTGTCGAGGAACCAGCCGAGCAGCTTCGGCCGCGCCGCCGGCTCGCGCTCGGCGAACTCGGCGCAGAAGGCGCCGTAGCCGATGCCGGCGGCGAGGATCCGGCCGCGGTCCTTCTGGTCGTCGTGGATGCCGTGAGCGTCCGGCAGGTAGCGGGGCGTCGCAGCCCGCCTCGCAGAGCCGGAAGCCGAGCTCGATGTCCTCGACCGCGGCGAGCTCGGTGTCGAACGCCGCCGACCTCGCAGCAGCGCCGCCCGGGGCGCCGAGAAGTTGCCGCCGTAGCAGTCGGGCCAGTCCGGCTGCTTGCCGGCGAGCGTCGCGTAGCGTTCGTTCCAGGCCGCTGCGTAGGCGCTGCCGAACCAGTCGCCGCCCGGCCGGTGGCGGCTGCTCGAGGGCGCCGATGCCGAGGACAGGTTCTCCGCCTCGCGGTGGGCGGCGACGTGCGCGGCGACCAGCCCCGGCGAGGCGATCACGTCGTCGTCGAGGAAGAGGCAGGCGCCTGCCCTCGGCCACCTCGGTCGCGGCGTTCAGCGCCGCTCGCCTTGCCCGCCGCCCTTGAGCGCGCAGGACGCGCAGCCGGAAGGGCGTCTCCAGCGCCTCGGCCATCGCCGCGCTGCCGTCGCCGGAGCCGTCGTCGGCGACGATCACCTCGAAGCCGGCCGGGTCCTGGGTCTGGCTCGTCAGCGCCTCGAGGCAGCGCCGCAGCCGCTCGCGGCGGTTGTGGGTAGCGATCACGACGCTGAGCTCGTAGCGGCGCCGGGCTCATCGCAGCGCCGGGCCGGTTTGGCCCTCGCTCAGCTCGCGCCTCGCGCGCCCCGGTGATCTCGCGCCACTCGCTGCGGCTCCAGCGAGCCGCGAGCGCCCTGCCAGAAGGCGAGCCGCTTGATCGCCGAGAAGGCGCGCGCCTGCGAGCTCGCGCCCGGGCACCAGCGGGCCGAGCCGGGCGAGCAGCGAGGGAGGGACGCGCAGCTCCGATCAGCAGCCGGCGGACGGCCAGCTCGACCGGGCCCGGCGGGGCCGGCCCAGCCGAGCAGCCACGACGCCATCTCCGGGTGGCGGTGGGCGAGCTCGACGTGGGAGGCCCCCTGGCGCCGCGCGTCGAGCCAGCATCTGGGCGCCGCGCTTCTGGTCGTCGTGGACGCCGTGCGCATCGCGGCAGGTACCTGGAACGTGCAGCCGGCCTCGCCCGAGGCGGTAGCCGAGCTCGAGGTCGAAGCCGACGTCGAACTCGGTGGCGATGCCGCCGACCTCCTCCAGCTTCGCGCTCGGGGCGGAGATGTTGGCGCCGTAGCAGTCGAACCACTGCGGCTCTTCTTCGGCGAATTTCCCGTAGTGGGCGTTCCACGCCTCGCGCGAACATGCCGCGCATACCAGTCGGCCGCTGTCCGGCGGCTGCTGGTGCGAGCGACCCGATCGCCACGGTCATCGCGTCCTCGCGATGGGCAGCGACGTGCGCCGCGATCAGCTCGGGCGAGGCGATCACGTCGTCGTCGAGGAAGAGGCACGCCTTGCCCTCGGCGACCTCGAGCGCGGCGTTCTGGGCGGCTCGCCTGCCCGCCGCCCTCGAGCCGGAGCACCCGCAGCCGGAAGGGCGTGTCGAGCGCCTCGGCCATCGCCGCGGTGCCGTCGCCGGAGCCGTCGTCGGCGACGATCACCTCGAACGTGGCCGGCCCTGGGTCTGTGCGCCGAGTGAGTCGAGGCAGCGCCGCAGCAGGTCGCGGCGATCGCGGCTCGCGATCAGGACGCTCAGCTCGGTCACGCGTCGCCGATTCTGCCCTGTTGTGCCGCGGTCGAGCCGGCGCGCCTCCTCGTAGACCGCCTCCGAGCCGGGCTGCCCAGGCGGCCGGGCTCGTGGTGGCGCTCGGCGAACTCGCGCGCTCGCGCGCCGAGCTCGCGCCGCCGCGGCCCCGTCGGCGAGCAGCGCCGCCGTCGCCTGGGCCAGACCGCGACCGCGTCGTCGGCGACCGCGAGCGGCAGGTTGGGGCCGAGCTCGGCGAAGCCTTCCGCGCCCAGCTCGGTGGTGACGACGGCCTTGCCCCGGGCCAGCGCCTCGAGCACCTTCATCCGCATGCCGCCGCCGCTGCGGACCGGCGCGATCACCACCGCGGCGGCCTCCAGGTGGGGCTCGACGCTGGGCGCGTCGGCGACGATCTCGACGCCTGGCCCGGCGCAGTGCGAGCACCTCAGGCGTCGGGGCGCTGCCGACGATCCGCAGTCTCGCCTTCGGCACCCGCTCGCGCACCGCGGGCATGATCTCGCTCGCCAGCCAGCGTGCCGCGTCGCGGTTGGGCGGATGGGTGAAGGTGCCGGTGAAGAGGACCGTTCCGGTCCACCTCGCGGCTCGGATCGGCGGGCGGCGGCAGCTCGATCCCGTACGGGATTGACCCGGACTCGGGCGGCGACCTCGGCGGGCTCGCGCCGCGATCGCCGCGGCGTCGCCGCGGCTGAAGACTTGAACCAGGTCGACGCTGCGCCAGGCGGCGCGGCTGGAAGCCGGTCCAGCGCCGCCAGTCGTGGGCACGCAAGCGCCGCCAGCGGCCTGGTCGGCGAGCCCGGCGGCCGGCTTGAGCTCCGGACGCGGACCGGGCCGCCTCGTGCTCGGTCAGCACCCGCGGGACACCCGGTGGGTAGCGCAGCACCGACATCGCGCTGTGCTCGATCGCGATCACGTCGAACTCGCGCCCGCCGTGGCCCGGTCGAGGATCGGCTGCACCCCGGAGGTGAGGCTGACCACGCTCCACGGCCAGGGCCGGCGGAGCCAGGTCCAGGCCATCTTCAGCCTCACCAGCCAGCGTCGCGGCGCCGAGCGCGAGCGGCGGCGGTCGGCGAAGTGGACGTCGAGGCCGGCTTCGCCGCAGCGCCCTCGCGGCCTCAGCCTGGCCGGCCAGCTCGCCGAAGGTCCCGACCACGGTGACCTCGTGCCGCTCGAGCAGCCCGCGGAGCTCGGTGTGCATCAGCTTCGGGATCGCCCCGAGGCCGTCGGCCTGGGGCGCCATCGGTACGACGAGCAGGATCCTCATCCGGATCGCGGGGCTCAGGGCCCTGGCGGGCTCGTCTGGGCGCCCGCGGCGACGATCGTCTCGTAGGCCTGCTCGAAGCGCGGCAGCACCGCGGCGGCGACGAACTCGTTGGCTCGCTCGGCCGCGGCGCTGCCGAGCGCCTCGCGCCGCGCCGGGTCCTCGATCAGTCCGCCCATCGCCTCGGCGCAGAGCGCCGACGTCGCCCTGTGGGACGAGCACGCCGGTGCTCTCGTCGAGCATGTCGGTGTGGCCGCCGGGAGCTGGTGCCGATCACCGGCCTGCCGCGCATCATCCCCTCGACCACGGTCGAGCCGAGCGGCTCGGGCCAGAGCGAGGGCATGACGCCGAACATCGCCCGGTCCCAGGCGGCCATCACGACGTCGTGCGGCACGTCGGCGAGCACCAGCGCCTGCGGCGGCAGCTGCGCCGGGGAGTCGCGCTCGAAGGTGCCGAGCAGGACCAGCGGCGGCGGCGAGCTGAGGCGCTCGTAGGCCTCGAAGAGGGTCTCCAGGCCCTTGACCTTGCGAAAGGCGCCGACGAAGAGGATGAACGGCTCCTCGGGCAGCCGCTCGAGCCAGCGATCGGTCTCGGCGCTCTCGGCGATCGGGGCGAGCGGCGCTTCGGTCTGAAAGCTCGGGATCGTCACCTCAAACAGGCCGCGGCCGTTCTCGGTCCAGCTGCGCGCGCCGTCACCTCCTGGACGTAGGTGCTGACGCTGTGCAGCCCGGTCATCTTGCGCCTCAGCAGCGGCTTGGAGAGGCCGACGCCGAGCGCCGCGAACCAACCCTTGGGGGCGCCGTAGTACTCGCCGGCGCAGGCGACGCACTTGAGCGGGCCGGGCCCGCTGCAGGGCGCGCCCTTGCGCAGCAGCGTGCGCGTGGCGCAGAAGTAGCCGTAGTCGCGAGCCGAGATCAGCAGCGGGATCCGCCTGCGGCCGAGCGCGGCGGCGACCGAGAAGCTCATCCAGCCGTAGGAATGGATCAGGTCGGGCTCGAACTCGGCGATCAGCCGGCGCAGGCTCCAGATCGTCACCGGGTCCGGGAACGGCGGCTGGTGGCGCTGGCGCTCGTCGCGGACCAGAGCGGGCAGCGCGGTGCGGATCTGGCGGACGCGACGCACGACGACGCCGCCGGCTTCGACCTCGCGGCCGGGCAGGCCGCCGTGCCAGGGGGTGACGACGGTCACCTCGTGGCCGCGGGCCTGCATCGCCGCGGCGAGCAGCTGCGCCTGGCGGTGCGCGCCGCCGATGAAGGGCGGGAAGTGGTCGGTCGCGAGCAGGATCCTCATCTCAGGCCGACACGATCGCAGCGTCGCTGCCGGTCGCGGTGCAGGCGCCGCAGGACGCCGTTGAAAGAGGCCCGTCGCTCCGGGAAGAGAAAGACGACGGCGAGCCGGCGGGCGAGCCGTCGCGGGGCGATCGCCATCGCCGCGAACCAGGCGACGAACATCGCCTTCATCGCGGCGGAGACGTTGGAGCGGCGGCGGGCGGCGCGCGACCGAGTCGAGCAGCAGGCCGCCGACGCTGTCGGTGGCGATCGGGATGCAGCGCGCGGCTCGAGGCGCAGCGAGACCAGCGGTTCGCCAGGTCCGCGAGGGAGAGGATGCGGTCCGGGTGGGGAGCGTCGAGCTCGTCGCCAGGCGGAGCAGCGCCTTCGCGGTGGCGTGCGGCGAAGGTCGATCGCCTTGCGCACGTGGTCGAGGGAGAGCTCGGCTGCCTGCGGCTCGTAGTTGTTGCGCCCGTGGACGCGGTAGGAGGCCGACACCTCCTCCAGCGAGACGACCGTGCCGAGCAGGGCGGTGAGGTGGACCAGGTACCAGTCGGCGCCGCTGACCGGGTAATCGCGCTCGGGGATCGGGAAGATCCGTCGCAGCGCCTCGATCCGGAAGGCGTTGGCGCTGGTCGCCATCCAGGTGATGTCGAACGGGAAGGCGAGCTCGGCGCGCGCGCATGTCGCCGCTGGGCATCGGCAGGTGCGGGCCGGCTTGATCGCGCCAGTCGGACGTCCATCGGCGTCGATCACGTCCATTCGGAACTGCACCTTAGCGACCGTCTCGTCGGCGGCGAAGGCGGCCGCGACCCGCGCGGCGGCCTCGGGCCGCAGCACGTCGTCGGCGTCGAGGAACATCACGACGTCGCCCTCGCAGTGCTCGATTCCGGCGTTGAGCGCCGAGGCCTGGCCGCCGTTCTCCTTCAGCACCACCGTGACCCGCTCCTCGTACTCGGCGCAGCACCTGCGCGCGAGTCGTCGGTCGAGCCGTCGTCGACGACGATCACCTTGACCCTCTCGGTGGGTCTGCGCGCAGGGCGCTCTCGATCGCCGCGCCGAGGAAAGCGCCGTAGTTGTGGTTGTTGACCACGATGTCGACCGCCGAGCGCGCGCTCCGCGGCTCCGGCGTTCATCGCGCCGCCTCCGCCGTGAGCCAGCCCCGGACCCGGCGGTAGACCTGGTAGGGGTCGCTCGTGGCGGAGCAGCGTGGCGATGACCGGGACCTGCGTGCCGGCCGGCGCCGGGCTGCGGCCGACCCCGACCGTCGCGGCGCTTCGCCCGGCTTCAGCCCGAAGCTGCGGCGGATCACTTCCGGTTCGCTGGGGCGGCGGTCGCCGGCGCCGATCTTGATCCGCAGGTCGAAGCTCGGTCGCTTCCTGCTCCTCGCTGCCGACCCCGACCTGCGCTTCCGCGCCGCCGGGTCCGGGCGCCGGCAGCAGCCAGAGCTGCGTGTAGCCGCGCGCGTTGCTCGCCGGCAGGGTGGTCATCGCCAGCGCCAGCGCGACCGCGGCGAGCAGCAGACCGCCGCCGACGAGGCCGGCGTCGCGGCGGCGCGATCGGCGGCCGGCGCCAGCGCCTCCGCCGGCCGCCGCCGCCGGCCGGCGCAGCGCCGCGACCCGGCAGCCGCCGAGGACGACCAGCACGAGCAGCAGCGCCCAGGAGAGCGGCGCGCACTCCGCCCGGCGTGTAGTTGAGCAGCAGGCCGCCGCCGACCAGCGTCACGAGGCTGAGCGCGAGGCTGAGCGACGAGCAGCCGCGGCCGGCCGATGCTCGCGCCGGGCGAAGACGGCGGCGACGATCGCGTAGCCGGGCAGGAAGAGGCGTCAGCGGCGCGGCGAAGAGCAGGCTGAGGGCGGTGAGCGGCAGCGCCAGCGCCGGCCAGCGCGCAGAGCGACCGCCGCGCCGAGCGCCGAGCCGCAGGTCGCGGTGGCCCCTCACCGCGCGCCCTCCAGGTCGAAGACGGTGATCGCGCCGTTGGAGTAGATCCGCGCCACACCGGGCAGCCGCGCGAACTTGGTCAACGGTCGAGGCCGGCAGATATTCGCCTTCGCCGGGCTGCCCTTCGGCGAGAAGAAGTAGCCGCGGGTCCCGTCGCCGCTGGTCGGCCGCCGGTCGACGACCACGTAGCGCAGGTGGTTCTTGCGCAGCAGCGGCAGCTCCCATCCTTCGAGGCTCGGGTTCTTCGACGATGTCGGCGACGTCGGGCGACTCGCCGGCGAGGGCGATGTGATCGCCGGGAACGAGCAGCAGGCGGGCGTCGGCGACCGGGGCGGCGAAGCGGCCGCCCTGCGATGTTCTCGCCGCGCCCATTCGGCCATCGCCGAGCGGCGGCGAGACGATCGTCCGGCCTTCGGCCCGGACCCGCAGCGGCTGCGCCAGCTGGGTGTCCCAGGGCCAGCCCGAGATCGCGCCGCCGACGAGGACGATGCCGAGGCAGCCGGTGAGCAGCGCCCGTCCCAGCCAGGGCCGCGCCGGCGGTCGCCAGGTCTCCAGCCCGGCGCACGGCGAGCGACGAAGGCGAGGCCGATGAAGAGGAACTCGCTGGCCCGGTTGCCGGTCTCCCAGGCGGCCGGCGCGAGCCGCAGGGCCAGGGTGCCGAAGAAGCCGAGCGCCGCCAGCGCGAAGAGCAGCGACGAACGGCTGGCGGCGGAAGCGGCGCCAGACTTGCGCCAGGCCGACCGGCAGGCCGGCGGCGAGGATCGCCACGGCGAGCAGGGCCACGGCGCGCGCGCCGATCGGGGTGACCGGGGTCGACCGGCCCCTTGCCCTGGAACAGCGCCCGCGGCGGCGCCTCGCCGGAGGCCGTGTTGAGCACCGATTCGAACGCTTCGGTGAGCACCGGGGAGAGGTAGCCGATCGTCGAGTTGGCGACCAGCAGCAGCCAGCCGACCGCGAGCAGCGCCGCGACGACCGCGAAGCGCCACGGGTTGGCCCAGCCCCAGGCACGCCGCAGCGCCCAGTAGGTCAGCGCCAGCGCCGCCAGGAAGACGACGAGCGCGTAGGAGGTGAGGTGGTGGGTGATCGACGATCGCGCCGGTGCCCAGCACCACCGGCACGGCCCACTCGCGGGCCCAGCTCGCGCGGCGAGGCTTCGCGCTCGGCGAGCGCCATCATGATCACGCACCAGCAGCGGCAGGGCCAGCGACTCGTAGGAGTACTGGGCGCCCCAGAAGAGGAAGTTGAAGTTGCCGGTGTAGATCGCGACGCCGAGCCCGGCGGTGCGGGCCGAGCCGCTGAGGCGGCTGAAGAGCAGGAACATCGCCGCGACCAGCGCCAGGCGTGCGGCGCCGACGACGATCACCCCGGCGCCGTAGCTGGAGAGCCCGGTGATGCTCATCAGCGCCGAGGTCGCCCCTTCCAGGCCCGGGTAGTAGGGGGTGACCGGGATGATCGGGTTGGCGTGGAAGAGGTGGTGGTGGTTGGCGATCTGGTTGGCGTTGAAGGCGTGGACCAGCTCGTCGGAGAAGGTGAAGAGCGGCGCGTCGCGGACCACCTTGACCGCGTAGAGGGAGAGGCCGAGCAGGCAGACGAGGAAGAGCCGCTCGCTCGGCGGAGGCCTCGCGCGAGGTGAGCCGGTAGAAGATCGGCAGCGCGACGAGCAGGATCCCCGCCCAGTAGATCAGCGGCGAGGGCGCCAGCATCGCCCGCGAGAGCGCGTTGGCGCCCGAGCAGACGAGCAGACCCGCGCCGGCGCTGAGGACGAGCGCCGGGGCCCAGCCCGAGCCGGGCCGCTCCCTGGCCGGAACCGCGATCTCGCCTGGCGCGGCGACCGTTTTCATCGGGCGATCTTACGAGGCTCGCCGGGGGCTTCTACGGGTTCTCTTTTCGGCCTCCGATGCGGCCGCGAAGCGCATCGGCAGCGGCGGAAGCCAAAGCGACCCAGGCGCCTGGCGCTGATCGTCGGCGTCGGCCTCTCGATCTCCTCGATCGCGCGGTCCAGCCAGGCGATCGAGCCGGCCAGGTGGTCGACGGTCTCGCTGCGCTCCGCGACCGGAATCTCCTCCAGCAGCCGCGCCTTCGCCGCCCGCGGTGGCGAGAGCGGCATCGCCTCGGCTCGCCAGACCCGCCCGAGCCGCGTCTCGGCGCGGCGGCCGCGGGTCGAGAGCTCGGAGAGGCGGTGGTCCTTCTCGGAGATCTCGGCGAGCATCTCCTTGATCCGGGGGGTCATCTCCTGCGGCTGAATCTCCGGGCACAGCCAGACCCGCAGGATCGGCCGGGCGGGGGTCATGAAGTCGGGGCCGTAGCGGTGGTCGGCGAGGAAGCGGTCGACCGGCGCGGGGGCGGGCAACGAGAGCTCGCCGACGCGCACCGGCTCGAGGCCCTCCACGTAGCTCCGCGGGAAGCGGTGGCCTTCGACGCCCGGCCAGTCGTAGCTCGGGTCGAAGTCCGCGCTCAGCATCTCGCCCTCCGCCTGCCAGAGGAAGATGTCGAGGTTGGCGTCGTTCACGGCGCTGTAGGCGATCCGGATCACCGCCGGCTCGGGCCGGCTGACCGCGTGGCCGGCGGCCTCGATCTGCGGCCCGAGGGCGAGGATCGCCTCCGTGTCGGCCGCCAGCGCGCCGAGGTCGACGTCCTCGTCCCAGGCGATCAGGTCGCCTTCGCGCACCGCCCCCAGCAGGGTGCCGTAATCGGCCCAGTGGACGATCCCGTTGCGCTCGAGCAGGGCGTGCGTGAACCTGGCCAGCTCGAGCAGGTGCTCGGTGCAGCACGGCGGTCGCGTCGCGCCGACGCCCCAGTTCCAAAACTCGCAGCGCGGCGTCTCGCTCGTGCAGCCGCCCTGCCTGTGCGCGGCCCCGCTCAACTCTCCCGTTCGCGCAGCCGGGCGAGGATCTCGCTGGTCGAGATCCCGGCCGTGTAGGGGACCGTTCTGAGGATGCCCAGCGCCGCGGGGACCGCGTACATGCGCTCGGTCGCCTCGGCGTCGAGGTCGTCGCCGTGGACGACGAGGTCGATGCGGTGCCGCTCGATCCACCCCTCGCTGACCGAGAGCGGCGCGTCGGCGATCACCTCGTCGACGTAGCGGCAGCTCTCGACCACCCCGATCCGCTCCGCCATGGTCAGCAGCGGGCGGCGCTTGTAGGACTCGACCGTCGCGTCGGAGTGGATCCCGACCAGCAGCGTGTCGCCGAGCTCGGCGGCGCGCCGCAGGAACTCGGCGTGGCCGAAATGGAAGAGGTCGGCGACCATGTCGGCGTAGACCCGGGTCACCCGGCCAGCACCTCGAAGAGGTCGTCGATTTTCTCCTCGTTCAGCACGGCGCCCATGTTCGCCACCCGGAAGATCTCCTCGCGCAGCGCGTCCTGACCGGCGTAGATCACGTATCCGCGCGCCAGGCCCCGCCGCATCAGGTCGTCGAAATCGCGTCCGCCGAGGCGGAAGGCGGTGAGCACGTGGGAGCGATCCGGCTCGGGCAGCAGCGGCTCGAAGGACCGGCCGCCGGACGCCCAGACGTGCTCGGCGAGGCGCCGGTAGCGCTCGCGACGGTCCTCGGCAGCGAGCAGCTCGAGCGCGATGTCGAGCGCGATGAAGGCCTGCACGTTGGGCGTGTAGGGAATTCCGTCCGCGTGGCGGCCGACGTCGAGCACCGGAACCGTCGGCTGGGGGGTCAGGTCGGCCGACCAGAAGACGCCGGCGATCCCCGGCAGGGACTCCAGGCACTTGTTGCTGTTGAAGCAGACCACGTCGGCACCGGGCACCACCGGGTGGACCGGCAGCGAGCTGACCGCGTCGACGAAGAGCCGCGCCCCGTGCCGCTCGGCGATCGCCGCGATCTCGGCCAACGGGTTGAGCAGCCCGGTGGTCGTCTCGTGGTGGACCATCGCGATCCACTCGGGCCGGGTCGCTTCGACCTGCGCCTCGAGCGCCTCGAGCCGCGGCGCCCGGCCGAGCCCGGCGTCGTGCGTGTCCACCGCTGCGCCCTCGACGCCGGCCAGGGTCGCGGCGATGCGGCGACAGTAGACGCCGTTGTCGACGACCAGCACCCGGCCGCGCACGAGCGAGGAGAGGGCGGCGTCGACGGCCAGCGCCCCGGAGCCGTGCAGGAGGCTCAGCCGGTGGCCGGCGGGGTCGATCTCCGCCGCGGCGAAGAGGTTGGCGAGGACCCGCTCGCGCAGCTCCTCGAACTGCGGCTGGCGGTGCGAGAGCTCGACGTTGAAGAGGTTCTCCTTGATCGCGCGGTCCAGGTTCACCGGGCCGGGATTGAGGAGGACCTGCTGGCGCGGCTCGAGCATTACGGCGCGGCCGCCAGGGCGGCGCGGATCTGCTCGGCGTTCTCCTCTGGCGGGACGTCTACGCGGGGCGGCTTGCCGCCCCGCTCGACCTTGACGATCTGGGTGACGCCGGGATAGGCGCCTTCGAGCGGCGCGCACGGTTGCCCGCCGACCGACTCGTGGCAGCCGTTGTCGAGCACGTAGTGGAAGAACGTGTCGGGCGCCCGGTCGCGGATCGTGTGCGTGGTCCCCATGCTCATCAGCAGCGAGCCGTCGCCGTTGATGACGACGACCGGCCGCGCGCTGTTGAGGGCGATGCCGAGCCCGATCGCCGGCGCCAGGCCCATGCTGCCCTGCATGTAGAAGACCTGGTGCTCGGGGCCGGCGATCGCGCAGACCGCGCGGCTCACGTACCCGGTCGAGGCGACGTAGATCGCCTCGGTCCCGTGCCGGGCGAGGATCTCCTCGATCGCCTCGTCCCTAGCTTTCATTGTTCTCGCCCTTGACGATGATGCAGTTGTCCCAGCCGATCAGCTTCAGCAGCTGCTCGTCGACCTCGCCCATCACCCGGTGCTGGGGGAGCGTGTGCCGGTGGCCGACGACCAGCAGCGGCTCGATCCCGGCCGGGATGCAGAGCGAGGTGAGCGGGTTGATCGTGTGCCCCAGCCCCGCGTTCTGCAGGTACACGCAGGCCTTGCGGCCCGCCAGCGTGGCCCCGGCCGCGATCGCCACCGCCTCGGCCTCCCAGGTCGCCGGCACGTGCTGCTCTGGCGGCAGCGCGTAGGCATCGGCGATGAAGGCCTTCAGCCCGCTGTCGGGGACCCCGGTGAAGAAGTCGTAGCCCTCCTCCAGCAACTGGGCGAGGAGCCCGCTATCTGAGGTAGCGTGCCTCATTTTCCTTCAGCTCGTCGACGTAGATCAGCTCGAACACGTCCTCCATGCTGACGACCTCGTCGTCGGCGTCGGAGAGCTGCCGGTTCTCCATCACCGCCCCGAAGGTCTTGCGCAGGGCCTGGATGATGGAGCGCACGCCGTAGTTGGCGAAGATCACCAGGGAGAACCCGGCGTCCTCGAGCGTCTGGAAGGGCACCGTGTGGTACTTGGTCGGGACGCAGACCAGCGGCGTGGTCTCCGTCTTGAACCAGCGATCGGCGAATTCGAGCACCGGCGCGGCGTCGGTCCCCTTGTGGTGGATGAGGATGCCTTCGGCGCCCGCCGCCGCGTAGGCCTTGGTCCGCTCCAGGGCGACGTCCATGCCCATGTCCTGGATCAGGGCCTCGGTGCGGGCGATCACCGCGAAATCGGGGTTCGTCCGCTTCTCGATCGCGGCCTGGACCTTGCCGCAGAAGGTCTCGATCGGCTCCAGCTCATCCTGCATGCCGTAGAAGCTGCAGCGCTTGGGGAAGGGGTTGTCCTCGATGCAGATGCCGAGCGCGCCGGTCTTCTCGAACTCGCGCACCAGCCGGATCGTGTTGATCGCGTTGCCGCCGCCGGCGTTGCCGTCGACGAGCACGGGCGTCTGCACCCGGTCGACCATCTGCTCGATCACCTGCACGTAGTCCGCGGTACCGAGGATGTCGGCGTCGGGCAGCCGGGCGGCGGCGTGCACCTCGAAGCTGGAGACCCAGAGCCCGTCGGCACCGGCCTCTTCGGCGATCTTGGCGCCGAGCGCGTTGTGGACGCCGAGCAAGGTCGAAGCGCCGTCGCTCTCGAGCAGGTCTTTGATCGTGTGGTGGGGTCGCACGGATCCTTCCACGGGGAGGGTGGGTACGGACGGCCAAGAATAGAGTTTCGCTACCCCGTGCCAAAGGGGGCCGCTCAGACGTGGGAGTGCGCTTGCACCCACGTCAGGCGGCGCCCCCATAGCCTCATCGCGATGGAGCAGTCGATCAGCCCCAACCAGCCAGCCGACGCGCCGCGCCGGCCGCCGCAAGACGGTTCGCCTCCAGCCGACCCGCGGCTTCGGCCGCGTGCTCGCCCCGCGCGAGCTCTGGCGCTACCGCGACCTGGCTCTGCAGCTCGCCATCCGCGACATCACCGTGCGCTACCGCCAGACCGCGCTCGGCGCCGCCTGGGCGGTGCTGCAGCCGGTCGGCTTCATGGTCGTCTTCTCGCTCTTCTTCGGCAAGCTGGCCGGCGTCTCGTCCGACGGCCTTCCCGTACGCGCTGTTCAGCCTCTCCGGCCTCGTGCCCTGGACCTTCTTCTCGACCGTGATGACCCTCGGCGCCGACAGCCTCGTGGTCAACCAGCCGCTGGTCTCGAAAATCTATTTCCCCCGCATCTTCCTGCCCGCCGGCACGATCGCGGCCGGGCTGGTCGACCTCGCGGTCTCCTTCGTGATCCTGATCGCGATCGTCCTGATCTGGGGCTACGTGCCGTCCTGGCCGATCCTGGTCCTGCCCGCTGCTGCTGGTGATCCTGATCGCCACGGCGCTGGGGGTCGCCTCCGGCCTGGCCGCGGTCAACGTCCGCTATCGCGACGTCCGCTACGTCGTGCCGTTCCTCGTCCAGATGTGGCTCTTCGTCACCCCGATCGCCTACCCGAGCAGCCTGATCGGGCGAGCCCTGGCGGACGCTCTCGGCCGTCAACCCGATGGTCGGCGTGGTCGAAGGCTTTCGCTGGGCGCGTTCTCGGCCACATCGACGCGCCCGCTCGCGCTGATCGCCGTCTCCGCCGCCTCGGCGCTCGTCTTCCTCGTCGCCGGCCTCGCCTACTTCGACCGTGTCGAGCGCAGCTTCGCGGACCTCATATGAGCGCCGCGGGCGTCGCGATCGAGGCCGAGGGGCTGGGCAAGAGCTACAAGCTCGGCCTGGTCCAGACCGGCAACCTGCGGGAGACGATGAGCGGCGCGGTGCGCCACCCGCTGCGGACGGTGCGCCGCGGCCGCGAGGTCCGCAAGGCGGACGTCCTCTGGGCCCTGCGCGACGTCTCGCTGACCGTGCGCGAGGGCGAGGTGGTCGGCCTGATCGGCCACAACGGCGCCGGCAAGAGCACCCTGCTGAAGATCCTCTCCCGGATCACCGAGCCGAGCACCGGCTGGGCCGAGGTGACCGGTCGCACCGGCTCGCTGCTCGAGGTCGGGACCGGCTTTCATCCCGGAGCTGACCGGGCGCGAGAACATCTTCCTCAACGGCGCGATCCTCGGCATGCGGCGCGAGGAGATCCGCCGGCGCTTCGACGAGATCGTCGCCTTCGCCGAAGTCGAGCGCTTCCTCGACACCCCGGTCAAGCGCTACTCCAGCGGCATGTCGGTCCGCCTCGCCTTCGCCGTGGCGGCCCACCTCGAGCCGGAGATCCTGCTCGTCGACGAGGTGCTCTCGGTGGGCGACGCCTCGTTTCAGCGCCGCTCGCTGGCGAAGATGAGCGAGGTCGCCCGCGAGGGGCGGACGGTGATCGTCGTCTCCCACAACCTCGGCGATCGTCAGGGCCCTCTGCGATCGCGGCGTCCTGCTCGAGCGGGGCAGCGTGATCGCCGACGCGCCGGTGGGCGAGGCGATCGACGCCTACCTGGCCAAGCTCGAGCGGGCCGCCTCCGACGACCTCACCGAGCGCGACCGACCGTGACACGCACGGCAAGCGGGAAAGCATCTGATCAGCAGGGTCTCCATCCGTCGATCTCGAGAGCGGCCATCCGGACGTGGTCATCGGCGGCCGGCCGGCGCGGATCAGCATCCACTTCACCGAGCATGCTGCCGATCGATGCACGCGGCGATCATGGTCAGCAACAGCCTCGGCCAGTACGTCACCGAGTTCAGCAGCGAAATGCCGGGGCCCGACGACGTTCGCGACGAGGCCCAGGGTCGGCGGATCGACTGCGACATCGCCAGCCTGCCCGCTGCTGCCCGGGCGCTACCGGATCGACGTCTCGCTCAAGGGGCGGCAGCGATACCAGGACGGGCTGCAGGGAGCCGCCTACTTCGACGTCGAGCAGGGCGAGGTGGAGGGCAGGCCGATGGCGACGGAGGGAGCCGACGGCGACATCCTGCTCCCGCACGTCTGGCGCTTGCCGGCGCCTGAGTCAGGCTGCGACCGGTCTCTGCTGCGCCTGCGCCTCGCGGCTCTCGGCCGCAGCCCGGCGCGCTGGCTGTGAATGCTGCGCCGCCGTCGCGCCTCGCTGAGGATCGTGCCGAGCACCCGGAAGCCGTCGCGGAAGGTGTTGAGGTTGCTCTGACCGCGAGATCCGGTCGAGCTCGTAGCTCGGCACCTCGGTGATCTTCATCCCGGCGCGCGGCGATCCGCAGGTTGATCAGGGTCTCGACCTCGAAGCCCGGGACGTCGAGCGCGATGAAGGGCAGGCAGCGCGCCCAGAAGGCGTTGTAGCCGTAGCAGAGGTCGGTGAAGTGGGTGCCGTGCAGGAGGTTGGCGGAGCCGCTGAGGACCGAGTTGCCGAGGCTGCGCAGGCGGGTGATGTCGGCGCTGCCGCCGCCCTCCAGGTAGCGCGAGCCCTTGGCGAAGTCGGCGCCGGCCTCGAGCGCCTCGACGAAGCGGGGGATCTCGGCCGGGTCGGCGGAGCCGTCGGCGTCGAGCATGACCACGAGGTTGCCGGTGACGGCGGCGAAGCCGGTGCGGAAGGCGTCGCCCTTGCCGCGGCCGCTCTGGGTGAGTGACGCGGATGTCCGGGTAGGCGCGGCGGGCGGCCTCGATCGGTGTCGTCCTCGGAGTTGCCGTCGACGAGGATCACCTCGTGCAGGCCCGTCGGGCAGCCGCTCGAGCACGTGGCCGATGTTCTTCCCCTCGTTCATCGCCGGCACGACGACGCTGACCTTGGTGTTGCGGCTGGCGCGACGGTCGGGGCCGGTGTAGGGGACGTGCGTTCTGCGCGGCGAGCGCCTCGACCTCGATCAGCGGCACGCCGCCGACCCGGCTCGGGGTTACCGCCGGGGCCTCGAGCAGGTCGAGCGGGCGCGGCAGCAGGCTGACCGGGACGCCGATCGACTTGAAGGCGCGGACCAGGTCGAGCAGGCCCTCGTCGTCGGCGTGCTGGGCTGGAGATGACGATGCGGTCGGCGTGGTAGCGCTCGACGACCTCGAGCGCCGCGACGCGGCCGGAGGACACTGCGTTCCCCGTTCTCGGTGGGCGGCACGGTGCCGACGACGGTCGCGAAGTCGGCCAGCGGGGCGTAGGCTTGGAGCCGTTCGCTGGTCGCCTCGTCGCCGACCAGGACCCAGCGCTCGGGGCGGGTCGAGGCGCTGCAGGTAGGGAGAGATCAGCGCCCGCGAGGCGCTGTCGACGCGCGATGAACCCGAGCCAGAGGGCGAGCTGCTCACCCGTACTGAGCGGCGTCATCAGCGAGGCGACCCAGGCGAAGAGGGCGGCGACGAGCGAAGCGGATCACCGGCCAGCCGGCCCCGTCGGCCCCGGCCAGCGCGCCCCTGGAGGGGCTGGAGCCGTAGACGCCGAGGAAGCCGTAGACGACCACGAGCATCAGCGGTGCGATCGGCAGCGCCGGGAAGACGGCGACGCCGGCGAGCAGGGCGACCGCGATCAGGACGACCGAGGAGGAGATGAAGTCGACACCGGGCAGCAGCCACCAGCTGGCGCCGCGGCGGGCCAGCGGCATCGCTGCCCAGCGTCGGGCGGTCCTGGACTACGCTTCCCGCTGTTCCGGGCCGGCTCGGAACGGTGGATTCAGGGGGAGGTCGCTGGGGATATGCATTTGGGGGGCTTCTGGAATTCCTCAGGCAGAAGGTGGACGGGGGTTGCGCTCAGCTGTCCTCCGTATCGGCAACGGCTTTGGATCACGTTAGCCAGGGCGGGAAATCCCATGGACCCAGTTGAGGTTACGGCATGGACGCTGGAAAAATAAGGGGTTTCGGTTAGCTTGAAACCCCTGCTGCGAGACCGCTAAAGACCGTATGAAGCGGCCAGCTCCGGGTCCTTCGCCGCCAGCATCTCCGCCAGCTCGACCATCACCTTGCACTGCTTCCAGGTGGCGTCGTCCTGCATCTTGCCGTCGATCATGTGGACGCCGCGGCCGTCGGGGATCGCCTCGAGCACTTTCTTGGCGAACTTGACCTCGTCCGGCGGCGGGCTGAAGACCACCTTGGCGATATCTATTTGAACCGGGTGCAGCGACCAGGCGCCGACGCAGCCCATCAGGAAGGCGGCGCGGAACTGGGTCTCGCAGCCGGCGGTGTCCTTGATGTCGCCGAAGGGGCCGTAGAAGGGCAGGATCCCGGTGGCGGCGCAGGCGTCGACCATGCGGGCGATCGAGTAGTGCCAGAGGTCCTGCTGGGCGCTGACGCGGTCGGCCTCGGGGTTCTCCGGGTCGGCCGGGTCCTCCATCACCCGGTAGCCGGGGTGGCCGCCGCCGACGCGGGTCGTCTTCATCCGCCGCGAGGCGGCGAGGTCGGCGGGGCCGAAGCTCATGCCCTGCATGCGCGGGCTGGCGGCGGCGATCTCCTCGAGGTTGACCACGCCCTGGGCGGTCTCGAGGATCGCGTGGATCAGGATCGGCCGGTCGAGCCCGGCCTTGGCCTCGAGCTGGGCGAGCAGCCGGTCCACATAGTGGATGTCCCAGGCGCCCTCGACCTTCGGCACCATCACGACCTCGAGCTTGTCGCCGATCTCGGTAACCAGGGTGGTGAGGTCGTCGAGCACCCAGGGGCTCTCCAGCGAGTTGATCCGGGTCCACAGCGCCGTGCTGCCGAAGTCGGACTCGGTCGCGGCCTTGATCAGCCCCTGGCGCGCGGCCTCCTTGCGGTCGACCGGGATCGCGTCCTCGAGGTTGCCGAGCAGGATGTCGGTCTTCTCGGCGATCGCGCCGGCCTTGGCGACCATCTTCTCGTTCGAGAAGTCGAGGAAGTGGATCATCCGCGAGGGCGTGACGGGGATCTCGCGCAGCGGCTCCGGCGCGCCGATCGCCTGCGGCTGAAAGAAGTCTCTGGGGTTTCTCACACTGCTCCTCGGGTCGTTCACTCTTTGGGGGAGGCGGAATCTATCGGCCCACGCGATTTTCCGGCTTGGCGCGTTTGCCGCCTGCGGCGCCCGTAAATTGCGGGGAATGGAGGGTGCCGAGCGCGACAACACGCAGGACTGGCTGCTGCCCGAGAGCGCGGCGCCGCCGCTGCTGAGCGAGCTCGAAGGGCGGATCGACGAGGCGCTGGTCATCGCCAAGGCCTCCGAAAAGGCGGCGATCGCGATCGGCGACGCGGCCCTCGACGCCGCCCAGCAGGCCCGCCGCGCCGCCGACATCGCCGAGCGCGCCACCGCGGCGACCATCGAAGCCGCACCTCCGGCGCCCCCCGACCCCGTGACGGCCGTTCCGTATGAAGACGTCGCCCTGCGTAACTTCAGCGAGCGGGCCGACCGCGTCGCCCGGCGACTACGCGAGCTGGAGCGAGCCCCTCTGCGGCGCCGCCCGAACCACCCGCTGACCGCTGAGCACTGACCTCAGCCAAGCCAGCGTTGGCGCAGCCGGGCGGCGAGGCGCGCGGTTACGTCGCCGCGGGGCTCTAGCTCGACGCCGTCGAGGGAGCGGACCGGCTCGATGCCGCGCACGGAGCCGGTGAGGAAGACCTCGTCGGCGGCGAGGAGGTCGGCGAGCGTCATTTCTCGCTCGCGTACCTCGACTTCGAGCGCCCCGGCGATCTCGATCGCCCTCGCGCGGGCGATGCCGGGGAGGACGCGCCCGTCGAGCGGCGGCGTCGTCAGCGTTCCGTCGCGAACGGCGAAGACATTGGCGCGCGAGGTCTCCAGGGGGACGCCCCCCTCGCCGAGCAGCAGCGGGACCGCGTCGCCGAGCGAGGCCTCGAGGCGCTCCAGCCCGGAGCGGTCGGCCCACTTGTGGCCGCCGGCCCAGTCGGGGGCGGCGACGCCGCGCAGCGCGACGCCGCGATCCCAGCCGGGGAAGATGGCGGCGCGGTCGACGTCGGCGACCGCGATCACATAGGCAAGGCCGCCGTTCGCCGGGGCAACGGTCAAGCGCACCCGCCCCAACGACAAGCCGCCCACCTTGGCGAGGAGATCGTCGCGAACGCCCACTGGCGCCGCGGCCCCGTACAGCGCCTCCAGACTGGCGCCAAGCCGCGCCATGTGCGCGTCGAGCTCGACCGGCCGCCCCTCGACCACGAGCATCGTCTCGAAGACGCCTTTTTCGGGATCGAGGGATGGCCCAGGAGTTATTTTGCAGTGAAGGCGACCGAAGGCTCGAGGAGATTCGCTTAACGGAAGCGCCGGGGGTCGTATTTGCGGAATCAACCCGTAATTCAGGTAAAACGACCGTGCTTTTACCTGAATTAGCGCTTGATTACCCAATTGACTCGGGTCGGGCCGCGTGCCCGGCTATTTTGCAGCGATGGAGCTGCAGGTGAGACGGCTGGATGCATTGCACGACGCCGAGGAGGCGTTCGTCGACCTCTACGGGGACAGCTCGCACGCGTTCTGGCTGGACAGCAGCGGCGGGGTCGGCGAGCGCGCTCGCTTCTCCTTCATCGGTGCCGCCGACGGGCCGCTCGGCGCGCTCGTCTCCTACGACGTCGACGCCGGCGAGGTGCGGGTGGAGCGGGGGGGAGAGGTGGAGGTCTCCCGCGAGTCGATCTTCGACTTCCTCGGCCGCGAGACGCGCCGGCTGCGGCGGCCCGCCACCGGCCTGCCCTTCGACTTCGACTGCGGCTTCGTCGGTTATTTCGGCTACGAGCTGAAGGCCGACTGCGACGGCGACGCCGCCCACCAGGCGCCGACTCCCGACGCGGCCTTCCTCTTCGCCGACCGCCTCGTCGCCTTCGACCACTTCTGGAGCGCCGCACCTGTTCCTCTGCCTGACCGAGCCGGATGGGGCCGAAGCGGGGGAGGGGTGGATCGAGGAGACTGCCGACGGCTGGCATCGCTTGCCGCCGCTCCCCGACCGTCGAGCCGGGCGCCCGACCGAGGCGAGCCGCCGTCGAGTTCCACCTTCAGCCGCTCCCGCGCGCGCTACCTCGACGACATCGCCGCCTGCGAGCGGCGCCTGTTCGAGGGCGACACCTACGAGGTCTGCCTGACCGACAGGGTCACCGCCGAGGTCGCGCCCGACCCTCTCCACCTCTACCGCCCCCCTGCGCCGCGTCAACCCGGCGCCGTTCGCGTCCTTCCTCCGCCTCGGCGAGGTCGCGGTGCTGAGCTCTTCCCCGGAGCGCTTCCTCCGGGTCGCCCCGGACCGCTGGGCCGAAGCGAGGCCGATCAAGGGCCGACCCGCACGCCGCGGTACGACGCCGGCCGAGGACGCGCGCCCTGGGCCGTGGAGCTGGCGGCCGACGAGAAGAGCCCGGGCCGAGAACGTGACGATCGTCGACCTGCTGCGCAACGACCTCGGCATCGTCTGCGAGGTCGGCACGAGTGGAGGGTCCCGGAGCTGATGGGCGGGTCGAGGACCTACGAGACCGTGCGCCAGCTCGTTTCCAGCGTGCCGCGGCCCGCCCTGCGCGAGGAGGCTCGGCGCGCCGAGTGCATCCGCGCCTGCTTCCGCCCCGGCTCGATGACCGGCGCCCCGAAGAAGCGGACGATGGAGATCATCGACGAGCTCGAGGGGGAGGCGCGGGGCGTCTACTCGGGGGCGATCGGCTACCTCGGGGCTCGGCGGCGGCCTGCGACCTCAGCGTCACGATCCGGACGATCGTCCTCGACGGCCGAGCGGGCGACGATCGGCGCCGGCGGCGCGATCGTCCTCCAGTCCGACCCCGAGCATGAGTGGGAGGAGATGCTGCTGAAGGCGCGGCGCCGATGCGGGCGCTCGACCCCGGTATCGATCCGGCGCGCATGTCCAGAGACCAACCGCACAATTTGTCAGCCTAGAAGTAGACAAGTTACACGCCAGTAAAACGACAATCTGTCAACCAGCTGGTATACAATCGCACCATCTTGAAGAAGCCGCCGATCCCCAGGCACATCCACCCGCTCCTGCTTGAGGCGCTGGCGGAGAGCCGCGCCGTGGCCCTGCTCGGAGCCCGCCAGGTGGGGAAGAGTACTCTGGCGCTTCAGGTCTCTCAAACCGAGTACCCCGCCACATACCTTTCCCTTGACGATGCGGGTGTCGCTGGGGCGGCGCGTTCTGACCCGGTCGAGATGATCGCGAGTCTGAGCGGACCCGCGGTCATCGATGAGATTCAAAGGGTTCCCGAGCTGCTGCTGGCGATCAAGCAAAGACTCGATGCGGACGACACGCCTGGGCAGTTCCTGCTGACCGGCTCGGCGGACCTGTTGACCCTTCCTACTATCGCCGACGCGCTGCCGGGGCGAGTTCAGTACCTCCGTCTCTGGCCGTTCTCCCAAGCGGAGTTGCACGGAGTGGACGCATCGATCGTCGATTCTCTCTTTGCGGGGACGTTTCCCCGGGTTGTGGACGCGCCGGTGGGTCGGCGGGCGCTGGCGCCGATCTTGGTCAGAGGCGGATACCCGGAGGCCCAGCGCCACTCGCCGCGCAGCCTGGGCCGCTTTTTCGAAAGTTACGTCGAATCGATACTGGGGCGTGACCTCGGCGACGTAGCCAATGTTCGCGTGCCTCGGGATGTCGACCGGGTGCTGCGAATGATCGGCGCGCGTTCCGGCAGCATCCTCAGTGTCAACGGGATGGCGGGAGACCTTGACATCAATCGCGCAACCGTGACCAAGTACATCGAGATCCTCGAGCACCTGTTCTTGATCCGGCGACTCGGTGCTTGGCGGCGCAATCTCGGCGACCGGCTGGTGAAGAGCCCGAAGGCCTATGTGGTGGACAGCGGCCTTTTGGCCCACCTGATCGGCGCCGACGAGAGTCGGATCGGCGAGGACGGGGGGGTGGCTGGAGCGATGCTGGAGAGCTTCGTGGCGATGGAGCTGGTGCGCTTGGCCGAGCTCGCCGAGCGGCCGTTGACCATCCACCACTATCGCGACCAGCGCCAGCGCGAGGTCGATGTCGTCCTCGAGCGCCATGGCGGCGAGGTGGTGGGCGTCGAGGTCAAGGCGGGGGCCACGCCACATAGCGACGATTTCGCCGGTCTGCGATATCTCCGGGACAAGCTGGGGGAGTAGTTCAAGGCGGGCGCGCTCGTCTACACGGGATCCCAGACCCTCCCATTCGGCGACCGGCTGGCAGCGGTGCCGGTGAGCGGGCTCTGGCATTCGACCGTGCCGCCGAGCACTACGACCGCATGAGCGGGGTATCTAAAGATCGATAGATAAAGCCATAAATCGCTTATGGGTTAGTCTATTGACCAATGCCACGACCAGCTCGTCCTCTATTCCCGCAAACTCAGCGCCGTGCCGAGGCATTTGGCGAACGGCTGCGCCTCGCTCGTCTCCGGCGGCGTATGTCGCTTGCCGAGCTGGCCGCTCGCGTTGACGTGACGCGAAACACCCTGTCCCGTCTCGAGCGGGGCGACCTCTCGACCAGCCTCGGGGTGCTGGCGCGTGTTCTGGCGGTGCTGGGGTTGGAAGAGGACCTCGATCGGCTGGCTCAGGACGACGAGCTGGGCCAGCGCATGCAGGACGTCCGGCTGCGTCGCCCGCGCCGGCCTTCGAAGAGGAGCCAGGCAGATGGCGACTGACCGGGACCGCGTCGTCGTCCATCTCGACGCCGCGGAGGTCGGGCCGCGGCAGGCGGTGGGGGCGCTGGCTCGAGAGCGGGCCGCGGCGAAGACCGTGATCTCGTTCGCGTACGAGCCGGACTGGATCGCCGCGCCCGCCGCCTTCTCCCTGGATCCCTCGCTTCCCCTCTACGAGGGCGAGCAGTACCAGCCGGCGTTGCCGGGCATCTTCGCCGACGCGGCGCCGGACCGCTGGGGACGCACCCTGATGGAACGCCGTGAGGCCCTGGCGGCGCGGCGCGAGGGCAGGAGGCAGCGCGGGCTGGACGACTGGGACTACCTGGTCGGCGTCAACGACCGGACGCGGATGGGCGCGCTGCGCCTCGCGCGCGCCGGCGACGGCCCATTCCTCGACGACAGCGAGCTGACGATCCCACCGAGTACGCAGCTGCGCGACCTCGAGCACTGGGCTCGCGAGCTGGAGCACGGGCTGCCCGACGCCATCGGCGAGGAAGAGCGCTGGATCGCGTCCCTGATCGCGCCCGGCAGCTCGCTCGGCGGGGCAAGGCCGAAGGCGAGTTTCCTCGACGACGGGGCCCTCTGGATCGCCAAGTTTCCCTCCCGGGAAGATCGGCACGACGTCGGTGGCTGGGAGTACGTGGTCTCGAGGCTCGCGGCGGAGGCCGGGATTGAGGTTCCAGAGAGCAGGCTGCTGCGGCTCGGCTCGCAGTACCGGACCTTCTGCGCGCGACGCTTCGACCGTCTCGGCGAGAGCCGGCGCCTCTATGCATCGGCGATGACGCTGGCCGGGCGGCGCGATCATGAAGACGCCAGCTATCTCGACATCGCGCGAGCGATCGTGGTCCACGGCGACCCCGCCGCGATTGAGCACGACCTTCAGCAGCTCTTCCGCCGCGTTGTCTTCAACGTCCTCACCGCGGATCGCGACGACCACCTCCGCAATCACGGATTCCTGCGCACCGTCGGTGGCTGGCGACTCTCGCCTGCCTTTGACGTAAACCCGTCACTGCAGAAGCAGGAGCACAGCCTGGCGCTCGACGACTCGCTGCGGATTCCGGATCTGGACGTCGTTCGCGAGACGGCTCCGCAGTACCGCCTCGTCGCCGCGCGGGCCGAGGAGATAATCGCCGAGGTCGACCGGGTCGTCGCCCAATGGCCCGCGGCGGCGCGGGACGCCGATCTGCCCGAGGATGAGGTCGAGCGCTTCGCCGGCTCCTTCCTCACCGCCTGAGCGCCGCCCGATATCCTTCGGCTCCGCCCGCCCCCCGACCCTGAGCTAGGAGCCATGGCCGTAGATACCGCCGCTTACAGCGAGCAGACCGACCTTCAGCGCGACATCACCGAAATGGTCCGTCAGTTCGCCGACGAGAAGATCATCCCCAACGCCGAGCACTTCGACCACGAGGACACGTTCCCCGAGCAGATCGTCGAGGAAATGAAAGAGCTCGGGCTGTTCGGGGTGACGATCCCCGAGGAGTACGGCGGCATGGGGCTCGACCTGACCACCTACGCGATGATCGTCGAAGAGCTCAGCCGCGGCTGGATCTCGATCTCCGGCGTCGTCAACACCCACTTCATCGGCTCCTACCTGCTGATGAAGTTCGGCACCGAGGAGCAGAAGCAGTACTTCCTGCCGAAGATGGCGACCGGCGAGATCCGCGCCGCCTTCTCGCTCTCTGAGCCCGAGGTCGGCTCCGACGTCCAGGGCATCAAGTCGACCGCCAAGAAGGGCGAGGACGGCAACTGGGAGCTGAACGGGCAGAAGATGTGGGTCACCAACGGCCTCGGCTCCAGCGTCGTCTTCGTGCTGATGAAGACCGACCCCAAGGCCGAACCGGCCTACAAGGGGATGACCTGCTTCATCACCGAGAAGAGCCCTGGGAGGAAACCAAGAGGGCGACTTCGAGGGCCTGGTCGTGCCGCCGAAGATCAAGAAGATGGGCTACAAGGGCGTCGAGTCGACCGAGCTCGTCTACGACGGCTACCGCTGCCCGCCCGAGCGCGTGCTCGGCGGCGAGGAGGCCGGCGTCGGCCAGGGCTTCGTGCCAGATGATGGACGCGCTCGAGGTCGGCCGCGTCAACGTCGCCGCCCGCGGCGTCGGCATCGCCCAGCGCGCGCTCGAGCTCGCCCTCCGCTACAGCCAGGAGCGCAAGACCTTCGGCAAGCCGATCGCCCAGCACCAGGCGATCCAGTTCAAGCTCGCCGACATGGCGACCAAGATCGAGGCCGCCCGCCTGGTCACCCGCAAAGCCGCGCGGATGAAGGACGCCGGCGAGCGCTCCGACCTCGAGGCCGGCATGGCGAAGCTCCTGGCCTCGGAGACCGGCAAGGAGTGCGTCGAGGACTGCTTCCGCATCCACGGCGGCTACGGCTACTCGAAGGAGTACGAGATCGAGCGCCTCTACCGCGACGCGCCGCTGCTGCTGATCGGCGAGGGAACCTCGGAGATCCAGCGCATGGTGATCGGCAAGAAGCTCCTGCAGAGGAACAAGATCTAGATGGGGAGCGCCTAGCCAGATGGCCTCGACCGCCGACCTGATCAAGACCGCCGTGGAGCGCTTCCAGGCGGAAGTGCCGGCGCTGGAGAAACTGAAACTGGTCTTCGGCCTGCAGCTCAAAGCCCACCACGACATCCAGCTCTACCGGGTCGAGCTGCCGGGGCCGAAGATCAAGAAAGACCTCTCCCAGGACGAGCGGATCCTGGTCGAAATCGACCGCCCCCAGTTCAACGAGCTGGCCGAGAAGGGCACGATCAAGAGCTACCGCAAGGCGGTCGAGACCGGCCACATCAAGGCCAGCGGCGACTCCAACGTCCTCAAGCTGGTCGCCCAGGTGGTCGAACGCCAAGAGGAACGGGCGAAGCTCAAAAAAGTGCACTGAGCCTGCTCGCCCCGCATCGTCGCGCTCCATAGTTCGTGCTCAGGTCTCGACCGGCGTCTCTCGCCGAGCTCCCCCACTCAGACCACGAGCCGTAGTAGACGGTCACGTCGGGGTATCCCAACTGGTGCTTGAGGGCGAACCCGACCTGGCTGGCCCGGTTGCCGATCGTGCAGTGACGACCACCCTCCGACCGTGCTCGACCCCCTGCTCCTCGCAGGCCCGCCGCAGCGCCTCACCGTCCGCCAGGGAGCCGTCCTGTTCCCGCGCCAGCTCGACCGGGACATGAACCGCTCCGGGCAGGTGGCCGGGGCGCCCGGCTCCCTCGCTGGCGCCGGAGGGCCAGAAGCGCTCGCCGCTGAACTCCTCCTCTGAGCGCACGTCCATGAGCACCGTCTCGGGGTCCCCGATCGTCTCCCGCACCTCCTTGAGCCCGACGACCAGCTCGGGCTTCTCGCCCTGGCGCTCATAGGAAGACGATTCCGGCTCCGGCATTTCGGCGCTCCAGGGGTGTCGGGCGTCCTCCCATCGCTCGCGCGGGCCCTCCATCACCCGAATCTGCTCATGCCCGTGTCGGTCCATCAGCCAGAAGCCGAGATAGGCGGCGTAGCCGTAGAAGACGACGGTGCTCTCGGCCGTCACTCCCGACCTCGACAGGACCGCATCGAGCTCGTCCGCGTCGATCGGCGTGTAGTCGGGATGGCGCAGGTCTTGGTAGGCGTCCAGAAGACCGCGCCGGGGATGTGGCGTTCCCCATAGGCGACGGGACTCACATCCACCTCGACCAGTCGCACCATCGGGTCATCTAGGTGTCGGGTCACCCAGCCCGGATCGACCTGTATGCCGCGATCCATTGAGGCCTCAATATCCCACACACGGATCGCCGGCGCTCCAGACGGATTGACTGAGGGACAGGGTCGTGCGATCCTTGAGTGGTTGTCATTCCGAATCGGAGACGCGCGTCTTGGCTCGGCACTTGCGATTGCCGTCGTCATCGCCTTCGTTTCGCTCCTCCTCGCTCCCAGGCCGGCGGCCGCGGCCTTTCCCGGGGCGGTGAACGGTGGCATAGCTTTTGTCAGCGACCGCGATCCCCTCGGCACCGGCAACGCGCAGGTCTTCGTGATGGGGGCGAACGGCGAAAACCCGACCAACCTCTCGACCAACCCCGAAAACGAGGAAGGCCCTGCCTTCTCCGCCGACGGCAGCATGATCGCCTACGTCGGCGAACGCGACTTCGAAATCGATCCCTTCCCGGGCGAAGACATCTACGTGATGCGGGCCGACGGCACGGAAAAGCGCCGCCTCACCGGCGATGAAGTCGAAGAGTCCCAGCCCGCCTTCTCCGCCGACGGAGCCAGGCTTGCCTTCACCAGCACCAGGGAAGGGTCGCTCGGTACCGAGATCCACGTCTTCAACCTCTCCGGCAGCGGCGAGACCACGCTGCTCGCACCCAGCGGCGGACTCTTCATCAGCTACTCCGACGCGGCCTGGTCCCCCGATGGGACGAGGATCGCCTACACCCGCTCTGATGACTTTTCGGGAACCAATGTATGGGTGGTCGATCTTCAGACGGGCATTCAGACCCAGCTCACCGGAGGCGCCGATGGGGGGATGGAACCGGACTGGTCCCCCGACGGTTCGCGAATCGTCTACGCGGCCAGCCCCTCCGGGGGCGCCGCCCCCGACATCTGGTCGATGAACGCGGACGGCAGCGCCAAGGCGCAGCTCACCAATGAGGCCTTCGAAGACACAGAACCTGCCTTCTCCCCCGACGATCAACGGATCGCCTTCACTCGCCGCCAGGCCCAGGGCAATTCGCAGACGATCGTCAACTATCCCGGCGACGTCTACGTGATGAACACCGACGGCAGTGGGGAGCAAAGCCTGAGCGCCGGGGTCTTCACCGGCTACCTGCTCGACGAGCCCTCGAGCGACGAACAGCCGAGCTGGCAGCCGCTCGCCGCCGGCGAGACCGCCAACCCGCCCGAGTATCGCGGCGAAATCACGGTGCCGTCCGTCATTACCCTCGCCCCGCGCGGCCGGGAAGCCGCAGCCGCGCGGACGCGGGGGAGGAAGATCCGCTTCCGCCTCAGCAGACGGGCCAGTGCGAAGCTGGCGATCGAGAGAGTCGGGCGCGGGCGCAGGGTCGGCAAGGGGGCAAAGCGCCACTGCTTGCCCGCCAGGGGCAGGGTCGCCAAGCGCAAGCGCTGCACGGTCGCCCAGCTGAAGGGCTGGCTGGTAGCGGGGGGTAAGCGGGGGAAGAACGCGCTGTCGTTCAACGGCCACCTGGGCCGGCGCGCACTACCCGCCGGTCGCTACCGGATCCGCGCCGGAGCCGTCGACCGCCGGGCGAGCCCCGCTCATCACAAGCGCAGCCACGTCTTCCGCATCGTCGCGCGCCGCTGAGAGGGCGACCGGGTCCTCCGGAAAGTTGCGAGCTGTATCTGAGGCGGCGACCCCAACCAGGCGATCACGGCCGGCCTGAGCTGCTCGCTCGGAGCCCCGACCGGCTTCGGCGAAATCGTCTTCGTTGGCACGCAAGGCTTCCAGCCGCTCGCCGATCGACCGTAGAGCGCCTGCTTCGGGATGTCGACGGAGGTTCCCGCCCATCGCGTTTCCGGCGCTATCGTTGGTGCGTGACGCGAAGGCTAAGGGCGACGATGTCCGCGGTGGCGCTGGTGTCGGTGACGCTGGGGCTGGCGGCCCTGCCGATCCCGAGCGCCTCGGCCAGCTTTTCCGGGCGGCCCGGCAAGATCGCCTTCTCCTGGGGAGTCACCGGGCCCTACTATCGGATCCAGGTGATGAGCCCGAGGGGGAAGGGGCCGAAAGCGGCGATCTTCGTCACCAAAGCCGCCAGCCTCTACGCCGAGGGGGCGCCGGTCTACTCGCCGGATGGCAGCCAGATCGCCTTCGCGCTCGATCACCACATCTACATGATCGAGGCGGATGGGACCGGCCTACGGCAGGTGACCAGCGGTCCCGACAGCGACTCGAGCCCCGCGTTCGGGCCGAGTGGCACCAGCCTTGTCTTCTCGCGCGCTGCGGCCGGCGGCAGCGACATCTACGCGATCGGTACCGACGGCACCGGCCTCACCCAGCTGACCACCGATCCGGGCAACGACTACGACCCGACCTGGTCGGCCAACGGCCGTGTGATCGCCTTCGTCAGCAACCGCAGCGGCAGCTCGCACGTCTGGCTGATGCGCCCCGATGGCTCCTATCAGCGGATCCTCATCCCCGACCGACCGCACCGGGTCGACGGTCAGGTCCAGCCCGAGTTCTCGCCCAACAGCCACCAGATCGTCGTCTCGCGCGGCGCCCACCTGGTGACGATGCGGCTCGACGGCAGCCACCCCCAGACGCTCAACCGAAGCGGCATTCTGATCCAGCCGACCTACTCACCCAACGGCCGCCAGATCGCCGCGATCGAAGC
>CAVSIL010000008.1:0-56836 GCA_963727985.1 uncultured Solirubrobacterales bacterium | reverse complement strand
GCGAGCAGACCCGCTCGGGCGGTTCTTCGACCGCCATCCCCGGCTGCCTGCGGGCTCGCGATCTTCGCGCTGCTCTGGGGCGTCGGCTACCTGACCTGGCGCATCGGCTGGAGCGGCGAAGGCGCCAGCCCGGTGCCTTCGCGATGCTGCTGGCGACCGAGGTCTACGGCCTCTGGGCGCTCGGGATCCTCGCCTGGTTCTCCTGGTCGCGCCGGCCGGCGTTGCGCCCGCCGGCGACACCGGGGCGCGCGGTCGACGTCTACGTCTGCACCTACGACGAGCCGACCGAGGTGGTCGATGGCGACGCTGGCCGGCTGCCGCGCGCTGACCTACCCGCACACGACCTAGCTGCTCGACGACGGCCGCCGGCCGGAGATGGCGGAGCTGGCGGCGCTGGCCGGCGCCGGCTACCTGACCCGGCCCGACAACTCCCACGCCAAGGCCGGCAACATCAACGCCGCCCTGCCGCGCACCGAGGGCGACCTCGTCCTGATGCTCGACGCCGACCACGTGCCGATGCCCGACGCGCTCGACGCGCTGGTCGGCTACTTCGACGACGAGCGGATGGCCGTGGTGCAGACCCCGCACGACTTCTTCAACCACGACTCGGTCCAGCACTACGTCGTCGGCCGCCACGAGCAGTCGCTCTTCTACCGCGTCGTCTGCCCCGGCAAGGACCGCCACGGCGCCGCCTACTGGTGCGGCTCGGCGGCGCTGATCAACCGCCGCGCGCTGCTCGAGATCGGCGGCGTCGCCACCGAGACGATCGCCGAGGACTTCCACACGACGATCCGGCTGCAGCGGCACGGCTGGCGCAGCCGCTACCACGACGAGGTCCTGGTCCAGGGCCTCGCCCCGCACGACCTCGACGGCTACCTGCTGCAGCGCGACCGCTGGGCCCGCGGCAACCTCGCCGTCTTCACCCTGCCCGAGTCCCCGCTGCGCGCCCGCGAGCTCCGCCCGCTGCAGCGGCTCTCCTACTTCGCCAGCCTCGCCGCCTACCTGGCGCCGCCGATGCGCCTGCTGCTGCTGGTGACCCTGGGGCTGGTGCTGTGGACCGGGGAGCTGCCGATGAAGATCAGCGTCGTCGCCCTGGCGGCGCTCTGGCTGCCCTCGGTGCTGCTCAACCTCAGCGCCGGCATGGCGCTGGCGCGCGGCTACATGCGGATCCCCGAGACCGCCCACTACGAGCTGCTGACGATGGAGATCTACACCCGCGCCCTGCGCTGCATCGTCCGCCCGGGCCGCACCGCCTTCAAGGTGACGCCGAAGCAGGGCGGCGACGGCGGCGGCTCGACGCGGTCCGCAAGCTGCACCTGGTCCTCTTCTGCACCGCGTGCTCGGCATCGGCACGCTGCTGCGGCTGCTCGACCTGGCCGGGCGTCGGGCCGCTGCCCGACCTGCCGGGGATCGCCGCCGTGGATCGTGCCGCTGCTCGGCCTGTTCGAGCTGCGCCGCCTGCTGAACACGACCTCGCCGTCGGCCGCCGGCGCCAGCGGCGCCTCGTCTACCGCTTCCAGGGCGACGCCGACGCCCAGTGCTTCTCCGGCGACGGCCACGTCCCGGCCGCCTGGTCGACGCCAGCGCCTCCGGCCTCGGCCTGGTCGCCACCGCGCCGCTGGCGGTCGGCGACCGGCCGGCGGTGCTGCTCGAGCTGGACGACGCGACCGGGGGCCGTGCACGAGGTCGCCGCCCAGGTCGAGGTGCGCAGCTGCCGCGAGGTCGACGGCAGCTTCCTGGTCGGCGCCACGATCGTCGACATCGACCCCGATTCGCGGCTGCGGCTGATGGAGTGGTGCTACGTCGTCTGCAGCCACGAGCGCCTGCGCGGTCACCGCCCCTCCGCCCGCCGCCGGAGAGCGAGGCGATCGTCGTGTCCCTGGACGAGCTCCGCCGCCGGTGCCGGCGCTCGACAGGCTACCGGGAGCCGCGCGCCGCACTTGCGCAACCGGAGAGGGTCCGAGTGGCTTAAGGGCGCGATTCGAACCCTCGAGGCGGGTTAACCCCGCCTCACGCGATTCATCCCACTCGCCGCTCCTTAAGCCGCTCGGACACCTCAGCCGGGTGTCCCGCAGAGCACTATTGGCCCTCTTCACCGGTCCGCCGGGAGTCGCGCTTGGTGGCGAAGAACTCGCGCAGGAGGGCGGCGCACTCGGCTTCGCAGCACGCCGGCGACGACCTCGGGGCGGTGGTTGAGGGCGGGCTCGGCGAGGACGTCGAGGACGCTGCCGGCGGCGCCGGCCTTGGGGTCGGGGGCGCCGAAGACGACGGTGGGGATGCGGGCGAGGACGATCGCGCCGGCGCACATCGCGCAGGGCTCGAGGGTGACGTAGAGGGTCGTGCCGGGGAGGCGCCAGCCGCCGAGCGCCTCGGCGGCGGCGCGGATCGCGAGGATCTCGGCGTGGGCGGTGGGGTCGCGGCGCAGCTCGCGCTCGTTGCCGGCGGCGGCCAGCAGCTCGCCGTCGCGGAGGATCGCGGCGCCGATCGGGACGTCGCCGTGGGCCTCCGCCTCGCGCGCGCGCTCGAGCGCCAGGCCCATCGCCTGCACGTGCGTCTCGCCAGCGGTCGGTCACGTCCATCGATCCGGGAGTATGTCCGCCGACAACTTCGGCGGCAGCCGGTGTCGGCTGTATGAAGGCCGGCCACGAGTGATGCGGTCCCGGCGGGCGACCAACGAGATGAGACGACTGCTGCCGACATCGCCCCGCGGCCTGCTCGCCGGGCTCCTCGCCAACCCCGCGGGGCCCGCCGCGTCGACGCATCCGCACGGGTTCGCGCCGCGCAGCTGTGGTCAAGTTCGAGGGCGAGCGCGCGGCGCACGCTGGCGCTGCCGCCGGCGCCGGCGTCGCGAGACCGCCGCGCCCTGCGGGACAACCCGCGCGTCGTCTACGCCGAGCCCAACTACGTCGCCCCCGCCTCGGCCTCCGAGCCGGGCTCCGCCTTCGTCCACCCAACGACCCCGGCACCCTCGACGGCCCCGGAGCCGCCGCCTCGGCCGGCGGCTGGGCCTCCAAGCAGTGGAACTTCCTCCCCTGCAGGCACGGCGACGCGGCGCTGTCCCGATCTCCCCCGGCGGCATCGACGCGCCCGGCGCCTGGCGCAACCTGGCCGAACGCGGGCGGCCCGGCGCGAGGGCGTGCCGTCGCCGTGCTCGACAGCGGCATCGCCTACCGCGACCTACGGCAGCAGGTACCTGCGCAGCCCGGACTTCCCGCCGGCCAGTTCGCCAAGGGCTACGACTTCGTCGACCGCGACCGCCTGCCGCTCGACGAGAACGGCCACGGCACCCACGTCGCCGGCACGATCGCCGAGAAGACCGACAACGGGTCGGGCTCACCGGCCTCGCCTACGGGGCCAAGCTGATGCCGGTCCGGGTCCTCAACCGGCACGGCCGCGGCCACGCCAGCGGATCGCCAAGGGCATCCGCTTCGCGGTCGCCCACCACGCCCAGGTGATCAACATGAGCTTCAACTTCGGCTGCGGCGAGAAGGTGCCGGAGGTCGACGAAGCGCTGCGCGAGGCCTACGCGCACGGCATCGTCACCGTCGCCTCGGGCGGCAATATCGGCTCGGAGACCTGCGTCTCGGAGCCGGCCACCGGGCCGCGGGTGATCGGCGTCGGCGGCACCACCGAGGGCGGCTGCCTCGGCTCCTACTCGCTGGCCGGCAAGGGGATCGACGTCGTCGCCCCCGGCGGCGGCACCCCGGTCCGCGGGCTGCCCCTCGGTCTCGCGCGGCCGATCTACCAGGTGACGCTGAAGCGCGGACTCGACCCAGACATTCGCGATCCCCACCAACTACGTCGGCACCTCGATGGCCGCGGCGCACGTCTGCGGCGTCGCCGCGATGGTCCTCGCCACCGGCGCCTACGGCGGGCCGCGCTTCTCCCCGAAACGCCAGGGCGCGAAACCGCGCGTCAAGGCGGTCGCCAACCGCCTGCGCGAAACCGCGCGCAGCCTGGGGCTGGCGGCGCGCGCAGCAGGGCGCCGGCCTGATCGACGCCGGCCGCCGCCACCGAACCGCGCGGTCCCGAGGCGCTTCAGGTCGTGCGGACGATCATCACGCTGCAGGGGGCGTGATGGGAGACGTTGTTCGGGACGCTGCCGAGGAGGAAGCGGCGGGCGCCGGTCATCCCCTTGTTGCCGACCACGATCAGGTCGGCCTTGGTCTCTTCGGCGACGTTGAGGATCGCCTCCGCCGGATCGCCCTCGACCGGGTGGGTCTGGACCTCGATCCCCTCTTTGCGGGCGTCGGCGGCGGCGGCATCGAGGACCAGGTTGACGTCCTCGCGCGGGCCGATCTCGTACTGGATGTCGGCCGGCGCCTCGCGCTGCTGGTCCTTGACGCTTGCGCTCGGGGACCGGCGCGTAGGCGCTGACGATGCTGAGCGTCGCGCCCGCCAGCTTGGCCAGGTCGATCGCCTGGCGGACCGCCTCCCCGGCGGTCTCGGACCCGTCGGTCCCAACCACGATGCGAGTGAACACGCCGTCTCCTCTGCTCGGTCGCTGAACGGGGCCGATACTACCAGCGCTGGCGGGCGGGGCAGTCCGTGGAAGCCGTCGCCGAGGATCTCTGTCGGCGTCGTCGCCAGACGGTAGATCGCGATCGCCATCGAGGCGACGAGGCAGACGACCAGCACCACCATCCCCGCTTTCCAGATCCAAGGCACGGGCCGAACCCTAGAGGCCGATCCACGCCTTCTGTCGCATGGGGTTGGAGCGGGTCGCCGACGGGGTCTGGCTGCTGCGGGGGGACTTCCGCGGGGCGATGAACATCTACTTCCTCGAGGACGGGGACGGGGTCGTCCAGTTCGACGCCGGGACCAAGGCGATGCGCAAGAAGGCGCGGCGGCGGGCGAGCAGCTCGGCGGGCTGAAGCGGGTGGTGCTCGGCCACGCCCACGCCGACCACCGCGGCACCGCGCCCTATATCGGCGCGCCGGTCTTCTGCCACCCCGACGAAGTCGCCGACGCCGAAAGCGACGCCGCGATCGCCCCCTACTTGGACCTCTCGCAGCTGCCGGTGGCGCCGGTGCGGTGGCTCTACCCCTCCCTGCTGCGGCACTGGGACGGCGGCGCGGTGAAGATCGCCGGCACGGTCGCCGAGGGCGACGAGGTGGCCGGCTTCCGCGTCATCCACTTCCCCGGCCACGCGCCCGGGCTGATCGGGCTCTGGCGCGAGAGCGACCGCGTGGCGCTGGTCAGCGACGTCGTCTACCTGGTCGACTCGGCGCGGCTGAAACCGCTGCCCGAGGGCGAGGCGAGCGTCCCCCACCCCGCCTGGGCCTGGGACCACCAGCAGGCGAAGGCTTCGGTGCGCAAGCTGGCGGCGCTGGACCCGGCCGTGGTCGGCGCCGGGCACGAGGCCCCGCTGCGCGGCGAGAGCCTGCGCGCGACCCTGGAGCGGGCGGCCGAGAAGCTCTGACGGGCCGGCCGCGAGGGGCATCGTGCGCCCGCTGCCATAAGTTGCCATTCCTGATGATCGGGACCTACGCCTCGGCGGCGTTGATCTGCGCCGCCTCGCTGCTGGTCGGGCGCGCCATCCTCTCGCTGGCCGGGCGGCACTCCTGGTCCTGGCTGGAGCCGGGCGTCGGCTTCGCCGCGATGCTGGCGGTAGCCGGCGTGCTGGCGCGGGCGCCGGGGCACGGCACCAGCGCCACGCTCGGCGTCGTGGCGCTGCTGGTCGTGGCGGCACTGCTCGTCTGGCGGCTGCCCTACGAGGCGCCGGGGGCGCTGCGGGCGGGGCTGCCTGTGGCGATCGTGGTGGCGGTCGTGCTCTCGATCCCGTTCGCCGTCAGCGGTCGCTGGGGCCTGCTCGGGGTCGGCTTCAACAACGACCTCGGGCTGCACCTGGCCTGGGCCGAGTGGCTGCGCAGCGGCTTCGGGCCGGCGCCCGGACACCGGCTACCCCCTGGGCCCGCACGGGCTGGCGGTGGCGACCGCGGCCTTCCCGGGGATCGGGCTCGGCCAGGCGTTCGTCGGCGAGATCGTCGCGATCGGCGTCCTCACCGGCCTGACCGCGCTCGGCGCCCTGCGCGAGCTCGGCGCCGGGCGGCGGCTGCTGGCCGCGACGCTGGTCGCCGTCCCCTACCTCGCCGCCTCCTACTTCGCCCAGGCCGCCTTCAAGGAGACCGCCGAGGCCCTCTTCGTCCTCACCTTCGCCGATCTTCCTCACCGCGCCCGGGCGACGCCGACTCAGGGAGCTGCCCGGCGCGGGTGCGCTACGCCCTGCCGCCGCTGGCCCTGGCCGGCGGCATCTTCTTCTCCTACAGCTTCGCCGGGCTCGCCTGGCCGCTCGCGATCGCCGGCCTCTGGAGCCTGACCGCAGCCGGCGGTGCGGCGGGCGCTGCGGCCGCGGGCGCTGCTGCGCTTCCTGCTGCGGCCGGCGGTCCTGGTCACGGTCGCTGGTCCTCGCCGGGCTCGCCGTCGTCGCCACCGTGGTCGGGCCCTTCGGCTTCGCCAGCAGCTTCAACAAAGTCGCCGGCAGCAACACCTACGGCCCGGTCTCCCCGAGTCGAGGCGCTGGGGATCTGGCCGGCCTCGAACTACCGCCTCGACGCCGCCGGCGGCGCCCGCTGGCCGGCCTGGCCGGGGCGATCGCGGTCCTGGCGCTGCTGGCGGGCGTCGCCTGGTGGGTGCGCCGCCGCGAGCTGGCGATCCCGTCGCGCTCGCCGCCTGCGCCCTCCTCTACCTCGCCTCCCTCCCCTCCAGCGGCGACTACTCCCAGGCCAAGGCGCTGATGATCGTGGCGCCGCTGGCGATGCTGGTGGCGATCCGCCCGCTGCTCGCCGAGTTCGCCTGGCGGAGAGCTTGGACCGCATACCGGGGAGCCTCGACCGCGCCGTCTGTCTCGGGCCGCGGGCGCGTGCGGTCGGCTGGGCAGTGCTGGCGGTCTGTTCGTCGGCGGGGCGATCTACTCGAGCTTCCTGGCGCTGCGGGATGCGCCGGTCGGGCCGCCGGGGCACGGGGGCGAGCTGAAGGCGTTCCTGCCGGTGGTGCACGGCAAGCCGGTGCTCTACGCGGGGCAGGACCGCTACGCCGCCTACGAGCTGCTCGGGGCGGACACCCACGTGCCGCTGGTCGAGTTCCCCGACGCGGCCGTCTCGCCCAACCCGGAGAAGCCCTTCGACACCGGCGACGCCTACAGCCCGATCGACTTCGACTCCTTCTCGCACGGGACGCTGGAACGGTTCCACTACGTGATCACCGGCCGCGCCGCCTGGAACAGCCAGGCGCCGCACAACTTCAAGCGGGTCGCCGCCACCCCCTCCTACCTGCTCTGGAAGCGGACCGGGCCGACGCCGGAAGACCGCCATGTCCTGCTCGAGGGCACCGAGGCGGGGGCGCTCGCCGGCTGCGCGGCGCCGGAGATCCGCATCCTGCTCGCCAGCGGCGGTCGCGCCTCGCTCTTCCCCGGCGCCGTGATCGGCTCCAAAGCGGCCTGGGACGGCGGCAGCATCCTCGGCACCGGCGAGCGACCTCGCAGTCGCTGCGGCTGCCGGCCGGCACGCTGGAACCTCTCGATCCAGTACTTCTCCCCCTTCGACCTGACCCTGACCGCGCCGGGCTTCCGCCGAACCGCTGCTGGCGGCGCTCGACGGCCAGCGGCCGAACACGATCAGCCTCGGCAACAACGGCCAGTTCTGGCCGGCGGGCCGCTACCAAAGCGACGGCGGCAGAACGAAGTTCACGCTCACCAGCGACGACCCCAGCACCCTGCAGAGCCTCAGCGGCTACACCGGCAAGGCCTACGTCGGCGAGCTGGTCGCGGTGCCCGCCAAGCCACGCCGGATCGTGCCGCTCGCCGAGGCTGCGACAGGCTGGATCGACTGGTACGAAGCCTCTGCCGCGCCGCTGAGGTCGCTGACCCGGTCAGACCGCTTTGGACGGCGAGTCTTTCTGGCGAGACGCGGACCACGTCCCAGACCGCGCCGGTCTTCTCCAGGCCGTCGATGACCAGGGCCGAGATGTCCGGCTGGTACCAGCGCAGTCCGTGGGTGGCTGAGGTCGGGAAGGCGTGGTGGCTGTTGTGCCAGGCCTCGCCGAAGGTCGGGATCGCGATCAGGGCGAGGTTGCGCGACTCGTCGCCGGTCTCGAATTCCCGCTTGCCGAAGACGTGGCAGAGCGAGTTGATGCTGTAGGTGAAGTGGTGGAGGACGAAGACGCGGACGAGGCCGCCCCAGAGCAGTCCGGTGACGGCGGCGAAGAGGGTGCCGCCGATGATCCAGCCGAGGAAGAAGGGGAGCAGCAGGCCGCCGATCGCCCAGTAGATGAAGGTGCGGTCGACCCAGTTGATGATCGGGTCCTTGAGCAGGTCCGGCGCGAAGCGCTCCTTGTTGCCGCGCTGGGTGTGGATGAAGAGCCAGCCCATGTGGGCGTGGTAGAGGCCCCTGAGCGCACCGCTCCAGCCGTGGCCGTGGTCGACGTGGGGGCTGTGCGGGTCGCCCTCGACGTCGGCGAAGGCGTGGTGCTTGCGGTGGTCGGCGACCCAGGAGATGACCGGGCCCTCGATCGCGGCCGAGCCGAGGATCGCCAGCAGCCCGTGCAGCCACGGCTTCGCCTTGAAGGCGCGGTGGGTGAGGTGGCGGTGGAAGCCGACCGTGATCCCCAGCCCGGTGAAGGCGTACATGCCGAGGAAGAGGACGACGTCGCTCCAGTGCAGGGCGCTGCCCCATACCTGCCAGGCGGCGAAGCCGAGGGCGACGAAGGGGATCAGCGTGACCAGGCCGGTGATGATGCGGTCGCGCGTCTCGTTCTCGACAGGCTGGATGTCGGAGGGGAGTGGGCCGGCGGTGGAGGACACTGCCGCCGATCATACGGAGCAGACCTGAAGGCGCGGTTGTTAGGGTGCGGCGCGATGGCCTTGGCGAACACGGCGACGTTGCGACGGGAGATCGAGGCTCGCATCCCCGAGCGGCCGTTTGCGGTCGAGTTCTGGGACGGGACGCGGCTGCCCTCGACCTCCGGCGAAGGGCCCACCTTCAGCGTCCGCTCGCCGGCCGCTGCCGCCCACGTGCTGCGGGCGCCGGGACAGCTCGGGCTCGGCCGCGCCTACGTCAGCGGCGAGATCGAGGTCGACGACATGGACGCGGTGATCGCCCTGCTCGACAGCTGGCAGCCGCCGGCACTGGAGGGCGCCGACAAGCGAGCGCTGCTGCTGGGCGCCGTGCGGGCCGCCGGGGTGACCACGCCGCCGCCCCGCCCCCAGTCGGAGCTGCGCCCCAGCGGCCGCCGCCACAGCAAGGAGCGCGACGCCCGCGCCGTCCGCCACCACTACGACGTCTCCAACGAGTTCTTCGAGCTCTTCCTCGGGCCCACCATGGTCTACAGCTGCGCGATCTGGCGCGGCGGCGAGAAGAAGACGCTGGAGCAGGCGCAGGAGGAGAAGCTGGAGACCGTCGCCCGCAAGCTGGCGCTGAAGGAGGGCGACCGCGTGCTCGACGTCGGCTGCGGCTGGGGCGGCTTCCCGCTCTGGGCCGCGACCAAGCACGGCGCCAGCGTCGTCGGCATCACCCTCTCCCCGCCCCAGGCCGAGAAGGCGCGGCAGCGGGCCGAGGAGGCCGGCGTCGCCGACCGGGTCGAGATCCGCGTCATGGACTACCGCGACCTCGCCGGCGAGCGCTTCGACGCGATCGCCAGCATCGGCATGGTCGAGCACGTCGGCGCCTCCCAGATCGAGGTCTACGCGCAGACGCTGGCGCGGATGCTGCAGCCGGGCGGGCGCCTGCTCAACCACGGCATCACCCGCCTGCGCCACGGCGACGGCGAGGCCGGGGCCTTCTCCGAGCGCTACGTCTTCCCCGACGCGGCCCCACTGCACCTCTCCCGCAACCTGCTGGCGCTGGAACGGGCCGGCTTCGTCACCCACCACGTCGAGGACTTCGCCCCCGACTACGCCGAGACGCTGCGCCACTGGGCCGCCCGGCTGGACGAGAACCTCGACGAGGCGATCCGGCTCGCCGGCCCGGAACGGGTCCGCGTCTGGCGGCTCTACCTGCGCGCCGCCCGCAACGGCTTCGAATCGGGGTTCACCTCGATCTACCAGGCCCGCTGCTCGCTGGCCTAAGTCAAGTGGAAAGCCAGACTCCACCGTCTCCAACGCCCAGTCGGCGCCGACGTCGTTGAGTTCCGCGACGCTGTATTGGCCGGTGCCGACGCCGACGACCCGGATCCCGGCGCCGTGGCCGGCCTTGACGTCGCGGGGGGTGTCGCCGACGGCGATCGTGGCGGCGGGATCGAGCCGGGCGCCGGAGACGGTGCCGCCGCGCTCGATCGCCTTCTTGGTCAGCTCGGTGCGGTGGCGCGAGTCGGAGCCGTAGCCGCCGAAGGCGAAGAAGTGGTTGAGGCCGGCGCGGGCGAGCTTGATATGGGCCGCCGGTTCGATGTTGCCGGTGACGATGCCGAGCAGCACATCCCGCTCGGCCAACCGCGGCAGCAGCTCCTCGATTCCCGGCATCACCCGATAGCCGCTCGAATCGTTGACGGCGTCTTCGAGGTGGCTGAGGTAGGCGGCGACCGCCTCCTTTCGCTCGGCCTCGCTGCCGTCGCGGCCGATCACCTCGCGGAAGACGATCTCGGCGATTTCGGGGTCGGTCATCCCCGCGTGGGTGTGTTCCGTGATGTTGGCGTCGATCCCGTGCAGCTCGCGGAAGGCGCGCTGCCAGGCGACGGCGCCCGCCCCGCCGGTGGCGAGGAGGGTGCCGTCGATGTCGAAGAGGACCGTCGCGATCACGGCGGCGAACCTACAGGCAGCTAGCGCGGAATGGTGTTGGCGCGCACCCGGATGCGGCGGTGTCGCCCCAGTTTGCCGAGGCTGAGGGTCTTCCCGCGGACGAAGCGGAGGTGGCGGGCCTGGCGCCAGGGGCGCGGCGGCGGGCCGGGCTGTCCGGAGCTGCCGTCCCAGCGAGCAACGGGGCTGGCGGCGGCCCCGGTGCCGACGCCGGCGAGCGCCGCGACGAAGGCCCCGGAGTCGCTCCCGACCCGCAGCTTCGCCGCCTTGGCGCCGGCGCTGTCGGGGGCGAAGCGGACGCGGACCTGGCACTCGGCCCCGGGCGCCAGGGTCTCCCCGGTGCACTCGTCCCCGGCCAGCGCGAACTGGTCGAGGTCGGCGCCGACGATCGCGACGGTGCCGAGATCCAGCGAGGCGGCGCCCGTCGTTGCGGACCGCGAAGGCGTGGGCCTCGCTCTTGGTCGCGGCGGCCTGGGAGCCGAAGTCGAACGCGGCGGGCGCCAGCGTCACCGCCGGGGCGATGCCTTCGCCTCTCAGCGCCACCATGGCGCCGCCGTCGTTGTCGCCGAAGAAGGCCATGTACGCGGCCTTGGGGCCGGCGTCCTGCGGCCGGAATCGAACTCGGGCGGTGCAGCTGGCGGACGGCATCAGTTCGGTGCCGGTGCAGTTCTCGGAGAGCAGCTGGAAGCTGGCGGAGTCGCCGCCGGCGACGATGCCGATGAAGAACCCGGCCGGGATGTTGCCGGAGTTGGTCAGCTCGATCGTCTGGATCTCGCTGGTGGTGCCGACCGTGGTGGGGCCGAACTGGACCGGGTTCGGAGTGGCGTCGATGACCGCGCGCCCGCCTTCGCCGCTGAGGTCGGCGCTGAAGCCGTAGCCGTTCGCACTCGCCCGCAGCTGCGCCGTGTAGGCGACGGCGTCCTGGGGACTGAAGTTGACCTCGACGTTGCAGCTTTCGCCGGGCTGCAGCGGGTGGCTCCAGCAGTCGCTGTTGCCGGTCCAGAAGGAACCGGAGCCAGCCGGAAATTTCGAGGTTGTTGACCTGCACATCCGCCTCGCCGCTGTTGGTCAGCTGCAGGTAGGTGTTGCGGCTTTCGTAGACCCGCTGCAGCCCGAAGTCGTAGCTGGACGGCGAGAAGGTCAGCTGCGGCTCGACCGCGGTGCCGGAGAGTTCGACGCTCTGCGCGGGGCGGCCGTCCTTGAAGGTGATGACGAGGGACGCATGCTTTTCGCCGGCGCTGTTCGGCGCGAAGGTGAGCGAAAGCCCGCAGTGCCCGAACCAGCCGACCGCGTAGCAGTTGTTGTTGAGGTAGAAGGCGGGGGCATCTTCGCCTTCGATCGCGACCTTTTCGATCGCGACTTCTTCTTCGGCTTCGTTGTAGAGATCGACTTCCTTGCCCTGGGACTGATTGCCGACCGTCGTCTTCCCGAAGCTCAGCGCCGGCGGCGAGATGACCAGCGGCACGCCGCCTCCGGGCGCCGCGAGGCTCGAGGCCGGCAGCACGAGCGCCCCCAGGGCGAGCGCGAGGAGGGACAGGACGGTGGCGCCGATTGGCCGCGGCAGGGCATTGGTCTTGGTCATGCGGCACCATCGGAAGATCGTCCAGGAGGCCTTGACTTTGGATGGGATCGTTCATCCGACCCCGCGCGCGACGGGGCGCCCAGCTCAGTGCTCGGCCTCGAGCAGGTCGCGCTGGCTGAGCGTGTAGAGAAGAGCGAGCGAGGGCAGGACCAGCACCGCGGCCACCCCGAAGACGATGAAGACGGTGACCAGGGTCGGGTCCGGCGCCGCCGCCTGATCGATCCGGAGCGAAGTCGGCAGCAGGTAGGGGAACTGAGCCACCCCCCACCCCCAGATGACGGCGACCACAGCCCCCGCCGCCAGCGGCCGCAGGGGACGGCCGACCGCCGCGCAGCAGGACCAGCAGCAGGCCGATGCCGCAGAGGGCCGAGAGGATGACCAGGGGTAGTCCCTGGTCGATGAGGCGGTCGAAGACGTAGCGGGCTTCGGCGTGGAGCTCGACCAGGCCGAAGGCAGCGGCGACGCCGGCGACCGCGGCGGCAGCGAGCGCCCGCCGCACGAAGTAGCGCTCGAGGTCCTCCTCGCCCGCCGCGGCGCGCGTCGCCGACCAGGAAGACGGCGGAGAGGTAGGCGCCGGTGGCGACGAACATCGCCCCGGTCAGCAGCGGCAGCGGCTCCAGCCAGGAGGAGAAGGCGTCGCCATTGCCGTCGGCGGGCACGTTGCCGGAGGCGATCGCCCCGACCACGGTGCCCATGAAGAACGGGGTGAGGACGGAGGAGAGGGCGAAGGTCGCGCCCGCCGCCCGCCGCGCCGCCAGGCCCTCGATCGACTTGCGGAAGGCGAAGCCGGAGCCGCGCAGGACGATCCCCACCGCGGCCAGCGCGATCGGCACGTAGAGGGTCGTGAAGACGGCGCTGAAGGCAGGTGGGAAGGCGGTCCAGAGGACGACCAGGATGAAGATCAGCCAGACATGGTTGGCCTCCCAGACCGGGGTCAGCGAGCGCTGGATCAGCGCCCGCGGCCGCTCCCCCTTCTCCGCGTCGCCGGCGATCAGGTCCCAGAACCCGCCGCCGAAGTCGGCCCCCCCGAACAGCGCGTAGAAGGTCACGCCCACCCAGAGGATCGCCGCCGCGACATCGGCCTTGCTCATGCGCTGCCTCCGCTCTTCGCCGGTGGCGCGTACGGGGTGCCCTCGGGTTCCGCTCGCGGCGCTTCGCGCCAGCGGCGCGACATGCCGCGCAGGACTTTGACCGCGATCGTCCCGATCGCCGCGTACAACAACAGCACCAGGCCGAAGCTGAACCAGATCCCGCCGGCCTGCGTCACCGCTTCGGAGGTCCGCATGTAGCCCTGGACGATCCAGGGCTGGCGGCCGACCTCGGTCACGATCCAGCCGCACCAGAGGGCGAGGATCGCCCCCGCCCCGGAGACCGCGACCGCGCGCAGGAACCATGGCGTCTTCGGGATGTCGCGCCGTTTCCACCAGACGAAGGCGAGCCAGGCGCCGAGCGCGAGCAGGGCGGTGCCGATCCCGACCATCGCGTCGAAGGAGAGGTGCAGCAGGGTGTTGGCGGGGGGCCGTTCGTCGGCCGGGATGTCGTTCAGCCCGATCACCTTGGTGTCGGCGCTCCAGCCGACCAGGAAGGAGTCGAGGTCGGGAATCGGGATCGCCCCCTTGACCCCGTCGCTGGTGCAGATGCCGCCGACGTACTCGGTCTGGTGGCCACCGGTCTTCTGGATGCACTCCATGCCGGCGAACTTGGCCGGCTGGTGGTCGGCCACCGCGCGCGCCGCGGTGTCGCCGACGAAGAGCTGGACCGGGGTGACGACGCAGGCGATCGTCAGCGGGATCAGCAGCCCCAGACGGTGCAGGCGGTCGCGCCGCCCCTTCAGCATCCCGACCGCGTAGATCGAGGCGACGAGGAAGCCGGTGACCATGTAGGCGGCGAGGATCATGTGCGGGACCTCGTAGCCGGTGGCGTTGTTGAAGAGGACCTTCAGCGGCTCGACGTCGACGACCTTGCCGGCCGCGTCGAGCGTGAACCCCTGCGGCTGGTTCATCCACGAGTTGGCGGCGACGACGGCGAAGGCGCCGCCGATTCCGGTCACGAACATCGGCACCCCGGACCAGAAGTGGGCCCAGCCCGAAAGCCGCTTCCAGCCGTAGATGTAGATCGCGAGGAAGATCGCCTCGAGGAAGAAGAAGATCCCCTCGATCGCGAAGGCGACCCCGAAGGCGGCGCCGAAGCGATCCATGAACTCGGGCCAGAGCAGGCCGAACTCGAAGCTGAGCACGGTGCCGGTGACGGCGCCGACGGCGAAGGTGACCGCCATCGCCTTCGACCAGCGCCGGGCCAGCTCCATGGCGTCGGCGTCGCCCTTCTTCAGGCCGATGTAGTTGGCGAGCAGGATCGTCGCCGGCAGCGCCACCCCGAGGCAGGAGAGGACGATGTGGAAGCCGAGCGTGAAAGCCATCTGCTCGCGCGCGGCGAGCAGGTTCGAAGCCGACGCCGCCAGCGGGAGCGGGTCGAGCATCGCCATCCCCTACTCCTCGCGCCTCGCGTTGCGGTAGCGGCGGATCAGCGCGTTGGTGGAACTGTCGTGGTCGCAGCTTCGGCTCCCGGCCGGCCTCGCAGCTCGGGAATGATCTTCACCGCCAGGACCTTGCCCAGCTCGACCCCCCACTGGTCGAAGGAGTCGATCCCCCAGACGGCGCCCTGGGTGAAGACGCTGTGCTCATAGAGGGCGATGAGCGCCCCCAGGGTCTCCGGCGTCAGGCGCTCGGCGAGGATCGTGTTCGAGGGCCGGTTGCCCTCCATCACCCGGTGCGGCACGACCGCCTCCGGCGTCCCCTCCTCGCGCACCTGCTCGGGCGTTTTGCCGAAGGCCAGCGCCTCGCCCTGGGCGAAGACGTTGGACATCAGCAGGTCGTGGTGGTCGCCGAGCGGGTTGTTGGAGTGGAAGAAGCCGATGAAGTCGCAGGGGATCAGCCGCGTCCCCTGGTGGATCAGCTGGTAGAAGGAGTGCTGGCCGTTGGTCCCCGGCTCCCCCCAGTAGATGGCGCCGGTCTCGTAGTCGACCCGGGCGCCGTCGACGGTGACGTGCTTGCCGTTGGACTCCATCGTCAGCTGCTGCAGGTAGGCCGGGAAGCGGTGCAGGTACTGGTCGTAGGGGAAGACGCCGGAGGTCTGGGCGCCGAAGAAGTCCGAGTACCAGACCGAGAGCAGGCCCATCAGCATCGGCAGGTTGGCGCCGGCCGGGGTCTCGCGGAAGTGCTCGTCCATCGCGTGGAAACCGGCCAGCATCTCGGCGAAGCGGGCCGGCCCGATCGCCAGCATCGTCGAGAGCCCGATCGCCGAATCCATCGAGTAGCGGCCTCCCACCCACTCCCAGAAGCCGAACATGTTGTCGGTGTCGATCCCGAACTTGGCGACCTCGTCGGCGTTGGTGGAGACGGCGACGAAGTGCTTGGCGACCGCCGCCTCCTCGCCGCCGAGCCCGGCCAGCGACCACTCGCGGGCCGAGTGCGCGTTGGTCATCGTCTCCAGCGTCGTGAAGGTCTTGGAGGAGATCACGAACAGGGTCTCCTCGGGGTCGAGGTCGCGGGTGGACTCGACGAAGTCGGTGCCGTCGACGTTGGAGACGAAGCGGAAGGTCAGCTCCCGGCGCGAGTAGTGCCTGAGCGCCTCGTAGGCCATCACCGGGCCGAGGTCGGAGCCGCCGATGCCGATGTTGACGACGTTGCGAATCGGCCTGCCGGTGTGGCCCACCCACTCGCCGGAGCGGACCCGCTCGGCGAAGTCGCCCATGCGGTCGAGCGTCTCGTGCACCTCCTTGACGACGTCGACGCCGTCGACCACGAGCGAGCGGTTGCGCGGCATCCGCAGCGCCACGTGCAGCACCGCGCGGTCCTCGGAGACGTTGATGTGCTCGCCCGCGAACATCGCTTCGCGGCGCGCCTCGACCCCGCGCTCGCGGGCCAGCTCGCCGAGCAGCATCATCGTCTCGTCGGTGACCGGTTCTTGGAGAAGTCGAGGTGGAGACCGGCGCCGTCGGCGACCAGGCGCTCGCCGCGCGCGGAGTCGGCGGCGAACAGCTCGCGCAGGTGGGTGCCGCGGATCTGCTCGTAGTGCGCCTGCAGGTCCGCCCAGGCGGGCGCCTCGCGCAAGCTGGGCGCCGGCTCGGCCATCAGCTCGCTCCGCGCTGGGAGGAGATCGACTTCAGCAGCTCTTCCCAGGACTTGTTGAAGCTCTCCTTGCCCTCTTTCTGGAGCCGGGCGGCGAGCGCGGCGACGTCGATCCCGGCCGCCTCGAACTCCTTCAGCAGCTGCTCGGAGTTGCCGCCGTCGGCCGGCATCAGGTCGCCGACCTGGCCGTGGTCGGCGAAGGCGAGCAGGGTCGGCTCCGGCATCGTGTTGACCGTGAAGGGGGAGGCGAAGGCCTCGATGTAGAGGGTGTCGGAGGCGTTCGGGTCCTTGGTCCCGGTGCTGGCCCAGAGCAGGCGCTGGGGCCGCGCGCCCTCGTTCATCAGCCGCTGCATGCGGGGCGAGTCGAGCAGCTCGCGGTAGGCGGCGTAGGCGCGGCCGCCGACCGCGATCCCGAGCCGGTTGTGCAGCTCGTCGGGGACCTCTTCGGCGACGGCGACGTCCCAGCGGCTCATGAAGATCGAGGCGACGGAGGCGACGGCGGGGTCGAGCCCGGCCTCGATCCGGCGCTCGATCCCGCGCATGTAGGCCTCGGCGGCGCCGAGGTACTGCTGGTCGTCGAAGAGCAGGGTGACGTTGACGGGGATGCCGGCGAAGATCGTCTCCTCGATCGCCGTGCGGCCGGCCTCGGTGCCGGGGATCTTGATGAAGAGGTTCTCGCGCCCGGCCTTGGCGTGGAGCGCGGCGGCCTGCTCGATCGTCGCCTCGGCGTCGTCGGCCAGCAGCGGCGAGACCTCCAGCGAACAGAAGCCGTCGACCCGGTCCGTGCGCGCGTGGACGGGGGCGAAGAGCTCGGTCGCGTCGCGCAGGTCGGCGACGGCGAGCTCGAAGAAGACCCGCTCGTCGGCGTCGGCGCCGGTACCCTCGCCGGCCTCGGCGGCGGCGCTGACCGCGGCGATCTGCTCGTCGTAGGAGTCGCCGCCGGAGATCGCCTTGTCGAAGATCGTCGGGTTCGAGGTGAGGCCGGTGACCGAGAGCTCGTCGATATAGCCCCGCAGGGTGCCGTCACCCAGCATCTTGCGGGTGATGTTGTCCAGCCAGAGGCTCTGCCCCAGCTCGTGCAGTCGTGCGGTTGCCTTCACAGCGACCTCCCTCAGGTTGAAGAATTGGCGGCCGCGGCCGCGACCCTGCGCACCACCTCGGCGACCTTGTCCGGGGTGAACCCGAACTCCGCCTCGACGTCCGCGAACGGCGCCGACTGGCCGAAGGTGGTGATGCCGACGATCTCACCGGCGGGGCCGACGTAGCGCTCCCAGCCCTGCGGCGAGGCCTCCTCGATCGCGACCCGGGCGCTCACGCCCGGCGGCAGCACGCTGTCGCGGTAGGCCTGGTCCTGGCGGTCGAAGAGCTCCCAGCAGGGAAGGCTGACGACGCGCGAGCGGATGCCCTCGCCGGTCAGCTGCTCGTGCGCGCCCAGCGCCAGCTGCACCTCGCTGCCGGTGGCGATCAGGATCACGTCGGGCGCGCCGCCCTCGGCGTCCGCGAGCACGTAACCGCCCCGCCGCACGCCCTCCGCGGAGGCGTACTTGGAGCGGTCGAAGATCGGCACGGTCTGGCGGGTGAGGACCAGCGCCACCGGGTTGTGGGTGCGGTCGACGGCGAGCCGCCAGGCCTCGGCGGTCTCGTTGGCATCGGCGGGTCGGATCACGTCGAGGTGGGGCATCGCCCGCAGCGAGGCCAGCTGCTCGATCGGCTGGTGGGTCGGGCCGTCCTCGCCGAGCCCGATCGAGTCATGGGTGAAGAGGTGGATCACCGGCAGCTCCATCAGCGCCGAGAGGCGGATGCCCGGGCGCCCGTAGTCGGAGAAGGTCAGGTAGGTCGACCAGAGCGGCTTGATCTTGCAGAGCGAGAGGCCGTTGCAGGCGGTGGCGGCGGCGTGTTCGCGGATCCCGAAGTGGATCTGGCGGCCGTTGAAGCTGCCCGGCTCGAAGTTGACGGCGCCGTCGAAGTTGAGCCGGACCGAGGTCGAGTCGGTGAGGTCGGCGGAGCCGGAGATCATCCACGGCACCCGCTCGGCGATCGCGTTCTGGACCTTGTTCGAGGCCTTGCGGGTTGCCAGGCCCTTGGCTTCGTCGGCGTCGAAGGAGGGGATCGCGGCGTCCCAGCCGTCGGGCAGCTCGCGGCGCTGCATCATCTCGATCTCGGCTCTTGTGCGGCGAGCCCTCGAGCTTCCGCTTCCAGGCGGCGCTGAGCTCGGCGCCGCGCGCCCCGATCTTCTCGTCGAAGCGCTCGCGGACCCCGTCGGGGACGAGGAACTGGGCGTCCTCGGGCCAGCCGTAGGCCTTCTTGGTCAGCTTCACCTCGTCGACGCCGAGCGGTTCGCCGTGGGCGGACTCGGTGTCCTGCTTGTTCGGCGAGCCCCAGCCGATGTGGCTGTCGATGACGATCAGGGTCGGGCGCCCGGTCTCGGCCTTGAACTCGTCAAAGGCGCGGGAGAGCAGCGAGGCGTCGTTGGCGTCGCCCACCCGCAGCACGTTCCAGCCGTAGCCCTCGAAGCGGCTGAGCACATCGTCGTCGTAGGCGAGGTCGGTGGCGCCGTCGATCGTGATGTGGTTGTTGTCGTACATCCAGCAGAGGTTGTCGAGCTTGAGATGGCCGGCGAGCGAGGCCGACTCGTGCGAGACGCCCTCCATCAGGCAGCCGTCGCCGGCCAGCGCGTAGACGTCGAAGTCGAAGAGGTCGGCGCCGAAGCGCTCCGCCCTGCCACTTCGAGGCCAGCGCCATCCCGACCGAGGTCGCGATCCCCTGGCCCAGCGGCCCGGTGGTCGTCTCGACGCCGGTGGTCCAGCGGTACTCGGGGTGGCCCGGCGTGCGCGAGTGCAGCTGGCGGAATTCTTCGATCTCGTGCAGGCTGACGGCGGGCTCGTCGGTGATCTTGTAATCGGCGTCGACCTTCTTGACGCCGGCGAGGAAGAGCAGCGAGTAGAGCAGCATCGAGGCGTGGCCGGCCGAGAGCACGAAGCGGTCGCGGTTGGGCCAGATCGGGTCGGCCGGGTCGTAGCGCAGGTGGTTCTGCCAGAGCTCGTAGGCGACCGGCGCCAGCGCCATCGGCGTCCCCGGGTGCCCCGAATTCGCCTTCTGCACGGCGTCGATGGACAACGTGCGAATCGTGTTTATGGCGAGCTGGTCGATGTCCTGAGCCATGGCGGGTGACCGATCCTAACCAGAACCGGCCGACGGGCCGATTTCCCACGCCTGGGGTGGGATTTCAGGCCCATCGGCCTCAGGGTTCGATGCGGGTGACGGCGCCTTCGCCGTTATCGGCGACCCAGACCGCGGTTTCGCCGACGGCGACAGCGCCGGGTTCGGAGCCGACCTCGATCGGGCCGCCGCTGCGCTCGCCGCTCTCGATGTCGATCCGGTTGACGGCGTCCTCGGCGGCGCTGGCGACCCAGACCGTGCTGGTGCCGGCGTCGATCCCGCCGGGGCGGCCGCCGACCTCGATCGGGTCGCCGAGCACGGCGCTGATCGAGGGGTCGACCGTGGTCACGGTGTCGCCGCGGCTGTTGGCGACCCAGACCAGGCCGTGGGCGACGGTGACCCCGGCGGGGCCGCGGCCGACCGCGATCGGCCGGGCCGGGCGGCCGCTGCTGAGGTCGATCCGGCGCACGGCGCCGGTCTCGGCGCTGGTCACCCAGAGGCCGCCGGCGCCGACCGCGAGCCGCAGCGGCGCCGCGTGCGGGACCAGGCCGCGGCGGTAGACCTCGCCGCCCCTGGCGGCGATCGCGCTGACCCCCGCGCCCTCCTGGTCGGCGACCCAGACGCTGCCGGCGCCGAAGGCGACCGGGCCCGGGCGGCCCCCGACCGCGATCCTGGCCACGGTGGCGCCGGTGAGCGGGTCGACGCGCAGCAGCAGGCCCCGGCGCGGGGCGGTGACCCAGACCGAGCCGGCTCCGACGGCGACCCCGGAGATGCCGGCGCCGAGCTCGATCGGCTCCCCCACCGGCCGGCCGCTCTCGGGGTCGAGCTGGCTCAGGGTGCCGTCGGGTTCGCTGGTCACCCAGATCGCGTCGGGCGAGGTGGCGATCCGCAGCGGCGGCGCGCCGACCGGGATCGGCTGGGAGACCGCGATGCCGTCGCCGTCGAACAGGGAGAGCACGAGCAGGACCGCGGCGGCGGCGACCGCGAGGCCGGCGGCCGCGGCCAGCGCCCTGCCCGTTGACAGGCGCCGGGCGCGGGCGGGCGTCGAGCGCGGCGTCGGCGTCGAGCGGGACCGTGGCGCGCTCCCGCGGCGCGCTCGCGCCGGGATCGGAGAGCACCCGGGTCGCCGCCATGCCCTCCCCCTCGCGCTCGCGCGCGGCGGCGATCAGCGCCCCGGCGCTCGGGTAGCGCCGGGCCGGGTCGCTCGCGACCGCCCGCTCGATCACCGCGTCCATCCCGGCCGGCATCTCCGGCTCGGTGTCGGCGTCGGCGCGGGCGAACGGGACGATCCCGGTCAGCGCCTCGAAGAGGACGCAACCGAGCGAGTAGATGTCCGCGGCCGGCCCGACCGAGCCGCCGCGCCACTGCTCGGGCGACATGTACTCGGCGGTGCCGACCACCGAGGCGCCGCTCGGCTGGGCGCCGCTCCCGCCCAGCGCTTTGGCGAGGCCGAAGTCGGAGAGGAAGGCGCGGTCGCCCTCGACCAGGACGTTGTGGGGCTTGACGTCGCGGTGGACGATGCCGGCGGCGTGAGCGGCGTCGAGCGCTTCCGCGACCTGCCCGAGCAGGGCGATCGCCCGGGCCGGCGGCAGCGGCCCCTCGCGGTCGATCGTCCGCCGCAGGTCGCCGCCGGAGACCAGGCGCATCGCCACGATCAGCTCGCCGTCGACCTCGCGCGAGTCGTAGATCGGCACCACCGCCGGGTGATCGAGGCTGGCGGCGAGCCGCGACTCGCGCAGGAAGCGCTCGCGGAATCCCTTGCTGTCGGCCAGCTCGCGGGCGATCACCTTCAGCGCCACCGGCCGTTCGAGTCCCAGGTGGGTCGCCCGGTAGACGACCCCCATCCCTCCCCGCGCGATCAGCGCGTCGAGCCGGTAGCCGGCAGACGGTCGAGCCAATTAGCAAAGTCTGCCACCCGGCACTTATACGCGGCAACCCCGCGAATCTGACCAGACCCCGGGTTCCTCAGTGCCAGGACGCATCGGGGCCGAATGAGCAGCGCTGTTCGGCCCCGGGACCGCCGACGACCCTGCGGCTAGCGGACCGGCTGCCAGGAGATGACCGGGCCGATCGTCGTGCCGTCGCCTTCGCTCAGATCGACGCCCGCGGCGAGTTCACGCCGGCGGCCGTTGGCGACGTCGATCGCGACCAGCTGCTCGCGTTCGTCGGCAGCGACGAAGGCGGCGACACGGCGGCCGTCGGAGGAGAAGACGCCGTTGGTCTCCGAGCCGTCGGGCAGGTCGCAGAGCTTGCGCGCCCTGCCCGGCCCGATCCGCTTCACCCACAGCCCCTGGTCGCGGCGGAAGAGCAGCGTGCGGCCGTCGGCGCTGACGTCTTCGACGTAGGCCGAGCCGGAGCCGCGGACCTGCGCTTTCACCTTCTTGCCGTTGGCGCGCATCGTGTAGACGTCGGCGTAGGCGGCCGGGGTGTCGCTGCTGTCGCCGCGGCTGAAGACGATCCCGCCGGCGAAAGAAGCGGGGCTCGAACTCGTCGAGGCCGCCGGTCCTGGTCAGGCGAGTTCGCCGGGCCCCGCTGGGACGGGCCGAGTAGATGTCGTCGTTGCCGCCGGCGCTGCGGACGAAGGCGACCGTACGGCCGTCGGCGGAGAAGTCGGCATCGTGGTCGTCGGCCGCGCCGGCGGTCATCGCGTGCAGCCCGCCGCCGCGGGCCCGAACCGTGTAGAGGTCAGCGGGGGCGCCGGGTGCGGCGCGGCGCTCGAACACGACCAGGCGCCCGTTCGGCGAGAGCACCGGCTTGGAGTCGAGGCCGGCGCCGCCGCTGAGCTGGCGCAGCCCCGAGCCGTCGGCCCGCACCGAGAAGAGGTGGCCGCCGCGGACGAAGACGATCGCGGTGCCATCGGGGGAGAAGGCCGGTTCGGTGTCGGTCGGGTCCTCGGTGAGCTGGTTGAGCCGCCCGTCCTTGACCGCGTAGAGGCCGCCTTCAACGACCGTTTTCGTTTCGGTTTTCGGCACTTCGCCTTCGACGTTTTTCGTTTCCGTGTGCTGGATGACGCGGGAGAAGACGACGGCCCCGGAGGATGGGGCCGCGGCGGCGCTCGCCGGCACGGCGAGGGCGATGAGTGCGAACAGTGAGATCAGTGAGTGACGAAAGCCCATGGCTCCCTTTCGGTCGGTTGACGTTGCCCAACCGATGCTGCGCCCCCCGAGCGCACCCGCCAACGCCACCCCCGCCCCCCACCGAGCCACCTTTGGCCCGGTCCGGGCCGGCGGTCAGCGGTCGAGGCCGAGCTCGATCACGCGGGCGGCGATCTGGCGCGGGCGATCGCGGCCGGCGTCGCCAGCGACGCCGAGCTTGGCGGCGAGGGCGTCGAGGCGGCGCTGGGCGGTGCGCTCGCTGACCTGGAGCGACTCGGCGATCTCGGCCCGGGTGGCGGGACGACCGGCGAAGGCGCCCTCGCTGCGGTAGGGCGCGGTCAGGGCCGCCGCGGTCGCCCGCTCCTCCGCGGTCAGGGCCACCGAGGGACCGTCGCTCGGCACCGTCGCCCCGACCGGCGTCGCCGGCCCGACCGAGACTTCGAGCCGGTGGCCGCCGACGGTCAGGGTGTCGCCGTCGCGCAGCCGTCGCGGCCGGTCCAGCGGCTCCCCGTTGAGGGCGGTGCCGTTGCGGCTGTCGAGGTCGGTCGCCATCAGCACCTCCCCCCGCCGCTCGATCTCCAGGTGGTTCCAGGAGACCGCCTCGTCCTCGAGCTGGACGTCGGCCTCCGGCGAGCGTCCGACGACCGTGACCTCACCGACGAGCGCCACCGACCGCGGCGCCTCACCACCACTGGAAACCCAGACCCGCGCATCCATGCGGCGAGCATAGATCCAACCCGAACTGCATCAAATTTCCGGGCCAACAGGCAGGAAATTTGATGCAGTTCGCTTTGAGGGGCGGCACGGATAAAGTCCCGGCCGTGACTGGGGCGGATATGGAGAAGCGGGTTGCGGCGGAGGCAGCGGCGGAGCTGGTCGAGGACGGGATGACGGTGGGCCTGGGGACGGGGTCGACGGTCGCGCAGCTGCTGCCGGCGATCGCCCGCCGGGGCGTCAGCGGCATCCGCTGCGTCGCCACCTCGGTGGCGACCGAGGAACAGGCGCGCGAATTGGGAATCCCGGTCGAGGAGTTCAACTCGCTGCGGCGACTCGACATCGCGATCGACGGCACCGACGAGGTCACCCCCGACGGCTGGCTGATCAAGGGCGGCGGGGCCGCGCACCTGCGCGAGAAGATCGTCGCCGCGGCGGCCGACCGCTTCGTCGTCATCGCCGACTCCAGCAAGCCGGTCGACTCCCTGCGCGGCCCGGTCCCGCTGGAGCTCTTCTCCTTCGGCATCGCCTCGACCCTGGAGCGACTCGGCTCCGAGGTCGAGCTGCGCGATGTCCCCCCCAGCCCCGACGGCGGCACGATCGCCGACTACCGCGGCCCGATCGGCGACCCGGCCGCGCTCGCCGCCCGGCTCGAGGCCGACGCCGGCCTCGCCGCCCACGGCCTCTTTCCGCCGCTGCTGGTGCACGACGTCTTCATCGCCCGCGGCGAAGAGGTCGAGCACACCCGCTTGCGCGACTGAGGCGTCCGGGCGCCCTCCCCGGCCCGGGGGTTGAAGCCGCGGCCGCGTGATGAAAGGGTGGCCGCCATGACCGACTTCAACGCCCTCCAGATCGACGGCCGCCTCGCCGTGCCCTCCGACGCCGACTGGGACCAGGCCCGCCTCGCCTGGAACCTCGCGGTCGACCAACAGCCGGAGGCCGTGGTCTTCGCCGAGAGCGCCGCCGACGTCGCCGCCACGGTCGCCTTCGCCACCGCCAACGGGCTCAAGGTGGCGCCCCAGGGGACCGGCCACGGGGCCGGGCCGTTGCCGCCGCTCGGCGGCACGATCCTGCTCAAGACCGAGCGCATGCGCGGGATCTCGATCGACGCGGAGGAGCGCACCGCCCGGGTCGAAGCCGGCGTGCTCTCGCTGGAGCTGGCCGAGGCGGCCGGCGGGCACGGGCTCACCTCGCTGCCGGGCTCCTCGCCCGACGTCGGCGTCATCGGCTACACGCTCGGCGGCGGCCTCAGCTGGTTCGGGCGCGAGTACGGCTTTGCCTGCAACAGCGTCACCGGGATCGACGTCGTCACCGCCGCCGGCGAGCAGCGCGGCGTCACCGCAAGCGACGACCCCGACCTCTTCTGGGCCCTGCGCGGCGGGGGCGGGGGCTATGCCGTGGTCACCGCCCTGCACCTCTCGCTGCTGCCGATCGCCGAGGTCTACGGCGGCATCCTCATCTTCCCGGCCGAGCTCGGCGCCGGCGCCTTCCGCGCCTACCGCGACTGGGCCGCAACCGCGCCGGAGGAGGTCACCTCGGTCGCGCGCCTGCTGCGGCCGCCGCCGATCCCGGACGTGCCGGAGCCGCTGCGTGGCGTGCCGCTGATCACGATCGACGCCTGCTTCAGCGGCGACCCCGCCGCCGGCGACGAGCTGATCGCGCCGCTGCGGGCGATCGGCGAGCCGATCATGGACAGCTTCGGCCCGATGCCGGCCGCCGGCCTCTGCCGTATCCACATGGATCCCGAGCAGCCGGTCCCCGGCCTCAGCGCCCAGGCTCCGATCGCCGAGCTGACCGACGAGGCGATCGAGGCCTTCGTCGCCAACGGGCCCGGGCCGGAGACCGGCTCGACCCTGCTGCTGGCCGAGCTGCGCCAGCTCGGCGGCGCCCTCGCCCGTCGCACCGAGGGCGCCGGGGCCCTCGACAAGCTCGACTTCCCCTTCGTGATGGAGGCGGTCGGAGCCCTGATGGCGCCCGACGCCGGCGAGACCGTGCCCCGCGACCTGAAGCGGCTCGAGGACGCCCTCGCCCCCTTCCGGGCCCCGGGCGGCTACTTCAACTTCATCGACTCCCCCTGCGACATCGACTCGATCCTGCCCGCCGACACCTGCGCCCGCCTGGGCGAGGTCAAGCGCCGCTGGGACCCCGACGGCACGATCGTCGCCAACCACACCGTGGCGCTCGGCGAGGCGCCCTAATAGTGGTACTATTTACCCACTATGGCCTTCATAGCTCCCACCAAGAGGGGCACCTTTGAGATTCGAGAGTCCCGCAGCACCCCGAAAGGCCCACGCAGTCGCACGCTCGCGACCTTCCGGGAGCTGACCGACAACGTAATCGCTACGGCACAGGAGAAAGCAGCAAAGCCCCCGAGCGCGGAGGAGCTGCGCGAGGCAGCCCTGCGAGCGGGAGCGCCCGTCGCCCCGCCGCCCGTTGACCGGGCGGCCCGCGATCTACTTGGCAAGCTGGCGAAAGGAGGGAGGCCGGATCCGATGCTGAGGCGTCTGCTCCTTGACGCACTCGCGAACGAGGATCGCAGCGACCGACCGACCGACCCCACCGCGGCCGTTTCCGACAGCGCCAGGTCGGCGAGCGAATGGGTGGGGACCACGCCGGCCGAAAGAGGTGCGGCACTCGAGGATCTGCTGCTGCTGGCCGATGCCCTGCCCCTGCGGCGGCGACCAGACACGATCGGTTTCCCAGGCCTGAAGGCGACCTGACCGGTGAGCGCACCTGGACCTGCCTCGCCACACCGGTCCGGCTCAGAGCCACCCCTTCCCGAGAAGGTCGCCGCGATCCACCGGCAGCTCGACGCCGCCAAGATCCCGCACGCGATCGGCGGCGCCCTGGCCCTCGCCTACTACGCCGAGCCCCGCGTCACCGTCGACATCGACATCAACGTCTTCGTCGCAACCGACCGTTGGGCGCAGGTGCGCGAGGCACTCTCCCCGCTCGGGGTCGACGTCACGCTCGACCTCCCCGTGCTCGAACGAGATGGACAGGTCCGCCTGTGGTGGGGGCGCAACGCGGTCGACCTCTTCTTCGCCAACGACGAGTTCCACGAAGAGATGCGGCGCAGCGCCCGTCGGGTTCCTTTCGGGCAGACCACGCTCCACATCCTCTCCCCCGAGCACCTCGCCGTCTGCAAGGCGATGTTCGATCGGCCCAAGGACTGGCTCGACATCGAGCAGATGCTCGTTGCAACGGACCCGATCGACCTGGCGGAGATCGAACGGCTACTGGAGCAGATGGTCGGGGCCGACGACCACCGGATCGAGAAGCTCGAGGAAGTCAAGGCCCGACTGTCGCTGGACGACCCGGCTGACTAAGAACCCTGGGGTGCCGCGGCCTCGTCGGCCACGATGACCATGTTCTCGTTGCGCACCCGGCCGGCGGGGATCGACTCGTCGCCGGCGAGCAGCTTGGCCAGCGGCTCGCGCTTCTCGGCGCCGGTGACGAGCCAGAGGACCTGGCGGGCGGCGTCGATCGCGGGGTAGGTGAGGGTCATGCGGCGGTGGCCCTGGTACTCGCCACCGGTGAGGGCGACGCGGCGATCGCCGACCTCGAGCACCGGGTCGCCGGGGACCAGGGAGGCGGTGTGGCCGTCGGGGCCGAGGCCGAGGTGGACGAGGTCGAAGCGCTCCGGCAGCCCGTTTTCGTAGTCGTGGGCGGCAGCCTCGAGGTCGCGCTGGGTGACCGGCATCGGCCGCAGCATCGCCTGGTGGTCCATCGAGAGGCCGAGCACCATGTGGGTGAGGTTGCGGTCCTCGCTGCCCGGCGAGGCGATCCGCTCGTCGACCTGGAACAGCTCGGTCGCCTCCCACGGCATCCGCTCGAGCTCGCCGAGGATCGCCAGCATCGCCCAGGGCGAGCGGCCGCCGCTCATCGCCATCCCGAACGGGCCGCGCGCCGCCGCGGCCTCAGCGCCGGCCGCGGCGATCAGCTCCGCGGCGCGCCGTGCCGCCGCCTTCTCGTCGGCGACGACCTCGATCTGGGGAGCGGCCATCCGGGCTCCCTCAGCTCGGCTTCTCGTCGTGGCCGCCGAACTGCTTGCGCATGGCGGAGAGGACTTTGTCGGCGAAGTCGTCGTTGCCGCGCGAGGCGAAGCGCTCGTACAGGGCGCTGGTCAGCACCGGCGCCGGCACGCCCTCGTCGATCGCCGCGATCGAGGTCCAGCGACCCTCGCCGGAGTCGGAGACGCGGCCGGCGAAGTCGGCGAGGTCGGGCGATTCCTGCATCGAGGCGGCGGTCAGGTCGAGCAGCCAGGAGCCGATCACGCTGCCGCGCCGCCAGACCTCCGCGACCTCCGGCAGGTCGAGGTCGTACTGGTAGTACTCGGGCTGCTCGAGCGGCGCCGTCTCGGCGTCGGCCTCACGCTGGACCTTGCCCGCGTTGGCGTTCTTGAGGATGTTCAGCCCCTCGGCGTAGGCGGCCATGATCCCGTACTCGATCCCGTTGTGGACCATCTTCACGAAGTGGCCGGCCCCGTTGGGTCCGCAGTGCAGGTAGCCGTTCTCGGAGGGAGAGACGTCGCCGGAGCGGCCAGGGGTGCGCTCGGCCTGCTCGACGCCCGGCGCCAGCGAGGCGAAGATCGGGTCGAGCCGCTCGACCGCCCGGTCGGGGCCGCCGATCATCAGGCAGTAGCCGCGCTCGAGGCCGAAGACGCCGCCGCTGGTGCCGCAGTCGACGTAGTCGATCCCCTGCTCGCCCACCTTGGCGGCGCGGCGGATGTCGTCGCGGTAGTAGGAGTTGCCGCCGTCGACGATCGCGTCGCCGGAGTCGAGCACGGCGGCGACCGCGTCGACCGTCGACTCGGTGATCTCGCCGGCCGGGACCATCACCCAGACCGAGCGCGGCGCGCTCAGCTTCGCGGCCAGGTCCTCCAGCGAGGAGGCGCTCTCGGCTCCCTCCCCGGCCAGAGTCGCGACCGCGTCGGGGTTGACGTCGTAGGCGACGATCTTGTGGCCGTCCCGCATCAGGCGGCGAGCCATGTTGGCGCCCATGCGTCCGAGGCCGACGATTCCGAGTTCCATCAAAACCTCCACTGGTAGGCACTGCAGAGCTGGCGCTCCCGCCTTTGGTCGACCCTGTGGGCGACAAGGACAGGAGGAGCCGCAATCCTAGGCGCTGGGGCGGCGAGCGATAGCCTCAGCAGCCGAATGGGCAAGAACGCCACGCAACGCACCGACGGCGCCGCCGACGTCCTCGCGATCTTCGGGATCAGCGGCGACCTGGCGAAGAAAATGACCTTCCGGGCGCTCTACCGGCTCGAGGCCCGGGGCAAGCTCGACTGCCCGATCGTCGGCGTCGCGATCGACGACTGGGATGACGAGCGGCTGCGCCAACACGCTCGCGACGCGATCGACGCCACGGTCACCGAGCCCGACGACGACGTCTTCTCCCGCCTTGCCGCCCGCCTCAGCTACGTCCAGGGCGACTACGCCGACGCCGCCACCTTCGAGCGGGTCAAGGCGGCGCTGGGCGACGCCAAGCGCCCGGTCTTCTACCTGGAGATTCCGCCGTCGCTGTTCGCGACCGTCGTCGACGGCCTCGGCGGGGCCGGGCTGGCCGAGCGTGCCCACGTCGTCATCGAGAAGCCCTTCGGCCACGACCTCGCCTCGGCCCGAGCGCTCAACGCCGAGCTCCGCCAGGTGCTGAGCGAGGACCAGATCCTGCGCATCGACCATTACCTCGGCAAGGAGCCGGTGATGGACATCACCTACCTGCGCTTCGTCAACTCGATCCTGGAGCCGGTCTGGAACCGCTCCCACGTCTCCCACGTGCAGATGACGATCGCCGAGAACTTCGGCGTCGACGACCGTGGCCGCTTCTACGACGCGGTCGGGGCGATGCGCGACGTGATCCAGAACCACGCCCTGCAGGTGCTGGCGCTGGTCGGGATGGGGCCGCCGACCGGCAACCACCACGACTCGATCCGCGACAAGAAGCTCGAATTCTTCAAAGCCATGCGGGCGGCCGATCCGAAGCGCTACGTGCGCGGCCAGTACGACGGCTTCCTCGACGTCAAGGACGTCGCCCCCGACTCGACCACCGAGACCTTCGCCGCGGTCGAGCTCGAGGTCGACAACTGGCGCTGGAGCGGGGTCCCCTTCTTCATCCGCGCCGGCAAGTGCATGCCGGCCAAGGCCAGCGAGGTGACGGTCGTCTTCAAGCGGCCGCCGCAGCTCGGGATCGGGCACGGGAGGACGCCGGAACCGAACCAGATGACGATCCGGATCGAGCCGACCCCCGGCTCGCGGATGCGGCTGTACGCGAAGAAGGCCGGCGAAGAGGCGTTCGAGCCCGCCGACCTCGAGGTCCTCTTCGAGAAGAGCCCGGGCGAGGAGCCCGAGCCCTACGAGCGCCTGCTCGGTGACGCGATCGACGGCATCCACACGCTCTTCACCCGCCAGGACGCGATCGAGGAGACCTGGCGCGTGGTCCAGCCGCTGCTCGACGAACCGGGCCCGGTCCTCCCCTACGCCCCCGGCACCTGGGGACCGGACGCCGCCAAGGACCTGACCCGCGGCATCGCGCAGTGGTCGGAGCCCTGGCTGCCCAATACCTAGCGGCCTGCTAGGTTTTGGGACCCCTTATTAGGGGCGCCTAACCATGATCCCAACTTTCGTCATCACTCTGCGAGAGGGCGTCGAGGCCGCTCTGATCGTCGGCATCATCGCCGCCTTCCTGGTCAAGGAGGGACGCGAGGACGCGATGCGCCAGATGTGGCTCGGCGTCACGATCGCGATCGTGCTCTGCACCGCGGTCGGCGTCGGCCTCGACCTGATCGACCGGCAGCTGCCGCAGAAGGGGCAGGAGGGGCTGGAGACGATCATCGCCGTCGTCGCGGTGGCCGCGGTCACCTACATGATCGTCTGGATGCGGCGCCACGCGCGCAGCATCAAGGGCTCGCTCGAGGGCGGCGCGGCCTCGGCGCTGGCCACGGGCTCGACTCTGGCGCTGGTCGGGATGGCCTTCCTCGCCGTCCTGCGCGAGGGCTTCGAGACCTCGGTCTTCCTCCTCGCCGCCTTCCAGGACGCGACCGACACCACCGCCGCCGGGGCCGGAGCCGTGCTCGGGCTGGCCGTCGCGGTCGCGATCGGCCTCGGGCTCTACCGCGGCGGCGTCCACATCAACCTCACCCGCTTCTTCCGCGTCACCGGCCTGATCCTCGTCTTCGTCGCCGCCGGCCTGCTTGCCTCCGCCGCCCACACCGCCCACGAGGCGGGCTGGATCAACAGCTTCCAGGGCCAGGCGCTCGACCTCACCTGGCTGGTCCAGCCGGGCACGGTCAGCGGCGCGCTGCTGACCGGGATGCTGGGCCTGCAGCCGACGCCGACCGTGATCGAGGTCGCCGTCTACGTGCTCTACGCGGTGCCGGTGGCGCTCTACGTGCTTTGGCCGGACCGCCTGCGCCGTCGCCGCGAGAAGCAGAGCGGCAGCGTCGCCGGCCGCCAGGCGGCGCCGGCCCAGACCCCGGCCTGAGCGCCGCTCCCGCCGCCGCTACTCCGATCAGCCGTCGCAGCCTGCTCATCCGCCGGCATCGGCGCGCCGGGATCGGGCTCGGCGCCGGCGGCTACCTGGTCGGCCAGGAGTCGGCGCGGCCAGGAAGGCGATGGCACCGGCAGCGTCCCCTTCTACGGCGAGCACCAGGCCGGGATCGACACCCCCGCCCAGGACCGCCTCTTCTTCGCCTCCTTCGACCTGCTGACCGAGAGCCGGGCCGAGCTGCGCGAACTGATGCGCGAGTGGAGCCGCGGCGGCGGCTGAAATGACCGCCGGGCGAGATGGTCGGCGACGTCAACGACGTCGAGCTGGCGCCGCCCGACGACACCGGCGAGACCGTCGGCCACCTGCCCTCCAACCTCACCGTCACCTTCGGCTTCGGCCCTGGCCTGTTCGAGAAGCGACGCCTCGGCCTCAACGCCAAGCACCCGGCGGCGCTGCGCGAGATCCCACGCGCTGCCCGCCGACGAGCTCAACCTGGCCGAAAGCGGTGGCGACATCTGCGTCCAGGCCTGCTCCGACGACCCCCAGGTCGCCTTCCACGCGATCCGCAACCTGGCCCGGATCGGCCGCGGCACGGTGGCGATGCGCTGGTCCCAGCTCGGCTTCGGCCGCACCGCCAGCACCACCCGCGCCCAGGACACCCCGCGCAACCTGATGGGCTTCAAGGACGGGACCGTCAACATCAAGGCCGAGGACACGGCGGCGATGGATCGCTTCGTCTGGGTCGGCGACGAGGGCCCGGCCTGGATGCGCGGCGGCAGCTACCTGGTCACGCGCCGGATCCGCATGCTGCTGGAGATCTGGGACCGCTCCTCGCTCGAAGACCAGGAGCAGACGATCGGCCGCGCCAAGTACAGCGGCGCCCCGCTCGGCGGCCACGACGAGTTCGAGCCGCTGCCGCTGGAGGAGAAGCAGGCCGGCGGGCTGCCGACGATCCCGATCGATGCCCACGTCCGCCTCGCCTCCGCCCGGGCCAACGGCGGTGAGCGGATCCTGCGCCGCGGCTACTCCTTCACCGACGGCGTCGACGAGAGCCTCGGCGAGCTCGAAGCGGGCCTCTTCTTCATCGCCTTCCAGCGCGACCCCGAGAAGCAGTTCGTCGCGATCCAGCGCCGGCTCGGCTCCAGCGACGCGCTGAACGAGTACATCAAGCACGTCGGCAGCGCCGTCTTCGCCGTCCCTCCCGGGGCGCGCCAGGGCGGCTACGTCGGCGAAACGCTGCTCGGCTGAGCGCCATCGCCAAGTGCGGCAGTCCTTTGTGACGCATACGTCCACAAAGGACTGCCGCAAGCCTATTCCGACTCCATCCGTCGGTTTTTGTTAGGTTGCCCTAACTCTCGTCCGAGAACCTCACTCAAGGAGCAGCCTCACCGATGAACCGAATGTCCGCCCGCGCCGCGCTGACCCTGGTCGCCGTCGGCCTCCTCTCCCTCTTCACCGCCGCCTGCGGCTCCAGCGAAGACGCCCCTGCCGGCGCCAAGAAGGTGACCTTCAAGCTGACCGACGCCGGCTGCGAGCCGCACCACGCCAAGGCCCCCGCCGGCCCGATCGAGTTCGAGATCGAAAACGCCGGCACTTCGAAGGTGACCGAGTTCGAGGTGCTGGACGGCGAGACGATCCTGGGCGAGAAGGAGAACCTCTCCGACGGCCTCTCCGGCAGCTTCGCGCTGACCCTGGAGCAGGGCGAGTACGTCATCTACTGCCCCGGCGGCGATGACGAGCGCGGCACGCTGACCGTGAGCGGTGAGCTCGAGGCCGAGCAGCAGCCCGCGAGGTCGAAGCGGCGGTCGCGCGGTACCGCGAGCTACTCGAGCGCAACACCGCCGAGCTGGTCGCCGAAACGAAGCCGTTCGTGGCTGCCGTCGTCGCCGGCGACGTCGCCAAGGCGAAACTGCTCTACCCCGCCGCGCGCATCCCGTATGAGCGGATCGAGCCGGTGGCCGAGTCCTTCGGCAGCCTCGACCCCCGCATCGACGCCCGCGAGAACGACGTCGCCAAGAGCGAATGGAGCGGCTTCCACGTGATCGAGAAGGCGCTCTGGGAAGAAGACACCGCCAAGGGCATGGCCCCGGTCGCCGAACAGCTGGAAGCCGACGTGGCGGAACTGGCGAGCGAAGGTCGAAACCGTCGAGCTGCAGGCGGTGCAGATCGCCAACGGCGCCAACGAGCTGCTGGGTGAGGTCTCGGCCTCGAAGATCACCGGCGAGGAGGAGCGCTACTCGCACATCGACCTGGTCGACTTCGAGGCCAACGTCGAAGGCTCCGAGGCGGCCTTCAAAGCGGTCGAGCCGCTGCTGAGCAAGCGGGACCCGAAGCTGGCCAAGGAGATCGAAGCCGACTTCAGCCAGGTCTACGCGGCGCTGGTGCCGTACGAAACCGCCGCTGGGTTCGTCAGCTACGAAGAGTTGACCAAGGCCGACACGCGCAAGCTGGCGCAGTCGATCGACGCCCTGGCCGAGAAGCTGTCGCAGGTGCCGGCGGTGATCGTTTCCGGCGAACAGAGTTAGACGGGGGGAATGCCCGTCCTCGCGGTGGCTTAGCCTGGGTGGGTGACTGTCGCGACTGGAGATAGGGCCGATCGCCTCCTTGGGGCTGAGGGGTTCGAGCTCGGCGGCCGGGGCTGACGCGCCGGTCGACGCGTAGCCTGGGTGGCGTCGACTCGGGCCGATCGCTCCTGGACTGTTCGAGAGCTGGCGTCCAGGGCAGAGGGAGGCGGTGGAAGCGGCGCTGGAGGGGCGCGACTCGCTGATCGTGATGCCTACCGGCGGAGGGAAGAGCCTCTGCTACCAGCTGCCCGGGCTTGCCACCGAGGACTTGACGATCGTGGTTTCGCCGCTGATCGCTTTGATGAGGGATCAGTGGACGCGGCTGACGGCGGCCGGGCACCCGGTCGCGATGATCTCCTCGAACATGGACGCCGAGGCGGCGCGGCGGGCGCTGGGGCAGGTGCGCGGCGGTGAGGCGCGGATCGTCTACTGCTCGCCGGAGCGGTTCGGCTCGAGCGTGTTCATCGACGCGATGCAGCAGCGGCGGATCGACCTGATCGCGGTCGACGAGGCGCACTGCGTCTCCGAGTGGGGGCATGACTTCAGGCCCGACTACCTGCGGCTGCCGCAGATCGCCGACAAGCTGGGGCGGCCGACGGTGATGGCCTGTACGGCGACGGCGACGAAGCCGGTCGCGGCGGAGATCGCCCACCGCTTCGGGATGCGCGAGCCGCTGCAGGTGCGCTCCGGCTTCGACCGTCCCAACCTCTCCTTCGACGTCGTCCCGCTCGAAGGGACCGGCTCCAAGGCGCGGCGCCAGGCGCTGCTCGAGGCCGGGCTGGCCGACCCCGCCAACCGGCCGGCGATCGTCTACTGCGGCACCCGCAAGGACACCGACGAGGTGGCGGCGCTGCTGCGCGAAGCCGGCCAGAACGCGCTGCCCTACCACGCGGGGATGGAAGCCGAGCAACGGACCTCGGTCCAGAAGCGCTTCATGGGCGGCGAGGTCGACACGATCGTCGCCACCAACGCCTTCGGCATGGGCGTCGACAAGGCGGACGTGCGCTCGGTCTGGCACATGGCGATCCCGACCAGCGTCGAGGCCTACTACCAGGAGGCCGGCCGCGCCGGGCGCGACGGGCGGCCCGCCCGCGCCGTGCTGCTGGCGATGAAGATGGACCTCGGCCGTCTCGTCCGCTTCAACGAACAGCGCGCAGGCGACCCCGAACTGGCGATCGCCCACGAGCGCGGCTGGCGCGCCTACCACGCGATCAAAGCCTTCATCTACTCGGACCGCTGCCGCCGCCGCTCCCTGCTCGACCACTTCGGCGACCGCCTTGCCGGCGCCCCGCTGGAGCGCTGCTGCGACGTCTGCGACGCCCAGAGCTGGCTGCCGGACCCCGAGACGATCGTCGTCCGCCGGACCAAGAAGAGCGGCGGCTCCTCCGCCCCGCCCCCGGACCTCTCCCCCGCCGACGCGCCGCTGTTCGAGGCGCTGAAAGCGTGGCGCCTGCGCGCCGCCGCCGGCAAACCCGCCTATACCGTCGCCAACAACCGCACCCTCAGCGCGATCGCCGCGATCCGACCGGCCAGCGAGAGCGCCCTGATCGAGATCAGCGGCGTCGGCCCCAGCTTCATCTCCAAGTTCGCCCCGGAAGTGCTGGCGCTCGTCGCCGAGCACCCCGCCGCCCTCGCCGCCTGAACCGCCCGCCGACGGGCCGATTCGAGTCAGGGACGACATTGGCCGTCGACCCCCGGCCGGGCATACGCGCCTTTTCGCGTGTTGTGAAGGTCATGGCCGCATCCGGTCGAAGAGTTCGCGGATGACCCGTGGACACAAGGTCCAGGCCGCGGCATGCGCGCTGGCCGCCGTGGCCCTGCTGGCGCTCGCCTGCTCGGCGCCCGCCGGCGCCGGCCTGCTCGAACCGCGCGGCAAGAAGGTCTGGTTCGGCGTCTCCGACACCGGCGACCCGGCCGACTTCGGCGCCTTCTCGACCGCGGTCAGCAAGCACCCGGCGGTGATCGAGTCCTTCCGCACCTGGGGCAGCGACTTCCCCGAGTCGATCCAGCGCTGGCAGACGGCGCGGGCGCGGCCGATGATCCACATCACCACCGCCGACAGCGGCGACGGACACGAGATCCTCACCCCGCGGGCGATCGCCCGCGGCGCCGGCGACGGATATCTGGCCCGCCTCAACCGGCTCTTCTACGAGAAGGAAATGCGCGCCTACGTGCGGCCGCTGGGCGAGCCCAACCGCTGCCTCAACGTCTACGCCTCCTACGACTGCGGCGGCGCCCGCCGCGACGCCGCCCACAAACCGCGCTGGTACAAGCTCGCCTTCCGCCGCGTCTACGTGATCGTCCACGGTGGCGGCAAGGCGAAGGAGATCAACCGCCGCCTGGGCGAAGCCGGGCTGCCGCCGCTCACCATCACGCGTCGGCGGCCTGCCGAAGGCGCCGATCGCGATCGTCTGGAGCCCGCTGCCCGCCGGCTCGCCGACCGTCCCCCACAACCGCCCGCGCCACTTCTACCCGGGCTCGAAGTGGGTCGACTGGGTCGGGACCGACTTCTACGCCTCCTATCCCGAATGGAAGGCACTCAGCGGCCTCTACAAGCGCTACGCCGGCGAGAAGCCCTTCGCGCTGACCGAGTGGGGGGTCGAAGCCGGCGACGACCCCCGCTTCGTCGGCAAGCTCTTCGCCTGGGTGAGGAAGCACCCGCGCTGCAAGATGCTCGTCTACTACCAGGACTTCGGCTCCACCAGCAGCTACCGGATCCAGAACTACTCGGCCAGCCTCGCCGTCCTCAGAGGCCCGGCTGCACTCCGGGCTTTTCCCGTCCTACGCGCCGGGTGCCCCGCACCTACCGCCGCCCCCTCAGGGCGGCCTGTCGCCCGGCTGAGTCCGCGGTTCCACCGGCCTCCGGTCCGGTTCTCGATCTGGGATTGAGGCCGATGGACGATGATGTCGGCGCCAATGTCGGCACTCCGTCGCATCGCCGCATCGCCGCATCTGGCCGTCCTTGCCGGGATCGTGGTCCTCGGCGCCGCCCTGCGCTTCGCAACGCTCGATCTCCAGAGCTACCGCTTCGACGAGGCGGTGACGGTCGGCCGGGTGCTGCATCCGAGCCTCCTCGACACGTTCGCCGCGATCCCCCACAGCGAGTCGACACCGCCGCTCTATTACCTGGTGGCCTGGTTCTGGTCGCGACCGTTCGGGACCGGCGAGGTCTGGATGCGGTCGCTCTCGGCTCTGGCGGGGACGGCGTCGATCCTCGTCGTCTACCTCGGGGCGGTGGCCCTGCCGCTACCGCGCCGCGCCGGCCTCTTCGCGGCGGCGCTGGTCGCCGTCAGCCCGGTCCTGATCTGGTTCTCCCAGGACGCCCGCGCCTACGCACTGGTCGTCCTCCTCACCGCGCTCTCCTTCCTCTTCTTCGCCCGCGCTCGCCGCGGCGGCGCCCGCCGCGACCTCGCCTGGTGGGCGGCCTTCTCGGCCCTGGCGATCGCCAGCCACTACTTCGCCGCCTTCGTCGTCGCTGTCGAGGCGGCGCTGCTGCTGCTCGCCAGCCGGGGTCGGCGCGACGCGGGCCCGACGGTCGGCACCGTCGCCGTGGCGGTTTGTGCCGTGGCCGTGGCGGCGTCCCTGCTTGTCCCGATCGCCCTGCGGCAGGCGCACAACGCCCACGCCGGTTGGATCGGCGCACAGCCGCTGGGGCAACGACTCGAGCGGGCCGGGGCGAAGCTGGTCGGGAGCGACAACGGCAACGAGCACGGCGCCCGCCAATCGATCCCGATCCCACTCGCCATCCCCGTCGCGCTCGCCGTCGCGGCGCTGGCGCTGTTGCTCTGGCGTGGCGAGGAGGACGAGCGCCGGGGCGCCGGAGTCGCGGCCCTCGTCGGCGCTGTCGCGGTGGCGCTGCCGCTGGCGCTTGGCCCGCTCGGCGCCGACTACTTCGACGGCCGCAACCTGCTGCCGATGTTCGTACCGCTGATCATCCTCCTCGGCGCCGGCTTCGGGGTCAGACGCGGCAGCTGGGTCGCGCTCGGCCTGGGGGCCGCGTTTTGCCTCTGCTCGCTCGTCTTCACGCTGGAGATCGACCGCCTGCCGCGCCTGCAGCGCGAGAACCTGCGCAACGCCGCGGAGCAGGTCGGGCCGCCGCGACCCGGCCTCGCCGTGGTGACGGTCAAGTACGCGGCCGGGCAGCCGCTGCTCTATTACCTGGGCGCCAGGATCGCCACCCGCGGGCTACCGCCGCTGCGCGAAATCGACCTGGTCGGGTCGAAGTCCGCCGCCCGCAACGCCCACCGCCTGCTGCCGCGGTTCCGGCAGGTCAGCTCGCAGCCGGTCTCCTACGACTTCACCTTGACCCGGCTGCGCTCCCCGTCCCCTGTTCGGGTTCCTTTGCGGGTACTGGAACGGGGCGTGCTGGTTGGAGACGGGCGTTACTCGTCCGTCCTGACCTGGCCCTCGGCTTCTGCTTCCGCTTCGCCTTCTGCTTTGGACGGAACGGCTGCAGGGCGTTGATGCTCGAGTAGCCGGTCAGGTAGATGCGCCGCCCGTCGGAGATGACCGGCGTGTAGGCGCCGGTCTTGTAATGGAAGACGCGCCGACCGGTCCGCATGTCGTAGCCGTTGGTCGCGGTGTTGGTGAACTCGGCGACGTAGACGATGTTGCCGACTGCCGAGAGCGAGCCGATCACCTGGCCGCCGGCGCTGTGGGACCAGCGCGTTTCCCCGTTCTTGGCGTTGAGCGCGTAGATGTTGCCGTCGAAGGAGCCCACGTAGACCGTCGGCGGCGTGCTCGGCGTCCGGGCCACCGTCGGTCCCGAGTAGACGTAGCCGCCGGTGGAGTGGGTCCAGGCGAGCGTGCCGTCTTCGAGGTCATAGCTGTAGACGCGGCCGTCGTTGTTGCCGGCGTAGACGCGGCCGAAGGCGACGGCCGGGGTCGAGTAGAACGTGCCGCCGCCGCCGAAGCCCGGCCCCAGCGAGCCGCTCTGCCATTTGAGCTTGCCGGTCCTGGCGTTGACGGCGTTCATATAGCCGCCGTAGTCGCCGACGTAGAGCATTCCCTTGGAAAAGGCGGGCGCCGCCTTGACCGGGCCGCCGAGGCCGGTGGACCAGCGCACGTTGCCGTTGCGGGTGCTGAGGGCATAGAGCTGACCGTCTTCACAGCCGAAATAGAGAGTGTTTCCGAGTACCAGCGGCGAGGACTCGGCGCGTCCCGGCAGCGGGCGTTTCCAGAGAACCTTGCCGGTCTTCGCGTCGAGCTTGAGGACGTGGCCCGGGACGAGGTTGACGATGTACAGACGACCCTTGTGGTACGCCGGCGAAGAGGCGTTGAGCTCGCCGATCCGGCGTTCCCAGAGAACCTTGCCGGTGTCCGCGTCGAGGGCGAAGGCGGAGCCGTTGTTGTTGACCGCGTAGAGCCGGCCACGGGCGTAGACCGGCGGGAACTCGAGCAGCGGTCGCTCCGAGTAATGCCAGAGCAGACGGTACGGGGGCTTGATCCCCTTCGCCGGGAGGTAACGGGTGCGGGCCGGGTTGAGGCCGAAGATCGGCCAGTTGACGGTCTTCGCCTTCTTCGGCGGCGCCGGCGGCTTCTGCGGGACGAAGTTGGCGTCGGAGTTGTGGACGTCGGCGGGGCGCTTCAGCAGTTCGTAGCCGGCGAGGGCGGCGCTGAAGGCGATCGCGGCGGCAAGCAGGGCGATCGCCAGCCCGCGGTTGCGGTGCAGGTGTCGCTCGGCTTCGCGCAGCGGGGCGTGGTGCCGGCGGCGGGCCTCGGGCCCGCCCTCAGCCATTCGCCGCGCGCCGCTCTGACTCTTTGGCGACCCCGCCCAGCAGCTGCTTGATCCCGAACTTCATCCCGACCAGGAAGAGCGCCGCCGACCAGCGGTAGGGTCGGGGTGGTGCGGACGGCATAGACAACCTTGGTCCCGCCCGCCGCCGGGGTCAGCTCGACAGTGCCGACGTGGTCGCGCACCGGTAGCCCGGAGAGCAGCTTGTAGGAGAAGCGCGTGGACGGCTCGTAGGCGAGCACCTCCTCGCGCATCGGCGGCCCGACCGCGGTCAACCGGCGGATCGCGCCGACCCCGTCCGGCACCGGCTCGCCCTCACGCTCGAGCTCCGCCTTGCGCAGCGGCGTGATCTTGGTGTAGCCACGGTGGTCGGTCAGCACCGCGAAGACGGTCTCGGGCGGCGCCGCCACCTGGCGCTCGTAAGTGAAGCTGGCCATCGACGGAAGGCTATAGGCCGGGCCGGGCCTGGTCGCCCGCCCCCTCGCTCAGCCGCCAGCGCCGCGGGTCGCTGCCCGGGACCGCGCTCACCTCACCGGCGATCGCCATGTGGTCGAGGCAGGAGAGGACGATCTGCAGGACCCAGGCGCTGGCCGGGCTGTTGACGTTCTCCGGCCCGAGGATCTCGGCGACGATCTCGAAAGCCACCCGCTCCTGGCCGGCGAGCGCCTCGCGGACCTTGCCGAGCAGCTCCTCGACCTGACGCCGCGCCTCGGCGATCTTCGCCTCGGGATCGCGGAAGGGGCGGCCGTGGCCGGGCAGGCAGAGTTCTGTCTCCAGCGGCTCGACCGCGGTCAGGCTGGAGAGGAATTCACCGACCGGGTCGGGGGTGTGGCCGTGGTCGAAGAAGAGCACGGTGCGGCCGAGCAGGTGGTCGCCGGAAATCATCAGCTTGCGCTCGGGGTTGTGGAGGACGACGTGCGAGGGGGCGTGGCCGGGGGTCTCGTGGACCTGCCAGGTGCCGAGGTCGGTCTCCACCTCGACTCCGGGGACGAGCTCCCGATCGGGCACCTGGATCGCGTCGATCCCGGTCTCCTCGTTGTCCTCGCGTGACTCGCGGTAGCGCTCCAGGGATGCCACCGGGACGCCGCTCTGGCGGGCCACCTCGAGCCGGTGCTCGAGCGCCGCCGCCGGGTCGGTGGCGAGCAGCCGCACGTGCTCCCAGGCCGGGTGCATCCAGAGCTCGCAACCGGCCGTCGCGACGATCGAGGAGGCGAGCCCGTAATGGTCGATGTGGGAGTGGGTGCAGACGAGCAGGCCGATGTCCTCGACCCCGAAGCCGGCCTGGGCCAGGGCGAGGTCGAGCTGGCGCAGCCGCCCCTTGCCGCCCATGCCGGTGTCGAAGAGGACGATCCCGTCGCCGCTCTCGATCGCCCAGGCGTTCCCGTGCGGCACCCCCGGCCACGGCAGCGGCAGCCGCAGCCGCCAGACCCCCGGCAACACCTTCTCCGTCCGCGCCGCGTTCGCTCGTGCCTCGCCAGCCATCCCCGCATCCTCTCAATCCCTCCCGATCGCCGCCGTCGACGGGCCGATTTCCCACGGCATGCGTGGGGTTTCGGCCCATCGGCCGCCGGGGAATGGCTAGCTGGTGGCGAGGCCGATGGCCAGCAGCGGGAAGGCGAACATCACGCCCAGGTAGGCGCCGGTCGCGGCGCCCTGTTTGAGGCTGCCGGTGCGCGAGCGGGCGCCGCCGACAACGCCGACGAGAAAGATGAAGGCCGCGATTCCGAGGCCGAGCCAGAAGACGGGAGGCATGCGGCGGCGAGCCTATCGAAACACCGGGCCGGTGACCGGCGCTGGTACGTTGGCCAGGCTTTGATGGCCTGGCTACGCCGCTTGTTCCTGGGGTTCGCGACGATCGCGCTGCTTTGGCTGCCGGCCGCGACCCCCGCGGCGGGTGCCACCCAGCCGCGGACGCCCGGCGCGGCCGCCGCCCAGACCTTGGCCCAGACCTATGCGCCGGTCACGATGCTGCGCGAACAGCAGGAGCCACCCTGCGAAACCAGCGCCGAGCAATACCAGCCGACCAGCGTCGACACCGTGCTCGGCAACCCCACCGTCACCCTCACCCGCGACAACCCCGAGACCGGCCGGCTGGAAGAGGTGATGAAGGCGCCGACCGCGGCCGACATCGCCGGCCTTCCCGACGGCAACTACCTCGACCTCGAAGGCGAGGCGCTCGGGGACACCTGCGTCTACGCTCGCGCCTTCGAGAAGCTGGTCGAGGAAGGCAGGGCGCCGGCGATCGCCTACGCCCACATCGCCCGCGAACCGAACCACCCCGGCTTCGTCCTGCAGTACTGGTTCTTCTGGTACTTCAACCAGTTCAACGACCTCCACGAGGGCGACTGGGAGGGGATGCAGCTCAGCTTCGAAGCGGAAACGACGACCGCGGCGCTGGACGAAGAACCGAGCGAAATCATCGTCTTCCAGCACGCCGGCGGCGAGCGCGCCGACTGGGGCGACTCGAAGGTGCAGAAGGAAGGCTCGCACCCGATCGTCTACCCCGCCGCCGGCTCGCACGCGACCTTCTACGACTCCGCCGTCTACATCCAGAACGGCCAGCGCGGCTCCGGCGTCGGCTGCGACAACACCACCGAACCGCTGCGCGAACTGCGCCCTCGCCCAGTGCTGCTGCCGGAAACGGCCTCCGAGGAGGGGCCTTTCAAGTGGCTCAGCTACGAGGGCCGCTGGGGCGAAAAGGAAAAGGGCTTCAACAACGGGCCGACCGGACCGGCGACGAAGACGGTCTGGCGGGAACCGTTCGCCTGGATGGCCGAGCAGCGCACCACCAGTCCGCGTCTGCCGGGTGGCTCGATCGCCGGCCCACAGATCACCGGCGCCTTCTGCGGCGCCGTCGCCCAGGTCTCGGACTTCATCAACCTCGAGGCGAAGTCGCGACCGCTGGCAATCGGCACGCTGGTCGTGCTCGGCCTCCTGATCGCCCTCTTCGTCGGCCTCACCCGCTGGCGTCCGGTCGACCTCGACGAGCTGCGGGTCAAGCGCGCCTTCGGGCAGATCGTCCGCGCCGCCCGCCAACTCTACGGCCGCCACTGGCCGGTCCTTGTCCCGATCGCCCTGGCCGGGCTGGTGATCGTCGGTGCCACCAACCTGCTCGCCAACCTGCTCGCCGGCGGCCACTCGGCCAATGACGCCGCCGGGCGCTCCGGGGTCAACCTCGCGCTCGCCGACCTGGTCGAAACGGTCGGCCGCCCGGTCGCGATGGCGATCGTCGCCGCGATCGTGATCGCCTTCGTGCGGCAACTGGACGAGTCCGGCGCCAGCGGCTTCGGCGCCGCCTTCGCCGGCATGCGCGCGCGCTTCTGGCGCGTCGTCGGCGCCTCGCTGCTGGCGACCCTCTACGTGATCCTGATGGCGATCACGGTCGTCGGCATCCCCTTCGCCCTCTGGAAGCTGGTCGGCTGGGCCTTCGCCCAACAGGAGGTGATGTTCACCGACAAGACGATCCGCGAGTCGCTGCGCGGCAGCTCTGAGCTGGTCCGCGGCCGCTGGTGGCGGGCGGTCCGGGTCGTCCTCTTCCTCACCGTGCTCAGCCTCGTCACCGGCCCGCTCTTCACCCTGGCGCTGATCTTCACGCCGCTGCCGTTCCTGGTGATCAACCTGCTCGGGGCGCTGATCTTCGCGCTGATGATCCCCTACGTCGCGCTGGGCGAGACGCTGCTTTATTTCGACCTGCAGGCGCGGGCGGAGACCGAGCCGGCGAAACCGCGGCGCTCCTGGCGGCCGTGGCGGCCGCGCCAGTTCGGCCGCACCGTCACCGAGCCGTCGGGACAGCCCGCCGGCGCCTGAGCCGCGCCACGAGCCGTTCGGCGCCGATCCAGAGCAGGCCGAGCAGAGCCAGCGGCAGGCAGATCGCGGCGACGATCCCGAGGCCCGCGGCCTGGGTCAGCAGCACCAGCGCCAGGGCCGCCGCCAGGGCCGTGTCGACCGCCAGCGCCCGCCGCGCCCGCGCTCCCGGCGTCAACCGCCGCGGCGCGCTCATCCCGTCCCCCCGGACTTCCTGTAGACGGCGAAGAAGTCACGTTCGTCGGGGGTCAGGTAGCGGCTGGGCGGGCGGAACATTTCCGGCAGCAGGTTGGCCGGTTCGCCCGCCCCCGGATAGCGATAGCTGATGAAGCTGGTCCAGTCTTCGTTGATGTCCAGCTCCAGCGCCCGCACAGCGCCGGCCCGCTTGAGGATTTCCGCCAGCGAGCCGACCGTCTGGTAGTTGGCGGCGGCGTAGATCAGGTTGCCGCGGCTGTCGATCCCCAGGCCCGAGCGCCAGACCCGTACCGCGTTGTTGACCGTGGCGCCCCATTCGGGCCCGTCGCTGAGGTTGGGGTTGAGCTTGCCCGCATAGACGATCGGCGGCAGGTTCTGCTTGGCGAACCAGACCCCGGGTACGTGCGTTTCTCCGGCGCTCCAGCGGACGATGTCGATCCGCCCGTCGCGGTACTCGACCAGGGTGGCGATGCCGTTGACCATCGGCGCCACCGTCTGGCCGCGGTAGATCAGGCCGGCGTTGGAGGTTTCCAGCGGAAAGCCGCCGTTGAAGGTGGCGACCACCTGCTGGCGCCTGCCGGGCGGCACCTCGGCCGGCCCGCGGTGGGAGATGCCCGGCGGCTCGGCCAGTCCCGGCACGTAGTCGAGGCGAGTTCGCCGCGAGTCGATCCAGGCGACGCCGGCGACGAACTGCGGGTATTCAGGGTCGCTGCGGAAGGTCGTCAGCAGCACCGGCGGCTCGCGCCCGGCGGTAACCGCCGCGGCGTGCCACACCCCCTCGCCCTTGAGCGCGGGTTCGATCAGTGGCTTGACCGGCGGCGGCCGGTAGGGATCGGCAGCGCTTTCAGCGCCTTCCGAGGAGCCCCCAATTCCCACCTCTGGCAGCGCGGTCAGCGCCGGCCCGCCCTTCGAGGGCGCGGTCAGCGTGTAGTACTCGTTCTCGATTTCGGAGACGAGCGTGTTGCCGCCGTTGGCGCGCAGCCACTCGACGCTGGCGACACCGAGGCTGATGTTGCGGGGACGGTTCAGCGCCCCGAGCCAGGAGATCGCCACCGGCACCAGGCAGGCCAGTGCCGCCAGCAACAGCACCCGTCGCGCCCGGCGCCAGCCGGCGATCCGGCCGCTGGCGCGGTTTCGCTCAGTTGCCATCACGGGGGGAGACTCCACCCAGGGAGTAAAGATGAGCTTAGAAACCGTTTAGTAAATTCACATTTTTCCGGTCACGGCTGGCCCGGCTCGAACTCGGGGAGGCGAGCGGATAGGTTTCCAGAGGTGAAGCTGCTCGCCTTCAGCGACCTGCACCGCGACCTCGGGCAGGGTGCGAAGCTGGTCGAGATGTCCGCCGACGCCGATGTCGTGATCGGGGCCGGCGACTTCGCCTCGGTCCACGAGGGGCTGGAGGAGACGATCGCGGCGCTGGCGGCGATCGAGGCGCCGACCGTGCTCGTCCCCGGCAACAACGAGACCGCCGAGGCCCTGCGCGCCGCCGCCGCCGGCTGGGACGCCGCGACGGTGCTGCACGGAGAGGGCGCGACGATCGCCGGCGCCGAGTTCTTCGGCCTCGGCGGGGGGATCCCGGTGACGCCCTGGGAATGGAGCTTCGACCTCGACGACGAGGCGGCCGCGGAGATGCTGGCGGGGTGCCCGCGGGGTGCGATCCTGGTCCTCCACTCCCCCCCGCGCGGGCACTGCGACGCCAGCGCCGACGGCACCTCCTTCGGCAGCCCGGCGCTGCTGCGGGCGATCGAGGAGAAGCAGCCGCGACTCGCCGTCTGCGGCCACATCCATGAGTCCTGGGGCTGCGAGAGCGAGGTCGGCGCGACAGCGGTCCGCAACCTCGGCCCGACCGGCACCTGGATCGAGCTCTAGGCCGCGATGGAGTCGAGCGGACCCAAGCGCGGCGGCCTGGTCCTCTCGGCGCTGATCCTGGTCGCCGCCGTCGCCAACCTCAACCTGGCGGTGGCCAACGTCGCCCTGCCGGACATCGGCATCGCCTTCGACGCCGGCCAGACGACGCTCAACCTGGTCGCGGTCGGCTACTCGCTGGGCCTGGCCGCCTCGGTCCTCTACCTCGGCGCGCTCGGCGACCGCTACGGGCGCAAGATGATGCTGATCCTCGGCATGGCCCTGACCATCCCGGCCTCGCTGCTGGCCGGCTTCGCCCCCTCGATCGGCGTCCTCTTCGTCGCTCGCCTGCTCGGCGGCGTCGCCGCCGGGATGGCCTTCCCGACCACGCTGGCGCTGATCACCGCGCTCTGGTCGGGCCCGGCGCGGACCAAGTCGATCGCGCTGTGGTCGGCTCTCGGCGGCGCCATCGCCTCGCTCGGCCCGCTGCTCTCCGGCGCCCTGCTCGAGAAGTTCGACTGGGGCTCGGTCTTCCTCATCACCCTCCCCCTCGCCGTCGTCGCCCTGTTCATGGCCTGGCGCCTCGTCCCCGCCCACGTCAACGAGACGACCGAGCCGGTCGACAACCAGGGTGGCCTGCTCTCGATCGTGATGGTGGCGACCCTGGTGATGGGGATCAGCCTGGCGCCGGCGCCGGGCAAGCTGACCCTGGCGATCGGCCTGATCGTGATCGCCGCGGCCGCGGCCGGCGCCTTCGTGCTGCGCCAGCGGCGCGCGCCGGAGCCGCTGTATGACCTCGCCGTCGCCCGCCGGCGCATCTTCTGGGTCGCCGCCTGCGCCGGGATCATCGTCTTCGGCTCGCTGATGGCGGCGATGTTCGTCGGCCAGCAGTTCCTCCAGAACGTGCTCGGCTACTCGACCCTCGGCTCGGGCGCGGCGATCCTGCCGGCGGCGCTGCTGATGGTGATCGTCGCCCCGCGCTCGGCGAAGCTGGTCGAGGCCCGCGGCGCCCGCTTCACGCTGCTGCTCGGCTACGCCTTCTGCCTGCTCGGCTTCCTCGCCATGCTGCTGCTGTGGAAGGAGGGGATCGCCTACTGGAAGGTCGCGCTCGGCTACGCCCTGGTCGGGATCGGCGTCGGCTTCGCCGGCACCCCCGCCTCGCACTCGCTGACCGGCTCGGTCCCGGTCACCCGGGCGGGCATGGCATCGGCCACCGCCGACCTGCAGCGCGACCTCGGCGGCGCGATCATGCAGTCGCTCCTCGGCGCCCTGCTGACCGCCGGCTACGCCAACGCCGCCAACGCCGCGATCGCCTCCGCCCCGCAGCAGGAGAGGATCACCGAAAACGTCGAAAACGAGCTGACCAAGTCCTTCTCCAGCGCCGCCAACCTCGCCGGCCAGTATCCCGGCCACGGCGAACAGATCATCGCCGCCGCCAAGACGTCCTTCCTGCAGGGGGGCGACTGGGCCTACACCGCCGGCATCGTCGCCGTCGCGCTCGGCGCCATCCTTGTCTTCTTCCGCTTCCCCAAGGGCGAGGAGGAGAAGCGCCTGCTCGAGCGCTACCACGCCGAAGACGCGGCGCCGCCAGCCAAAGCTGGATGACTTCACCCCACCAGGGGTGGGTCAAGTCGTCCACGCTCGAGTCGGCTCGGGCACTAGATTTATGCGGTGCCAGCCGAGTCCACTCCGGGTGTCGCCTACGAGAGCAGCGCCGGGCGCTGGCTGCTCGCCACCGCCGTCGCCGGCTCGGGAATGGCCTTCCTCGACGGCACCGTCGTCAACGTCGCCCTGCCGGAGATCGGCCGCGACCTCGGCGCCGGCACCAGCGCCCTGCAGTGGATCCTCAACGGCTACCTGCTGACCCTCGCCTCGCTGATCCTGCTCGGCGGCTCGCTGGGGGACCGCTACGGGCGCCGGCGCGTCTTCGTCCTCGGGGTCTTGCTCTTCACCGCCGCCTCGCTGCTCTGCGCGGTGGCGCCGAACACGGAGCTGCTGATCTTCGCGCGGCTCGTCCAGGGGATCGGCGGGGCGCTGCTGACGCCCGGCAGCCTGTCCCTGATCGAGGCCAGCTTCCGGCCCGGCGACCGCGCCCGCGCGATCGGCGCCTGGTCGGGGCTGGGAGGGGTGGCGGCGGCACTGGGGCCGCTGCTCGGCGGCTACCTGATCGGGGCGATCTCCTGGCGGGCGATCTTCCTCATCAACCTGCCGATCGGCGCCTTCGTCGCCTGGGCCGCGACCCGGCACGTGCCGGAGAGTCGCGACCCGATGACGAGCGGCCGCCTTGACCTGCCGGGCGCGGTGCTGGCGGCGCTCGGGCTGGCCGGCACCACCTACGCGCTGATCGAGGCGCCGGACAAGGGCGCCTCGCCGGCGATTCTCTTCACGGCGGTCGGCGGCGTCCTCGCGCTGGTCGCCTTCTTCGTCCATGAGCGTCGCAGCGCCAACCCGATGCTGCCGCTGGAGATCTTCCGCTCGCGCCAGTTCAGCGCCGCCAACGGGGTCACCTTCGTCGTCTACGCGGCGCTCGGCGGCTTCTTCTTCCTGTTCGTCTCCTTCCTCCAGATCTCGTTCGGCTACACCCCGATCGAGGCCGGCACCGCCTCGCTGCCGGTGACGCTGCTGATGCTGGCCTTCTCCGCCCGCTCCGGCGCGCTGGCCCAGCGCATCGGCCCCCGCCTACCGCTCACGGTCGGGCCGCTGGTGATCGCCGTCGGCCTGCTCTGGATGACCCAGATCGAGCCGGGCGAGCCCTACCTCACCGCCGTGCTGCCGGCGGTGATCGTCTTCGGCCTCGGCCTCACCCTGGTCGTCGCCCCGGTCACCGCGACCGTCCTCGCCGCGGCCGACAGCCGCCACTCCGGCCTCGCTTCGGGCGTCAACAACGCCGTCGCCCGCGTCGCCGGCCTGCTCGCCGTCGCCGTGCTGCCGGTCAGTCGCCGGCCTCACCGGCGACAGCTTCTACGACCCGGCGAAGATGACCGACGGCTTCCACATGGCGATGGTCGTCTGCGCCGTCCTCGCCGTCCTCGGCGGCACCCTCGCCTGGTTCACGATCAGCGCCGAGGTCCTCCACGCCGAGCCCGAGCCCGGCGGCGACACCCCGGAGCGCCTCGGCGAGGACTTCAGCTGCGGCGTCGGCGCCCCGCCGCTGCGGCCGGGGCGGGAGGCGGATTGCGAGATGGAGACCGTGCCGGCAGCTCAGAGCTGACTGGCAACTTCGTGCCCGGCTAGAGCAGCGCGGCGAGGGTGCTGGCGGCGGTCTGGCGCAGCAGCTCGATCCCGATCGCGCGGGAGATCTCCGCTTCGCGCCGCTCGATCTCGTGCGACCGCGGGATGCGCGGCGGCGCCTCGGCCAGCGCCGGCCCGCGCGAGGGTGCGCTGGAGGCGCCGGCGCCGGAGCTCGCGGCCAGGCAGGCCATCACCCCCTGGGCGATCAGCCGCGCCCGCAGTTCGGCGCCGGCTTCGATCGGGTGCAGGTTGTCGGCCTGCATCAGCTCCGGGTGGCGGAAGACGGCGCTCTGCCAGTCGGGGGTCTGCGTGCCCGGGCCGCGAGGCGGCGAATTCGGCCACGGCGCGGTTCTTGCCGCTGTCGTCGACGCCGCCGGGGTGGAGCCCGTGGATCGTCGGCACCACCATGCACCTGTCGCCCACGGTCGCCGCCACCTTGCTGAGGTTTTCAGCCAGGATCTGTGGATAGCTGGGGTTGTCGTTGGTCCCCGCGTCGAAGACGATCACCCGCTGGGAGGGGTCGTAGCTTGCTTCGAACAGTTCGAGGATCTGGTAGCTGTTGGAGCCGCCGACCGCGTCGACCGTGACCGGAATGCCCGGCAGGAACTTGGAGAGGTAGGGCGAGGTCAGTTCCTCGAGGCTGTCGCCGACGACGAGCACGCCGCCCGGCTGCGCCGCCCGCGAGGCGGGCGCGAACGCGACCAGCGCCAGCGCCGCCACCGCGATCGCCACTCCCAGGGACCGCTTGACCGTCGCCATCGACCCGATTTCTACACTACGCCCGGATGCCGCCCTCCCCCTCGCTCCGCCGCCGTCTCTCCCTGCTCGGCCCCATCCTGGGAGCGGCCGCGGTCCTGCTCCTCCCCGGCTGCGGCGACGGCGGCGGCGCGACGGCCGAGAGCGCCGGCGCCTCCCAGCCCGGGCGGCAGGTGCAGGCCGCGGCGTCGCCGGCGGGCCCTGTCCGGCCCAGGTCGACGGCCTCGTCAAGGCGATGGAGACCCTGCGCCACCAGCTCGCCGTCGGACTCAGCTATGAGCAGTACGCGGCCAGAGTCAAGTCGCTGCGGCGCGACTACGACGAGATCCCCACCGAGCGCCTCGGTCTCGGCTGCGTGACCACGACCGGCACCCCCGCCGAGGCCGCCCTCAACAAGTACGCCGACGCCGCCAACGCCTGGGGCGAGTGCCTCGCCGACGCTGCCTGCGCGACCGCCACGATCGAACCGGTCCTGCAGCGGAAGTGGCGAGTCGCCTCACGCCTGCTCGGCGAAGCCGGGTAGGGCTCAGCCGGCGCGGCGCTTGGCCCGCTTCTTGCTGCCCTTGCCGGCGTCGCGCAGGGTGCGTTCGCCGGCTTTCTCGGTCGCCTCGCCCATCGCGATCTGGAACATCGCCAGGACCGCGTCGGAGGCGAGCGGGCGCATGCGATCGAGGGCTTCGCGGACTTTCGGCCAGTCCTCCTCGGGCTGGCCGGCCTTGTCGAACGGCTCCCAGATCTCCTTGACGAAGAGGTCGACGAAGGTGCGTGAGGCGGCGTCGGCCTGACGGCGCAGCTTGTCGGCGACCTCGAGAACCCCGTTGGGGCCGACGCCGAGCTCGACCAGGGCGCCGCCGGCGCGCTGTAGGCGCGGACTGATCGCCTCGATCTTGCCGTCGGGCAACTCGCGCAGGATGCCGAGCTTCTCGCCGCGGCGGATCAGCTTCGGGTCGAGCTCCTTCGCTCCCCAGATCTCCGCCAGCTCGCCCGGCTCGAAGATTTCCGGCGTCTCGTCCTCGAACGGGGCGCGCACGGCGCGGGCGAAGTCGACGATCTCCGAGGAGGAGCCCTCGGTGCTGTCGAGCACGCGGCGGATCGCCTCCAGGTTCAGCCCCTCCGCCTGCATTTCGCGGGTCAGCTCGATCCGGGCGACGTGCTCCTCGGTGTAGAAGCCGGTGCGCCCGTGGACCTCGGGCGGCGGCAGCAGCCCCCGCGTCTGGTGGGCGCGGATGTTGCGGACGGTCATGCCCGTGCGCCGTGCCAGCTCGCCGATGGTCATCTTGCCCTCGGGCGCTTTCGGGCGTTTGGGCCGCGGGCTCATGGTGCCCATGGTAAGCGGCGACTTGGAGATTGCTAGGCGTTCGGGAAGAGCGACAGGCGCTGCCCGTTCATCTTCTCCCCCGCATCCGAGCAGAGGAAGGCGATCGCCTCGGCGACGTGCTCGGCCGGGGTGAAGGTGGGGAAGTCCTCGCCCGGGCTCTCCTCCCGCATGCGCGGCGTCAGGAGGGCGTCGATGACGACGATGTTGGCGGTGGCGCCGCCGGGCGCGAAGCCGTCGGCGAAGGCGAGGGTCCAGGCCTCGGCCGCGGCCTTGGCGGCGGCGTAGGCGGCGTTGGTGTTCGAGGGCGCCTGCGCCTGCTTGGCGGAAACGAGGACGAAACGGCCGTGCGAGCCACTCTGGACCAGCTGGTCGTGGAAGGCGCGGGTGGTGTGCTGGACGGTGCGGACGAGCAGGTCGTGCAGCAGCTCCCAGTCGGCGAGCGGCGCCTCGTGCAATGGCTCTCCCCCGCGCCAGCCGCCGACGAGGTGGACGAGACCGTCGACCCGGCCGAAGCGCTCGACCAAGGCCGCGCACCAGGCCCGCGTCGCGTCCTCATCGAGCAGGTCGACCGCACGCCCGTCCCAGCGCTCGCCGATGCCGAGCTCAGCGCCGATCGACTCGAGCGTCTCCGGGCTCCGATCCGTGCCGGCCACCGTCGCCCCAGCCTCCCCGAGCCGAGCCGCCACAAGCGGCCCCAACCCGCCGCCGACACCAGCGACAGCAATCACACGATCCGCAAGCAAGCCCGAGTTCACCGGCCCCACGCTACCGCTGCGCCGCCGTGGCGGAGGTCGCGGAGCGGCCATCGTGCATCGCGACCACGTGGACCCGGTTGGACGACTCCTCGTAGCTGTAAAGCAGAATCATCCAGGGCCAGGGGCCGAGCACGAACCGAGTCGGCGCCCAACGACCGCCCAGCTCGACGCCGGCAAGCGGGAAAGTTTCCAGCGCTCTCAGCGAGCGGGCGATCCGGGTCCAGGCGTCGTCCGGCAGGTTGAGAGACGAAATTGCCTCGTCAACGTCCCGCTGCGCCCGCGGGGTGACGATTACCTGCGCCACACTCAGGTCAGCTGGTCGAGCGGCGTACCCTCACCGCGGGCAGCCTGCGCCAAGCCCTCCTGCGTGCGCTCCCAAGCACCGGGGATCGCATCGAGGATCTCGGTGATGCGAGCAGCGTCCGGGTCTGCGTCATCGAGCGCCGTGGAGAGAAGCGACCGGGCGAGCGTCCCCTCCTGCACGTGCGTGCGCTCAGCGAGCCTCGCGAGCTTTCCCGCGTGCTCATCGTCCAGGGTCACGTTGATGCGCTTCGCAGAGACTGCCATCGGAGATCATGCTACACGAATCAGCACGACTCGTGTAAATGGGGGAGGCAGGATTCGAACCTGCGTAGGACAGAGCCAATCGGTTTACAGCCGATCTCCTTTAACCACTCGGACACTCCCCCTGGTGGTTGCTGCGATTCTAAAGGGGCGCGCGCGCGACGCGACTACGCGGCTTCGAGCCGCTGTTCCATCTGCTCGTTGAAGGCGTTGATCGCCGAGAGCGGGCGCATGAAGACGGTGAGGTCGACGACCTTGCCGTGACCGTCGAGCTGGAGGTAGTCGATGCCCTCGAGCTCGCGGTCGCCGACCCTGGCCTTGAAGCGGAGGCAGACGGTGTCCTCGCCGACCAGTTCGTCGACGTAGGTGAGGTCCTCGAGGGTCGCGGCGACGTGGGTGAGCACCTGGCTGACGAGATCGCGGCCCTCGAAGCCGCGGAAGAGGATCGGGCTGTGGAGGACGACGTCCTCGTTCAGCGCCTCGGCCAGCAGCTCGAGGTCCTTCGCTTCGGCGGCGACGCGAAATGGATGCGGCTTGGCCATCAGCCCGGGTTACTCCTAATGGCCGATGCCAAGCGATCACTTCTACGCGCGCCTCTCGAACTCGCTCGGCGCCCGGGGGCTGCGCTGGACCGGGAAGCTCAACGTGCCGCTCTACCGGCTCAGCGGCGGCCGGCTGTCGGCGGCAAGGTGGGCCGGGCTCCGGTCCTGCTGCTCACCACCACCGGGCGCAAGTCCGGCGAGCCGCGCACCGCGCCGGTCGTCTACCTGGCCGACGGCGAGCGGGTCAGCCTGATCAACACCAACGCCGGCAACGCCAAGACCCCGGCCTGGTCGTTCAACCTCAAAGCCAACCCCGAGGCCGAAATCGAGATCGGCCGCAAGCGCCGCCCCGTCCGCGCCCGCATCGCCGAGGGCGCCGAGCACGACGACCTCTGGCGCAAGCACAACGAGCAGTACGCCGGCTTCGACGACTACAAGGCGAAGCTGGACCGCGAGCCCCAGTCTTCGTGCTGGAACCGCGCTGAGCGGAGAGGCCGCTAGGCAAGGAAGCAGGGAGCGAAGCGTGCTCTGCACGTGAGCGACCGATGACGCCGCATAGCCGTCTCTCCGTCAGCTGGCTTCGCGAAGCATCTGCGCCTCGGGCAACCGCTGCAGCTTCTTCAGCGTGTTGTTCTCGATCTGGCGGATCCGCTCGCGGGTGACGCCGAACGTCTTCCCGACTTCCTCCAGCGTCAGCGGCTCGCCGCCGGCGAGGCCGTAGCGCAGTTCGATCACCTGGCGCTCGCGTTCGGGCAGAGCCTCAGCGCGCTCTTGACGCCCTCTTTCTGCAGGTGCTCGCTGGCCTCCTCGAAGGGCTCGAGAACGGCGTCGTCGGCGACGAAATCGCCGAGCTCGGATTCGTCCTCGTCGCCGATCGGTTTCTCCAGGGAGACCGGCTGCTGGGCGACGCGCTGGATGTCGCGCACGTCGGAGACCGGCCAGCGCAGCTCCTCGGCGATCTCCGCCGGCTCCGGCTCGCGGCCGAGCTTCTGCACCAGTTGGCGCTCGACGTGGGCGACCCGGTTCAGCTTCTCGACCATGTGGACGGGGATGCGGATCGTCCGCGCCTTGTCGGCGATCGCCCGCGTCACCGCCTGGCGGATCCACCAGGTCGCGTAGGTCGAGAACTTGTAGCCGCGGCGGTAGTCGAACTTCTCGACCGCCCGGATCAGCCCCAGCGAGCCCTCCTGAATCAGGTCGAGGAAGCTGAGGCCGCGGCCCAGATAGCCTTTGGCGATCGAGACGACCAGACGCAGGTTGGCCTCGACCATCTGCCGCTTCGCGAGCATGTCGCCGCGCTCGATCCGCTTCGCCAGTTCGACCTCCTGCGCCGCGGTCAGCAGCTCGACCCGGCCGATCGAGCGCAGGTAGAGGCGCAGCGAGTCGAGGCTGGGCTCGACCGTGAGATCGAGCTCTTCCTTCTTCGCCGCGCCGTTGGAGTCGCCGCCGCGCTGCTCCTTGTAGGCGCTGACGCCGTCCTCGGCGATCACGTCGACCCCGTGCTCGACGAGGTGGGCGTGCAGCCCGGAGACCTGCTCCTTGGTGATCTCCACCTCCTCGAGGGTGGCGGCGATCTGCTCGAAGGTCAGGTAGCCGCGCTCGCGACCCAGTACCACGAGCCCGCGCAACTCCTCGATCTCCACGATCGGGCTGGACTGCTCATCGCGCTCGATGGCGTCGGTCACCGTCTCCAACGGTTCGATGGTCATACCTTCCGCTGCAACTCTCTCCCCCATTCCCATGGAGCCGGCCCCGACGCTCCGGCGCGTCGAAGTATAGGGCGAAGAATCTCCTGTGATTGCGGAGTGCGCCGACGCCGGCCGTCGCTTACTCTTCATAAGCCGATGGCCAGCCAGCCCACCTCCACTCCGGCCGCCCCCGATGTCCAGGCCTCGCTGCCGGCCACCCAGGTCAGCCTCTCGCGCGTCGGCGTCACCGGGGTCGAGAAGGTGATCCGGGTCAAGGCCGATGGCGCCGAGAACCTCTTCTACGCCGAGTTCGAGTGCTTCGTCGACCTCAACCCGCGGCAGGCCGGCGTCCACATGTCCCGCTTCGAGGAGATCGTCGGCGAGGCGATCGACGAGGTCGTGCTCGGCGAGGCCTTCAAGGCCGAGGTGCTGGCCGCCCACGTCGCCCAGAGGGTGCGCGAGCGCCAGGGCGGCCTGCGGGCCGAGGTCGCGGTCACCGCCCGCTACCCGGAGACGGCGACGACCCCGGAGAGCGGCAAGAGCACCCAGGAGATCTACGTCCTCTACGGCACCGCGGTCGACTCCGAGCGCGGCACGCGAACGCTGACCGGCGTCGAGGCCCAGGGGATGACCGCCTGCCCCTGCGCGCAGGAGATGGTCGCGGGGCTCTCGCGCGAACGGCTCGCCGCCGAGGGCTTCAGCGCCGAGGAGATCGAGCGCGTCGTCGACGTCGTCCCGATCGCCACCCACAACCAGCGCGGCATCGGCACCCTCCACGTCGGCTGCCCCGAGGGCGGCCCGGCCTGGATCGACGCGCCGGAGCTGCTGCGGATCGTCGAGAGCTCGATGAGCTCGGAGATCTACGAGCTGATGAAGCGCCCCGACGAGATGTCGGTCGTCGTCAAGGCGCACGAACAACCCGCGCTTCGTCGAGGACTGCGTGCGGGAGATGGTGCGCCAGGTGGTCGAGGGCTACCCCGACCTGCCCGACGGCGCCTTCGTCATGGCCCGCCAGGAGAACCTGGAGACGATCCACCGCCACAACGTGGTGGCCGAGCGCTACGGGACCCTCGGCGAGCTGCGGGCCGAGCTGGCCAGCGGCGAGCGCGTCGGGCGGCACCAGAGCAAGCGCGAGTGGCTGGAGGGAGTCGGGTGACCCTGGCCTGCGCCTGACGCCGGCGCGGGTTCTGCTGCCTTGTGCTCCAGCCCGCTCTTTCTGTTGCGCCTCGATGCGGCGCCTGAGGCCGAAGAAGTAATCCGCGCCGCTGACCACGGTGGCGATTAGAGCCGCGTAGACGAGGAGGTCGACGCCGAGGGGGGCTGGGTCGGCGACGATCAGGGCGATCACGGCGGCGATCTGCAGGCCCGTCTTCAGCTTGCCGAGCCAGCTGGCGGCGATCACGATGCCGCGCTCGTCGGCGATCGTGCGGAGAATGGTGACCGCCACCTCGCGGGCGATGATCACCATCGCCACCCAGGCTTCGAGCCGGTTCAGCGAGACCAGCGAGACCAGGGCGCCGATGATCAGCAGCTTGTCGGCGAGCGGGTCCATCAGCTTGCCGAAGGTGGTGACCGAGTCGCGCGAGCGGGCGAAGTAGCCGTCGAGCCCGTCGGTCAGCGCCGCCAGCGCGAAGACCACAGCCGCCAGCGCATCGCCGTTCGGCGTCTCCCCCAACAACGCCACCACGACCACCGGCACCGCCAGGATGCGCAGCAGCGTCAGCGCATTCGGCAGGTTCAGCGGAAACATGTCCTCAGTCTGGCCGGTGGGCCGATTTCCCGCGTATGTCGTGGGATTTCGGCCCGTCGGCGGCGAGTTTGGCGTCGCGAGCGGCGAAGTACTCCTCGCCCTCGATGCTGATGTGGGGGACGATGCGGTCCATCCAGCCGGGCAGCCACCAGGCGCGCTTGCCGAGCAGGACCATCACCGCGGGGACGAGCAGGCAGCGGACCAGGGTCGAGTCGATCGCGATCGCCACCGCCAGGCCGACGCCGAACTCCTTCACCACCGGGTCGCCGTTGAGGACGAAGCTGGTGAAGACGCAGACCATGATCGCCGCCGCCGAGGTGATCACGCGGCCGGTGTTGGCGAGGCCTTCGATCACCGCCCGCTTCTCGTCGCCGTACTTGGTGAAGTGCTCGCGCATCTGCGTCAGCAGGAAGACCTCGTAGTCCATCGAGAGCCCGAAGAGGATCGCGAACATCAGCAGCGGCACGAAGCTGACGATCGGGATCGCGTGGTCGAGGCCGATCAGCGAGGAGCCCCAGCCGAGCTGGAAGACGGCGGTGACGACGCCGTAGGCCGCGGCGACCGAGAGCAGGTTCATCGCCGCCGCCTTGATCGGCACCAGCAGCGAGCGGAAGGCGATCAGGAGGACGAAGAAGCTGAGGGCGACGACGATCGCGATCATCAGCGGCAGCTTTTCGGCGATCTGGGCGCCGAGGTCGATGTAGCCGGCGGTCTGGCCGCCGACGTAGGAGCTCGGCCTCGGTCCCCTTCAGCGCCGCCGGGATCGTCGTGTCGCGCAGGTCTTCGACCAGTTCGACGGTCGCGTCCGCCCACGGCTCCGACTTGGAGAGCACGGTGAAGACGGCCACCGTCCCCTGCTTGTCGAGCGTCGGTTCGCTGACCGCTTCGACGTCGCCGGCGCCGCCGACCGCCTTCTCCAGCCCCGGCAGCACCTGTTTCGCTTCGGCCGGCGAGCTGAATTCGGAGGCGACCAGCAGCGGCCCGTTGACGCCGGGGCCGAAGCCCTTGTTGAGGCTGTCGTAGGCCTGGCGCGAGGTCGTTTCCTTGGGCAGGGCGCTGATGTCGTTCTGGCCGAGCTCGAGCTGGAAGATCGGCAGGGCCAGCACGATCAGAACGGCGAGGGCGACGATCGTCGCGATCCAGGGCCGGCCGGCGACCCGTTCCGCCCAGCGACGCCAGCCGTGCGGCTCGGCGTC
>CAVSIL010000007.1:0-15238 GCA_963727985.1 uncultured Solirubrobacterales bacterium | reverse complement strand
CCTTGCCGCGGTGGATGCTGAGCGAATCGATCCGCGGCCCGAGCGCGCCGAGCATGGCCGGCAGCAGGGTCGCCGCGGCGCAGACGGCGACGACGACGGCGACCGCGGCCGTGAAGCCGAGCGTGCTGACCAGCGGGATCCCGGCGAAGGCCAGCGAGCAGAGGGCGATGACCACGGTGAAGCCGGCGAAGACGACGGCGCCGCCGGCGGTCGCGGTGGCGCGGGCGATCGACTCGCGCAGCTCCATCCCTTCGGCCAGCTGCAGTTTGTGACGGGTGACGATGAAGAGCGCGTAGTCGATCCCGACTCCGAGCCCGATCATCGTCGCCAGGGTCGAGGCGACCCCCGGCACCTCCAGCACGTGCTCGAGCAGGCGGATGATCGAGAGCGCGCAGGCGAGCCCGATCAGGGCGGAGACGATCGGCAGCATCATCGCCGTCGCGGTGCCGAAGGCAAAGAGCAGGATGATCACGGCAGCGGTGAGGCCGATCGCCTCGCTGACCTCGGTCGAGGGCTTGGAGAGCTGCTGGCCGACGTAGCTGCCGACGGCGGTGTTGAGCCCGGCGGCGCGCGCCGGCCGCGCGGCGTCGAGGATCCGCTGCGCCTCCTCTTCGTCGATTTCGCCCGGGCCGATCGCGAGCACGACGGGGATGTAGCCGACCTGTTGGTTCTTGCTGAGGAAGTTGACGCCCCGCGGGCTGAGCGGGCTGGTCGCTGAGTTGACGTCGTGCAGCGCTTCCAGGTTCTTCGCGGTTTCGGCGACGCCGGCGCTGTACTTGGGGTCGGTCAGCTTGGCGCCCCTGGGCGCTTCCAGCGTCAGCGGGTTGCTGCCGTAGGCCTGTTCGGGCAGGTTGTCTTCGAGCAGTTCGGTCGCGATCGTCGAGTCGGTCCCCGGCAGGGTCAGGTTTTCGCTGGTCTTGCTGCCGCCGGCCTGGCCGATCAGGACGAGGGCGATCGCGAGCACCACCCAGGCGCCGATAACCGGCCAGTGGTGGCGCGAGCAGAAGCGGCCGATCGCGTAAAGGGGGCCGGTCATTCCGCTTCCTTCGACGGCGCCGGCGAAGTTCCGTCCTCGAACGCCCCTGGGATGGATTCAGCCGCGTCGGCCCCGAGCGCGCGCCGCAACGCCACCAGGTGCTGGGCCTGGTTGGCGGCGATCGATCCCAGCAGGGCACGCGGCCAGGTGGCGGTGAGGTGCGAAATCGCCCGCAGGTCATAGGCGACGGAGACGCTTTCTACTTCGTAGAGGAATTCGAGCGCGTCGGCCTGGGTCATCAGTCCCTCGCTTTCGATCTCTTCCTCCTCCGGTTCCGCCTTCTCGCCGAGGCCGCGCAGCGCCTTGGTCACGGCGTCGACGTGTTCTTGTTCCTGCGCCCGGAATTCGCGGGCGCTCACGAGCGCCGGGCCGGCGAGCAGCGGCAGCATGCGGTCGTAGGCGCGGACCGCGGCCAGCTCACGGCCGAGGACGTTGTTGAGCGTCTCCGCGTCGGCGGCCTTGTCGGGCGCGGCGGTAGTCGTCGTCCCTCCCCCACCGCAGCCGCCGACCAGCAGCGCCACCCCCACCGCAAGCCCCACAGCCAAACGCCAACCTCGCCGCCGATGGGCCGATTTGTCGCGCTGGAGACGACAAATCGGCCCATCGGCCGGGGGGTTCGTGATTGGGTTCGCGGGCATGGAGGAAGGCAGCCTATGAGCAAGGGCAGAGGTGAAGCGCTGGGGGCGCTGGCGAGTGAGGTGCATGCCTGCCGCAAATGCCCGCGGCTGGTCGAGTGGCGCGAGGCCGTCGCCGCCGACCCACCGCGCCGCTACCGTGGCGAGGAATACTGGGCGAAGCCGGCCGCGGGCTTCGGCGACCCGGCGGCGCGGGTGGCGATCGTCGGCCTGGCGCCGGCCGCGCACGGGGCCAACCGCACCGGCCGCATGTTCACCGGCGACCGCTCCGGCGACTGGCTCTACGCCGCTCTGCACCGGGCCGGTTACGCGAACCAGCCCGAGTCGGTGCGGCGTGGCGACGGGCTGCGCCTGCGCGACGCCTACGTCACCGCGATCGTCCGCTGCGCGCCGCCGGCCAACAAGCCGACCACCGGGGAGCGCGACAACTGCCTCCCCTACCTGGAGCGCGAGCTGGAGCTGCTCGAGCGCTGCCGCGTCGTCGTCGCCCTCGGCTCCTTCGGCTGGGACGGGTTCCTCCGCGCCGCCCGCGCCCTCGGCGCCGAGGTGCCGCGCCCCAAGCCCCGCTTCGGCCACGGCGCCGAAGCCGACCTCCGCCGCTGGACCCTGCTCGGCTGCTTCCACCCCAGCCAGCAGAACACCTTCACCGGCAAGTTGACCGAACCGATGATCGACGCCGTCTTCGCGCGGGCGCGGGAACTGGCGGGCTAGCCCTTCTTTGGAGTAGGGCGTCTCTCCTTGGCCGCCGGAGTCTCGTAGGCCATCGAGGCGACGGAGATCTGGACGCCAGCCTTCCCATCCTTCGTCAGGCGCTCAGCGCTGATGGCTTGGATCTCGAAGACTCGCTCCAGCAGAGCGGCTGCTGCCTCGGTTATTTCCCCCCAGCCCTCTTCGTCGACGATCATTGGCGTCCAAGCGAGGTGGCGATCCTCTCGGGCGTCGAAAGTGCCGACGCTGAGCGCCGTGCCCGCGTCCTCGAAGATGTCCTGCAGCAGAGTGGCCGTGAGGCTGGGACGAACTGACGCAGGGAGACGCCGCCAGGCTTCGTCGTCGATGAACGCACGCGAGGTCGCTCGGTAGTAGTGCTCCACAGCACCGCGCCTCGGAGCCGTGTCGACCATCTCGATGCATTCGCATTTCTTCAAGACATTGATGTGGTAGCTGACGTGCCCTACGCCTTCCCCAAGCTCTTTGGCGATTTCGTTCGGGCTCGCAACGCGTTCGTTGAGTATCGCCAGAGCCAGCACGCGGACTGGATGAGCAAGGGCTTTGATCACCCTCTGGTCGACTATCACCCGGCTTTGCTCGGTTACATCACGTCTGCTGTCTGAATCGCGAGCCACAACAAATCCTCCAATCATCGGGAACTTCTGACCGCTTCATCGTACGCACGCTATTTGACAGTTTTGGGCAAATTTGCAGGGATTTTGCAAAAAGTACCCAGATCAAAGAAACTCTTTCCACTAATGGGTTGGTCTTCAGCAAAGTGCAGCGGTCAGATCCCGGCCGAGCACCCAAATACAAGAGAAATCCGACAGGGGGCAAAGATGCAGATCAATCACACATCGCCAGTTACGCCTGCGGTCTCAATCCACAAGCACGGCTAGAAGCCATGCTTCGGCCTCGGATCAAGCGCACCACGGAATCGATCGGCTCGCCGGAAGGCGACCTCTACCTGATGCGTCCGAGCGCCGAAAGCGACATCAGGATCGAGAAGCCAGACGAGGAAGAACGGCAGCTGCTCGAGTCGCTCGACGGCGAGCACACGCTCGAGCAGCTGCGAGAGAAGTTCGGCGAGGAGGCCGTCGGCGACCTGATCTCCCAGCTGCAGGAGCTGGAGATCGTCGAGGACGCGGCGGATGACGACCTCGTCCCCGTGGCGGAGCTGGCGCGTTTCGACCGCCAGCTCCGCTACTTCAGCGACGTCGGCACCCAGGCGCTGGCTCCCTCGGAGTGCCAGCGCCGGCTGCGCGAGGCGAAAGTGGCGGTGCTCGGCGTCGGCGGGCTCGGTGGCGCGGCCGCCCGGTCGCTGGCCAGCATCGGCGTCGGCGAGATGTGGCTGATCGACGGCGACCGGGTCGAGGCCAGCAACCTCAACCGCCAGACGCTCTTCACCGAGTCCGACTTCGGCCTGCTGAAGGTGGAGGCGGCGACGGCGCGGCTGCGTGCGTTCAACCCGGCGATGCGGGTCAGCTCGACGGCGCGGCGGCTGGAGAGCCAGGCCGAGATCGCCGACTTCATCGATGGTGCCGACGTCGTCATCGACGCCGCCGACTGGCCCGCGCACGACATCGAGCGCTGGTGCAACTCGGCCTGCTTCGAGGCCGGGATCCCCTACATCACGATGAGCCACTTCCCGCCGATCGCGCGGGTCGGGCCGCTCTACGTGCCGGGGCAGACCGGCTGCTTCGCCTGCCAGGAGACCGCCTACCGGCGCCAGTACCCGCTCTTCGACGTCGCGGTCGAGCAACGCCGCGCCAAAGCCTCGCCGGCGGCGACGCTCGGGCCCGCCTGCGAACTGATCGGCGGCCAAGTCGGCATCGATGTGATGCACCTGCTGACCGGGCTGGCCAGACCCTCGACCCTCGGCGTCTCCCACATCTTCGACCTGCGGACGATGGCGGTCAAACGCGAGCCGGTGGTGCCCGAGCCGGACTGCCCCGTCTGCGGCGGAATGCAGGCGGCCGGCGAGCTGGTCGAGGAGGCCGCCGGGCGCGGCTAGCGGGACCTGGCGGCGGGAGGCGGCCGGCGGGGTCGAAGAAGAGGCCGAACCAGACGAAAGCTGCGAGGCCCGGGGCGACGAGGGCGACCGGGATCGAGACCAGGAAGACCGAGGCGATGAAGAGCGAGCGGAAGCGCTGTTCCCTGTGGGCGCTGGGGGAAGTTTCGACCAGGCCGGCCCGGCGCGCGTCGGCCGCCATCCACATCGCGGTCAGGACGACCCCGATCAGGTTGACCGCGTAGAGGACGACGGCCGTGGTCTTGCCGCCGTACTCGCCCAGCACCTCGCTGCTGAACGGAATCAGGACGATCCAGCCCAGGTAGAACATGTTGAGCACGATCAGCCGCCCGTCGAAGGCCTTGACTTCCCCGAAGAAGCGATGGTGGACCAGCCAGAAGCGGCCGATCACCGCGAAGCTGAGCGCGTAGGCGAAGAAGCTTTCCCGCTGATCCCAGAGGGCTGCGGCGATCTCGCCGCCGGCGAGGTGCTTGGGCACGTCGAGGTTGAGCACCAGCAGCGTGATCGCGATCGCGAAGACGCCGTCGCTGAAGGCGACGATCCGCGAGAACTCGATCTCGTTCCCCTCGCGCCGCTTCGCCGCCTCTTCTCTGCTCACCGCCGGATCATCCATCCCAGGCGCGACGGAACCGCGAACCGATCCCATTCACCGGCCTCTCCTAGAATGCTCTCCCCCGCCGGCGTAGCTCAGTTGGTAGAGCACTTCATTCGTAATGAAGGGGTCCCCGGTTCAAGTCCGGGCGTCGGCTCTTTGGCTGTCAGTAGCCGGCCGGTCAGCTGTGGGGACGGCGGCTGTCCGGCAACTTGCCGTGGGCGGATTCGAGGTCGGCCAGATCGGCGAGATCCCGTTCGCGTCCGACTGACCGCTTCATTGCGACGAGATCAGCCAGCGAGCAGATCGGGGCCTCCACGCCGTCGACACGACGGGTCTCGGCCCGCTCCAGAAGGTCGGCAAAGGGAAACGCAGCGGCTGCCTCCGAGAGAAGATCGAGCTCGCCATGTGGGGTGGACAAGTGGATCGTCCGATCCCCTGCAATCCCACCGTCGGGGACCGGTGAGCCGTCCGGTCTGGTGGCGCCCCATGTGTCGACCAGGGAACGGATCCGCTCGACGTTGTCGGGGTCGGGGTCGAACACCGCATCGATATCTCGCGTCGCCCGGACGACCCCGTGCCGAATCAGCGCGATTCCTCCGATCAGCACATAGCGGACGCCTGCATCGTTGAGGTCGTGGAGGATGCGACCGAAGCCGGTCAACGAGCGGATGCGATCTCGGCCGCTTGGACGCTCAGTGCGATGCCCTCCGCGAGCAACTCGTCGGGATCGCGAGACGCGTCCTCAATGAGTCGGTATCGGCGCCATTCCTCACCTGCTCGAGCATCGTCGCCGCGGCTTTCGGCTTTGCGAGCGCGAGCACCGGCTTCCATCAGCCGACTACCTGGGGACCCCTTAGACATAAAGGGCAGGATAGCCCCGCACTTCGCTTCCGGTTGAAAATTTCGTGTCCCGAAATATGTCCCCAACTCCGCAATTCTGCACCGAACTCAGCCGAACTCCCTGGACGGAATCGCACTTAATTGGCCCAGATTCGGCTCTAGAGGCCGCGCCGAGGGCCTGGGCCCCCGGCGCAACTTGCTCCTGCGCTACTCCGCCCAGGGCGGGGTGAATGAAGCTCCGTCGGACAGAGCCTTGCCGCCCACCGGCAGCACGCAAACGGCCTCAGCCTGACCTCCCTTGGCTGCGAGTGAGAACTCCTCGTTCGCCGGCACGATCAGCGCGCCGCCGGCCTCGGCGGTTTCCTCGCGGTCAGCGAAGGTCGCGGTGACGCCGCCGTCGAGAATCACGAAGATCTCCTCGCGGTCCAGTGAGTGCTTGGGCGACGGGGCATCGGAGTTGAACCGAATCCGCCAGGCAGCGGTGTCAGAGGCTCCCCGGCTCGGCGAGGCAAGACCGGTGACAATGGCGTTGCCGACATCGAAGGTCGGAGCGTTGGTGGGTGAGACTACGGGCATCGAATATCCTCCTAGTTGTTAACTTAGGTGAATCATAAACTATGGTGAATGAAAATGAGAGCGACCTGGCGATCCTGCTGGTGGGAGCAGCACGGGCGGTCGCCGATCGGCTCGGCGAGGCGGTCGAACAAGCGGGGATCGAAGACATGCAAGCTCCCTTCGGTTACGTGATTCGCGCCCTCGCGGAGCGAGACCGGACGCTGACCGACCTCGCCGGCCTGCTGGACGTCACCAAGCAGGCAGCGATCAAGGTGGTCGATCAGATGGAGGCACGCGACTTCATCGCACGCGAGGCCCATCCCGATGATCGGCGCCAGAAGGTCCTGCGCCTCACCGACAAGGGGCGAGCCGTGCGGCTTGCCGCACTGAATGCCAGTCGCCAGATGGAGCATGAGCTTCGCGCCGAGGTCGGCGACGGCGACGCGGACGCCCTGCGTCGTGCCCTGCTCGCGTTCCTCGACCGTCATGGAGTGCTAGCGGATGCAGCTGCCAGCCGAGCACGGGCTCTTTGGTAATACGTACCCAAAGACAGAACTGTGTCCCGAAATATGTCCCCGACTCGGCAGTTCTGGACCGAACTCAGCCGAACGGTTTGGACAGAATCGCACCTGATCGGCGCTCGATCGCCTCGGCGTAGGTGCCGTGCAGAGTGCTGCGGGGGTTGACGGCGGCGATGCCGTAGGCCTCGCGCATTGCCTGGCCGAGGGTGCGCTTGAAGGTCGGGCCGTGCCAGGCGTGGGCTTCGGCGGCGCGGCCGACGTGGAGGTGGGTCAGCTCGTGGAGCAGGGTCTCGAGCACGTCGCCGGTCCGGATGCCGGGATAGGCGGTGACCGAGAGGCGGTACTCGGTCGGGACGGCGAAGCCGAGGCGGTTGGGGCGCTTGCTCGCGCGGCGAACCTTGAGCTGGGGCGCCTGGCGGCCAGCGGGCCGTCGGCGAAGACCGGCAGGGCGCGGAGCCGCTCCATCTCCCGGTCGAGCGCGACTCCGGCGACGGCGTAGTAGGACGGCCGCCTCGCGATCGCCGCGGCCGGCCGGCGTTTGGCCGGGGGTCGGCGCCACCTCACGACGGGCACCGCGGGCGGCGGCAGGTGGTGCGGTTGGCGGCCTCGATGCGCCGGGCGAGGCGCAGGATCGTGTCGCCCTCGGTCATCTCCCCATCATGACCATGGCGTCGAGGCTCTAGATTGGGGGCAGTGTTCCGGCGCGAACAATCGGACCCGCTCGGCCGCCAGATGGTACTGGCGATCGCTGCCGGGCGGATCGCGGTTGGCGCCGGCGCGCTCTTCGCGACGCGCCCCGCACTCGGCGTGCTCGGCTTCGGTGAGACCGACTCCTCGGGCCTGGCCCTGGCCAAGCTCGCGGGCGGGCGCGACCTGGCGCTGGCGGCGGTGACGCTGGCGCTGCGCGACGACCCGGCCGCCCTGCGGGCCGCTGCCCTGGCCGGCGCGGCACTGGACGGCGCCGACGCGCTGACCTTCATCCTCGCGACCGGCGACCCGGAGACCAGGCGCGCCGGGCTCGGCGGGGTTCTATCCGGGGGCGCCGCGGCAATCGCCGGCCTCTGGGCCTGGCGACGGCTCGCGCCCTAGCGCCGCCCGCGTCCCTCGCCAGGTGCCCGAGCGCTACTCGCCGGCGCCGTCGCGGAACCCGACCGGATTCTCTTTGAAGTCGTGGGACTCGATCACGCGGTCGATCAGCCCGTACTCGACCGCGGCCGGGGGCTGGAAGAATTTGTCGCGTTCCATGTCCTCCTTGATCCGCTCGCGGGACTGGCCGGTGTGCTTGACGTAGATGCCGTCGAGGCGCTCGCGCAGCTCCAGGATCTCCCTGGCGTGGATCTCGATGTCGCTCGACTGGCCCTCGAAGCCGCCGCTGGGCTGGTGGATGAGGATGCGGCTGTTGGGCAGCGCCATCCGCTTGCCCTCGGCGCCGCCGGTGAGGATCAGCGAGCCGGCCGACATCGCGATCCCGTAACAGATGGTCTGCACGTCGGGCTTGATGAACTGCATCGTGTCGTAGATGGCCAGGCCGGCGTAGGCGGAGCCGCCGGGCGAGTTGATGTAGAGGCTGACGTCCTTGTCCGGATCCTCGGACTCGAGGTGCAGCAGCTGGGCGATGATCAGGTTGGCCAGATCCTCCGTCACCTGTTCCCCGAGGAAGACGATGCGCTGAGCCAGGAGGCGGCTGTAGATGTCGAAGGAACGCTCGCCGCGAGCGGTCTGCTCCACAACCATCGGTACCAGTGGCATAAGGCCTCCAATTCGGGGATTGACTGCGCCCCGGACCTTATTGGGTCTGCGCTCTCAGCCCCGCGTCTGGCAGGGATTGATGAAGGAGCCCCGGTCGGCCCAGCCTGCGGCTCAGGTCCCCTCGCCGTTGAACTTGTAGCCGACGCCGCGCACGGTCACCACCAGCTCGGGCTTCTGCGGGTCGCGCTCGACCTTCTGGCGCAGGTTGGAGATGTGGACGTCGCAGGCGCGCTCATCGCCGTCGAACTCGGTCTGCCAGAGCTCCTCCATGATCTGGGCGCGGGCGAAGACCTCGCCGGGGCGTCCGACCAGCAGGCGCAGGAGCTGGAACTCCGAGCGAGTGAGATTGACCGGGATGCCGCGCACGGTGGCGACGTGGCGGACGAGGTCGATCGAGACCGGGCCGGACTCGATTTTGACCGCCTGGGCCAGCGGCGAGCGGTCGAGTTCGCGGCGGCGCAGCTGGGCTCGGACGCGTCCGAGCAGCTCGCGCACCGAGAAGGGCTTGGTGACGTAGTCGTCGGCGCCGACCTCGAGCCCGACCACCTTGTCGACCTCAGCGTCCTTGGCAGTGAGAACGATGATCGGGACGGCGCTGCGGGCGCGGACGTCGCGGCAGATGTCGAGCCCGCTCGGGCCCGGCATCATGATGTCGAGGATCAGGAGGTCGTAGGGAATGCCCTCCCTCAGCATCGCGGTCGCCTGGTCGCCGTCCTCGGCGGCAGTGACCTCGAAGCCCTCCTGGGCCAGCGCGTAGCCGACCGAGTCGCGGACCGAGGGCTCGTCGTCGGCGATGAGGATGCGGCCGCTGCTCATGTTCGCTCTTTATATAGGGGCATGCTCAGGCCACCGGGGTCGAGGTCGGCTGGGCGACGGGGAGGCGGACCCAGAAGGTGCTGCCCTCCCCCTCGACGGAGTCGGCGCCGATCTGGCCGCCCATCACATCGACCATGCGGCGGGCGATCGCCAGGCCGAGCCCGAAGCCCTCCTGCTTGCGCGACTCGCTGCGACGGTAGAAGCGCTCGAAAACCCGCTCGATCTCCGCCGCCGGGATGCCCGTGCCGGTATCCATGACCTCCAAAACAACCTCCCCCTCCCCGTCTTGCCGGCCGCGAACCGTAACGGTCCCGGGCGGTGGCGTGTTCTTGAAGGCGTTCGTGAGCAGGCCGATCAGCACCTGGCGCAGCAGCGTCGGGTCGCCGGTGGCGGCGAGATCGGGTTCGACGTCGACCTCCAGCGCCACGTGCCGCGGCGACTCGACCGCGGCGGCGACGTCGCGGACGGCGGCCGGCACGTCGACGATCTCGCTCTCGGCGGCGCCACGCGACTCGACCCGGGCCAGGGTCAGCAGCGACTGGGTGAGGCGGCTCATGCGGTCGGCGTCGTCGGCGAGGCGACGGAGGAAGTGGTCGCGGTCCTTGGGCTCGTTCTTGGCGCCGCCCTGCAGGACCTCGATCGCGCCGGAGATCCCGGCCAGCGGGTTGCGCAGCTCGTGGGCGGCATTGGAGACGAAGTCGGCTTCGGCCAGCTCGCGGCGCAGCTCGTCGGTGCGGTCGCGCAGGACGGCAAGCACGGCGCGCTCGCCAGGCAGGGAGCGGGCGGTCATCGCGTAGGCGCGATCGCCGATCCGCAGCGCCGGGTGGGCGGAGAAGCCGAGCTCCGACGCCCGGTGCAGCTGCGGCAGCACTACATCCGGCGGCCGGCCACCGACGTCGAGCAGGCGGGAAGCGGCGCTGTTGGAGAAGCGCACCGGCCCTTCGAAGTCGACCACCATCACCGCGTCGGTGAGCCCGTCGAAGATCGCCGCGAGCTTGTTGCGGTCGGCCGTGAGGACGCCAAAGCTCTCCTTCAACGACGCCCGCATCGAGTCGAGGGCGCGGGCGAGGTCGCCGATCTCGTCGGGGCCGGAGACGCTGAGGGGCGCGTCGAAGAAGCCGCCCGCCATCTCGCCGGCGGCGCGGGCGAGGCGGACGACGCGGTGCGAGATCGCGACCGCGATCAGGAAGCCGGCGAGGACGCCGATCAGGACCGAGGCGACCAGCGCCTGCTGGTTGTCGCCGAAGAGGACGACGGAGCCGGCGGTGATCAGGCTGACCGCGGCGAAGGCGCCGGTGAGCCAGAGGCGCATACCGATGCGCGGACCGGCCGCGCTGGGCCGGGCGGGCATCTCGTTGCCGGGACTCACGAAGGTTTACTAACACAACCGCCAGCCGAGGGGCCGATATCCCACGACATAGGGGGTTTTCGGTCCATCGGCGGGGGGGTGGCCAGATGGCGGCGCGATGGCGTGGCAGAATCGGCGGCGTGCGGACTCTCGTCTTCATCCCGGCCTGGAATGAGGAGGCCTCGCTTGCCGGGGTGGTCGCCGACGTGCGCCAGCACCTGGCGGGTGCCGACATCCTCGTCGTCGACGACGGCTCGACCGACGCGACCACGGCCCGGGCGCGCGAGTGTGGGGTCCTCGTCGCCACGCTTCCGTTCAACCAGGGCCTCGGCGCGGCGCTGCAGACCGGCTACCTCTACGCGCTGCGCGAGGGCTACGACTTCTGCGCCCACCTCGACGCCGACGGCCAGCACCCCCCGGCCGAGGTGGCGCGGCTGCTGGCCGAGGTCGAAGCCGGCCACGCCGACCTGGTGATCGGCTCGCGCTACCGTGACTCCGACGCGGTCGCCGGCAGCGACGACTACCAGGCGACCTTCTCGCGACGGATCGGCATCGGTGTCTTCCGCTTCTTCCTCACCCTGGCGACGCGCCAGCGCTTCACCGACACGACCAGCGGCATGCGGGCGGCGAACCGCCGGGTGATGAGCCTGTTCAGCGAGAACTACTCGCCCGACTTCGCCGAGATCGAGTCGCTGCAGCTGGCGGTGCGCGAGGGCCTGCGGGTCGAGGAGGTGCCGGTGCGGATGCTGGAGCGAGCGGGCGGCAGCTCCTTCCTGACGCCGCTGCGCTCGGCCTTCTTCATCTTCAAGGGCATCGTGGTCCTGCTGGTCGGCCAGTTCCGCCCGCGCCGGCAGGCGGAGGCGGAGCGATGAACTGGCCCTTCGCCGCCGATGCGGCCCAGGTTCACCTGACCTCGCAGACGCGGATCGTCGCCGCGATCATCGCGGTCTTCTTCATGCTTCTGATCCTCGATCTGATCCGCCGCGACCGGCTGCAGGAGCGCTACAGCGTGATCTGGCTGCTGGCCGGCGTCGGCATGCTCGCGTTCGCCGCCTTTCCCGGCCTGCTCGAGGTCGTGGCCAACCTGATGGGCGTGCGCGACACCAACGTCGCCCTGTTCTCGGTCGTGCTGCTGCTGCTGCTCGGCCTGGCGCTCAACTTCAGCGTGATCATGTCCCGCCAGGCCGCCCAGATCACCCGGTTGGCCCAGGAAAGAGCGCTGGAGGGAGTACGCCAAGACGAGGCTCAGACGTCGTTAGGCAAGGACGCAGGGAGCCGGAGTAGCAGCGCTACTTCGGCGACTCCGAGTCGACGCCGCATAGCGACATCTGAGGCCGTCCGCTCGAGCTTGAAAAACAAAGCTTCGAGGGCTAGCTCCTCCGACACATTCAGGTCGAGGCTGCGGCGGGTCTCCTGGACCGCTTCGGCGCCGCGGCGGGCAGCGCCGGGGTCGAGGCCGTCGGCCTGGGAGCGCAGCTGGTCGAGGCGGTCGCGGTTGAAGGCGACGTCCTCGGCGCCGGCGGCGACGGCGGCGAGATCCCGCAGCCAGGTGGCGCAGGCTCGAGGCCGAGGTCGAGGATCGCGGTCCGGCGGCGGCGGCCGGCGCGTTTGGACTCGTCGGCGATGTCACGGGCGGTGCGCTTGAGACCGGACTTGGCTTCCTCCTCGAGCACCTCGCGGACCGCCGCTTCGACGTCCTCGCCGGCTGCCGGCGCGATCGAGCAGCGCCTTCCAGGGGGCGGCGGCCCGACACGGACCCTCTCCGCCGAGCATCCGGCGAGCGATCGCCGCCGCCCCGCCGCGCCACGCCTCCTCGCGCAGCGCCCCGCCGCGCCGGGAGCAGCAGCCGCGCCCGCTCGAGGTCGCCGGCGGCGAGCGGGCGGCGGCGGCGATCTCCTCCGGCGCGGCGGACCCCCCGCTCTGCGAGCTTCGGCTTCCAGCACCGGTCTCGGCCGAGAGCGGCGCGAAATCGACGGGCTGGCAGCGGGAGGCGATCGTCTCGAGCAGGCCTCGGGCTCGGAGCTGAGCAGGATCAGGTGGACGAACTCGGGGGGCTCCTCCAGGGTCTTCAGCAGGGCGTTCTGGCTCTCGTCGCGCAGCGCCTCGGCCGCCTCGACGACGAAGACGCGCTTGCCGCCTTCGAAGGGCCGGTAGGCGGCGGCGCGGATCACCCGCTCGCGCACCTCCTCGACCAGATGCTGGGCGCCGCGCGGGGCGAGCCAGACGAGGTCGGGGTGCGGCGAGGGGTCGAGCAGGGCACGACGGCGAGCATCCTCGGGGTCCTCGGCAGGCGCCAGCCAGGATCTCCGCCGCAAAAGCCCGCGCCGCCGCCCGCTTACCGGCGCCCTTCGGACCCCGGAACAGATAGGCATGCGATGGGGTTCCCGCTAACGCTGCGTTCAACGCGATCCTTGCCCGCGGCTGATGCTCCACCGTGACGGTCATGCCTTCCTCCGCGGTGCGCGGTCAGGAAGCCATGATCCCTGACGCCGCCATCACCCGCCCGTGAACCTCATCGACGCGTCCGTCAGCGTCGATCACCGCGACCCGGTCGCTGGCGATGATGGCGATCTCCTCGTAGGCCCTGGCGACGGCGCGCTGCAGCTCCAGGCCCTCGGACTCGAAGCGGTCCTTGCCCGCCGGCGCGGCCGAGGCTGAGCTCGGGCTCGACCTTCAGCAGCAGCGTCAGGTCCGGCCAGAGGCCGTCGGTGGCGGTGTCGCAGAGACCGATCACCTCCCCCACTCCAAGCCCCCGGGCGGCGCCCTGGTAGGCGACGCTGGAGTCGGAGAAGCGGTCGGAGACGACGGTGCGCCCGGCCTCCAGCGCCGGCCGGATCACCCGCTCGGTGAGGTCGGCGCGGGCGGCGAGGAAGAGCAGCAACTCGGCCAGCGGCTCCAGCGCCACGGCCGGGTCGGCGAGCAGGCCGCGGATCCGCTCCGCCGCCTCGGTCCCGCCCGGCTCGCGGATCGCCACCGTCTCCGCACCCAGCGCCTCGACCAAGCAGCCGCGCCTGGGTGCTCTTACCGGACCCGTCCACTCCCTCCAGGGAGATGAACAACGCCGCGGACCTCAGCCTTTGGCGGCGGCTTTGGCGCGTTTGCGCCCCCGCGTGGCGGTGTCAGCTTTGGACGCTTTGGCTTTCGCTTTCTTCTTCTGGCGGGAGCGTCCTCGTCGCCTTTGGCCGGCGGCTTCTTTTCCATCGCCGCTTTCGCCGCTTTGGCGGCTTCGCGCTCGGCCCGGCGTTTCTTCATCTCCTGCATCGACTCGCAGTCGTCATTGAGGCAGAGGTTCCAGGATCGGCCGCGGAGGGCACCACTTTCAGCCGCGGCGTCTGCTCGCAGACGGAGCAGCGGTCTTCGAGCTTGAAGACGTCGCCGCGCTGGGGCAGCGGGAAGGTCTGGTCGCAGGAGTTGGGGTCGTCGAGGGTCCAGCCGCTGCAGCCGACGAAGCGTTTGCCCGATTTTTTGGCGCGGATGATCCGCAGCATGTGGGGCGAGCCGTCGTCCTTCTTGCGGCCGGCTTCTTCGCAGACCTTGCAGGGCCCGAGGACGCGGTCTTCGTCCATCCCTTTCCAGATGACTTTGGCCAGGTCCTCGCGGCTGCCGTCGATTTCGGTCCAGGTCTTGTGCAGGAGGTCGCGACTCTCGCCGACGACCGCGCCCTTGGTCATCTCGCCGGCGGCGATCCGGTCCATCTCCGCCTCCAGCTGGGCGGTCATCTCCGGCGTCGCCATCGCCGGCACGTAGTTCTTGAAGGCCTCATACAGCGCGATCCCGGTCTCCGACGGCACCGGCGGGTTGCCGAAGACGTAGCCGCGGTCGAACAGCTTCTGGATGATGTCGGCGCGGGTCGCCTTGGTGCCGAGGCCGCGCTCCTCCATCATCTCGATCAGTTTCGCCTGCGAGATCCGCGAAGGCGGCTGGGTCTCCCTGTCGACGATCCAGGGCGCGCCGTCGAGGGCCAGCTCCTGGCCCTCCTTCAGCGCCGGGATCTCCTCGTCGGAGGAGCGGGCGTAGGTGTAGATGCCGGCGTAGCCGGGGTCGACGACGACCGAGCCGCGGACGAAGTAGGTCTCCGAGCCGGCCTCGTTGTCGGCGCGGGTCGACTCAGTGATCATCGGCGGGCTGAAAGTGGCGAGGAAGCGGCGCACGACCAGTTCGTAAACCCGTTTCTTGGAGCCGTCGAGGGCACCCGGGTGGATCGCCTGGGTCGGGTAGATCGGCGGGTGGTCGTTGTCTCTTTTTTGCCGCGGGTCGGTTTCAGCTCGCCGTCGAGCAGGCCGCTGGCGGCGGAGAACTCCTTGACCTTGACCAGCGAGCTGACCAGCTCGCGCAGCGGCAGCGACGACGGGTAGACCGTGTTGTCGGTGCGCGGGTAGGAGATGAAGCCGTCCATGTAGAGG
>CAVSIL010000006.1:0-25517 GCA_963727985.1 uncultured Solirubrobacterales bacterium | reverse complement strand
GAGTCGATCCGCGGCCCCAGCGCGCCGAGCATGGCCGGCAGCAGGGTCGCCGCGGCGCAGACGGCGACGACGACAGCGACAGCCGCAGTGAAGCCGAGCGTGCTGACCAGCGGGATCCCGGCAAAGGCCAGCGAGCAGAGGGCGATGACCACGGTGAAGCCGGCGAAGACGACGGCGCCGCCGGCGGTCGCGGTGGCGCGAGCGATCGACTCGCGCAGCTCCATCCCTTCGGCCATCTGCAGTTTGTGGCGAGTGACGATGAAGAGCGCGTAGTCGATCCCGACCCCGAGCCCGATCATCGTCGCCAGGGTCGAGGCGACTCCCGGTACCTGCAGCACGTGCTCGAGCAGGCGAATGATCGAGAGCGCGCAGGCGAGCCCGATCAAGGCGGAGACGATCGGCAGCATCATCGCCGTCGCGGTGCCGAAGGCGAAGAGCAGGATGATCACCGCGGCGGTGAGGCCGATCGCCTCGCTTACCTCGGTCGAGGGCTTGGAGAGCTGCTGGCCGACGTAGCTGCCGATGGCGGTGTTGAGACCGGCGGCGCGTGCCGGCCCCGCGGCATCGAGGATCCGCTGCGCCTCCTCTTCGTCGATTTCGCCTGGCCCGATTGAGAGCACGACCGGGATGTAGCCCACCTGCTGGTTCGCGCTGAGGAAGTTGGTGCCCTGCGGGCTGAGCGGGCTGGTCGCCGAGTTGACGTCATGCAGCACTTCCAGGTTCTTGGTGGTTTCGGCGACCGCGGCGCTGTACTTCGGGTCGGTCAGCCTGGCGCCCTTGGGCGCTTCCAGCGTCAGCGGGTTGCTGCCGTAGGCCTGTTCGGGCAGGTTGTCTTCGAGCAGTTCGGTTGCGATCGTCGAGTCGGTCCCAGGCAGGGTCAGGTTTTCGCTGGTCTTGCTGCCGCCGGCCTGGCCGACCAGGACGAGGGCGATCGCGAGCACCACCCAGGTGCCGATGACCGGCCAGTGGTGGCGTGAGCAGAAGCGGCCGATCGCGTAAAGGGGGCCGGTCATTCCGCTTCCTTCGACGGCGCCGGCGAAGTTCCGTCCTCGAACGCCTCTGGGATGGATTCGGCCGCGTCGGCTCCGAGCGCGCGCCGCAACGCCTGCAGGTGCTGGGCTTGATTGGCGGCGATCGATCCCAGCAGGGCACGCGGCCAGGCGGCGGTGAGGTGCGAGATCGCCCGCAGGTCGTAGGCGACGGAGACGCTTTCGACTTCATAGAGGAATTCGAGCGCGTCGGCCTGGGTCTTCAGTCCCTCACTTTCGATCTCTTCCTCCTCCGGTTCTGCCTTCTCGCCGAGGCCGCGCAGCGCCTTGGTCACGGCGTCGACGTGTTCTTGTTCCTGCGCTCGGAATTCGCGAGCGCTCGCGAGCGCCGTGCCAGCGAGCAGCGGCAGCATGCGGTCGTAGGCGCGGACCGCGGCCAGCTCACGGCCGAGGACGTTGTTGAGGATTACCGCGTCGGCAGCCTTGTCGGGGGCAGCGGTGGTCGTCGTCCCTCCCCCACCACAGCCGGCGACCAGCAGCGCCACCCCCACCGCAAGTCCCACAGCCAAACGCCAAGCTCGCCGCCGATGGGCCGATTCGTCGCGCTGGAGACGACAAATCGGCCCATCGGCCGGGGGGTTCGTGATTGGGTTCGCAGGCATGGGAGGAAGGCAGCCTATGAGCAAGGGCAGAAGTGAAGCGCTGGGGGCGCTGGCGAGTGAGGTTCACGCCTGCCGCAGGTGCCCGCGGCTGGTCGAGTGGCGCGAGGCCGTCGCCGCCGACCCACCGCGCCGCTACCGCGGCGAGGAGTACTGGGCGAAGCCGGCCGCAGGCTTCGGCGACCCGGCGGCGCGGGTGGCGATCGTCGGCCTGGCGCCGGCCGCGCACGGGGCCAACCGCACCGGCCGCATGTTCACCGGCGACCGCTCCGGCGACTGGCTCTACGCCGCTCTGCACCGGGCCGGCTACGCGAACCAGCCCGAGTCGGTGCGGCGTGGCGACGGGCTGCGCCTGCGCGACGCCTACGTCACCGCGATCGTCCGCTGCGCGCCGCCGGCCAACAAGCCGACCACCGAGGAGCGCGACAACTGCCTCCCCTACCTGGAGCGCGAGCTGGAGCTGCTCGAGCGCTGCCGCGTCGTCGTCGCCCTCGGCTCCTTCGGCTGGGACGGGTTCCTCCGCGCCGCCCGCGCCCTCGGCGCCGAGGTGCCGCGCCCCAAGCCCCGCTTCGGCCACGGCGCCGAAGCCGACCTCCGCCGCTGGACCCTGCTCGGCTGCTTCCACCCCAGCCAGCAGAACACCTTCACCGGCAAGCTGACCAAACCGATGATCGACGCCGTCTTCGCGCGAGCGCGGGAACTGGCGGGTTAGTTAATCCTTCTTCTTTTTCGCCTTCGAGGGGGCGACCTTGCCATCACCGGAGGGCGGAGTTTCGAAGCCGAGCATCGCGACCGAGACCGGAATGCCGGCGGCGTCCGCCTTGGTCAACCGCGCCGCGCTCTTGGTTTGAACCTCAAGCACGTTCTCCAGCGTCTGTTCGAGAGCCGTCTTCAATTCCTCCCAGCCGTCCTCGTCAACGATCATCGGCGTCCAGCTCAGGTGCCGGTCGATGCGCCTGTCGAAGGTGCCCTCCAAAACCGACGAAGCGGCGTCGTTGATGATCGTTTTCAACAGGCTCGCGCTGAGCCCTGGGCGAATCATCGACGGTAGCGCCGCCCATTCATCGGCATCGAGAAAGGCGCGATCGGTGGCCCGGTAGTAGTGCTCCACGGCGCCGCGTCGCGGCGCCGTGTCGACGAGTCTCGATGCACTCGCACTCCTTCAGCACCTTGATGTGGTAGCTGACGTGCCCGACTGACTCGCCCAGCTCCTTCGAGATTTCGTTCGGGCTGGCAACCCGTTCGTTGAGGATGGTTAGCGCTTGGACACGAACCTGGTGGCCCAGGGCACGAACGAGGCGCTGATTGACGGTTCCACGATGGCGGCTTACCTTGGCGTCGCCCTGCGTGGTTTTGGTCGTTTTGGCGGGGGTCAAGGCAATCTCCGATCTGCTGCTTTTGGCGTAGGAGGTGTCTCTCCTGAACACTCCATGTTATTAGCTGTATATCGCCCCGGTGCGACAATTGCAGGTACTTTTATTATCTCTTTCGATTATCGGAACTATTTCTAGCAATACATCGGTCTCCACCATTGATGTCAAATTCGCCGGTACTGACCGGCCAACCAATCGGGGGATTGAATGACCATCACGACGCAACGCGTGATCCCGACGATCTCGATCCATAAGTCGGGCTGAGGCACACCTGATGCTTCGGCCTCGGATCAAACGCACGACGGAATCGATCGGCTCGCCGGAAGGCGACGTCTACCTGATGCGTCCGAGCGCCGAAAGCGACATCAGGATCGAGAAGCCAGACGAGGAAGAACGGCAGCTGCTCGAGTCGCTCGATGGCAAGCACACGCTCGAGCAGCTGCGAGAGAAGTTCGGCGAGGAGGCCGTTGGCGACCTGATCTCCCAGCTGCAGGAGCTGGAGATCGTCGAGGACGCGGCGGATGACGACCTCGTCCCCGTGGCGGAGCTGGCGCGTTTCGACCGCCAGCTCCGCTACTTCAGCGACGTCGGCACCCAGGCGCTGGCTCCCTCGGAGTGCCAGCGCCGGCTGCGCGAGGCGAAGGTGGCGGTGCTCGGCGTCGGCGGGCTCGGTGGCGCGGCCGCCCGGTCGCTGGCCAGCATCGGCGTCGGCGAGATGTGGCTGATCGACGGCGACCGGGTCGAGGCCAGCAACCTCAACCGCCAGACGCTCTTCACCGAGTCCGACTTCGGCCTGCTCAAGGTGGAGGCGGCGACGGCGCGGCTGCGCGCGTTCAACCCGGCGATGCAGGTGAGCTCGACGGCGCGGCGGCTCGAGAGTCAGGCCGAGATCGCCGACTTCGTCGACGGTGCCGACGTCGTCATCGACGCCGCCGACTGGCCCGCGCACGACATCGAGCGCTGGTGCAACTCGGCCTGCTTCGAGGCCGGCATCCCCTACATCACGATGAGCCACTTCCCGCCGATCGCGCGGGTCGGGCCGCTCTACGTGCCGGGGCAGACCGGCTGCTTCGCCTGCCAGGAGACCGCCTACCGGCGCCAATACCCGCTCTTCGACGTCGCGGTCGAGCAGCGCCGCGCCAAAGCCTCGCCGGCGGCGACGCTCGGGCCGGCCTGCGAACTGATCGGCGGCCAGGTCGGCATCGACGTGATGCACCTGCTGACCGGGCTGGCCGGCCCTCGACCCTCGGCGTCTCCCACATCTTCGACCTGCGGACGATGGCGGTCAAACGCGAGCCGGTGGTGCCCGAGCCGGACTGCCCCGTCTGCGGCGGGATGCAGGCGGCCGGCGAGCTGGTCGAGGAGGCCGCCGGGCGCGGCTAGCGGGACCTGGCGGCGAGGCGGCCGGCGGGGTCGAAGAAGAGGGCGAACCAGACGAAGGCCGCGAGGCCCGGAGCGACGAGGGCGACCGGGATCGAGACCAGGAAGACCGAGGCGATGAAGAGCGAGCGGTAGCGCTGTTCTCTGTGGGCGCTCGGCGGAGGTCTCGACAAGGCCGGCCCGGCGCGCGTCGGCCGACCATCCACATCGCGGTCAGGACGACCCCGATCAGGTTCACCGCGTAGAGGACGACGGCCGTGGTCTTGCCGCCGTACTCGCCCAGCACCTCGCTGCTGAACGGGATCAGGACGATCCCGCCGAGGTAGAGCATGTTGAGGACGATCAGCCGCCCGTCGAAGGCGTTGACTTCCCCGAAGAAGCGGTGGTGGACCAGCCAGAAGCGGCCGATCACCGCGAAGCTGAGCGCGAAGGCGAAGAAGCTTTCCCACTGTTCCCCGATGGCTGCGGCGATCTTCGCCGCCGGAGAGGTGCTTGGGCACGTCGAGGCCGAGCACCAGCAGCGTGATCGCGATCGCGAAGACCCCGTCGCTGAAGGCGACGATCCGCGAGAACTCGACCTCGTTCCCCTCGCGCCGCTTCGGCTCCCTCTTCTTGGCCACCCCGGGATCATCGTCCCCGGCCGCGACGGAACCGCGACTCGATCCTCCTAGAATGGGCCGCGCAGGCCGGCGTAGCTCAGTTGGTAGAGCACTTCACTCGTAATGAAGGGGTCCCCGGTTCAAATCCGGGCGTCGGCTCTAATCGAATCGAGGGTGGGTACTAAGAGCGGCCTAAATAGGTAGTCTGGCGGAGAAGATACCTATTTGAGATGAAGACCTTCCGCAACCTTGAAAAGCACCTGGGGATGGTTCCATCCCGATCCGCCGCAGCATTGGCCGAGGCCAGTGCTGGGCGAGGGCGTGAGGGGGCGTTTCGCCGCCAGAACCCTCAGGTGCTCCAGGGGTTGATGGAGGTAGCTCTCATCCAGAGCACTGGCTCCTCCAACGCGATCGAGCACATTACGGTCGCGCCAGGGCGGGTCACGGAACTCGTGCAAGACAAGACAACGCCTCAAGAGCCGGTCGGAGGAGGAGATTCGCGGGGTACCGGAAGGTTCTCGACACGATCCATTCGAGTGCCGAGCACATCCCATTCAAGAGGTCGGTCGTCCTGCAGTTCCATCGAGACATCTACTCGTTCACGCCCACGCCCGGCGGCCACTTCAAGAATTCTCAGAATGAGGTGGCGCGGTTTGACCAGCAAGGCAACAAGCTCGAGGTCATCTTCGAGGGAGTCAGTCCCTTTGAGACGCCAAGGGCAATGGACGAGTTGCATGAGCGCTTCGCCGATGCGATCGATAGCGGAGAGCACTCTCCTCTTCTTCTGTCGGCCATCTATGTCTTCGACTTCCTGATGATCCATCCGTTCAATGACGGGAACGGCCGGCTCTCGCGATTGCTGACATTGCTTCTCCTCTACCACTGCGGCCATGAGGTAGGCCGATTTATCAGCCTCGAGAAGCTGGTTGAGGAAAGCAAGGAGACGTACTACGAAAGCCTTGAGAAATCGACCGAAGGCTGGGACGAGAGCGAGCACGACATCTGGCCCTGGCTCAACTACTTCCTCGGAATCCTCAATGCCGCCTACAAGGAATTCGAAGCCAGAGCGGGCGAGCTGATGGGCGGTCGTGGGTCAAAGGCCATGCGCATCAAGCTGTTTGTGCGGTCTCGCACCTCCGACGTCTTCACCTTCGACGAAGTTCATCAAGCCCTTCCAGATATCAGCTCGGATCACATACGTTCCGAGCTGCGGAAGCTTTGAGACGCCGGCTTCATTGAATCCCCCGGTCGAGGACGCAAGGAGTGGCGACGGCTTACCAGCGCTTTCTGAGCCAGACAACGCTTCCAAATCCGTGTCCCGAAGTATGTCCCCAACTCGGCAATTCCAGGCCGAACCAGATCGACCTAACTGAACGGGATCGAACTCGACCGGGCCAGATCGGCCTCAAATATCGCGCTCGTAATGAAGGGGTCCCCGGTTCAAATCCGGGCGTCGGCTCTCAGGTTCTACGCCTCAGCGAGCGAGCCGGTCGAGGACGCGCTGGTTGTCCTCGATCAGCCTGGTCAGGCGATCCTGGAAGTCCTTGTTCTTGCGCCGAGTCTCGATGTGGCTGTCGATCGCCTCACGCACAGCCTCCGAAACGGGTACGCCATCGGCGCGAGCGACCGCCTCTAGCTCAGCGGCCTTGTCCTCAGGGAGACGCATCGTGAAAGCTTTAGTCATCGTTCCGTCCTTGCGATGCCGAAAGTGTCTACCCCGTAGACACTAGACACCGTGAATCTAGATGTCAAGAAATTTGATACCAAGTAACCATGAACGAGCAGATTGATCTCGCCGAATTCCTCGTCATTGCCGAGCGTGTGCTCGACGTTGACGCCAAGGCACTGAAATCGGCGGCGAAACTCGACGCGGCAGAGTCGGCGCTGGCCGCTCCGTTATCCCGTCCCGCGCAGCGCGCCGCGATCGTCTGCTCGCGAATCATCCGCAACCACCCGCTTCCTGACGGCAACAAGCGCACTGGCTACCTCTGCATGCTCGTTCAACTCGAACAAGCCGGCTTGACCTTCACACACCCAGAGGGCGGTGAGGACGAAACTGCGGATGTAATCGAAGCGCTTGCCGCGAGCGAACTTTCCGAGGAGGCGTTCGTGGAGTGGGTGAAGGAGCGGGCAGTGACGCGGCAACGGCCGATCCCTTAAATCGCTGAGGCCCGCCGAAGCGGGCCTCGCACCCAGCCACCGAAGCGACTGGGGGGATGGGAAGAAGGTACCGAAAATCGCCGGATGGATCGATCCGGACGGCTTCTTGACGCTGACTCACCTCAACTTGGTGAAGTGTTCCTCAATCTGAGGTAGCTGCTCCCGCAGCAACTCGGCGTCCACGGAGAGCAACTCGTCCATTGCCGCGTCGGGGATATCGAGCCCGTCAGCATTGGACACATGAATCGGCTCGGCGATTTGAGTGGCCTTTCCTTTGATTCATTAATCTTATGATTTTCTAAGATATGCTATCTTTGTGACATGCGAGACTTGCTTGAGCCTGTTGGTGCTACTTGATGCCTAAATCCCGTCGAAAAACTCAGACCGGCCCTGCGGAGCCAATTCACCGCATCAAGGCGGACTTCTTCCGAACCCTGGGCCACCCCACCCGGGTGCGCATCCTGGAGTTGCTGCGAGATGGGGAGTTGACCGTCGGCGAACTGCAGGCCAAGCTGGAGATCGACTCCAGCGGCGCCTCTCAGCACCTCGGCGCGATGCGCCGGCAGGGGCTACTCGAATCGCGGCGAGCCGGCACGAGCGTCTACTACCGGGTTCGAGATCCGCGCACTTTCCAGCTACTCGAGACGGCTCGACAGCTGATCAGCTCCCACCTCGAGGAGACCCACGCCCTTCTCGAGGAGCTGGACGACTCCGGCGAGGCACCGCGGAGGGTGGGTGCCAAGAGCCGATGAGAGCGCACCGCATGATCTTCACGGCCGGACCCTGGCACCCCAATTGGGGCGACCAAGATCATCCGCGCCACGTAGCCAACATCAAGGTGGCCAGGGGGCTCCTTCGTCGCGAGGGTGGCGGCGGGGCACTGGTGATATTGACCGACGGGCGCCTCGCCCTAACCGGTTCCACCTACGCCATCGGCACCGCACGCGCTGTGATGCGGGATGCGCGCTCAAGATCTCGCACGGCTTCTGTCGGTGAGCGCGCTTGGCTCCTGATGGTCTCCGAAGCGCTACGTCGTAGCTCGCGGAAACGCTGGCTTTCGTCCGGTGAGGGAGTTCGGCCCACCTTTGTCGCAGCTCCTTCCATCCAGATCCCACACTAAACAGGGGCCTGCCGGGAGATTCACCGCATCGCGGCCCCTTAGCTCGTGCCGGCGATAGTGCCCTGAACCCGTCGCAGGCAATCTCGGACCTGTTTCATTGCTTTCCGCGGACCGATATCGAGTAGCGCCGGGGCGCTCGGGTGAGATCGTGTCCACCTTCGAGACACTACCAAGACGCCTAATCTTAAAAGTCTTTAAGATATTCCGAGATTGCTCGCCGCTCGAGGCCGAGCCCATCGAGCGACACACCCATCAGTGACCGGCCCAGGGTCGCGTTCTACGGCGCATTCGGCGATGTGAATTCCGGGGCCAAATTCAAACGTCAGCGCATGCGCTGCAGAAAGCCACGCTGGAGATCAGAAACGTGCTGACACCCGAATCGAACCAGTCTCATAGAAGCCGAACGTGAGCATTTTGGAATCGATCGTTCTCCTCGGCGCGGCGCTGCTGGTCATAGGGATGGCCTTCCCTGCCATTTCCAGAAACCTCGCGGTCGCATTGGCGTTGCAAGCGGCTGGTGTTGCTTTGATCGGAAGTGGCGGCGCGCTTGTCCTGTTTGGAGCCCAGGCCATCGGCGCAGAATTTCGAAGCAGCCTAGATCCGGCCCTCGGGATTGATGGCCTCACCGGCTTCTTCCTCGCCACCCTGGCGCTGGCTGCCGTGCCGGCGCTGATCTTCTCCCGCGACTACCTAGCGGACGCGAAGCGCAGTCGTCCTCTAGTCGCCCTTTGCGGACTGTTTTTGATCTCGCTCATCGGCGTCGTCGTGGCACGAGACCCCTCCTTGTTCCTCGCCTCCTGGGAGCTGATGACCTTGGTGCCGGCCACCGCGATCCTTGTTCGCCGCAACGACGCCACCGTGCGCCACGCGGTCTACGTGTATCTCGCGGTCACTCACCTGGGAGGCGTGGGCGTCTGGATCTGCGTGCTCGCGCTGGCTCACTACGGAGCGCTCGGTAATCCCGCGGCGCTTGCCGCTCACGGCTCGGCGCTGCAGGCATTCATCGTCACCGCGGCAATCATCGGGTTCGGTACCAAGGCTGGATTGATGCCTCTGCACTCGTGGCTGCCGCGCGCCCATCCGGTCGCGCCGAGCCATATCTCGGCCCTGATGTCAGGGGTGATGATCAAGGTGGCCCTCTATGGATTGATCCGCGTCCTCTTCGAGTGGGCTGCCCCGCCGCCCATGTGGGTGGGTTTCGTGATCCTGGGCCTGGGACTGCTCTCCTCGTTGGGGGGCGTCCTATACGCGCTGATGCAGCGCGACCTGAAGCGCCTGCTCGCCTTCTCCTCGATCGAGAACGTCGGGATCGTCGCCCTGGGGCTTGGCGCATCGATCCTCTTCTCATCTCAGGGCGATACGACCTGGGCGGCGATCGCCTTCGCGGCTGCCCTCCTCCACATCGTCAATCACGCGGTATTCAAGACGCTCTTGTTCTTGGTCGCCGGAGCGTTCGAGCGCGCGGTGGGATCTCTTGACCTGGACCAGATCGGTGGCCTGCTGCGCCGCATGCCCTGGACTGGCGGGGCCTTCTTGGTGGGGTCGATGGCGATCGCGGGCCTACCCCCGCTCAACGGCTTCGCCTCGGAGTGGCTGACGCTCCAAGCGCTGATCCACGTAGCCATCGGACCCTCTATCGGCCTGGGGGTGGCCGGTGCCATCGCAGCGGGGGGCCTCGCCGCGACCGCGGCGCTTGCCGTGTTCTGCTTCGTCAAGTTGGTCGGTCTTGTGCTGCTGGGGGCGGCGCGTCGGGCGGCGGTGGAGAGGGCGGTCGAGGCGCCGGCGGCGATGAAGGGGGTGGTGGTGTTCCTGGCCGGTTGCTGTGTGGCTCTCGGCGCTGTCCCCGGCCTGCTGATCCCGTCGTTGATGCAGTTGGCCCCGCAGCCGCAGAGCCTGGCGGCCGAGCCCGGCCTCGCGATCCCGGGCACCGGCTCGCTGCCCTCGCCGTGGCTGCTGTTCGGGCTCCTCGCGCTCGCGGGACTGCTCTGGCGCCTGCGCGGCTCAAGGAGGAGCGCCCCGGTCCCCTCCTGGGCATGCGGACAACGGATCGAGCCCTCGTTGCGCTGGCGCTCAGCCGGCTTCACCAAGCCACTGCGCCTGACTCTCGAGGCCGTCTTTCGGCCGCAGCGGGAGATCGTCGCGCTACATGAGCAGGGCCAGCTTCAGTCCCTCCGATACCGAAACGAGATCCCGCACCTCTTCGACACGCTGCTGTACAGGCCGGTCCAACGTGGCGCTCTGAGAGGCGCCCTGGTCGCCCGCCGTCTGCAGTCGGGCAGCGTTCGCGCCTACGCCGCCTATCTGCTGGCGCTGCTCTTGGCGCTGCTCGTGCTGACCCGGATAGGGGCGATCGGGTGAACGCCCTCGCCGGAGCAATCCAACTGATCGGCGGCCTGGCTTTGGCACCGCTGCTTCCCGGCTCGATCCAGGCCCTGAAGGCGCGCCTTCAGGGCCGTCGTGGCCCCTCTCCACTGCAGCCCTACCGGGAGCTGCGCCGGCTATGGGGGAAGTCGTCGGTGGACCCGCAGCCGACGACGGTCCTCTACCGATTGGCGCCGTGCCTCGTCGCCGCCGCGATGGTCCTAGGTCTGTTCCTGGTGCCGATCGCCGGCCTCTCTCCCAACTGGCCGCTGGGCAACGACGCGATCGTCCTGGTCGGGCTCTTCGCCCTCGCTCGCTTTGCCCTGGCCGCGTCGAGCTGGGACACCGGCTCGGGGTTCGGGCTGATGGGATCGAGCCGCGACCTGACCCTTTCTGTCTTCGCCGAGGCGTTGCTGGTCCTGGCGCTGATTCTCGCCGTGCTGCCCTCCGGCAGCACCGACCTGATCGCGATGAGCTCCGCCGCCAACGGCTCCGCCATCTGGAGCCAACCGGCCCACTGGTGCGCCGCGGCGGCCTTTGGCCTCGTCGTTCTCTTCGAGACCGGGCGCCAGCCGATCGACAACCCAGACACGCACCTGGAGCTGACGATGATCCATGAGGGTCCACTGCTCGAATATGCGGGCCGCGACTTGGCGCTGTTGCAGTGGAGCGCGGCCGCCCGGCACTGGATCATTCTGGTCCTCGCAGCCGAGCTGTACCTACCTCACTGGGGGGGCTTCGGCGCCCGCCTCGCTTGTCTCGTCGGTGGCATCGCCTTGATCTGCGTGACCCTGGCATTCACCGAGACGGCTCAGGCCAAGATGCGGATTCTGCGGGCTCCGGCGTTGCTCGGCGGGGGTTGCCTACTTGCCCTCGTGGGCTTGATCAGCTGGCTGGCGAGCTGAGCGTGAACCCGGCGGCAATCACAGCGCTGGTTGTCCTCGGTTTCGCCGTGATGCTGGTGCGGCGCCGCAGCCTCGCGACGTTGCTCGTCTCCGCCCAGGCGATGGTGCTCGGCATCGCGGCACTCTCGCTGGCGCGGGGCCGCCCGGCTGACTTCCTTGTCGCCGCGATCATCCTCCTGGTTCGTGCGGTAGCCCTGCCCGCGCTCTTGACCTTCACGCGTCGCCGCACCCCGGAGCCGTATCTGGTCATCCCCGCGACGACGGTTCTGGTTCGCTTGGTCCTCGCGGCCACTGTCGCATTGATCGCTGCTGCCTCGATCCCGCCGCTGGGCCTCGGCGACCGGCCCGCCGAACATGCGGCGGTGGCGCTGCTGTCTTTGGGCATCGCGATCGTGATCATGCGTCGCCCGGCGCTGTTGCAGGTGCTCGGAATCCTCGTCGCGGAGAACGGCATCTACCTGCTCGCCATCTCGGTTCCGGGGGGGCTGCCGTTCGTGATCGAGTTGGGCGTGCTCTTCGATCTGGTGCTCGTCGTCACCGTCGCCGCTGCCTTCACCCACAAGATCCATGGCGAGGTCGGCTCGGGTGACACCGACCTTTTGCGAGCGCTTCGTGACTGACACCGTCGCCCCATTGATCGGCGCCACCCTGGCGGTTCCTCTGAGCGCCGCTTTGCTCGTGACCCTGATGCCGACGCCGGGCGCCGCCGACCGCCTCAACCTGGCGACATCCACCCTGACCGCTGCGCTGGCCCTGGCGCTGGCCGTGTTGGCAATCGCCGCCGCGCCGGACGTCGCCTCGAGGGGTAGCTGGTATGTCCTCGACGCCGCCTCCGGAGTGTTCTTGGCGGTCGTCGCCGTGGTTGGCTTTGCCAGCGCCGCCATGTCGGCGTTCTACCTGCGCCATGCGGGGCGGAGCTGGTTTACCGCGCGACGCTCACACGCCTGGTACTACGCCGCCTTCAACGTTTTCTGGGCGGTGCTACTCGCCCTGCCGCTCGCCGACAATCTGGCCATTGCGTGGCTGCTGATCGAGGCGAGCACCGCTGCGTCGGCAATGCTGGTTGCCTTCAGCGGAAAGCGCAGCGCGCTCGAGGCCGGCTGGAAGTACGTCGTCCTCACCACGCTCGGCCTTTCCATCGCGCTGCTGGGGATCGTGGTGGTCTACGTCGCGGTCGGCGCGGACGGTTCGGGCCTCGGTCGGCTCGACTGGCAGTCACTGGCCCAGCACGCTGACGAGCTTCCCCACGAGGCGACCCTCTTCGCGTTCGTGCTGATCCTGGTCGGGCTGGCGAGCAAGATCGGCTGGGCGCCCGTCCACAACTGGCTTCCCGACGCGCACAGCGAGGCGCCGCCCCCGGTCAGCGCCCTGCTCTCCGCGGCGCTGCTTCCGACTGTCCTGTTGATCGCCTGGCGGACCAAGCTCGCCCTCGAGCCGGCGCTCGGCTCAGGCGCGGTGCAAACGCTCTTCATCGGCTTTGGACTTGCCTCCCTGCTGGTGGCAATCCCGTTCCTGTGGCGACCCTTGCCGTGGAAGCGTCTGCTGGCCTACTCGAGCCTTGAGCACATCGGTGTCCTCGCGCTCGGGATCGGATTCGGCACCACCCTGGCGATCGCCGGTGTCGTCATCCACGTCGCCGGCCACGCCTTGGCAAAGGCGCTTGGCTTCTACACCGCGATCCCGCTCATGCGTGGCGATCCACGCACTGCGGACGCCCCGGCGAGAGGCGTCGCCCGAACGAGCCCCACGACCGCCACGGCAATGTCGGTGAGCCTCTTCTCACTCGCCGGACTGCCCCCGTCGCCTCTCTTCGTCTCGGAGGTCATGATCCTCCTGGGTGGAATGCAGGCGGGCCTTTTGGCGGTGTCCTCGATCGCCGCCGTACTGCTCGCCCTGGGCTTCCTCGGACTCGCACATTCTTTGCTTGAGGGGCTCTTCGGTGGAAGGAAGGGTCCGCGCGGCCGGCCCTCGCGCTCGGTGCCGGCGGTCGCGCTGCTCGCCGGCATCGCGGCGGTCGCGCTGCTCGGGCTAACCGCGATCGCCTACGCGCTACCCGGCTCTGACATCGTGGAAGCCCTGATGAGGAGCGGCGCATGAGCCCGGGCGTAGGTCCTCACCAGGCGCTCGAACGGGTATCGGTCCCAGTTTCCGAATGGCGCGAGGCGTGTCAGAACGCGCTCGCCGACGGCGAGCGATTCTGCGGAGCATTTGCCGGGGGTCCGGACTCGGGTCGGCGCTGGCGCGCGCTTTTCGCGCGGGGCGCCAACACTCGCGTCCTTTCCACTGCCCCCGAAGGGGACGAGTTGCCGACGGTCGTCGACTTCCTGCCGGCGGCTGAATGGGACGAGCGGGAGGCCCACGACCTCCACGGCTTGCGATTCCGCGGTCATGAGCCGCTGCGCCCGCTCGTCGCCCACCCCAGCGACACGTCGAGCTGGACCATCCCCGTCGAGGGGGAGGGGGTAAACGAGGTTGCCGTCGGGCCGATCCACGCCGGCGTCATCGAGTCAGGTCACTTCCGCTTCCACGTCGTCGGCGAGCGAATTCTGCTCCTCGACCTCCGTCTCTTCTACAAGCACCGCGGCTTGGAGCGTGCCGCTGAGGGGCAGGAACTGGCCGGGGGCCTGGTCTCCGCACAGCGATCCTGCGGTGCCTGCGCCGTCACCAACTCAGTGTCCTATGCGCTGGCCTGCGAGGCCGTTCTCGGCCTGGCGACATCCCGGGAACTGCGGCGCGCCCGCACGCTCCTCCTTGAGTTGGAGCGGCTCTACAACCACCTCAACGACATCGCCGCGATCTGCGCTGGAGTCGGGTTCGCCCCTGGGAACATGGCCTTCGCCGCGCTGAAGGAGCGGGCGATGCGCCTCAACTTGAGTCTCGCCGGGCACCGCTTCCTTTTCGGCTCGATTGAAATGGGCGTCAGCCAGCTCGACCTTCCCGGCTCGGCAGTCGATCAAGCACGCGGCGAACTTCGCGAGGTGCGGCACGACACGGCGCGAGCCTGGCGCGAGATCCAATTCGCCCCGTCAGTCCAGGGCCGACTCGACGACGTGGGCGTCCTCGCTCACGACGACGCCGCCCGGCTCGGCGCCGTCGGCCCCGCCGCCCGTGCCTCGGGGTTGCGCCAAGACACCCGCGAAGACAGTCCCGCGCTCTGGTACGGATCGTCATTCTCGGCGGCATTCCCGCCGGTCGCCGACGGCGATGTCGCCGCCCGGCTTGAGGTGCGGGCCCTTGAGCTCCTCGAGATCTTCTCGATGTTGGACGACCTTCTCGCCGCCCCGGTACGCCCCGATGAGGCGAGCTCGGCTGGACCTTCCGCGAGCATCGGCGTGGCGCGGGTCGAGAGCCCGAGAGGCGAGACGGTCTGCATCGTCGAGCCGGAGATGCATCGCGTCCGGCGCTTGCACCTGCGAACCGGTTCCTACGCCAACTGGCCATCCCTGGTGCTCGCGACCTCGGGCAACCTCCTCCCCGATTTTCCCCTGATCAACAAGAGCTTTGAGCTCTGCTACGCGTGCGTCGACCGCTGATGTTCGTCTTGCTCCGCCACCTCCAGCGGGTGCGCCGCGATGCGGCCTTGCCCAAGCGAAGTGGCGCTCGCTCGCTGGCGATCCGCCATGTCGATGCTGGGTCCTGCAACGCCTGCGAGCACGAGCTGACCGCGACCGCTGCTCCCCAGTACGACCTGCAGCGCTTCGGGCTCGACATCGTCGCCTCCCCTCGTCACGCCGACATCCTGCTGGTTACCGGCCCGGTGACGACCCGTATGGTCGATCCGCTGCGGGCCGCCTATGAGGCGATGCCCGAACCGCGCCTGGTTGCCGCCCTCGGCGACTGCGCCCTGGGCTGCGGAGTCCTCGGTGACGCCGCCGAGCTCGCCGGCCCACTCGACACTCTGCTGCCGGTCGACATTCGGATCCCGGGGTGTCCACCGGCGCCCGAGGCGATCGCGGATGCGATCCTGGCGGGGTGCTTCCCAGGGTCGCATCCGTGAGGATTGGCGGATGGCCGAGACTCGAATCGAGGTTCGACTCCGTCCCCGCGGCCACCGTAATCAACTGATGGGAATCGGCGACGGAGTCCTGCAGGCGCGGGTGACGGCACCGCCGGTCGACGGCAGGGCGAACAAGGTTCTGTGCCGGATGATCGCGAAGCGGATCGGCATAGCGCCGTCGAAGGTGAGCGTCGTCCAGGGCGAGAAGTCGCGGAGCAAGGTCGTGAGGGTGGAGGGTGTAGGCGCAACAGCGTTGGAGCAGGCGTTGCGAGACCCGGATCGCTGACCCATTGAGCCAGGCCACTGTTTGAAGTCCCCAACGCTGCAGATATGTACCCAACTGGACCGATCTGAGCGGACGAATCGTGCCCAAATCGGCCCCAGCTGATGCTAAAAAACCCTCTCGTAATGAAGGGGTCCCCCGGTTCAAATCCGGGCGTCGGCTCTCTCTCGTCCGAGCTCCCGCTCGATCGCCGCCGCGTAGACGCCGTGGAGTGCGTTGGCCGGGGGCGGCGCGACGACCCCGTAGGCCTCCGCCATCGCCCGCGCCAGCGTCGCCTTGAAGGTGCGTCCGTGCCAGGCGTGCGCTTCGGCGGCACGGCCGACGTGGAGATGGGTGAGCTCGTGGAGGAGGGTCTCGAGCACGTCGCCAGGGCGGATTCCCGGGTAGGCCGTGACCGAGAGGCGAAACTCGCCCGGGACGGCGAAGCCGAGGCGGTTCGGGCGCTTGCCGGCGCGGCGTACCTTGAGTTCAGGGGCCCGCTCCGCCAGCGGACCGTCGGAAAAGATCGGCAGGCATCGCAGCCGCTCCAGCTCCCGGTCCAGGGGAACATCAGCGACGGCGAAGTAAGACCGGGGACGAGGGCGCGGGAGCCCGGCGCCGATCATGACCGGACGGGGGCAGCGGCTAGATTGACGGGGTGCCACGACGACGGACCGACCCACTTGCGCGGCAGGCGGTGCTGGGCATTGCGGCCGGGCGCATCGCGATCGGCGTCGGCGCCGTGTTCGTCACCAGGCCGGCGCTGAAGGCGCTGGGGTTCGCGGAGGTCGACGCCGCGGGGACGGCGCTGGGCAGGATCGCCGGCGGCCGCGACATCGCCCTCGGGCTGCTGGCCGTGGCAGCCCGCGACGATCGCAAAGCACTGCGTATCGCGGCGCTGGCGGGCGCCGCGGTCGACGCCTCCGACGCGGTCACCTTCGGCGTCGCCGCCCGCGATCCGGCCGCCCGCGGCGCCGGGCTCCGCGGAGTCGTCTCCGGAAGCGCCGCGGCGATAACCGGCATCTGGGCCTGGCACCGGCTCGGCGACTCCTAGGCTGCTGCCGTTGGAGGAGCCGACCGGCTCCGCCTGGAACTCGTGCGACTCGATCACGCGGTCAATCAACCCGTACTCGACCGCGGCCGGGGGCTGGAAGAATTTGTCGCGTTCCATGTCCTCCTTGATCCGCTCGCGGGACTGGCCGGTGTGCTTGACGTAGATGCCGTCGAGGCGCTCGCGCAGCTCCAGGATCTCCCTGGCGTGGATCTCGATGTCGCTCGACTGGCCCTCGAAGCCGCCGCTGGGCTGGTGGATGAGGATGCGGCTGTTGGGCAGCGCCATCCGCTTGCCCTCGGCGCCTCCGGTGAGGATCAGCGAGCCGGCCGACATCGCGATCCCGTAACAGATGGTCTGCACGTCGGGCTTGATGAACTGCATCGTGTCGTAGATGGCCAGGCCGGCGTAGGCGGAGCCGCCGGGCGAGTTGATGTAGAGGCTGACGTCCTTGTCCGGATCCTCGGACTCGAGGTGCAGCAGCTGGGCGATGATCAGGTTGGCCAGATCCTCCGTCACCTGTTCCCCGAGGAAGACGATGCGCTGAGCCAGGAGGCGGCTGTAGATGTCGAATGAACGCTCACCGCGAGCGGTCTGCTCCACAACCATCGGTACCAGTGGCATAAGGCCTCCAATTCGGGGATTGACTGCGCCCCGGACCTTATTGGGTCTGCGCTCTCAGCCCCGCGTCTGGCAGGGATTGATGAAGGAGCCCCTCAGCCGGGTGCCGTCGCTGAAGCCGAATCTGCCGACCGCCTGGAGGCGACCGTCAGGGCAGCGGGCGTTGATGTAGCTGTGCTTGACGCCCTTGTAGGTCCACCTGCGGCCGATCTTGATCGAACCGGAAATGGGGATGCCGGCGCCGTTGGCGATCTTCGGGATCGTCGGCGTTGACGCGGTAGCCGTAGCGACCGTTGTGGATCGTTTCGATCCGGATCGGGACGACGAAGGCGACCGCCACCGGAACCGTCGTGTAGAAGTGCGCGAAGACGCTCGGGTCCCCCTTGATGGGCGGGCCGTTGAAGATCGTGATCGGCGAGGAGATCGGGGATCGGCGCCTGTTCGGGGAATTTGACGACCGCGTGGCCGAAGCCCCTGCCGACGATCGCCCCTGGACAGAGCTTGCGCGCCTGCGGCACCGTCGTCGCCTGCAATTTGCCCGCCGTGCAAACGGGCAGCCCTTCGGTCTGGATCGAGCCATGCTTGTCGAATTCGAATTCGATCGTCTTCAGAATCGGCGGCAACTCGCCATCGATGGTGGCCAGCCGCCCCTTGCCGAAGATCGTGATCGGCGCGTCGGCGCTCTTCGGCAGCGCCGAGGGAGCGAACCCGCCTTCGCCGATGACCAGCAGGTTCCCCGCCTGGATCCGCACCTTGACGATGCCGGCGAGCGCCGTTCCGGCCACAGCGAGGACGAGCACAGCGACAACGGCCACCGCGAACCCGCGGATGGGTCTCCTGCCCATGCGAGCAGCTTAGCCCCCGTCGAACCGCGGCTCAGGTGCTCTCGCCGTTGAACTTGTAGCCGACGCCGCGCACGGTCACCACCAGCTCGGGCTTCTGCGGGTCGCGCTCGACCTTCTGGCGCAGGTTGGAGATGTGGACGTCGCAGGCGCGCTCGTCGCCGTCGAACTCGGTCTGCCAGAGCTCCTCCATGATCTGGGCGCGGGCGAAGACCTCGCCGGGGCGTCCGACCAGCAGGCGCAGGAGCTGGAACTCCGAGCGAGTGAGATTGACCGGGATGCCGCGCACGGTGGCGACGTGGCGGACGAGGTCGATCGAGACCGGACCGGACTCGATTTTGACCGCCTGGGCCAGCGGCGAGCGGTCGAGTTCGCGGCGGCGCAGCTGGGCGCGGACACGTCCGAGCAGCTCGCGCACCGAGAAGGGCTTGGTGACGTAGTCGTCGGCGCCGACCTCGAGCCCGACCACCTTGTCGACCTCGGCGTCCTTGGCGGTGAGAACGATGATCGGGACGGCGCTGCGGGCGCGGACGTCGCGGCAGATGTCGAGCCCGCTCGGGCCCGGCATCATGATGTCGAGGATCAGGAGGTCGTACGGAATGCCCTCGCTGAGCATCGCGGTCGCCTGGTCGCCGTCCTCGGCGGCAGTGACCTCGAAGCCCTCCTGGGCCAGCGCGTAGCCGACCGAGTCGCGGACCGAGGGCTCGTCGTCGGCGATGAGGATGCGGCCGCTGCTCATGGTCGCCCTTTATATAGGGGCATGCTCAGGCCACCGGGGTCGAGGTCGGCTGGGCGACGGGGAGGCGGACCCAGAAGGTGCTGCCCTCCCCCTCGACGGAGTCGGCGCCGATCTGGCCGCCCATCACATCGACCATGCGGCGGGCGATCGCCAGGCCGAGGCCGAAGCCCTCCTGCTTGCGCGACTCGCTGCGACGGTAGAAGCGCTCGAAAACCCGCTCGATCTCCGCCGCCGGTATCCCCGTCCCGGTATCCATGACCTCCAAGACAACCTCCCCCTCCCCATCTTGCCGGCCGCGAACCGTAACTGTCCCAGGCGGTGGCGTGTTCTTGAACGCGTTCGTGAGCAGGCCGATCAGCACCTGGCGCAGCAACGTCGGGTCGCCCGTGGCGGCGAGATCGGGCTCGACGTCGATCTCCAGCGCCACGTGCGGCGGCGACTCGACCGCGGCGGCGACATCGCGGACGGCGGCCGGAACGTCGACGATCTCGCTCTCGGCGGCGCCGCGCGACTCGACCCGGGCCAGGGTCAGCAGCGACTGGGTGAGGCGGCTCATGCGGTCGGCGTCGTCAGCGAGGCGGCGGAGGAAATGGTCGCGATCCCTGGGCTCGTTCTTGGCGCCGCTCTGCAGGACCTCGATCGCGCCGGAGATCCCGGCCAGCGGGTTGCGCAGCTCGTGGGCAGCGTTGGAGACGAAGTCGGCTTCGGCCAGCTCGCGGCGCAGCTCGTCGGTGCGGTCACGCAGGACGGCGAGCACGGCGCGCTCGCCGGGCAGGGAACGGGCGGTCATCGCGTAGGCGCGATCGCCGATCCGCAGTGCCGGGTGGGCGGAGAAGCCGAGCTCCGACGCCCGGTGCAGCTGCGGCAGCACTACATCCGGCGGCTGGCCGCCGACGCCGAGCAGGCGCGCAGCGGCGCTGTTGGAGAAGCGCACCGGCCCTTCGAAGTCGACCACCATCACCGCGTCGGTGAGTCCATCGAAGATCGCCGCGAGCTTGTTGCGGTCAGCGGTGAGGACACCAAAGCTCTCCTTCAGCGACGCCCGCATCGAGTCGAGAGCGCGGGCGAGGTCGCCGATCTCGTCGGGGCCGGAGACGCTGAGCGGCGCGTCGAAGAAGCCACCCGCCATCTCGCCGGCGGCACGGGCGAGGCGGACGACGCGGTGCGAGATCGCGACCGCGATCAGGAAGCCGGCGAGGACGCCGATCAGGACCGAGGCGACCAGCGCCTGCTGGTTGTCGCCGAAGAGGACGACGGCGCCGGCGGTGATCAGGCTGACCGCGGCGAAGGCGCCAGTCAGCCAAAGGCGCATGCCGATGCGCGGACCGGCCGCGCTGGGCCGGGCGGGCATCTCGTTGCCGGGGCTCATGAAGACTTACTAACACAACCGCCAGCCGATGGGCCGATATCCCACGACATAGGTGGGTTTTCGGCCCGTCGGCGGGGGGTGGACAGATGGCGGCTTGGTGGCGTGGCAGAATCGGCGGCGTGCGGACTCTCGTCTTCATCCCGGCCTGGAATGAGGAGGCCTCGCTCGCCGGGGTGGTCGCCGACGTGCGCGAGCACCTGGCGGGGGCCGACATCCTCGTCGTCGACGACGGCTCGACCGACGCGACCACGACCCGGGCGCGCGAGTGCGGTGTCCTCGTCGCCACGCTGCCGTTCAACCAGGGCCTCGGCGCGGCGCTGCAGACCGGCTACCTCTACGCGCTGCGCGAGGGCTACGACTTCTGCGCCCACCTCGACGCCGACGGCCAGCACCCCCCGGCCGAGGTGGCTCGGCTGTTGGCCGAGATCGAAGCCGGCCACGCCGACCTGGTGATCGGCTCGCGCTACCGTGACTCCGACGCGGTCGCCGGCAACGACGACTACCAGGCGACCTTCTCGCGACGGATCGGCATCGGCGTCTTCCGCTTCTTCCTCACCCTGGCGACGCGCCAGCGCTTCACCGACACGACCAGCGGCATGCGGGCGGCGAACCGCCGAGTGATGAGCCTGTTCAGCGAGAACTACTCGCCCGACTTCGCCGAGATCGAGTCGCTGCAGCTGGCCGTCCGCGAGGGCCTGCGGGTCGAGGAGGTGCCGGTGCGGATGCTCGAGCGGGCCGGCGGCAGCTCCTTCCTCACGCCGCTGCGCTCGGCCTTCTTCATCTTCAAGGGCATAGTGGTCCTGCTGGTCGGCCAGTTCCGCCCACGCCGGCAGGCGGAGGCGGAGCGATGAACTGGCCCTTCGCCGCCGACGCGGCCCAGGTTCACCTGACCTCGCAGACGCGAATCGTCGCCGCGATGATCGCGGTCTTCTTCATGCTTCTGATCCTCGATCTGATCCGCCGCGACCGGCTGCAGGAGCGCTACAGCGTGATCTGGCTGCTGGCCGGCTTCGGCATGCTCGCGTTCGCCGCCTTTCCCGGCCTGCTCGAGGTCGTGGCCAACCTGATGGGCGTGCGCGACACCAACGTCGCCCTGTTCTCGGTCGTGCTGCTGCTGCTGCTCGGCCTGGCGCTCAACTTCAGCGTGATCATGTCCCGCCAGGCCGCCCAGATCACCCGGCTGGCCCAGGAGCGGGCGCTGGAGAAGGCACGCGAGCAGGCGGCCGAAGAACGCAGTGGCGGGGGCACGAGCGCGGAGCGGGAGCGAGCCTGAGCCCCTCCCGCGCTCCGCTGTTCCTTGGCCCCGAATAGCGCGGGAAAGGAACAGCGGAGCGGCTCAGCTGAACTCGCGCTCGAGGCGGAAGAAGAGGGCTTCGAGGGCCAGCTCCTCCGACACATTCAGGTCGAGGCTGCGGCGGGTCTCCTGGACCGCTTCGGCGCCACGGCGGGCAGCGCCGGCATCGAGACCGTCGGCCTGGGAGCGCAGCTGGTCGAGGCGGTCGCGATTGAAAGCGACGTCCTCGGCGCCGGCGGCAACGGCGGTAAGGTCGCGCAGCCAGGCGGCGCAGAGCTCCAGGCCGAGGTCGAGGATCTCGGTCCGGCGTCGCCTCCCGGCGCGTTTGGACTCATCGGCGATGTCACGGGCGGTGCGCTTGAGGCCGGACTTGGCTTCATCCTCGAGCACCTCGCGGACCGCTGCTTCGACGTCCTCGCCGGCAGCCGTCGCGGATTTGAGAAGCGCGAGCCAGGGGGCGGCGGCGATCGACCCACCGGACGCGCTGTCGCGCTGAGTATCAGGCGAGTCGATCGCCGCCGCACCGACCACAGCCAACGCCACCTCCCGCAGCGCCTCCCCATCCTTGGAGAGCAAGAGCCGCGCCCGCTCCAGGTCCCCGGCCGCCAGTCGAGCCGCGGCGGCGATTTCCTCCGGTCGGTGGGCCGATTTCCCACCCATATCGTGGGAAATCGGCCCATCGGCCAGCAGTTCTTCGAGGGTCTCGGCGGGGAGCGGCGCGAAGTCGACGGGCTGGCAGCGGGAGGCGATCGTCTCGAGGAGAGCCTCGGGCTCGGAGCTGAGCAGGATCAGGTGGACGAACTCGGGGGGCTCCTCCAGGGTCTTCAGCAGGGCGTTCTGGCTCTCGTCGCGCAACGCCTCGGCCGCCTCGACGACGAAGACCCGCTTGCCGCCTTCGAAGGGCCGGTAGGCGGCGGCGCGGATCACCCGCTCGCGCACCTCCTCGACCAGATGCTGGGCGCCGCGCGGGGCGAGCCAGACGAGGTCGGGGTGTGGCGAAGGGTCGAGCAGGGCACGACGGCGAACGCCGTCGGGATCCTCCGAGGCGCCAGCCAGGATCTCCGCCGCAAAAGCCCGCGCCGCCGCCCGCTTACCGGCGCCCTTCGGACCCCGGAACAGATAGGCATGCGATGGGGTTCCCGCTAACGCTGCGTTCAACGCGATCCTTGCCCGCGGCTGATGCTCCACCGTGACGGTCATGCCTTGCTCCCGCGGGTGGCGCGGTCAGGAAGCATGATCCCTAACCGCCGCCATCACCCGCTCGTGGACCTCATCGACGGTTCCGTCGGCGTCAACCACCACCACTCGGTCGCTGGCGATGATGGCGATCTCCTCGTAGGCCCTGGCGACGGCGCGCTGCAGCTCCAGGCCCTCGGACTCGAAGCGGTCCTTGCCGCCGGCGCGGCCGAGGCTGAGCTCAGGCTCGACCTTCAGCAGCAGCGTCAGGTCCGGCCAGAGACCGTCGGTGGCGGTGTCGCAGAGACCGATCACCTCCCCCACCCCAAGCCCCCGGGCGGCGCCCTGGTAGGCGACGCTGGAGTCGGAGAAGCGGTCGGAGACGACGGTGCGCCCGGCCTCCAGCGCCGGCCGGATAACCCGCTCCGTGAGGTCGGCGCGGGCGGCGAGGAAGAGCAGCAGCTCGGCCAGCGGCTCCAGCGCCACGGCCGGGTCGGCGAGCAGGCCGCGGATCCGCTCCGCCGCCTCGGTCCCCCCCGGCTCGCGGATCGCCACCGTCTCCGCACCCAGCGCCTCGACCAAGAGCCGCGCCTGGGTGCTCTTGCCCGAGCCGTCGACGCCCTCGAGCGAGATGAACAACTCCGCGGGCCTCAGCCTTTGGCGGCGGCTTTGGCGCGTTTGCGCCCCCGCGTGGCGGTGTCAGCTTTGGACGCTTTGACTTTCGCTTTCTTCTTCTTTGCGGGAGCGTCCTCGTCGCCCTTGGCCGGCGGCTTCTTTTCCATCGCCGCTTTCGCCGCTTTGGCGGCTTCGCGCTCGGCCCGGCGTTTCTTCATCTCCTGCATCGACTCGCAGTCGTCGTTGAGGCAGAGGTTCCAGGAGCGGCCGCGGAACGGCACCACTTTCAGCCGCGGCGTCTGCTCGCAGATCGAGCAGCGGTCTTCGAGCTTGAAGACGTCGCCGCGCTGGGGCAGCGGGAAGGTCTGGTCGCAGGAGTTGGGATCGTCGAGGGTCCAGCCGCTGCAGCCGACGAAGCGTTTGCCCGATTTTTTGGCGCGGATGATCCGCAGCATGTGGGGCGAGCCGTCGTCCTTTTTGCGGCCGGCTTCTTCGCAGACCTTGCAGGGCCCGAGGACGCGGTCTTCGTCCATCCCTTTCCAGATGACTTTGGCCAGGTCCTCGCGGCTGCCGTCGATTTCGGTCCAGGTCTTGTGCAGGAGGTCGCGACTCTCGCCGACGACCGCGCCCTTGGTCATCTCGCCGGCGGCGATCCGGTCCATCTCCGCCTCCAGCTGGGCGGTCATCTCCGGCGTCGCCATCGCCGGCACGTAGTTCTTGAAGGCCTCATACAACGCGATCCCGGTCTCCGAGGGCACCGGCGGGTTGCCGAAGACGTAGCCGCGGTCGAACAGCTTCTGGATGATGTCGGCGCGGGTCGCCTTGGTGCCGAGGCCGCGCTCCTCCATCATCTCGATCAGTTTCGCCTGCGAGATCCGCGAGGGCGGCTGGGTCTCCTTGTCGACGATCCAGGGCGCGCCGTCGAGCGCCAGCTCCTGGCCCTCCTTCAGCGCCGGGATCTCCTCGTCGGAGGAGCGGGCGTAGGTGTAGATGCCGGCGTAGCCGGGGTCGACGACGACCGAGCCGCGGACGAAGTAGGTCTCCGAGCCGGCCTCGATGTCGGCCCGGGTGGACTCGGTGATCATCGGCGGGCTGAAAGTGGCGAGGAAGCGGCGCACGACCAGTTCGTAGACCCGTTTCTTGGAGCCGTCGAGGGCGCCCGGGTGGATCGCCTGGGTCGGGTAGATCGGCGGGTGGTCGGTCGTCTCCTTTTTGCCGCGGGTCGGTTTCAGCTCGCCGTCGAGCAGGCCGCTGGCGGCGGAGAACTCCTTGACCTTGACCAGCGAGCTGACCAGCTCGCGCAGCGGCAGCGACGACGGGTAGACCGTGTTGTCGGTGCGCGGGTAGGAGATGAAGCCGTCCATGTAGAGGTCCTCGGCGATCCGCATCGCGCTGGCGGGGGTGATGCCGAGGCGGCTGGAGGCGTCGGTGCTGAAGGCGGTGGTGTTGTAGGGCGTCGGCGGCCGGCGGGTGTTCTTGCGGGCGGTGACCGACTTGACGACGCCGGGCGCCACGGTCCCGGCGAACGCGGCGTCGGCCTCGGCTTTGTCCCAGAATTTGTCGACCGTGTGATGGGTCTCGAAGGTCCCGTCGGGATGCTCGAACTTGGCGAACAGCTCCCAGAACGGTTTCGCGACGTGGGCGCGGCGCTCCATCTCGCGCTCGACGATCAGGCCCAGGGTCGGCGACTGGACGCGGCCGACCGAGAGGAAGTTGGAGCCGAAGCGGCGGCTGGCCAGGGAGACCGCGCGGGTCAGGGTCGCGCCCCAGAGCAGGTCGATGTCCTGGCGGGCGGCGCCGGCGTTGGCGAGGGGGTAGGAGAGTGTGTCGAGGTTGGCGAAGGCGCGCTCGATCTCTTCCTTGGTAAGGGCCGAGTAGCGGGCGCGCTGGATCACCAGGCTGCCGTCGGCGGTGCCCTCGCGGGAGCCGAGGTCAGGGTTGGAGTCGAGCATCTCCTCCAGGGCCTCGAGCCCGATCAGCTCGCCCTCGCGGTCGAAGTCGGTCG
>CAVSIL010000005.1:0-62458 GCA_963727985.1 uncultured Solirubrobacterales bacterium | reverse complement strand
TGGCGGCGCCACCGCCTTCGCCGCCAGCAAGATCACCGCCAAGCAGCTCCAGTCGAACTCGGTTACCACCGCCAAGATCAAGAAGAACGCGGTGACGGCCGCCAAGATCAAGAAGAACTCGATCACGACCTCCAAAATCGCCAAGGACGCGGTGACCGGCGACAAGGTCGGAACAGAATTTCAACTTTGGGCCAGGTACCTAGTGCGCTGAGCGCTGTCAACGCAACCAACGCTGTCAACGCAACCAACGCTGGGAATGCAAATACCGTCAACCGCCGGGCCGTTACCGAGGTGTTCAAGACATTCAACGCTGGCCAGAGCGGCGTAGTCGCAAGCGTTGCCGGTTACACGATCTCGGCGACCTGCGAAGGCTCGAATGTTGATGTGAGTGTGACCACGCCATCCACGCCGGCGTCCGTGGCATGGGCCCAGGGCAGCGGTTCCCCTGAAGGCGATGTCTTTGACTATGACTCTGAGGAATCTGGCACCTCCTCGGTAATCCGCCTCGATGACGATCCCCCGGTGACGACCCCTATGGCCAGAGGCTCTTTCGTGGCGTCACTGACTAATGGCTCCACGATTAGCGGTGTCATTGGGTACGACTACGACACGTTCGGAGACAACCCGACGAACGTCTGCGTCGTCTCGGGACAGGTTATCTCCGGCTGATCGGACGACATAACGGTTACGAAACAGGGCGGCCAATTGGCCGCCCTGTTTCGTTTTACTCCGATGCGGGAAGGGCTACTTGCTGCCGACCAGGCCTGACTTGCAGTTATTCGAATGGCGAATCAGCAGGCGGTCGATGAAGACGGCCGAGTCGTACTGGCGGTCGCGAAGTCGTTCGGCGCGGAAATCGTCGACTCAGCGATGAAGGCGTCGTTGTATTGGGAGCCGACGAACTCGGGGAACTCCTCGAGAGGAACTTGAAGCGAAAGGAGAGGCAGTTGGCCTTGGAGCGCCTGGACCCGGAATCGCCGAGATGACGTCCCTGGCACCGCGGGTCTTGACGCCGCCTGCCGTGACCCGGTCCACCCTGAATTGTTCTTGCGGACCGCGAAGTGGGCGCAACCGGGGGAAAGGGTCGCAGCGACCGGTTAGGCCGGGGTCTCTGGGACGAGGCTGTACTCGACGCGATATCCGTGCGCGTGCGGTCGCGGTCCAGGGTGGAGAGAGGCGCGGGCATCGGTGCGCGGAGGTCTCAAGGCGAGCGATGCTGGAAGAGGAGATCTTCGGTTTGATCCAGGTCCACCGACACACTGTGGCGACCGCAGCTACCTGAGTTGGGACCCGCAAGCGCGAACGCGGGGCCGAAAGCACTGCTGCTCAGTTGGTGGGGCCGCCGGCGTCGTTTTCCTCGCCGCCGGCACCCTCTGGCTTCTGGCCCCCCGCGGGCGAGTTATTGACCAGGAACTGGGCCAGCAGTTCGAGTTCCTTCTTGGCGATGGCCTGGCCATAGCTCTTCGGCATCACGTTTGCCGAGAAGCCTTCGGCGATCTCGGCGTTTGGGTCGACGATCATCTCTTCGATCCCGGCCTTGTCGTCGTCGGGGGCGAGGTATTCGTTCAGGTCGGGGCCGACCGTTCCAGTCGAGTCCGCCGCCTTGAAGGTGTGGCAGCTGCCGCAGCCGTTGCTCACGAAGACCTGGGCGCCCGCTTCACCTTGAACCGCCCCTCCGGTCGCCTCGCCACCGGTTTCTTCTTCGACTTCCGTCGCTCCAGTTTCTTGGCGTTCGGTCGGCGGGGTGGAAACGTAGACCGTTTCGGTCTTCGAGGTACCGAGATCACCGATCAGCAGGCCTGCGACGAAAGCGATAACCGCCACCACGACGAACGCCCACCCTTCGACCATCAGGCTTTTCCAGCTAGGTTTGCGCAACGCGCTTGAGTATACCCCGACCGGGAAGGGTTTCTGTAAGGCTGATGTCAGTCGACTGAACTGGCCGGCACGACCCACTCGCATGATTGTCCGGTGACCGAGGCGATGCGATCGAAATCCGCGTCGTAGTGAAGGACGGTGAGGCCGCGGGACTCCGCGGCGGCGGCGATCAGGAGGTCCGGCACCTTGCGCCCGCGCTGGTGCTTGGCCGCGAGCATGCGCTGAACCTGCCTGGCTCGCTGCACATGGTCGGCCGTCGTCGTCTTCCGGTCGCTGAGGTCGGAGGCGCTCCTTCGCGGCGAGCTACACTCGATGGCCCGTCGGCGTCTCCAGTCTCTTCCCGCCGACCGACTAAAGGACAAGATCTTGATGAACACGATTCAGCAAGAGTCCGACGGCGAGACCCGACTCGCCTACATCCTCGGTGTGCCGCTCGCCAAGGACTGCGTCCGGCAGTGGCCGCAGATGGGGGAGATCGTGCGCACAAGCCGCCTCATCGCCGATGTCGAGGGCAACTTTCCTGAGCTGACGCTGGAGGTCGGTCGGCGCTTGCAGCTCGACGACGTCGTCGTGGTCGAGTGGACATGCGACTACGGGGACGGGCGGCTCTACCGGAACGTGACAATCGGCGAGCTGCAGGACGGTAAGGCCGTGCGGGTCACCGACTACTGGGGCGAGCCGACGGAGACGCCCGAGTGGCGCGAGGCGAAAACCGAACGACTGGACATGCCCAGTGACGGAATATGGCCAGGCGGAAAGCACCTCGCCCATCACTAGAGCGTCATCGGCGGCCGCCGCGAAGATTGCGAGGGCCACGCCGATGAGGATGAGTGCGATCGCTGCTAGGCCGGACTACGGGGCGGCTCGGGTTTTTGTGTAGGATCAGCACGTGGCGGATAAATCGGTCGCGGACCAACTTCGCAAGCTCGGCGTGAAGGATGAGATGTCCTTGTGCAGATGGCCGAGCGCGGCCAACTCCTCGCCCTGAAGTGCGAGATGCCGCAGTGCTACCACCACAAGGGACGCGGCGCATTCGATCCGCTCACGACGGCGCGCACCATGTGGGCGCCGTCGCGCGACCACTACCCGATCCTCAAGTCGGCCGGCGGGAAGCTAGTTCCCCACAACGTTCGACTGTCCCACACGGAGTGCAATCAGCGGGATTACAACCGGCGGAAGCAAATCGGGACGCTGCTCGCGAAAGGCAAGTCCCTTGAGGAGATCGCCGACACCCTGAACCGTAAGGATGTCCCCCCGGCTCACGGCACGAACCGATGGACGGCCGCCATGGTGCGCAAGGCCTACGTGTCCTAGTCCGGGTTCGGCGCTGGGTGCCGCTTTGCGCGAGGAGCGCGATCGCTACAGGCCGGACTAAATCGGCCCCCGCTCGCGCAGCTGCCGATGAAGCTCTCCAGGTAGGGCGAGTCTCAGGGAGCCGTCGATCGCGATCCCGGCGAACTGCAGGTCGGGGCGGACCTCTTCAGCCAGGGTTCGCGCCTCGCTGGAGAGCATGTAGTCGCTCAGCCCTTCGTGGGCCGGATCGGCGAGCCAGCGGAGGATCTTGCGGTAGGCGGCGAAGAGCTGGGGCCAGTCCTGATGCAGGGGAGGTCATCGAGTTCGAGGAACTGCGCCCAGCGATCCAGGGGGACGGAGAAGCGTTGTTCGTTGCCAACCTCGAAAGAGGAGAGGACGCCGGCGGCGGTCAGGGAGGCGACCGCCTCCTGGACGTTTCGCTTCGTGTACGCGGTCGAGGCGGCGAGCGACCTGAACGTTGACCCGCGGCGCCCCGATGGTCAGCAGGATGCGGGTCGCCTCGGCGCGGGCGCTGATGCCGAGGAGGAGTCGGAGGCGAAAGGCGAAGTTGATCGGGAGGAGGACGTTGGGGGCCTGGGACTTCGCCGACGGCTCGGACCTCGGTTTCAGGAACCCCTGGGCGAGGAAGGCCGGGTCCGGGTCGCCGACCGGAAGCGGCGAGTTGCGGAAGAACGGCCGCGCCTCGGTCGGCCCTTCGGCCGACGCCGCCCGGGCCTCCAGGCGCGGACCGCCGCCGCCGCTGCCCGAGCCACCCGACGACTGCCTCGACCAGGGCGCGATCAGCCTCGTCGCGAGCCAGGTTGCGAAGTCGCTGGATGCTGATCAGGCGCTCGTTCACCACCAGCCAATCGAGCACCTCCTCGAAGAGGCGCGGCTCTTCGCGGCCGACCTCGAAGCTCAGCAGGAGGAGGGCCTCGGGGTCCGCCGCCCAGCGATCGCTGTGCTCGGCGGTCGCCAGGACCCCCATCTGCGCCCACTGGTCTCCAGAGGAAGGAGGCGAGCCGGACCTGTCAGGTCCTCTCTAGCTTCCGAGATCGGCATCCCTGACTCCCATGTGGGCGAGCACCTCGCCAAGGATCTGCGCGTAGACCGAATCGCAGAACAAGAAGGCCGATGTCACCGAACCGGCTGGTCGCTGTGCTGGTTGAGATGTCTGACATCTCGAAACGAGATGAGTCTCACGCGCGGCTCAATTCCTCTGCCGGGGTTCGTCGAAGTCCATGTACCCATCGCTCATGATGGTCATGGTTGCAGACAATAACTTGCGGTAACGGAAGGCGACAGCCAGCGCTGGATCCGCTCTCCTGAAACGGCGGCCTTCCGAGGCCCTCGAATACGAGGTCGTGTCTCGTCGTTCGGCCGCCGCTTCTCGCGGAGAACTTGCTCACCGGGGATGGTCAGTCGGTCGCGAAGTTGGCGGCCAGTCGCCGGGAGCTTGCCGGCGTGCGACGACGAGCCCGGCGTTCCAACCCGGCGCGCGCCCTCCTGCCGGAGGCCGAACTGACTCGGGGCCCAGCCCGGCGCGTGCGATGACCCAGGCGATCACCGAATTCGAGTTCCACATTTCCCCCGTTGCCAACTGATCGCGGCCCCAGACGGGAGTCGGCACCTGGCCGACCAGGCCAAGCAGGAGCCGCGCACGGTCCTCATCGGTGGTCAGTCGCCTGGGGCTCTCCACGGCCTCTGCCAGGTCCGGAATGTGTCCGTTGCGCCAGCGGCGGATCTCGTAGCGAAAGATTCGAAATCGGCCTGCCCAGCGAGCGCCAACCGGCCCTTCGCCGACGACGCCGCGCTGCTCGCCGCTCCAGTCGCGGACCGGCGCCTGCTCGATCACGAACCTCCCTCCGGGACCTCGACCTGGAGCGCGGAGTGGTAGAGATCGCAGGGTGGACGCCGTGCCACCCGCGCCGCCAGCCCCTCGTAGACGCGACCGTTGAGCCGGACGAAGTGGCCGCCGGCCCCGAGCGGCAGCCAGTAGAGATCGACGGCGGCCGTGGCCCGTCCCGCCCCAGAGTGGGCTGGGACCTCCATATCGCCGAGCATGGTGCGACGCTACCAACCCTCTGGACCATCCCGGTAGGCTCGTTCTGTGCGTATCGTCGTCAACCACTTGAGGTTTGAGGAGGCTCTTCCCGAGGCGGTCATCGACGGCGCAAGGGAAGTCTCCAAGCAGCTCGTGGACGCAGGTGGGCATTCGGCCAGCCTGGTCCAAGTCGATGACACCCACGCGATCCTCATCCTCGCCTTCCCCGACCTCGAGACTGAGGAGCGGATCAAGTCCGAGATCGGTGGCCCGTGGATGAAGGAGCATGTTCTGCCGCTGCTTGCGAGCCCGACGGAGCGAAGCTCCGGCGAGGTCGTTGCCGGCGCTGGCTGAGTTCGGCGTTTCGGGCCAGGACTCGCGGTGTTACGCTCGGTCACCACGTGATTGAGTTGCTTCCGGGGTTGCCCGAGAACGTGGTCGGCGTCGAGGCGGTCGGTGAGGTCAGCTCCGACGACTACAAGAACGTTTTGATCCCGGCGGCTGAGGCCGCCTTGGAGAAGTACGACAAGGTCCGCCTCCTCTACGTTCTCGGTGAGCGCTTCGACCGCGTCAGCGCCGGCGCTGCCTGGGAGGACACCAAGGTGGGCCTCGAGCACCTACGTGGCTGGGAGCTGATGGCCGTGGTCACCGACGTCGAGTGGATCGGCCACGCGCTCAAGGCCGTCGGCTGGATGATTCCCGCCACGATCCGGGTCTTCCCCGTGTCCGAGCGCGCCGCCGCCGAAGCCTGGGTTACCGGCGACGGCTTCGCGCTCTGAAGACTTCCGCCGCGTCGCGCGCTCGCGCGATCACCAGCCCCAGCATCTTCGCGGATCCCGTTTCCTGCAACGGACGATTTGTAGGAATTGCAACGGGCAAAATGCAATAATTGCGACGCATGAACGAGATCATCGAGCGCCGCCTTCGCCGCACCGTTCTCCAAGCGCTCGGCGATACCCGAGTCGTCGTGGTCGTGGGCGCCAGGCAGGTGGGCAAGAGCACGCTTGCCCTCGAGATAGTGAAAAGCGACTTTCCGGCTGCCGTGATCAATCTCGATGAGCGTGCCACCCGGGCGGCTGTCGTGGCCGACCCCGCGGGCGTGCTGGCAGATCTGGAAGGCCCCGTCTTCATCGACGAGGTGCAGCGCGGTGGCAACGACCTGCTGCTGGAGATCAAGGCATCGGTTGATCGCGATACCCGCCCCGGCCGGTTCTTGCTCACGGGCTCGGCGAATCTGCTTGCGACGCGACGCACGTTCGAGGCCCTTACCGGCCGGATGGAGATTGTCCGTCTCGCGCCCCTTGCCCAGGCCGAGATCGAGGCGTCGACCACGAGTTTCGTGGACGCGCTCTTCGCCAACGAACCAGCGCGGGTCACAGATGCCCAGAAAGGCCGGCGTGCGTTCGTAGAGCGCGTCGTCCAGAGGCGGCTATCCAGCGGCGCTGCACCGTTCGGGACGCCGCCGTGAGGCGTGGTTTGCGAGCTACCTGGAGGCCGCCCTCGGGCGCGACCTTCGAGAGATCAGCGATGCGCACAAACTGCGGGAGCTGCCGAGCCTGCTTCGGCTCCTCGCGGCCCAATCCGCGAATCTCTTCGTCGTCAGCAGCTCGGCCCAGCGGCTCGGGCTCGATCCTCGCACCGTCGAGGCCTATTGCGACCTCCTCGAAGCAGCGTTCCTGATCCGCCGGATCCCAGCTTGGCGTCCTGGGATAGGTGCACGCGAGGTTCGAACGCCGAAGGTTTACGTGACCGACAGCGGCTTGCTGTGTCACCTGCTCGGCGCCGACACCAGCAGGCTCGCCGACGACGATCAGGTCACAGGGAAGGCGCTTGAGAATTTCGTGGCGATGGAGGTGGCTCGCCACGCAGACTGGGCGCAAACGGATGCGCGGCTCTTCCATTACCGGAGTGGGCGGCGCGAGATTGACCTCGTTCTCGAGAGCCGCAGCGGGGAGATCGTCTGCGTCGAGGTCAAGGCAGCGGCCTCGTTCGGAGCGCGCGACTGGCGTGCGATGGCGGCGTTGCGCGACGAGCGCGGCGAGAGATTCCGCAGCGGCGTCCTGCTCTATGCGGGGGAGCGCACGCTGCCACTTGGCGACCGGCTCTGGGCGGTGCCGATCAGCGCCTTGTGGCAGGACTGAGACCCGGCTCAGACCATGCCTGAAGAGGGCGCGCGGATCCTGGCATCCGGCGGCTCGCCGCATCCTCACCAGCAGTGCCGCCGAGGGGGTGACCTTGCCGGTGGCGTAGGTGGAGAGGCGAGAGGGAGAGGTACCGATGCGGGAGGCGAATTCGGCTCGGGAGAGACCCGATGCTCGCACGAGCGCATCGACCTCGGCCGCGACCGTTTGGCGCTCCGAGGCATCGGCGGCATCCCGGGAGCGCGCGATCACTCGCTCCATCGCCAGGGCGATGCCATACGGGCGGCTGTAGGCGAGCACCTGCTCGACCCGACGGGCGACCGGCCCCCATGGATCGGTCTGGATTGCATCCGCCAGTCGGCGCCAGTGTTCGAGCCCGCCGCGCTCGAGGGCGGCCTGGATCCCCTCCTGGGGCCATCCCGAGACGGGGTCGTCAGGGGGAGGCATCGACGTTGCGGAAGGCCAGCGCGGTCATGGGCCCACCACCATCCGGGCGGCGACCTCCCCTAGAACGGCAGTCACCTCGCTCCAGTCGGCCCAGCGCCGACGCAGCCGCCGGTAGGAGGGGAGTTCGTCGATCACCGAGCTGTCGGCCGGGCGCGGGTCGGAAAGCTGTCGGACCAGCTGCGACGCGACTCCTTCGCCCGGACTCGTTCTGATCGGCGTAGTAGCCGTCGATCTGCGCCAGGACCTCGGCCGCGGGACCCGACACCGAGGTGCTCGGCCAGGGCAGCAAGGTCCAGGTAGTCGCGGGTCTGGTTGCGGCGCACCACGAGGAACGCCTTGATGCGCAACGTCTCCTCGACCGTCGGCACCGCCACCTCGGCGCCAGAGGGGAGGGCGAGGGTTGGCGACCTCCAGCGGGACCGTGCGGATCATCTGCCGGACCCCGGCTTCGATCCCGTCGAGGTTGCCGAGGATCACCTTTCCGGGAGTGACCCGGTTGGTGGCCCAGCCCTCGTCTTGCTCGACCGCTTCCAGGACCATCTCGAAGCGGTCGGCCAGGTCGGCGACGACGTGATCGTGGTCGCGCGATTCGCGATGGTCCGCGTAGAGGATTGCCGCCGTGCCGCCGACGAGCACGGCTCCGGGAACCAACCGCTGAAGATGGGCGGCGGACTCCAACAGGGCGACGAACCGCGGATCTCGATCCCCAACTTTCCCCGCGACGATATCGATCATAATAGTAGATTATCAGATCCGATAATCTACTGAGGAATAAAGGACGAACTGCTTCTGTGTCAAGCCTGAAGACGCGAAGGATCGCCGTCGCTGGGTTGGACGCTATTCTTTACCTATGAGCGTAAACGTAAAGAAGGGCGCGGAGGCGACTCAGCGCAATCAGACGAAAGTCTCCAGCAAGCACCAGGTGACGATCCCGGCTGGGGCTTTCCGCACCGCCGGGCTCGAGCCGGGGGACACGCTGCGGGTTGAGGCCGATGGGGCGGGTCGCATCGTGCTGACCAGGATCGACGAGCTGCTCGATCGCTATTCCGGGTGCCTCGACACCGGCGGGGGCCTGCGCAAGCAGGTCGAGGGGTTGCGCGGAGAGTGGCGGTAGCGCTCGACTCCAACGTTGTCGTCGGCTTCCTCGATCGCTCCGATGAGCTGCACGAGGGCGCCGATGCGGCGATTCGCGAATTGCTCCGGGCCGATCAGCTTGTCGTTTCCGTCATCACCTATGCCGAGGTGATGACGGGCGCCCGGTTGGGCCACCACGAGCAAAGCAACGTCGAGGGTTTCTTCAAGGACCTGATCTCCCGCATTCTGCCCGTGGACGTGCCGATCGGAGATCGTGCCGCAGCTCTGCGCGCCCAGAGCAAGGCGGTGTCTATGCCCGACGCGCTGATCGTCGCCAGCGCCGAGATCGACCCGGCAGTCGATCTTCTCGTCAGCGCAGATCATGGGGTCGGCAAGCTGAAGGGCCTTGACTGCGAGCTGCGTCTCATTTGAAGGGCTCCGCGAGGCGCGGCGGCGCTTGAACTCGAGACGGCTCAGACCATGCGCGGGGCGTGCCTCGTCTTCAGCTCGCCCGCCGCGGCGGCTTCGTCGCGCTTGGACCAGCGGTTGAGCTCGCGGCGGGCGAGGACCATCTTGTGGACCTCGTCGGGGCCGTCGGCGAGGCGCAGCATGCGGGAGAAGCGCCAGAGCGCGGCGAGCGGGGTGTCGTCGGTCATGCCGAGGGAGCCGTGGATCTGGATCGCCCGGTCGAGCACGTCCATGACCATGTTGGCGGCGACGATCTTGATCGCCGAGATCGACTGGCGGGCGGCGCGCTTGCCCTCGGTGTCCATCTTCCAGGCGGCATAGAGGGTGAGTAGGCGGGCCTGGTCGATCTCCATCCGCGAGGCGGCGATCGACTCCTGCACGAACTGCTTGTCGGCCAGCGGGCCGCCGAAGGCGACGCGCTCGTTGGCGCGGCGGCACATCATCTCGTGCGCCCGCTCGGCGGTCCCGATCGCGCGCATGCAGTGGTGGATGCGGCCGGGGCCGAGGCGGTCCTGGGCGATCGCGAAGCCGGCGCCGCGCTCGCCGAGCAGGCTGTCGGCCGGCACGCGGCAGCCTTCGTAGCGAATCTCGCAGTGGCCGGGCCCCTTGTCGTGGCCCATCACCGGGATCGGCCGCACCAGGTTGAAGCCGGGGGCGTCGGTGGGGACGCAGATCATCGAGGCGCGCGCGTAGGGCGGGGCGTCGGGGTCGGTCACGACCATCGCGATCGCCAGCTCGGCGCCGACCGCGCCGGAGGTGAACCACTTGTGGCCGTCGATCACCCACTCGTCGCCGTCGAGGACCGCCTTGGCCTGCAGCAGGGTCGGGTCGGAGCCGGACACCTCGGGCTCGGTCATCGAGAAGCAGGAGCGGATCCGTCCCTCCAGCAGCGGCTCCAGCCAGCGTTCGCGCTGCTCCGGCGTGCCGTGCTCGGCGAGGATCTCCATGTTGCCGGTGTCCGGCGCCGCGCAGTTGAAGGCCATCGCCGCCGCCATCGGGCTGCGCCCCATCTCCTCGCAGAGCAGCCCGTACTCCCAGTTGGTCAGCCCGGGGCCGAAGCGCTCGTCGGGCATGAAGAGGTTCCACAGCCCCGCGGTCTTCGCCTTCTCGCGGATCCCGACCAGGATTTGCGGGTAGGGGACGCCGGGCCCGACCTCGGCGTCCAGCGCCTCCATGATCTCGCGCTCGACCGGGTACACCTCGGCGTCCATGAAGTCGAGCACGCGCTCACGCAGCGCGGCGACCTCGGGGCTGGGGTTGAAGTCCATCGACCTGGTCCTCTCCTCGGTGGCTGGGCGCGTAACGCTACCTAGGCTCCGCCATTCCCAATTTGTGGGCGCTCTAATCCCAGATTGTCAGGATCAAACTCACGATCTGCCAGATCGGTAATTCACTATCTGTCGATGGTATAACTCACGATCTGTCGATAGAACCACCGTTCGACCAGATGATCTCGCGCCAAATTCGCCCCCTCCTGCTGGAGATGCTTGCGGAAAGCCGCGCCGTCGCGCTGGTCGGCGCCCGCCAGGTCGGAAAGAGCACCCTGCTGCGGGATCTGACGAGGAGCGACTTTCCTGCTCAGACTGTGACGCTCGACGACGACGCCCGTCGCGCCGCGGCGGCAGAAGACCCGGTGGGATTTCTGGCGGGCTTGAGCTCGCCCGCTGCCATCGACGAGGTTCAGCGGGTGCCGGACCTCCTCTTGGCGATCAAGACTCGTCTCGATCTGGACGATTCTCGCGGTCAATTCCTTCTCACCGGCTCAGCGAACATCCTGGCCCTTCCAACGGTCAAGGACGCCCTTCCGGGCCGGGTCGACTACATGACCCTCTGGCCGCTCACCGCCGCCGAGATAGAGGGCGGCAAGGGCAACTTCGTCGATGCGCTGCTCCTTGGCGAGCCGCCCCAGCTAACTGGATGTCCAGTCGGGCGCCCGGCCTACGCAGAACGGATAGCCAGGGGCGGGTACCCTGAAGCTCAAGGTCGCGGACCCCGCGCTCTCCGCAGTTTCTTCACCAGCTATCTGTCGTCGATCATCGAGCGGGACGTGGGCGACATCTCCAACGTCCGTACGCCCGCGGCGCTGGAGCGGTTGCTGGCGGTGATTGCGGCACGCAGCGGAAGCCTCGTGAGCTACCAGGGGATGAGCCGGGATCTGGGCATCGACAAGAACACGGTGAGCGCACACGTTCGCGTGCTCGAAAACCTCTTTCTCGTCCGGGCGCTAAAACCATGGAGCGTCAACTTGGGAGCACGGCAGGTCAAGAGCCCCAAGCTCTATGTGGTCGACAGCGGCCTCTTGGCGTCGCTGCTCAAAGCAAATACGGACCGGATCGAGGCCGATGGCGCCATCGCCGGCGCCGTGTTCGAGAGTTACACAGCGATGGAGCTGCTGAGGCTCGCGGAGCTCTCGCAGTCCGAGCCGTCCCTGTACCACTATCGAGACCAGGAGGGCCGTGAGGTCGACGTGGTGATCGAGGCTGACTCGGGTGATGTCGCCGGGGTGGAGGTGAAGTCCAGTGTCAGCATCGCCGGCGATGCCTTCGCCGGCCTGAGACGTCTGCGCGACAAATTGGGGGCGCGCTTCAAGTTCGGAGTGGTTCTCTACGCCGGAGAGCAAACCCTTCCCTTTGGCGATCGGCTCGCCGCGGTACCAATCGCAGGGTTGTGGGCCGATCAGCAAACCCGGTAGCGGGCGAAGAGTTCGCCGTCCTGCTCCAGCAGCCAGGCGAGTTCGAGGTCGGCGACCGCGGGCAGCTCGCCCTCGATGATCCGCGGGGCGTCGCCGCCGGCCAGCTTCGGCGCGATCGTCAGGAACAGCTCGTCGACGAGGCCGTGGGCATGGAGGGCGCCGTGCAGAGTCGGCCCGCCCTCGCAGAGCAGGGCTTTGATCCCGCGCTCCTGGCGCAGGGAGCGCAGCAGCTCGACCAGGTCGACGCGGCCGGCGGGGGTGCTCTCGACCACGATCAGCGGCTTGGCGAGCTTGCCGTAGCGCTCGGCCCGCATCGTCCCGGCGCCGATCATCACCGCGTCGAAGCGGCCGCGCAGGCCGACCAGCATCGCCGTGTCGGCCTCAGAGCCGATCGGGCCGGAGACGCCGCCGATCGTCGCCCGGCCGTCGACCGTGGTCGCGAAGTTCATCGCCACCAGCGGCCGATCCTCGCGCGGGTGCTCCCAGGGCCGGTACGTCTCGAGCTGCTGCTCGACCGTGGTCGGGCCGGGGTCGGGGAGGAGGCGCCGCATGGGCGGAGCCTATTGAGGCGCGGGCGCCGTCAGGAGTAGTCGTGCCAGCCGGCGAACTCGCGGCCGGCGAACTTCTGCAGCTCGGCGACGTCGCTGCCGAAGTGGCCGCGGATCGTCTCGAAGAGGTCGTCGGGAAGCTTCGGCTTCTCGGCCGGCGGCTTCTCGGGGTCGTGGACCAGCTTCTCGACCCGCCAGCGCAGCGGCTCCGGCAGGCGGTCGAAGTTGCGGTCGAAGGAGCGGAAGCCCGGCAGCTTGATCAGCTTCTCCATGAACTGGTATTTGTCGCCCTCCTTCGCCCCCGACTTCTCCCACTCGCGGTCGAACTGCTCGGAGACGAAGTCCTCGTCGACCCCGGCGAAGCCGAAGGCCTTGCGCATCGTTGCCTCGCGTTCGCGCTGCAGCTCCTCCTGGGTGACGATCTCGATCTGCTCGCGGTCGAAGCGCTCCAGGTAGGGCCGCAGCTGCATCCAGTACTTGGAGCGGTTGATGTAGGAGGAGTCGGGGTTGGAGAGAACCTCGACCAGGTCGCCGGTCTCATAGCCGGCGCCGGTGGCGTGGACCCAGTGGGAGAGGATGCGCTTGATCGGGTCCCGCACCATGTAAAGCAGGCGGGCGTCGGGGCAGTGGGTGTGGATGCGCTCGGCGACCCCCTCGAAGCGGGGCAGGTTCGTGTAATGCGGCGATGACTCGCCGCGGACCTTGAAGCGGTCGTCGAAGCGGCTGGCGTACCAGTCGAGGCCGAGGTCCCAGTTCAGCTCCTCGACGAAGAAGTTGAGCTCCTTCGGCTTCGACATCTGGATTTCGGGATGGAGGCCGAGGTAGTGGTGGATGCTCGTCGTGCCGCACTTGAGCCCGCCGATGATGATCAGGTTGGGCAGCTGCGCGTGGCGTTTGCGGCGGCGGCGGAAGCGGCTCTTGCGGTCGGCCGCGTAGCGCTCGCGAGCACGCGCGCACATCGCCTCGTCGGCGGGGTCTGGGGGGAGCGTCTGGGGCGGCATATGCGTGTCGATCTCCGGCACGAGCGGGCTAGTCTAGCTGCGATGCCTGCCGCCGATCTCGGATCGAGTTTCAACTTCTTTTTCAATAGTGCCGCGGAATTCTTCCGCCACCTCTCGGAAGTTCACTGGACCCCGTTCGGCGCCGCCCTGCTCTGCCTGCTGGCGATGCAGCTGGCCCGTGCCTGGGCCTGGCGCAACGTGCTGCTGGCCGCCTATCCGCGGCAGCGCATCCCCTATGTGCCGCTGGCCGCCGCCTACCTCGCCGGCGCCGGGATCAACGCCGTGGCGCCCGCCCACGCCGGCGACGTGACCAAGGTCTTCCTGGTCAAGCGCCAGATCCCCGACTCCTCCTACCCGGCCGTGACCTCCTCCTTCCTGGTCCAGACCGTGTTCGACACCAGCATCGGCATCCTCGTCCTCTTCTACGCGATCAGCCAGGGCCTGCTGCCGCCGCTGCCGCAGATCCCCGACCTGCCGGCCTTCGAGATCTCCTTCTGGGCCGACCACCCGCAGGCGCTGCTGTTCACCACTCTCGGCCTGCTGCTGGCGCTGCTGCTCGGCGTCTACTTCCTCGCCCACCGGGTGCGCCGCTTCTGGGACCGCGTCCGCCAGGGCCTGATCATCCTCGCCGAGCCGCGCCGCTACCTGCGCCAGGTCGCCGCCTGGCAGGGGCTCGGCTGGGTCTTCCGCTTCGCCGCCTTCTGGTTCTTCCTCGACGCCTTCGGCCTCGGCGGCTCGGTCGGCAACGTGATGCTGGTGATGAGCGTGCAGGCGATCGCCAACATCGTCCCCTTCACCCCCGGCGGCGCCGGCGCCCAGCAGGCGCTGCTGGTCGCGACCCTGTCCGGCCCCTCGCGCACCGCCGTCCTCTCCTTCTCGGTCGGCACCCAGATCGCGATGGCAGCCTGGTCGGTCGTACTCGGCTTCGCCGCGATCCTGCTGGTCTTCCGGACCACCGATTGGCGCGGCCTGATCAGGCAGGCCCAGGACGAGGCGGATCAGGAGCAGCGCCGTCGACGTCCGTCGCTCGAAACCGGACTCCGTCAAAACGGGGTAGATCACCGCCTGCGGTAGACGTCGGCCCGATGCGCGACGGCGAGAACCGTGACGGTGCGCGCACCGTCGTCGATCGCGTAGATGATGCGGTAAGGGCCGCGCCGCGCGACCCGTCGTCCCTCCAACTCGAAGCGCAGGGGCTTGCCCAGGCGCCTCGGGTTGGCGGCGATCGCGGGCAGCAACTCGGCTACAGCCGTGGCGTAGCGCTCCGGCAGACGCTCGAGCTGCCGCACCGCCGTCGGCATGACCCGTATCTGCCAGGGACGTTCGCTCACGCAGCCGCGTCGCGACGTCGCTTCAAGTCCGCCTGTAGCTCCTCGAGTGTGACGCCTTCCTCGCCGCGCTCCAGTTCCGCTTCGCTCTCCCGAATCTGTCGCATCAACTCCGGGTCAGAGAGCACCGCCAGCGTCTCTTCCAGCCCCTCCAGGTCATCGGGGCTGATCAGCACCGCTGCGGGGCGGCCCTTGCGGGTCACCACCACACGCTCCTGCTCGCCCTCGATCTGGTCGGTCAGCTCGGAGAGATGGGCCTTGACGTAGGAGAGAGGCAGCGTTTTTGACATGACCAAAATTATAGTCATCTGCTTTCGGATGGCGACATAGGAGAGCGGAGAAATGCGACAAGTCCTCGTTAGTTCCCTCGCAACCAGCGATCGAGATCGCGGCGGTTGACGACCGCGTGTACGAGCACGGCTCTGTTCTCGTGGAGCAGCTCGAACATGACTCGCAGCTCGCCCACACGGAGACGGTGAAAGCGGTCATGCCGGCCTCGAATCTTCTTCAGGGACTTGCCACCTCGGGACCCGGAGGACGTTCCCAGTTGGATCGCCAGGCGAGACAGCGCATCCGAGGTGCGGGCCGCTTCGACTCGGTCGAGGTTTCGAAGCTGCCTGGCGGCGGCCTTCCTGAATTGGATTTCGTATGCCTTCGATGGACTCATCGCTGGCGACTGTCTGACGTTGACGCCGCGCGCGTCAGATGTCCTCGAGGGCTACCGTTTCGCCCGCCGCGTACTCCCGGCGGCCCTCGCGGCGCATCTCCACGAACTCCTCCGCGTAGGCAAGGACGAAGTCCTCGGCGTCTTCCATTGACAGGATCAGGGCGGTGGGACGGCCGCGCTTGGTGACGACGACCCGCCCGCCAGACTCGACTTCCTCGATTACGCGGGAAGCCGTGTTCTTCAGTTCCTTGATGCCGATCTCACGCAATGGGTAGCTCCTTGAGTAGCTACCTCCATCTGGGACTCGCGAATGGTTCTGTCAAGCAGGCGCGTCAACTCGACCATCCCGGGTACCGGCTGGCGACCTGCCACTGCCAGGGGGGCCGTTCGCCGGCGGGGAATTCGTAGTGGTTGCGGCCGGGGAGGGTCTCCAGGGGGACCAGGGCGGGGTCGTCGCGGAGCAGGACTTCGACGCCGGCGGCGGCGTCCACCTGGGCTTGGTCGGCGCGCCTGACCAGGCGTTCCCAGCCGAGGGTCGGGCGGTAGAGCCAGTAGACGAGTTCGACCCAGCCGAGCGAGGCGCGGCGGTCGATGACCTCGGTGAAGGCGGTGGTGCGGCGGCGCGAGGCGGTGAGGTGGGGGCCGGCGGCGACGGCGCAGCTCTCGCGGCGGCAGCGGCGGAAGTCGACCGGGGCCAGCGGCAGGCCGGAGGGGCCGGGCAGCGCGACCGGCGCCGGCGCGAGCGCCCTGGCCAGGCGCGCCAGCGGCCAGCCGTAGGCGGGGACGAGGGGGTGGTGGGAGCAGGCGTCGGGCAGGCGCGGGGCCGCAGGCGAGCCGCTTGCCGATCGTGCCGGCCAGGCCGCGCCCGGCGTCGACCTCGCCGCCGGCGGCCACGGCGGCGATCGCGGCCAGCAGCAGCAGGGCGACCAGCGCCGCCAGGCCCGCCTGCTCGACGCTCGCCGATCCTCGCTCCCGGTCTTCCCCGTGCCGCATCCCCCTCGACGCTAGGGCGCGCGGGCGCACGGGTGGCGCGCAAAAAGCCAAGACTCTGTGCCAACAGTGCCCCGTCTCTGCTTACATGGGTGCATGGAGGGCAGCCCCTTCAACCTCTTCGGCGACCCCGACGAGTTCCGCGCCCGTATGGAGGAGCTCTCGGAGCAGATGCAGTCCTCCCAGCGGGTCGCCTGGGCCGACAACGCGATCAAGCTGGCGGTGGAGATGACCGTCGCCTCGATCAACCAGCTCGACCTCACCGGCAACGCCGACGAGCAGGCGATGCAGGTGCGCGACGCGATCCGCGTCCTCTTCCCGGAGTCCGTGACTCTGGTGAGAGAGGCCCGCGAAGGCCTCAGCTAAAGCAGCTCGAACTTCAGCGAGACCACGGCGCCGCGGCGGAAGATGCCGCCGGCGAGCTCGACCGGGAGCGCGATCGCCAGCGCCGGGATCGCCAGCACGACGCTGGCCAGGGCGTCGATCCGGCGCTGCCAGCGGTGCCGCGCCGCGCCGGCCTCGCCGCGGCCGAGCGCGGCCAGGGCGACGTTGTGGCCGAAGGTGACGCTGTTGAGCATCGTCTGCCAGGTCGCGGCGAGCCCGCCCAGCGGCGCCCAGCGGCTCGACTTCACCACCTGGTCGCGGCGGGCGATGAGGCGTCGCACCGCCTCGACCGTGAAGAAGTAGCGGGCGCCGGGCTCCAGGCCGGCCCAGCCGGCGCTGCCGAGCGCGGCGGCGTAGCTGGCGCGGTTGGCGATCCGGGTTCCCCGCTCCCCGCCCAGCCGGTCGAGCTCGCGCAGCGCCTCCTCGGGCTCGGTGGCGGCGCCGACGACCCCGAGGCCGCAGCTCTCGCAGCGGCTGACCGGGCCGCCCAGCCCCTGCTGTGGCGAGAGCCAGCCGAAGAGGGGCTCGCCGCAGGCGGGGCAGGGAGGGTTCTCGGGACCGGCACCGGCCTCGAGCGGGACGACGGGGGTGCGCTGTGCGTTGGGCATGCGCGGTAGCGTACGACTCCCTGGGCGCTGCCCCGGTTCGATTTCCACGAAAGGGGCTGAGGCGGTTGCGCAACAAGGCGGAGATTCTGGAGTGGGAGGGACGCTGGTTCGTGCCGGCGGGGCTGGCGACGCTCGCCGGCGTCGCCCTGGTCATCGCCTCGGCCTTCGCGATCGGCGCCGTCAGCGGCGACGGCGACGCCGAACTGCTGCGCTCCGCCCACGAACACAGCTCCTCCGTCAACCTGGCGGCGGCGCTGCAGGCGGCGGGCTTCGTCTTCCTGGTCGCGCCGCTGCTCTTCCTCTTCAAAGCGACGGCCGCGCGCAGCGGCCGCGTGCGCAACCAGCTGATCGGCCTGGTCATCGCCGCCCCGCTCTTCCTCTCGGCCGCGGCCGTGCTCAACGCCGTCGCCACCGACGACGCCGGCAACGCCTTCGTCGCCGGTACCGCCAAGCCGGGGATCACCGCCAAGGAAGCGGACAAGGAATGCCGCAGCGAACAGCAGGACAAGGGCGCGAAGGAGTTCGGCGAAGAACACGGCGGCGCCAACCCCGCGGCCGCGCTGCGAACGCTGCACGAAGACCAAGGTCGCCGACGAGGAAGCGACCAACGCGATCAGCGAAGCCCCGACCCATGGCGCCGCCATCGGCTTCGGCTTAGGCGGTCGCCTCGGCCTCGCCTTCGCCCTCCTCTACACCTGCCTCTACGCGATGCGAGTGGGGTTGCTGACCCGTTTCTGGGGCTCCCTGGGGATGGCCCTCGGCGTCGCCGCCCTGCTGCTCCTGGTCCAGTTCACGATGATCTGGTTCATCTACTTCGGCCTGCTCCTGCTCGGCCGGCTCCCCGGCGGCAGGCCACCGGCCTGGGCGGCGGGAGAAGCCGTCCCCTGGCCGACGCCGGGCGAGAAAGCGGCGGAAAGCCTCGAAGGCTCCGAGCCCCTCGATCCGTCGGACCCGGGCGATGCCGGTCCCGGCGAGGGCGAACGCCGCAAGCGCAAGCAGCGCGACTAGCGCCGCTGCCTCCCTAGCCGAGTGGGTTCAGCCCCGGCGGCGCCTCGGTCTGCTCGGCCGCGTGGGCGCGCTTGCGGTGGGTGCGGATCTCGCTCATGATCCGCTCCAGGCGGGGCTCGGCGGAGGTGTCGACGTGGCTCATCGTGGCGGCGACGCCGGGGTGGATGGCGGCGATCCGCTCGTGCATCGCCTGGGCGACGGCGCGGTAGCCGGGGTGGCCCTCGCGGCCGGAGCGCAGCTCGATCAGGTGCATCGCCTCGCGGGCGTTGAGGTCGAGCGTGTAGCGGATCCGGTAGGCGAGGCTGAGCGCGTAGGGCGCCTGCTCGGCGAGGCCGGCGGCGCTCAGGCGCTCGTACTCCTCGCGGGAGACCTCCAGTGCTCGTTCGAACTCGCCGCCGACGCCGGCTTCGACCACCTCATCGGGGACGCCGGCACCGAGGTCGGGGCCGAGCCGTTGCCACTGGCAGGTCAGCATCCGGTGGCGCTGCAGGTCGCGGAAGGCGCCGTAGTCGGAGACGATCTCGAAGCGGTAGCGCAGGGCCTCGAAGCCGCGTCCGGGGCGGTGGCGGCGGTTGGCCCGCTCGCCGGCGACGGCCGCCAGCAGCTGCGCCCGCTCGGTCCGGTCGAGGACGTCGATGCGGGCGAGGATCTCCGCCTCCGGCGCCCCGGATGCCTCGAACAGGCAGGACGCGAGCAGGTCCTCTTCGGTGCCGTCGACATGGATCAGCTCGACCGAGGGGGTGCCCTCGCCGCTGCCGCGGCGGTCCAGCCCGAGGCGCGCCACCCAGCTCTCGGTCTGCTCGCGGCGCTGCTGCAGGTAGGAGATCCACTCGCCGCCGCGGTCGGGGCGCTCGACCCGGGAGACGAAGCTCGGCATCACCCGCTGCAGCTCGGCCAGGATCATCGCCGCCGTACTCGCGCGCCTCCGGCAGCGGCGAGGCCAGCAGCCGCAGGATCAGCTGCTCGTAGGCCTGGCCGGAGGCGTAGATGCCGACGTGGCTGAGGGTCGCCGCCGGCAGCAGCCCGCGCAGCAGGTCCAGCGCCTTGGCCCGGATCGAGCGCTGCCAGGGCCCCTCTGGTTCGCCGTCCCCGCGAGGCCAGCGCTCCGCCGCCCAGGCCTCGACCGCGGTCAGCGAGCGTGAGTAGATGCCGAAGATCTCCTCCATCGCCGCGCCGAACCGCGGCCCCAGCTGCTCGTCGCGATAGAAGCGGTAGCCGCCGTCCGGCAGCGGCTTGTCGTAGGGGATGTAGCGGGTCGACTGCTCCAGGTAGGCGGCGAGGCGGCCGCGCTGGAGCAGCTTGGTGAGCACGTTGGAGACCCACTCGCAGGCGATGTGGGCGCCGCCGACCTGGGCGATCGAGTCGTCGCCGTAGCCGACGAAGATGCGCTCGTACAGCTGCGCCGCCCGGGTTCCCTCCTCGTCGTCGAAGGGCCGCCCGCCGGCGGGGGCATCGGTGGCGAACTCCTCCAGGTAGAGGCGCCTCACCGTCCCGGAATAGCGTGAATAGCGGGCAAAAAGCGCGCCCTTGACGGTCTCCGGCAAGTTCACGAGGCCGAACACGGGCCGGTCGAGGTTGGTGAAGTGGGGAGCGAGGAGCGCTCGCTCCTCCGCGGTGAACTGCTCGACCGGATAGCGCACCGGGGCATCGTAGTCGGCGCGCCAGACCCTGGCCCTCGCCCTCATCGCTTCCTGTCTTTGGCGCGCGAGTTGGCACGGATTTGTCACGTTCGAGGGCTAACGCGTCGCAACTTTCTGTCTACGGTGAGGCCATCATGGAGGCGATGAGAAATGCGTGGGTGGACGAGCGGCCGGACGATCTGACGTTGCTGCGGGTCGGTGTCGGGCTGATCGGGGCGCTGCTCGCGGTGGGCGCCGGGATCTGGATGGCTCCGACCGCCGCCGCGGGCCCCCGGTCGGAGCGGGGGGCGATCGTCTCCCTCGGCGACAGCTTCATCTCCGGCGAGGGCGGGCGTTGGCTGGGGAACGGTTCGGAACCGCTTGGCACCCGGTCGGGGACTGATCGGGCCGCGTTCGGTTGCGACGGCTGGCTCTGCGAGTACGACCCGGTGCGGATCTACGGATCCTCCGCGGCGAACGAGTGCCATCGCTCCGACGTGGCGCCGATCCGCAGCGCCCCGGTGACGGTCGCGGAGAAGGTCGACCTCGCCTGCTCGGGGGCGCGGGTCGCGAACGTCCTGGCGGCGTCCGCGGGCGGGCAGGGGCACTTCGGCGAGCCGCCGCAGACGGACCAGCTGGCCGTTCTGGCCCGGCGCCCGACGTGCGGATGATCGTCCTCACGGTCGGCGCCAACGACGTCGGCTTCGGAGGGCTGGTGGCCGGGTGTGCGCTGGACTGGGCTCGCAGCTCCGAGGACGACCCGGTCCTCTGTCGCGACGGGGCTCAGGCGGATATCGAGGCGGCCCTGCCGCGGATGGAGCGGCGGCTGGCGAGGGCTTTGCGTGGCATCCGCGAGGCGATGGCCGCCGCGGGCTACCGGCGCTCGGATTACCGCCTGGTGACGATGGGCTACGCGTCGCCGTTCCCTCCCGGTCGTCGGATCCGCTACCCCGAGGAGGGCTGGAGCCGGCTCAACGCGGGCGGCTGTCCGGTCTGGAACGCGGACGCCGACTGGGCCGCCGGCGTCGGCGTCGGCTCGATCGACGGCGCGATGCGTCGCGCGGCGGCCATGGTCGGGGCGGAGTTCCTCGACCTCCGCCTCGCCCTCGACGGCCACCAGGTCTGCGACAGGCGCTCGCGCCGAGTGGGCTCGGAGGGACCGTCGCCCGCGAACTCCGAGTGGGTCCGGCGGCTCGCCTTCGTCCAGGGCTCCAGCCGCGAATCGCTCCATCCCAATGCCTACGGCCAGCGCGCGATCGGCGCCTGCATCGGCCTCCTCTACGCGAGCCCTCCCGGCGACTACGGCTGCCAGGCGACGCCGGGCCGCAGCTACGTCGGCGGGATGCGCATCGAGCCGCCCCGGTGATTCATGGTCTATTCTCATGCCCATGAAGAGGCTCAAGATTTCAGCGGGAGGCCAGGTCTCGGTCCCGGCGGCGGTGCGCCAGCGCTGGAAGACGCGGGTCGTGGTGGCCGACGACCGCGGCGACCACCTGATCCTGCGCCCGGCCCCCGAGGACCCGATCGAGGCCGCCCGCGGCGCTTTCGCTCACCTTCCAGGTCCCACCGTGGACGAGGCTCGCAAGCTCGACCGCGAAGAAGAAGCCGAAATCGAGGAGGAGAAGTTCCGCGCGGAAGGCGGCCGCTGACCCTGCTCGATGCCAGCGCCCTGCTCGCGCTCCTGCGCGCGCAGCCGGCCGAGGAGGAGGTGGCGTCGCTCCTGCACAGGGGCAACTGCGCGATGCCGTCGTCGTGCTTGGCTGAGGTCGTCGACAAGCTCATGCGCCGCTGGGGCTCCTCGCCGGAGGAGGTGGCGGAGCAGCTCGGCCCGCTCATCGACGAGGCGGTGTCCGTCCTCGAGCTCGATTCGCGAGTCGCCTGGCGAGCCGGGGAGATCCGCGCTGCCCACTACCGCCGCAAGACGGCGGCTCTCTCGCTCGCGGACTGCGTCCTGCTCGCCATGGCCGGTCCGGGAGACGAGATCGCGAGCTCGGATCGCGGCGTGATCGAGATCGCCGGGAAGCTCGGGATCGGCGTCATCCCGCTGCCCGACAGCAGCGGTCACCGACCGCGCTGAAGGTGGACTGCATGGCTCTGGTCGACTAGCCCCGTGGCCGCGGCGGCGCGGCCATCAGCTCGACCAGGTGGCCGCCGGGGGCGGTCGCCTTGGCCCGGGCCGCGCCCCAGTGCTCGCGGCCGGCGGCGACCTCGAAGCCGTGCACCCGCAGGCTCTCGACGGTCGGCTCGAAGTCCGCGACCACGACCGCGGTGTGGCCGCGCGGGGGGACGGTGGGGGACTGGTTCGTTCCAGGTGGATCTGGGTGCCCTCGCGTTCGAGCCAGGTGAAGGTCCCTGCCAGTGTCGGCGGCGACTCGACCCGGCGGAAGCCGAGCAGAGCCCAGAACTCGAGCGAGCGCTCGATCTCGCCCGGCGTCACCTCGAGCGTCACGTGCTGGAGCATCCTCCCAGGATAGGAGGGCAGCTCAGAACAGCAGCGAGACGAGCGCGGCGACGATCACGATCGCCGTCGACCAGGTGACCGCCTCGGCGACGATCCGGTTGTCGAGCCCATAGGCGTGGGAGACGACCATCGCGTTGAGGCCGGTCGGCATCGCCGACATCAGCCGGTAGGCGGCGGGCAGCTCGATCAGCGGCGCCGCCAGCAGCATCAGCAGCGCGGGCACGATCGCCAGTCGCGCCACCAGGGCCAGGAGCACCGGCCTGGTCAGCGGCGGCGGCAGCGGCAGCTCGCCATGCTCGGCTCCCTCCGCCAGGGTGGCGCCGACGGCGAAGAAGCCGATCGGCAGGATCGCGACGATCAGCGCCTGCGAGGCGTCGACCAGGATCTGCGGCGCCAGCGCGCTGGGCGCCAGCAGTCCGGCGATCGCCGCGTAGAGCGGCGGGTTGCGGGTGAAGAAGGCACGCACCCGGTCGCGGGGGTTTCGCCGGCTTTGGTCCCGAAGGCCGCTCCCACCGCGAATGCGCCGAGCAGCAGCGAGGGGCCGGTGACGAGCACGTCGTAGAGCACCGCGGTCGAGAGCTCGCCGCGACCCAGCAGCGCCACCGTCAGCGGGTAGCCGAGGTAGCCGGTGTTGACGCTGAGCACGGCGCAGACGACGGCGCCGGTCTGGTGTCGCGCCAGCCGCAGCACCCGGCTGGCCATCCACCAGGTGAAGACGCCGGTCAGCGAGACGGCGACCAGCGCCAGCCGATTCCGACCGCGTGCGAGAGGTCGATTTCGGCCTTCGCCAGGTTGAAGAAGATGACCGGCGGCAGCAGTGCGTAGAGCAGGATCAGCAGCGCTTTGCGCGCGGCGTTCGCCGCCCCGAGCGGCCAGCGGCGCTCCGACCAGACGCCGACGCCGACCGCGATGACGATCGCGAGGGTGGTTAGAAGGACGCCGATAGCGCGGCCCTCAGTCGAACTGCATCAAATTTCCGGTCCACCGGCGGGGAATTTGAGCAGTTTGGCGGTCAGCGAAGAGCGAGGCGCCGGCGCGGGCGGCGAACTCGACCAGGGGCTGGGGGACGATGCCGAAGAAGACCGTCGCCGCCGCCGGCCAGCAGGGCCGGGCCGACCAGGTACCAGCGGCGGCCGGCCTCGGGGTCGACCGGGTCGGCTTCGGGCGCGGCGCCGGCGATCGCCGGGCTGGCGCCGGGGGCGCCGGCGCTGTCGGGCCGCATCCACATCGCCGCCACCACCCGCAGGTAGTAGGCGAGCGAGATCATCGTCCCGACCGCGATGAAGACGGCGAGCCAGGTGTAGTCGCCTTCGACCAGCGCCTCGATCAGGTAGAGCTTGCCGATGAAGCCGACCGTCGCCGGCAGCCCGGCCAGCGCCAGCATCGCGATCGTCAGCGGCCAGGCCAGCAGCGGCCGCTCCGCGCCCAGGCCCTGGACCGAGCGGATCGAGTCGCCGTAGGGCGTTTCGCGCTCGCGGGCGACGACGACGGCGAAGGCGGCGAGGTTCATGAAGGCATAGCCGGCGAGGTAGAAGACCAGCGAGCTGACCCCGGCCTCGGAGGCGACGACGATGCCGCCGAGCATGTAGCCGGCCTGGGCGACGCCGGAGTAGCCGAGCATCCGCTTCAGCGAGTCCTGGCCGAGGGCGCCGACGTTGCCGACCACGATCGAGATCGCCGCCAGCACCGCCAGGGCCGGTGCCCAGTCGTCCACCTGCGGGCCGAGGGCGACGTCGAAGAAGCGCAGGAAGACGGCGAAGGCCGCGGCCTTGGTCGCGACCGCCATGAAGCTGGTGATCGGTGTGGGCGCTCCCTCGTAGACGTCGGGGGTCCACTGGTGGAAGGGGGCGATCGAGGTCTTGAAGGCGAGCCCGACCGCGCACATCGCGATCCCGATCAGGACCAGCGGGTCGCCGAGCGCGCCGTTGTGGACGATCCCGGTCGCGATCCCCTCGAACCCGGTCGAGCCGGTGCCGCCGTAGAGGAAGGCCATCCCGTAGAGCAGCGTCGCCGAGCCGAGCGAGCCGACGATCAGGTACTCCAGCCCCGACTCGAGCGAGCCCTCGCGGCGCAGGTTGGTGGCGCAGAGGATGTAGAGCGGGATCGAGAGGGTCTCGATCGCGACGAAGAAGGTGACCAGGTTCTGCGCCTGGGCCAGCAGCACCATCCCCAGCACCGAGCCGAGCAGGAGCGCGTGGTACTCGCCGCTGCCCGCTTCGGAGACCGCCGCTCGCGGATCGAGAGGAGGACGCAGAAGCCGGCGGTGAGGATCGCGATCAACGAGATCGAGATCGCCAGGTCGTCGAGCCGCAGCGCCCCGGTGACCAGGCTCTTCTTCTCCCCCACTGCCAGATCAGCAGCCCCGCGGCGCCGCCAGGTGAGCATCGTCAGCAGCCGGCGCGCGCTCCGTTTGCAGCGGCTTGAAGACGGCGCGAGAGAGCACCGCGCAGAGCCCGACCGTCAGCGCGATAACCGGCGAGATCGCCGGCGTAGTCGATGACGGGATCGTGAAAGTTCATCGGTTCCCCCCGGCTCGATGGAGCCTATTCCCACGCTGTACGGCGATTCGGCCCGTCGGCCCCTGCTGCCAGTTGGGCTTCGGGGGCGGAGCCGCGGGTGACGCCGGCGACGGTCTGCTGCACGGTCGGGGCGGTGCGGTGGAGGATCAGCTGCGGGTAGAGGGCGAGGCCGAGGATGCAGAGGACCAGCGGGGCCAGGACGACGCCGTCGCGCCAGCCGATCTCACGCGAGGCGATCCCGTCCGGCTTACGGTTGTGCATCGCGTGCTGGTAGAGGCGCAGCGCGTAGTAGGCCGACATCGCGACGCCCGTTATGGCGACGAAGGCGAAGACGATCTTCGCCTGGAAGAGGCCGTTGAGGATGTAGAACTCGCCGATGAAGTTGGCCGAGCCCGGGATCGCCAGGGTGGCCAGGGCGACGACGAGGAAGAGCGCCGCCAGCACCGGCGCCCGCAGCGCCATCCCGCCGACCTCGCGGATGTCCTCGGTCCCGGTCCGCTCGACCAGGATCGCGATGATGATGAACAGTGGCGCCACCACGAGGCCGTGGTTGACCATCTGCAGGATCGCCCCGTCGGCCCCGTCGGCTCGCAGCGCGAAGATGCCGGCCGTGATGAAGCCGAGCTGGGCGACCGAGGAGTAGCCGGCGATAAGCCGCATGTTGGTCTGGGTGAAGGCCATCACCGAGCCGTAGAGGATCGAGGCCAGGGCGATCACCAAGACCACCTCCTGGAACTCGATCGTGGCGGCGGGGAAGAGCGGCAGCACCACCCGCAGGAAGCCGTAGGCCCCGACCTTGGCCAGCACGCCCGAGAAGACGACGAGGACCGGCAGCGGCGCCGCCCGGTAGGCGTCCGGCATCCACCCGTGCAGGAGAAAGGCGGGCATCTTGACCAGGAAGGCGGCGGCGAAGAACCAGAAGATCCAGCGCTGGCTGCCGACGTCGAGGCCCTGGTGCTGGATCGCCGCGATCGAGAAGGTGAGGTGTCCGCCATCGGCGGAGATGATCGCCGCCGCGATCGCCCCGACCAGCATCAGCAGCGAGCCGACGAGGGTGAAGATCATCATCTTCAGCGTCGCCGCGGCCGCCGTCGGCCCGCCCTCGCGGTCGCTCCCCCAGGAGCCGAAGAGGAAGTAGAACGGGACCAGCATGAAGTCGAAGAAGAGGACGAAGAGCAGCAGGTCCTGAGCCAGGAACGAGCCGAGCGTCGCGGTCTCGCGCGACCAGCATCAGGAAGAAGAAGAGCCGCGGGCGCTCCTGCTCGCGGAAGGCGGCGAAGGCGATGCCGCCGATCCAGAGCACTGCGGTCAGCAGGATCAGGAAGAGGTTGAGGCCGTCGATGCCGAGGCTGTAGTCGACGCCGAGCCCGGAGATCCAGGGGGTGTCGACGCTGTACTGCAGGCCGGAGTTGCCGGAGTCGAAGCCGAGCGCCAGCGAGATCGCGATCCCGAGGGTGACGACGGCGCCCAACGTCGCCCACCAGCCGGTCCCCGCTTCGGCAGGAAGAGGCCGACGATGCCGAAGGCCAGCGGCGTCCAGAGCAGAGAGTTGATCATCAGCTGCCAGCAGGAAGTAGAGGGCGAGCCCGGCGAAGCCGGCGACCAGCAGCAGCGCGTAGCTGCGGACGAAGCCGTTCTGGACGGTGCGGACGACGCGGCCGGTGCTGCCGACCACGTCCTCGGTGCCGCTGACGATGCCGTCGACGACGAAGCGCTCGAAGACGCTGTTGGCGAAGCGGCCGACCGCCAGCGCCGGGCGCACGACGAGGATGTCGATCAGCTCGTCGAAGTACCACTTGTTGAGGCAGAGCAGGTAGACCGGGCGCAGGCGCCGGCGGAACAGTGCGGGCAGCTGCGGCCGCGCCACCCAGAGCACCCAGGCGGCGGCGATGCCGAGGATCGAGATCGCGCCGCCGATCGCCAGGCCGCGCCACTCGGCGCCGACGCTCGGGTGGATCTCGCTCAGCGGTGAGTTGGCGAAGACCGGGTCGAGGAAACCGAAGAGGACGTTGTCGACGCCGGGGACCTGGATCAGGCCGGCGAAGAGGGCGCCGAATCCGAGCACCGCCATCGCCACCGCCATCGGCTTCGACTGCTCGGCGATGTGGTGGTGGGCGCCGGGGAAGCCGACGTCGGTGTCCTCCTCTTCTTCGGTCGCCGGGTTGATCGGCGGCCCGTGGTAGAGGTGGCCGGTCTCGATCAGCTCCGCCGCCTCCTTGCAGGGCGCGCCGGGAAGGATCCGGAAGACGAGGCGGAAGGTGTAGATCGCGGTCAGGAAGGCGCCGACGTAGCCGCCGATCGCCATCCAGAAATACATCCCGCCGCGGGCCTCGGCGTAGGCGAGGATCGAGTCCTTGGAGAAGAAGCCCGAGGTGAGCGGGAAGGCGGCGAGGGCGAGGCCGCCGACGAGGAAGAGGATCGAGGTGAAGCGCATCGCCTTCCAGAGGCCGCTCATGCGGTCGATGTCCTGGCGGTTGGCCATCATCGAGATGAAGGAGCCGGCGGCCATGAACAGCAGCGCCTTGAAGAAGGCGTGGGTCATCAGGTGGAAGAGCCCCTGCGCGTAGGCGCCGATCGAGACGCCCATGATCATGTAGCCGATCTGGCTCATCGTCGAGTAGGCGATCACCCGCTTCAGGTCGGTCTGGGCGATCGCGATCGTGCCGGCGACCAGCAGCGTCGCCAGGCCGACGAAGGCGGCGATGTCGGCGGCGGTCGGGGCCAGCACGAAGAGGACGTGGGTGCGGGCGATCAGGTAGACGCCGGCGGTGACCATCGTCGCCGCGTGGATCAGCGAGGAGACCGGGGTCGGGCCCTCCATCGCGTCCGGCAGCCAGGTGTGGAAGGGCAGCTGCGCCGACTTGGCGAAGGCACCGACCAGGAGCAGCAGGCAGATCGCGGTGACCGACCACTGGTTGCTGTGGAACACGGTTGGCGCCTTGGCGAAGACCTCGCCGTAGTCGAAGGTCCCCAGTTCGCGGAAGATCAGGAAGGCGGCGAGGACGAGGCCGATGTCGCCGACGACGTTGATCACGAAGGCCTTCATTCCCGCCCGCGTCGCCGTCGTCCGCCGGTACCAGAAGCTGATCAACGCGTAGGAGGCGAAGCCGACGAAGGCCCAGCCGACGATGAGGAGGACGAAGTTGCCGGCGAGGACCAGCAGCAGCATCGAGAAGACGAAGAAGTTGAGGTAGCTGAAGAAGCGGTGGTAGCCCTCGTCGGACTGCATGTAGCCGAAGGAGTAGAGGTGGATCAGGGTCGAGACGCCGGTGACGACGAGGACCATGAAGACCGAGAGCGGGTCGACGTAGATGCCGAGCTTGATGTCGAGCCCGGCGACGCTGGCGTAGTCCCAGAGCGAGGAGGCGTGGTGGCGCGCCTCGGCGTCTTCGCCCAGCAGGGAGAGCAGGGCGCCGATCCCGCAGAGGAAGGCGATGCCGATCGCGGCTGTGCCGACGATGCCGGCGACCTTCGCCGGCAGCACCTTGAAGCCGAGCCCGATGAAGATCGAGCCGAGCAGCGGCAGCAGCAGGACGAGCCAGGCCCAGCTGGTGGCGGTCATCCGCGCAGCTCCCGCAGGTCGTCGACGTTGAGCGGCAGCTTGCGGCGGAAGAGGGCGACGATCAGGCCGAGCCCGACGACGACCTCACAGGCGGCGACCACCATCACCACGATCGCGAACACCTGCCCCTGCTGGTTGCCGACCATGCGGCTGAAGGCGACCAGGGCGAGGTTGCCGGCGTTGAGCATCAGCTCGAGGCAGAGCAGGATCACCATCGGGCTGCGCCTGACGAGGATGCCGACGGCGCCGGTGGTGAAGAGCAGGGCGGAGAGGACGATGTACCACTCGATGTTCATGAGGGGGCTCCCGGGGGCGGGGAGGGCGAGGGGGTCCCCGGACGCGCCTTCGGCGCTGAGTGTCCGGGGACCCCCTCGCCCTCCCCGTCGCGGCGGCGGCCCGCCAGGACTATTGCTCCGACGGCCGCGAGCAGCAGCAGGATGGAAGAAGCCTCGAAGGGGACCAGGAACTTTTCGAGCAGGAGGCGGCCGATCGCGGCGGGGTCGCCGAAGCCGGCCGGGACGTCGGGGCCGTGGGTGCCGAGGGCGAGCAGGGCGGAGGAGAGGACGGCGATCGAGAGCTCGACGAAGAGGGCGATCGCCAGCGCCGGCGCCAGGAAGCGCTGGCCGGGGATCGGCTCCCAGGCCGACTCGCCACCGCCGCCGACGTAGGCGACGACGAAGATGTAGAGGACCATCACGGCGCCGGCGTAGACGACCACCTGGGCGGCGGCGACGAAGGCCGAGGTCAGCAGCAGGAACAGCACCGCCAGCGAGAAGAGGTGGACGATCAGCGCCAGCACGCTGTAGAAGGGGTTGCGCATCGCGACGACGCCGATGGCGCCACCGAGCGCGCCGATCGCGGCGAAGAAGAAGAGCACCGCTTCCATCTATTCGCCCTCGCTTTTGAGCGGGGTGCGCTCGACCGACTCGGCCAGCAGCATCTCCTTGGTGAAGATGAGATTGCTGCGGTCGTAGTCGGCCATCTCGTAGTCGTGGCCCATCGTGATCGCGTCGAAGGGACAGGCGATCTCGCAGTAGCCGCAGAAGATGCAGCGGCTGAGGTTGATCTCGTAGACGGCGGCGAAGCGCTCGCCGGCGGAGACCCGCTCGCCGGGGATGTTCTCCGCCGCGACGACGCGGATGCAGTCGGCCGGGCAGGCGGCGGCGCAGAGCGAGCAGCCGACGCATTTCTCCAGCCCGGTGTCCTCGAACTTGTGCAGCTTGTGGCGGCCGCGGAAGCGCGGGTAGACGGGGGTCTTCTCCTCCGGGTACTCGATCGTGAGGGGGCCCTCGATCAGGCGCGCCATCGTCGTCTTCAGTCCGCGCAGGGTCTCGCCGAAGGCGCGGTAGGCGCCGCCGACGCCGCCCGGCTCGGGGCCGCGCTGGACCTGCACGACCTCGATCGAGTCGAGGTAAGGCGCGCTCTTGGGTATCGAAGCCGTTGCGCGTCGCTCACGTACCACCACCAGGATCGCGGTGACGAGGACGTTGAGGGTCGCGAGGGGCAGCAGGACTTTCCAGCCGAGGCTCATCAGCTGGTCATATCGCAGCCGCGGGAGCGTCGCCCTGATCCAGATGAAGAGGAAGACGAGGACGAACATCTTCGCCAGCATCCAGATCGGGTCGAGGAAGCTCGGGCCAGGACCCATCCAGCCGCCGAGGAACATCGCCGCGGCGATCCCGGAGACGACCAGGATCTCCATGTATTCGACCAGGAGAAAGGAGCCGAAGCGCATGCCGCCGTACTCGGTCATGAAGCCCTGGACCAGCTCGGCGTCGGCCTCGGGCATGTCGAACGGGGTGCGGTTGGTCTCGGCGAAGCCGGCCAGCATGAAGATCAGGAAGCCGACGATCTGGGGGACGATGAACCAGACCTTGCCCTGGGCCTCGACGATGTCGACCAGCGAGAGCGAGCCGGACATCATGATCACGCCGAGCAGGGCCAGGCCCATCGAGACCTCGTAGGAGATCAGCTGCGCGGCCGAGCGCATGGCGCCGAGCAGGCTGTATTTCGAGCCCGAGGACCAGCCGCCGAGGACCAGGCCGTAGAAGGCGATCGAGCCGACGGCGAAGAAGTAGAGGACGCCGATCGGGACGTCGATCCCGTAGAGCCCGACACCGTCCTGGACGTTGCCCCAGGGCAGGATGGCGAGGGCGAGGACGCCGGAGAGGACCGGCAGCAGCGGTCCGAGGATGAACAGGGTCGAGACCGCGTTCTGCGGCCGGAACGACTCCTTGGAGATCAGCTTGCCGACGTCGGCAAGCGGCTGCATGAGCCCGAAGGGGCCGACGCGGTTGGGGCCGTAGCGATGCTGGAAGCGGCCGATCAGTTTGCGCTCGACCACGGTGAGGATCGGCAGGATGCCGAAGATGACGGCGAAGATCACCAGCGACTTGACGACCATGATCCAGGTCGCTTCGACGAAGTTGACGTCGGCGAGGGGGAGGGCGGGCATCAGGCGCCGACCTTGACGATCTCGACGCTGACGGGGCCGCCGTTGAGGAGGGCGTTGGCGTTGCCGTCGGCGGTGCCCTCGGCGAGGAAACACACACCCTCCGCGACGCGTTCGCGGATCGCGACCGTGGCCTCGACGCTGGCACCGTTCTGGCCGACGCGGACCTTGTCGCCGTTGCTGAGGTCGAGGCGCTCGGCGTCGGCGAGGGAGATCTCGAGGCGCTGCTGGGGGGTCAGGAACTTGAGGGGCGGGTTCAGCTCGGTGATGGGGCCGGCCCAGAGGTCGCGGTAGGTGCCGAGGGCGAGGGAGGGCGCCGGTGCACCCTCCTCACTCGCCTGCCTGGCTGGGTCGCTGGCTGCCGTCCGAGATTCCGGCTGGGCCAGCGGCGCAAGACGTTCGGAGGGTGCACCGGCGCCCTCCCCGACTTCGGGCAGATTCGCGGAGGCCGGAGTGTCTTGCCAGCGGATGCCGCGGCCGCCGATGGATGCGTCGTCGATGGAGCCGTAGAAGGGGACCGCTTGGGTCAAAGCTGCGAAGGCTGAGGGTTGGGAGTCGATGCCGGTGTCTAGGCCGAGGGCGGAGGAGAGGGTGGCTAGGACCTGGATGTTGGGGAGGATGTCTCCGGGGCGGCAGGCGGAGGGGCGGACGCGTTGGAGGCGGCCGTCGGGGTGGGTGACGGTGCCGTCTTTCTCGGCGTGGGTCTCGAGCGGGAAGAGGACGTCGGCCTTGGCGCTGGTCGCGTTCTCGTGCATCGAGAAGCAGACGACGAAGTCGGCGGCGGTAATCGCGGCCTCCCAGGCCGTGGTGTCGGGGAAGTCACGCAGCGGGTCGACCCCGAAGAGGACGAGCCCCTTGAGCTCGCCCGACTCCAGCGCCGCGCGGATCTCCTCGGTCGCCTTGCCGACGGACTGACCTCTCGCGAGGCCCGGGCCGGCGTCGGGGAGGCAGCCGGCCTCGCGCAGGCCGCGGGCGTTGGCGAAGTCGGGGATCTCCAGCAGGCCGGAGCCCTCGGTGCCGGCGAGGTCGAGCGCCTTGGTGACCCCGAGCAGCGCATCGATCGCCCCCAGCTCCCGACCGATCCGCTCCCCCCAGACGATGACGACGCTCTCAGCCGGCGGCCGCAGTGCCTCGGCGACCGCGGCCGGTCCCCCTCCGAACACTCAGCGCCGGAGGCGCGTTCGGAGGGGGACCGGCCGCGGTCAGCGCCGCGACCAGCTCGGAGAGGAAGCTGCGCTGGCCTCGCCGGGGGCGTAGCGGGCGATCGCCTCGGCGCCGCCGTCGAGCGGGGTCGGGCGCTCGGTCGCGACCGCCAGCCGGGCGCCGTTGCGGCGGATCGCCTTGCGGATGCGGAGGTCGAGGATCGGCGAGCTGTGCAGGGGGTCGGTGCCGAGGACGAGGATCACGTCGGCCTCGTCGATGTCGCGGACCCGCGCCGAGAGATTGGGCTGGGCGAGCCGGACCAGCGCCTCGCGGCCGGGGCCGCGGGAGGGACGGGAGTCGACGTGCGGCGAGCCGAGCGCCTCGCGCAGCAGCCGCTGGACCAGGTAGCCCTCCTCGTTGGAGGCGTCGCCGACGATCGCCGCGACCTTGCCCTCGCCGGCTCGCAGCAGACCCAGCGCCGCTGCCTCGATCGCCTCGTCCCAGCTCGTCGCCGCCCCGCCTTTGAGCCGCGGACCGTCTACCCGCTTCGCGTCGGCGAACATCTCGAAGCCGTAGCGGCCGCGGTCGCAGAGCCAGCCGTCGTCGACCTCGGCGTTGTCGCGTCCCAGCACCCGTTTCACCTTCTCGTCGCGGACGGTGAAGCTGACGTTGCACTGGCTCGGGCAGAGCGTGCAGACCGAGCCGGCCTGCTCGATGTCCCAGGGCCGGGCGCGGAAGCGGTAGGTGTAGTTGGTCAGGGCGCCGACCGGGCAGAGCTCGGTGATGTTGCCGTGGAACGGGGCCACGTAGGGGCGGTCGTCGAAGGTGCCGACGAAGGTGCGGTCGCCGCGCTCCAGCAGCTGCAGCTCGGCGTCTTCGGAGACCTCCTGGCTGAAGCGCACGCAGCGGTAGCAGAGGATGCAGCGCTCGCGGTCGATCGCGACCAGCGGCGAGAGTTCGATCGGCTTCTGGAAGTGGCGCTTTTCGTCGATCACGCGGCTTTTGCCCGGGCCCCAGCCCTGCGTGATGTCCTGCAGCGGGCACTCGCCGCCCTTGTCGCAGACGGGGCAGTCGAGCGGGTGGTTGACGAGCAGGAACTCGACCACCGCGCTCTGCGCGTGCTTGACCTGCTCGGTGCGGGTGTGGACGACCATCCCCTCGCGCACCGGGGTCGAGCAGGAGGTCTGCAGTTTCGGGATCCCCTCGATCTCGACCAGGCACATGCGGCAGGCGCCGACCGGCTCGCCGAGCTTGGGCTCGTAACAGAAGACCGGGATCTCGACGTCGCCCTCGCGGGCGGCGTCGTGCAGCATCTGCCCCTCGCTGGCGACGATCTCGCGGCCGTCGATCGTCAGCGTGATCTGGCGCGGCTCGCTCATACCGATGCCCCCAGGGTCTCGGCCGGCCCCTCGACCACGGCGTGCGGGTCGATCCCCCCGGCAGCGCCCGCGATCACTGCCTCGAACTCGGGGCGGAACTTGCGGACCATGGCGCTGACCGGCATCGCCATCGAGTCGCCGAGCACGCAGAGGCAGTGGCCCATGATGTTCTCCTGGACCGAGCTGATGATGTCGAGGTCCATCGGCGTCGCCTCGCCGCGGACGACCCGCTCCAGCATCTTCACCGTCCAGTTGGTGCCCTCGCGGCAGGGGGTGCACTTGCCGCAGGACTCGTGGTGGTAGAAGCGCGCCGTGCGCAGCGCCATGTGTGGGATCGAGACGCGGTCGTCGGCGACGATGATCGAGCCGGAGCCGAGCATCGAGCCCGCCTCGGCCATCGCCTCGAAGCTGTAGGGGAGGTCCATGCCCTCCTCGGCGGTGAGGACCGGCGAGGAGGAGCCGCCCGGGTAGAAGGCCTTGATCTCGTGACCGGGCTCGGGGCCGCCGGCGAGGCCGAAGATCAGCTCCCGGGTCGGGATCCCCAGCTCGACCTCGTAGTTGCCGGGGCGCCGCACGCCGCCGGAGATCGAGACGACCTTGGTCCCCGGCGAGCGCTCGGTGCCGAAGCCCTTGAACCAGTCCGCGCCCCTGGCGACGATCCGCGGCACGTTGGAGAGCGTCTCGACGTTGTTGATCAGGGTCGGCCCGCCGTAGAGGCCCTGCACCGCCGGGAACGGCGGCTTCAGGCGCGGGTTGCCGCGCTTGCCCTCGAGCGCGTCCAGCAGCGCCGTCTCCTCGCCGCAGATGTAGGCGCCGGCGCCGCGGTGGACGACCAGCTCGAGGTCGCGGTGGCAGCCGAGGATGTTCGTCCCCAGGTAGCCCGCCTCATAGGCTTCGGCGACGGCGGCGTCGAGGATGTCGGCCTGGAGGTCGTACTCGCCGCGGATGAAGATGAAGGCGTGGCCGGCGTCGGCGGCGAGGGCGGCGATCGCGATCCCCTCGATCAGCTGGTGCGGGTTGCGCTGCATCAGCTCGCGGTCCTTGAAGGCGCCGGGCTCGGACTCATCCGCGTTGCAGCAGAGGTACTTGGCCATTTCCCCGCGCGGCAGGAAGGAGGCCTTTTTGCCCATCGAGAAGCCGGCACCGCCGCGCCCGCGCAGCCCCGAGTCTTCGAGCTCCTTCAGGACCTCGTCCTGCTCCATCTCCCGGTAGGCCTTCTCCTGCGTCGCGTAGCCGCCGACCAGCCGCTTGTACCCCTCGAGCGTCCGCAGCGCCGGGTCCTCGGCGCACTCCAGCAGCACGCGGGTCTCGCGCGGGTCAGGCATCGGTGTCACCCGCCAGCGGCCGCTCGGCCAGGGCCTTGGTGGGGAGGACGGGCTCGCCGGCCTTGAGCTGGCCGATTGCCTCGCCTGCCTCCGCGGCCTCGAGCGGGCCGTAGTAGCGCTGGTCGATCGAGGCCATCGGGGCGATGTCGCAGGCGCCTAGGCACTCGAAGCCGGTGACGAAGAGGTCGTCCTCGCCCTCGGCGGCCGCCTTGAAGGCATCGAGCAGCTCGTCGCCACCGCGCATCCAGCAGCTGATGTTGGTGCAGACCTCGATCCGGTGGCTGCCGACCGCCTCGGTGTGCAGGAGGTCGTAGAAGCTGGCGACCGACTCCAGGTAGCCCGGGGTCACGCGCATCACCGCGGCGGCCTGGCGGATCCCCTCCGGGGTGCACCATCCATAGCGCTCCTGCACCGCCCAGAGGGCCGGGATCGAGGCCGAGTGGCGGTCGGGGTAGCGCGACATCAGCAGCTCGATCCGCTCGCGCAGCTCGGGAGGACAACCGACTTCGTGGATCTCGGGAATCCCCTCTGAGGACCGATCTGGAACCCGGCCCTCGGTCACCGCCACATCGACCGGGAGGTTGGGATTGCTGGCGCCGGCGCCGTCGACGGGGCTCATCGGTCGACACCCCCGAGGATCGGGTCGAGCATGCCGAGGCTGCAGATCATGTCGGCGACGTAGCTGTCGAGCGCCATGTCCTTGAAGGCCTGCAGGTTGACGAAGGAGGGGTCGCGGAAGTGGACCCGCGAGGGCTTGGAGGAGCCGTCGGCGAGGACGAAGCAGCCGAGCTCCCCGCGCGGGGACTCGATCGCGTAGTAGACCTCGCCGGGGTCGACCCGGAAGCCCTCGGTGACCAGCTTGAAGTGGTGGATCAGGGACTCCATCGAGGTCGAGAGCTCCGAGCGCGGCGGCAGCACGTACTTGCGGTCGTCGGCGATGAAGGGGCCCTCGGGCAGCGCGTCGAGGCACTGCTCGACGATCCGCGCCGACTCGACCATCTCCGCCACCCGCACCCGGTAGCGGTCGTAGTTGTCGCCGACCGTCCCGACCGGGATCTTGAACTCCATCTCCGGGTAGGCGAGGTAGTCGAAGGTCTTGCGCAGGTCCCAGGGCTCGCCGGCGGCGCGCAGCAGCGGCCCGGTCACGCCCAGCTCCAGCAGCCGCTCGCGGGAGACGATGCCGACGCCTTTGGTCCGCTGCAGGAAGACCTCGTTGCGGTCCAGCAGCGCTTCGTACTGGCCGACCCGCACCGGCATGTCTTCCGCGAAGGAGCGGCACTTGGCCTCGAAGCCGAGCGGGATGTCCTCGATCACGCCGCCGACCTGGAAGTAGCGCGTGTGCATCCGCTGCCCGGTCGCCATTTCGAACAGGTCGAGGATGCGGTCGCGCTCGCGGAAGCAGTACCAGAGCATCGAGATCGCGCCGAGGTCGAGCGCCGTCGTCCCCAGCCAGACCAGGTGCGAGTGGATCCGGTTGAGCTCGAGGAAGAGCGTCCGCAGGTACTTCGCCCGCGGCGGGATCTCCAGCCCGACCAGCCGCTCGACGGCGCCGCAGTAGGCCTCCATCTGGAAGAAGTAGGAGACGTAGTCCATGCGCTCGACGAAGGGGATGACCTTCCAGTAGCTCTTGTCCTCGCAGGACTTTTCGATCCCGGTGTGGACGTAGCCGATCACCGGTCGCAGGTCGCGCACGACCTCCCCTTCGAGGTCGACGACCAGCCGCAGCACGCCGTGGGTGGCGGGGTGGTGCGGGCCGATGTTGACCGTCATCAGCTCTTCGACGCGATCCTCGGTCAGGATGCGGTCAGCCATAGTTGCGCTCGTTGTAGGTGAAGGTGACGGGCTCGCCGCCGACCGGGAAGTCGCGGCGTTGCGGCCAGCCGACGTAGTCGTCGGGGAGCAGGATGCGGGTCAGGTCGGGGTGGCCTCGAAAGTGAATCCCAAAGAAATCGAACACTTCCCGCTCTTGGAAGTTGGCCGTCGGAAACAACTCGACACAAGAGTCGATCTCCGGCAGGGCGTCGCCCGCTGGGTCGGCGAGCATCGCTTTGACTCGGATGCGCTCTACCCGGTCGCGATTGAGTAGCTCATAGTGGACTCCGAAGCGGGGGTTAGCCGGTAGGTAGTCAGCTACATGGAGGCTGGAGAGAAACGTGTAGCGCTGGCCCGGGGTGTCGCGCAGCCAGGTGAGGACGTCGATCACCTGGGCGGGGTCGACGATCAGCGCCGGCTGGGCGCGGTCGAAGGAGGTGGCGAGGACGGCTCCGGGGCGGTCGCGCTCGATTTCCCCCCGGATCAGCTCCAGTCCGGGGGCGTCAGGCAAGGCTCAGCTCTCGTGCTTCTTCGTAGGCGGCCGCGGCTTCGGGGCTGGGCCTGCTGGCGGGACCGCCGCGCGCCCACTCCTCGGTGCCGGCGGCGTTGTAGCGCTGGCGCCAACCCTGGTCCGGATTGCCCTGGATCTTGCGCTGCAGCTTGGTGAAGCCATAGAGGACCGCCTCCGGTCGCGGCGGGCAGCCGGGGACGTGGAGGTCGATCGGCATGAACTTGTCGGCGCCCTGGACCACGGCGTAGTTGGAGAACATGCCGCCGGAGGAGGAGCAGGCGCCCATCGAGATCGCCCACTTCGGCTCCAGCATCTGGTCGTAGAGGCGGCGGACGACCGGCGCCATCTTGATCGAGACCCGGCCCGAGAGGATGATCAGGTCGGCCTGGCGCGGCGACGCGCGCAGGGCCTCGGCACCGAAGCGGGCGAGGTCGTAGCGAGCGGTGACGACCGAGATCGGCGCCTCGATCGCGCAGCAGGCGAGGCCGAAGGTGAGCGGGAAGATCGAGTTCGAGCGCGCGTAGTTGAGCAGCTTCTCGAAGGTGGTCGTGACCACCCGTTCTTCGACGTAGCGCTCGAGGTCCTCACCCTCGAGGTCGCCGCGCAGCATGTCGCGGGCCGAGCGCTGCTTCGCGGCCAGGGTGCGGCGCTCTACCTCCAATCCAGGGCCCCCTTGCGCCAGACGTAGACGAAGGCGACCAGCAGCAGGACGACGAAGGTGACGAGCTCGCCGAGGACGAGGACGCTGTCGGCGCCCTTGAGGATCACCCCGACGGGGTAGAGGAAGACGACCTCGATGTCGAAGAGGATGAAGAGCATCGCCAGCAGGTAGAAGCTGACGCCGAACTTGAAGCCCTTCATCGCCTCGACCGGGATGCCGGACTCATACGGCTCGCCCTGGCGGCGACTGGCCGCTGTCGGCCTGGCCGGCTTCTTCGGGCCGATCAGATGGTTGAGCATCGCGAAGGCGCCGCCGACCGTAATTCCGAGGACGGCGAAGACGAGGATCGGGAGGTAGCTCTTGAGCACTGGCTGGTGGGGTCTTGGTGGGGACGGCGCCAGGCGACCATCGCCCGTCGTTCAACGCCCGTGGCCACTGTTATACACCCCTTGTGACAACTTGCTACATAGTGCTTTTCCGCATCAGCAAGCCGAATCCCGACCCTTTCGGGCGGATATCGGCCGCGTTTGGCGCCCCGAGCGGGGGAGGGGCCTAGTGCCCGAGGTCCACCTCGTCGTCGGCGTCGCCGTGATCCTCCTCAACCTGGCCGCTTTCGCGGTCGGCGGGGTCGCCTGGTTCCGCAGTCGTCCCTCGATCCCCTTCTGGTACCTGCTGCGGGCCGCCCAGGTTTCCGTCTTCCTCCAGGTGGCTCTCGGCGGCCTGCTCGTCTTCACCAACCACAAGGCGCACGACAACCTCCACTACCTCTACGGGCTGCTGCCGCTGCTGGTCTCCTTCCTCGCCGAGGGCGCCCGCACCGGCGCCGCCCAGCGCGAGCTCGGCGAGACCGACTTCGAGTCCCTCGACGCCGGCACCCAGGAATCGATCGCCCTCCAGATCGTCCGCCGGGAGATGGGGATCATGGCCGTCAGCTGCGGCGTCATCCTCTTCCTCGCCCTGCGCGCCGCCAGCACCAGCGGCCACCTCTTTTAGGCCACCCGCTACTCGGCGATGCGGAAAGCCGGGTGGTCCGGGGCGATGCGGCGCAGCTCCTCGTCGCTGGAGTCGGGGCCGACGCCGTCGAAGAAGGCGCCGACCTCCCATTTCCACTTCGCCAGGTAGGCGCGCAGCAGGGGAGGGCGCTCCTCGAGCGGGACCTCGGTGGCGGCGAACTCCTCGACCCTGCGGCCGCGGACCAGGCGGCCGCCGCCGCTGACCCGCATGTTGCGCACCCACTGGGTGTCGCCGCGGGGCGCCACCAGGTAGCGGCCACCCTCGAACGGGAGCGGGTTGACCGGCGTCTGCCGCCACTCACCGCTCTTGCGTCCCTTCACTTCCAGCACCGCGGAGCCGGCGATGCTGATCGCCGAGCCGAGCCAGCCCGGCGACGAGCCGGTTGAAGACGTTCTTGGTGAACCAGCCCGGCTCCTGGAATCGCGGCGCCCCGTCGGTCATCGATCAATTGTGCCAGCAGCAGGCTGCATGTCTGAGTAACTCGCCAACTTTGATGCAGACAGAATCATTCTGTCTGAGGAAGTGTCTATCCTCTCTTATGAGAGGTGCTCATGCTGGCGAAAGGGTCCGTGGGGCTCTGCCGAATGGCTAGCTGGCTCGGGGCCTCTCATCTTTCGCGTCAGTAGAAGCGCTTCGTGGCCCTCTTGAATGGCTCGAACTCAGATTTGATGAGGTGCTCGATCAGATCGTAGGACCGAGTGTCTTCGCTCTCGTATTTGCGCTGGATCGCCCAGGTCAGGTAATCCGCGACCTGCAAGCAGGGATCAGTGGCAGCTGGGGAGAACGCGCAGTGACAGGTGACCGTGGGCGAGACTTGGTTGACGACCTCGGTAATGGCTTCGTGAACCCCGGCCTTCGTCGACTTGCGCTTACGTTTGATCTGAAGTGATGAGGCGACCACGAGAAGCTCATCGTTCGGGCCGGCGATCTTCGATGCCACGTACTTGAAGTGGAGATACCAGGCGAGCTTGTAGAAGTAGAAGGGATCACGACGGAGGTCATCTTTAGCTTTTCGCTTGTCAAGGATCGTGGCGTCGAAGCGAAGGTCCGTAGCGGCGATGAGCTCGAAGGCGCGGTCGCGAACGTGTTGTCGGTCGCTGGTGGCGTGCAGCTGGTCGAGAAGGGTTCCCTCCCATGCCAGTTCCCGGCGCAGGGCGAGAAACTTCTCGCCAACCGAGCAGTCCTCCAGCGTGATGGTCCCAATCATGAAATAGCGACTGACGCCATTGCCCGGCGTCTTGAAAACGAGGTCGCCCGCCTCATCGCCGAAGACATGCAGACGGCTCATTCTTAAAAACTGCCCCCACCCAGCGGCCGGTACTCGCCGCCGTGGAAGACGAGCGGGTCGCCCTCGCTCGTCTCCAGGTCGCGGACCTCGCCGGTGACGATCACGTGGTCGCCGGCGGCGATCACGTCGCGCAGGTCGCAGGCGATCCAGGTGAGGGCGTCGTCGATGGCAGGGACGCCGTCGCGTTCGCTCCAGGCGACGCCCGACCACTTCTCCGCGACCGGAGCCTTGGTCGCGAAGGCGCGGGCCGTCCCCTCCTGGCCGGCGTGGAGGACGCTGATGCCGAAGCGGTCGGCGGCCTGGACGGCGAGCAGGGTGCGGGAGCCGCGGTCGAGACAGGCGAGCATCAGCATCGGCTCTATGGAGAGGGAGCAGACCGCGTTGGCGGTCGCTCCGGCGGGTCCGTCGGCGCCGCTGGCGGAGACGATCGTGACCCCGGTCGGCAGGCTCGCCATGGCGGCGCGGAAGCGGGTTGGATCGGGTGGCGGCATCGTCAGAAGATCGAGATCTGCTCCAGACAATATGATGCGCGCCGCGTGCGCCCCGTACTGCTCATAAGCGTTGTTGTCGCCGCCGCCCTCGGTCTCACGGCCTGCGGGTTCGGCGAGGAAGGGATCTCGGTCTCCAAGGACGACCCCAACCACGAGGGCGCCGTTCTCTTCGCCACGCACTGCTCCGGCTGCCACACGCTGAGCGCCGCCGGCACCCAGGGAAGCGGTAACCGAGGCCAGCGGACGCAGGGTCCGAACCTCAACCAGCGAACCGAGACCTATGACGACGCTCTCTACGCGATCCAGAACGGCGGCTTCTCCGGCGCGATCATGCCTCAGAACATCGTCGTCGGCACAGAGGCCGAAGCCGTCGCCCGCTTCATCGCCAAGTACGCCGGCGGCGAAGCCGAATCCTCGCCCCGCCCGGGCGAGACTCCTTAGCGGGGCGACATGCTCGATCTGAAGCTGATCCGCTCCGATCCCGAGCGGGTCAAGGCCGCGCTTGCCCGCCGCGGGGCCGCCGACCAGGTTGACGAGCTGCTCGGCCTCGACACCCGCCGCCGCCAGCTCCTGCCCGAGGTCGAGACCGCCCAGGCCGAGCGCAAGACCCTCTCCAAGCAGATCGGCGAAGCCAAGCAGGCCGGGGGGGACGCCGAGGAGCTGATGGCGACCGTGCAGGGGCTGAAGGAGAAGATCGAGTCCGGCAAGGAGGAGCTGGAGCAGGTCGAGGCCGAGCTCAACCGCGTCGTCGTCTCCCTGCCCAACCTGCCCGACCCCGACGCGCCGGAAGGGATGACCGAGGAGGATGCGGTCGTGCTGCGCGAGGTCGGCGTGCCTCCGAAGTTCGACTTCGAGCCCCGCGACCATCTTGAGATCGGCACCGAGCTGGGCCTGATCGATATGGAGGCCGGCGCCCGCCTCTCCGGCTCGCGCTTCGCCTACCTCAAGGGCGACCTGGTGATGCTGGAGCTGGCCCTGGTCCGCTTCGCGATCGAGTTGGTCCGGGCCGAGGGCCACGAGCCGGTGGTGCCGCCGGTCCTGGTCCGCGAAGAGGCGCTGGAGGGGACCGGCTTCCTGCCCGGCGACCGCGACCAGATCTATGAGATCCCCAAGGACGAGCTCTTCCTCACCGGCACCTCCGAGGTGGCGCTGGCCGGCCTTCACGCTGACCAGATCCTCGATGCCGCCCAGCTGCCGTTGCGCTACTGCGGCTTCTCCACCTGCTTCCGGCGCGAGGCCGGCGCCGCCGGGCGCGACACCCGCGGCATCTTCCGCGTCCACCAGTTCGACAAGGTCGAGATGTTCTCGTTCGTCGAGCCCTCGCAGTCAGCGGCCGAGCATGAGCGGCTGCTGGCGATCGAGGAGCGGATCCTCGGCGAGCTGGAGATCCCCTACCGGGTGGTCAACGTCGCCGTCGGCGACCTCGGTGCCCCGGCGGCGAAGAAGTACGACTGCGAGGCCTGGATCCCCAGCCAGGAGCGCTATCGCGAGCTGACCTCCTGCTCGAACACGACCGACTACCAGGCGCGGCGCCTCGGCTGTAGGTATCGGGCCGCCGACGGCGAAGCTCCCCAAGCGGTGCACACGCTGAACGGGACGGCGGTGGCCGTGGGGAGAACGATGATCGCGCTGATCGAGAACAGGCAGGATCGGGACGGCGGGTTCACGCTACCTAAAACTCTGCATCGATTCGGATCTCCTGCGAGGATTTCGCCGCATGAGCTCTAGCGTGCGCGACGCCAAGAGAGTTGTCCTCTGCGACGACCATGAGATCGTCCGCGAGGCGATCAAGGCGCGGATGGCGAACTCCAGCGTGGTCGAGATCGTCGGCGAGGCCGGCGACGGCCGCGACGTGGTCGACGTCGTCAAGGAGCTCGAGCCCGACGTCCTCATCATCGACGTCGAGCTGCCCAAGCGCGACGGGATCGAGGCGACCAAGGAGGTGCTCAAGGCCAGGCCGCGGACCAAGGTCATCATCTTCACGGCCCACGCCCAGCCGGACCTGCTGGCCCTGGCGCTGCGGGCCGGCGCCTCCGGCTACGTGCTGAAGTCGGCCCCGGCCGAGGACATCGCCCGCGCCGTCAAAGCGGTCAGCGGCGGCGGCACCTTCCTCGGCGGCGACTTCGCCGGTGGCAAGCCCTCCGAGGTGGAGAAGCTGCTGGAGCTGTCGCCGCGCGAGCGCCAGATCCTCGAGCTGCTGGCCGAGGGGCTGCGGGTGAAAGAGATCGCCGAGCGACTGCAGCTGAGCCCGGCGACCGTCCACACCCACGTCCGCAACGCGATCGGCAAGCTCGAGGTCGACACCCGCACCGAGGCGGTGGCGCTGGCCGTGCGTTTCAACTACCTCGGTGCCGGCGGCGCCCTCCAATGATCAGGCGCGGCCTCCTCTGCTCGGTGGGGGCCAAGAAGAATCAGATATGGATTGGCCCCCACCTCCGCGTCCGGGGGCCGCTTACTTGGTTTCCAGCTCCAGGGCGCAGCCGTTGATGCAGTAGCGCTGGCCGCCCTTGTCCGCCGGCCCGTCGTCGAAGACGTGCCCGAGGTGGGCGTCGCAGGCCTTGCAGACGACCTCGGTCCTCTTCATGAAGAGGCTGTTGTCGGGGCGCAGCTCGACGTGCTCCAGGTTCGCCGGCTCGGTGAAGCTGGGCCAGCCGGTGCCGGAGTCGAACTTGGTGTCGGAGGAGAACAGCTCGGCGCCGCAGCCGACGCAGCGGTACATGCCCTCGCTCTTCTCGTCGACGTAGGGACCGGTGAAGGCGCGCTCGGTGCCGCCCTTGCGGGTCACCTCGAACTGCTCCGGCGTCAGCTGCTCACGCCACTCCTGCTCGGACTTCTCAACCTTCGTCGCCATCTTTCTCCTCTCGTCTTCTCTCACCAGAGTACGCCGTCTCCCTTACGAGTCTGTGACGCCGGGGGGCGTGTCTGAGCTTAGGTCCCCTATATGGCGGGTTAGCTCAGACACGCCCCGGGGAGACTTAGGATGGCGGCGTGCCGGAAGCGTTCTACGAAGCCGATGGCGATCGCTACCTGGCGACCGAGTTGACCCGCGGGCCGTGGGACCCGGGGGCGCAGCACGCGGGGCCGCCGGCGGGGCTGCTGGGGCGGGAGATCGAGCGGCTGGAGGACGCCGCGGAGTTCCAGGTCGGCCGTGTCACCTGCGAGATCCTGCGCTCGGTGCCGATCGCGCCGGTCGTGGTCAGCGCCCGGGTCGTGCGCCCGGGGCGGCGGGTGCAGCTGGTCGAGGCGGAGCTGCGCGACGAGGCGGGCGAGCCGCTGATGCGGGCCAGCGCCTGGCGGCTGCGCACGGCGCCGCTCGAGATCCCGCCGCGGGCGATGCCCCCGGCCGAGCCGCCGCCCGGGCCCGAGCAGGGCCGCGAAGCCGACTTCTTCCCGACCGGCGAGGAGCTCGGCTACCACTCGGCGATGGAGGTCCGCTTCGTCCGTGGCGGCTTCGTCGAGCCCGGCCCGGCCCTGGTCTGGTTGCGGATGCGCCAGCCCCTGGTCGCCGGCGAGGAGCCCTCGCCGCTGCAGCGGGTGCTGGTCACCGCCGATGTCGGCAACGGCGTCAGCGCCAGCCTCGACTACCGCCGCTACCTCTTCATCAACGTCGACCTCACCGTGCACCTGGAGCGGATGCCGGTGGGGGAGTGGATCTGCGTCGACGCGGTGACGCTGCCGCAGCCCAGTGGCGTCGGCACCGCCGAGTCGGTCCTCTCCGATGAGAGTGGCCGCATTGGCCGCTCCCTGCAGACGCTGCTCGTCGCCGAGCGCTAGACCGGCGCCGGCCGCCGGTGCAGGGTGGTGAGGATCAGCAGCGAGGAGCCGACCGCGATCGCGGCGGCGAGGAGGAAGGCGCCCTCGTAGTCGGTCAGCGCCGCCGCCACCCCGGCCAGCGGGGCGCCGATGCCGACCCCGGCGTCGAAGAAGGCGGTGAAGGTGCCCATCGCCGCGCCGCGGGCCTCGGCCGAGACCCGGTTGACCGCGATCAGCATCAGCGAGGGGTTGAGCAGGGAGAAGGCCGCGCCCATGACCATCCCGCCGACCAGGGCGAGCGGGAGGCTGTGGGCGAAGGCGATCGCGACCAGGCCCACCGCCTCGCCGAGCGTCGCCCCGATCGCCACCCGGGCGGCGCCGATCCGGTCGGGCAGGTCCCCGGCCACCAGCCTGGTGAGGACGATCATCGCCGCGAAGGCACCGAAGACGAGGGCGCCATGGCCGACCTCGCGGGCTTCGAGGTGGAGGACGATGAAGGTGGCGACGGCGGCGTAGCCGATCGAGGCCAGCGCGACCGCGAGCCCCGGCCGCACCGCCTCGGGAGCGATCAGGGGGTGCGGCTCGGCGTGGGCGACCGGCTCGAAGGGGTCCGGTACCTGCAGCGCGATCAGCGCCCCCAGCAACGGCATCGCCGCGGCGAAGATCCAGACGGCGGTGTAGCCGCTGGTCTGCAGCAGGACCTCGCCGGCCAGGGGCCCGACGCTGAGGCCGCCCCAGACGGCGAGGCCGTAGAGGCCGAGCACGCGGCCGCGGCGGGCGGGCGGTGCCAGGTCGATGATCCAGGCCGAGCCGGCGGTGTAGACGGAGCCCTCGCCGGCGCCGAGCACGAGGCGGGCGACGATCAGGCCGGCGAGGCCGAGGCTGGGCAGGTAGAGCAGGCCGCTGATGCAGAGCAGCAGCCCCCCGATCAGGACCGTCGGCTTGCGTCCGCGCCGGTCGGCGAGGCGGCCGGCGATCGGACGCAGCAGCAGGCCCGAGATCGCGTAGGAGCCGATCACCACCCCGACCGCGATGTCGCCGGCGCCGAGCGGGCCGTGTACGTAGCGCGGCAGCACCGGCAGCACGGCGCCGACCGCCAGCAGACCGCAGAAGGTGACCGCGAAGAGGCCGGCGAAGGCGAGGCCAGGCCGGTGCATCCGGGGACGGTGCCCCGGCCGTCCGGTCGCTCACCGCAGCAGCGCGGCGAGGTCGTCGACGATGTGGTCGGGCCGGGGCTCGGCGGCCTCCGCCTGCTCGCGGGTGGTGGTCCCGCTCAGCACCAGGATCGTCTCCAGCCCGGCTCGGCGCCCACCCTCGATATCCGAGGAGAGTCGATCCCCGACCATCGCCACCCGCCCGTCCAGCTGTTCCTTTGCCCGGCTATAGCGAGGGAAAGGAACAGCCCGGGAGTGCGGCGAGGCACTCGAGGGCGATCTCGAAGAGGTGGCGCTCCGGCTTCCCGGCGATCTCGGCGACGCGGCCGCTGGCGGTCTCGACCGCGGCCAGGATCGAGCCGGTGCCCGGCCACTCGCCGCCGGGCATCGGCATCGTCGGGTCGTGACTGGTGGCGAGAAAGGCGGCGCCGCGGTCCAGCGCCAGCTTCGCGGTCAGCAGCTCGTCGTAGTCGAAGCCGCGGTGGCCGGAGACGATGACGACGTCCGCCTCGCGGCCGGCCTCGCCTTCGAGCACCACCAAATCCTCCCCGACCATCTCCTTCAGCGGCGCGGCGCCGATCACGAAGGCGTTGCCGCCCGGCCCGACGGCCTCGCAGGCCAGGCGGGCGACGACCACGCCGGCGGTGACGACCTGCTCGGGGCCGACCTCGACCCCCATCCCCCGCAGCCGCTCGGCGTAGGCGGCGGGCCGCCGCCCCGGGTTGTTGGTGACGAAGACGATGCGCTTGCCTGCCTCCAGCAGCGCGGCGAGCGCCTCCGGTGCCCCCGGCACCGGCTCCCGGCCCACCCAGACAACCCCGTCGAGGTCGATCAAGAATCCGTCGAACGAGTCCGCCAGCCCCATCCGCCGCAGGCTATCCAAGGGGTCGATGGGCCGATATGTCCACCGTGAGGCGGCATATCGGCCCATCGGCGGCGGTTGGTCGATACGGTGCGTCGGGTGAGTGTGGACGGACAGGTGGTGGTGGCGACCGATCTGAGCCGGCGTTATGGCGAGGGCGACGCGGCCGTCGACGCGCTGGCGGGGGTGACGACCTCCTTCGAGCGCGACCGCTTCACCGCGATCATGGGACCCTCGGGCTCCGGCAAGTCGACCCTGATGCACATCCTCGCCGGGCTCGACAAGCCAACCTCGGGCACGGTCGAGCTCGACGGCGTCGACATCACCGCGGCTCGACGACGGCGAGCTGACCAAGCTGCGGCGCGACAAGCTCGGCTTCGTCTTCCAGTTCTTCAACCTGCTGCCGGTCCTCACCGCCGAGGAGAACCTGGTGCTGCCGCTCTCGATCGCCGGCCGCAAGCCCGACCAGGCCTGGGTCGACCAGCTGATCCGCACGGTCGGCCTCGAGGACCGCCGCACCCACCGTCCCTCCGAGCTCTCCGGTGGCCAGCAGCAGCGCGTCGCCGTGGCCCGCGCCCTGGTCTCCAAACCGGCCGTCGTCTTCGCCGACGAGCCGACCGGCAACCTCGACTCCAAGGCCAGCGCCGACGTGCTCGAGCTGCTGCGCCGGGCCGTCGACGAGTTCGGCCAGACGGTGATCATGGTCACCCACGATCCGGCCGCCGCCGCCCACGCCGACCGCTTGATCACGCTGCGCGACGGAAAGCTCGTCCAGGACGGCGCGCCGGGCTCCGCCGACGACGTGATCGAGCTGATGAAGCAGCTTGACTAGCCTCGCCCTCAAGAGCCTCTGGGCCCGCAAGGTCCGGGCGCTCGGGACCACCTTCGCGGTGATCATCGGCGTCGCCTTCGTCGCCGGCAGCTTCATCCTCACCGACACGATCTTCGCCGCCTTCGACGAAATCTTCGAAGAGTCGCTGAGCGGGACCAGCGTCGTCGTCAGCGCCGAGAACCCGGTCAAGCAGGACAACGGCGAAGTGCCGACGGTCAGCGCCTCGCTGCTGCCGCGGATCCAGCGGACTCCCGGGGTGAAGCTGGCGGCGGGGGCGATCTTCACACCCGGTGGCTTCTTCGACTCCAAGGGCGAGAAGATCGGCAACAAATTCGCCCCCAAGTTCATCTCCTCGACCCTGCCGGGCGGGCTCGAGTCGCTCACCTACCTCGACGGCCACCGGCCCCGCGGCCCGACCGAAGCCTCGATCGACAAGGCCGCCGCCGACGGCGCCGGGCTCGAGCTCGGCGAAAGGATCGGGCTGATCGGCCAGGGCAGTCTCAGGGAGTTCCGCCTGGTCGGCTTCACGCGGCTCGGCAGCGCCTCCTTCGGCGGCGCCAGCATCGCCCAGGTGACGCTGCCGGTCGCGCAGGCGCTGACCCACAAGCGCGGGCGCTTCGACCAGATCTCGGTCGCCGCCGCCGACGGGGTCGCGCCGGCGCGGCTGAAACGGAGGATCGCGGCCGAGATGCCGCCCGGGGTGCGGGTCGAGACCGCCCAGGAAAGCGCCGACCGCGGCTCCGAAGAAATCCGCGACAACCTCAGCTTCCTGCAGACGTTCCTCCTCGTCTTCGGCTTCATCGCCGTCTTCGTCGGCTCCTTCCTGATCTTCAACACCTTCTCGATCACCGTCGCCCAGCGGGTCTCCGAGTTCGGGATGCTGCGCACGCTCGGGGCCTCGCGGCGGCAGATCCTCACCGGCGTGATCGTCGAGGCGCTGGCGATCGGCCTGGTCGGGGCCGTGATCGGGGTCGCCTGCGGCTTCCTGATCGCGCTCCTGCTCCAGGCCCTGCTGGAAGCATTCGAAATCGACCTGCCGACCACGAGCCTGGTGATGAAGTCGCGCACGATCGTCGTCTCGCTGTTGGTCGGCGTCGTCGTCACCTTCGTCTCCTCGCTGATCCCGGCCCTGCGCTCGACCCGGGTGCCGCCGATCGCCGCCCTCCACGCTTTCGTGCCGACGCCGAGCCGGCGCCGGCGCCTGGTCTATCTGGCCTTCTCGATCCTGCTCGCCGCGCTCGGCCTGGCGATGGTCCTGATCGGCCTGTTCGGCAATGCCGACGCCGGCGCGGCCGCCGGCCTGATGGGTGGCGGCGCGGTCGTGATCGTGATCGCGGTCTCACTCTTCAGCCCGCGCCTGGTGCCGCCGCTGGCCGCCGTCGCGGGCTGGCCGCTGGAGCGGCTGCGGCGCCTACTCGGCCGCCTTGCCCGCGAGAACGCCCAGCGCAACCCCAGCCGCACCGCCGTCACCGCGGCGGCGCTGATGATCGGCCTCGCCCTGGTCGCCTTCGTCACCGTCTTCTCGGCCGGGCTGAAGAGCTCGGTTGCCCAGGTGGTCGACGAAAACTTCGCCGGCGGCCTGGTGATCCAGAACAGCGACGGCTTCTCGCCGATCCCCAACGGCGCCGCCAAGGCCGCCCGCAAGGTCCCTGGCGTGGACCTGGTCGCGACGATCCGCTCGGCCCAGGCGAAGCTGGTCGGCAACGGCGCCGGTGCCCGGCTCTCGGCACCGACCCGCGACATCGAAGAGGCGGTCAAGGTCGAGTGGGAAGCGGGAGGCCCCGCCGACCTGCGCAACCTCAGCGACGGCCAGGCGATCCTGGCGGATTCGTTTGCCTCCGAAAACGGCCTCGAAGTCGGTGATCGCTTCCGCCTCCTCAGTCAGACCCGCAAGCGGCCCGGCTTCGAAGTGGTCGGCGAGTTCTCCTCCAAGCTCGGCGTCTTCGGCAGCGTGCTGATTACCCAGGCGGCTATGGCGCGCGAATTCAGCCAGACCCAGGACACGACCGACTTCGTCGAGACCGCGCCCGGGGCGGACGCTGCCCAGGTCCAGGAGCTGCTGACGAAAGGCGTTGAAGTCGCGTTCCCCACCGCCGAAGTCCTCAACCAGCAGGAACTGAAGGAAAGCCGCGAAAAGCAGGTCGACTCGCTGGTCAACCTGATCTTCGCGCTGCTGATCCTGGCGATCGTGATCTCCCTCTTCGGGATCGCCAACACGCTGGCGCTCTCGATCCACGAACGCACCCGCGAGCTGGGGATGTTGCGGGCGATCGGGATGTCGCGGCGCCAGGTGCGGACGATGATTCGCTACGAGGCGGTGATCACGGCCCTGATCGGGGCGATCCTCGGGATGGTCCTGGGAGTGATCTTCGCGGCGCTGATCGCGCAGCCGCTGAAGGACGAAGGCTTCACCCTCTCCTACCCGGTCGGGTCGCTGGTCGTGCTGCTGGTCCTGGCGGCGCTGGCGGGAGTGTTGGCGGCGATCTTCCCGGCCCGCCGCGCCTCCCGGCTCGATGTGCTCGAGTCTTTGCAGTACGAGTAGCGAGACGCAACCTGGCGCGGCGGCGTACGCTGCCAGCGATGCGTCGAACCTTTCCCGGTCTCAGCGGCGAATCGCCCTCGGCCTGGCTCGGCATCGCGGCTGCGCTGGGGGTGGTAGTCGCGGGGACCCTGCTCGTCTATCCGCTCAAGGACGTCGCCCCGGCCGTTTCCCTGGGCGTCGTCTACATCCCGGGCGTGCTGTTGATCTCGACGATCTGGGGGCTGCGGCTGGGGCTGCTGACCGCGCTGCTCAGCGCCGTCGCCTTCAACTGGTTCCACATCCCCCCGGTCGGCCATTTCGACGTCGCCGCCGACCGCGACCTCGTCGCCCTCGTCGTCTTCGCGATCGCCGCCGTCGCCAGCGGCACGCTGGCCGAGCTGGCCCGCGCCAGCGCCGCCGAGTCCGAGCGCCGGCGTGAGCAGGCAGACCGCGCCCTGGCGGAACTGGAGGAGCTGACCCGCGAGCGCGACCGCATGCAGGCCGAGGCGATCGAGGCCGGGGCGCTGCGCCGCAGCGACGAGCTCAAGACCTCGCTGCTGCGCGCGGTCTCCCATGACCTGCGCACACCGCTGACCTCGATCATCGCCGCCGGCGCCGCCCTCGACTCGCCCAGCGCCAGCGCCGAGGAGCGCCACGAGCTGAGCGAGGCGGTGGTCGAGCAGGGCCAGCGGCTCTCGCGCCTGGTCGAGAACCTGCTCGACGTCTCGCGCCTGCAGACCGGCCACGCCGAGCCGCGGCGCGAGCCGGTCGACCTGGCGGGGCTGCTGGAGGCGGCGCGGCACTCGCTGGGCGCCCGTGGCGGGCCGGTGCGGCTGGAGCTCGACGCCGAGCTGCCGGCGCTGAGCGCCGACCCGACCCAGCTCGAGCGCGCCTTCGCCAACCTGCTCGAGAACGGCGTCGTCCACGGCGGCGGGGAGCCGGTGCTGGTGCGCTCGCGGGTGGTCGGGCCGCGGGTCGTGGTCCGCGTCGTCGACCGCGGCCCGGGTATTCCCGAGAACGAGCGCGAGCGCATCTTCGAGCCGTTCTACCGCTCGCGGGACAGTGCCAGCGACGGCTCGGGCCTCGGGTTGGCGATCGCCAGGGGCTTCGTCGAGGCCAACGGCGGCGAGCTCGCGGTCGAGTCGCTGCCCGGCCAGGGCACCAGCTTCGTCGTCAGCTTCGCCGCTTCCCCGGGAGGCGAAGCGTGAGGCACCTCCCTCCCAGTCGCTGTTCCTTTGCCCGGCTATTCCCCGAAAAGGAACGGCTGGAGGCGTGAGCGACCTGCCCCGGATCCTCGTCTGCGACGACGAGCCGCAGATTCTGCGGGCGCTGAAGGTGATCCTGCGCGACGCCGGCTATGAGGCGGTGACGGCGGCGACCGGGGAGGAGGCGCTCGACCGCGCCGCCGTCAAACCGCCGGAGGCGGCGATCCTCGACCTGATGCTGCCGGACCTCGACGGGGTCGAGCTGACCCGGCGCCTGCGCGAGTGGAGCCAGATGCCGATCCTCGTCCTCTCGGCCGTTGGCGAGGAGGACCGCAAGGTCGAGGCGCTGGCCGCCGGCGCCGACGACTACGTGACCAAGCCCTTCAGCCCCCGCGAGTTGATCGCCCGGCTCGAGGCGGCGTTGCGGCGGGCGGCACCCGAGGGGGCGGAGCCGACCATCGTTGCCGAGGGGCTCGAGGTCGACCTCGCCGCCCGCAGCGTCCGCCGCGACGGCGAGGAAGTGCACCTGACCCCGACTGAGTTCGGGCTGCTGCGCGTACTCGCCCGCAACCGCGGCAAGCTGATGACCCACCGCGCGCTCCTGGTCGCGGTCTGGGGGGTTGAGTACGAAGACGACTTCCAGATCCTGCGCGCCCACATCGCCAACCTGCGCCGCAAGATCGAGCCGCCTGACGGCCCCCGCTACGTGCTCACCGACCCCGGCGTCGGCTACCGCTTCGCCGGTCAGTAGGTCGAGTCCTCGTCGTAGCGGCCAGGACTGCCGCACTCGTCTTCACAGGATCTGTATAGGCGCGGGCCGAACTTCATGCGGCCTTGACGGGGGCGGGCGCATGATCGATTCGTGCTCTTCGTCCTCGCAGATCTTTCCCCGGTGGCGGCGGTCCCGTCGCCGACGTCTTCGCGATCGCGATCGCCGTCGCCCTCTTCGCCCTCCTCTACTGGGCGATCGACCTGATCGACCGGATATGAGCTCTCCGCTCGCGGCCCTGGCGGCGCCGACGTCTTCGGCCTGCTCGTCGCCGCCGCCGTCTGCGCCTTCCTGCTCTACGCGCTGCTGCGCGGAGAGAACCTCTGATGGCGCAGGGCTTGCTGCAGATCGCCATCTTCGTCGCCATCCTGATCGCGCTGATCAAGCCTCTCGGCATCTACATGTCCCGCGTCTTCACCGACCAGCGCGTATTCCTGAGCCCCGTCGCTCGGGCCAACGAGCGCCTCGCCTACAGGGCGCTGCGCGTCGGCCCGGCGAGGAGGGCCAGGACTGGAAGGCCTACGCGCGGAGCGTGATCGCTCTTCTCGCTCGTCTCCTGGGTTGTCGCTCTACCTGATCCTGCGCACGCAGGGAATCCAGCCGCTCAACCCCGGCCGGTTTCCACTCCGGCGCCGTGGGACCTCAGCTTAAACACCACCTCCTCCTTCGTCACCAACACCAACTGGCAGTACTACGGGGGCGAAACGACCCTCAGCTACTTCGCCCAGATGGTCGGACTGACGGTCCAGAACTTCGTCTCCGCCGCGGTCGGGATCTGCGTCCTCGTCGCGCTGATTCGCGGCATCGTCGCCCGCGGCGGACGCAGCCTCGGCAACTTCTGGCAGGACCTCGTTCGAAGCCTCCTCTACATCCTGCTGCCGCTCTCGATCGTCCTCGCCCTGTTCCTTGTCTCTCAGGGGGTCGTGCAGACGCTCGGGCACGCGGTCGACCCTGGCCCACACCCTCACCGGCGGCAGCCAGATGCTCGGCCTGGGCCCGGCCGCCTCGCAGGATCGCGATCAAGCAGCTCGGCACCAACGGCGGCGGCTTCTTCAGCGTCAACTCCGCCTTCCCGTTCGAGAACCCGAGCCAGCTGACCAACTTCATCGAGATGCTGCCGATCTTCGTCATTCCGGCCGGCCTCACCTACACCTACGGCCGCATGGTCGGCAGCCAGCGCCAGGGCTGGGCGATCTTCGCGGCGATGCTGGCGATCCTACTTCGCCTTCGTCGCCGCTGATCGTCTCCCGGCCGAGCAGCACGGCACCGTCGCCCAGCACGCCGCCGGGCAGCACACCCACGCTATCGCCGGGTCCACCGGCGGCAACATGGAGGGCAAGGAGCAGCGCTTCGGCGATCGCCGACTCCTCGCTGTGGGCGGCGACTACGACGGTCACCTCCAGCGGCTCGGTCAACTCCGCCTTTGAGTCGCTACACCGGCCTCGGCAGGCGCCGTGCCGATCGCCAGCCTCGCACCAGCGAGGTGGTCTTCGGCGGCGTCGGCACCGGCCTCTACTCGATGCTGCTCTACGTCCTGCTGGCTGTCTTTATCGGCGGCCTGATGGTCGGCCGCACCCCCGAGTACCTCGGGAAGAAGATCGAGGCGCGGGAGATCAAGCTGATCTCGCTGGGGGTGCTGTTCACGCCGCTGGCGGTGCTGCTCTCGTCCGGCCTCGCCTCGGCCACCGAGCGGGCACGACGTCGATCTACGCCGAGGTCAGCCCGCAGGGCTTCTCGGAGACCCTCTACGCCTACCTCTCCCAGGCCAACAACAACGGCTCCGCCCTCGCCGGCTACACCGGCTTCGTCCAGCCCAACGCGCCCGGAAACGTCGGCTCTTACGGAATCTCCTTCGCCGACCTGCTCGGCGGCGTGATGATGATCTGCGCCCGCTTCCTCCCGATCCTCCTCGTCCTCGCCGTCGCCGGTTCCCTTGCCGGCAAGAGGGTCTCGCCGGCCGGCCTTGGGACCATGCGCACCGACAACCCGACCTTCGTCTTCCTCCTGGTCGGCATCGTGATCCTGGTCGGCGCCCTGACCTTCTTCCCCGCCCTCCTGCTCGGACCGGTCGTCCAGAGCCTGACCACGAGGTTGTTCTGATGAAGCAGGACCTGCGCACTCAGCGGGCTGCTCTCGCCGATCGTCGTGATGACCGTCTTCCTCGGCCTCGTCTACCCGCTGGCGATCGCCGGCATCGCCCAGGTCGTCTTTCCCCGGCAAGGCCAACGGATCGAAGGTCAGGGTCGGACGGCAGGATCGTCGGCTCCCGCCTGATCGGCCAGGAATTCAAGGGCGACGCCTACTTCCACCCCCGCCCCTCGGCGACCCATACACGCGGCAACGTCACCTTCTTCGGCAACGCCGGCCCCAACAGCGTGCAGGCGCAGGGACGAAGTCCGCGCCAACCTCGCCGCCTACCTCAAGCGCGAGCGTCCCTACGACCCCCAACTGCCGCCGAGGCGGTGCCGGTGGACGCGGTGACGCAGTCGGCTTCGGGGTCGACCCGCATATCTCGGAGGCCAACGCGCGGATCCAGGCGCACCGGGTCGCCGCCGTGCGCCACCTCCCGCTGGCCCGGGTCCGGGACCTGATCTCCGCCAACACCGACGGGCGCTCGCTCGGCGTGCTTCGGCGAGCCGGGGGTCAACGTCCTCGAGCTCAACATCGCCCTAGACAAGGAAGCACCAATCAAATGACCACTGAGACGCAGGCCCGTTCGCTGTTCGATCCCGAGATTCTGCGCCCGGCGCTGTGGGAGTCGGTGCGCAAGCTCGACCCCCGTGTCCAGGTCCGCAACCCGGTCATGTTCGTGGTCGAGATCGGCGCCCTGATCACCACCGTCGCCTCGCTGATCCAGCTCTTCGGCGGCGGCTCGCCCGGCGGTGGCCACGAGCCGGCCTGGTTCACCTTCAGCGTCACCGTCTGGCTCTGGCTCACCGTCGTCTTCGCCAACCTCGCCGAGGCGATGGCGGAGGGTCGCGGCCGCGCCCAGGCCGCGAGCCTGCGGGCGATGAAGACCGAGGCGACCGCGAGGATGCGCGACGGCGGCGAGAAGTCCGCCGCCGAGCTGGTCCGCGGCGACGTCGTCGTGGTCGAGGCGGGGGAGGGCATCCCCGGCGACGGCACCGTGATCGAGGGAATCGCCTCGGTCGACGAGTCGGCGATCACCGGCGAGTCGGCGCCGGTGATCCGCGAGGCCGGCGGCGACCGCAGCGCCGTCACCGGCGGCACCAGGGTCCTCTCCGACCGGATCGTCGTCGAGATCACCCAGGAACCGGGCAGCTCCTTCCTCGACCGCATGATCGCCCTGGTCGAGGGCGCCGAGCGGCGCAAGACCCCGAACGAGATCGCGCTCGGGATCCTGCTGGCGGCGCTGACCCTGATCTTCATCGTTGTCGTCGTCAGCCTGCGTCCGTTCGCCCTCTTCGCCGGCACCGAACTCTCGGAGACGACGCTGATCGCGCTGCTGATCGCCCTGATCCCGACCACGATCGGCGCTCTGCTCTCGGCGATCGGGATCGCCGGCATGGACCGGCTGGTGCGCCGCAACGTCCTCGCCCTCTCCGGCCGCGCGGTCGAGGCCTCCGGCGACTGCGACGTGCTCCTGCTCGACAAGACCGGCACGATCACGCTCGGCAACCGCGAGGCGACCGAGTTCGTGCCGATGCCCGGCGTGACCGAGGCCGAGCTGGCCGAGGCGGCACAGATGTCCTCGCTCGCCGACGAGACCCCCGAGGGGCGCTCGATCGTCGTCCTCGCCAAGGGCTTCGGCATCCGCGAGCACGACTTCGCCGGCCACGAGCCGACCTTCGTCCCCTTCACCGCCCAGACCCGGATGAGCGGCGTCGACTACGACGGCACCCGCCTGCGCAAGGGCGCCGGCGAGGCGATCGAAGAGTGGGTGGCGTCGGAGGGCGGTCGCGCCCCGGCCGAGCTGGCGGTTGCGCTGGACCGGATCGGTCGCGAGGGCGGGACGCCGCTGGCCGTCGCCCAGAACGAGCGGGTGCTCGGGGTGATCTACCTCAAGGACGTGGTCAAGGAGGGGATGCGGGCCCGCTTCGACCAGCTGCGGGCGATGGGCATCCGCACGATCATGGTCACCGGCGACAACAAGCTGACCGCGGCCAAGATCGCCGAGGAGGCGGGCGTCGACGACTTCCTCGCCGAAGCTACTCCGGAGCGCAAGCTGGAGCTGATCAAGGAGCAGCAGGCCGACGGCCGGCTGATCGCGATGACCGGGGACGGCACCAACGACGCTCCGGCCCTGGCCCAGGCCGACGTCGGCGTCGCCATGAACACCGGCACCCAGGCCGCCCGCGAGGCCGGCAACATGGTCGACCTCGATTCCAACCCGACCAAGCTGATCGAGATCGTCGAGGTCGGCAAGCAGCTGCTGATCACCCGCGGCGCCCTGACCACCTTCTCGATCGCCAATGACGTCGCCAAGTACTTCGCGATCCTGCCGGCGATGTTCGCGGCGACCTACGCCCTGGCCGGCCACGCCGGACCGCTCGACGCCCTCAACGTGATGTCGCTGGGGACGCCGGAATCGGCGATCCTCTCGGCGGTGATCTTCAACGCCCTGATCATCCCGCTGCTGATCCCGCTCTCCCTGCGCGGCGTCCGCTACCGCCCGATCGGCGCGACCGGCCTGCTGCGCCGCAACATGCTGATCTACGGCCTCGGCGGCCTCCTCGTCCCCTTCATCGGAATCAAGGCGATCGACCTCGTCCTCCACAACCTCCTCGGAGCCTGAAATGCCCCGAGCGCCAGGCGTGCCGGGGCGCTACAAGGTCTTTTTGGGGATGGCGGCAGGAGTGGGGAAGACCTACCGGATGCTGCAGGAGGGACGGGCCGAGGCCGGGGCCGGGCGTGACGTCGTGATCGGCTACCTGGAGCCGCACGACCGCGAGGAGACGACCGACCAGGCGCGCGGTCTGGAGACGGTGCCGCGGCGGCGGGTGTCGATCCGCGACGTCGCGGTCGAGGAGATGGACCTGCCGGCGCTGCTCGCGCGCGCCCCGGAGCTGGCGCTGATCGACGAGCTCGCCCACACCAACGCGCCCGGCTTGAACCACGCCAAGCGCTACGAGGACATCGCCGACGTCCTGGCGGCGGGGATCGATGTCTTCTCCACCGTGAACGTCCAGCACCTGGAGTCGCTCAACGACCAGGTCGCCGAGCTGACCGGTGTGCGGGTGCGGGAGACCGTGCCCGACTCGGTGCTGGGGTCGGCCGACGAGGTGGTGCTGATCGACCTCACCCCCGAGGCGCTGATCGCGCGTTTGCGGGCGGGGAAGATCTACCCGGGCGAGAGCATCGACGCCGCTCTCAACAACTTCTTCCGGATCGAGAATCTCGCCGCCCTGCGTGAGGTGAGCCTGCGCCAGGTGGCCGAGGACGTCGAGTCCAAGCGCCTCGTCTTCGGCCAGGGCGAGCCGCTCGGCACCCGCGAGGAGGAGCGGGTCTCCGCCGACGCGCCGAAGGCCATTGGCGAGCGCCTGCTCGCGCTCGTGCGGCCCCAGCCGAGCTCCCAGCGTCTGGTCCGCCGCGCCTGGCGCTCGGCGCAACGCCTGGGTACCGACGTCGACCTGCTCTGGGTGAAGTCGCCCGGCAAACCGATCGAGGGCGAGCAGGAGCGGCAGGTGACGGCGCTGCGCCAGCTCGCCTCGGTGTTGGGAGCGACCCTGCTGATCGAGGAGCACGACGACCTCGTGGCCGCCGTGGCGCGGGTGGTCCGCGAGCGCGGCTCCACCTACATCATGATCGGCGAGGCCGACCGGCCCCGCGGGCTCGCTCGCCTGCGCGAGCCGCTGCCGCAGCGGCTGATGCGGGCAACCCCGCCCGGCGTCGATGTCCGGATCGTCGCCCACCGCGGCCTCGGGGAAGGCGAGCGATGATCGAGCACGCACTCGTCGCCCTGGCGCTGGTTCTGGGCCTGGCCGGAGGCTTCCTGCTCGCCCGCTCGCGCCTGCGCCGCTCCCACCCCGACTCGGTCCACCGCATCCTGCTGCCATTCACCGGCACCGAGATCTCCCGCCGCGCCCTCGACGCCGCCCTGCGCCTGGCCCGGGCCGAGAACGCGACCCTGATGCCCGCCTACCTGGCGGCGGTGCCGCTGCGGTTGCCGCTCGCCTGCGCCCTGCCGCACGAGGCGGGCCGGGCGATGCCGATGCTGGAGGCGATCGAACAGCGGGCCGCCTCGCAGGGAGTCGCCGTCGACGCCCGCGTCGAGCGCGGGCGCTCCTACCGTCACGCCCTCGAGCGCCTGCTCGGGGCGGAGCAGGTGGACCGTGTCGTTGTCCCCGCTCAGGCCAACGGCGGCGAGGGCCTCAGCGGCGACGACCTCGTCTGGCTGCTGCGCGAAGCCCCGGGGGAGGTGCTCATCCTGCGCCCGGCGCCAGGCCCATCCGCAGTGCTCCGCCCGCCTCCAGCATCGCCGCCCGCGCGGTCGGGCTGATCGCGGTCTGGTTGGCGAAGCTGTGGATCAGGCCGGGGTGGCGGCGCAGCGCCACGCGCCCTCCCGCCTCCCGCATCCGCAGCGCGTAGGCCTCGCCCTCGTCGCGCAGCGGGTCGAAGCCGGCGGTGGCGACGTAGGCGGGAGGGAGGCCGCTCAGGTCCGGCGCCAGCAGGATCGAGGCGCGCGGGTCGGCGGCGTCGGTTCCGGGCGGGAGGTAGCACTGCTGGAAGGCGTCCATGTCGGCTTTGGTCAGCAGGAACCCCTCGGCGAACAGCCGCCGTGAGGGCAGGTCCGCGGCCGCGTCGGTGGGCGGGTAGATCAGCAGCTGCATCGCTGGCATCGCGCCGCCGCCGGCCCGCGCCAGCAGGCAGACCACGGCGGAGAGGTTGGCGCCGGCGCTGTCGCCGGCGACGGCGATCCGGGCCGGGTCGACGCCGAGCTCCCGCGCGTTCGTGGCGGCCCAGGCGAAAGCCGCCCAGGCGTCTTCGACGGCGGCGGGGAAGGGATGCTCCGGCGCCAGGCGGTAGTCGATCGCCAGCACGGCGGTCCCGGCCGAGGCGGCGAGGAAGCGGCAGACGCCGTCGTGGGTCTCGAGGTCGCCGATCACCCAGCCGCCGCCGTGGAAGAAGATCGTCAACGGCATCGGCGCGCCGGGGGCGAGCCCGCCGGGTACGTAGAGCCGCGCCGGAATCGTCCCGCCCTGTCCCGGGATCTCCACTGCCTCGACCCGCGCCATCGGGATCGGTGGCCGCGCGTCGGTTGCCTTCGCCTCCCGCCGGGCGTGCGCCCGCGCCTCGGCGACGCTCATGCCGGCGAGGAAGGACGTGCTCTCGGCCAGCTCGGCCAGCTTGATCAGGGCGTGGGTGTCGCTGGCCAGGGTCTGGCCGTCGACCGTCGGCGGTGCCCCGAACAGGCGCCGCTGCGTCCGCGGCGAGAGCTCGCAGACCCGTTTCAGGAGCCGGTGCTCGGCGCGCGGCGAGAGGCGTGGCAGGGACGGCATCGGCGCTGCCAGGCTACGCGAATCGCGGTCCCCGGGGGGAGAGTCGGGGGCACCCCGGCCCTTGGCAACCCCATGAAGAAAGCGCTCGCATTGCTTCTCACCGCGTCCCTGGTCACCCTGGCGTTCGCCGTTTCGTCCGGCGCGTCCCCGGATCGAGTGGCGATGAAGTTCTCCGCCCACCCGATCCCCCGCGTCGAATGCGCCGCGCCGCGCAGCCTCCGCCTCCACCGTTTCGAGGACGGCTCCGCCCGCCTCGAATGCCACGCGAGAACTCTGGTTCGGATCTCGGTTCCGGGCTGAGAGCGCAACGTCACATTTGGTGACGTTGCCGGAGGCATATGGTGGGCGGGCGATGGAGGCGGCGACCAGAGAAGCGGTGCCCGCGACGACCCCGGCGGCCGTCAGGGGACTCCCGCCCGGCCCGCGGATGCCGCGGGGGCTGCAGACCGCGATCTGGTCGCGGCAGGCGCAGTGGATGCTCGAGCAGAGCCGCGCCCGCTTCGGCGACATGTTCACGATCAGGATCGCCAACGAAGGCACCTGGGTGATGCTGTCCGACCCGGAGCTGGTCAAGCAGGTCTTCACCGGCGACCCGAAGGTCTTTCACGCCGGCGAGGGCAACCAGATCCTGCGCCCGATCCTCGGCGACAACTCGGTGCTGGTCCTCGACGAGACGCCGCACATCAGCCAGCGCAAGCTGCTGCTGCCGCCGTTCCACGGCGAGCGCATGCAGGGCTACGGCGAGACGATGAGCGAGATCGCCGCGCGCGAGATCGAGAGCTGGCCCACCGGCACGCCGTACAAGCTGCGCCCGCGGATGCAGGCGATCACGCTGGAGATCATCCTCGAGACCGTCTTCGGCGTCCACGACAAGGCGCGCCTGGATCCGCTGCGGGCGGCGCTGCGCGACTTCCTCGACCTCACCACCAACCCGCTGCTGCTCGCCCCGGTACTCCTTGTCGGCCCCAGCCGGATCCGCCGCATCCCCGCCTTCCGCCGTCGTGTCGACCGCGTCGATGAGCTGATCTACCGCGAGATCGCCGAGCGCCGCGTCGCCGAGGACCTGGCCGAGCGCGACGACATCCTCTCGGTCCTGGTCGCCGCCCGCCACGAGGACGGCAGCCCGATGAGCGACGCCGAGATCCGCGACGAGCTGCTGACCCTGCTGGTCGCCGGCCACGAGACCACCGCGACCGCGCTCTCCTGGGCGGTCGAGCGCCTCGCCCGCCACCCGGAGAAGCTCGAGCGCCTGCGCGCCGAGGCGCTCGCCGGAGGCGACGAGCCCTACCTGACCGCGACGATCCAGGAGACGCTGCGCCTGCGCCCGGTGATCGTCCTGGTGATCCGCAAACTGACCGAGCCGGTCGAGCTCGGCGGCTACGAGCTCCCCGCCGGCGTCTCCGCGACGCCCTGCATCTCACCTGATCCACCGCCACCCGGAGATCTACCCCGAACCGGACCGCTTCCTGCCCGAGCGCTTCCTCGACAACCCGCCCGGCACCTACACCTGGATTCCCTTCGGCGGCGGCGTCCGCCGCTGCCTCGGCGCCGCCTTCGCCCAGTTCGAGATGGCCGTCGTCCTAAGAGCTGGTCAAACTCCACCAGATCGCCCCGGCCAACCCGAAGTCAGAGCGCCCCTTCCGCCGCGCCATCACCGAGACCCCGGCACGACGCCGAGGTCATTCTCGGCTGATACGAAGCCTCGCTGTCCAAGTGTCGCTGTACCGTTACAGGTGAAGTCCCCAAGCGGACCGGCAATTGGACGCCCGATGGCAAGACCACTGCCGCCCTGCGACCGACTACATGGGCCTCACGCCTGCCCAGCGCACCGAGCAGGTCTTCGAGCTCTCGCGGCCTCTCCAACTGGCCGACGCTAGACATGGTCAGCGCCTTAGCTGAGCCGATATCCGAGATCCTCGAGGACTCAACGGCGCGGGCTCAGTTCCGGTGATCGGGGTGTCGCGGTTGGCTTCCACGGCTATGTGCGCGGACGAAGGACGTCGACATCGTGCCGGCGCCGGACCCCGAATCTCGCGAAGCTGGCCGCGGTGCTCCGCCCTCGATGCTCAACCTGGAAGGAGCCGATGATTTCGACGACGAGGAGCTCCCAATCCACTGGACCCGGAGCACTTGCGCTCGGCGGAAACTCGGTGCTGAGAACGCGGCTCGGCCGCTTCGACATCATGCAGTGGATCGGGGAGGACCCACTCTGGGAGAGACTCTCACCCACCGCGATCGAGGCTGAGATCGGGGCCTTCGCTGTAACGATGGTGGGCTATGAGGAGCTCATCGCCCTGAAGGAGATGCGGACGACCGGAGCGATCGACCTCCAGCGGCTGCGTCAGGCACGTGGTGAGGGTAGTCACCAGCACCCTCCGCCGTGTCGGTTCCCTGGGCGCGTGGCTCGATCAGCCGCAGCCGGTGTTGTTCCGCAGCTGCTGCAGGTGTAACAGGAGCCGGTCCGCAGCATCATGCCGCCGCACTGCTCGCAGGCCGGGCCCAGATCCAGGCCGGACATCTTCGCCGGGCGCACCGGGGGCGAGTCGGTCATCGCCGCGGCCGCCGGGACCGGTTTGCCGGCCTCGCCCCCGCCGCCGCCGTTGCCGTTGCCGGGCTGGGAGTGCCGTTCGCCGGACCCGCCGTGTCGGTGGCGAGGCCGAGACTCGAGCTGCGAGGTCTCGGCTTCCTTCTTGGCCCGCACCTCCTGGGACATGATCCCCAGTTCCTCGAGCGTCTCGACGTCTTCGATGAAGCGGCTCGCGAGCCAGCGCATGATGTAGTCGGGCAGCCATTTGGCGAAGGGGATCTCCGGCTTGTCGGTGATCCCCTCCGGCTCGAAGCGCATGTAGCAGAACTTCCGCACGAAGTCTTCGAGCGGCACCCCGTACTGCAGGCCGAGCGATATCGCGGTCGCGAAGGCGTTGATCAGCCCCCGCATCGTCGAACAGCCTCCTTGCCGATGTCGGTGAGGAAGATCTGCCGACCGTGCCGTCCGCGTATTTGCCGCCGGCGATGTAGCCCTCGTGCCCGGCGATGGAGAACTTGTGGGTGATCGATTCGCGCTCGTGCGGCATCCGCTTGCGGACCGGCGGCG
>CAVSIL010000004.1:0-24980 GCA_963727985.1 uncultured Solirubrobacterales bacterium | reverse complement strand
CAACCGCATCTGCTCGATCGAGGTCGCGTGGATGTCCAGCAGGCGCGGGTTGCAGACGAGCACCGCGACGCAGCGGGCCCTGGACACCGCGACGTTGAGGCGGTTGCGGCTGAAGAGGAACTCGACGTTGCGGGGGATCTCCTCGCTGCTGGAGGTCGCCATCGAGAAGAAGACGATTTGGGCCTCCTGGCCTTGGAACTTGTCGACGGTGCCGACTCGGACGCCGTCGGGCAGGTGGTCCTGGAGGCACTTGACCTGGGCGTTGTAGGGGGCGAGGACGAGGATGTCCTGCGCTTCGAGGGGGTGATTGGTGCCGGCCGAATCGGTGTAGGAGGCTCCCGCGAGGAGCGGCTCGATGGCGGCGGCGATCCGCTCGGCCTCCTCGGGCGCCGACTGGGAGCGGCCCTCGTGCTCGACCGGCATCCAGCGCAGACCGGTGCCGCTGAGCTCTCCCCCACCGTCGACACGCTGGCGCTCGCAGCCCGGGGCCGGGCGCAGGCGCCCGTCATACATCAGCTCGGAGACGAAGTCGCAGACGTCGGGGTGCAGGCGCCAGGTCCGCCCGAGGAAGACGCCGCGGGTGGAAGCGACGGTCTGGGCGTCGCCCAGCAGGTGCTCCAGCACCGACAGGGAGGCGCCGTCGGGGTGCGCCCCCTGGGCGACCTGCGGCAGCTGCTGGGGGTCGCCGAGCAGGACCACGTTGCGGGCGGAGGTGGCGAGGGCGAGGGCGTCGGCGAGCGAGATCTGCCCGGCCTCGTCGATGAAGAGGTAGTCGAGCTGGGCGGTGTCCTCGCGGCAGTAGTGCCAGGCGGTGCCGGCGGTGAGCCCGACCTCGGGATCGCTGAGGGCGGCGTTGTCGGCGACGGACTCGACCAGGCCGTGCTCGGAGTCGAACTCCGACTCCGGGTTCCCCGCGGAGGCCTTCTTCAGGCCCCTGAAGCCGACGCCCTCCTCGTGCGCGACCGCCTCGACCTCGCCCAGGAGGTTGTGGATCACCTTGTGGCTCGATGAGGTGATGCCGACCCGCTTGCCCCGCTGCAGCAGGTCGACGACAAGGCGGGCGCCGCTCCAGGTCTTGCCCGAGCCGGGCGGGCCCTGGACGAACAGGTAGCTGTCCTCGAGCGAGGCGACCACCTCCTTCAGCTCCTCGATCTCCATCCTCTCGTGGTCGATCGCCTCGGCACCCGGCTCGCGGCCGCGCAGGCGGGGCGGGTCCCGTCGCAGAATCTGCTCTGCCGCCGACCGGCCGCCTGGCGCCGCGGCGCCCTCCCCGAGCAGCGTCGTGGCCAGGCGCCGCAGAGCCTTCTGCTGCTCGACCGTCCCGTAGGGGCCGCCGGGCATCAGCGCCCGCGGCAGCGGCTGGTCGCCGAGGCTCGGGCCGCGCTTCAAACCCAGCCGACCGCTCCCCGTGTCGATCTCGACGATCTCCCCCGCGGGACCGCCCCCGGCAGCGTCGAAGACCTTCGACCCGCGCCCCAGCTTCGTCTCCTGCGCCGGGAAGTCGAACTGGTGGACGAGCGACTGCTTCTCGGGCCGTGGCGGCACCGTCGCGTCGGCGCTGAGCTCGCCGATGCAGTCCCCGTCCCCGACCAGCTCGGCGGGGTCCGAATCCTGGCGATCGAAGAACGCCCACCACACCGGCCGCGCCTCGCGGTGGTGGTACTCCAGCAGCTGCGCCATCAGCCAGCGCGCCCGCTGGTCCTCGTCGCGGTCGGGCGGATCCTCGGGAACCTCCGCGAGCAGGGCCTCGGCCAGCGCCTCGTTCTCCTCCCGCATGGCGACGGCCTCCTCCCCGCGCCGCGCCGGCTCGGCCTCGAACCACTGGAGCCACTGCGCCGCCGCGGTCCCTCCATGGGTCCGCTCCGCCTCGGCGCGCAGCCCCAGGAGCCAGTCGCGCAGCTGCAGGGTCGAGAGGCAGTCGTCGCGGTTGTAGTCGGCGATCGCCTCGAGGATCGTCTCCTCCCCCTCCTCGAGCCAGCGCTCGAACATGACCACGGAGTCGCCACCGTCGGTCACGGCGGTCTCCCGCTCGTCCATATAGAAGGCCTCGACCTTCTTGATCGAGTAGCTGGGCTGGGAGATGCGGATCGCCTCGCGGACGACCTTGAAGAGGTCGACGAAGACCTGGTCGCGCAGCAGCTGGTCGAGCTCCTCCTCGCAGGTCCCGTGGGAGGCGGCGAGGCGCTTGAGGGCGGTTATCTCGTAGGCGGCGTAGTGGTAGATGTGGAGATCGGGAAACTCCCGGCGCCGCTCGGTGACGAACTGGATGAACAGCTCCAGGGCCGCCTTCTCCTCCGCCCGGTCGCGACCCCAGATCGCCAGGAACGGCGGCTCCTCCTGCCCGGGGGCCGGGTTGGTGACGAGGCCGAAGAGGTACTCGAGGCCGCCGCCGTCGAAGAACGGGTCGCCCTCCATGTCGAAGAAGACGTCGCCGTCTGAGGGCCGGGGCAGGCGGCCGAAGCCCTTCCCCTCCTGGGGCGCCAGGACGCGGTAGCTCTGCTCCCCACTCTCGCGAGCGCTGAGCTGGAGGCTCGCCTGCTCGTGCAGGCGCTCGAGGATGGCGGGGGTGATCCCGTCGACCGCGACGCCGTCGGCGCGGCCGAGCGCCGCGAGGGTTTCGATGCCCGCGGCGCTGAGCAGCTCCCGCTGGCGGCGGCTGATGTTGGCGACGAGGCTGAGGTGGTCGTCGGCGACGCGCCGCTCGTCGCAGACGCTGCGCCAGCGGCAGAGGCGGCAGTGATCGACCGGCTCGGGATAGGTGTCGCGGCCACCGTCCCGCAGGGCGGCGAGGAACTCGTCGCGGATGTGGCGGAAGTAGGCCGAGAACTCGGCGAGGCGGAACGTGTGCTGCTCGCCGCTGCCGAGGATGACGTGGATCCGCTCGGGCTCCAGCCCCTGCGCGGCCGCCAGCAACTCGCTGTAGAAGCAGAGCTGGACGATGAAATACGGCTTTGCCCGGCGCGCGAGCTTGGTGTCGGCGACCTCGTAGCTGTGGTCGCCCAGGTCGGAGGCCCGGTCGACCCGGAAGAGGAAATCCGTGTGCCCCCTGAGGCCGTCCCGCAGGAAGGTCCCCTGGTAGATGACCTCCGCCCCCGCGGCCATCGCGTCCTTGGTCGCCGCCGCGGCCTCCGACAGCGCCGAGCGGGAGCCGTCGCCGGAGGAGATCTCGACCACCTCGCGCCCTTCCGCGATCAGCGATTCGAGGTACTTGCGCTCGTACTCGTCGCCCTTTCGCGCCAGCAGCTCCGCGTCGGCACCCGCCTCGGCCTCCAGCGTCATCTCACCCCTGGCGCGCGCCAAGTCGAGCGTCGTCAGGTGCCGACAGGCGAGGAAATTGTTGAGATCGCTCGCGGAGAGGATCAGCTTGTCGTCAAGAATCTGCACGGCTATCCAGGGGGTCGTGTGAGGGTCGGGGCTGACATCGTCGTCTCAGTTCACCAGTCCATCTCGGATCGGATCGCCTCTGCGGCCTCGAGGGCGCGCTCGCCGGAGCGGCGGCAGTCGAGGTAGAGCTGAACCGGATCGGCGACCTTGACTCGGTCGTAGTTCGTCGCGAGGGAGAGAACGTATGGGTCCGGGGCAAGGTAGGCGGTGATCCGACCGGGTCCAGAACGGGCTGACACCGCCATCAGCTCATTCGCCCAGCGCTCGGAGCTCTCGCGAGAAATCCAGACGCTGAGCTCCGCCGGTTCGACGACGCGACGCACGAAGGCCGCTCCGGCGAGGCCACTGATCGCGTATGGGAGCTTCAGGCGCTGGGCGGCGGTCCGCAAACGCTCGATCGCTTCAGGGACATCGCGGGCGCCCACGTCCCATATCTGGCGTCGCGGCCGGCGCGCGATCGTGGCTCGCTCGAAGGCATCGAGCAGGGCCCCGGGGTCGCGCAGGCGCACCAACCGGCGCCGGGCGTCGCCTGGATCGGACTCGACCACCACGAGCCCGTCGTCCGCAAGCGCGCGAACAGTCCGCGACACCATCGCCTCGCTCAACTCGATTGTGCTCGCCAGCTCGCGGATCGAAAGGCGCTCGTCGGGGTGAAGCAAGAGCCAGCGCGGCAACCGGCTGGCGCGGATGGCGAAGGGCGCGGCGGGAGCGGGCGCAGGCGCAACCGTCGGGCGACGCGGTGGACGCTCGACGTGAACCGGGGGTTCATGCACGAACAGCTCGCCGTCGGCCGCCGCGTAGGAGCAGCCACGGTCTCGCAGGAGAGCACGGGCCTGCGGCGAGGATCGCTCGAAGACAACAAGCCGACGGGCGCCGGTCTCCGATGCCAACTGCCCCGCGCGGGCAGCGGTCAGAGCCTCCACCCGCTCGACGTCAAAAGTCACAACGCGCTTGCCATCCATCAGCAGGACGGCGCGACGTTTGTCGAACTCAAGTGCAAGCCGCTCGTCCTCCCTGGTTACTTGCGTATTCACGATACTTTACTTTTACCGCAAGTAATCTCTAAATGCAAGTATCGCAGGTCCTCGGTTGCCCGGGGAGAGTTGCGGCTGATCACCTCAGCGATCTCCAGGTGGCTCATGATCGCAATTTAGCGCTTTAAGAGTTCCTCTTTGTGTATTCTTAACGCATGGACACCCTAACCAGGGCGCAGGCTACCGAGCTGTTCCACATCGCCTTCCTCGATGTCTTCTCGAAGCGACTCGACGTCAGTCGCTTCGTGCTTAAAGGCGGCGCCAACCTGCGCTACTTCTTCGGCAGCATCCGCTACTCCGAGGACATCGACCTCGATACCGGCGAGCTGGCTGCCTACCTCGTCAGGGAGAAGGTCGAGGCGATTCTCGACTCCGGGCCGCTGCCGATCCTGCTGCGAACGCGAGGCATGGCCGTCGTCGAGCACACCAACCCGAAGCTGACCGAGACGACCCAGCGATGGAAGGTCGCGGTCGCGGCTCCGGGCCTCCCCGACCCAGTGCGGACCAAGATCGAGTTCAGCGCCCGCGACGGCGACGGCGAATATGAGCTCGACTCGATTCCCGCCGATGTGGTCGCTCCCTACGCCCTGCGTCCGCCCAGCGTTCAGCACTATGTCGGCGACACGGCCACGGAGCAGAAGATCCTCGCCCTCGAGGGTCGCAGCGAGACCCAGGCCCGCGACGTCTTCGACCTCGACCTGCTGCTGCGCCGCCGCCCGGTTCCCGCCGGGACCCTGGACCCCACGATCCTCGAGGGCGCCGCCGGCCGCGCGATGGAATTGCCCTACGCGGCCTTCCGCGACCAGGTCATCCCCTTCCTCGAGCCCGACGCAGTCGAGCTCTATGAGAGCGAGGAGGCCTGGGTGCAGATCCAGACCTTCGTCGCCGAGGCGCTGGAGACGGCCAGATGAGGACGACCGACGCCTACGGCGACCTGTTGAAGCTCGGCCGCAAGGTGGTCACGACTCGCGAGGCGGCCGCCCGCTGGCGCAGCGAGCAGCGAACGACGGGGAAACGCCTGCAGGCCCTGGAGCGAGCCGGCTTGGTGCGCCATCTGCGGCGGGGGCTCTGGTCTTTGGACCCGAACCTCGACCCCCTCGTCCTGCCGCCCTTCCTCACCGCACCGCTGCCCGCCTACGTCTCTTTCTGGTCCGCCCTCGCCCACCACGGGATGATCGAGCAGATCCCGCGCCAGATATGGGTCGCCTCGCTCGCCCGCCCCCGCAAGATCGCCACCAGCATCGGCAGCTACGAGGTCCACCAGCTCGCCCCCGAGCTATTCGCCGGCTTTACCGGGACCGAGGATCAGGGCTATCTCGCGGAACCGGAGAAGGCCCTTTTCGACACGGTCTACGTCAGGGCCGCGGCCGCCAGTCGGGCCTACTTCCCGGAGCTCTCGCTTCCGCCCGGCTTCAACCGCGCCAAGACGAAAGGGTGGGTGAAGAGCATCGCGAGCCCCCGGCTCCGCACCCTGGTCTCGCGCCGGCTTCGCGAAGTCGATCCGTAGTGCTCCACGACCGGGCGGCGGTCTTGGGCCGATGCTCGCCGAGCGGGGCGGGCCTAAGGTCGCTCTATGTCGCCCGTTCCGCTGTTCCTTATCCCTGTTATCCATGGATAAGGAACAGTCAAAGGGCGTTCTCCCCGCGTCGGCCGCCTCCGCGCCCCGGCAGCCGCTGGCCAAGCCGGGCCAGCTTCGCGATGCCTACGTCCCGAGCCGGCGCGTGCGGCTCGCCAGCGACATCGCCTCCGGGTGCGCGATCGGGCTGCTGATCGGGCTGCTGGCCACCGGCTTCACCTGGGACGACCGGGCGGCGCTCTTCGACCTCGCCCGCAGTGAACTCCAGGTGGTCAAGCTCGGCCTGGGCTACCTGGCCGGCCCGCTGCTGATCCTGGTCGTGCTGCCGCTGGTGCTGGGACGATCCCGGCAGGTGGCGATCAAGCACCGGTTCCGCGAGCGGCTGCTGCTCGCCGCCGCGCTCTGGATCGCGGGACTGGTGGTGCTCTTCACGAAGGTCTCGGACCTGGACCCTGCCTTCACGATCCAGGCCGGCGGCTACGTCACCGGTGCCTTCCTCGTAATCGGGCTGCTGGCGACGCTGGCGATGTGGCCACACCGGCTCGAGGTCGTGCAGGTCGACCGGGGCGGCGCCATCCGCGCCGCGCCGGGCGCTTGACTCTTCGGTTCGGCGTACTCCCCCTCCCCACCCGGCGGCCGGCGCCCGCGCTTGCGTTCGCCGAGGCGTCGCTTCTGCTCGAGCCGGCGCTTGCGGGAGGCCTTGGTCGGCCGGGTCGGACGGCGGCGGCGCGGAGTCGCGAGGCCGGCGGCGATCTTCTGGGCCAGGCGCTGCAGGGCCAGCTCGCGGTTGCGGGACTGGCCGCGGGCGTCCTGGGCGACGGCGGTGACGGTGGCGCCGGCCCGGGCCAGCAGGCGCTCGCGCTGGCGGTCGTCGAGCGCCGCCGAGCGCGCCACGTCGAAGACGGCTTCGACCCGCGAGGCGGTGACGTTGGCGTGCTGCCCCCCGGGGCCGGAGGAGCGGCTGGCGCGCAGCTCGATCTCGCTCAGCGGGATCGCCAGCCGCTCGTCGATCCTCAGCTCGTCGGGCACGGCTACCCGGCCAGCTCGGGGATGTGGCGCTCGACGTGGTCGGCCAGCGTCTGCCGCACCCAGCGCTGGGTCTCGGCATCGGCCATGCGGTAGCGGCCGAGCAGCATCTTCTGCTCGGTCAGCGGCAGGCCGGCGATCTCCCAGCGCACCGCGAGGCGCTCGAACAGCGCCTCCGAGCGGCGACGCCAGGCGTCCTCCAGCGAGGCCGCGTCGCCGGCCGGCGCCTCGCCGATCTTGGCGATGGTGGCGGCGCTGAGCGTCTGGCGCAGGGTGAGGACGTTGCCCTCGGAGTCGGTGTAGTCGACGGTCGGCGGCTTCTGCCGCGGCCGCCGCTGCTTCTTGCGCTTCGCCATCGGCCGAGTTTGCCAGGGACGGCGCCGGAACTATCCTCGGGACGTGTCCCGGCTGACCTTCCTCGGCGCTCCCAGCGACTCGGTCGGCCGCGGCGGCGGCGCCGAGCTCGCCCCGGCGGCGCTGCGCGAGCTGGGGATCCTCGGAGCGCTCGGGGCCGAGGACGCCGGCGACCTGGCGGTGGGGATCCACGGCGAGGAGCGCGACCCCGAGTCGGGCCTGCTCGCCGCCGACGACGTCCTCGCGACGACGGCCACCCTGCGCGCCGCCGTCGCCAAGCAGGTCGGCGCGGGCACAGTCCCGTTCGTCTGCGGCGGCTGTTGCTCGGTGCTGCCCGGGGCCCTGGCCGGCGCCCGCGACGCCCGCGGCTCCGTCGCGCTGATCCACTTCGACGGTCACCTCGACCTCTACGACGGCACCACCTCGGCCAGCGGCGAGGCCGCCGACATGCCGGTCGCGGTCGCCCTCGGCCTCGGTCCCGCCGCCTGGGTCGCCGCCGCCGGCGGCGCCGCCACCGCTTCCGGGCGCACCGCGCTGCTCGGCTTCCGCGACCGCGCCGAGTCGGTCCGGTACGGGATGCGCCAGCCGGAGACGCTGGATCCGGTCCCGATCCTGCGCCCGGCAGCGGACCTGCACTCGCGTGGCGCGGGCGCCGTCGCCGCCGAGGTCCTTGCGGCACTCCCGGCCGACACTCCGATCTGGCTCCACTTCGATGTCGACGTCCTCGACCGGGAGGTCTTCCTCGCCACCGACTACCTGCTGCCGGGCGGCCTCGACTGGGACGCAGGCGAGCGCCGTGCTCGCCGCGATCCTCCCCTCCCCGCGCCTGATCGGCGCCTCGCTCGGTTGCTACAACCCGGAAAGGACCGCGGCAACGCCTGCGGCCGCGCCCTGGTCAGCGCCCTCGCGGGGGCGCGGCAGTCCTTTGGTCCGAATAGCGGACCAAAGGACTGCCGCACTTAGGCCAGGGCGTCGATCTTCGCGGCCAGCTCGAAGTCGGCCGCGGTCAGCCCGCCCTCGGAGTGGGTCGAGATCGTCACCCTCACCGTCGCCCAGGAGATCTCCAGGTCGGGATGGTGGCCCATCGCCTCGGCCGGCTCGACCAGGCTCTCGGCGAACTTCACCGAGCCGACGAAGTCGCCGCGATCGAACTCCTTGACGATCGCCTCGCCAGCGCGCGTCCAGCCGGTCAGCCCGGCGAGCCTCGCCTCGATCTCCGAATCGCTCAGCAGCGCCATCGGCCTATGCTGACACACGGCAAGAAGCGCGACAACAAGTTGCGAAGAAGTTACAGTTTGCAGACAATAGGTTGCGGCAAACTCTTTATGCTGCCAACATGGAACGCATGGCATGGACGGACGAGAGGCTGGAGGAGCGATTCAACGGGGTCGACCATCGCTTCGACGAGATCGACAGGCGGTTCGAGCAGGTCGACCGGAGGTTCGACGAGGCTCAGCGGCACACGAACCACCAGTTCGATGAAGTGAATCGACGGCTCGATGGGGTTGACAATCAGGTCGGCGAAATGCGGCAGGCGATGGCATCGCTCCAGCCAGCCTCAACCGCGGCAGCGTCGGGGTCATCGTCAGCCTCATCGGCGTGATCGCGGCGATCCTCGTCAAAGGCGGCTGAACCCCGCTCACCCCCCGATCGGTAATCGGGGATTGGCGCCCCAGAAGATCACGGTGCCGAGCATGCCGAGGATGTGGACGGCGACGATGTTGAAGGCCATCGATTTCGCCGTTGCCGTCCCCACCCCGACCGGTCCGCCGGCGGCCGTATAGCCGTAATAGCAGCCGACCAGAACGATCACCGTCGCCATCGTCATCCCCTTGATCAGGCTGAAGACAAGGTCGGTCGGGCTCTGGAACGTCCAGAAGATCAGCGTGTAGCCGCCGGAGGAGACGTCACCGACCTGATTGACCACCGCCAGGTAGCTGGCCGCGTACATGACCCCGATCCCGACCAGATACATGAACGGCAGTGCGATCCAGGCGGCGAGCAGACGGGTCGCGCAGAGGAAGGTGATCGGCGGCACCCCCATCACTTCCAGCGCGTCGATCTCATCCGAGATCCGCATCGCCCCGATCTCGGCGACGATCCCGGTTCCGACCTTGGCCGAGAGCATGTACCCGAAGGCGTAGGGCAACGCCTCGCGCAGATCGCAGAAGGCCGAGAACAGCCCGGCGTAAGAAGGCACACCCTGAGCACGAAAGAAGTAGGCCCCCTGCAGGCCGCACTGGAGACCGAGGATGAAGACCAGCCCCCAGACGACCAGCGATGAGCCGACGATGAGGATCCCGGCCTGGCGCAGCCCCTCGCCGAAGAAACGGAGGACGCGGCCGGAATAGACCTGGCCCGCCACCTGCACGCCGAAGCGGCAGATCTCGCCGAAGGAATCAAGCCAGCCGCGAGGGGCGTCAAGCCAACCGATCATCGGATCGTCTGCAGTTCGGGGTTGGTCGCGAGCAGGATCGAGGTGACGACGAACTGGAAGAAAAAGACCGCGACCAGCGAGATCACCACCGCCTGGTTCACCGCCCGGCCGACTCCGGCGGCGCCACCCGAGGTCGTCATTCCCTTGAAACAGCAGACCACCGAGATGATCGCGCCGAACATCGAGCACATCAGGACCGAGGCCCAAATGTCAGTGACCGAGGCGTTGGAAAAGAGCGTCGCGAAGAAGCCCCCAAGGGACTGGTTGTAGATCAGCTCGGCAGTGATGCCGGCAGTCAGCCCGAAGATGATCGCGACCACGTCGAGCAGCGCGGTGACGATCATCAACGAGAGGAAGCGCGGCACGACCAGGTTCTTGATCGGATCGACCCCGAGCACCTGCAGGGCATCGAGCTCCTCGCGAATCTTCCGCGCTCCCAGGTCGGCGGTGATCGCGGTGCCGGCGACGCCGGCGACGACCACGGCCGTGACCAGCGGGCCGATCCAGCGGATCGCGGTCAGCACGAAGAAGCCACCCAGCCGGTCCAGCGCGCCGAAGACCTGGAGCGGGCCGGCGGCCTGGATCCCGGGGGCGCCGAGGTTGAGCGCGAAGGTCGAGATCAGCAACGGAAACCAGCAGAGCTTGAGAGTGAAGAGGAACTGCTCAACCAGCTCCTCCCCGTAGGGATAGGGCGGCCTCAGCGCGGAGACCAACGTCTTCGTGGTGAGGATCATCATGTTTCCGACCTCGACGATGAAGGCGGAAACAGAACCCAGGCTTCTACTTACGGCTTCGCTCGCCACCAGCTCATCGCCCTGCCGAGGGGACCGCGACTCCCCGCTTCGTCGCGCACCCGCTGCTCCGCCGCCCGCTGCGCTTCGGAGAGCTGGGCGATCAGCGTGTCGCGAGTCTCCTCCAGCTCCTCGACGCCGGCGACATGGGCGACGGCGCGGCGCGGCGCCGTCGGCAGCTCCTCGGCGCTGAGGTAGCGCGTGTAGCTCGCCAGCTCGGCCTCGAGCCGGCCGATCTGCCGGCGCAGCTCCTGCCGCACCTCGATCGCCTCGCTCTCCCCGGCAAGGTCGGGGAGGCCAGGGGGCAGCGGCGCCGGTGCCTCCCCCCCGTTGCCGGGGATGCTCGCGCAGGCCATCGCCACGATCGCCAGCTCGCGCGGGCCGTGGCCCGCCTCGGCGGCGCGGCGCAGCGCGTCGGCGGCGATCTCTTCCAGCTCGGGGGCCGGGACGACGCCGGCGGCGACGAAGGTCCCCTGGCCCTGACGGCTGACGACAAGCCCGTCGGACTCGAGGCCCTCATACACCGCCCGCACAGTGTTGAGGTTGACCCCCGCCCACTCCGCGAGGCGGCGGAAGCTCGGCAGGCGCTCGCCGCTCGCCAGCTGGCCGGTGGCGATCAGTGCCCGCAGCCGCCAGGTCAGCTGCAGCCCAACCGGCAACTCGTCGCCGGGATCGATCGCGAAGGGGTTGGGCGCGGCCCGCGCGGCGACGTCTTGCTGTGCCATCAGCAGGGCACAGTATCCACGACAACTGTTCTAGTCAAGCAGCACACTGTCGGTCCCTGCCCGCTCTGCCCGCCAGCTCGACCACCCAGCTGTTCCTTTCCCGCGTAGGCGGGGCAAGGAACAGCTGGCGCGGCCGGTCAGGGAGTGAGGACGATCTTCAGGGCTTCGCGGCGGTCGTAGACGGCGTAGGCCTCGGCTGCCTGGTCGAGCGCCATGTGGTGGGTGACGAGCGGCGCCGGGTCGAGCTTGCCGGCCTCGAGCAGGGCGAGGACGCGGTCGACGTGGGCGATCACGTTGGCGAGGCCGAGGCGGAGGTCGAGGCCCTTCAGCCAGGCCAGCCCCAGCGGCACCTCGCCCTTGCCCGCGTAGGCGCCGATCCCGGAGACGGTGCCGGCGTCGCGGGCAAGGCTGACCGCCAGCGCCAGCGGGCCGGGGTCGCCGACCGCGTCGACGACGACGTCGACGCCGAGCCCGTCGGTGGCGGCGCGGATCGCCTTCTTCGGCTCCTGCTCGGTCAGGTGCAACGGCTTCGCCCCGAAGGATCCGGCCATGTCGAGCCGTTCCGCGACGGTGTCGATCGCGAAGACCTCGACGGCGCCGCCGGCGAGCGCCGCCTGCACGGCGCAGAGCCCGACCGGGCCCAGGCCCAGCACCGCGACGGTGTCGCCCGAGCGCATCCCGGCGTGGGCGACGGCGTGGTAGCCGGTCCCCATCACGTCGCCGGCGAAGAGGGCGACGTCGGCCGACATCCCCTCCGGCACCTTGCGCAGGGTGAGGTTGGCGCGCGGCACCAACAGCTGCTCGGCCTGGGCGCCCTGGAGATTGCCGAGGTGGGCGCCATGGCCGAAGGTCTGCCCGCTGCGGCAGCGGTGGTAGTCGCCGCGCAGGCAGGAGGAGCAGGTCGCGCAGGCGGTGTGGAAGGTGCCGAGGACGCGGTCGCCGACGGCGACCCGGGTGACATCGTCTCCCACCGCCAGCACGGTGCCGACGAACTCGTGGCCGATCGTGAACCCCGGCTCGACCGGCACCCGCCCGTGGTAGATGTGCAGATCCGACCCGCAGATCCCACTCGCCTCGACCCGAATCACAGCATCGTCGGAAGCAACGAGCTCCGGATCGGCCTTCTCCTCGATCCGAACCTGCTCAGGCCCCTGAAAGGTGACAGCACGCATTGAACTCACCGTATACCGGTGCGCGGGCGCAGGGCCCACCGGGGTGGCGCGCGAGGGTCGGGTCGGACTCGCCAAGCCTCCCCGCAGTTCGCGCAGGCGAGTCCGGCCCGACCCTCTACACGCTGCTTGGTTAAGCGCTGACGCCGGCGACCTGGAAGCGGCTGCTCTCGCCCTCGGGACTCGCCGTCTCGGCGATCCGCGATTCCAGCGCCAGCTCCTTCTCGAAGTCGGCGGCCTCGCCGTGGGCGAAGGAGACGTCTTTGCCCTCGAGCAGCTCGATGAAGACCTCGACGAAGCGGGCGTCGAGCTGTTTGCCGGCGACGCGGCGCAGCTCGACGATCGCGTCGTGGCTGGACATCGGCGTGCGGTAGGAATCGCGGGCCGTCATCACGTCGTAGGTGTCGGCGACGGAGATGATCCGCGACAGCTCGGGAATTTCGTCCCCGACCAGCCCGCGCGGATAGCCTTTGCCGTCGATCCGCTCGTGGTGGGCGAGGATGACCTCGGCGACCGGGCCGTAGCCGTCGAGCGAGGAGACGACACGGGCGCCCTGCTGCGGGTGGCGCTTGATCAGCATCCAGTCCTCGTCGGTGAGCGGCACGTTGGCCTTGAGGATGCGGTCGGGGAGGATGAACTTGCCGATGTCGTGCAGCAGCGCGGCGATGTGGACCAGCTCCTCCTCGCGGCGCGAGAAGCCGGCGCGCTGGGCGATCGCCCGCGAGTAGCGCGCGACCGCGGCCGAGTGGCGGGCGGTCATCTGGTCCCGCAGGTCGAGGGTGCGCAGCATCGCGCTCAACATCCCGACCTGGAAGCTGGCCAGCTGCTTGCTGCGCTGCTCCAGCTCCTCGGCCCGCTGCTGGGAGACGAGCAGAGCGCCGAGCAGGTACTGGAAGGTGACGAGGACGACGCCGAAGAGGGCGACGCCGGCGAGCCCGACCTCGACGTAGAGGTAGGCGATGCCGACCGGCCATCAGCGCCGCCGCCAGCTCGGAGGGCAGCAGCGGGATCAGCGCCGTGCGGACCTTGGTCGAAGAAGGAGCTGCGGTCCAGGTAGCAGGAGTAGGAGGCGATCATCGTGAAGTTGATCGCCAGCGCCAAGCAGGAAGACGGCGAAGATCAGCGCGTAGAAGGACGGGTTCGGTGTCGACAACCCGTGTCGTGTGACCGCGGCGTGGAAGGCGATCCCGCCGACCAGCGGGAAGGTCGCGTAGGTGAGCAGGTTGTTCAGCAGGTAAGTGGCCGGCGTCGCGCCAGCGCAGCCAGCCGGCGAGGATCGTCATGCACGCCGATCAGCGCCGCCGGCGTGCCACCGAGGAAGACCATCGCCAGGACCAGCGCCAGGAAGCTGCCGGAGATCTTCACCTTCGATTGGTCGAGATCGCGGTCAGGTCGCTGAAGACCGAGAAGGCGAGCAGGATCGCCGAACAGCGCCAGATCCCAGTTCCGCCTGCGGCGCCCGCCAGACGGCGACGGCCGCGACCACAGCGAGGCCGACGACCTGGGCGCCGATCGCTAGCTTGGTTGGGCGGTTGCCGCCATATGCGACGGGGACTGGTTTGGGTCCGCAGGCTCTGGCTTGGGATTCCGCGGCCGCCCGCCGTTCCCTTCGCCAGGCCTATGGCCTTGAGACGAACGCTACGTGCGGCATTCGAAGCTACCGCCATACTAGACAGACCTTCAAGCCGCTTGGCCGGATGGCCGGTCTCTTGCAGGAACCCGACCGGCGCCTGGATTCCGGCGAGAAGCGGAGCGTGGGCGCGCAGGTTAGGAGCGGGGCGCCCCGAAATACGACGAAGGGCGCCCCGCTGGGACGCCCTTCGTGAAGACTGGTGCGAGCAACTGAGTGCTTCGCGTTAGGAAGATCTAGTGACGGTAACCCATGTCTGTCCCCTTCCTTTGTGGTTGAAGCCCGCAACGCCGTGCGTTGCATCCGATGAACTTCCAAATTGCGCTGCGCAACTTTGTAGCACAACTTCGCTGAAACTTGTGCATCTGCAGGAAAAGTTGTGCAGAAATGCAGTAGATCGCCGCAACCACCAATGCGTAAACGACGCCTGACCGACCCCCTGCGCCGGCCCCTCTTCCGGCGCCTCGCGACGACCTACGCGGTCAACGAGCTGGGCGACTGGATGGGGATCATCGCCCTCTCGGTGCTCGTCTTCGACCGCACCGACAGCGCCCTGGCGACCGCCGGCCTCTTCCTCGGCACCCGCTTCCTCCCGGCCCTGCTGGCGCCGATCCTCGTCGCCCGCGCCGAGCGCCCGCCGCCGCGGTTCGCGCTGCCGGTGATCTACTGCGGCGAGGCGGCCGCCTTCGGCGCGCCTCGCCCTGCTCGCCACCAACTTCTCGCTGCGCCGCGGTGATCGCGCTCGCCACCATCGACGGCGCCCTCGCCCTGACCGGCCGCTCGCTGACCCGGGCCGTGGTCGCCGCCCTGCTCGAGCCGGCCGGCGAGCTGCGCGCCGGCAACGCCCTGCTCAACGTCGCCTTCACCGGCGGCGCCGCGATCGGCCCCGCCCTCGCCGGCCTCGTCGTCGCCGGCTTCGGGCGTGCAGACCGCGCTGCTGCTCGACGCCGTCTCCTTCTACGTGATCGCGCTGATCCTGCTCACCGCCGGCCCGCTGCCCCGGGCCGAGCCCGAAGCGGGGCGGATGCGCGACCGGGTCAGCGCCGGCATCGCCTACATCCGCGAGAAGACGGCGCTGCGGCGGCTGCTGATCGCCCAGGGCGCCGCCTTCATCTTCTTCGCCGCGGTGATCCCGGTCGAGGTCATCTACGCCAAGGAAACGCTCGGCGCCGGCGACTCCGGCTACGGGCTGATGCTGGCCAGCTGGGGGGTCGGGATGGTCCTCGGCAGCCTCGTCTTCGCCGTGGCTGCGCCGCGCGCTCGCTGCCGCTGCTGCTCTTCTTCAGCACCCTCGCGGTCGGCGCCGGCTACCTCGGCCTCGCCGCGGCGCCGACCCTGGCCGCGGCCTGCGCCGCCTCGGTGCTCGGCGGCGCCGGCAACGGGGTGCAGTGGGTGTCGACGATCAGCGCCGTGCAGGAGATGACGGCGGCCGGGATGCAGGCCCGGGTGATGAGCGTGCTGGAGTCGATCGGGGCGGCGATGCCGGGGGTCGGGTTCGTCGCTCGGCGGCGTGATCGCCGCCATCTCGCGAGCCCCGCGCACGACCTTCCTCTTCGCCGGCCTCGGCGTCTTCGCGATCGTCGCCGATCGTCGCCCCGATTCTTGGCGGCAAATGGCCTGAGCGCCTGCAACATCCAGTTCAAACCGGCTTGACGGGGGTAACGACGTTGTGCTGGAGTTGATCCCAGGGAGCAGCGTCCAGTCCATCCAGTCCGACTCGGAGGTCTAACGTTGAAAAAGCTTGCGGTGTTTGCTCACTGGTGCTCGTGCCTTGCAGCGGTCGCGGTCGATTGGACTGGCCGCCTGCGGCAGCAGCGAGTTCCGAGCGGCAAGGAAGGGCGGCACGCTGCAGCGGCACCTACGCCTCCTTCCCCGACTACCTGGACCCGGCGCTCTCCTACTCGGCAGAAGGCTGGACGGCGATGTACGAACACCTACATCCCGCTGCTGACCTACGCGCACGCCAACGGCGAGGCCGGCAGCAAAGTGATCCCGGGCCTGGCCGAAGAGCCTGCCGAAGATCAGCGACGGCGGCAAGACCTACACGCTCGTCCTCCGCCCCGGCCTCAAGTACTCCGAACGGCACCCCGGTCAAGGCCTCCGACTTCACCTTCGCCGTCGAACGCCTGTTCAAGGTCAACTCCGGCGGCTCGCCGTTCTACACCGGCATCGTCGGCGCCGAAAAGTTCGCCGAAACCAAGACCGGCGGCATCCCCGGGATCGAAACCAACGACAAGACCGGCGAAATCGTCATCCACCTGACGCAGCCCGCGCGGCACCTTCAACAACGAGCTCGGCGCTGATGTTCGTCGCCGCCGGTGCCGCCGGGCACGCCGGCCACGAAACCAGTCGGCCGAACCCGCCGCCGGCCACCGGCCCGTACGTGATCACCAAGTCCGAGCCGGGCCAGGGCTGGGAACTACGAACGCAACCCCTACTGGGCCAAGAGCCAACTCGAAGGCCATGCCCGACCTTCCCAGCGGCCACGTGGACAAGATCAACATCACGTCATCCGCAACGCCTCGACCCAGGTCAACGACATCGAGCAGGGCAAGTTCGACTGGATGCAGACCCAGCCGCCCCCCGACCGCTACCCGGAAGTAAAGAAAAAATACGAGGGCACCCAGTTCCGGGTCGAGCCGACGATCAGCACCTATTACTTCTGGATGAACATCGACAAGCCGCCGTTCGACGACCTCAAGGTGCGCCAGGCCGTCAACTACGCGGTCGACCCGGCGGCGCTGGAACGGATCTACGCCGGCACCGCTCGCCGGGACGCAGCAGATCCTGCCCCCGGGCATGCCCGGCTACGAAAAGCTCGAGCTCTACCCGCACGACATGGCCAAGGCGAAGGAGCTGATCGCCGAAGCCAACCCCTCCGACCGCAACATCACCGTCTGGGGCGACAACGAACCGCGAAAACGAAGCGGCGACCAACTACTACCAGGACGTGCTCGAAGAAACTCGGCTTCAACACGACGCTGAAAATCCTCACGCCGACAACTACTTCACGGTGATCGGCAACCAGAGCGACGCCCGACCTCGACACCGGCTGGCTCGACTGGTTCCAGGACTACCCGCACCCGAACGACTTCTTCCAGCCGCTGCTGGCGGGGGAAAGCATCCTGCCCGACCAACAACACCAACCTCGTCCGAAATCGACACCCGAAGCTCAACGACAAAATCGCCAAGCTCGGCGAAGAACCGCTCGGGCCCGAACAGGAAGCGGAATACGCCGCGCTCGGACAAGGAATACATGGAACAGGCGCCCTGGGCCCCGTACGGGAATCGCACCGTCTCGACCTTCGTCTCCAGCGCCGATCGACCTCGAAAAGGTGATCTTCAACCCGACCTTCGGCCAGGACCTGACCAGCTTCCAGTTCAAGTAGCCGCCCGAGCGAGCGGGCCACAATAAGCGCATGCGCTGGAGCCCACCGAGGGGCCGCCGCGCACCGCAGGTCCCTGGTACCTCGCCTACAGGCGACTGCGCGCGCAACCGCGTCGCGCTCGCCTCGCTCGGCTCTGTTCATCGCTGATCGTGCGCCTTCGTGCTGGCGGCGCCGCTGTGGGCCGAACCACGTCGCCCACACGGGTCCGAACGCGACCCACACGACCGAGAAGCTCGACGTCGACGGCGAGAAGCGGGACGTCGTCAGCGTCGAAGGCACAGCCGATCGGCCCGGTCTGGTTCGGCGCCGGCGGCAAGTTCTTCCTCGGCGCCGACGGCAGCCTCGGCCGCGACGAGATGGTGCGGCTGATGTACGGCGGGCGCACCTCGATGTTCGATCGGCCTCGCCTCGGCGCTGATCACCACCCTGCTGGCGACCGTCCTCGGCCTGCTCGCCGGCTACTACCGCGGCTGGCACCGACGCGGTGATCTCCCGCATCCTGGACGTGATCTGGGCCTTCCCGGTCGTCCTGCTCGGCATCGCGCTGGGCATCGCGCTGGCGCGTCGGCGGGCTGAAGATCGGGCCGATCGAAGTCGCCGGCAGCTCGGTCTGGATCCCGATCCTGATCATCGGCGTCGTCTACAGCCCCCTACATGGCGCGGCCGATCCGCGGCGAGGTGCTGGCCCTGCGCGAGAAGGAGTTCGTCGAGGCCGCCGTATCGCCCAGGGCGCCGGAGCCGTTGCGGGTGATGTTCGCCGAGTTGCTGCCCAACCTCGGCTCGACGATCATCGTCTTCTTCACGCTCAACATCGCCAACAACATGCTGCTTCGAGGCGGCGCTCTCCTTCCTTGGCGCCGGCGTGCAGCCGCCCAACTCCTCCTGGGGGACGATGGTCTCGACCGGGGTCGAACTGATCTACACGGCGCCGCTGCTGGCCTTCGCCCCCGGCGTCGATGATCCTGCTCACCGTGCTCTCGCTGAACGTCTTCGGCGACGGCCTGCGCGACGCGCTCGACCCGAAGTCGAAGGTTCGGCTCGAGGCGCGCGCCGGGGCTGCGTCGAGCCCGAGGGGACGGCGGTCTGATGGCCCGCTTCGTCGTCCGCCGGCTGATCGGGATGGTCGCCGTCCTGTTCGCGGTCTCGGTGATCGTCTTCCTGATCTTCAACGTGATCCCCAACTCCGACCCGGCGCAGCGGCTGGCGGGCAAGAACGCGACGCCGACCCTGGTCAAGAGCATCGAAGAGGAATGGGGCTTCGACGACCCGCTGCCGGTCAGCAGTACCTGATCGATGATGAAGAAGATCTTCACCGGCGAACTGATCTCCTACGGCGAACAGCTCAACGTCGACGAACAGATCGTCGAAGGGATTCCCGGCGACCCTCTCGCTCTGCATCGGCGCGGCGGTGATCTGGATGTTCTTCGGGATCCTCTTCGGCTACCTCTCGGCGATCAGAGCCGGCGGCTGGCTCGACCGCTCCTCACCGTCGGCGCGGTGGCCGGGATCTCGATCCCGGTCTTCCTGCTCGCCGCCGTCCTCCTCTACTTCCTCACCTACAAGACTCGAACTGTTCCCCGCCGCGGCTACGTGCGGCCTGACCGAAGACCCGGTGCAGTGGGCCTACCACCTGATCCTCCCGTGGTTCACCCTGGCGCTGCTCACATCGGCTTCTACAGCCGCGTGCTGCGCTCGAACATGCTCGACGTGATGAACGAGGACTACGTGCGAACCGCCCGGGCCAAGGGCCTGGCCGAGCGGCGGGTGATGATCCGCCACGTCCTGCGCAACTCGCTGATCCCGATCGTCACCCTGTTCGGGCTCGACTTCGGCGCGACCGATCGGCGGCGGCGCGATCATCACCGAAAAGCATCTTCAACCTCGACGGCGTCGGGCAGTACGCGGCGGAATCGATCACCAACCTCGACCTGCCGCCGCTGATGGCGATCACCCTCTTCGGCGCCTTCTTCGTCGTCCTCTTCAACGCCCTGGCCGACATCGCCTACGCCTACCTCGACCCGCGGATCAGGCTGGGGAGCTCGGCGGAATGAGCGCCGCCGGCGCTGCTCTCCGTCGCGCGACCTGCGGGTCGGGTTCGCCACCGAAGGCGGTCGTCTGCAGGCGGTCGACGGGGTCAGCTTCGAGCTCGCCGCCGGGGAGGTGCTGGCGATCGTCGGCGAGTCCGGCTCGGGAAAGAGCGTCACCGCGCAGACGATCCTCGGGCTGACCCGCTCGCCCAACGCCGAGATCGAGGGGTCGGTGCGCCTCGACGGCACCGAGCTGATCGACGCCGGCGAGGCGGAGCTGCGCAAGGTCCGGGGCGAGCGGATCGGGATGATCTTCCAGGACCCGATGACCTCCTTCAACCCGGTCTACCGGATCGGGGCCCAGATCGCCGAGGCGATCCGCGCCCACCGGCCCGACGTTTCCAAGCAGGAGGCCCGCGGGCGAGCGGTCGAGCTGCTGGACTCGGTCGGCATCCCCGACGCCGAGCGCCGCGTCGACGACTACCCGCACGAATTCTCCGGCGGGATGCGGCAGCGGGCGATGATCGCGATGGCGTTGGCGCTGGAGCCGGAGGTGCTGATCGCCGACGAGCCGACGACGGCGCTCGACGTCACGATCCAGGCCCAGATCCTGCGCCTGCTCGAGCGGCTCAACCGCGAGCGCAACCTGGCGACGATCCTGATCACCCACGATCTCGGTGTCGTCGCCGAGGTCGCCGACCGGGTGCTGGTGATGTACGCGGGGCGAGTGGTCGAGGAGGGGACGCTGGACGAGATCTTCTACGACCCCCAGCATCCCTACACCTGGGGGCTGCTGGGCTCGCTGACCCGGATCGACCGGCCGCGGCCGCAACGGCTGCCGCAGATCGGCGGCGCGCCGCCGTCGCTGCTCTCGCTGCCGCGGGGCTGCTCGTTCCGTCCGCGCTGCCCGCACGAGTTCGGCAAGTGCGGGGAGATGCCGAGGCTCGAGGCGCGCCTGCCCGACGCCCCCGCCCACTGCGACCGCTGCTGGCTCTCGCCCGAGCGCAAGCGCGAGCTCTCCCCCGCATGAGCGCGCTGGTCGAGGTCACCGACCTGGTCAAGCACTTTCCGGTCAAGGCGGGGTTGCTGATCGATCGCGAGGTCGACCAGGTGCGCGCCGTCGACGGGGTCAGCTTCAGCGTCCCCCGGGCCAGACGCTGGGCCTCGTCGGCGAGTCCGGCAGCGGCAAGTCGACCGTCTGCCGGGTGATGCTGCAGCTGCTGGCGCCGACCTCGGGCTCGGTCCGCTTCGAGGGGCAGGAGATCACCGGGCTCTCGCGGCGGCAGATGCGGCCGCTGCGGCGGCAGATGCAGATGATCTTCCAGGACCCCTACGCCTCGCTGAACCCGCGCAAGCGGGTCGGCCAGATCGTCGGCGACCCGCTGAAGCTGCAGGGCGTCGCCTCCGGGCGCGAGCTGCGCACGCAGGTGCGGGAGCTGCTGGAGCGGGTCGGCCTTGCCGCCGAGCACTACGACCGCTACCCGCACGAGTTCTCCGGCGGCCAGCGGCAGCGGATCGGGATCGCGCGGGCGATCGCGCTGAAGCCGAAGCTGATCGTCGCCGACGAGCCGGTCTCGGCGCTCGACGTCTCGATCCAGGCGCAGATCGTCAACCTGCTCGACGACCTCCAGGACGAGCTCGGCCTGACCTATCTCTTCGTCGCCCACGACATCGGCGTCGTCCGCCACATCTCCGACCGCATCGCGGTCATGCACGACGGCAAGATCGTCGAGCAGGGAACCGCGGACCAGGTCTGCGAGCGCCCCCAGGACGCCTACACCAAGCAGCTGCTGGCGGCGGTGCCGATCCCGGACCCGCGCGAGAGCCGGGCCCGCCGATGAGCCTGCCGCTCTCGCCGCCGATCAAGCCGCAGCTGGCGCTGACTCGCAAAGCGCTGCCGGTCGGCGCGGAGTGGGCGTACGAGCCGAAGCTCGACGGCTTCCGCGCGATCGTCTTCGTCGACGGCGAGGACGCCTACATCCAGTCGCGCGGCGGCAAAGAACTGGGCCGCTACTTCCCGGAGCTGAGGTTCACGCCCGGGCGCTGGGTGCTGGACGGCGAGCTGGTGATCCGCGACGCCGACGGCAAGCTCGAATTCGACGCGCTGCAGGAACGGATCCACCCGGCCCAGTCGCGGATCGAGCGGCTGGCGGAGGAGATCCCGGCTCAGTTCGTCGCCTTCGACCTGCTCGCCGAAGGCGACGACTCGCTGCTGGAGGCGCCGCTGGCGGAGCGGCGGGCACGGCTGGAGGCGATCGCGGCGGCGGCCGGGCTGGAGCTGACGCCGCTGACCCCCGACACCGGCCAGGCCGAGAAGTGGCTGGGCAGCATCGAGGGCGTGATGGCGAAGCGGCTCGACGCGCCCTACCTCCCCGGCAAACGCAAGGGGTTCGCGAAGGTCAAGCGCGAGCGTACGATCGACTGCGTGGTGATGGGCTGGCGCCCGGGCAAGGAGGAGGGCACGGTCGGCTCCCTGATCCTCGGCCTCTACGACGGCGGCGAGCTGCGCTCGGTCGGCCACATCTCCGGCTTCAGCGCCGCGGCGAAACGGGGCATGCGGGCGATGCTGGCGCCGCTGGAGACGGGCGCGAGCGGCAGCGCCGAGCCGAGCCGGTGGACGGGCGGCCGCGACTTCGCCTGGGTGGAGCTGCGGCCGGAGCTGGTGATCGAGGTGGGATACGACCATGCCACGGCGGGGCGGATCCGGCACGGAGCGCGGTTCCGGAGCTTCAGGGACGACAAAGCCGCCGACGAGTGCCTGTTCGAGCAGCTGGACGAAGGCGGCTAGATGCTGGAGCCGGTCTCGTCGCGCTTGAAGTCCTCGAGCTGACCGAGAGCCTGGGCGCGGGCCTTGGCGCGCAGGGGTGGCAGCAGGGCGACGAGGGTGCCCTTGGCGCCGAGGGCCTGCTTGGCCCAGCGGCGGAAGTCGAAGTCGTCGACGTGGTCGGCTATGCGGCCGTCATCGGCGAAACGGAAGCGGGCCCGGATGTCGTTGACGACGGGGCGGCCGGTGGAGAAGGTGTAGTGGGCGATCCAGTGGGCCTTGCCCGTCTCCTCGTCGGCCTCGTGCTCGCGCAGCTCGATCTTCAGGTCGGTGGCGCGGCCGGTCAGCATCCGCCACATCGAGCCGATGTCCTCACCCTCGAGATCGCCGAAGGCGGGGTCGTGGAAATGGGCACCGGGGGCGTAGCAGGCGGTCATCGCGGCGCCGTTGCACTCGCCGAACGCCGCGTAGAGGCGCTCGATCGTGGCGTTGTTGGCCTCGGCGGAGATTCCCCCACCCTATGCCCTAAACGGGCAGCTCGCCGCGAATCACGTAGCGGAGCACGTCGACCACCTGCTCGGACTCGCGTGCGGTGGCCTGGGCGGCGCGGTCGACCTCCTTCAGCGCGTGGTCGAGCTCGGAGTCGTGGACGGTGACGATCGGCTTGCCCAGCGCGGCGGCGAAGCCGGCGTCGAAGGCCGCATTCCACTGCCGGTACCTGTCGCCGAAGCGGACCACGACCAGGTCGGCGGCGCGGATCAGCGTCTGGGTGCGGATCGCGTTTACCCCGGCGCCCTTGTGGTCGCGCCAGAAGGCCTCGCTCTCCTCCCCCAGGGTGCCGGTGCCGGCGGCGTCGGAGGCCGGGTGGTCGGTGACCGGCGCCGAGAAGGAGACCGGCAGGCCGGCCTCGCGCGCGCCGGCTTCGATCCGCTCGCGCCAGTCGGAGTGGATCTCGCCGGAGAGATAGACGTTCCAGGTCCGCTCCTCAGCCATGCGTTGCATCCTAGCCCGCCGCGAGCTTCCGCTGGAGCAGGGAAGTCGCGCCTCCGAACATGTCCGGGATCGAGGCAACGCCATGAGCGCGCCCGAGGCGGGTCAGGCGGCGGCGGTCTGCTCCTCGAAGTGCTTGCTCAGCATCGTCACCTGGCCCTGGTAGTTGGAGCCGAGGTCGGCGCCGTAGAGGCGCTCGGCCGGGGCGGCCATGCGCTCGAGGCCGAGCTTGCAGACCGGCTGGCGGTGCTCGACCATGAAGGAGACGTCGCGGGCGCGCACCTCCAGGGCCGCGCGGCTGCCCTGCCTCCCCCCAGCCGGGTCGTAGCCGAAGCCGGGGTCGAAGAAGCCCGCGTAGTGGGTGCGCAGCTCGCCGGCCGTCGGGTCGTAGGCCATCATCTCGGCGGCGATCTGCGGCGGGATGCAGACCCCCTCGGCCGAGAGCAGCAGGTAGAAGATCTCCGGCTCGAGCACGACGCGGCCACCGGCCTCGGGGAAGACCGGGTCCCAGTAGTCGTTCCAGCGGTAGGCGCGGATCCTCGAGAGGTCGACCGGCAGGCTGTTCTTCTTCGCCCGGTAGCCGACGGTGCGGTCGGCCGGACCGGAGAGGTCGAGGCTGAGGAAGAGGCCGTCGGAGACCGCCAGATCGGAGCGCGGCACCGCCTCGGAGTCCATGTAGAGCAGCGGCGCCTCGTCCTGGAGGTCGACGATCTCGGCGTCCCCGAGGCGGACGTCGCCGCGGGCGACGCGCAGCTGGTTCAGCGAGAGCCCGGTCTTGACCTGGATCGCGAAGGAGCGCGGGACGATCTCCAGGTAGAGCTTGCCGCGGTAGCCGGCGCGGATGTCGTCGAAGCGGTGGTGGCGGTCGGTGATGACGCGGGTGAAGACGTCGAGGCGGCCGGTCGAGCTCTTCGGGTTGGCCTTGGCCCGCACGTCCTCGGGCAGCGCCAGCTCCTCGATCAGCGGCACCAGGTAGGGACGGTCGCGCTCGAGCACCGCCCCGTCGCGCAGGTCGACCTTCTGGAAGGCGAGCCCCTCGGTCTTCTCCTCGACCGTGGAGTCCACGTCCGGGAGGAAGGAGCAGCGCAGCGCCCAGGCGAAGTCGCCCAGCCGCAGGTCGATGCTGGCCGGCTGGACCGCCTCGGGCCGGATCCGGTAGTCGCCGGAGCTGATCCACTCCGCCTCGATCGCCCGGTTCAGATCCTGCGAGGGGAAGACGCCCGGGGTCGGCTCACTCATCCGGCAGAGATTATTGGCCTCGCCCCGGTGGCGCCTTAGGCTCGCTTAGGCTCAACCGGTGAACTCGCCGCGCAGCGCCCGGGCCGCCCTCGGCTTCCTCTTCGTCTCCGCCCTGGTGATCGGGCTGACCGCGGCGGTGCTGCCGCGGACCTTCTACGACGACTTCCCCTTCCTCGCCCACTGGGTCGAGCTGCTGCCGCCCTACAACGAGCACCTGGTCACCGACGTCGGCGGCCTCTACCTCGGCTTCGCCGTGCTCTTCGCCTGGGCCGCCTGGACGCTGGAGCGGACCCTGGTCCGCGCCGTCTGCGTCGCCTGGCTGCTGACCGCCACGCTCCACCTGATCTTCCACTCCGGCCACCTGGCCGGCTTCGGCACCGCCGACGCGGTCGCCGAGATCGTCACCCTGGCGACACTGCTGGTGCCACCGCCGGTCGCGGTCTGG
>CAVSIL010000003.1:0-68388 GCA_963727985.1 uncultured Solirubrobacterales bacterium | reverse complement strand
TCGACGACCTCGACGCCGCGATCGCCTTCCTCAACGGCTCCCGCTACGGCAACGCGGGCGCGATCTTCACCCGCTCCGGCGCCGCCGCCCGCCAGTACCGCCACCAGGCCGAGGCCGGGATGCTCGGCGTCAACGTCGGCGTCCCCGCCCCCGTCGCCTGGTTCCCCTTCTCCGGCTGGGACGACTCGATCGACGGCGACCTGCACGCCAACGGGACCGACGCGGTCGACTTCTATACGCGGAAGAAGGTCGTTACTAGCCGCTGGTAGGCGTTGCGGCAGTCCTTTTACCCCTATGCGTCACAAAGGACTGCCGCAACGCTCATCGGCCGATGTGGAAGCCGATCAGCTCCGGGATTCTGGCTATAGCTGAGGCGACTCGGCCTGGGCGGCGACCCGCTAGCTCGGCCTCCTCTTTGGCCATGATCCCGAGGCGGATCGCCTCGCCGCCGATCCAGTGGAAGGGCTCGGGCGGGACCCGCGGCGGCGCGGGGTCCACGTAAGGCGAGGCGCGAGGGCTCGTCGCGGCGGTCGAGGGCGAGCGAGGCGAGGGTGCGCCCGACCATCTGCGAGGGGCCGACGCCGTTGCCGGTGTAGCCGGCGGCGACGAAGGCGCGACCGCCGGCCAGCGGCACGACCATCGGCAGGTGGGTCGGCGAGGCGTCGATCGGACCGCCCCAGGCGTGGGTGATGCGGCGCCCGCGCAGGGCCGGGAAGCAGGCGCGCAGGTGCTCCGCCGTGGTGGCGACGACCTCGGCGTCGACCTCCGAGCGGCCGCCCAGGCGCGCGCCCATCGCGATCCGCCCGCCGCCCCAGCCGAAGGCGATGCGCCCGTCCGGGGTGGTGCGGAAGTAGTCGATCAGGGCGCGGCTGTCGGTGATGCACTCGCCGCCGCTCCAGCCGGCCTCCGCGATCACGTCGGGGACCGGCTCGGTGAGGACGATGTGCGAGGAGGCGACGGTGAGGGCGCGGCGCAGGGGCCCGTGCCAGGACTTCGCGGCGGCGCCGATCGCCAGCACCGCGGCCCCCGCCCGGACCGAGCCGCCGGGGGTCAGCGCCTCGACCCCGCCGCCGGCGTCGCGCAGCGAGCGCACCGGGGTCGACTCGAAGATCTCGACGCCGCGCTCCCGCAGGCGCTCACGCAGGCCCAGCGCCAGCCGCGCCGGCTGCACCGTCGCCGAGGTCGGGTAGAAGGCGCCGGCGCGGAACTCGGGCGAGGCGCAGCGCTCGGCGACCTGCTCCGGCGTCAGCGCCCGCACCGAGTCGCCCACTCCGAGCTCCTCGCAGGCGGCGAGCGCCGCCGCCCAGACCTGATCGTGCGCAGCCGCGGTCGAGACCTGCAGGTAACCGCCCATCCGGAACCAGGCGTCGACCCCCTCCGCCTCGCAGAACTCGCCGATCTCTCGCACCGAGGCCTCGGCGGCGCGGGCGACCGCCAACGCCGGCCCCGCCCCCCAGCGCTTGCTCATGCTCGGCAGCGAGAACCACATCACGTTGCAGAAGCCGCCGTTGCGCCCGCTCGGGCCGCGCCCGCAGTGCTCGTCGGCCTCGAGCAGGATCACCCGCGCCTCGGGCTCCAGCCGCTTCGCGTGCCAGGCCGCCCAGAGGCCGGTGAAGCCGCCGCCGACCACGACCACATCGGCCTCGTGCTCGCCGGCGAGCGGCGGCGCCGGCGTGACCGCTCCCGCCTCCTCCAGCCAGTAGCCGTGTGCGCTGTGCAGCATCTCCCCCGGAAGTGTCCCCTACCGCGCCCGGCGGGCTCAGCGGGGAGCGTAGACTCGGCGCCGATGGCCGATCGCGATCAGGACTCGACTCCCTACGTCGACGCCCTGCTCGCCTACGCCGAGCTTGGCCCGGGCCGGTTCCAGGTCCCCGGCCACAAGGGCGGCCGCGGCGCCGACCCGGCGCTGCAAGAGCTGGTCGGCGAGGTCGGGCTGCGCAACGACATCCCCTCGGTCACCGAGGGAGTCGACATCGGCCCCGAGCCGACCCCGTTCCAGCAGGCGCAGCTGCTCGCCGCCGCGGCCTGGGGGGCGGCCCGCACCTGGTTCCTCGTCAATGGCGCCTCGCAGGGAAACCACGCGACCTGCATGGCGCTCGCCCATGGCGGCGACCGGGTCGTCGTCCAGCGCAACGTCCACTCCTCGGTGATCGACGGGCTGGTGCTGAGCGGCATGCGGCCGACCTTCGTCGCCCCCGAGCTCGACCCCGAGCTGGGGATCGCCCACGGGCTGACGCCGGAGTCGCTGGCGGCCGCGCTCGAGGAAACCCCGGATGCGGTCGCGGCGATGGTCGTCTCCCCCACCTACTTCGGGGCCTGCGCCGACGTCGCCGCCCTGGCCGCGGTGGCGCACGGGCGCGGCGTGCCGCTGGTCGTCGACGAGGCCTGGGGCGCGCACCTGCGCTTCCACCCGGACCTGCCCGCCGACGCGCTCGCCGGCGGCGCCGACCTCGTCACCTCCTCCACCCACAAGATCGTCGGCAGCCTCACCCAGGCGGCGATGCTGCACCTCGGCGGCGGCGGGCGGATCGACGCGGCCGTGGTCGACCGCTGCGTCAGCCTGGTCGAAACGACCAGCCCCAGCGGCCTGCTCTCCGGCTCGCTCGACGCGGCCCGGCGCCAGGCGAGCGTCCACGGGGCCGAGCTGCTCGGCGAGACCCTGGCGGCGGTCGCCGCGACCCGGGCGGCGGTCGCGCGCGATCCCCGGCCTGGCGGTGCTCGACGAGAGCATGGTCGGCCGGCCCGGCGATCGCCGGCTGGGACCCGCTGCGGCTCTCGATCGACGTGCGCGAGACCGGCACCACCGGCTACCGCCTCGCCAAGGCCGCCTTCTACACCAGCGGGCTCGACCTCGAGCTCTACTCCGAGAACGTCGTCGTCGCGATCTTCGGCCTCGGCGAGCCCGCGGCCCCTGCCGGCGAGCGCCTGGTCGCGGGGCTGCGCAAGGCGCTCGCGAGCCTCGAGGCCGAGCCCGGCGCGCCGGACGAGAAGCTGGCCCCGCCGCCGCCCTGGGGCGAGCTGGCGATGACCCCGCGCGAGGCCTTCCTCGGCCCCCAGGAGGTGGTCCCCTTCGACGCCGCCGCCGGCCGCGTCGCCGCCGAGGGCCTGGCCGCCTACCCGCCCGGCATCCCCAACGTCCTCCCCGGCGAGCGCCTGACCGCGGAGACCCTCGACTACATAAGGGAGAGCGTCGCCCACGGCGGCTACGTGCGTGGCGGCAGCGACCGCGAGCTGAAGACGCTGCGGGTCGCACGCTGAGCCGACTGGCTGGGCGTTGGCGGCATAGCGAGGCAGACGAACCACCCGATCCTCTAGGCTCAGGCGCGATGGCCAGCTTCGACGCGATCGCCGACCTGCCGCTCGAGATCGAGTCCTGCGAGTTCGAGGGGCTCGAGATCACCCTCGGCGAGTTCGAACGGCTGACGACGATCGTCAAGCTGCGCGGTGGCGGCGAGGAGGGGATCGGCGAGGACGTCGTCTACGACTCCGTCGACCACATCGCCCAGCAGGGCCACGGGCCGCCCGCGGGGCTCGCCTTCTCCGGGACCTTTGCCGGGTTCTCCGCTCACCTCGACCCGATCGATCTCTTCCCGGCCGCGCCGCCGGTGCGCGAGGACCCCTCGCGCGACTACCGCCGCTGGGCCTTCGAGTCGGCGGCGCTGGACCTGGCGCTGCGCCAGGCCGGCACCAACCTCGCCGCGGCGCTCGGCCGCGAGCCGCGGCCGCTGAACTTCGTCAACTCGATGCGGCTCGCCGGCATGGAAAGCGACGAGCGCTCCTCGATCGAGCCGCTGCTGGCGCGGCTCGCCGTCTACCCGACCCTGCGCTTCAAGCTCGACCCCGCCAACGACTGGGACGACGAGCTGATCGCCGCCCTGGCCGAGACCGGCGCCGTCGACTCGCTCGACCTCAAGGGCTTCTACAAAGGCACCCCGGTCGACGTCGACACCGACCCCGAGCTCTACGCGAAGCTGATCGCCGCCTTCCCCGACGCCTGGCTCGAGGATCCCGACGTCACCGAGGAGACGCGGCCGCTGCTGGAGCCCGGTCTCCGCGCGGGTCACCTGGGACGCGCCGATCCACTCGATCGCCGACATCGAGGCGATGCCGTGGTCGCCGCCGCGGACGGTCAACGTCAAGCCCTCGCGCTTCGGCCCGATCCGCAACCTCTTCGCCGCCTACGACTACTGCGAGCAGCGCGGGATCGGCGCCTACGGCGGCGGCCAGACCGAGCTCGGCCAGGGCCGCGGCCAGATCCAGTACCTGGCCTCGATCTTCCATCCCGACACCCCCAACGACGTGGCGCCGGGCGGCTACAACGACCCCGAGCGGGCGACCAGTCCGGGTCTCCCCTCCAGCCCCCTGGCCCCCGCGATCGAGCCGACCGGATTCCGCTGGCGCATCTGAGGGCTCCCTCACGCTCGCTTCGGCCGGCCGAACTCGGGCTTTCGGCTACGTTGGACGCACCAGCCCCGCCCCGCCGAAAAGGAGCCCGAGATGCCTGACAAGTCCTTCGCCGACGCGCTCAACGAGCAGATCGCCAACGAGTTCGCGGCTTCGCAGCAGTACGTGGGAGCCGCCGTCTACTACGACGCCGAGACCCTCCCCCGCCTCGCCGCCTTCTTCTACCGCCAGGCGCTGGAGGAGCGCGAGCACGCGATGATGATGATCCGCTACCTGCTCGACGTCGGCGAGGCCGTCCACATCCCCGACATCAAGGCCGTCGAGACCACCTACGCCAACGGCAGCGAGCCGGTGAAGATGGCGCTGGAGCAGGAGAAGCGGGTCAGCGACGAGATCTTCTCCCTGTTCGAGCTGGCGCGTGAGCTGAAGGACTACCGGGCGGAGCAGTTCCTGCAGTGGTTCGTCAAGGAGCAGGTCGAGGAGGTGGCGCTGATGGGCGACCTCCTGAACGTGGTCGAGCGCTCGGCCGAGAACCTGCTGCTGGCCGAGGACTACATCGCGCGGGAGAGCCTGGGCGAAGAGGGCGGGGACCCGACCGCGCCGCCTGTCGCGGGGGAGTAGGGACGGGGAGACCCTCCCGCGGAGACCGTCGCGCAGCTGGGTCGCTTGCAAGGGTTCGAGCGCGGTTCCTTGAGCCTCCGCGGGAGGGTCTCCCCGTCCCTTGTCAGCCGAGCCAGCCGGCGCGTTTGCGCATCGTTTTGATCCGGCGGAACTCGGCGATGTCCTCGCGCAGGGCGGCGGGAGCGGGGGCGGGGAGGAAGCGGGCGGGGAGCGGGGACTCGGCGACCGTCCCGTCGCGGCTGCAGACGCGGTAGGCGCGGGCGCCGCGGCGGGCGGTGACGGCGGAGGGGGCTCCCTCCCCCTCCCAGAGCAGGCCGGCGTAGTCGTCGAGGCCGTAGCCGCCGGGCATGCCCGTCGCCGACGGCCTCGAGGTAGGCGGCGCGGCGCTCCGGTTCGTTGTTGTAGTGGACGCAGAGGCTGCCCTTCAGCAGGCCCAGGCCGGCCGCCGCCAGCGGCTTGCCCGAGGACTTGGTGATGCCGGCCTCGAACCAGCACATCGCGCCGGCGCTCTGGCCGGCGAGGACGATCCCCTGGCGCCAGGCGAGGCTGAGGATCGAGGCGATGTCGTGCGCCTCCCAGACCGCCAGCAGGTTGACCATGCTGCCGCCGCCGACGTAGATCAGGTCCTGGGAGAGGAGGTGGTCGCGCAGCGCCATCGGCTGCCGCCCGAGCCGGAACAGGGAGAGGTCGGAGGGCTCGCAGGGTCGCTCGCCGAAGGCGGCGTAGAAGCGGCCGATCTGCTCGGCCGTGTCGCCGCTGGCGGTCGGCAGGATGCAGATCCGCGGGCGCTCGCCGCCGCGCTCGCCGGCCAGCCGCAGCAGCAGCTCGCAGACCGCGCGGTCGGGCGGGCGCGAGGTGAAGTCGTGGCCGCCGAGGGTGAGGATGCGGCGCACCGCGGTCGCCTGGCCAGGCGCGGCGGCGCCCTCGCCGCTGGCGCTGACCGCTCCCATCAGACCGCGACCGCGGTGGAGAGCGCCTCCGGTACCGGTGCGGCTAGGACGGCCCCGCGGTCGCCGAGGAAGGTGGTGGCGATCCGCATCTCGACCACGCGCCGGCCGGCGACGTCGAGCCGGTAGCCGCGCGCCTCCGGCCGCGAGGCGACGACGCGGCTCAGTTCGGTGCCGGTGAAGTGCAGGGCGGCGCCGTCCTCGGCCGCGTAGCCGGCGCGCATCCCCTCGCGCAGGAAGCGGTGGTAGTACTCGTTGCGCTTGGAGCCGCGCTCGTAGTGGACGCAGTTGCTGAACGGGAGCAGCCCGATCCCCCGCAGCCGTTTCGGCGCCCCGTGGAAGCCGGTCACGGCCTCGTCGAACCAGCAGAGCGAGCCGGCCGAGAGGCCGCAGAGGATGACCCCGGCTTCCCAGGCTTCGCGCAGGATCTGGTCGATCCCGTGCGCCCGCCAGACTCCGAGCAGGCTGACGACGCTGCCGCCGCCGACGTAGATCAGGTCCTGGGAGAGGAGGTGGGCGCGCAGGTCCTCCGGCCCCTGCTCGCGGCGGAAGAGGGAGATGTGGGTGGCCTCGCAGCGGTGGGCGGAGAAGGCGCGGTAGAAGCGGACGATGTAATGGTCGGCGTCGCCGCTGGCCGAGGGCAGGAAGCAGACGCGGGGGCGCTCGGCCCCGGTCAGGCCGAGCACGTAGTCGTCGAGCAGCCGGTTCCCGGACTCCATCGAGAAGCCGCCGCCACCGAAGGCGACGATCTGGCGAGGTACCGTCTTCATCGTTAAATGGTCGGCTGAAATCGACCTGGAGCGGTTGTACAACGGTCCGAAGTTCTGGGCAGCTCGCTCGCCCGCGTGTACAGGCGGGGCGGGGCGAACGGCTACCGCAGCACGTACTGGCGGCGCAGCTTGTCGCGGGCGCGGTGCAGGCGCACCTTCACGGTCCCCTCGGGGATGCCGAGCCGGCGCGCGATCGCCGCCTGGGTCAGATCCTCGCCGTAGCGCAGCTCGAGCAGCTGGCGGTCACGCTCGCCGAGGCGCTCGAGCGCCGCGTGCAGGTCGGCCCGCTCGACCGTGGCCACGATCTGGGCGTCCTCGGCACCCTCGTAGGTCTCGATCTCCGAGGTCGGGTCCGGGCGGACGCGGGCGCGCATGCGGAATGCCTCGTTGCGGACGATCGTCGCCAGCCACTGGTTGCGCCGGTCGGCCTCCCGCAGCGTCGAGCGCCGGCGCCAGGCGCGAAGCAAAGCTTCCTGGGCGATGTCCTCCGCCTCGCTCGGATTACTGGCGTAGCGATACGCCATCCGCAGGCAGACCCGGTGTGCCTCACCCCACTCCCAGCCATCGTCACTGACATCCCTACGCCCGTTTCGAGTGCTGATCGAACGAACCTACATAACCGGTTAACGCATGAGGGAACTTAACTGATGGAACTATTTTGAGCGCCGATCCGGTCTCCTCCCCATGCGGGTCGAAATGGCGGAGGAAGAGCGGGGAAGGGACGCGGAAATCGCCTACGAGGCGATCGCGCCGGTCTACGACGACTTCACCCATCACCACGACTACGAGCTCTGGCTCGGCAACCTCCTGCCCGAACTGGAGCGGCTCGGGCTGCGGGGGAACCGCCTGCTCGACGTCGCCTGCGGCACCGGCAAGAGCTTCATCCCGATGCTGAGCCGGGGCTGGGAGGTGACCGCCAGCGACATCTCGCCGGCGATGGTCGAGCTGGCCCGGGCCAAGGTCGGCGACACGGTCAACCTCTCCGTCGCCGACATGCGCGAGCTGCCGCACTGCGGCCAGTTCGACCTCGTCTGGTGCCTCGACGACGCCGTCAACTACCTGCTCGGTTTCGGGGAGCTGGAGCGGGCGCTGGCCGGGATGCGGCGCAACCTCGGTCCCGAGGGGCTGCTGATGTTCGACGTCAACGCGCTCGAGGCCTACCGCACCTTCTTCGCCGAAGAGGTCGTGGTCGAGCGCGATGGGCGGCGGCTGGTCTGGAAGGGCCGGTCGCACCCCGAGGTCGGCCCGGGCCAGATCTCCGAAGCCAGCTTCGAAGTCTGGCCGGCCGAGGGCGAGGGCGGCGGCGAGGGCGGGCCGCTGATCGAGCCGGAGATGCACCGCCAGCGCCACTTCCCCGAAGCCGAGGTGCTGACCGCGCTGGAGAGCGCCGGCCTCGAAGCGCTCGAGGTCTTCGGCCACGGCGAAGACGCGGTGCTGAAGCAGCCCTTCGAGGACGAGGTGCACCACAAGGCCGTCTACCTCGCCCGCGCCGCCGGCTGAGGACGACGGCCCCACCCCGAGGGAGACTCGCCGGGATGCCTCAGCGGCGCATCCGATTTTAACCCCAGCAGGGTGGGGAAAATGTCGGGTGCGTGACCCGGCTGGGCTATTCGAGGATCCGTGAGCCGTGGCGCGAGAAGCCCGGGGGGATCGGGCCGTGGAAGTCGTAGCGGATGTGGAGGTAGACCCGGTAGTCGCCCTGCTGGGTCAGCTCGTTGAGGAGCACGGTGACGCGGGGGCGCTTCACGACTCGGTCGGGGCAGCGGCGGCAGCCGCTGCGCAGGTAGGCGCGCCCGCTGGCGTGAGCGACCGGTTCGCTGAAGCCGCGCCAGTGAAGGCGGTAGAGCCGCAGGGAGCCGTCGCGCTTGAGGAGCATGCCGGTGGGCTTGTGCACGAGGCGGCGGCTGCTGACTTCGGCGAGGACGACCGCCTCCGCCTGTTCGAAGGGCCCCGGGCCCGGTTCGGCGACAAAGGTGGCGTGCGTTTCCGGGCAGCCGGGGAGCATCCGGCTCGGGGCGGTGATCGTGCCTTCGGCCCGGTCGGGCGCGACGAAGGTGGCTTCGATGAACGGGCCCTGGCCCTCGACGTGTTTCCAGTGGCCGTCCGGTTCGATCGGGACCGGAGGCCCCAGTTCGGACTCGAACGTCCCGCAGAAGCCCCACTCGAAGCGGAAGCGGGGGCGGACGACCCGGCCCGCCGTCACTTCGAAGCTGACCGGGAGCCCGGCCGACGTCTCCGCGTGCCAGGGCCCTTCGACCGGGACCACGGCGTCGGCGCCGGCCACGGCAGCACCGCACCCCAGCACCAGCACGCACGTAAGGGCAGCCACCCTTCGCATCCTGTGAGCTTACCTTCCTGGGCCGCCTTCTCATCGACCGGGGGGCCTGTACTGCTTGAGCCGACAACGCGTTGCGTTAGTTCAATTGCCCTTTGAATCACCGCTCGCGCTTCCGCGGCGCTTATTAAAGATTTTTGGCTATGGCTAGAATAACCGGGTGGTTTCCAGGACTGGCCAAAAGGACCGAGCGGGGCGCTTCGTCGCGCAGCCAAAGGGCTATTCGGCGTTCATTCCCAAACCGCTCCCGCCGGACCCTTCGCTGGCCTTGGACACCGGCCTGCTCCGCTCTGCTTGAGGAAGCGGTCGGCGAGCTGGGCAGGCTCGACGGCGTCGCCAAGGTCATCCCCGATCCGGACTTCTTCGTCTCGATGTATGTCGCGCCGGGAGGCGGTCCTCACTCGCAGATCGAGGGTACCCAGAGCACCCTCGAGGACCTGCTCGAACTCGAACTGGAGCCAAGAGGAGAGACCCGCTGTCCGACGTCTATGAACTCGTCGACTACGTCCGCGCGATGAACTTCGGCCTTGAGCGGATCGGCCCTTCCGCTGTCGCTTCGCCTCATCCGGGAAATCCACGGGGAGCTGCTACGCGACGGCAGGGGTCAAAGGCGACGCCTGGAGAATTCCGGCGGCCCAGAACTGGATCGGACCCTCGGGGCTTCGCTCAAGCAGGCGACCTTCGTCCCACCTCCGGTCCAGAGATGAAGAAGGCGCTCCACGACTTCGAGGGCTTTCTCCATGCGGACAGCAGCTACCCAACTCTGATCGAGGTGGGCCTGGCCCACGCCCAGTTCGAGACGATCCATCCCTTTCTCGACGGCAACGGCCGGGTCGGCCGGCTCCTGAATACCTTCCTCCTGGTCCACCGGGGAGTCCTCCGCCAGCCGCTGCTCTATCTGAGCTACTTCTTCAAGCTCCACCGGACCGAGTACTACGACCGGCTGATGGCTGTCCGGCTCGCTGGAGATTGGGAGGGCTGGATTCGTTCTTCCTGCGCGGTGTCCCCAGACGGCGCGGGAAGCGACCGAGACGGCCGAGCGACTTTTCGAGCTGCGCGAATCGCATCGCAGCCTGGTCCTGGAGAACAACCTGGGCCAGAACGGCCCGTTGCTTCTCTCAATCTCTTCCAGCGGCCCCTGGTAACATCAATCTCGTCGCCACGCTCGCTGGGTTCGACGTTCCCCACCGCAAGTCGCCTCGTCTCAGCTTTCGAGGAGCTGGACTGCTGAAAGAGATCACCGGCCAGAAACGCTCCCGCATGTTCCGCTACGAGCCCTACCTCTCTCTTTTCGACGACACCATTGGGGAGGAAGAGCCCCCCGAAACCAGCGGACGTGACCGGACCCCTTCCTGGCCGCCTTCTCCCCGACGCGGCGGGCGACCTTGCCCGGCGCAGATCGATGTTCGAATCAGGCGACTAGTAGGAGAACAAGGGGAATCAGGAAGTCGATGGCCACCGAGGCCGTGCCTAAGCGACCAGCAGACCGATATGGAGCTCCTCCGCGGCCTCGGTCGCCCGCTCAGGCAAGTGAAGAAGGTCCACGTAGACCGAGCTGGTGCTCACCGTTGAAGACCCCCTCGTCATCGGGAACTAACAGCTGCACATTCGCCCCGCGCTCCTCGAGCCGCAAGCCGATTTCATCGGCGACCTCCAGAGGATCTCCTTTGACAGCTCGCTGAACTGAAGTCCGAGTTTGGCGCGCATCGACGGTCGGCCAGCGCTCGGGCCGCATCGGGAGCGACGGGGTAGGAGTCCCGTCAAGGGCACCGGATTGAGATTCGGGGCTGAGCGCAGTCGGCTCCGCTACCCGGACTGGCCTTCCTGGGCCGCCTGCTCCTTAACGCGCCGAGCGGCCTTTGCGTAGGCGATCATCCGGTCGCGGCGGCCGATCGCAAGGACGACGCTCGTCGCTGGTGTGCCATCGGCGGGCTCGTTGCGGTAGACGAAACGGTAGCGGGGCTTGCCGCGCCAGCCGGGCTCGTCGAAGCGGACCTTGCGGCAGCCTTTCAGCACCCGAGGAGGCTTGTCGCCCATCAGTTCGCCATGGTGCGGGTTGCCGTGCAGCTCGACCACGATGCAGGCGACCTCCCGCTTCAGGACTTCGTCGAGATCGTTGGCGTCGGCCGTCGCCTCCGCCAGCGCTTCGACCTGGTGTTCAGCCTCCGGGGAGCTGCTCAACGAACTCCCCCATCCCGATCTCCGTCAGGAAATCGCCGGCGCTCAGCCGCTTTCCCTCGCTCATCGCGAGGCGCTCCTGCAGGAACAGCGCCAGCCCGGCGTTCTCCAGGTCCTCTTCCAGCTGCTCGATCCTCTCCTTGGCTGCGACCAGGTCCACGGTGGGAACCAACGACGCCGATCCCTCTTGGCCTCGGGTCGCGATCCGAACCACGTTGCTCTCGAGGTCGGGGGAGGGCTTGCGCCGCGATGACGCCTTCTTGACGAGCTGGGGAAGCCCGCCGCGCCTCGCTCGTGCCGAGCGCTATGGGCTTCTGTCCCTGGCCGCCGCCACCATAAGGGTACCACTAGTTGTACGAGTCATCTCACGCTTTTCAGGATTTTCGCGATTTGCGAGGAAGCGCGGGAGTTCGAGCCGGTGACAGGAGCGGGTTTGACCCATCTGAAACCTATTGACTGCAGGCACTCGACGGGAGCGACGAGAGCGACGGGACTCGAACCCGCGACCTCCGGGTTTGGGCACCAGTGCCCAGTGAAAGCGCCGAACCCCGTCCGAGCTAAGCGACCAGATGGGGCTTGCCAGCAGAACCGGCAGCGTGGAACTCGGTCACCCACTCGCGCGGCACGAACGTCTGCCGATCGCGCTTGCGCCGAAGGTGGTCGGCCAGCCACAAGAGACTGACCACGACGATCAGCGCTGCGCCGGTCGCGGCGGGAGGCCGCGCCACCACGTCTGATCCATCGGGGAAGACGATCGCCATCGGCTTGCGCTCACCAATCGCACGAGACATCAGCTTCGAGGCATCGGGCGAATCGGCGGGAATCAAGACGGTCCCGCTCGGATAGCGCTCCTCGCTTTCAGGATCGACAGCGACCCGACTCAGAAGGTCGAAAGCGGCATCCGTGCCGGGGGTGTTCTTGCTTTTGCTAGCTCTTCCATGACTCGATTATCGCTTCCCAATGGGCCTTGAGATGGGCTATTGCTGCTGGAATCGCCTCGTTCGTCCGACCTTCGTGAAACGGCGCTTCTGGCTGCTTTCCGCTCTTCCGAGTGTAGCGGTGCATGTGGTGCGTCCCCAGGTGATTGTCGTAGACGCGAACCGTCTCCCAGCCCCCATCAACGAATGCCAGGAGGATCACCGAGTAGCGGTCGATTGGCGTGCCCCACTGGCTAAGCCGGACGATGACGCCCTCCACGATTCCGATCTCGATGGTCCGCTCGTAAGGCACGGCCGATCAGCCTCACATTCGTTTCGGACGTATCCGCAATTTGTTGTCTGCGACACGCATGCGCGGAGGACACGCGCCCACGTCAAGCTAGGCCGCCCGAGGGACGGCAGCAGTTGGAGCTGCCCACTGGCTCCAGTGCGGGAGGTGGCATAGTGACCGCTGCCGCTGCCGACCAGCCTCACCAGGTTTAGCTTCGAGCCTCCATCCGGACTGCGAGTCGACCTTGAGGGATACGTCAACAGCGTCGCCGCCGCGCAACCCGAGACTTACGCGGAGTCGCTCGCTAGCCCGGACCGAGCCCGACCGAGGTGTTCCTTTTCGTAGCTGCCGGTGGCACCTGTGGACAACATCGATTCGCAACGCTGGATTGTCAACCATCTCCGCGACTGGCTGGTCAGTTCGATGCAGGGTCGACCGAAGCGGGAGGCGTCCGACGGTCGAGCCGTTCAGATGACCTTGACGGATTGCGGGGCCTGCACAACGACTTCAGACGGTGACTGCACCGCAACGATCTGGAGTTCGTCATCGGGGGCAGAACCCGCGAACGCTGCTTGTCGGCCTGACGGAGCGCGATAGCACTCGCGGTCGACCGCGACGCGATCTCGAACTCCCTGAGGAACTTCGTGCGCAGCCAGAACGCCGAGCTCCAGAAATTGACCGGCCGTCAGTCACAGCTACTTGAGGCTGGCCTCCGCACAGCAGCAAAGCACTACGAACGGATCGGCTACGAGGTCAGGCTGCACAACCCGCGCCGAGGCCAGATCCGGGGTCAAGCTTGGGACCCGCGGGCATCCTTGGAACTTCTCACGCTTCGAGGTCTACGGAGACGGCAGGCTTTTCGAAATTCATACGAATCTTCCCGTGATCGACGCTGCTGGCACGCCGGGTGCCCGCTATGTAGTGGACGTGGCCGTCGCCAGGTCGCACCAGATCCCCACCTCAGCCCCACCGCGTGGGAAACCGGGGTTCGAAGCCATCGAAAACGGCGACCTGATCACCTTTATCGAGGCGAAGTCGCTGGTCATCTACCCGATGCTGATCGCTCAGTTCATCGGCATCGTCCACGAGCTAAAACCAGCGTTCCTGCGGGAGGCACCATCCGATGACTTCATCGAGGCGGGCCATTTCTACCCGAGTCTGGTCTCCCTCGGATACCTACATGGAACGTGTCGGAACATCGTCGATGGATTCCCAGCTCGTCAGATCCATATCGGGATAGTCGCGCAATTCGACCAGGCCATTTCCCGACTTGGAACGGGCAGAGCCTTTCGCCGCTCCAGTCAGCCCCAGCGGCGGACTTCGAAGAGGTCATCCTCTTCTAACTGCGTCTCCATTGGGCACTGGTGCCCAAACAACCGGAGGTCAGGGGGACAAGACACCCGATGACAAGGAGGTCGAAAGTCCTCAGATGCAGGCACAACGAGGAACGGGAGCGACGGGACTCGAACCCGCGACCTCCGGCGTGACAGGCCGGCGCTCTAACCAGCTGAGCTACGCCCCCGAGCGAACTCGGATGGGCCAGTGGTGGCGGCCCGACCGCCAAATCTAGCGGGTTAGACGTTGGCGAGCTCCGGGCGCTCCAGCTCGGGGACGGCGTCGGGGGCCTCGTTGGCGGCGATCTCTTCCAGGGTCGCGCGGAGCCGTTCGATCTCGCTCGCGCGCCGTGGCGGTCCACCCAGCGCGCTTCGACCTTGGCGAAGAGGCCGAAGCCGTGGCGCCTGGGCCTCCCGGCCGCGCTCGGTGAGGCAGATCAGCTTGGCGCGGCGGTCGGCGGGGTCGGGGATGCGCTTGGCGTAGCCGCGGGCGACGAGGTCGTCGACGATCTCGCCGACGGACTGCTTGGTCATGCTGGGCCAGCTCGGCGAGGCGGGTGAGGCGCATGCCGTCGCCGCGGACGAAGCGGAAGACGCAGCCGTGGGTCGGGCGGATGTCGGCGAACTCAGACGGCCTCGAGCTCGACCCGGAACTCGGCCAGCATAGACTCGAGGGCGACGTCGAGCAGCCCCGTGAGGGGGATCCGGGCGGCGGGTTGTGGGGTCGGGAGTCATTTCGTCAGGAAGCCTGATAAGGTCGTCTGGTCAGGGCGCCTGACAAGGCGACCTGACGAATTGTACTCGATGCCCAGGAGGCTCCAGATGCACTCGGATACAAGCCCGACACAATGCCAACCGCAGGTGGTGGACGCTCGGCGCGGTCTGCGTCGCCACCTTCATGCTGCTGCTCGACATCACCGTGGTCAACACCGCCCTGCCGGCGATCCAGAAGGACCTCGGCGGCAGCTTCACCGACCTGCAGTGGGTGATCGACGCCTACGCGCTCTCGCTGGCCGCGCTGGTCCTCACCGCCGGCTCGCTCGCCGACCGACTCGGCCGCCGCCGCGTCTTCGCGATCGGCCTCGCCGTCTTCTCGGTCGCCTCGCTGCTCTGCGCGCTTGCCCCCGACCCGACCTTCCTCAACCTCGCCCGCGGCCTGCAGGGCATCGGCGGCGCGATCATGTTCGCCGTCTCCCTCGCCCTGGTCGCCCAGGAGTTCCCCAGCGGCCCCGAACGGGGGATGGCGATGGGGATCTACGGCGCCACGATCGGGATCGCGGTGGCGATCGGCCCGCTGCTCGGCGGCGCTGCTGACCGACGGCCTCGGCTGGCAGTCGGTCTTCCTGCTCAACGTCCCGATCGGCGCTCGCCGCGATCGCCGTCACCTACTGGAAGCTGGCCGAGTCCCGCGACCCCGAACGCGACCCGGATCGACTGGGGCGGCCTGCTCACCTTCTCGACCGCGCTCTTCCTGCTGGTGCTGGCGCTGGTCCGCGGCAACGACGAGGGCTGGGGCAGCACCCTGATCGTCTCCCTCTTCGCCGCCGCCGCGGCGCTGCTCGCCGCCTTCGTCGCGATCGAGCGCCGCGTCGCCGAGCCGATGCTGCCGCTCGGCCTCTTCCGCCGCCGCGCCTTCACCGGCGTCCAGCTGGCCGCCTTCGCGGTCTCCGGCTCGATGTTCGCGCTGTTCCTCTACCTGACGCTCTACCTGCAGAGCTTCCTCGGCTACTCGCCGATCGAAGCCGGCTCCGCTACCTGCCGATCACGATCGCCTCCTTCATCGTCGCGCCGCTCTCCGGGATGGCGCTGGCCAGGGTCCAGGCCCGCTACCTGATGAGCGGCGGCCTGGCGCTGACCGGGCTCGGCCTGCTGCTGATGGGCGGGCTCGACCTCGCACTCCGAATGGACGGCGCTGCTGGTCGGCTTCATCGTCGGCGGGATCGGCGTCGGGCTGCTCAACCCGGTGATCGCCGACGTCGCCCTCAGCGTGGTCCCGAAGGAGCAGAGCGGGATGGCGGCCGGGATCAACGACACCTTCCGCCAGGTCGGGATCGCGGTCGGGATCGCCGCCTGGGGCGCGATCTTCCTCGGCGCCGGCGCCGCCAAGGTCCAGGACGTCGCCGGCAGCTCGCTGACGGCGACCGAAGCCCGCCACCTGGTCGAAGCGACCTCCTCGGGGGCGCTGGGGCAGGCGCTCGCGGCCCGCCGGGGGGCGCGCGAGGTCACCCGCAACGCCGCCGAACAGGGCTTCCTCCACGGCCTCAACGCGATCCTGCTGCTCGGCGCCCTGCTCTCCTTCGCCGGCGCCGTGCTGGCGCTGTGGCTGGTGCGCGAGGGCGAGATCGAGCGCGAGACGCTGGTCGGCACCGCCTTCGAGCCCGAGCCCGAGGCCGGCCCGGGCCTAAGCCGGGCCGCCGTCCACCGTGCCGCGCACTAGGCTCCCGGCATGAGGCTGGTCAGCTATGACGCCGGCGACGGGGCGCGGGCCGGGGTGCTCGAGGACGACCGCGTCGTCGACGCCTGGGCGCTGCTCGGGGAGCCGCACCGGGGCGGCCTGCGGGAGCTGCTCGCGGCCGGGCGCGTCGAGGAGCTGCGGGGCCGGCTCGGGGACACCGGGGCGCCCTCGCACCCGCTCGCCGCGGTCGCCCTCCTCCCCCCGATCCCCGACCCGGACAAGATCGTCTGCATCGGCCTCAACTACGGCAAGCACGCGGCCGAGGGAGGGATGGAGGTGCCCTCCAGCCCGACGATCTTCGGCAAGTACCGCAACGCGCTCGCCGCGCCCGGGGCCACGGTGCGGCTTCCCGCCAACAGCCGCAAGGTCGACTACGAGGCCGAGGTCGCGTTCGTCGTCGGCCGCCGCGCCAAGGACGTCGCCGAGGGCGACGCGCTCGACCACATCGCCGGCTACACGCTGCTCAACGACCTCTCGGCCCGCGACCTGCAGTTCTCCACCCCGCAGTGGATGTCCGGCAAGGTCTTCGACGGGTCGGCGCCGTGCGGGCCGGCGCTGGTCACCGCGGACGAGGCCGGGCCGCACGACGGGATCGGGATCCGCCTCACGCTCAACGGCGAGGAGATGCAGAGCGCCACCACCGCGGACCTGATCTTCGGCGTTCCCGCCCTGCTCTCCCACCTCTCGCGGCTGATGACGCTGGAGCCCGGGGACATCGTCTCCACCGGCACCCCGGACGGGGTCGGCAGCGTGCGCCAGCCCCGCGTCTGGCTGGCCGCCGGCGACGAGATCGTCATCGAGTCCCCCACCCTGGGCCGGCTCGAGACGCGCATCGCCGGCTGACTCGCCGGTTGCTGAGTTAGCCCGCCTATAACCGGGCTAACTCGGCGACCGGCCTCAGGGTTAATCAAGGCCAGTGGCGAACGCCGGCCGTAATATCGACGGCGTCCCGCAAAGCGACCCCAGGCGCCCGACGATCCCTCCCTCCCGCAAGATCCTCTGCACCCTCGCGCTCGTCGCGGCCGCCCTGGCGGCCCTGCCCGGCGCGGCCCGGCCCGGCCCGCCGCCCAGCCTCAGCGCCTGGTCCGGGCGGACCTCTCGCAGGCGGGACGGGAGCTGATCCTCACCCTGCGCACCGGCTCGCCGCTGGCGCTGGCCGGGCTCGAGCCCCATCCCGACACCAGGCGCGCCGCCGCCCGCTACCTCTGCCTGGCGCTGAGCCGGGCGGGCGGGCGCGGCGAGCGGCGGATCTGCCTCGGCGGGCGCAAGCCGCGCCGCCGGGTCGGGCTGGAGGCGGTCAACGGCGCCGGCAAGCCGGTCGAGCGGGGCGGGGCGCGGGCGACGGTGAGGCGGCCGAGCCCGCGCAAGCTCGTCGTCGCCCTGGCCCCGGAGGACGCCGGGCTGGCGCCCCAGCGCTACAGCTGGCGCCTGCTGGAGAGCCGGGGCTGCGAGGTCCGCCAGGGCTGCGCCGAGTCCCTCCCCGCCGGCGGCAGCCTCGCCTTCCGGCTGCGGCCGGTGCGCCCGGTCGGCTGCACCGGCGGCGGCACCGGGCTGCTCACCAACGGGCCGCGCCAGCGCCGGGCCGTCGCCCTCACCTTCGACGACGGCCCCAGCGACTACACGCCCGGCTTCCTCGACGTGCTGCGCGACAAGGGCGTCCCCGGCACCTTCTTCGAGGTCGGCCAGGAGATGCCGGGGCGGGAAGCGACGATGCGGCGGATCCTCGCCGAAGGCAACGAGCTCGGCGACCACACGATGAACCACGTCGAATACCCCGACTACGGGCAGATCGCCGGCGCCGCGGCGCGGATCGAGGACTACACCCACTTCCGGCCCTGCCTCTTCCGCCCGCCCGGGGGCGGGGTCGACGCCGGGGTGCTCGCCCGCGCCGGCAGCCTCGGGATGCGGACGATCAACTGGGACGTCGACCCGACCGACTGGTCGAACCCCGGCAGCGGCGCCGTCTACAGCCGCATCGTCGGCGCCGCCCAGCCCGGCTCGATCATCCTCATGCACGACGGCGGCGGCGACCGCGGCGGCACCCTCGCCGCCCTGCCGGCGATCATCGACACCCTGCGCGCCCGCGGCTACCGCTTCGCGACCGTCTCCGCCCTGCTCGGCGACAAGCTGATCTACAAGCCCTACGGCTGACCTCCCGGAGCGAGTGCTCCCGCCAAATCGGCCGATGCAACCGATTGGCGCCACACTGCGTAGTGGATGGGCAGATGAGAATCGCGATCGTTGGAACCGGTATCGCCGGGATGGTGGCTGCCCACAAGCTGCATCCCGCCCACGAGATCGTCGTCTACGAGGCGGCCGAGCGGCTCGGCGGGCACTCGAACACGGTCGAGGTCGAGGACCCCGCCGCCGGCGCGCTCGCGATCGACACCGGCTTCATCGTCTTCAACGACCGCAACTACCCCAACTTCGAAGCCCTGCTGGACGAGCTCGGCGTCGCCAGCCAGCGCTCGCACATGGGCTTCTCGGTCTCCGACGGCGAGCGCTTCGAGTACTCGGGCACCCCCTGGGGCCTGTTCGCCCGCCCGGCCCACCTGCTCAGCCCCAGCTTCCTCAGGATGCTGCGCGACTGGCGCCGCTTCAACCGCGAGGCGCGGGCGCTGATCGGGATCAACGGGACCGCGCCCTCGCTCGGCGCCTGGCTGCAGCGGCAGGGCTTCTCCCAGCACTTCATCGACCGCCTGATCGTGCCCCAGGCCTCCGCCGTCTGGTCGGCCGACCCGGAGCAGATGTGGAGCTTCCCGGCCAGCTTCATGGCCGAGTTCTTCGACAACCACGGCATGTACAGCCTGCGCGACCGGCCCCGGTGGCGGACCGTCAGCGGCGGCTCGCGCAGCTACGTCGCGGCGATCTCGGCGCCCTGGCGCGACCGGGTGCGGCTGGCGGCGCCGGTGCGGCGGATCGAGCGGCTGCCCGGCGCGGTGCGGATCGAGGCCGAGGGATGCGAGAGCGAGCGCTTCGACGAGGTCGTCATCGCCACCCACTCCGACCAGGCGCTGGCGCTGCTGGCCGACCCCAGCCAGGCCGAGCGCGAAGTGCTGGGCGCGATCCCCTACCAGCGCAACGAGGCCGTCCTCCACACCGACACCGCGCTGCTGCCGCGCCGCCGCGCTGCCTGGTCGAGCTGGAACTTCCACCTGGCGCAGGGAGCGCGGCGCGGCAGCACCGTCACCTACTGGATGAACAGCCTGCAGCGGCTGCGGGCCGGACGCGAGTACCTGGTCACGCTCAACCGCGGCGAGGAAATCGACCCGGCGAAGGTGCTGCGCCGCTTCCAGTACGACCACCCCGTGTACACGGCCGCCGGCGTCGCCGCCCAGGCCCGCCACGCCGAGATCAGCGGCGTGCGCCACACCCGCTACTGCGGCGCCTACTGGGGCTGGGGCTTCCACGAGGACGGCGTGGTCAGCGCCCTGCGCGCCTGCGAAGGGATCGGCGCCCACGGATCCGCTCCGGCACCGTGCGACCTGTCCGCTGGCCGCATGACCCGCCACCCCAGCGGCGTTTACCTCAGACACGCTCCGGCGAAGGCACCAGAGGAGGGGATGTTCGCCGCATGAGCGCCTCCGCCGTCTATGAGGGGACGATCCGGCACCGGCGCTTCGAGCCGGTCGAGCACGAGTTCGGCTACCGGCTCTTCCTCATGTACCTGGACCTGGGAGAGCTGCCGGGCGTGCTCGACCGCTACCCGCTGTGGTCGGCCCGCCGCCGCGCCCCGGCCCGCTTCCGCCGCGGGGACTTCATGGGCGACCCGGCGCGGCCGCTGGACGAGTGCGCGCGCGACGCGGTCGAGGCCGCCACCGGCGCCCGCCCCGCCGGCCCGGTCCGCCTGCTCGCCGGCCTGCGCTACTTCGGCCACTCCTTCAACCCGGTCAGCTTCTACTACTGCTTTGACAGGGCCGGCGAGCGGGTGGAAGCTGTCGTGGCCGATGTCGAGAACATCCCCTGGGGAGAGCGCCATCCGTACGTCCTCGCCCGCGGCGAGCGCGAGGGCCCGGTGCTGAGCGACGAGCTCGACAAGACCCTGCACGTCTCCCCGCTGATGGGGATGGACCAGACCTACGGCTTCCGCGCCAGCGAGCCCGGCGAGCGGCTCGCCGTCCACATCGAGTCCGCGCCCCGCCGGCGCCGGCACGCGGCCAGCTCCTTCGACGCGACCCTCGACCTGCGCCGCCGCGAGCTGAGCCGGCCGCTGCTGGCCGGGCTGCTGGCCCGCTACCCGGCGCTGTCGCTGCAGGTCGTGGCGAAGATCTACGCGCAGTCGCTGCGGCTGAAGCTGAAGGGCGCCCGTTACTTCCCGCACCCCGAGGGGCGCAAGCCGAAGGGGTTCCTCTCGCCGTGAGGGACGCGCTGGCCCGCGCCGCCGTCTCCACGGTGATGAGCCGCGGGCGTGCGCTCCGGGCGGATCGAGGTGGTCGAGGGCGGGCGCCGCCGCGCCTTCGGCCCCGCCGACGCCGAGCTGCGCGCCACCGTCACCGTCAACGACCCGGCCGCCTGGCGCGGCCCCCTGCGCGGCAGCGTCGGCCTCGGCGAGGGCTACGTCGACGGGCTCTGGGAGACCGACGACCTCGTCGCCCTGATCCGCATCGCCGCCCGCGAGCTGCGCGACCTCGACGGCGCTGCGCGGCGCCGTCGCCCGGCTCGCGCGGCGCCCTGCACCGGCTGCGCCGGCTGGTCCCCGAGAACACCCGCGCCGGCGCGCGCCGCAACATCTCCGCCCACTACGACCTCGGCAACGACCTCTTCGCCGCCTTCCTCGACGAGCGGATGATGTACTCCTGCGCCTACTTCCCGCGGCCGGGCGCCAGCCTCGAGGAAGCGCAGGTCGCCAAGCTCGACCGCATCTGCGACCGGCTGCGGCTCGGCCGCGACAGCCACCTGCTGGAGATCGGCACCGGCTGGGGCGGGCTCGCCGTCCACGCCGCCCGCGAGCACGGCTGCCGGGTGACGACCACGACGATCTCCCGCGAGCAGCACGAGCTGGCCAGCCGGCGGGTGCGCGAGGCCGGGCTCGCCGACCGGGTGACGGTGCTGCTGGAGGACTACCGCGACCTCCGGGGGCGCTATGACCGGCTGGTCTCGGTGGAGATGATCGAGGCGGTCGGCTGGCAGTACTTCGACGACTTCTTCCGCCGCTGCGACCGAGCTGCTGGCCCCCGACGGGCTGATGCTGCTGCAGGCGATCACGATCGACGACTCGATCTACGAGGCCGAGAAGGGCGCCCGCAGCTTCGCCAACACCCACGTCTTCCCCGGCGGCTGCCTGCCCTCGCAAGAGGCGATCGCCGACTGCGTCGCCCGCGTCACCAGCATGCGCGAGGTCTGGCTCGAGGACATCACCGCCCACTACCCGCCGACCCTCGCCGCCTGGCGCGAGCGCTTCCTCGGCGCCTGGGAGCGGCTGCGCCCGAGCGGCTACGACGAGCGCTTCCGCCGCCTCTGGGACTTCTACCTCTCCTCCTCGGAGGCGGGCTTCCGCGAGCGCCGGATCGGCGACGTGCAGGCGCTGTTCGCGAAGCCGGGCTGGTCGTGAGCGCGGGGGCCGCGGGGGGCGGGGCGGGAGAGCCGCTGCTGCTGATCCACGGCCTCGGCGCCTCGGGGGCGGTCTGGGACCCGGTGCTGCCGCTGCTGGCGGGCGAGCGCGAGGTGCTGGTGCTGGACATGCCCGGCTTCGGCTCGGCGCCGCCGCTGCCCGCCGGGGTCGAGCCGACCGCGGCCAACCTGGCCGCGGCGCTGCGCGCGGCGCTGCGTGGAGCGCGGGGTCGAGCGCCCGCACGTCGCCGGCAACTCGCTCGGCGGCTGGGTCGGGCTGGAGATGGGGCGCGCCGGCTGGGCCGCCTCGGTGACCGCGATCTCCCCCGCCGGCCTCTGGCGGGCGCCGCTCGGGCGCCGCGCAAGGGCGACACCCGCGCCCTGGCCCGCCGCCTGCGCCCGCTGGTCGTCGCCGGCCTGCGGGTCCCGCCCGTGCGCCGCCGCGCGCTCGCCACCTTCGCCGCCCACCCGGAGCGGATCCCCGCCGGCGCCGGCCGCGAGCTGGTCCTCGGCTGGATCGACTCCAACGGCTACGACGGCGCCAACCGGGCGATGCGCACCCACCTCTTCGACCCCGACGGCTACCCCGAGGACGTGCCGGTGACGATCGCCTGGGGCGAGCACGACCGCCTGGTCGGCCCGCCGAAGCCGCAGCGCCGGCCCGCCGGCGCCCGCTTCCTCACCCTCCCCGGCGTCGGCCACACCCCGACCTGGGACGACCCCGAGCTGGTCGCCCGCACCCTGCTCGAGGGCAGCGCGCAGTTATCCTCGACCGCGTGATCGTCGAGAGGACCGAGAACCCGCAGTGGCTGTCCAACGCCTACCTGGTCGCCGACCCGGAGGCCGGCACCGGCGTGCTGATCGACGGCAACGATCGGCTCGGCCCGCTGCTGGAGCGCGTCGAGCGCGACGGGATCGGGATCACCCACATCCTCGTCACCCACCCCCACGGCGACCACGTCGCCGGCCTCGCCGAGGCGCGCCGGGCAGCTCGGCAACCCGCCCCTGGTCGCCCACGACGGCGACCGCCGCCGAGCTCGACGAGGAGGTCGAGGTCGTCCTCGGCGACGGCGACAAGCTGCGGGCGGGGAGCCTCGAGGTCGAGGCGCTCTACACCCCCGGCCACGCCGCCGGCCACCTCGCCTACCTCCTCGACGGCACCGACGTCTTCACCGCCGACGTCCTCTTCAAGGGCACGGTCGGGGGGACGATGGCGCCGGGCGCGAGCGGCTTCGACGACCTCAAGGCCTCGGTGATGCGGCTGATGGAGCTGCCGCCGGAGACCCGCGTCCACCCCGGCCACCGCGAGCCGACGACGATCGGCGAGGAGTGGGAGCGCAACCCGTTCGTGCGGATCTGGCGCGGCCTCGACGCCACCGGCGAGGAGAGCGTCACCGTCTGGGGGCGCCCGGCGACCCTGAAACTGTGGGCGCCCGACTACGACGGCGGCAACAAGGCCTGGATCGTCTTCGCCGACAGCAACGAAGAAGCGATCGTCGGCGGCTCCCAGGTCGAGCGCGGCTGAAGGCCCGCCGACGGGCCCAACCGCCCGCCGACGGGCCGAAATCCCACGACCCTCGTGGGAAATCGGCCCGTCGACCCCGGCGGTTACTTGTAGATGGCTTCGAGCAGGAGCCAGCAGCCGTCGCTGCCTTCGGCGGCGTTGAAGGGGTGCTTCGGGTAGTAGGTGAGGGGGTAGATCAGGGTGTTGTCGCCGCCTGAGGAGCAGCGGATCGTCGAGGTGTTGCCGCTGTGGATGGCGAGCTGTTCGCCCTTCTCGATGCGCATGTTCACGGCGAACGACTCGACCCGGTAGCTGTCGCTTTCCCAGTTGGCTTCGGTCTGGCCCTGGTAGGTGATCTTCGGCCCTTTGTGGACGAGCTTCGCTTCCTTGGTGGTGAACAGGGTCTTCTGTTTCACCTTGGCGGTCTCGATCCGCATCGTGCCGGGGCCGCCGGCGATCAGCCGGATCTTCTTGATCGTGCCCGTCTTCGGCGCGATGTGGCCGCGGCCGGGCCGGCCGTAGGCTTCGTTCTGCACCATCGTGCAGGGGGAGAAGCGAAGCGGGTCGGCGACGCAGCGCAGGCCGGGAAGCGAGTTCGACGGCTGCACGGTCGGGTTCAGCTTGGCGCCGAACTTGACCGGGCGCGGCGATGCCACCGGCCGGAGCGATCATCATCGCGACGGCAGCGACTGCGGCGGTGAGAAATGCGAGCTTGCGGTTCATCTGGGTTCCTCCTGGGTGAGTGATTGGCTTTCACCCACCTTCGCCCGAATCGAGCGCCCACTCCCAGCGCCCCCAAGGTGTGAACCAAGCCACCCCTGCGAGGGGGGCGGGGGTGCCCCTCCAGCAGAAGCTCAAGGACGGGGGCTAGAGCCCAAACCGCGCGCCCCAGCTGCGCGACGGCTTCTGATGGAGGGGCACCCCCGCCCCCTACAGCTCGTGACTCTTCACAACCCCCATCTGCAGCGCCCGCTCGACCAGCGCCACCCGCTTCTGGTTCTGCGGCAGGTCGCCGACGCCGAGCTTCTCGAAGAGGGCGCGCATGTGGGTCTTGACCGCGTCGACGCTGAGGTGCAGCTCGGTGCCGATCTGCTGGTTGGTCGCCGGGGTCGCGAAGCTGCCGCCGTCCTTATAAGGACGGCAGAGGGAGACGAGGACCTTGCGCTGGGCCGGGGAGACGGTGGCGGCGGCCGGCACGTCGGTGGCGATCGCGGTCGCTTCCGGGGCCGTGTCGCCGGGGCGGCGGTAGACGACGGTCGTCCGCCCGAACCGGATCGCGTCGCCGTCGCGCAGGTGGCGGCGGCCGTGGACGCGGACCTCGTTGACGTAGGAGCCGTTGCGGGACAGGCCGTCGTCGACCAGCGTCGCCTCGCCCCGCACGACGGCGATCTGCGCGTGCAGGCCGGAGACCTCCTCGTCCCAGCCCAGCCGCACGTCGGCCGACTCGCCGCGGCCGACCCAGAGCTCCGCCGCGCCCTCCTCGATCGTCACGATCCGCTGCTCATCGGCTCGCCGTCGCGGAAGACCAGGAAGGGACGCCCGGCCCGTTCGGCCTCGATCTGCGCCTTCAGCTCCGGCGCGCTCGCCGCCCGTTGCCCACTCATGCCCCAATCCTAGGCGCCACGCCGGACAACCGGGGCCGATGGGCCGACTCACGCTCGTGGAAATCGGCCCATCGCGGCTTGGACGGATGTCGATTTGTATTCGGGCGGTCCGGGCCGCACACTGCCCTGATGCTCGCCAACGAAATCCAGGAATTCTTCTTCGACTGGTACCCCGTCTTCGGGGTCGTCTTCATGGCCTGCCTGCTGTTCGTCTTCCTCAAACTGATGCGGAGCACGGTCGGGACGACGAAGCCGGAAACGGTCAAGGCGAGCAAGACCGAGCCGGTGCTCTGGGACGAAGTGCAGGGCGTCGACGCGGCCAAGGACGAGCTGATGGACGTGGCCGAGTGGCTGCGCGAACCGGACCGCTTCGCCGCCCTCGGCGCCAAGCCGCCCCGCGGGGTGCTGCTCTTCGGCCCTCCCGGCACCGGCAAGACGATGCTGGCGCGGGCGGTCGCCGCCCAGGCCGGGGTCGACTTCTACGCCTCCTCCGGCTCCAGCTTCGTCGAGATGTTCGTCGGCCGCGGCGCCGCCCGCATCCGCCGCCTCTTCAAGGAGGCGCGCAAGTCCGGGCGCGCGGTGATCTTCATCGACGAGCTCGACGCGGTCGGCGGCGCCCGCAGCGGCGGCGGCGGGGACGGCGGCTCCAGCGAGCGCGAGCAGGCGCTGAACCAGCTGCTGGTCGAGCTCGACGGCTTCGAGAAGGACCCGGGGACGGTGATCGTGATCGCCGCCTCCAACTACGTCGACAAGCTCGACAAGGCGCTGCTGCGCCCCGGCCGCTTCGACCGCCAGGTGCTCGTCTCCCCGCCCGACCGCGACGGCCGCGAGGCGATCCTCCGCAGCCACGCCCAGGGCAAGCCGCTGGCCGCCGACCTCGACCTCACCGACGTCGCCCGCAAGACGACCGGGATGACGGGCGCCCAGCTGGCCAACGCGCTGAACGAGGCGGCGATCATCGCCGGCCGCGCCGGCCGCGACGAGACCGGGCGCGAGGACCTCGACGAGGCGCTGCTGCGCCAGTCGGTCGGCTCCCAGCAGGCGCGCCGCCTCAGCCCGAAGGAGCGCCGCATCGTCGCCTACCACGAGGCCGGCCACGCGCTCTGCCGCAAGCTGCTCGGGCTCGACCCGCCGGAGATCCTCAGCATCGTCCCCCGCGGCCCCGCGCTCGGCTTCGTCGGCCACTCCCCCGAGGAGGACAGCTACCTGAAGTCCCGCGACGAGCTGCTCGACGAGGTGGTGACGCTGCTGGGCGGGCGCGCCGCCGAGGAGGAGGTGATGGGCGAGTCCTACTCGGGCGCGGTCGACGACCTGGCCCGGGTGCAGATGGTCTGCAAGCAGATGGTCGGGGAGTTCGGGATGGGGGTGGCGCTGGACGCGCACGGGCCGGCGCCGATCGCGATGCCGACCGGCGACTACGCCGTCTCCGACAGCACCCGCCGCGAGGTCGACATGGCCGCGATGACGCTGGCCCGCGACGCCTACCGGCGGGCGCGCACGCTGCTCGCCTCCAACCGCGAATGCCTCGACGACCTCGCCGCCAACGCGCTCGAGCGCGAGACCCTCACCCGCGAGGAACTGGACGAGATCTTCGACGCCCACGCGCTGCGCGAGCTGGCCGAGCGGCGCGGCTCCGGCGCCGCCCTGGTGGCGATGGCGCGCAAAGGGAACCGGCCCGAGTAGCATCCTGGCCGGGCAGCCAGGATGACCGAGGACACCTACTACTTCCCGCCCGGCCGCTCGCTGGCCCGCCGCGTGCATGGCGAGCGCTCGGTCGGGCTCCTCTACGGCCAGCGGGCGCTGCTGATCGGGGCGCTGGAGCCGCTCACCTACACCGGCACCATGGTCAGCACCAAGTCGGGCGAGTGGCCGTTCACCCGCCTCGCCCGCACCGCCAAGATCCAGGAGACGGTCTTCCTCGGCACCCGCGCCGAGGCCGACAAGGCGCTCGCCGCGGTCCACCGCCTGCACGAGCGCGTCAAGGGCACGCTGCCCGAGGCGGCCGGCGCCCACCCCGCCGGCGCCGCCTACTCGGCCTTCGACCCGGAGCTGATGCTGTGGACGCTGGCGGTGATCGCCGACTCCGGCCGGGCGATGTACGAAGCGATGGCGCGACCGCTGAGCCCGGCCGAGCGCGAGGCGCTCTGGCAGGACTACGTCCGCTTCGGCGAGCTCTTCGGCCTGCCGCGCGGCGAGGTCCCCGCCACCTACCCCGAGTTCCGCGCCTGGTTCGACGGGCGCATCGCCTCGCCCGACCTGCACGCGACCCCGCACGCGCTGGAGATGGCGCCGCTGGTCGCCTTCAGGCAGCCGGTGCCGGCGGCGGCGCGCGCCAACCTCGCGGTCCAGAACCTGGTCATCAAGGGGACGCTGCCGCCGCGGGTGCGGCAGATCTTCGGGATCGAGTGGAGCCGCGCCCACGAGGCCGCCTACCGCTCCGTCGCCGCCACCCACCGCCGCGCCCGCCCCGCCTTCCCGCGCCAGATGCGCCGCGGCCGCAACGACGTCTTCTTCGACGTCGTCACCAAGGGCGAGCACCTGCGCGGCGGCACCGTCACCCCCCAGCTCTCCGCCTGAGCCCGGGCCGGGACGCGTGCGGGCGCGGGACGCTGGCCTGGGCGCGTGCGCGGGGCGCTGGCCTGGGCGCGTGCGCGGGGCGCTGGCCTGGGCGCGTCGCCGCGGCGCGCGTGAGCTGTTCCTTTGCCTCGCTATGGCGGGCAAAGGAACAGCTCAGCGGCAGAGGCACCCGCACCCACACCCAAGCGCTGTTCCTTTCCCTGCCCTGGCAGGGGAAAGGAACAGCTCAGCGGGAGGGGGGCGGGGTACGGAGGCGGCGGGCGAGGTCGGTGATGGTCGCGTCGGGTTCGTGCTTGAGCTCGTCCCAGCGGACACGCCACAGCGCCAGCCAGCGGCGGCGAGGACCTCGTTGCGGTGGGAGTCGCGGGCGGTCGCTTCGGGGTTGTCGTGGAACTGGCCGCCGTCGGCTTCGATCGCGAAACGCTGCGCCGGCCAGGCGAAGTCGAGCTCGAACTGCTCGCCGCCGATGTCGTGGGTCTTGTTGACCTGGGGAAGGGGGAGCGAGTATTCGACGAGCAGCGGCATCAGCTTCCCCTCGAAGGGGCTGCGGACCTTCGTGCGGCGGGAGTAGGCGCGCCAGGGTTCGAGGATCCGGAGGAGGCGGCGGCGTGGCGACGGGGCGGGCCGTCGAGGACGGCGTCGATCGCGGCGATGTCGAGCATGCTGTTCACGGAGGCCTGCTCGATCGTCCGCCGCAGCATCCGCTCGCCGGCGCTGCCGGCGACATCGACGATGACGCGGGCGGGGGTGATGCAGGGGACGCCGTCGTGGGCGCGAATTTCGCGGGGAGCGGGGGCGGGGTGAAGCGGCGGCGGATACCGGAGATCTTGCGGCCGGCTTCGACCGGGGCGACGACGTCGATGAGCCGGGACTGGGGGCGCTCCCAGAGGCCGAGGTGGGCGGCCGCGGTGCCGTGGGAGAGAACGCTCCCCTCGCCGCAGGCGAGCGTGGCGCCGAGCAGCACCCCGCTCCGCCCCACCTGCCGGCGGCCGACCGCGAAGGCGCCGCGGAAGAGCGGATGAAGGCGTCCGGCGGCGATGGCGTGGTCAATGGCGCCCTCGCTCATCCCGAGCGCGCGCAGCTGGTTGCGGGAGACCACGCCATGCTGGCGATCGGCTCTCCCCAACACTTTCCGCCACACCCCCCACCCCGCGCTGTTCCTTTGCCCCGCCATACGGTGCTAAGGAACAGGCCGGGTGGGGTTCTCCCCCTCTGAGGGAGATGGGAGGGGCCGTCGACGTTGATCGCGGGGATGTCGAGCATGCCGTCGATGGAGGCCTGCCGGATCGTCCCCCCACAACGGGCGCTGTCCCTTTGCCGAGCTATGCGGGGCAAAGGAACAGCGCGCGGGGCGGGTGCGGGGGGTGGGCCGAGAGACTCTGGCCGCGGCGCAGCAGCTCGCCGATCGGCGTGTCGGGCGGGAGAGTGAGCGCGCGGCGCTTCTCGCCACCGAGCTTCGCCTACTCGGCCTCGTGGCCGGGCTCCATCGGCGTTCTGTGGAGGGAGGAAGGCATCGACCTCAATGGCACGCCGTCGAACAGCGGCGCGGAGAGGAATGCACTGGGTGCAGGCGACTCGGAGAGTGGGCGGTACTGGGCTCGAACCAGTGACCCCTTCCTTGTAAGGGAAGTGCTCTCCCAACTGAGCTAACCGCCCGTGCATCCATTATTGCTCGTTTGCGGCTAGCCTCGGGGGCGACATGGACTCGCGGATCCTCTGGCGGGCGGCGCTGATTCAACTCGTCGCCGTCGCCGTCCTCTCGGTCGTCCTCGGCCTCGCCCTCCCCCACGCCTTCTTCGTCGACTGGGGCTGGATCGCCGGCCCGGCCTCCTGGCTGCTCTGCGCCGCCTTCACCGCGCGCGTCCTCTACCTGCCGCTGGTGCCGGCCCTCGATCGGCGCCGTCCTCGCCGGCCTTCCCAGCCTCGTCGCCGTCCTCATCGGCCTGCACTGGGCCGGCGCGATCCTCGCCGTCGGCCTCTTCGCGCTCTGGTGCGCGCGGCTGCCGCGCCCCGACGCGGCTCGCGTTTAACCGCCCGGCTCGACCGCGGGAACCCGCTCCCCTCCCGCTGGGCTGTTCCTTTCCCTGCCAGAGCAGGGAAAGGAACAGCCCGTGGTCGCCTACCCCTCACCCCGGACCGAGAACGGATTCTCCACCACGACTCCCGCGTAATCCTGGCCATCGCCGAGGTCCTCCGAGAGGACGGTGTCGCAGCCAAGCGAGCGGGCGGCCTCGAGGATCGCCGCGTCCCAGTAGGAGATCTGGAAGCGCTGCCGGGTGGCGAGCGCGGCCAGCACCACATCACGGGTGATGTTCCGCCACCGGGAAGCGCAGGAAGGACTCGACCAGGCCCGCTGCCTGCTCATGTGTCAACCGGCCCGGTCGGGTCCTCCGCGTCGCCTGCACGTAGAACTCCTGCAGAACCTGCACCGAGAGACCGAGATCACCCGTAGCGAGGAGCTGGTTCGGCGCACTCGGCCTTATCGCGCTCCGCCGGCTCGCTCGATATCGAGTAGATCAGCACGTTCGTGTCAATGAACCGCACGGTCGTGCAGCGCCTCGCGATCAACGTTGTGCGGGCGCTGAACCCCTCGATCTCCGCCTGGATCCGCCGCTGCTGGGCCTCGAGGCGGGAGAACTCCGCCCCGCGCTCACCAGCGAGCGCAGGTAGTCGGCGACGAGCGCGCTGAGCGAGCTGCCGTCTTCGGCGGCGCGCACCCTGGCCGCCCGGTACACGTCGTCGGGAAGCGAAACGGTCACGTTCTTCACGTGACACACAGTATCACTGTTTCACAGGAGCCCCGCGGCCGCGCCCTACTTGCGCACTTTGCACGGCAGCACGAAGTTGGCCCTCAGCATGGCCCCCGCCTCAGCCGCTGCCGTCGGCGTTTCTTCGGGCCCTTCTTTGAAGCTGAACTCGCCGCGGACCTGGAAGTGGCCGGTTTCGCAGCGGGCGTTGATGTAGCTGTGCTTGCGGCCCTTGAAGGTCCATTTTTTGCCGACCTTGGCCGAGCCGGCGATCGGGTGGCCGTAGCCGCCGGCGATCTTGGGGATCTTCACCTTGACGCGGTAGCCGTAGACGCCCTTGTGGATCTTTTCGATCACGATCGGGACGATGAAGGTGGCCGGCCCGGGATAGTCGAGGTGGGCGTGGGCGATGATCGTGTTGTTGCCACCCTTCTTGGGGCCGTTGAAGAGGGTGATCGGCGAGCCGACCTTGATCGGGCCCTGTTCGGGGAACTTGACGACGGCGCTGCCGAAGCCTTCGCCGACGATCGCGGCCTTGCAGGCCCGCCGCGCGGCGGCCACATCGGTGGCGACGAGCTTGCCCTGCGTGCAGACCGGGAGGCCGGTGGTGTCGAGGGCGCCGTGCTTGTCGAATTCGAGGACGAACTGGTCGAGGATCGGCGGCAGCTCACCGGAGCTCGTCGAGAGCTTGCCGCCCCCGTGCGTGACGATCGGCGCGTTTTTGTGCTTCGGAAGCGCTTTCGGCGCGAACCCACCCTCCGCGTCGAGGATGAGGTCACCCGCGCGTACGTGTACGTGGAAGGCGCTCGCGGTTGCGGCGACGGCGAGCAGGCCCAGCACGACGACCCCCGCGACGATCCTCTTCTTCATCTGCCTTCACCCTCCCGTTCGTAACCCGTACCCCCAACGGTACACCGTGAGCCGGCCCGGCGAGCGGCGACCGGCGGATTCTGATCCCATCGGTCCCCCTTGAAGCTCCGTGGCGAGGGAGTGGGCGATTGATTGCCCCTACAATCGATGTGGGACATGGCAGGGAGAGTCGACAGCCATCGGCGATCGCGCGCCCTGGCCGGCGCGGCGGTGGCACTGGCGCTCGCCCTGGGGCTCGCACCCGCGGCGCCGGCCGCGATCGGGCCGTTCGAGCCGAACGACTCGACCCTCGCCGCCGCCGGCCCGCTGGCGCTCGGTCAGCCCTACGAGGCCTCGCTGGAGACGGCGAACGACGCCGACTTCTACTACTTCTACGTCACCTCGCCCGGCGAATCGCAGGTGGCGCTGACGGTCGCCAACCTCGGCGGCGGCGCGACCTCGTCGGTGATCGACGCGACGATCGTCGACGCCGCGGCGACGCCGTGGACGCCCTCTCATACCTCGCCCAGGGCACCCAGGACCGTCACGCTCACCCTGCCGCCGCAGAAGTACTTCGTCGAGGTCGTCACCAACCAGGCCTTCAACACCGGCTCGGGAAGCGCCTACAGGCTCACTCCGGGGGGAGACGCCGGCGCCTTCGGCCCCTACGCGCAGATCTCCGGGCGCTGCGCCAGGGCGAGCAAAGCGCTGACCAGGGCACGCCGCGGGTTGAGCCGGGCGCGGGGCAAGCTTCAGCGGACGACCGCGCGGCTGCATCCGAGCTCGCTACGGCGGCGCCAGGCCCAGCGCGCGGCGCGGCGCGCCCAGCGCAAGGCCGAGCGCCGAGTCAGAGCCAAGCGCCAGGAGATCCGCGCGGCGAAGCGCGCACAGCGCCCTGGTGCTCGATCCCGCAGTAGCCCTCAGCCGCAAGGCACGCACGCTATCGCTCCGGCGCGCCGGTCGAGTGGCCGACGCGGCGGCTCAGTGGCCGACGCGGCAGCTGCGGACGAGGAGGCGGAGAGGGTGCGGCCGTCGTCGAGCCCATCGAGGCGCGGGCGAAGGGGAAGGCGGCGCGGGGAAGCCGGGGGCGGGGCAGCTCGCGCTGAGGTAGGAGCGGCGCTTGCCGTGGAAGCGATAGGTGCGCTGGAGCCTGAGGAAGATCGACTTGTAGGTAGCCGTTGCGGTTGACCGCGGGTGGCAGGCTGCCGGCGATCACGGTGCCGAAGGTGCCCCGGGTGCGATGGATCTTGAAGTCGATGACGTCGGTGAAAGGGCACCGGGCTCTTCTGGAAGAGGTGGCCGAGGATCACCGGACGGCCGTGGGAGACGCCGTTGAAGAAGAGGAGGTCGTTGCGCACGATCGAGCGGGACCGATCCGCGATGGAGGTACTGGCGACGATGCCGCCGGCGCCGACCAGGGCGCTCCCGCAGGCGGCGAGCGCCTCGATGGGGGTGGCGGAGGCGATCCGGCTGCGGGGGCAGATCGGCAGCCCGCGGTGTCGAGCTTGCCGCCACGGTCGAGGGCGACTCGATCCGGCGCAGCGAGGGCGGCTCCTTGCCGTGCGGGCCCTGACCGTCGCCCTCGATCCGCACCGCGATCGGCGCCAGCCCCTTGCGCGGCAGCGCGGTCGGCGAGATGCCGCCGTCGAAGCGGACGAAGAGGTCGCCTTCTGGGTCAGCTCGGCGGCGGCCGGCGAGGCGGTGAGGGCCAGGAGAGCCGCGACAGCGAGCGCGAGCCGACGCCGGCTCCCGCGGTGAAACGCGTCTTGCCCCTACCAGGGGACGAACGCGTTTCACCTGCGTGCTCAGCCCCGTGCCTTGCAGGTGCTGGTCGAAGGTGGAGCTGAGGTTCTTGCCGCCGGCGAAGAGGAAGGAGGCCGCGCCAGCGGGAAGACGGCGCCGGGGAGCCCTTGGGGGCGGGGCAGCCGGAGCTGATGTAGCTGTGCGACTTGCCCTTGACGTGGAAGCGGCGCGAGAGGGTCATGGTGAGGCCGGTGAGGATCCCCCACGCCTTCATCGCCTTTGGCAGCGGCGCGTTGAGCACGGTGCCGTAGGTGCCTTTGCGCGCTTGGCACCTTGAAGACGATCACGAAGGAGGTGGCGAAGGGCTGGGCGGAGTAGATGTGGCCGTAGAGGACGGGCTTGCCCCTTGCGCTCGCTGTTGAAGACCAGCAGCTTGCCCTTGGTCGGGTAGGGCTCCTGGCCGGAGAGAGTGATGTCGGCGGTGAAGCTGCCCTTGCCGACCAGCGAGGAGCGGCAGCCCTGCAGCGCCCGGGAGGAGGAGCCGGGTTGGATGCGCCTGAAGTCGCAGGTGGGGAGACCGGCGTAGTCGAGGCGGCCGTGGCGGTTGAGCTCGATGCGCAGCGTCTTCAGCTGCGGAGGGAGGGTGCCGATCGGTGGTGGAGATCTTGCCGCCGACCGAGACGGAGATCGGGGCGACGCCGGCGCGCGGCAGGCGCTTGGGCTTGAGCTTGCCGTCGACGCTCACGCGCAGAGTTCCCTCCTGGCTGACCGAGGCGGCGGCGAGCCCGGCGGCAGCGAGCACGATGGCGAAGGTGAGGACGGCAAGGAGGCGAGGCGCGCGAGCGTTTGCGAATTTACCCACGCTGCGGTACGGGCGAATGCGGTTACGGCTGTCCATTGGCGACTCTCTCCCTGCTGATCGGTTGCGATTCACCCACACCAGGTGTCGGTTCGACGGCCCCGGTGTTAATTCAACACACGGGCATGATGCCTGATGCGGTGATGGCGGTGCCTTCCGAGCCGTCGACGACGTAGACCTTGCCCACCGGTCAGAGCTGGGTGGCGGCGATCGCGGCGGCGCCGGTGAGGAGGGCGACGACGACCGCGACGGCGGCCTGGAACATGGTCCGCTGGAGCTGGACGATCGCCCCCTGGACGGCATCGAAGCGGGTGTCCATCGCGTGCTGCTGGGCATCGAAGCGAGTGTCCATTTTCCGGCCGAGGTCGTCGATGCGCTTGTCAACGCGGTCGAAACGCCGGTCGACGGCTTCGAAGCGCTTGTCGACGGCGTCGAAGTGGCGGTTGACTTCGCCGCTGGAAGTCGTCCAGCCGATCGTCGGTCCAGCTCTGTCGCATGGCCTCCATGTTGCCACTGTAGACAATGAGATGCAACGTGTGGCGCGCGGAAATGTGACTTTTTGGGTCAGGTCCGTCGAGGCGCCCGGTCGGGGTCGGGGGCTGCCATTGGCGGCAGAGCATCGGGAGGTGGCGCCGACCAGGTCAGAGCTGCGTGGCGGCGATCGCGGCGGCGCCGGTGAGGAGGGCGACGACGACCGCGACGGCGGCCTGGAACATGGTCCGCTGGAGTTGGACGATCGCCCCCTGGACGGCATCGAAGCGGGTGTCCATCGCGTGCTGCTGAGCATCGAAGCGAGTGTCCATTTTCCGGCCGAGGTCGGTCGATGCGCTTGTCAACGCGGTCGAAACGCCGGTCGACGGCTTCGAAGCGCTTGTCGACCGCTTCGAAGCGCTTGTCGACCGCTTCGAAGCGCTTGTCGACGGCGTCGAAGCGCTTGTCGACCTCGTCGAAGCGGCGGTTGACTTCGCCGCGGAAGTCGTCCAGCCGATCGTCGGTCCAGCTCTGTCGCATGGCCTCCATGTTGCCACTGTAGACAATGAGATGCAACGCGTGGCGCGCGGAAATGTGACTTTCTGTTGCTGCGGGCTCTATGCCGGCGGACCCGGTGAGTGCCCCGGTGGCCCTGACCCGCGTCACGGTCCTGTCCCCGCTCCCGCTTCACCCCGCGGGAGCGATCGCCTCGATCCAGTCCCAGCGGCGCCCGCAGAGCTCGCGGGTGCGGTCGAGCGGGACGGCGACGGTGGGGCCGAGGCGATCGCCGCGGCGCGGGGCGGCGGCGATCGCGGTGATGTCCTGGGGCGCGGCGCCGAGCTGGTTGGCGAGGCCGAGCAGGCCGAGGCCGACGGTCTGCGAGCAGTCGGGCAGGGCGTAGGGAGCGCCCGGTTCGCCGATCGCCATGTGGAAGAGCAGGCGGAAGGTGGCGGTCGAGGGCAGCTTCCAGGTTTCGTAGTCGGCGCCGAGGTAGCGGCGCTTGTAGGGGAGGGGCGGGCGGCTCTGGGGAGGGTTGCGGGGGACGATCAGCAGCGGGTAGGCGAGCAGGGCTTTGAACTCGACCTGGTCGGGGTCGGCGGGGCGGCGATCGGAGAGGTCGACATCGCGCAGGAAGTAATCGGCGTAGGGGTTGTCCTGGAAGAGCACGGCCGGGCCCTGGCCGGCGAAGCGGGCGTTGAGTTGGCGCAGCTCGTTGAGCTGCCCGTAGGGGGCGAGAGGGGCACCGGCGGAGGCGAGGGCGGCGCAGGCGAACAGGGCGGCGGCGAAGAAGGCGAGCAGGGCGGGCGGCTGGGAGCGGGCTGCCGAGACGAGAAGGCCGACGGTGCCGACGGTGAGCGCCGCCAGGATCGCCAGGGCGAGGAGGGCGCGGGCATCGAGTGAGAGCGGCGCCACCCAGCCGGCGTAGCCGAAGACGAGCGCCGGGATCACGGCGCAGAAGGCGATCGGGGCGCGGGAGCGAGGGGCGAGCGAGGCGGCGCCCAAGGCGGCGAGCTGCCAGGCGCAGAGGGACACAAGCGCGGCGAGGAGGGCGAGGTAGGGCTGCAGGTGCCAGGCGAGCTCGCCGCCCGCCAGGTGCTGGGCGACGGCGAGGGGCAGCATCGCCCCCACCGGGTCGGAGTCGGCGTCGGGCAAGCCAGCTCCCGATATCCCCCTCAGGGCCCCAGGGAACGAAGGTCGGGTGGCCGGAGAAGCAGGACCGGGGCGGCGAAGAGCAAGAAGGCGCCAAGCGCGGCCGCCACCGCCCAGGGATCGGGGCGGCCGAAGCGCCAGGGCATCGCCGCGGCGACGCCGATCCCGGCCAAGACGATCGCGCCGGTGGTGATCGCCGCGATCGAGACGCCGAGGAAGGCGGCAACCTGGGCGAGCAGGACCAGCGCGACGAAGCCCGCCGGAGCGATCAGCGCCCCCGCCAGCCGCTTGCCGCTGAGCGTGTCGATCAGCAGCCCCAATCCCCCGCAGAGGGCGAGGAGAAGCAGTGGGTAGGCGAGCCAGGCGAGGAGCATCGGCGGACCCCGACCAGCCTATTTCACCTGTTCAGGGCCCAGTGGCGAACGGCTGGGGCTGGAACACGTTGACCTTCCACTCGCCGCCGTCTTCGGCCATCGCGATGAACATCGTCTGGCCGCCGGTGCTCTTGTAGATCAGGTAGGCATATCCGTCCCCCCTGACCCGGAAGCTGAGCACCTCCTCGATGCGGAAGGCATCCAGCGCGCCCTTGGGCGCCTTGCCGAAGAGCGCTTCCAGCGTCGCCGCGCAGCCTTCGGGCTTTTCGCCATTGCCCTTCACCTTGGCGTTGGCGATCAACTGGGCGAGCTGCTGCCGATACTCGCCCGAGGCCAGGGAGCAAGCTTCCGCCCAGTCCTGGGCCGAGAAGGAGGCTATGTAGGCGGTCGCGTTGGCGACCGCCTGTGTGCGCGGGGTCGCCTCACCCTCTGTGCCGAATTCCTGGACCGAGTTGTCACCGCCCTTGGTCAACGGCACGTCGGGGGCGACGGCCTTGGCGCCGGGAACCGGGTTGCCCACCGCGGTGTCCTGCCTCTTCGGGGTGCTCTGCTTCTGCTTGGCCTGGGCGCTCTGCTTCTGCTTGGCCTGGGCGGCCTGCTTCTGCTGGGCCTGGGCGGCCTGCTTCTGCTGTGGCCTGGGCGCTCTGCTTCTGCGTGCCCTGGGCGGCCTGCTTGTTCGCGGCGCTGGTGGTGCCCTGGCGCTGGGTGGAAGCCGTGGAAGCGCTCGTCGACTGCCCCTCGCCACCGCTCCCGCCGCAACCGGCGAGCACCAGCAGGGCGAGCAGGACCAGCGAGGATGCGAAGCGGCACCTCACCGCCTGCCTCCGCGCTTGTGGTGCTTCCTTTGCTTGTGGTTCCTCTTGCCCTTGCGCTTGCCCTTGTGCTTCTTGCACTGCCCGCGCAGCTTGGTGGTGAAGATCGCGCCGCGGTTGTTCTGGCCCAGGCCTTTGACCGAGGCGACCGGCGGGTTGGCGCAGATGTTGGCCGAGTTCTGCAGCAGGCCGTGGCGTCCGCCGCGCAGGGTCATCGTGAAGCTGTCGATCGGGGCGTCGGGGAGGTTGTCGAAGAAGGCGTCGATGCCGCCCGACTTGGAGGGTCTGATCTTGCCCTCGACCACGATCCGCACCGCGCCGGAGTAGAGGTCGGCGACCAGGTCGGGGAGCTTGTGGGTGGAGGAGCGCAGGTAGACCTTGCCGCGCAGGGGCTCGTCGAAGAGCAGCGTCTTTGCCACCGCCGTGCCGTAGATCGAGCCCTTGGGGCAGTGCCCGGCGACGAACTGGGGACCGGTGCAGACCTTGCGGATGTGGTTTTGGGCCAAGAACAGCGAGTGGGGCATCAGCACCTCGATGCGTTTGAGGTTTGAGTCCTTGGCCCCGCGCGAGACGAAGTTGGCGCGCAGCGAGGGGTAGCCCCCGCGCCGGGCGGAACCGCGCAGGCGCAGGCCGAGCTTTGGCCTGAAGCCCAGGGTGAGGCAGTTGAGCAGCTGGAAGTGCTTGGCGACGGTGGCGGTCGAATCGTCGGCGGAGCTCTCGAAGGTGGCGCCGGAGCCGGTCAGGGTGGAGACCAGTTCCGAAGGCGCGCAGCTGGAGGGGTTGTGGGTGAACTGGAAGCGGTCCATGTAGATGCGGACGTCTCGCAGGTGCAGGGGGACGCCGTCGATGATGTGGGGGATCGGGTCTGAGGCCGAGGAGTCGATCCGCAGCTGCGCGGTGTGTTCGTCGACCTGGAAGGCGGAGCGGATCACGATCGTGCCGAGGTCAAAGGGGCCGACCTTGGCCGAGTTGATCGTCACCAGGGAGAGCGGGGCGCCGTGGTAGGGGCCGGCGAGGTAGACGCGGCCGGTGGCGTAGGTGAGCGCCGCGCCGACCCCGTAGCTCGAGAGCGTGTGGCCGACCAGGCTGGCCTGCGGGCAGGAGGGGCTCGCTTCCTCCGCCGCTCCCCGGCGGTGGCGCGAGGCCTCGATCGCGGCATCTCCGGCAGAAGGGGATGCCGGCCAGTTTGCCGGTGATCCCCTTCGGCAGGATCAGCGAGTAGGAGGTGATCTCCTGTTCGGTGTCCTTGCGGCGCGAGGTGCACGTAGTAGGGGGTGTAGGAGCCGACGTTGGCGTTGACCCCGCCGGTCACCGCGCCGGGCGCGAAGGGCGGAATCGAGCCGTCGGGGCAGGGGCCCTGGTCGATCCCGGTGGTGATCTGGGAGTCGGTGCCGATCACCAGGTCGGGCACGCCCTGAGGCCCACGGCGTCAGCGTCTCGCGTGGTGGTCGCCGCCCCGCAGTGCGGCGGGGAGATCAGCGGCGCCCGCTGGCCGGAGCGGAAGTTGATCCCCAGGTTGGTGTAGGGGAGCTGGGGCAGGTTGTCGAAGCTCGCGGTGATCGTGCCGTCGCCGGGATTGGGCGTCAGCTTGCCGGGGATCTTGAACAGCATGCCGCGGTCGGCCGACTTGGCGACCAGGTAGACGGCGAGCAAGGAGTCGAAGGGGTTCTCCGCCCCCGGGGTCGGGGTGGCCGGGTCATCGGACTGGGCCAGGTAGATCGAGCCGCGCAGCTCGTTCTTGAAGTAGGGCAGTTTGACCAGGAAGTCGCCGATTTTCGAGGCGTTGGGACAACCCGCGCCCGGCGCGTTGAACGGCGCTCTCCGCCGCCAGCTGGCCGGGAGTGCAGACGCCGAGGCCGGCTCCCACCGAGGGGTTCAGGGTCACGCCCTGGGGCAAGCGCCACCGTCACCCGCTTGACCAGCGCCTGGGGGCGCCCGCGCGGGTCGGTGAAGCGTTGGTCGTCGTTGTAGAACTGGTAGTTGTAGCCGGACGCCGAGGAGGCCTTGCTCACCGTCAGCTGGCCGCCCTGCTGCGTAGGCGAAGTCGAGGCTGGCGCAGCCGTCGACCGGCGCCGCGCTCGATGCGCCAGCGCTCTCGGTGCCCGCCTGCTGCCAGGAGCCGACCGTCGGCGGCGAAGGAAAGCGGCGCCCCGCAGACGCTCGGCAGCGTGATGAAGGCGCGCGGCTTGGTGCGTCGGCGGGTCCCCGACCGAGCACTTGCCCCAGGCGAAGGCGGGGTCCTCCTCGTTGAGGCAATCGCCGCGCTCGGTGTTGTGGGAGGCGTCCCAGGGCACTCCCCACAGCGAGATCTTCACGCTTTGCAGGGCGAGGGGCTGGGGCACCTCGCTCGTCTCCAGGGTCGCGTTGGCGCCGGGGACGTCGGCGTTGATCTTCATCGCGAAGTCGAGCGGATAGCCGAAGGGCGCAGGCGCCGAACTTGGCGGCGCTGCCGGCGTCGGGCTGGCGGTTGTAGAGGCCGAAGGTGGCGGTTTTGCCGCCGCCGTCGGCGCTGGTGACCTCGATCGTGCCGACCTGGGCCATGTCGGGGCAGCTCTCCCCCGATTCGCTGCCGGCGGCGAAGGGCGTGACGCGGGGGGTGAAGAAGTCGGCGTCCGAGCAGAGCACGCCGGTGCCGTTGGCGGGGTTGAGCAAGAGCCCCGGCGGCAGGTCGATCCGGGCGCTGCGCAGGTCGGCCTCTCCCCCACCCTGGTCGAGGCCGAGCGAGAGGTCGAGCTGGTAGGGGTGCGAGCCGGCCTGGGTCGCGGTACCGCCACCGTCGGCCCAGGCGGCGGCGCCGAAGCCCGCCGTGCCGGGGAGAAGCACGCCGGCGGCGCTGGGGCCCGAGGCGCCGCTCGATCCAGCACCGGAGCCTGCGGCGCTCGTGAAGGCGGCGCCACCCGGAGCGGCTACCGGCACCGGGGCGGGCGCCGCGGGGCTCGCCGCCGCGCTGGATACCGCGGCACGCCCGCGCTTGCCCTTGTGCTTTTGCCCCTGCTTTTGCCGGTGGTGATGGCTGGTGGCGCTTGTGCCGGCGCTTCTTCTTGGCGCGGTTGTAGCGGACGTAGCTGGGGCTTGGGGTTGCCGTGGCCGGAGAGCAGCGTGGTCAGGGTCGGGTCGCCGGGATCGGAGGGAACCACTTGGCAGGCGTCGCCCTCGCAGTCGCCCGCCGCCCCGCCGGGCCCGCCGATCGAGACGGTCGGGAAGAGCAGCGGGCTGCCGGGCAGCACCGGGTGGAATTTCGACGCCAGCGGCGCGTCGGTGCTCGCCGCGCCGGGCGGGTAGACGTAGACGCCGCCCTGGTTGGCGTTGCCGGTGGTGACGTAGACGCGACTCTGGGTCGAGCCGCCGGAGTTGTCGACCGCGATCCCGGTCGGGGCGCCGTCGATCACGTCGTATTTGAGGTGGCCCTCGTAGGCGCCGGTGGAGTCGAAGACGTCGACCCTCCCCCGCGGCTCCTCGGTGTAGGCGGGCTGGGTGTTGTCGAGGACGTAGACCTCGCCGCTTACGTCGTCGACCGCGACGGAGGAGTCGCGCAGGGAGGTGAAGCCGCCGGGCGGTCCCGTGATCGTCGCCACCGGGTTGTCGGTGTCGGTCGCCGGGTCATAGACCTTGACCGTGTCGCTTGAGGCGTCGGGGACGTAGAGGTAGCCCGCCGTCCCCGAGTAGCCGGAGACCGCGATCCCGTAGCCGTCGCCGAGGCTCGCGGCGCCGATCTGCCTGCACGACGGCGCCGCTCGCGTCGTACTCGGCGACCTGGGTCCCGACGTCGACGTAGGCGTGGTTCGTAGCCGAGTCGACGGCGACTCCCGTCGCCCCCTCGGAGCCGGGGAGCGCCGTGCCGGTGTCGAGCGAATGCGGGAAAGGGAAGCGGGCGACATCGCGGTGGTAGTTGTTGACGTATAGCGTGCCGAGCCGTCGAGCGCCAGCCCGCAGGGATCGTCGACGACCGTGTGTGCGGGTCGGGTTCGCCTGGTCGCCGCAGCGGCTGGGTGTCGTATTCGGCGCCTGAGCTGAAGATGTCGATCGCGCGGTGGTAGTAGTCGGAGACCCAGAAGTTCCCTGCGAAGTCGACCGTCAGCCCGCAGGGGCCGTTGAGGTAGCCGGTCGGCGGTGGGCTGGGCGGTAGCGAGGTGGTCGGCGGCGGCACAGGCGAGAAGACGAAGAGCGGATCGTCGGAGGCCGCCTGGGCGTTGGCGGCGAACAGTCCCATCGCGATAAGCACGCAGCCGAGGGCGGCGCGCTTGAGGCCGCGCCGAGGCGCAGCCTCCACGGAGCTGCGACGGGATTGAAAGAGGGCGATGAGGCGGGGCCGCTTCATGCGGAAGCTCGGTTCGCGTCGAAAGTCGCAGAGCTGTCGGCCTGGGCGCATAGAGTCCGGCGCCGATGGCGCAGAATCGCTTCGCCAGGCAACTCGCCGAGCTCGACCAGGACGAGCGCCAACTGGCGGGGGCGGCGATCGCAGCCGCTCGGAGAGCGTTCGCCGGCTTCGAGGAGCGAGAGGGCTCCGAAGCCGGGCTGGTGGCCGAGACGATCAAAGGCTCCAACCGATCTTGAAATCGACCGTCCAGCCTGGAATGCCCGGCCCCAACGCCCTATCCTGAACAGCGATGAAGCTGCAATTCGCCGATTACGATGGACCCACCGGCCTCTACGTCGCCACCGGGAAGGAACTCCTTCCCCTCTCGGACCCTGCCGGGGCGATTGCCTTTGTCGGCGCCGGAGTTCAGTCGGGAACGATCGACCCCGAGCGTTGCGAGGAGATCCAGGTCGCGGTTGCCGCTGCGATGCGCGAGGTGGCTCCGCCTCTCGCTGCGTGACTTGGGCGCTCGGCGTCTCCCGTATTCCCCCCGCGTATTGAGCGGCGCGGACCTGAGCACCCACTCGCGAGGTGCGACGGGCGAGCCCGGCTCTAGCTGGGCGGCGGAGCTTTTCGGCGGGGGGCAATCGGACCGGCCCTTCCTACCTCATCGCAGCGCGGTGCGCGACCGCGCTGCGATGGGTGCGCTTGTGATGCCCGTGGCGCTTCTTGCCCTTCTTGCCCTTGCACTGCGCGTGCAGCTTCGGGTGGGCGGTGTAGGTGCGGCCGTTGTGGGCGGTGTATTTGACCGTCGCGCGGTAGGTCTTGGCGCAGATGTTGCGGCTGTTGACCAAGAGGCCCTTCTTGCCGCCCTGAAGGCGGGTCACCAGCTTGGTGAAGGGGGCGTCGGGGATGAAGTCGAAGGTGTTGCGGATGCCGCCGTGGATCGAGTCGGTCCTACCGGCCGACTCGACTTTGATCGGCTGGTAGGCCGGGCCGCGCAGGTCGGGCACCAGGTCGGGCAAGAGGTTGTCGGAGGAGCGCAGGTAGACGTTGCCGGTGAGCGGGTAGTCGAGGATCGGCGTTTGCACCGTGGCGGCGCCGTAGACGGCGCCCTTCGGGCAGGCGTCGGCGGCGAACTGCACCCTGGTGCAGATCGTGCGGATGTGGGCGTTCTCGAGGAACTCCGAGCGCGGCATCGCCAGCGAGAGCGAGGCGATGTTGGCGTCGCCGGGGCGCGTCTTCAAGACCACGGTCAGCTGCGGGTGCTTACCGCGCTTGGTGGCGCCCTTTAGCTTCAAGAACATCTGGGGCTTGAAGCCGAGGGAGGTGCACTCGGCCAGCTGGAAGCGGGAGGAGAGCTGGGCGACCTGGCCCAGGGTCGAGGTCAGCTGGCCGCTCACCGCGTCGGGATCGCAGGAGGTGCCGGTCTCGGTGAACTGGGCGCGGTCGAGGGTCAGGTCGACGCTCTTAACGTCGAGCGGGATCCCGTCGATGATCGAGGGGATCGGGTCACTGACCGCGGTGATCTGCGCCGTCTTTGAGTCGATGTAAAGGGCGGTGCGGACCACGATCGTGCCGAGGTCGAAGGGGCCGGCTGTGGCCGGGGTGATGATCGCCAGGCTCAAGGGGGCGCCTTTGTAGGGGCCGGCCATGTAGACCTTGCCGGGGGCGTAGTAGGGGCTTGGGCCCGCGCCCGCTCCGGCGACCACGTTGCCGACCTCCGAGTCGGCCGGGCAGCTCGGGGCGGCCTTCTCCCCCGCGCCGGACTTGGCCGCCGCGGCGGCGAGCGCGGCGTCTGAGCACTGGGCGACGCCGGCCAGCTTGGCGATCATGCCCTGCGGCGGGGAGATCGTCACCGCGGAGAAGTTCTGCGTCGCGTCATCGCGGCGCAGGTGCATGACGAAGGGCGAGTAGCTCTTGGCGACCGGGCTGACCGTGCCGGCGTCAAAGGCAGGCGCGTTGGGCTGATCGCAGCTGCCGCCGGTGATCGAGAAGCCGTCGCTGGTCGCCACCGGCGAGCCCGGGTCCGAGTAGGGGGTCAGCTCCCCGCCGGTCGAGTAATCGCCGCAGCCCGGGGTGCGCAGCGCCGCGTGGGGGCCCTGCTTGATGTGCAGGTAGAAGTGCTCGAAGGGCAGCTGCGGGGCGTCGGTGACCGTGGTGGTCAGCTGCCCGGTGGCGGGGTCGCGATCGACTTTGGCCGCCAGCTTGGCGATGAAGCCGCGTTCTTGGTCGTTGACGACGATGTAGATCGCGGTCAGGGCTTTGAACGGGTTGTCGTAGGGGTCGGCGATGTAGACGGTGCCGGGCGCGGGCGCGTCGAGCAGCGGCGTGTCGACTTCGACCGTGCCGATCTTGGAGGCGTCGGGGCAGGTCGGCTGATCCTTCGTGAACTGCTGCGGGGAGACGCCCAGCGGGGTGGTGAGGCCGATCTCCTGTGTCGAGCAGCCGTCGAGGCCGTTGGCGCCGGAGGGGTTGATCACCAGGCCCGGGGGCAGGGTGACTTTGGTGTCCTTGAGGTGGGAGGTGGCGAGGCCGCAGTCGTACTGGGGTTTGGTGATCGGCTGGAATTTGAGTTTCACGCAGGAGCCGTTGTTCTGCGGGGTGTGGACGTCGACCTCGAGGCCGGTGGGCTGATCGGCGGTGTGGGTGGTCGGCTGGGCGGAGAGGGTCGGGGTGAATTTGATCTGATCGCAGCCGGTCGGCTCGGGTGCGGGCGAGTCCTCTGAGACCCAGCGGCCCGGATCGAGCCAGGAGCGGGCTTTGACCGTTACCGCCAGCGGGCCGGTGTCGCAGTTGGTCGGGGCCGAGGCGAAGGGGACGATCGGCGTCCCGGAGACCGAGATGCCCAGGCCGCCGTTGTCGGCGTCGAAGCGATGGGAGTCGTGGACGTGGTCATAGGGAACGCCCCAGAGGGTCAGCGCCGATCCGTCCAAGACCTCCGGCGTGGGGATGTCCCTGACCTCGGCGGAGAGCCCGTAGTCGCTCTCGCTGCGAACCCGCGGGTGCACCAGGGCGGTGATGCCAAACGCCTTGAAGCCCAGCAGCGCCGGCTCGCCGTAGGTGGGGACGAGGCTGCTGACCGGGGAGAGGATCTGGATCGTGTCGTGGACGTTGGTCGCCGCGACCCCCACCTGGCTCCTGGTCGGGCAGCGCCCGTAGAAGGTGAGGTGGAAGTCATCGGCCTCACACGGCGGCACCGCCAGGGGGTTGCCGATCGAGCCGGCGGGGAGGTCGGCGAAGAGGTCCTTGGTGAAGCGTTCCCTGGGCACGGGGGCGTCGGCGATCGCGAAAGCCGTGGTGAAGTCGGGGTGCCCGCCCGCCTGGGTCACCTCCCCCACGGCGGCGAGGTTCGCCACCCAGGACAGGTACTTCGCGGTGCCGTCGAGGCTGGCCTGGGTCGCCCCGGGGATCTCATAGCCCGGGAAGGTCTGGGCCAGGGGGTCGTGGGCCTTGGCGAAGACGCTGCCGGGCTCGAAGTTGTATTCGGCCGCGGCCATGGATGGGAGCGCCGCAAGCGAGAGGGCCAGGGCCGAGAGGGCGAGCAGGGACCTGCGACAGAGCCTCTTGGCGATCATCGGCCGGCCCTCCGGTTGTTGTTGGCTCCTCGCTTGCCCTGCTTGTGGTGGCCCTCTTGTGGTGGCCCTTCTTGTGGTGGCCCTTCTTGTGGTGGCCCTTCTTGTGGTGGCGCTTCTTGGTGGCCCTTCTTGTGGTGGCCCTTCTGTGGTGGCCCTTCTTGTGGTGGCGGCGATGGTGGCGCTTGTGGTGGCGGCGCTTGACGCAGTGCACCTTGCCCTTGCGCTTGACCTTGCGCTTGCCCTTCGGGCAGCGCTTCTTGGGGTTGGCCTTGGGGTTGCCGGGCCCGCTGAAGACGGCGCTGCCGGCGCCGGGCTGCTCGGGGGCGGCGGTCCCCGACCCCTCACAGGCGCCGGCGGAGACGTCGCAGGGCGGTTTGGGGGGGGTGTAGGGGAAGCCGCCGCCCTCGCGGGCCACGTAGAGCTTGCCGATCCCCGGCTCTTTGTCCTGGGGAGCGAGGGCATCGTAGGTGGTGAAAAAGACACTGCTGCCGTCGACGTTGGCGTTCTCGAGCCGCGAGGAGTTGTTCCCGGTGCCGGCTGAGATCAGCCGCAGCTCTCCGCCGCGGTACTCATAGACGTCGTCGGTGCTGTTCTGATCGGCCGCCAGCAGCGAGGTCGGGGTGTCGAAGAAGACCGCTCCGCGGCTGCTCACCCAGCGCAGCTCTCCGTAGGCGAGCTGCCAGTGGGGGCCGTAATCGAGCCCGGTTGAGGCATCGATCGGCTGCGGGTTGACGTCGCCGGCCGGCAGCGAGCCGTCGGAGGGACAGGAGGCGCAGGCCAGCGTGTCAGACCCCGCGTCATAGACGAACAGCTGCTCTGTGCCCGCGGTCGCCTGCCCGCTGAGCGGCTCATGGGAGCCGAAGGCGATGACTGAGCCGTCCGGGGAGGCGTAGGCGGACTTCTCGTCCCATTCCTTCTTCCAGACGGCGCCGTCGCCGCCGCCCAGGGCGGCGATGAAGCGCAGCTCCAGCGGGCCGTCGATGTCGGCGCCGAGCTTTGCCATGTAGAGGTTGCGCCCCGAGGCCGAGGGCAGCTCGCCCTCGGGGTTGGGCGCTGTGGGGTAGGTGGCGTCGGCGACGAAGTAGACGGTCTGCCCGTCATCGGAGTTGGCGGCGACGCCCAGCACCCGGGCGCGGTCTGCCTCGCTCGGGTCCACGCTCGGGTCCGCGATGCCGTCAAGGCGCGGGCTCAGGTCGCGCACCTTGTCGGCGGCGAGGTCGTAGAGGTAGAGGTCGCTGTCGCCCAGATGTTGCCCATTGGCGCCGCCAGAAGTCGCCGAGGCACCCGAGTCCGGCGTCAGCCGCGAATTGGCGGTGAAGAAGACCCGCGAGTCATCGGCGGCGGCGCCGCGGTAGGCGGTGTTGTAGGGCTGGGGGGCGGGCAGTTTGGCCACGCCGGTCTCCTTCACCGCCTCGACCGTCGGCGCCCCGTCGCGCTGCACGTAGATCGTCAAACCGTCGGTGGAGAAGCTGAAGGCAGTCGAGTCGTCTCGCACGCCGCCGAAGACGACCCGCTCGCCGTGGCTGGAGACCGTGTTGCGGAGCAGACCGCAACACCTGTCCGTGAAAGTTGCGCCGCCCGTACCCAATCGGGTGCCGAATCCACCACTGGGCGCCGGTACGCTGCCGTCCGGGCGAGCGCCGATGAAGCTGAGCTGGCCCGCCGACCACTTGTAGAGGTTCGAGGCCGAGCCGGGGCTGGTGTCGGCGTCCGCCAGCTGCCGGTAGGAGCTGAAGACGACGGTCTGCCCGTCGGCCGACATCGTGAACATCGGCTGATCGCCGATGCCCGACTGGGCCGCGCCGCCCGGGAGCGCCGCGCCGGCGGCGCGTCTGCGGCGTGCCGGCGGGGATGCGCGGGTCGCGGGAGACCCAGTCGAAGCTGCCGTCGGGCTCGCGCAGGTAGACGTCCCAGGTTCCGTTCTGATCGTCGGGGTCGACGCCGACCTCGGTCGAGACCAGCTGGCGGGTCGTGTCGATCGATGGCTTGGCCGCGGCGTAGAGGAGGAAAGGGTCTGACAAGCCGAGCGGGGTCACGTCCCAGGAATCGCTGCCGCGGCTCGACCTGTACAGCTTTGAGCCGCTGATCTGATCGGCGGGGAAGGGGGTCACGCTGCCCGGCAGGGGCTGGGGCATTTTAAAGACGACGTGCTCTCCGTCGGGGCTGATGTCGGGCTGGGGCAGCTTGGGGATTAGCGGCACCCCCCCGGTCGGGTTCTGGCTGACGATCTCATAGCCCCGTTTGGGGCCGAGGCCGGGCGATTGGACGGTGAAGGTCTGATCGGGGCCGGTGGTGGTGCCGGTGCCGTTGGTGGCGACGAGCTGGAAGTGGTAGGTCTGTCCCGGGGTGAGGTTGGTGAGATCGGCGGAGACGGCCAGCGGCTCGCCGCCCGAGGGCAGAGTTGCCGGCCGAGGTGGTGTTGCCGTAGCTGTCGCTGGTCCCCCAGTTGAAGTGGTAGTTCGTCACCGCCTGGCCCTCGGGATCGATCGCGGCGCGCAGGGTGGCGCTGTCGGCGCCGGTCACCGAGGCGGCGGCGTGGAAGCTCGGCGCCGCTCCGGCGGTGGTGAAAGTCTGGCGGCCCGCCGATCGTCTCGGTGGGGCTGAAGACCTGCCCGGCGACGAGGCGGACGTGGTAGGTGGTGCTCGCGGTCAGGGTGTGTGGGGTCTGCTGCTCGACGTCGATCGAGCTGCTGCCGTTGCCGAGCGCGACGTCGGCGATCGGCACCTGCTTCGCGTTGTCGAAGCCGTTGGCGGCGAACTCGGCGTCGTCGACGTACTCGAAGCGGTAGGTGGTGTAGAAGCCGTTGGGATTGACCGAGCCGGAGACGGTGGCCGAGTGGGCGTCGAAGGCGGTGATCGGGTCGAGGGTCGCGGACGGGGCGACGTTGTCATCGAGGACGAAGACGCGAGGCCCCGAGAGGGTTTTGGTGAAAGCCGGCGACGAAGAGCCGCCCGGTCGTATCGTCCAGCCCCAACCCGCCGACGCCGTAGAGGGCGGCGGCGGAGCCGTGGGTGTCATCGGCGGCGCTCGGCGGCGCGGTGAGGCCGGGGTCGTTTGCGGGGCCGAACTGCTGCACGGACGGGCTCGAGGAGACGTTGACGTCGGGCTTCGGCACGCCCCTGCGCAGCACGTAGAGCACGTCCTCGCCCGAGCCGTCGTTGGGGACGCCGCCGTCGGGATCGGGGGCGACCTCGAGGCCGGCGGTCGCCGAGGCGGGATCTCCGGCGAGCAGCACGCCGGGCACGGTCGCGACGCCCTGGGTTTGCGTGGTCACCGAGCAGGTCCCGGGGCCGCTGACCGTGTGGCAGACCATGGTCGGCACGTTGGTCGCGGTGAAGGCGCCGGTGAAGGTGACGTCGTCGACGCCGAACTGATTGTTTTTCGTGTCGAAGCTGGGGCCGCACTTGGCCTCCAGCGCGGCGTCGATGTTGTGCTCCAGATCGACGTCCAAGTAGGCCCACTGGATCGGCGCGGTGGTGTCGCCGCCCGGACAGGTGAGGGTGAAGGTGTTGCCGACATTCCAGGCGGTGTCGTTGTTGTTGAAGGTGATCCTCTGCACCTCGTTGGTGCCCGGGATCGTCGCGCCGATCGGCGCCAGGAAGCCGACCCCGCCGCCGTTGGCGTCGGTGCTGTCATAGCGCTCGACCTCGCCGCCGTTCTTGTCGTTGGAGGCGTAGACGATGCCGCGGGAGTCGACCGCGAGCTGGCGCGGCTGGTCTGTGCCGAACTGGCCGAGGAGCCGAAGGAGGCGGGGTTCTGGCCGTCGAGGTCGTAGGTGTTGACGCGCCGGTTGGCGGTGTCGGCGAGGTAGAGCTTGGCGGCGCCGCGGGCGAGACGGCGAGGCCGAGGGTGCCGGAGGCGGAGGTGGAGCCGATCTGCCCGGCGCCCGAGCCTGCGATGCCCGCCTTGCAGACGTCGGCGGCGGGACAGACCTCGTACGTATCGCCGGCGGTGTCGGCGTCGACGGCGAAGCCGAAGGAGCGGATGAAGGCGCCGTCGCCGGCGTACTCGTTGACGCGAAGGTTGTTGCGATCGGAGACGTAGAGGTTGCCGGTGGCGGGGTCGAGGGCGATGCCCTGGGGGCTGCTGAGGGCGCCATTGCCGGCTGTGGTGGCGGTGCCACCGGAGCTACCGTCGGTTTCCTCGCTGATGTTGCAGGAACCCGAGCCGCTCACCGTGGCGCAGGCCAGCGTCGGCTGGTTGGCGTTGCCAAGGGTGCCTTGAAAGGTGACAACGGGGTTGGTGGGGCCGCTGGCGATGGAGAAGTTGCCGGCGCCGCACCTGGCCTCGAGGGCGGCTTTCATGTTGTTCTGGAGGTTGGTGGGGTTGCTGTCCCAGGTGATCGCGGCGGTGGTCGTCGGGCTGCAGGTGGGGCCGGGCAGGTTGCCGAGGGTGAAGGTGTTGCCGTCGGCGAAGCCGTCGAAGTGAACTTTTTGCGTCTCGTTACCGGGCGGCGTGCCGTCGCTGCCCGCGCCGATGCCCGCCTTGCACTCCGAGGCGACGGTGCAGATCTCGAACTTCCTCGCCGTCGCGTCGCCCACATCGCCCGTGCCGCCGCTCTGCACGACGTCGGTGCCCCAGGCACTGATGAAGTTGCCGTCGGAGTCGAAGCGCTGGATGCGGTTGTTGTCGGTGTCGGCGACGTAGACGTCGCCGGCGTCGGCGGGGCCGGCGCCGGTTGCATTGGCGGCGAGGTCGCCGGCGCCGGCGAACTGGCCACCGAGGGAACCGGAGCCGCCGAAGTATGAGTGCACCTCCTTGGAAGCGAAGGCCTGGGAGGCGAGCAGGCAGAGGGCGGCGAAGGCGGTCGCGAAGAGGAGGAGGGCGCGGCCAGACCGCATACGGCGCTTCGCATCTCTTTGTCCTCGGTCGGCCGCCTGCGGGTCACGCACCGAAGTGCGCTCCCCTTGCCGTCCTCCCTGCGTCCTTGAGCTGCTCGGCCGTGTGCGGTCTGGAAAGCGGGTTGGCTTCATGCGGAGGCCTCCGAGGGGCGGGCGGGCCCCGAGGGGGGCGGTAGGATTGAGGCATGAGCGAGCGGCTTGAGTTGACGATCGTCTACGAGAGGGATCCCGACAGCGAGTGGATCATGGTTTCGATCCCCGAGGTTCCCGGCGTGCTCAGCCAGGGAAAAACCCGAGATAAAGCTCGGGAGAACGTCCTCGACGCGCTGGCACTGATGCTCAGCCCCGACCCGGTTAAGGCCGGAGACGAGCGGGAGCGCGAAGCACTTCCGCTCACCGTCGGGTGAAGCGGCGGGACCTGGAGCGACACCTGCGCGAGCAGGGCGCCCGCAAGTTGGACGAGGGTGGGAACCACAGCCGCTGGGTCGGCGCCGACGGCTCTCGCTCCACGGTGCCCCGCCACCGCGAGATCCACTATCCGCTCGCCCGCTCGATCTGCCGCCAACTCGGCGTGTCGATGCCGAAGGGGTCACGGTAGCGGCGGGCGTGCCCCCTACTTTCGCGGCGGCGTCCATCAGCGCACCGCCGCCCGGCGGGCCATCGAGCTGCGCTGGGCGCCACGATGGTGCTTGTGGTGGCCCTTCTTGCCCTTCTTGCGCTTGCACTGCGCGTGCAGCTTCGGGTGGGCGGTGTAGGTGCGGCCGTTGTGGGCGGTGTATTTGACCGTCGCGCGGTAGGTCTTGGCGCAGATGTTGCGGCTGTTGACCAAGAGGCCCTTCTTGCCGCCCTGCAGGCGGGTCACCAGCTTGGTGAAGGGGGCGTCGGGGATGAAGTCGAAGGTGTTGCGGATGCCGCCGTGGATCGAGTCGGTCCTGCCGGCCGACTCGACTTTGATCGGCTGGTAGGCCGGGCCCCTGAGGTCGGGCACCAGGTCGGGCAAGAGGTTGTCGGAGGAGCGCAGGTAGACGTTGCCGGTGAGCGGGTAGTCGAGGATCGGCGTTTGCACCGTGGCGGCGCCGTAGACGGCGCCCTTCGGGCAGGCGTCGGCGGCGAACTGCACCCTGGTGCAGATCGTGCGGATGTGGGCGTTCTCGAGGAACTCCGAGCGCGGCATCGCCAAGGAGAGCGAGGCGATGTTGGCGTCGCCGGGGCGCGTCTTCAAGACCACGGTCAGCTGCGGGTGCTTACCGCGCTTGGTGGCGCCCTTTAGCTTCAAGAACATCTGGGGCTTGAAGCCGAGGGAGGTGCACTCGGCCAGCTGGAAGCGGGAGGAGAGCTGGGCGACCTGGCCCAGGGTCGAGGTCAGCTGGCCGCTCACCGCGTCGGGATCGCAGGAGGTGCCGGTCTCGGTGAACTGGGCGCGGTCGAGGGTCAGGTCGACGCTCTTAACGTCGAGCGGGATCCCGTCGATGATCGAGGGGATCGGGTCACTGACCGCGGTGATCTTCGCCGTCTTTGAGTCGATGTAAAGCGCGGTGCGCACCACGATCGTTCCCAGGTCGAAGGGGCCGGCTGTGGCCGGGGTGATGATCGCCAGGCTCAAGGGGGCGCCTTTGTACGGACCGGCCATGTAGACCTTGCCGGGGGCGTAGTAGGGGCTTGGGCCGGCGCCCGCGCCGGCGACCACGCTGCCGACCTCAGAGGCGGCCGGGCAGCTCGGGGCGGCCTTCTCCCCGGCGCCGGACTTGGCCGCCGCGGCGGCGAGCGCGGCGTCTGAGCACTGGGCGACGCCGGCCAGCTTGGCGATCATGCCCGCCGGCGGGGAGATCGTCACCGCGGAGAAGTTCTGCGTCGCGTCATCGCGGCGCAGGTGCATGACGAAGGGGCTGAACGCTTTGGCGACCGGGCTGACCGTGCCGGCATCAAAGGCAGGCGCGTTGGGCTGATCGCAGCTGCCGCCGGTGATCGAGAAGCCGTCGCCGCTCGCCACCGGAGAGCCCGGCGCCGAGTAGGGGGTCAGCTCCCCGCCGGTCGAGTAATCGCCGCAGCCCGGGGTGCGCAGGGCCGCGTGGGGGCCCTGCTTGATGTGTAGGTAGAAGTGCTCGAAGGGCAGCTGGGGGGCGTCTGTGACCGTGGTGGTCAGCTGCCCGGTGGCGGGGTCGCGATCGACTTTGGCCGCCAGCTTGGCGATGAAGCCGCGTTCTTGGTCGTTGACGACGATGTAGATCGCGGTCAGGGCTTTGAACGGGTTGTCGTAGGGGTCGGCGATGTAGACGGTGCCGGGCGCGGGGGCGTCGAGCAGCGGCGTGTCGACTTCGACGGTGCCGATCTTGGAGGCGTCGGGGCAGGTCGGCTGATCCGCCGTGAAGTGCTGCGGGGAGACGCCCAGCGGGGTGGTGAGGCCGATCTCCTGTGTCGAGCAGCCGTCGAGGCCGTTGGCGCCGGAGGGGTTGATCACCAGGCCCGGGGGCAGGGTGACTTTGGTGTCCTTGAGGTGGGAGGTGGCGAGGCCGCAGTCGTACTGGGGTTTGGTGATCGGCTGGAATTTGAGTTTCACGCAGGAGCCGTTGTTCTGCGGGGTGTGGACGTCGACCTCGAGGCCGGTCGGCTGATCGGCGGTGTGGGTGGTCGGCTGGGCGGAGAGGGTCGGGGTGAATTTGATCTGATCGCAGCCGGTCGGCTCGGGTGCGGGCGAGTCCTCTGAGACCCAGCGGCCCGGATCGAGCCAGGAGCGGGCTTTGACCGTTACCGCCAGCGGCCCGGTGTCGCAGTTGGTCGGGGCCGAGGCGAAGGGGACGATCGGCGTCCCGGAGACCGAGATGCCCAGGCCGCCGTTGTCGGCGTCGAAGCGATGGGAGTCGTGGACGTTGTCATAGGGAACGCCCCAGAGGGTCAGCGCCGATCCGTCCAAGACCTCCGGCGTGGGGATGTCCCTGACCTCGGCGGAGAGCCCGTAGTCGCTCTCGCTGCGAACCCGCGGGTGCACCAGGGCGGTGATGCCAAACGCCTTGAAGCCCAGCAGCGCCGGCTCGCCGTAGGTGGGGACGAGGCTGCTGACCGGGGAGAGGATCTGGATCGTGTCGTGGACGTTGGTCGCCGCGACCCCCACCTGGCTCCTGGTCGGGCAGCGCCCGTAGAAGGTGAGGTGGAAGTCATCGGCCTCACACGGCGGCACCGCCAGGGGGTTGCCGATCGAGCCGGCGGGGAGGTCGGCGAAGAGGTCCTTGGTGAAGCGCTCCCTGGGCACGGGGGCGTCGGCGATCGCGAAAGCCGTGGTGAAGTCGGGGTGCCCGCCCGCCTGGGTTACCTCCCCCACGGCGGCGAGGTTCGCCACCCAGGACAGGTACTTCGCGGTGCCGTCGAGGCTGGCCTGGGTCGCCCCGGGGATCTCATAGCCCGGGAAGGTCTGGGCCAGGGGGTCGTGGGCCTTGGCGAAGACGCTGCCGGGCTCGAAGTTGTATTCGGCCGCGGCCATGGATGGGAGCGCCGCAAGCGAGAGGGCCAGGGCCGAGAGGGCGAGCAGGGACCTGCGACAGAGCCTCTTGGCGATCATCGGCCGGCCCTCCGGTTGTTGTTGGCTCCTCGCTTGCCCTTCTTGTGGTGGCCCTTCTTGTGGTGGCGGCGATGGTGGCGCTTGTGGTGGCGGCGCTTGACGCAGTGCACCTTGCCCTTGCGCTTGACCTTGCGCTTGCCCTTCGGGCAGCGCTTCTTGGGGTTGGCCTTGGGGTTGCCGGGCCCGCTGAAGACGGCGCTGCCGGCGCCGGGCTGCTCGGGGGCGGCGGTGCCCGACCCCTCACAGGCGCCGGCGGAGACGTCGCAGGGCGGTTTGGGCGGGGTGTAGGGGAAGCCGCCGCCCTCGCGGGCCACGTAGAGCTTGCCGATCCCCGGCTCTTTGTCCTGGGGAGCGAGGGCGTCATAGGTGGTGAAAAAGACGCTGGAGCCGTCGACGTTGGCGTTCTCGAACCTCGAGGAGTTGTTCCCGGTGCCGGCTGAGATCAGCCGCAGCTCGCCCGACGCGGTACTCATAGACGTCGTCGGTGCTGTTCTGATCGGCCGCCACCAGCGAGGTCGGGGTGTGGAAGAAGACCGCTCCGCGGCTGCTCACCCAGCGCAGCTCTCCGTACTTGAGCTGCCAGTGGGAGCCGTACCCGAGCCCGGTTGAGGAATCGATCGGCTGCGGGTTGACGCTCGCCCGCCGGCAGCGAGCCGTCGGAGGGACAGGAGGCGCAGGCCAGCGTGTCAGACCCCGCGTCATAGACGAACAGCTGCTCTGTGCCCGCGGTCGCCTGCCCGCTGAGCGGCTCATGGGAGCCGAAGGCGATGACTGAGCCGTCCGGGGAGGCGTAGGCGGACTTCTTTTCCCAGGTCTTCTGCCAGACGGCGCCGTCGCCGCCGCCCAGGGTCGCTACGAAGCGCAGCTCCAGCGGGCCGTCGACGTCGGCGCCGAGCTTTGCCATGTAGAGGTTGGGGGAGCCCTCGGCCGGGGCAGCTCGCCCTCGGGGTTGGGCGGCGTGGGGTAGGCGGCGTCGGCGACGAAGTAGACGGTCTGCCCGTCATCGGAGTTGGCGGCGACGCCCAGCACCCGGGCGCGGTCTGCCTCGCTCGGGTCCACGCTCGGGTCCGCGATGCCGTCAAGGCGCGGGCTCAGGTCGCGCACCTTGTCGGCGGCGAGGTCGTAGAGGTAGAGGTCGGCGGCTCCGTTGGCGCCGATTGAGTTCCCCGCCGTCGCCGAGGTGCCCGAGTCGGGGGTCAGCCGCGAGTTGGAGGTGTAGAAGACGCGCGAGTCGTCATCGGCGGCGCCGCGGTAGGTGAGGTTGTAGGGCTGGCCTGGCGGCAGCGGGCAACGCCGGTCTCCTTGGTCGCCTCGACCGTCGGCTGGCCGTCGCGCTGGACGTAAAGAGCCCAACCGTCCTGGTCGGAAGGGCCGCCCGGTGTGACGCCGACACCGTCGATGCGCTGGGCGCTCCAAACAGCGCGATCGCCGTTGCTCGCAACTGCGTTGCGCGCGTACCCGGTGTTAAAGGTGTCGGTGGCCGAGCTCGAGCCGGCCGCCGGCACGCTGCCGTCGGGGCGGGCGCCGATGAAGCTGAGCTGGCCCGCCGACCACTTGTAGAGGGACCCTTTGTTGCCGCCGTCCAATTTGGCCGTATCGGCGTCTGCCAGCTGCCGCTGCGATCGAAAGACGACCGTTTCGCCGTTGGCCGACATCGTGAACTGGGGTTGTATGCCTATGCCCGAGCCGCCCGAGCCGCCCGGCAATGCGGCGCCCCCGGCGCTTTGCGGGGCGCCGACGGGGATGCGCGGGTCGCGGGAGACCCAGACGAAGCTGCCGTCGGGCTCGCGCAGGTAGACGTCCCAGGTCCCGTTCTGATCGTCGGGGTCGACGCCGACCTCGGTCGAGACCAGCTGGCGGGTCGTGTCGATCGATGGCTTGGCCGCGGCGTAGAGGCTGAAGGGGGCTGCCAAGCCGAGCGGGGTCACGTCCCAGGAATCGCTGCCGCGGCTCGACCTGTATAGCGGTGAGCCGCTGATCTGATCGGCGGGGAAGGGGGTCACGCTGCCCGGCAGGGGCTGGGGCATTTTAAAGACGACGTGCTCACCGTCGGGGCTGATGTCGGCCTCGGGCAGCTTGGGGATGAGCGGCACCCCCCCGGTGGGGTACTGGCTGACGATCTCATCGCCCCGTTTGGGGCCGAGGCCGGGCGATTGGACGGTGAAGGTCTGATCGGGGCCGGTGGTGGTGCCGGTGCCGTTGGTGGCGACGAGTTGGAAGTGGTAGGTCTGTCCCGGGGTGAGGTTGGTGAGATCGGCGGAGACGGCGACGGGGCTCGTGCCCGAGGGCAGGGCGGCGGGCGTCGTCGTGCTGCCGTAGCTGTCGCTGGCCCCCCAGTTGAAGTGGTAGTTCGTGACCGCCTGGTTCTCGGGGTCGATCGCGGCGCGCAGGGTGGCGGTGTCGGCGCCGGTCACCGATGCGGCGGCGTGAAAGCTCGGCGCCGCTCCGTCGGTGGTGAAGGTCTGCGGCCCGCCGATCGTCGCGGTGGGGCTGAAGAGTTGCCCGGCGAGCAGGCGGACGTGGTAGGTGGTGCTCGCGGTCAGGGTGTGGGGGGTGTCCTGCTCGACGTCGATCGAGCTGCTGCCGTTGCCGAGCGCGACGTCGGCGAGCGGCACCTGCTTCGCGTTGTCGAAGCCGTTGGCGGTGAACTCGGCGTCGTCGACGTACTCGAAGCGGTAGGTGGTGTAAAAGCCGGTGGGGTTGACCGAGCCCGAGAAGGTCGCCGAGTGGGCGTCGAAGGTGGAGATCGAGTCGAGCGTCGCGGACGGGGCGACGTTGTCGTCGAGGACGAAGACGCGAGGCCCCGAGCCGGCCTTGGCCGAGGATCCGGAGACGAAGAGTCGGCCGGTACCCGAGTCGAGGCCGAGGCCGCTCACGGAGTCAAAGCCCGCGCCCGAGCCGTGCGCGTCGTCGGCGGCGGTGGGAGCGGCGGTGAGACCCGGGTCGTTCGCGGGGCCGAACTGCTGCACGGTCTTATTGGCGAACAAGGTCCCGCGCAGGACGTAGAGGACGTCTTCGTCGGAGCCGTCGTTCGGCACGCCGCCGTCGGAATCGGGGTGCACCTCGAGGTCGGCGGTGGAGCCGGCCAGCAGGGGGCCGGTGGGCATCGTCTCGACCCCGTCGGTCTCCTGGGTGACCGCGCAGGAGCCCGGGCCCGCGACCACGGTGCAAACGGTGGTCGGCACGTTGGTGGCGGCGAAGGCTCCTTGGAAGGCAATTGTCGCCGTTTTCCCGAAGCCTTCCGAGCCCACGTCGAAACTCGGGCCGCACTTGGCCTCTAGGGCCGCTCTCACTCGCGCGGCGATTCAAGACTGGAGTCATAAAGGATCGGGTCTGTGGGCTCACCGCCGGGACAGCTGAGCGTGAACTCGGCACCCGCGGTCAGGCCCGTGAACGAGACCGTCTGCGACTCGTTGCTGCCCGGGGTCCTCCGCCCCGATCGGCGCCAGGAAGCCGACGCCGCCGCCGTTGGCGTCGAGGGAGTCGTAGCGCTCGACCTCGCCGTTGTTGGCGTCATTGGAGGCGTAGACGATGCCGCGCGAGTCGACCGCGAGCTGGCGGGGCTGGTCTGTGCCGAACTCGGTGGCCGAGCCGAAGGACGCGGGGTTCTGCCCGTCGAGGTCGTAGGTGTTGACGCGCCGGTTGCCGCTGTCGGCGAGGTAGAGCCTGTCGAAGGCGGCGCCGGGCGGAGAGACGGCGATGCCGTGCGTCCTGGCGGAGGCCGAAGTCGAGCCGATCTGCCCGGCGCCCGCGCCGGCGATGCCGGCGGTGCAGCGTCGGCGGCGGGACAGATCTCGTACGTATCGCCGGCGGTGTCGGCGTCGACGCCGAAGCCGAAGGAGCGGATGAAGGCGCCGTCGCCGGCGTACTCGTTTATGCGGAAGTTGTCGCGGTCGGAGACGTAGAGGTTGCCGGTGTCCTCGTCGACGGCGAGCGCCTGGGGGCTGTCGAGGGCGCCATTGCCGGCTGTTGTGCCGGCGCCGGCGGCGGAGCCTTCCGTTTCCTCGGTGATCGAGCAGGCGCCCGAGCCGCTTACCGTGGCGCAGGCCAGCGTCGGCTGGTTGGCGGCGCCGAGGGCGGCCTGGAAGGTGACGACCGGGTTCAGGGGGCCGCTGGCGATGGAAAAGTTGCCGGCGCCACAGGCGGCCTCCAAGGCGGCTTGCATGTTGGCCCGCAGGGTGGCGGCGTCGCTGTCCCAGGTGATCGCGGCGGTGGTGGTCGGGCTGCAGGCGGGGGACGGCAGGTTGCCGAGGGTGAAGGTGTCGCCGCCGGCGAAGCCCCTCGAAGTGGACTTTCTGCGTCTCGTTGGCGGACGGCGTGCCGTCGCTGCCCGCGGCGATGCCCGCCTTGCACTCCGAGGCGAGGGTGCAGCTCGAACTTCCTCGCCGCCGCGTCGCCCACGTCGCCCGTGCCGCTGTCCTGCACCACGTCCGCGCCCCAGGCGCTGATGAAGTTGCCGTCGGAGTCGAAGCGCTGGATGCGGTTGTTGGCGCTGTCGGCGACGTAGATCGTTGCAGGCGGAGGACGCCGCCGTTGCCGCTCGAGTTGACGGCGACATCGGACGCGCTCAGCTCACCGCCGAGCCCGGTCTGGTTGTTGCCGTCGTCGGCTCCGAAATAAAAGTGCGCCTCCTTGGAGGCGAAGGCCCGAGGAGGCGAGCAGGCACAGCGCGGCGAAGGAGGCCGCGGCGAGCAGGAGGGCGCGGCCAGACCGCATCCGGCACTTCGCATCTCTTTGTCCTCGGTCGGCCGCCTGCGGGTCACGCACCGAAGTGCGCTCCCCTTGCCGTCCTCCCTGCGTCCTTGAGCTGCTCGGCCGACGCGGTTTGGCGCGTGGGTTGGCTTCATGCGAGGGCCTCCCTTGGTAGCGCTGCAACCGCAGGAGTGGGATTTGCCTGGGACGGACATGTAGGCCTCTGGTGCATGTCGCGAAAAAGTGAAACTTGGCGAGTAGGTGGGAATTTGAGGTGAAGTGGCCGGTAGGCTCCTCGAGCGTCGCGAAAGCGGCGACACCCCCGTAGCTCAGCGGATAGAGCGCGTCTCTGACTAAGGCGAAGGTCGCGGGTTCGAATCCCGCCGGGGGCGCTTCTTGACGGCCTCGCCCTTGCCCTGTAGCCTTGGAGTCCTTAGTCAGAGGCGCTGCTGACGTTGACGCGGTTTCAGTTTACCGGCCGAGCTGCGAGGTCGCAGCTTCTTTGGCGAACGGCCCGCTTCGGCGGGTCATTTGCTTATCAGGGAGCCGCTCATCAGCGCACCGCAGCCCGGTGCGCCACCGCGCTGCGCTTGTGCTTGTGCCCGCGCTTGTTGTGCCCGCGCTTGTGATGACCGTGGCGCTTGTGATGCCTCTTATGCCGCTTGCAACCCGCGTGCAGCTTGGGGTGAGCGACGAAGGTCAGGCCGTTGTGGGCTTTGTATTTGACCGTCGCCCGGTGGGTGCCCTTGCAGATGTTGGTCGAGTTCTGCAAGAGGCCCTTGCGACCGCCTTGGAGCTGGTCGCCGAGCTTGGTGAAGGGGGCGTCTGGGATGAAGTCGAAGGTGTTGCGAATTCCGCCCTTGATCGAGTCGGTGCGACCCAGCCGACTCGACTGGGTCGGCTGATAGGCTCGGGCCCGAGGTCCGGCACCAGGTCGGGCAAAGGTTGTCTGATGCTCGCAGCAAGACGTTGCCGACCAGGGGTAGTCGAGGATCGGGTGTCCAGACCTTGGCGCGGCCGTAGGTGGCTCCCGTGCGGGCAGGTGTCGGCGGCGAACTGGGGCCTCGTGCAGACCGTTCTGATGTGGGCCTGGTCGAGGAACTCCGAGTGGGGCATCGCCAGCTGTAGCGCGGCGATGTTGGCGTCGCCCGGGCGGGTCTTCAGCACCACGGTCAGCCGCCGGGTGCCCGGTGCGCTTGGAGGAGCCCTTCAGCTTCAGGAAGTATCTTCGGCTTGAAGCCAGCGAGGCGCACTCCGCCAGCTGAATTCTGGCCGAAAGCTGGGCGACCTCGCCGATCAGTCGAGGTCAGCTGGCCGGTCACCGACGAGGGTCGCAGCTGGTGCCCGTCTGGGTGAACTGGTCGCGGTCGAGGGTCAGATCGACCGTGCGCACGTCGAGCGGGATGCCGTCGAGGATCTCGGGATCGGGTCGGAGACCGCGGTGATCTTCGCCGTCTTGGAGTCGACGTAGAGGGCGGTGCGGACGACGACCGTGCCGAGGTCGAAGGGCCCGGCTGTGGCCGGGGTGACGATCGCCAGGCTCAGTGGGGCGCCTTTGTAGGGGCCGGCCATGTAGACCTTGCCGGGGGCGTAGTAGGGGCGAGGGGCCGGCGCCGGCGCCGGCGACGACGCTGCCTACCTCCGAGTCGGCCGGGCAGCTCGGGGCGGCTTCTCCCCCGCGCCGGACTTCGGCAGCCGCGGCTGCCAGCTGCGCCTCCGAGCACTGCGCGACGCCGGCCAGCTTGGCGATCAGTGCCCGGCGGCGGGGAGATCGTCACCGCGGAGAAGTTCTGCGTGGCGTCATCGCGGCGCAGGTGCATGACGAAGGGCGAGTAGCTCTTGGCGACCGGGTTGATCGCGCCGGCGTCGAAGCCCGGCGCGTTGGGCTGATCGCAGCTGCCCGGCGCTGATCGACGAAGGCGTCGCTGGTCGGCACCGGTGAGCCGGGTCCGAGTAGGGGGTCAGCTCCCCGCGGTGGCGTAGTGCCGCAGCCCGGCGTGCGCAGCGTCGCGTGGGGCCCTGCTGGATGTGCAGGTAGAAGTGCTCGAAGGGCAGCTGGGGGGCGTCGGTGACCGTGGTGGTGAGCTGCCCGGTGACGGGGTCGCGGTCGACCTGCCCGCCAGCTTGGCGATGAAGCCGCGTTCTTGGTCGTTGACGACGATGTAGATCGCGGTGAGGGATCTGAAGGGGTTGTCGTAGGGGTCGGCGATGTAGACGGTGCCGGGCGCCGGGCGTCCAAGAGCGGCGTGTCTACCTCGACCGTGCCGATCTTCGAGGCGTCGGGGCAGGTGGGCTGCTCCTTGCGTGAAGTGCTGCGGGTGACGCCCAGCGGCGTGCTCAGGCCGATCTCCTGGTCGAGCAGCCGTCGAGGCCGTTGGCGCCGGAGGGGTTGATCACCAGGCCCGGCGGCAGGGTGACCACGGTGTCCTTGAGGTGGGAGGTGGCGAGGCCGCAGTCGTACTGGGGTTTGGTGATCGGCTGGAATTTGAGCTTCATGCAGGAGCCGTTGTTCTGCGGGGTGTGGACGTCGACCTCAAGGCCGGTGGGCTGATCGGCGGTGTGGGTGGTCGGCTGGGCGGAGAGGGTCGGGGTGAATTTGATCTGATCGCAACCGGTTGGCTCGGGTGCGGGTGAGTCGCCTGAGACCCAGCGCCGCGGATCGAGCCAGGAGCGGGCTTTGACCGTTACCGCCAGCGGCCCGGTGTCGCAGTTGGTCGGGGCCGAGGCGAAGGGGACGATCGGCGTGCCGGAGACCGAGCCGCCCAGGCCGCCGTTGTCGGCGTCGAAGCGATGGGAGTCGTGCACCGTTGTCGTAGGGAACGCCCCAGAGGGTGAGCGCCGAGCCGTCGATGGCATACGGCCGTCGCGATGTCCCTCGACCTCGGCGGAGAGCCCGTAGTCGCCGTCGCTGCGAACCCGCGGGTGCACCAGGGCGGTGATGCCAAACGCCTTGAAGCCGAGCAGCGCCGGCTCGCCGTAGGCGGGGACGAGGCTGCTAGACCGGGGAGAGCACCTGGATCGTGTTGTGCACGTTGGTCGCGACCTCGCCCACCTGGCTTTTGGTCGGGCAGCGGCCGAAGAAGGTGAGGTGGAAGTCATCGGCCTCGCAAGGCGGCACCGCCAGGGGGTTGCCGATCGAGCCGGCGGGCGGTCGGCGAAGAGGTCCTTGGTGAACCGCTCCAGGAAGTTCGGGTCGTCGGCGACCTTGAAGGCGGTGGTGAAGTCGGGGTGCCCGCCGGCCTGGGTCACCTCCGCCGTCGCGGCGATGTTGGCCACCCAGGCGTCGAAGTTGGGCGAGCCGTCGAGGCTGGCACTGGGTGACGCCGGGGATCTCATAGCCCGGGAAGGTCTGGGCCAGCGGGTCGTGGGCCTTGGCAAAGACGCTGCCCGGCTCGAAGTTGTATTCGGCCGCGGCCATGGATGGGGCGCCGCAAGCGAGAGGGCCAGCGCCGAGAGCGCGAGCAGCGACCTGCGACAGAGCCTCTTTGCACTCATCGGCCGACCCCCGGTTGGAATTGGCGGCTCGCTTGTTTTGTTTGTGGTGGCCCTTCTTGTGGTGCTTGCGATGGTTGCGCTTGTGGTGGCGGCGGACGCAGCGCACCTTGCCCTTGCGGCGCACCTTGCGGCTGCCCTTCGGGCAGCGCCGGCTTGGACTTCTTAAAGCGCGCCTTCGGGTCCGAAGAGCCGACGGGGACGGCGCCCGAACCGGAGATGTCGGGGGCGGCGCTCGGCGCTCCTCGGCAGGCGCCGGCGTTCAGTCGCAGGGCGGTTTGGGGGGGTGTAGGGGAAGCCGCCGCCCTCGCGGGCGTCGTAGATCTTGCCTATCCCCGGCTCTTTGTCCTGGGGGGCCAGGGCGTCATAGGTGGTGAACAGCACGCTCTTGCCGTCGACGGTCGCGTTCTCAAGCCGCGAGGGGTGGTTGCCGCTGCCCGCCGAGACGAGCGCAGCTCGCCCGTCGCGGTACTCATAGACGTCATCGGTGACCGTTCTGATCGGCGGGCAGAAGCGAGGTCGGGGTGTCGAAGAAGACCACTCCGCGGCTGCTCACCCAGCGCAGCACGCCGAAGCTGTGCTGCTGCCAGCGATGGCCGTTTCCAGCCCGGAGGGGTCGGTGGCCAGCGGAAGACGTCGCCCGCCGGCAGCGTGCCGTCGGCGGGACAGGAGGCGCAGGTGAGTGTGTCGGCTCCGCGTCATAGACGAACATCTGCTCGGTGCCGGCGGTCGGCTGGCCGGTGAGCGGCTGGCGGGAGCCGAAGCCCAGCACCGAGCCGTCCGGCGAGGCGTAGGCGGATTGGGGATCCAAGCTCCCTTTCCAGACGGCCCCGTCGCCCACGCCCAGCGTCGCGATGAAGCGCAGCTCGATCGGGCCGTCGAAATCGGCGCCGAGCTTTGCCATGTAGAGGTTGGGCTCGCCCTCGGCGGGCAGCTCGCCCTGCGGGTTGGGCGCCGTGTCGTAGACGGCGTCGGCGACGAAGTAGACGATCCTCGCCTGCTCGGAGGAGGCGGCGAGGCCGCGCACGCGGGCGGGTCGGCCCTCGGCGGGTCCACGCCCGGGTCGGCGATCCCGTCAAGGCGCGGGTCAGGTCGCGAACCTCGCCGCTGTCGACCTCGCGGGCGTAGAGGTCGGCGTCGGGGTCGGCGCCGGAGTCAGGAGTGCTGCGCGCGGTGTCGGTGAAAAGCGGACCTGGCCCGAGTAGTCGCGCAGGGGCTCATACCGGCTTGAACTCCAGCCCGGCGGGCATGCCGAAGCTGAGCTGGCCTTCGTGCCAGGTGTAGGTGTCAAAGCCCGGGTTTGTGTCCTCGTCGAGGAGCTGGCGCTCGGAATTGAAGACCACGGTGCTGCCGTCGGTGTTCATCAGGGGTAGGCCGATAAACTGGCCGCTCGGGCCGGGCGCGGTCTGCGGCGTGCCGACGGGGATGCGCGGGTCGCGCGAGACCCAGGTGAGGCTGCCGTCGGGGTTGAGCAGATAGGTGTCCCAGGTGCCGTTCTGGTCGTCGGGGTCGCCGGGGTACTCGGTGGCGATGCCCACGCGGCTCATGTCGAACGAGGGGGCGGCGCCCGAGTCCAAAGCGGGGGACGCCAGACCGAGTGGGTGGAACCGCCAGCCGGCGGCGCCGCGAGTCGACTCGTATAGCCATGTGCCGGTCAGGTGATCGGGAAAGAGGGGAGCCGAGGCCCCCGGCAGCGGCTGGGCGGAGGTGAAGACGACGTGGTTCCCGTCGGGGCTGATCTGAGACTGAGGGAGCGTGGGGAGCAGCGGCACCCCCCCGGTGGGGTTCTGGCTGACGATCTCATAGCCCCGTTTCGGGCCGAGGCCGGGCGATTGGACGGTGAAGGTGCGGTCCTCTCCGGTGGTGGTGCCGGTTCCGTTGGTGGCTACCAGTTGGTAGTGGTAGGTCTGCCCCGGGGTGAGGCCGCTCAGATCCTCGGAGACCGCCACCGCCTGCCCGCCGGTGGGCAGGGTACCGGCCGGACTCGGGGTCGTGTTGCCGTAGCTGTCGCCGGTCCCCCAGTTGAAGTGGTAGTTCGTCACTGCCTCGCCCTCGGGGTCGATCGCGGCGCGCAGGGTGGCGCTGTCGGCGCCCGTCACCGAGGCGGCGGCCTTGAAGCTCGGCGCCGCAGCCGGCGGTGGTGAAGGTGAGCGGGCCGCCGATCGTCTCGCTGGGGCTGAAGAGCTGCCCGGCCACGAGGCGGACGTGATAGGTGGTGCTCGGCACCAGGTGGGGGGACGTTTGCGCTGCGACCGGAACCGGGGCGGTGCCGTTGCCAAGCGCAGCGTCGGCGAGCGGCCGCCTGCTTCGCGTTGTCGAATCCGTTGGCGGCGAACTCGGCGTCGTCGACGTACTCGAAGCGGTAGGTGGCATAGAAGCCGTTGGGGTTGACCGAGCCCGAGAAGCTCGCCGAGTGGGCGTCGAAGCTGTGATCGGGTCAAGCGTCGCCGAGCGGGGCGACGTTGTCGGCGAGGCGAATACCCGCTGGCCCGAGAGGCGTGGGGTGGCTGGCGACGATCAGCAGCCGGCCGGCCGAGTCGTCGAGGCCGAGGCCGGCGACGAACTTAAAGCCGCGCACCGGAGCCGTGGGTGTCGTCGGCGGCGCTGGGTGCCGTGGCGAGGCCGGGGTCGTTTGCCGGGCCGAACTGCTGCACGGACTTGCTCGAGGAGAGTGACGTCGGGCTTCGACGCGCCGTTGCGCAGGACGTAGAGCACGTCCTCATCGGAGCCGTCGTTGGGGATGCCGCCGTCGGGGTCGGGGGCGACTTCGAGGCCGGCGGTCGCCGAGGCGGGGGTGCCGGCGAGCAGCACGCCGGGCACGGTCGCGACGCCTGGTTTCGTGGTCACCGAGCAGGTCCCCGGGCCGCTGACCGTGGTGCAGGTCATCGTCGGCACGTTGGTCGCGGTGAAGGCGCCGGTGAAGGTGACGTCGCTTCGACGCCGAAGCCTTTGTGCTCGTGTCGAAGCTGGGGCCGCACTTGGCCTCCAGCGCGGCGTCGATGTTGTCCCTCGGCTGGTTGCTGAAGTAGGCCCACTGGATCGGCGCGGTGATGTCGCCATTGGGGCAGGTGAGGGTGAAGGTGTTGCCCTCCGTCCATTCGGAGTTGTTCACTTTTACCGGGTCGCTGTTGGGGAAGGTGATCCTCTGCGTCTCGTTGGTGCCCGGGCTCGTCGCCCCGATCGGCGCCAGGAAGCCGACGCCGCCGCCGTTGGCGTCGAGGGAGTCGTAGCGCTCGACCTGGCCGCCGTTCTTGTCGTTGGAGGCGTAGACGATGCCGCGGGAGTCGACCGCGAGCTGGCGGGGCTGGTTTGCGCCGAACTCCGTAGAGGAGCCGAAGGAGGCGGGGTTCTGCCCGTCGAGGTCGTAGGTGTTGACGCGCTGGTTGCCGGTGTCGGCGAGATAGAGCTTGTCGAGGCTCGCACCGGGCGGGGAGACGGCGATGCCGTGCGAGCTGGCGGTCGTCGTTGGAGGCGATCTGCCCGGCGCCGGAGCCGGCGATGCCCGCTATGCAGCGGTCGGCGGCGGGACAGATCTCGTATCCGTCGCCGGCGGTGTCGGCGTCGACGCCGAAGCCGAAGGAGCGGATGAAGGCGCCGGCGCCGTCGTACTCGTTTATGCGGAAGTTGTCGCGGTCGGAGACGTAGAGGTTGCCGGTGTCCTCGTCGACGGCGAGCGCCTGGGGGTTGTCGAGGGCGCCGTTGCCGGCTGTTGTGCCGGCGGCGCCGGGGGAGCCGTCCGTTTCCTCGGTGATCGAGCAGGCGCCCGAGCCGCTCAGCGTGGCGCAGGCCAGCGTCGGCTGGTTGGCGTTGCCGAGGGCGGCCTGGAAGGTGACGACCGGATTCAGGGGGCCGCTGGCGATGGAGAAGTTGCCGGCGCCGCAGGCGGCCTCCAAGGCGGCTTGCATGTTCGCCCGCAGGGTGGCGGCGTCGCTGTCCCAGGTGATCGCGGCGGTGGTGGTCGGGCTGCAGGCGCGGGGACGGCAGGTTGCCGAGGGTGAAGGTGCCACCGTCGGCGAAGCCGTCGAAATGGACTTTTTGCGTCCATTGGCGGACGGCGTGCCGTCGCTGCCCGCGGCGATGCCCGCCTTGCACTCCGAGGCGACGGTGCAGATCTCGAACTTCCTCGCCGCCGCGTCGCCCACGTCGCCCGTGCCGCCGCTCCTGCACGACGTCGGTGCCCCAGGCACTGATGAAGTTGCCGTCAGAGTCAAAGCGCTGGATGCGGTTGTTGTCGGTGTCGGCGACGTAGATCGTCCCGGCGGGGACGCCGCCGTTGCCGCTCGAGTTGACGGCGACATCGGACGCGCTCAGCTCACCGCCGAGCCGGTCTGGTTGTTGCCGTCGTCGGCCCCGAAATAGAAGTGCACCTCCTTGGAGGCGAAGGCCGAGGAGGCGAGCAGGCAGAGGGCGGCGAAGGCGGTGGCGGCGAAGAGGGCGGTGCGCCGGGCGGAGCCGTTGCGGTTGGCGACTGCGGGGCGGTCTGACTTGTCGGCCAATGCTCTCATCCGATTCCCTGCCTGTCTGTGTTGGTCCTGGTTGGAAGTGCTTGTGTGATGACGGACCCGACCCCTCCCCCGGGCGGCGTGTGCGCCGCCCGGGGGAGTGAGATCGAGAGATGCCTAGCTGCCGGCGCCGGTGACAGCCCAGACACCGCTGCTGAGGCAGCCGATGCCGCCCCCGTTGCAGGTGAGGTGGAGGAGCGCCCCGGCGGGCGTAGCCCCCGACGTCGGCGCGAGAAGTCGAGCCAGGGTCAACCGCCTCCACGTCGTCGAAGGCGAACAGGCCGAGCCAAGGGTCGGCCGAGTAAGCGTAGACGCAGAATTTGCCGGGTAGAGCGCTCGGCGTGCCGCCGACGACTCCAGGACAGTCAGCGTTGCTGCCGTAGCCGCTGACGGTCGCGTCGACGAAGACGAAGTCGGGCGCCGGGTCGACCGGAATCTCGAAGCTGACCGGCGACATATGCCTCTCCCGTGCGGCGTGTTTCCCGCGGGATCCGTGTAGGTCCCGGTCAGGGTCGCGTTGGCGGCGAGGGTGCCGCCGGCGAAGGGGGAGTCGGTGCCCGGCTCGCCCTTGTCGCCCTGCGGGCCCTGCGGACCCTGCGGGCCGGCGGCGCCCGGCGCCTGCTGGCCTGCGGGGCCAGCCGGACCGGCGGGACCGGGAGCGCCGTCGGCGCCGTTCTTGCCCGGCTTGCCCTGCTTGCCGCGCTGTGGCTTCTTGCTCTTCTTCTTCTTGTGCTTCTTGGCCGAGGCGGTGGCGTTGCTGTTACCAGAGCCACCGTCGGCGGCGTAGGCTCCACCGACCATGGCGAAGACGAGGGCAACGAGGGCGACAATCAGTCCCGGCCTTGCCGAATGGTTCGCGTAGACGTTTGAACATCAGATCTCTTCTCCTCTGTGTAGTGAGACCGCCGGACGAGTGCCGGCCGGCCTTGTTGACGACAAGCGGGACGGGAACCCATCCCGATCCGCTCGCAATGACTGCTCAATGAGGCCGACGCGAGCCGTCCGGGTCGCGGCGGTTGGTGAAGTTGAAGTAAGGAAACCAGGCAGACGCGATCTCCTGCGAGCCCAGCGCGGTGCCGGTCGCGAAATCGTCCCTGCGGTTTGCTGCCTGAAGCGACATGCCTGCCTATCTCTCCTGCCCCCTGGCCTCCGCGGTGCGAGCCGCTTTGCCTTGAGCGTGTCCATCCCATTGGACACAGGGAAACCGTAGAGGTTGCGGTCCCCGCAAGTCAAGCTGACGTTTTCTAAACAGAAGGTTTTACTTACTTTTCCCTGTAAATCAGCAGTTTCCGATGAAGGGAGGCGGAGAATCGGACGGTAGCCGCGAGGTGAAGGGGAGCGTGGGCGGAGAGGTCGGCGCGAGCGTGACGCGAGGGGGCGCGGCGAGGACGGAGCGCTGCACTCACGCGGCGGCGGCGGACTCGGGGATGACTGCCTCAGCGAATTAGCTGTTCCTTATCCCTGCTCTGCGCGGGTAAGTAACAGCTGGGAGCTTTGGGCGCGATGTTTTGTCTGTTCCACGCGAGCGTGGTCCCATCTGAAGACGACGCTCGACCGCGACCTGCGCGACGTCGATCGGAGCTCGCGAGTCGACGACGCGCAAGGTCTACATCGTCGACAGCGGCCTCCTCGCCCATTTGCTCGGTGCCGGCCCGAAACGCCTCGGCGAGGACGAGCGAGGTCACCGGGATGGCGCTTGAGAACTTTCGTCGCGATGGAGGTGATGAAGCACCTCGAATGGGCGAGAACCGACGCGGGTCTCTTCCACTACCGAACCGGCAACGAGATCGCCGCGGGCTTCTCCGTACGGCGTCGATCGATCCGCTTCAACGAGATCCGGCTGATGAAAATCCTATGCGCTTCGAGTAGCCCCTGCGCGCTTTCCGGCGAGGAGAGCCCGGGTTCACGCGGCCGCCTTCCGGGCAGCTAGACGCGGAGGTCGGGGAAACGGTACGCGATCCTGCCCGCCACTCCTCAAGGGCGCGGTGGGTTCGCCGCGATGGCGAACGAAGGGGTGATATCTCAGATGGCGGCTGGACTGCGCTCCGCGATGACACGAGCCGGCAAGATCAACCCAGTCGGATCTGGAGTCCAGAGATAGGGGATCGGGACCCGGCTCGCCGAAGATCACCAGCGATCGATTGGGTCCGCGATGGCTCGAAGGCTCGCCTTCCTGCAGACATCCGCCCTTCGCCGACCATGTCGTCTCGCTTAGCGGGCTGGCGTCGGCGGCGAATTATCGAATGAGCTGGCGAAAGCCGCGTCGGTCCATTCGTGGATTGGACTTCGACATGGTTGAAGCTGGGACCACGATGCGTTGGAGCGCCGGCATCACGGCTGCCGGGCTGCTCAGACCGGTTATATGACCCAGCGGATCCCAAACGACTACCCCTTCACGAGCTTCGAGCCCTACCAGATGAGGATTGGCGGCAGTGCCGG
>CAVSIL010000002.1:0-8385 GCA_963727985.1 uncultured Solirubrobacterales bacterium | reverse complement strand
AAGTGCTGCGCGGCTCCTAGCGCGGCCTTACCCGGGTCACCCGGTCGGCTCGATGGGAACAACCTTGTCGCGCAGGAGCCCGCGAATCTCGTCGGCCAGGGCGGCGGCTTCGTCGTCGAGACGTTCGTGGGTGACGCGGACGGTGCGGTAGCGGGCGACGAGGAGGCGCGTGTCGCGGGCTCGGGTCCGCGCTGGAAGGCGGCACGGTGGCTGTGGAATTCCCAGCTCGTCCAGCTCGACGATCAGCTTGGCGGCGGGCCAGAGCACGTCGACCTCTTTGCCGAGGACGTCGACGTTGGTGCTGTGCGGCGGCAGCTCGTAGAAGCGGGCGAAGTTCTGGAAGCGATCCTCGAGCGGGGGAGCGGGTCCGGGTGACGGCGCGGGCTTCGGCGAGCAGGCGCCTGATCGGTTTCAAGGCGCGCCGGCCGTAGCCGCGCTCGCCGACCCGTTCGACCTCGCCCAGCCGCAGCCGCTTGAGCCGGTCGGCCTCCTCCCAGGCTCGCTCCAGCCGCCCGAAGTCGGCGACTTCGGCGTAGTCGAACAGCGTGCGAGCGGGCGATGCTGGTGACCGGTATCCCCGCCCGTTCGGCCCGGTCCTCGGGGTGAAGCTTGCCTCGATGGATCCAGATGCCCTCGCGCCGCCGCAGGCCTTGCCATCCAACGGGTGCGGTGACGTCGATTGGAGACGAACGCGGCTTGGCAAGTTCCCAGAATGCGGCGGCGCTTCGATGGCTTAGAAGCGCCTGGTCGCCGTAAGCCAAGACGGCGGCCCACCAATAGCTGCGCTGGCTGAGTCGCCTGTGGCCCACGGCGAAGACCTCCCGGTGAATCTTGAGTAGGCGCCCGTCCCGGACCCGTCGCTCTACCGCTTGTACTCCGAATCCGAGTCCGATCAGCTGTGAAAGAGCGACCACGCCGTGCTGGTCGAACGCCAGCCGCGCGATCGATCGCTCGCGCTCGGAGTTCGTTCCCACGGTGTCGACCACCGCCCCCCCAGAGGCGTGTCCGAGCTTGTCCGCCATATACAGGCGTCAAGCTCAGACACGCCTCTGGTTCTCCCCCCTGGGTTGGCGATTTGCGAGGGGTCGGTGAGCGCCCGTGCGTTGCTAGGGTCGAGGACGATGGCCGGCGAGACGATTTCCTTTGCGCGGGGCGCTCCGAGCGCCGACATCCTGCCCCATGAGGCGGTGCGGGAGGCGGCGGCGCGGGCGCTCGAGAGCGACTGGGAAAAGGCGCTCTCCTACGGGACCGGGATCGGACATCCGGGCCTCTGCGAGTGGATTGCCGAGCGGCACGGAGGGCTGGATGCCTCGCAGGTGATGGTCGCCAACGGCTCGCTGGAGGGCGGGGCGATGCTGTTCGAGCACCTGCTCGGGCCCGGCGACCGGGTGGTGGTCGAGCAACCGACCTACGACCGCACGCTGCTGCTCCTGCAGCGGCTCGGGGTCGAGCTGGTGCCGGTGCCGCTGGAGGCTGACGGGCTCGACCTCGATGCCTTCGAGGCGGCGCTCGCCGCAGGGCCGATCAAGCTCGCCCACGTCATCCCCAACGCCCACAACCCCGCCGGCTGCACGCTCTCGAGCGCGAAGCGGGCGCGGCTGGTCGAGCTCGCCGCCGAGCACGGCTTCTGGATCTTCGAGGACGACCCCTACCGCGAGCTGCCGTTCGAGGGCGAGCCGCTGGAGACGATGCTCTCGCTCGACCGCGCCGACCGCGTCATCCACGCCTCCTCCTTCTCGAAGACGGTCAGCCCCGGCGTCCGCGTCGGCTACCTGGCCGGGCCGGCGGCGGAGATCGGGGCCCTGGCCAAGCGCGCCAACGAGACCTACATCTCGCCCAACATGCTGGCCGAGTCGATCGTGCTCGAGCTCTGCCGCTCGGGCGAGCTGGATCGCAACATCGCCTTCGTCAAGGGCGAGCTGAAGGCGCGCTGCGAGGCGCTGGTCGGGGCGCTGCGGGAGCGGATCCCCGAGGCCGAGTTCGTCGTCCCGGACGGCGGTTACTTCCTCTGGCTCGACCTCGCCGAGGGCACCGACACGGTCGCCCTGCTGGCCGCCGCGAAAGCGGACGGCGCCACCTTCGTCGCCGGCCCGGACTTCATGATCGCGGGCGGCGAGAACAGCCTCCGCCTCTCCTTCGCGCCGGTCCCGGCCGACCGGGCCGACGAGGGAGTTGCGCGTATCGCCAGCGCCTTGGAGCGCCTCCGCTCCAGCGCCTCCTGACCGGCGCATAGCTGCGTCCTCGGGCGCTCGTATGCGGGGCACATTCGCTTCCTGCGTCCTTGCTCTGCTTGGTCAGGAGGCGCTGGTCTTGTTCGATTTTGATCCGGTCGCGCCGTCGCTCGCGTAGGGGCAGTTAGAAGCAAACCCCCAGCGAGGAGAAGACGACATGCCTGAGAGCACCGAACGCGAGCAAGCGGAGGCACCGGCGCAGAACGCGATCGCGCGGGTGGCGAAGGACCCGGTCTCGCGCCGCAAGTTCATGGCGCTGACCGGCGGCTCGGCCGCGGCGGCCGCCTTTCTCGCCGCCTGTGGCAGCGACAGCGGCAGCACCACCACGATGTCTTCGGCCAAGCCCGGCGGCGGCGACGAAACCGCGCAGTTCGGCAAGGGCGACATCGGCATCCTCAACTACGCGCTCACGCTCGAGTATCTGGAGACGGCCTTCTACGCCGACGTGGTCAAGAGCGGCCTGTTCAAGGGCGCCGACCTGAAGACGATCGAGAAGTTCGGCCAGGAGGAGGCCGAACACGTCGAAGCCCTGACCGCGGCGGTCAAGCAGCTCGGTGGCAAGCCGGCGCCGGAACCGAAGACCGAATTCCCGCTCGAAAGCGCCAAGTCGGTGCTGGAACTGGCGGGCACGGTCGAGAACCTCGGTGCCGCCGCCTACCTCGGCCAGGCCGGCAACATCAAGAGCCCGGAAGTCCTGGCCTCGGCTCTGGCCATCCACAGCGTCGAGGGCCGGCACGCCGCGGCGCTGAACACGCTGCTCGGCGAGTCGATCACCCCGGACGGGGCGTTCGCGAAGCCGGCGACCGCCAAGGTCGTCCTCAAGTCCGTCGAACCCTTCATCGTCAGCTAGCGCGGCGAGAAAGCAAAAGGAGAAGCAATGACTCAGCATGAATTTGCACATCCAGAGCTCGCCGGCGTAACCGTCGACGAGGACAGCGGCGACCTCTCGCGCAGCGACGTGATCCTCAAGGGGGCGCTGGCCGCCGGGGCCGTCTACGGCACCTTCATGGTCGGTCCCTACGTTCGCAAGGCGTTCGCCATGACCGGCAGCAGCGACGTCGACATCCTCAACTTCGCCCTCACCCTGGAGTACCTGGAGTCGACTTTCTACGCGGAAGCGAAGACCCGGGCCAAGGCGAGCGGCGAGCTGAAGAGCCTGATCGCGCTGCTGGCCGGCGACGAGAAGCAGCACGTCGAAGCGTTGACGGCGACGATCAAGCAGCTGCAGGGCAAGCCCGTCGCGGAGCCGAAGTTCGACTTCGAATACAGCGACACCGCGGGCTTCCTCAAACTCGCGCAGACCTTCGAGGACACCGGGGTCAGCGCCTACAACGGCGCCGGCCCGGCGATCAAGTCCAAAGAAGTGCTGGGCGCGGCCGGTTCGATCGTCCAGGTCGAGGCCCGGCACGCGGCGGCGATCCGCCTCCAGAATGGCGAAGAACCGGCTCCCGACGCCTTCGACCCCTCGCTCGACGAAGCGCAGGTGCTGAAGGCCGTGGAACCGTTCATCGCCTGAGGACCCGTCGCTCGACCAGGGATGATGGAAAGAGATGACCGTTAAGAGAGAGAGGGCCGAGCGGCTGGCGGATGAGGAGCTGATGCCGCTGATCGGGGAAAAGGATCCCGACGCCTTCGAGGTCTTCTACGACCGCCACGGCGGTGTCGCCTACTCGCTGGCGTACAGGATCGTCGGCGAGAAGGCGGCCGCCGAGGACGTCACCCAGGAGGCGTTCATCTCGATCTGGCGCAGCGGGGCGCGGTTCGACCGCGCTCGCGGCAGCGTCCGCTCCTGGATGCTGAGCATTGTCCGCAACCGCGCGATCGACGCCCTGCGCAGCCGCGCCGGCAAAGCGCCGAAGCTGACCTTCGACGACGATGCCGTGCTCGAGCAGCGCCCCTCCGGGGAGCTGACCGAGGAGGAGGCGATGCGACGCGAGACCGCGACAGAGATCAAGGGAGCGCTCGGCGAGCTGCCGGGCGCGCAGTCGAAGGTGATCGAGCTGGCCTACTTCGGCGGCTTCAGCCAGTCGGAGATAGCGCGCATGCTGGGGGTGCCGCTGGGCACCGTGAAGGGGCGGATGAGACTGGGCCTGGAGAAGATCCGGGGCGAGCTGGCGGAGGGACTGGCATGACCGAGACGAATCACGAGGGCTGGAGCGAGGACGTCGCCGCCTACATGCTGGGGGCGCTGGAGCCGGCGGAGGCGGCCGCGCTGGAGCGCCACGCCGAGGGTTGCGAGCGCTGCCAGGCCGAGATCCGCTGGCTGACGCCGGCGCTGGACGCGCTGCCGGAGGGCGTCGAGCGGCTGCGGCCGCCGCGCGAGCTGCGCGAGCGGGTGATGGCCGAGGTGCGCTTCGAGGCCGAGCCGGAGGAGGTCTTCGTCGAGGATCCGGCCGCGGCCGGGCTCTTTGGCCGCGCCGCCACCTGGCTGCGCGAGCTCGGCTCCGGGCCGATGGGCCTGCGCCCGGTGGTCGGATTCGGCGCCGCGGTCCTGGTCGTCGCCGCCGTCGCCGGCTTCGCGATCGGCGGCGGGCTCGGCTCCGACGAAGGTGGCGAAACGAGCACCGTGGTCGCCGGCAAGGCGCCGGGGGTGACCGCGAAGATGGTCAGCTACGGGGACAGCGGCACCCTGCACCTCGAAAACGTCAAGCAGCTGCCGAGCGACCGGGTGCTCGAGGCCTGGGTTCAGCGCGAAGGCGAAGTCGAACCGGTGGAAGCCCTCTTCGTCCCCGACCGCGAAGGTCGCGCCAGCACCGAACTGCCGGACATGAACGGCGTCGAACTCGTGATGGTGACGAAGGAGCCCAAGGGCGGCAGCACGTCACCGTCCGGCGAGCCGCTGATCGCGATTTCAACCCAGTAAGCGGGCGAGAGCCCGGCGGCTACCTTCCGTAGCGGTCGCTCGAGAGCACCAGCTGCTCCGGGATCGCCGCTCGCGGTGGCGGCGCCGGGTCGGCGCGGACCGAGACGGTCTCGGCGACGCTGCGGCTGACCTCGTGCGTCCCGTCGCCCGAGGCGATCGTGACCCGCTCCTCGTCGGCGCTCTCGAGCTTGCCCTCGAGCCCCGGTCGCAGCCCGGCCGCCTTCAGGTAGTGCAGCAGCTCCTCGGCCTCGTTCTCGAAGCGCAGGACGGTGAGGTCGGCGCCGACCTCGACGTCGGCCAGCAGTGAGCCCTGCTCGCGGGCGCCCTCGACGATCGGGTGGCCGTGGGGGCAGGTGGTGGCGTCGCCGATCGCCGCGTACATCCGCTCCTCCAGCACCGGCGACATCGCGTGCTCGATCCGCTCTGCCTCCTCGTGCACCTCGTCCCAGGGGATGCCGAGGACGTCGGTGAGGAAGCGCTCGATCATCCGGTGGCGGCGGACGATGTGGCTGGCGTGCTCGCGCCCGGACTCGGTGAATTCGAGCGATTTGTCGGGCTTGCGAGCGACGTAGCCGTCGTCAACCAGGCGGCCGACCATCTCGTGCACCGTCGGCGGGGAGAGCTGCATCGCGCGGGCGATGTTGGCGCCGGTCATCGGCAGCCCGGCCTCCTCCAGCCAGAACATGATCTCCAGGTACTCCTGCTCAGCGACGGTCGCGGTCTCGGCGGACAAGGCGCTCCTCTTCGGGCTCGTTGGCGGTTCCTCGATACTAGTGGCCGTGGAGATGCGGATCGAGATGCTGAACCTGGGTTGGATGACCGCCGCGGTCGGGATTTGGCGGCAGGGAGAGCCCGAGCCCGAGAGCCCGGTCCGGCTGCCGGTTCCCGCCTATCTGATCGAGACCGAGAGCGAGCGGATCCTCGTCGACACCGGCCTGCATCCCGCCGCCGTGGCCGATTCCGAGGCGCACTACGGCCCCGGGCCGATCGCCTTCTTCGGGCTCGAGCAGGAGGCCTCGATCGCCGAGCAGGTCGACCTCTCGACGCTGACCAGGGTCGTGCTCACCCACCTGCACTTCGACCACGCGGGCGGCCTCGAGCTGATCCCCGACTCGGTGCCGGTCGTCGTCCAGCGGGCCGAGTGGGAGGGAGGGCACGACCGGGGAGCGATCGAACGCACCTTCTTCCTCCCCCGCGACTACGCCGACGCCCCCGCCAACCTCGTCCTCGTCGACGGCGACCACGACCTGCTCGGCGACGGCTCGGTCCAGCTGCTGAGCACGCCGGGGCACACGCCCGGCCATCAGTCGGTGCGGATCGGCGACCTCGTGATCGGCGCCGACGTCGCCCTCTGGGCCGCCACCTTCGACGACGGGCGCCTGCCGTCCTTCGGCGACGACCTCGAGGCAGGCGCGCTCGCTGGCGCGGCTGCGGGAGCTGCGCGACGGTGGGGCGACGGTGCGCCCGGGACACGACCCGGACCTGCTGCGCGCCGGGCCGCTCTAACGCCGTTCGACCAGGGTGGAGACGACCGCCTCGTAGAAGCCGTCGCCCATGCTGCCCTCGGTGACGGTGGCGTTGTCCCAGGCGGAGAGCCGGGAGCGCAGGCCCGGGTCGCGCTCGGGGCCGTTGGCGACGACGAAGAAGCGCCCGACCGCGGCGGCGACCTCGAGGTCCTCGACCGAGTCGCCGACGGCGATGCAGTCGCTCGGGTCGTAGCCGCGGGCACGGGCGTGGGCGGCGACGGCGGCGCCCTTGCTGACCAGGCGCGGGACCAGGTGGTAGGCGTGGGTGCGGCCCTCGACGGTGGGCATCGGACGGCCGATGGCGCCGTTGTCGAGCAGGCGCAGGTCGTCGTCCCCGTGCTCGCCGAGCAGCGTGTTGGCCTCGTCGACATCGACCTTGCCGCGGAAGAGATGGGAGAGGACACGGCCGGTGTGCCAGGGGGCGTGGTACTCCAGCCGCCCTTCAAAGTGCTCGAAGAGGCGCTTGGGGATGCCGCGCGCCTCGATCTGCTCGTAGATCGTGCCGTCCTCCTCGTTGGGCGCCATCTCGCCGGTCAGCAGCGTCGTCTCGCCGTCGATCGCGAAGGCGCAGCCGGCCTCGTATATGTAGGAGGTCTGTCCCATCAACCGCGCCGCCTCGTGGACCTGCGGCTCGCGGCGGCCGGACATGATCACGACCTCGGCCCCGGCCCGCTGGCAGGCCTCGAGCCCGCGCGCCTGCGCCAGCGAGAAGCCCCCCTCCGCGTCGCGGAAGAGCGAGGCCCCCGCGCCGAGCAGGGTGCCGTCGAGGTCGGTGTAGACGCAGCTCAGTCCCATTGGTCCCGGTCGCTACGGTAGCGACGATGAACTGGCGGCTGGCTGACCGGACCCTCGACCTCGCCCAGCCGCTGGCGGCGGGGATCGTCAACGTCACCGTCGACTCGATGTTCGAGGGCGCGCGCAGCGGGACGCCGGAGCAGGCCGTGGCCGACGGGCTGGCGCTGGCGGAGGCGGGGTTCGACATGCTGGACGTGGGCGCCGTCGCGGCCAAAGCCGGCCCCCCGGTGCCCCCGGAGGACGAGGCCGCGGCGCTGGTGCCGGCCATCGAAGGCCTGGCCACCAACCCTGTCTGTTCCTTTCCGGCGCATAGCAACGAAAAGGAACAGACGAACGAGGGTGGGTGTCGGCCGATACGTTCTCGCCGCAGGTGGCCAACGCGGCGCTCGACGCGGGGGCGACCGTCGTCAACGACATCTCCGGGGGCTCGGAGGAGATGTTCGGGCTGGTCGCGGATGCGGGCTGCGGCTACGTGCTGATGCACATCGAGGGGCCGCCCGGGTCGACCGCCCCTGGCGCGAGTACGGCGACGTCGTCGACCACCTGCGCGCCTGGTTCGAGGGGAGGGTCGAGCTGGCCCGGGAGCTTGGGGTGGCCGAGGAGCAGATAGCCATCGACCCGGACTCGACTTCGACCTCAGCCCCGAAGCAGGACCTCGAGATTCTGCGCCGCCTCGGCGAGCCGAAGGCGCTGGGCCTGCCGCTCTACGTCTCGCTCCGCGTAAGGACTTCATCGGCGCGGTCCTCGCCGGCTCCGGGGGAGGAGCGCTGCCGGCCGGCGAGCGCGAGTGGGGGACGGTCGCCGGCGGTGACCCTGGCGGTGCGGGCCGGCGCCGACGTGCTGCGGGGTCCACGACCGCAGCTCGTCCCTGCAGGCGATGCGGGTGGCGGGGCGGATCGCCCGTGTCTAGAGCCTGCTCGGGGAGCGCTGGTCGGTGGCGATCGAGCCAGCGCGGCGCGACGGGCGGATC
>CAVSIL010000001.1:0-126487 GCA_963727985.1 uncultured Solirubrobacterales bacterium | reverse complement strand
GCCGCCGCCCGCGACGCCACCACCGCCGGAGCCGCCTGAACTGCTGGAGCCGTTGCTGCCGCTGGGGCTGGTCGAGCCCGGGGTCTGGGGCGAGCCGGCGCCAGAGCCGCCTTGCGGCGCACCCCCACCGCCCGCACTGCCAGTTTCCGTGCCGGTGGCGCCGCCTCCGCCCCCGGTCGTGGCGAGGCCGCCGCCCGCCGCGGCGAGCGAGCCGGGGCTGGCGCCGTCCCGGCCGCCCTGCTGACCCTTGGTTGGCGTCGTCCCGGTGCCGTTTGCCTGCCCGGCGCGAGCGCTACCGCCGGAGCTGCCCGCGGCCCCAGAACCGCCACCCGCCTCCTGGCCCGCGGAGACCGCGGCCGCCTCGCCGCCGCCATCGCCCAGCGCGGCGATCGGCCAGTCCCTAAAGACCTGGACCGAAACGAGCACGGCGAAAACCACGACGGCGAGGGCGATCAACGTCGCCCCTCCCATCGCACCTACCAAGTAGGTGTGGGCCTGGCGAATCACAAGGGCTCCCTATCGCTAAAGGTAGCCCATCGGGTCGGTGACGGCGCCATTTATACGAACCTCGAAATGCAGGTGGGGGCCAAGGCAGTAACCGGTGCAGCCGGTGTACCCGATGATGTCTCCCTGCGAAACCGATTGACCCGCGGAGACGGCGAAAGAGGTCTGGTGGGCGTAGCAGGTGGAGAGCCCGCCGCCGTGGTCGATGCAGGTGTAGTTGCCGTAGCCGCCGCTGCTCGCCTCGGGCTGGGTGAAGATCACGGTGCCCGAGGCGGCGGCGCGGATCGGCGTCATTTCCGGCACGGCGATGTCGATGCCAGGGTGGTACTCGTAGCCGGCGCCGATGTCGCGGCCACCGAAGGGCGAGACGACGGCGCCGTCGACCGGCCAGATCAGGCCGCCGCTGCCGCCCTGGATCGGCCCCGCCGGCAGCGGCATCGAGCCGGTGGCGGAGAGCCGGGCGGCGATCTTGCCCTGGATCGCGGCGACGTCTCCGTCCAGCTCTTCTTCGTGCTCGCCGATCCGAGCTAGCGCCGCGACCCGCTTGGCGCGGGCGGAGCCCAGCGCCTGCTGGTGGCTCTGCAGGGAAGCGCGAGCGCTGGCCAGCGCCTCCTCTTCGGCGGCGATCGCGTCGCGCGCGTCTTCGATCTGGTTCTTGCTGTCGCGCAGGCGATCGACGATCCGCCGCACCTGGTCACGCAGGTCGCGGACGCGGCCGACCACGGCCTCGTCCATGCCGTGCAGACGGTCGAGATATTCGGCCCGGGCGGCGAGGTCGTCGACCCCGCTGGAGCCGACGATGACGCTGAGCACATCCGGGGTGCCGGTCTCATACATCGCGACCAGGCGGTCGCGCAGGGCGTCGAGGGCGCGCTTGAGCCGGGCCCGCAGCTGCTCGAGGTGGCCCTTGGCGACATCGAGATCGGCGACGGCCTTGTCGAGCTCGGCCTGCTTGGCCTCGAGCCGGGTGCGGACCGCTTGCTCACGGCCGCGGATCGCCGCCACCTCGCCGGTGAGGCGGTCGATCTGGTCGCCGTAGTGGGAGATGGTGGTCGTCAGCACGCCCTTCTTCTCGCGCACTTCGTCCAGCTTCGACTGCTTGGCTTCGAGTTCGGATTCGAGATCCTGGGCCGGAGCCGAGCTGGCGACGAGCAGCATGCTGAGCGCCGCCATGGCGAAGAAGAGCGCCATCGCGACGGGGCGGTTCTTGAGCATCGTCGCGAGGCTAGCCAAGCCCCAATCCCAGCCCGAGCGCCGCGCCGGCCCTGCAACCGCCCTTGCGATCAGCCTTTCCCGGGCGCGTTCTCGACCTGCAGCAGGGCCTGGTCGGCCTCCTCCTCCATCTGCAGGGTCGTGTGCTCGATCCCGAACCGCTCCGCCAGCATCAGCTCGAGCTTGCGGCAGACCAGGTCGCGATCGCGGCCCTGAGCGACGACGACGTGCGCGGCCAGCGCGCCGAAACCGGCGGTGACGGTCCAGACATGGAGGTCGTGAACGGAGCGCACCCCCTGCTCGCCGCAGATCGCGGCCCCCATCGCATCGACGTCGAGGTCGGCGGGCGCGGCCTCCATCAGCACCTCGAAGGGCTCCTTGATCAGGCGCCAGGAGGAGGCGAGGACGAGGGCGGCGATCAGCAGGCCGACGATCGGGTCGACGATGTCGGAGCCGCCAAGCAGGACGAAGCCGCCGGCGAGGACGACGCCGAGCGAGCCGAGGGCGTCGGCGAGGCTGTGCCGCAGCACTCCCTCGAGGTTGATGTCCTCGCGCTGGCCGCGGGCCAGGACCCAGGTCGCGGCGAGGTTTCCGGCGAGCCCGAGGAGGCCGAGCGCGAGCACGCCGGCGCCCGCGATCGCGGGCGGGTCGGAGAGGCGGCCGATCGCCGCCCAGGCGATGCCGAGGCTGACCGCGACCAGCAGCAGACCGTTGACCAGCGCCGCCAGCACCTCGGAGCGCTGGTAGCCGAAGGTGCGCCGGCCGCGGGCCGGCAGCGAGGCGAGCCGGGCTGCGATCAGCGCCAGGACGATCGAGCCGACGTCGGAGAGCAGGTGCCCGGCGTCAGCCAGGACCGCCAGCGAGCCGGTGAGCAGGCCGCCGACGACCTCGGCCAGCAGCAGCACGCCATTGATCGCCAGCGCGATCCACATCCGCCGTCTGCTGTCCTCCCGCCTGGCATCAAGCGAGTGCGAATGCCCATGCGGTGCATGCACGGGCTGAGCTTAGAGCCGTCGGGGGTCCCCTCCCAGGAACTCCCGCGAAGCGGCCTGAGAGGAGACCCCCGACGGCTCTGTGACTACGCCGGAACAGGCTCCTTGGGACTTTGCCATTGCCTTGGCGGCCACTTCGGCGCCGAAGCCGAGGCGCTCGGCGTATTCGCGGGCCTGCATGCGGGAGATGACCATGCGCTGGATCTCCGCCGTGCCCTCGAACAGCTGGTAGATCTTGGCGTCGCGGAAGAACTTCTCCAGCGGGTAGTCGGTGTTCCAGGCGTCGGGGCCGACCAGGTCCATCAGCGTGGTCGTCGCCCACATCGTCACGTCGCCGGCCTTGAGCTTGGACATCGAGCCCTGGCCGCCGGTCATCGGGCGGCCGTTGCGGCCCATCCAGGCGGCGCGCTGGACCAGCAGCCGCGCCGCTTCGAGCTCGGTCGCGACGTCGGCCAGCGTCTGCTGCACGCGCTGCGTCTGCAGCAGCGGCGTGCCGCCTTCGGACTGGCCGTCGAGGTACTCGAGCGTCCACTCGTAGGCGGCCTGGCCGATGCCGAGCGCCGAGGCGCCGACCAGCGGCCGCGTCACCTCGAAGGTCGCAAGGGCGTCGGCGCCGGCCGATTTCTTGCCTTCGCGGCCACGCTGCAGCTTCTTCTCCAGCTTCTCCTCGCCGCCGAGCAGGTTCTCGATCGGGATCCGGCAGTCCTCGAGCACGATCTCGGCCGTGTGCGAGGCGCGGATCCCGAGCTTGGTCTCCTTCTTGCCCTGGGAGAGGCCAGGGGTGTCTTTGCCGATCACGAAGGAGGCCTGGCCGCGGGTGCCGAGCGCCGGATCGACGGTGGCGACGACGACATGAACGTCGGCGATGCCGCCGTTGGTGATGAAGACCTTGGTCCCGTTGAGGACCCACTCGTCGCCGTCGCGCCTGGCGGTCGTCTTCAGGCTCTTGACGTCGGAGCCGGCCTGGGGCTCGGTCACGGCGTAGGCGCCGAGCTTGATCTCGTCGGCGTCGCCGAAGCACTCCGGCACCCAGCGCATGATCTGCTCGGGCGTGCCCGAGGAGGCGATGCCGGCGGCGGCGAGGCCGGAGCCGGAGATCGCCAGCGCGGTGCCGGCACAACCCCAGTGAAACTCTTCGGCCGAGATCACCTGCATCTGGCCCTCGGGGTCTTCGGCCGAGCGCTGGATGCTCTCGAGGCCGCCGAAGCCCTGCTTGCGCGCCTCTTTGATGACCTCCCAGGGAATGCTCTCCTCGCGATCGTGCTTGGCGGCGGCCGGGCGGATCACCTCGCGGGCGAAAGTCCGGCACTTCTCCTTGTATGCGAGCTGCTCGTCGTTGAGTGCGAAATCCATTGGTTCCTTCCTCGCCGTGGACTGATTGACTGGTCAGTCAGCCAGTCGTGTGGGACTTTATCTGGTCAGTCAGCCAGTCGGCCGCGTTCCGCGGCCCCGCGCCCCATGTAGCGTTGCGGCGGTGAGCGCCGACCGCCCGATCAACGCCGACGTACCGGCCAGCGACTCCCCGGCTCCCAAGCCGCCGAAGGAGAAGAAGCCGGCGCCCGCGAAGACGGCGGCCAGGGCTCCGAAAGCTCCGCCTACCGCGCCGAAGACGCCGCCGCCGAAGCCAAAGCGCCGTCGCCGCGAGCCGATCCCCGGGGCGCTGAAGGGAATCGCCGCGCTGGTCGTCGTCGCGATCGCCTTCATCGTCGCCGCCGTGGTCGGCGGCAGCGGTGGCTCCAAGAACGACTCGAGCTCCGCCGGACCCGCACCGGCGCCGGTCGCCGAGAGCCCCGCCGCCGAGACGCCGGCGACCCAAACCTCAGAAGCGCTCGGCTATCCCGCCTTCGCCACCGGCAACACGACCAGGGTCGGCGGCTCCGATCCCGCCGCCAACGCCGCCGGCGTGGCGCTCGCCGTGTTCCCTTCCACCACCCCCGCCCAGCGTCCGGCAGCCGTGACCCTGGTCGGCGAAGACGACTGGGCGGGCGCGATTGCGGCCTCAGTCCTGATGGCGGCCCCGGTGCGGGCGCCGGTCCTGATCTCCAGCGCCGACGGGCTGCCCGACCCGACCGCGGAAGCGCTCGACGCGCTCGACCCCCAGGGCGACAGGGCCACCGGCGGCACGACCGCGTTCGCGATCGGCAAGGTGGCGACGCCTGACGGCGCCAGGGCGCGAATCGTCAAGGGGGGCGACGCGGCGGCCACCGCGGCGGCGATCGCCGAACTGCGCGACGGGCTCTTCGGCTCCTCCCCGGCCCAGATCCTCATCGCCCCCTCCGACAAACCCGAATTCGCGATGCCGGCCGCCGCCTGGGCCGCCCGCTCCGGCGACCCGGTCCTGTTCGCCGCCGGCGACGTCCTGCCGGAAGCGACCCTCGCCGTGCTCCGGCGCCACGCCAAAGCCGCGGTCTATGTGCTCGGGCCCGCCTCGGCGATCTCGGCGCGGGCGCTGGCGGCAATTGCCAAGGTCTCCACCAGCGTCCACCGCGTCGGCGGCAAGGACCCTGTCGCCAACGCGATCGCCTTCGCCCGCTACGCCGACGGCAACTTCGGCTGGGACGTCAACGACCCCGGCCACGGCTTCGTCCTCGCCCGCGACGACTCTCCGCTCGGCGCCGCCGTCGCGGCACCGCTCTCGGCCTCCGGCACCTGGGGCCCGCTGCTGCTCACCGACAGCGCCACCACCCTCCCGGCGGCGTTGCGTGAATACTTCCTCGACGTGAAGCCCGGCTACACCACCAACCCGACCCGCGCCTTCTACAACCACGTGTGGGTAATCGGCGACCAGGAGGCGATCGACGTGAACCAGCAGGCAGAGATCAACGAACTGGCCGAGCTGACCAAGATCGGCGGCGGCGAATGAGCGAGTCCGAGAACCCGGCACTGCTCGGCCAGGCCGACGCGGTCACGCCCGAGGACATCCGCGCCCTCGCCGGCCCCTCCACCCCCCATTTCGCGCTGCAGGTGCGCAACCGCATCCGTCGCCTGATCGAGCCGCTGCCCGCCGACCACCCGGCCCGACTCGAAGGCGAGCGCAAGATCGCCAAGCTGGAGGAGCTCGCCAAGCACAGCGGCGACCCCCGCGGCACGCTCGGCATCGGCCATTGAAGTACCTGGCCCCCGGCGTCTGGCGCCTGAAGGAGTTCCCGGCGCCGAGCATCAACATCTACCTCGCCGAGGACGTCCTCATCGACGCCGGCCGGCGCTGGGACCGGCGACGCGTCTTCGCCGAGCTGGAGGGGCGGGAGATCTCGATGGTCGCCCTCACCCACGCCCACCCCGACCACCAGGGCGTCGCCAAGGACGTCTGCGAAGCACGCGGGGTGCCGCTCGCCTGCCACGCCGACGATGTCGAGGCGATGGAAGGCAACCGGCCGATGCAGGAGGCGTCGGCGGGCAACCCGGTCAACCGGGTGATCCGGGCGATCTGGCAGGGACCCCCTTACAAGGTCGACCGCGTGCTCCAGGAGGGCGATGAGGTCGCCGGCTTTCGCGTCGTCCACGCGCCCGGACACGCCCGCGGCGAGGTGATCTTCTTCCGCGAGAGCGACCGGGTGGCGATCTGCGGCGACGTGATCCGCAACATGAGCTACGCCACCGGCCTGCCAGGCATCAAGGAGCCGCCGCCGATCTTCACCTACGACATGGCCGAGAACCGCCGCTCGATCCGCAAGCTGGCCGATCTCAACCCCACCCTGATCCTCCCCGGCCACGGTGCCGCCGTATCCGACATGGCGGCCTTCGAGCGCTTCGTCGCCGCCCTGCCCGCATAGGGGGAGTCCACCTGATCGTGGCTGCCCCAACAGCTAGGGCGTGAGCCGCGCCACCGCCATGTCGACGCGCTCGCCGCGGAACGGAACCCCCTCCGCGACGAGCCGTCGGCGCTGGCGGGCGCCCTTGGCCAGCGAGCCGTCGGCGCGGACCACCCGCCACCAGGGCAGGTCGGGCTCGTCGACGGCGAAGAGCACGGTGCCGGCGAAGCGGGGCGCACCGGGCGAGATATCGCCGTAGGTGCGCACGAACCCCTCCGGAATCACCCGCACCCGCTCGAGCACTTCCTCCAGGCGATCTCCGCTCGGACCGGTCAGGCGCCGGGGCCGAAGGCGTCGATGATCCGGTTCTGGAACTCGCTCAGCTCCTCCGGGGTGATGAAGTAGGTGGGAGGGGTGAGGAAGAGGCCGTCGGCGCGCTCGGCCGTCGCCTCGACCCGGGCCCGGACCTTGTCGAGCGGGCCGGCGGCGCAGTAGGTCTCGACCATCTCGTCGCTGATCGCGGCCGGGACGGCGGCGAGATCGCCGCGGCGGAAGGCATCGCCGGCGGCGACGGCGCACTCGGCGAAGCCGTGCAACTCCCAGAGCGGCATGTAGGTCTTCACGGTGGCGTAGAAGGAAATCGTGCGCCGAGCCATGTCGATGGCGCGGCCCTCATCGTCGTCGATGGCGCAGCAGACGGTCGGCAAATAGTCGAAGTCGGCGCGCTCGCGCCCGGAACGCTTCAACCCCGTTTCGAAAGCGTCGACCACGACCTCGTCGATCCAGCGCAGGCTCTGAATCGGGTGGCCGATCAGCCCGTCGGCGACATCGCCGGCCATCCGCGCCATCCCCGCCTGCACGGCGGCGGTGTAGATCGGCACCGCCTCGCGCGGCGTCGGGTGCGGCCGCACCCAGCCCTTGATGTCGATGTCGTAGTACTCGCCCTCGTAGCGGATCGGCTCGCCGGCACTTGCCTGCTGCATGATCAGCCGCGTCGCCTCGATCGCCTCGCGCAGGTGCGGCGCCGGCTTGCCGTAGGCGGCGTTGTGCCAGGTTTCGTTGAGGCGTTTGACCCCGGCGCCCATCCCGAGGCGGAAGCGGCCGCCGGCCATCTCGTCGATGTCGAGCGCGGTGACCGCGTGGATGAAGGGGCTGCGGGTGAAGGCCCAGACGATCCCGGTGGCGACGTCGATCGTCGTCGTCTTCGCCGCCAGGTAGGCGGCCTGGGTGGCGGCGCTGCGGAACAGCTCCGGCGCCCAGACGCACTCGACGCCGGCTGCCTCCGCGCGCAGCGTCTCCGCCTCGAGGTCGGCGACCGAGGTGCCGATCGCGGCGACGGAGATGCGGTCGAGGGCGCTCAAAGGACCGCGTCGGCGACCCGTTCGCGGTGCCACTTGGAGTCGCCGAAGATCGCCGCGTTGGCGCGGCCCCGCTTGAGGAAGAAGTGGAGGTCGTGCTCCCAGGTGAAGCCGATGCCGCCGTGGACCTGGATCGAGGCGTCGGGAACCCGCCAACCGGCGTCGCCGGCGTAGGCCTTGGCCATCGAGGCCGCGAGGTGCAGGGACTCCGGCTCGGCGTCGGCGGCCCAGGCGGCCCCGTAGACGGCGGAGCGAGCGTTCTCGGTCTCCAGCAGCATCTGCGCGCAGCGGTGGGAGACCGCCTGGTAGGCGCCGATCGGGCGGCCGAACTGCTGGCGGTCTTTGGCGTACTCGACCGCCATCTCCAGCGTCCGCTGGGCGATCCCGGTCGACTCGGCGGCGAGGGCGACGCAGACGCGGTGGAAGACGGGGTAGTAGTCGGCCTCGGCGCCGGGCAGGGTGTCGGCCGCGGCAACCTTGACGCCGTCGAGCTGGACTGAGTAGAAGCGCCGGGTCGGATCGATCCCGGTTTCCGGGCTGACGCTGACGCCCTCGGCATCGCTCTCGACCAGGTGGCGCCTGCCGTCGCTGGTGGCGACGATGAAGAAGTCGGCGCCGGCGGCGTCCATGACCAGGATCTTCTCGCCGTCGAGCACGACTCCGTCGCCGTCGGCCTTCGCCTCCATCCGGAAGCCGCCGACCGTCGCCGGCGAGCCGACGTCCCACAGAGCCGGGGTCCCGCGCATCTCGCCGGCGGCGAGCGGTCGTAGATAGCGCTCGCGCTGCTCGTCGGATCCGCAGAGGCTCAGCGCCAGGCCGGCGATCGTGTTCGAGAGCAGCGGCGAGGGAGCGAGCGCGTAGCCCATCTCCTCGAAGAGGACGGCGAGCTCGACGATCCCGAGGCCCTGTCCACCCCACTCCTCCGGCAGCGCCAGGCCGGCCCAGCCGAGCTCGGCCATCTGCTTCCAGCCGTCCGGATCGGTCCCGTCCTCGCTGGCCGCGATCTCCCGCATCCGCTCCGATTTGAAGCGCGAGGCGAGGAAGTCGTGGGCGGTCGACTTGATCGCCTGCTGCTCGTCGGTGAGGTCGAAGTACATAGGTCAAACGCTCCCGCTGTCGTTAAACGCTCCCGCTGTCATCAGGACCTAGCGAAGCCTCGGTAGCCCGAGCACACGCTCGGCGATGATGTTCTTGAGGATGTCCGTGGTCCCACCCTCGATCGAGTTGGCTCGGGAGCGGAGGAAGCCGTACTGCCAGGCGCCGTTGTCGATCGCGTTGGCGGCGCCGCGCGCCAGCGGTGCGTAGGCGCCCTCGATCTCCAACGCCAGCTCGGTCAGGCCCTGGTTGATGTCGGCCCACTGCCACTTGCCGAGCGAGCCCTCGGGACCGGGGATGCCCGACTGCATCGTCTTGGTCAGGCCGCGATAGGCGTTGAGCCGCATCGTCTCGGCCTCGATGTTGAGCTGGGCGATGCGCTGACGGTAGTAGGTGTCGTCAGCCGCGGAGCCGCCGTTGACCTGCACCTCGTTGGCCAGCTTGGCGAGGCGGCCAAGAGCGTTCTGGATCTGGGCGATGGCGCCGAAGGCGAGCCCGGCGCGCTCGTTCATCAGGGTCGTGATCGCCACCCCCCAGCCGGCGCCGACCTCGCCGACGACGTTCTCCGCCGGGAATCCGCGCTTCGTCCATGAAGACCTCGTTGAACTCGCCCTCGCCGGTGATCTGCACCAGCGGTTTCGCTTCGACGCCCTCCTGCTCCATGTCCATCAGGAAGTAGGTGAGGCCCTGGTGCTTGGGAGCGTCGGCGTCGGTGCGGGCGACGAGCATGCACCACTTCGCGTACTGGGCGAACGTGGTCCAGACCTTCTGTCCGCTGACGACCCATTCGTCGCCGTCCTTGACCGCGCGGGTCTTCAGCGAGGCGAGGTCGGAGCCCGACTCGGGCTCGGAGAAGCCCTGGCACCAGATCTCCTCGCCGGTCAGAATCGGCTCCAGGTAGCGCTGCTTCTGGGCGTCGGTGCCGTGGGCGATCACGACCGGGCCGCCCATCGCCAGGCCGAGCACGTTGGCCGGGCTCGGCGCTTCCTGACGGGCCGCCTCGCCGACGAAGATCGCCTGCTCGATCATCGTCGCGCCGCGGCCGCCGTACTCCTTGGGCCAGGAGATCCCGGCCCAGCCGGCCGCATGCAGCTTCAGCTGCCACTCGCGGCGGAAGGCCATCACCTCGTCGAGACTGCCTTCCGGTTCGGGCCCTGGATTGTTCGCCTCGATCCAGGCGCGAACCTCGTCCCGGAACCGCTCCTCCGATGGCGACAACGTCAGGTCCATCGCGAGCGAGCATATACACCCTGGCCAGCCAGCCAGAATCGCGGGCAAAGAGAGGGCGCCCGCAGGCGCCCTCTCCCGATCGTCTTCAGCAGGCCGGACCTATCCCTGACCGCATTCCTTGAAGCCAAATTCGGTGGCAAGTTCCCTGGACTTGTCGAGCGGGCCCTTGCCGCCGCTTTCGAGCAGCGCGCCGGGGTTGTCTTCCAGTTCTTCGGCACCCGTTTCGAGAGCGTCGAAGATCGCCCCCGTCTTCGCCTCTTCCCCATCCGGAGCACCCAGTTCCCTGAGTTCGTCGGCCTGAGCCTGGAGCGCCGGTCCGACCACGGTTTCGATCACTTCTTCCTGCTGCTTCTTGGTCGGCTTTTCGGTGTCGATGTTGTTTTCTTCGGCGAATTCTTCGGCTTCCTTCCCGAGGCTTTCGCCGCCCTTCTTGCAGATCGCGTCGCCCTGCTTGATGTACTCCGTCTTGGTCAGCACGACGACGGTGGTGTCGCTGGTGCCGTCGCCGCTGCTGCCGCAGCCCGCCGCGACAACCCCCACCGCAACGAGGCCGACCAGTACCGCAATAAGTCGCTTACTCAACTGTTCTCCTCTTTTGGCTGGAAACGAAACAGCAAAATACCTCTGCCTGAGGTCGCCTGACCAAGCAGGTCAAGGACGCAGGGAGCGCCGTGTGCTCCGCACACAAGCGACCGAGGACGCCGAGATGCGCCCGTCAGGCGACCTCAGGCCTCAGACCCTCTGGATCAGGGTCCCGGTGCCGAGCCCGCCGCCGCAGCACATCGTCACCAGGCCCATCTCCTTGTCGGTGCGCTCCAGCTCGTGCAGCAGGGTGGTGATCAGGCGAGCGCCGGTAGAGCCGAGCGGGTGGCCGAGGGCGATCGCGCCGCCGTTGACGTTGACCCGGTCCATGTCGGGGTCGAGCTCCCGCTGCCAGGCGAGCACGACCGAGGCGAAGGCCTCGTTGATCTCGACCAGGTCGATGTCGTCCATCGCCATCCCGTTGCGCTCCAGCAGCTTCCGGGTCGCCGGGATCGGACCGGTCAGCATGATCACCGGATCGACCCCGACCGTGGTCTGGTCGTAGATCCGCGCCCGCGGCTTCAGCCCCAGAGCATCGGCCTTCTCACGGGCCATCAGTAGCACCCCGGCGGCGCCGTCGGAGACCTGCGAGGAGTTGCCGGCGGTTACCTTGCCGTCCTCCTTGAAGGCCGGCTTCAGGTTGGCCAGACCCTCGAGCGTGGTCTCGCGCAGGCCCTGGTCGGTCACGTAGGTGTCGCCGTTGACGGCGAACGGGATCGTCTCGCGCTCGAAGCGCCCCTCCTCGGTCGCCTGGGCGGCGAGCCGCTGGGAGCGCAGGCCGAACTCGTCGAGATCGGAGCGGGGAATCTCCCACTGGTCGGCGATCATCTCGGCCGAGAGGCCCTGCGGGATCAGGTTGTAGCGGTCCATCAGCTCGGGCGAGAAGGGCGAGCCGTGCTCTTTCATCACCTCGTAGCCGTCGGCGAAGGAGATGTGGCCCATGTGCTCGACGCCGCCACCGACGACGACGTCGTGGACGCCGCTGGCGATCTGCGCCGCCGCGAAGTTGACGGCCTGCTGAGCGGAGCCGCACTGGCGGTCGATCGTGGTCGCCGGGGTCTCGATCGGCAGCCCGGCCTCGAGCCAGGCGTTGCGGCCGATGTTGACGCCCTGCTCGCCGAACTGCTGGGCGCAGCCGGCGATCACGTCGCCGGCCTCGGCCGGGTCGACGCCGGAGCGCTCGAACAGCTCGCCGTAAACCTTGGCCAGCAGGTTCGAGGCGTGCTTGTTCTTGTAATAGCCCTTCTCCGGATGGCCACGGCCGATCGGCGTCCGCGCCGCCTCGACGATCACGACCTCACGCCCGCCGAACTTCCCGCTTCCGTTCTCAGCCATCCGAATCTCCGTTCTCTCTGGTGCCGTCAGCGCGGTCGCGCCCAGTAGATGATAGGAACCCGCCCTCATGACTACGAATCAGGGTTACGAAAGTCCGGGGATCGCGGGGAGCGGGGCAATCGCCACCGGTCTCGCCGCCGTCTCGACGATGACGGGAGACACCATCCTCCTGGCCCGCAGCGAGGCTTCGGCCTGGCGCGCGGAGGAGAAAGCGGTCGCCGCCTGCGCCAAGATCGAGGGTGCCGAGCCCTCGCGGCTGCGGGTCACCACCGACCCGAAGGATCTCGCCGACTGCGACGTCATCGTCGAGGCGATCGTCGAGGAAGTCGAGCCCAAGGGCGAACTGCTGGCGCGGATCGTCGAGGCCTGCCCCAAGGCCGACCTGGCTACCACCACCTCTTCCCTCAGCATCGCCGCGATCGCCGCCGCGGCGGGGACCGACAAGCTCTTCGGCCTCCATGTTTTCAACCCGGTGCCGCGGATGAAGCTGATCGAGGTCTGCTTCCCCGACGGCGCCGCCGGCGCCCGCGAGCGCACGCTCGCCTGGTGCGCGGCGATGGGCAAGACGGCGGTCGAGGTCCCCGACCAGGCCGGCTTCGTCGTCAACCGCCTGCTCTTCCCCTACCTCTTCGAAGCCGTGCGCTTGATCGAGCGCACCGGCATGGAGGCGGGGGAGGTCGACACCTGCATGAAGCTCGGCGCCGGCCACCCGATGGGTCCGCTGGCCCTGCTCGACTTCGTCGGGCTCGACGTCTCCAAGGCGATCGGCGACGCCCTCTACGCCGACAACGGCGAGGCGGCCAGCCAGCCGCCGGGCCTCGTCGTCGAGATGGTCGGCGAAGGCAAGTTGGGGCGAAAGAGCGGCGCAGGCTTCTACAGCTACGACTAGCAGCTGTCCTTTCCAGAGAGATCCCAAATAACGTCGGCCTCAGAAATACCCTGACGGCGGGCACGGATCTCGATCTCCTCCCAGGGGAGCTCGGCTTCGGGGAGCTCGTCCCAGCGGGCAAGATCGAGGGCCTCGATCGATCCTCTGAGCGCGGGGCCGAGGTGTTCCTCGGAGCGCAACAACGCTCTCAGAACCTCGAGCTGCTTGTCGGTCAGGCGAACAACCCACATGCGGGTACCTCCAACGTTCGAGGGTCGCGGGTTGCCTGGAGAAATTAGGCGGGAGGACGGACGGAACCGCTGATCCGGACCGCCTCGATGCGGTTCTCGCGAACCGCCTCGACCCGGATCGTGTAGCCGTTGGACTTGATCGAGTCGCCCCGCTTGGGCAGCCGCCCGAGCTCGCCGAAGACGTAGCCGCCGACCGAGTTGTAGGTGTCGCTGTCGACCGGCAGCTCGATCCCGGCGTCGGCGAGATCGCCGAGGGAGACGTGGCCGCGGACGAACCAGTCGCCGTTGGTGAGCTGGCGCAAGGCGGCGGCGCGGGGGTCGGTCTCGTCCTCGATCTCCCCCACCACCTCCTCGAGGATGTCCTCGACGGTGACGATCCCGACCGTGCGGCCGTACTCGTCGACGACGACCGAGAGCGAGGTGCGCTGCACCTGCAGGTCGTGCAGGAGGTCGTCGAGCGGGCGCGTCTCCGGCACGATCAGGGCGTCGCGGATGACGCTCTCGATTCGCCGACTCGGGCCCGTCGCTCATATAGAGGCGGGCGAGGCTGTTGTTGTGGACGATCCCCTTGACCCGGTCGGCGTTGTCGTCTTCGATCACGACCAGGCGGGTATGGCCGGAGGTGACACAGCGCCGCAGCGCCGCCTCCACCGTCTCCGCGACGTCGACCGTGATCACGGCGGGGATCGGGGTCATCACCTCACGCGCCTCCTGCTCGTGCAGGTGGAAGACGCCGCCGAGCATCCCCGCCTCACCGGGGTCGAGGTGCCCGCCGAGCCGCGAGCTGTCGATGATCTGCTTCAGATCCTCCGCCGTGTGGTGCTGTTCGAGGTCGCTCGGGTCGACGCCGAAGAGGCGGACGATCCCGCTCGAGACCCAGCTCAGCGCCATCGTCACCGGCGCGGTCCCGACCCGGAACCAGTTGAGCGGCCGCGAGACCCGACGCGCCGTGCTCTCGGCGTTGGCGATCGCCAGCATCTTCGGCACCTGCTCGCCGACGCTGATGTGGAGGGCCGTGACCAGGGCGAACGCGATCGCCAGCGAGAGGCCGGCCGCGACCCCGTGCGAGAGGCCGCCGAAGATCGGCTCGATCAGCTTCGAGAGCGAGGGCTCGCCGAGGAAGCCGATCCCGATCGAGGCGATCGTGATCCCGATCTGACAGGCGGAGAGGGATTCGTCGATCTTGTCGAGCTGCTCGACCACCGCCTCCGCCCCGGCTTCGCCTTCAGCAGCGAGCTGCTCGATTTTGCCGCGGCGGCTGCGCACCAGCGCGAACTCGGCGGCGACGAAAAAGCCGTTGATGGCGATCAACAGCAGCAGCAGGACGAGCAGGAGGACGCTCATCAGCTATTTGGCCTGGTACTTCGGGCTGGGACGTCTTCGGCCATTCGGCGACTGCAATATAGCTGGCCGCCCCCGCAGCCTTTTCGATAAATGCGATATTGAGCAGGTAATGCGAGTTGCGACGCTCAGCGAGATGCTCGAAGAGGTAGTCCACCTGGGCGAGGCAACGGGCATGGAAGCGCACGCGCACGAGCTGCGCGGGGAACTGGAGGGCAGACTGGCGACGGTGCGGGCGGCGCTCTCCGGCGCGGCGAGCCCGCGCGTGATCGCGCTCGAGCGGCTGGATCCGCCGCGAGTGGCCGGTTTCTGGATCCCGGAGATGATCTCGATCGCCGGCGGCATCGACGTCGCCGGCGACCCCGGCCTGAACCCGCCCGACGTCGGCTGGGGCGAGCTGGAGAGCCTCAACGCCGCGGTCGTGGTGGTGATGCCTCGCGGTTCGGTCGAGGACGCCCGGGCCCAGGCGATGGAGCACTGGGAGCGGATCGCGGCGCTCGGCGCCGAGCGGGCCTACGCGGTCGATTCAACCGCCGCCTTCGCCGAGGCCGGCCCGCGTTTGGTCGACGGAGTCGAGCTGCTCGGCCACCTCCTGCATCCCGACCTGATCGACCCGCCGGGCAACACCGCCTTCCTCCCACTCAAGGCGCCGGCCTGACTACCGGGCTGTTCCTTTGCCGCGCATAGCGAGGCAAAGGAACAGCCGGCGGGATCAGGCAACCGCGAGGGCGCCGACGACCGAGACGACCGCAACCAGCACCATCGCCGCGAACTCAGCCTGGCGCCGGGCGGCGCCGAACGCACCGCGCTCCCCGGCCACGATCGCCAGCGCGCAGAAGGCGCCACCGACCAGCCCCCCGAGGTGACCGCCGACGCTGATGTTGTTGGCGCCGAAGGTGAACACCAGATTGATCACGATCAGGAAGCCGAGCTGACTGGCGAGCGCGTCCATCCCTCGCCCGCGGGCGAGGATGAAGGCGGCGCCGATCAGGCCGAAGACCGCACCGGAAGCGCCGAGAGTGGAGACCAGGGGGTCGGTGAGCAGCAACGCCCCGAAAGCACCGGCGAGAAGTGAGGCGAAGTAGAGGGCAAGGAAGCGAGGCGTGCCGAGCGCCGGCTCCAGCAGCCTCCCCAGCATGAAGAGCAGGATCATGTTGAAGCCGATGTGGAACAGGCTCGCGTGTAGGAAGCCCCCGGTGACCAGCCGGTACCACTCGCCGTCGGCGACCGAGACGCCGCGCAGGGCAAAGTCGTTGACCACCGAGTTACCGCCGGACAGACCGAACCCGCCGCCGCCGGCGGCGATCTCGATCAGGTAAGCGACGACGTTGATCGCGATCAGCACGGCGGTCGCCGGAAAGGCCCCCAGCCGGCCGCCGCCCCCGCCCACTCCCCGCACCACTTTGGTCTTCTCCCGCATGCACTCCGGGCAGCGCATGCCGACCGGGGTCGGAGTCATGCAGTCGGGGCAGATCGGTCGCCCGCAAGAGGAGCAGGAAACGCGGGTCTCGCGATCGGGGTGGCGGTAACAGGTCTCGGCCATCGGGATGGGGAGCCTACAATCGGCGCCGATGGAGCCTCCCAGCCCCGCCCGCCTCTACGCGACCCTTATCGGCGCCATCCTCTTCGTCGCCGGCATCCTCGGCTTCTTCCACGACCTCTCCTGGCTCAACTACCTGTACCTCGCCAGCGGCACGATCGGCCTGCTGGTGGCCGGGATCGCGGCGCGACCCTACGCACTCTGCGCCGGCCTCCTTTACACCGGCCTGGCGATCGCCGACTTCTCCAGCCGCGGCTGGCCGCATTTGGCCGTCGGCCTGCTGGGGCTCGCCGCCTTCGCCGCCACGCCCCGGTTAGAGACGCGAGCGCAGGCCGCCGCCAAGGGCTCGTAGCCCGCTCTCGCCCTTCGTCTTGCTGCGGCGGCGCAGCTCGAGCAGGACCAGAGCCCCGGTGGCGACCCCGCCGGCACCGACGGCAACCACGGGGCGGACCCAGTTACGCGGATCGCGCAGGGCGCGCAGCTCGCTGTCGGACAGCTCCTCGGCCCAGTCGGAGAGCTCTTCGGCGGCGGCCTGGGTGACCGCCGAGAAGGTGTCCTCGACCCGGCCGGAGAGACGCTGAGGCGGGTCGATCGGGCGCAGGGCGTCGGCCAGCAGCCGCTCGACGTCCCAGCTGCTGCCGCTCAGGGTCTCGCTCGAGTCAGTCATCGCCCATCTCCTCCTGTAGCTGCTTGATCGCGCGATGGATCAGTACCTTGGTCGCCCCGTCGGAGCGCCCCAGGGCGCGGGCGATCTCGCGGTTGTCCATGCCGAGGGCGAAGCGCATGATCAGCGCCTCGCGGCGGTCGTCGGAGAGATGCTCGAGGTTGGCCATCACCTGGCGCAGCTCCTCCCGCCCCTCGGCGATCGCCACGGTGTCGTGGCGGGCGGCCAGCGGCTCGGTGCTGTCGAGCGGGGTCTGCGGCCGCCGCGAGCGGTCGCGGTAGTAGTTGGAGGCGAGGTTGTGGGCGATCCGGATCACCCATGGCCGCAGCGGCCGTCCGTCCGACTCGCGCTGGGCCCGGTCGAAGTGCCGGTAGGCCTGCAGGAAGGCCTGCTCGGTCAGGTCCTCGGCGTCGTGGTGGTTGCCCACCTTGTAATAGGCGTAGGAATAGACGTCGCGCAGGTGGTCCCGGTAGAAGTCCTCGAAGGCGCGGTCGAGCTTCGCCTTCGCCGCCGGCCCGAGGTCGCGGGGCTCGACGTTCTCCGAGGGGCCGCTCACCGACCAAGCCTAGATCACCCTTCCCACCCATCAGGCCGCGCGCCGCGATCGCTCGACCCGGCGCAGCCCGGCGACCCAGTCCTCGGCCCCGATCTCGCCGCGGATCAGGGCGGCGAGGCCGTTCAGTGCCTCGGCCGGCCCGCCGGAGGCAGCCACGGCCTGAGCCAGCAGCGGCGTCGTGTCGAGCCCCTCGGAGGCCTGGCCGATTTTGTCCTGAATCTGCTCCGCCGGGGTGCCCGTGCCCAGCAGCTCGCCGGCGCGACGGTTGCGTCCGGCAGGGGCCATCATCGTCGCGGTCAGGTCGCCGACCCCGGCCAGGCCGGAGAAGGTCTCCAGCTTCGCCCCGCGCCCGATCGCGTACTCGATGCACTCCTGCCAGATCTCGGCGACGGCGATGCCGGCGGCGTTGAGCCCGTGCGGCTCGGCCGCGGCCGCGGCCAGCGCGGCGGCGTTCTTGGCCGCCCCCGCCATCTCCACCCCGGTGACGTCGTCGGAGCGCTCGCAGACGAGGCCGGCGCGGTCGAAGACCTCGCCCAGCTGCGCCCGCAGGTCGACGTCGGCGGAGCCGAGCACCAGCGCGGCGGAGCCGGAAACGGCCTCACGGGCATGGGCCGGCCCGCCGAGGCAGGCAATCGCGCGGGCGCGCACCCGTTCGCCGACGTATTCGGCCGGCAGCTGTGCCTGCGGCGCGATCAGGCCCTTGGTCAGAAGCAGAACCGAGGAGCGCCCGCCGACCCGGTCGGCGATCGCCCCGACCGCCTGCGGCAACGACTTCGAGGGAATCGCCAGGCAGACGAGATCCAAGCCGGCGAGCTCGATCTTCGAAGCCGGACGCACGTCGATCGTCTCTGGCAGCGGCACCCCCGGCAGGTAGCGGGTGTTCTCCCCCGCCTCGATCGTCTCCTCCGCACCCTCGGCATTGCGGGTGCCGAGCTGGACCTCGAGGCCGCCGCGGGCCAGCAGGACCGCGACCGCGGTCCCCCAACTGCCGGCGCCGATCACCGCGGCGCGGCGCATCGGCGGCAGGCCGCCGAGGTCTTCCCACTGCAGCTGCACATTGGGCCAGATCCGCGCCGTGACGGTTTCGGCCAGAGCCTGCGACGGCTCCTCGGCGCGCGGAAAGGTCATCGCCCGCCCGACCCGGACCCGGACCCGGCGTGGGCGGATGCGCCAGCCGCGGCGGACGTTTTCAGTGCCCAGCACCGCGGTCGGGATCACCGGCGCGCCGGTCTGCAGGGCAAGGCGCCCGACTCCGCGCCTGGGATTGCCGAGGGTGCCGCGGCGGATCCTGGTGCCCTCGGGGAAGATGCAGACGGCACCGCCGCGCTCGACGATCAGGCGCGCGGTCTCCATCGACTCCTCGTCAGACTCGCCGCGGCGGATCGGGAAGGCGCCGAGCCGGGAGAGCACCCACCCCTGCCAGCGGCGCTCGAACAGCTCGACCTTGGCGACGTAGTTCATCGGCCGCCGCCAGGGCAGACAGCCGCCGATCGCGAAGGGGTCGAGGAAGCTGCGGTGATTGGCGGCGACGATCAGGCCGCCCTTGACCCGGGCGTACTCGCGACCGGTCCGCACGTAACGGAAGTAGACGAGGAAGAACGGCGTCATGAAAACCCTCGCCAGCAGGTAGAGGGGCCAGTTGACGCTGTGCTTACGGGTGTAGGTGTGGTAGCGGGCGAGCCGCTCGGCGTTCACGCAGAGCGCTACACGCCACCGGGCCGAGAGTTACCAGGCGGCTTCGACCAGCTGCGCGAGATCGGCCTTGCCGAGGGGCGGGCCGGGAACGAAGGCCAGCTCGGGGCGGACGACCATCGTCTCCAGCGCATCGTCGAGCCTGCCGCGATCGGCGCCGATGGCGCCAAGGCCGGCGGGGTCACCCCCGAGCTGGCGGACGCGGGCCTCGATGCCCTCCGGGTCGGTCTCAATCGCCGCGGCGAGGCCGGCCAGCCGGTCCGGCGCCCGGGCGACCAGAAGCGCCAGCGCCCGCGGCAGGATCGCGGCGTTGGTCTCCGCGTGGGGGCTGCCGCAAACGCGGACCAGGGTCTGGCAGACCACGTGATGAAGGCCGAACATGGCGGAGTCGATCGCGTAGCCACAGAGCAGCGAGCCGAGCGCCAGCGGCGCCGGGCCGCGCTCGCCGGGTCCGTGGTCGAGCGCGGCCGCGATCAGCTCCGCCCCGCGCAGCGCGCTCATCTCCGAGACCGGGTTGGCGAAGGGCGTGTAGAGCGAGTCGGCTCCGTGGGCCAGAGCGTTCATCGCGCTGGCCCGCACGGCCGGCTCGGGCTGGCTCGTCATCGCCGCCGGGTCGGCGATGACCAGGGCCGGCCGGACCATCGCGCCGACCCGGGACTCCGCCCCGGCCGGGAGCCGGTGGAGGCCGGTCATCTCCGCCCCCGACAGCGTCGTCGGGATCGCCGCCACCCGAGCCCGAGTGACCGAGGCGACGGCCTTGGCCACATCAATAGCGCGCCCGCCACCGAGCGCCACCAACGAACCACCCGCCGATGAGCCGATTTGTCCAGCCTCACTCGACATATCGGCCCATCGGCCCGCGTTTGAGCGGAGGAGGGCGGCGGCGAGGTCGGGGACTGGGCCGGGGCTCACCTCGTGGACGGTGGTTGCGGCGGCGGCGAGGTCGGGGGCGCCGGCCAGGGCGCGGGGGGTGCTCAGCAACTCGAACGGGGCGAAGCCGTGCTCGTGCAGCAGCTGGGCCGCCTGGGCGACGCCGTCGTGGCGGAAGGCGACCGTGCGGCCGGCATCCCGCCAGACGAAGGACTCAGTCACGCGGGTTGCGAACCGGCCTCAGGCTGGGCTCGACTTCGGCCCGCATGTGCTCGTAGTCGGGCGGCAGCGAGAGCTTCTCACCGAGGTGCTCGAGCGGCTCGTCGACGGTGAAGCCGGGACCCATCGTCGCGATCTCGAAGAGAACCCCACTGGGCTCGCGGAAGTAGATCGACTTGAAGTAGAAGCGATCGATCTCCGGCGTCGGCTGAGCGCCGGCCGAGATCGCCTTCGTCCGCCACTCCATGTGCTCCTCTGGCAGCGAGGCCCAGGCGACATGGTGGACGCTGCCGGCGCCCTGCAGCCCGCGCTCGGGCGGTGGCTCGTCGAAGAGGTAGCGGCCACCACGGTGCTCGCCACGCGCTTCCCAGGCGTCGCCGTCGCGCTCGAACTCGAGCGCTTCGAGCAGGGCGCTGCTGGCCTCGGGCGCGGCGCTGTAGGCACGCACCGCGTGGAAGCCCTGCAGGGCCAGCTCGGCCGGGACGTCGGGGTGATCGGCGACCAGCGGCGCATCGGGGACGTCGACGACGAGCAGCTCGTGGTCGAGGCCCTCCGGGTCGGAGAAGACGAGGCCGGCGCCGTCGCGCTCGGACTCGATGCCGCTGGCGGCGAGCCGCTCGGCCCAGAAGGCGATTGCGTCCTCGGAGGCGACGCGCCAGACGACGCGGTGAACCATGCCGGCGCCGGGCCGGCCCGCAGCCACTCCCGGGTACTCGAAGAAGGTCAGGTCGGAGCCCGGATCCCCACCCTCGTCGGCGAAGAAGAGGTGGTAGACAGTGGGGTTGTCCTGATTGACAGTTTTCTTGACGAGCCGCAGCCCCAGCACCCCCGCGTAGAAGTCGACGTTGCGCTGAGCGTCCTCGGTGATCGCGGTTATGTGGTGGATGCCCTCCAGTTTCATGGCATCACGTATACCATTCGCGTTCGATGAGCCGCGCACGCAGACGCACTGTCAAGGGGCTCGTCATCCTCGGCTCCGTTCTGGCCTTCCTCAGCGTCTTCGCGATCTGGACCGAGCGCCAGGCGCTCAACACCGACGACTGGGTCTCGACCAGCGACCGCCTGATCCAGAACCCGACGATCCGCACCGCCGTCGGCGACTACCTGGTCGACCAGCTCTACGAAAACGTCGACGTCGAAGCCGAACTGAAGGAAATCCTGCCCGGAGACACCAAGGACCTCGCCGGTCCCGCCGCCGGCGGGCTGCGTCAGGTGGCCGGCAGCGGCGCCGAAAAGGTGCTCGAATCCTCGACCGCGCAGTCGCTCTGGGAGGACGCCAACCGCTCCGCCCACGAACAGCTGGTCTCGGTGCTCGAAGACAAGGGCGATGCGGTCTCGACCTCGGAAGGCAACGTCAGCCTCAACCTCGGCAGCCTCCTCACCAACCTCGCCGGGCAGGTCGGCATCGGCCAGAACCTGGCCGAAAAGCTGCCGCCCGAAGCGGGACAGATCGAGATCCTCCACTCCGACCAGCTGAAGACGGCCCAGAACATCGCGATCGCGATCAAGGGCCTGGCCCTGGTGCTCTCGCTGCTCACTTTCATCGCCTTCGCGGCGGCGATCTACCTCTCCCGCGACGGCCGCTGGGTGACCGTGCTCTACAGCGGCATCGGCCTGGTCGCGGCCGGCTTCGCGGTGATCGTCTTCCGCGAGATTGCCGGCGGGATCGTCATCGACCAGCTGGTGGTGACCGACAGCGCCAAGCCCGCGGGCGAAGCCGCCTGGTCGATCGCGACCTCGCTGATGACCAGCATCGCGACCACGGTCATCGTCATCGGCGTCCTCTTCGCGATCGCCGGCTGGCTCGCCTCCCCGACCGGCTCGGCTCGCGCGACCCGCCGCGTCTTCGCGCCGGTCCTGCGCCACCACGCTGCCTACGTCTACACCGGCCTCGCGCTCATCGTCTGCCTCTACTTCCTCTCTGGCCCGATCCAGGGCCTGCGCACCTTCCTCACCACCCTGGTCGTGGCCGGCATGGCCGCCTTCGGCATCCACGAGCTGCGCAAGCAGACCGAAGAGGAGTACCCCGACGCCGAGTACAGCGACGTCTTCGGCGATACCCGCGACCGGGTCGTCAGCGCCGTCAAGGGCGCCAACATCGGCGAGCGCGTCGGCGAACAGGCCTCGAAGCTGCGCCTGCCGGAGAAGCGGCCGGGCGGTGGCGAGACGCCGACCAGCGAAGCGCCGACCGCGGTGACGCCGGCGAGCGACGAGGACACCAGGCTGGAGCGCCTGGAGCGACTCGCGTCGCTGCGCGACAAGGGCGTCCTCACCGAGGAGGAGTTCGCGGCTGAGAAGGCGCGACTGCTCGGCGACAACGCCTGATCCGCGTCTAGACGAAGGTTCAAGCCCGCCCTCGGACTTGAACCGAGACAGTCTTCCTTACAAGGGAAGTGCTCTACCAAATTGAGCTAGGCGGGCAACTCGTAGTCCTTTGCCCAGCGTACGCGCTTGAACTGCTGGTTGCGTGGAGGGTCTATCCGGAGATACATCCCGCAATTGGGCACCTCCTCAGAGGGGATCACGTAGACGCGTTGGTTCTCGGTGCAATAGACGATAAAGAGGTCCACCTCGCCTGCGTAGCCGCGTATCCGGGTCCGACGTGTGTTCGACTGGATGCTCTGGGCTTTGAACTGGATGACCCCATCTCGAAGACGTCCGGTCTTGCACTGAGCCTTGAGAAAACTGCCATCGCAGTCGAGGACGAGGTCATAGCGCTGATTGACGCCGAACGGAACGAGCACCCGATAACCGCGCTTCACCAGCTCAGACAAGATCGCCGCCTCGCCACGCTGTCCAACATCAACGGGATGCGAAGTCAATTCCGGCTTCGGTAAGACGGAGCACATATTTCGAACGATACGTTCTGCCGCAGACAGAACGCTTCATACAGGCGACCCTTCCGACCTATGACATCGTTGCTCCCGGTGAATGTGGACTTCAGATTCCTGGGGCCCGAGGAGGCGGGCGTGCTCTGTGAGGCGATCGAGGCCGCCTACGGGGACAGCTACGACGTGCGCTGGGTCTACGACCGCGATCAGGTGGCGGCGCGGCTGTCCGACGGAACCTATGTCTCCTGCGTGGCCGAGACGGCCACCGGGGAGTTGCTCTGCCACATGGGGATGAGCCTGGCGGTGGGGGACGCGGTCGGGCACTCGGGGCAAGCGGTGACGATGCCGGCCGCCCGTGGCCAGCACCTCTTCACCCGCACCAAGCGCTTCCTGATGGGCTGGGCGCGAGAGCGGGGGTTGGCCGGGATGTTCAGCGAGGCGACCGCTGCCCACCCCTACAGCCAGCGGGCCAACATCGAGCTGGGAGCGCACGAGACCGGCTTCCTGCTCGGCTGGATCCCGGCCTCGGTCAGTAACGACGCCGCCGCCGGAGCACCGCAGCGGCGGCAGTCGGCCGCGCTCTTCTACGCCAGGCTCAACGACGGCCACGACCGCCGCGTCTACGCGCCGGAGCGCCACCACGAGATCGTCGGCCAGACGCTGGCGCTGTGCGAGCTGCGCGGGACGCTGGCGAAGCCCGGGCCCGAAGCTGAACTGCGGAGCCGGACCGAGCTGCACGTCGAGGTCGACGAGGACCACAACCTGGCCCTGATCACGGTCCGCGTACCGGGCGCCGACCTGGAGCAGGCGATCGGGGCCGAGCGCCACCACCTCTTCCACCGCGCCGGCCTCGACGCGATCTACATCGATCTACCCCTGGAGCAACCGGCCACCGCCCTGGTCGCCGACGACCTCGAGCGGCTGGGGGTCTCCTACGCCGGGGTCTTCCCCAACCACCGCACCGATGGCGACGTGCTGCGGATGCAGTCGCTGCACCGGGTCCGAGTCAAGGCCGACGACATCGCCGTCGCCTCAGACCACGGCCGCGAACTGCTGGAGTACGTGATCGCCGACCTCGGCCAGCGTTAAGCGGCTACCTCCCGCGAGGCGAGATGCGACCCCACCTTGCGCTTGACCCGCTGCAGGGCGTTGTCGACGGTCTTGGTGTCGCACTCGAGCTTCTCGGCGACCAACTCGTAGGAGTGGCCGTCGAGGTAGAGCGAGAGGACGCGGCTCTCGAGGTCGGAGAGGACGCCGGAGACGCCGGAGAGGCAGGCGACGAGGCTGGACAGCTCTTCGGTGGCGATCACCTGGTTGACCGGGTCGTGGACGCTGGGACCGGGCAGGATCTCGTCCAGGGTGGTGTCGGAGTCCCCGGCGGCGGCCGGCGTCTGGCTGAAGGAGACGTACTGGTTTAGCGGCGTGTGCTTGTTGCGCGTCGCCGTCTTCACCGCGGTGATGATCTGGCGGGTGATGCAGAGCTCGGCGAAATTGCGGAAGCTCGACTCGCGATCGGTCCGGTAGTCGCGAATCGCCTTGTAGAGGCCGAGCAGGCCCTCCTGGATCAGATCGTCGGACTCGCCCCCGAGCAGGAAGTAGGAGGAGGCCTTGAGGCGGACGAAACCGCGGTAGCGGCGGATTATCGCGTCGTAGGCGTCGGTTTTGCCTTCCTTGGCAAGAGCGACGAGATAATGATCATCAAGCTCAGCTTGAGAGTTAGCCTGCTGGGCGCGAACGGGACTGGAGCGGACAGCCATCGAGGCTGGCCTTTGCTGCGTAGGCGTAGACAGAGCCACAGATCCTTCTCCTTGCTGAAGGGTCGTGGCGCCACTTACCTCCCCCGGGGCGCCCTCTTATTGACGGGTTCGCTCTGCCTCACACTCAAGCTGAGGTTCACCCTTGTTGCGCCGCTAGTTTATGTGCCCCCGGAGCTATGTCAACCCCTGGGGGACATAAATGCAACCGCCGTTGCATGTGCCCCCCGCCTTCCAGCTGTTCTTTGCCTTGCTCTACGCGGCTAAGGAACAGCTGGGGAGGTGCGCTGGCGCACGGCCTCGAAGAGCAGTGCCGTGGCCGCCGCGGAGACGTTCAGCGACTCCACCTCGCCGCGCCGGGGCAGTGAGACGAGCCCGTCGCAGGCGCTCGCCACCCGGGGCCGGATGCCCTTGCCCTCGCCCCCGAGGACGATCACGGTGGGACCCTTGAGGTCGACTTCCCAGGCAGAGGACTTGGCGTCGGCGTCGGCGCCCCAGATCCAGAACCCGGCCGCCTTGGCCTCCCCCAGCCAGTCGGCCAGGTTGCGCACGTGGGCGACCTGGAGGTGCTCGACGGCGCCGGCCGACGCCTTGCAGGTGGAAGCCGTAACCGTGGCGGAGCGCCGCTCCGGCACAACCACCCCGGTCGCCCCCGCGAACTCGGCCGAGCGGCAGACCGCACCGAGGTTGCGCGGGTCCTGCACCTGGTCGAGGGCTATCAGCAAGGCGTCCTCTTCACGCAACAGTCCTCGCGGGTCTCCATAGGGGTAGGGATCGACCTCGGCGACGACCCCCTGGTGATCGGGCGAGCCACAGAGCCGCTCCAGCTCGAGCCCGTCCGTCTCCGGCGCCCGCCAAACCCGGTGCACCCGTCGCCTCCCCCGCTCCGCCTCCGCGACCGGCTGCTTGCCGTAGATGATCTGGTTGGCCATCTAAGCCTTCGGAACGAGTGACGGCCCGTCAGCGGAATCACGAACCGTCCAGCCCATCTCGGCGAGCCGATCGCGGATCTCGTCTGCGCGCTGGAAGTCCTTGCCGGCTCGGGCCTGCTCCCTTTCAGCCATCAAATCGAGCGCGGCCTCGTCGGTCTCAGTCCCTTCATCCGGCTGGGTAAGGGTGCTGAGACCGACGAGATCGAGCATCTCCGCCAACACGGGAACAGCATCCCCGCTGGACACCTCACCCCGATTCACCTGACCAACCAGCTCAAAAGCCTCAGCCATCGCCCTCGGCGTGTTGAAGTCATCCGCCAATGCATCTCTGAACGCAGCCAGGCGCGCCGTCGGGGAGCCGGGGGAGGTCTCGACGGAACCTCCCGCAGTTCGTGACGGCGAGACCTCCCCCGGCTCCCCCCCGCCCGCCAGGTTCTCGCGAAAGAAGTTCCGCAACCGCTCGACCCTCGCCACCGACTCTTCCATCTGCTCGGGACCGAAAGCCAACGGCTGCCGGTAATGCCCCGAGATCAGATACGCCACGACCGCCTCGCGCCCATACCGATCGAGCGCCTCCGAGAGCTGAAAGATGTTCCCCTCGGATTTCGACATCTTCGAGTCGGCCGTCTCGATCATCCCGTTGTGCATCCAGGCCCGCGCGAACGGCCGTCCCGCCGCCTCGGACTGGGCGATCTCGTTCTCGTGGTGGGGGAAGACGAGGTCGGAGCCGCCGCCGTGGATCGCGAACGCCGCCCCCAACTCGGCCTCGGCCATCGCCGAGCACTCGATGTGCCAGCCTGGCCGCCCTGGGCCCCAGGGCGAGTCCCACCTGGTGTCCTCACCAGGCTTGTGCGCCTTCCAGAGCGCAAAGTCGAGCGCGTCCTGCTTGAGGGGGGCCGACCCCGCCTCCTCGCCCTGATCCATGTCCTCCGGGCGGCGGTTGGAGAGCTTGCCGTACTCGTTGAAGCTGCGAACCCTGAAGTAGACATCGCCGCCCGCCTCGTAGGCATGGCCGGACTCGACCAGGTCGGCGATCAGGGCGACGATCCCGGCGATCGTCTCGGTCGCCAGCGGCTCGGCGTCGGGGCGCCCCAGTCCGAGTCGATCGGTGTCCTCGAAGTAGGCGCGGGTCATCCGCCGCGCGAACTCGTCCGAGGGCTCCCCGGCCGCCGCGGCGGCCGTGTAGATCTTGTCGTTGATGTCGGTGACGTTGATGACCAGCCGCGCCCGGTAGCCCTCCGCACGCAGGAAGCGGGCGAAGAGGGAGAAGACGACGAAGGGCCGGGCGTTGCCGATGTGGATACGGCTGTAGACGGTCGGCCCGCAGGCGTAGATCCCCACCTCTTCGGCGGGGTCGAGCAGCCGCGGCTCACCGCTGAGCGTGTCCCTGATTCGCACCTCGCGCATCGCGAGGCAGAGGCTAGATGAAATCGCCCCGCTAAAAGGTGCGGTAGCCGGCCGTCGAGGCGGCCGACTCGCCGCGCAGCCAGACCGGCGCCGAGTCCTCGGCGACCGCCTGGGCCTCACGCTTGGCCCGCTTGGCGCTGGCCTTGATTTCATCCTCGGTGGCCTCGCGGACGCGCTCCTCGCGCTTCTCGGCCTGTGTGCGGATACGGTCGGACTCGAGCCGCAGCTGGTCCTCGGCGCGGGCGCGGGCGGCCTCTTCGGCCTCGCGCTCGACTTTCTCGACCAGGTTGCGGACGCTCTCCTCGGCTTCGCGACGAACCTCGACGGTGCCATCCATGATTCGGCGCTCGATCTCGGTCTCCAGTCGCACCGCGGTCTCGTGCGACTCCGCGGCGGCGGCCTCGGCGTCCGCCGCCCGCTGCTCGGCGGCGGCGATGCGGCGGTCGGCCTCGGCCTCCATCTCCTTGCGCATCACGGCGGCCCTGGTCGCGATCGCGGCCTCGAGGTTGCGCGACGCCTCGGCGATCGACTCCTGGGCGCTGGCGCGCACCTCGGCGGCGTGGGCGGCGACGGCCTCGTTCTCGGCCTGGGAGCGTTGCCGCAGGTCCTCGAAGGCGTGCTCGGCGCGGTCGCGCGCCGCTTCGGCGCCGGCGACCCTGGCCTCGACCTCGCGCCGCGCCTCGCGCTCGGCGGCGATCCGCTCGCGGGCCTCGGCGGCGACGTTACGCAGCGTGCCCATCGCCCGCTGCTTCAGCTCGGCGGAGACCCTCTCGGCCCGGGACTCGGCCGCGGCGACCCGCTCCTCGCTGACGCGGACCCACTCCAACGCCTGCTTGGCGACGCCGTGCATGGTCTCGGTGGCCTCACCGACGGCCCGCAGCTGCCTGGCTGGTTCGCTCATTCCCCTCGCAAACTACTATGGCCGCCGGAGGCAACCCGGCGACGCCACGCCAAGTTTGCCCGCAATTTGCGCCAGCGGGACGCTCAGGCGGACCGCTGGGTCTCGCCTGCGTGCAGATCCCGCTTCAGAACCTTGCCGGTAGCGTTGCGCGGCAGCTCCTCGAGGAACTCGATCTCGCGCGGCGTCTTGTAGGCGGCGAGGTTGGCCTTGATATGGGCCTTGAGGTCGTCCTCGCCGAGCTCGACCCCGCCCTTGATGACAACGAACGCCTTCAGCCGCTGGCCGAACTCGGCGTCCGCAACGCCGATCACCGCGACCTCGACCACCGCCTCGTGGTCGGCGAGCAGATCCTCGACCTCGCGCGGGAAGACGTTCTCGCCGCCGGAGACGATCATCTCGTCGTCGCGCCCGTCGATGAAAAGCCGGCCCGCGGCGTCGATGTGGCCGACGTCGCCGCTGCAGAGCAGGCCGTCGATCACCTCCTTGCCGCCCCCACCGGTGTAGCCCTCGAAGGACATCTCGTTGCCGACGAAGATACGGCCGACGTCGCCCTGGGGGACCTCCTGTCCGTCTTCGCCGATGATCTTCACCGTGGTCCCGCGCGGCGGTTTGCCGGCGGTGCCGGGAGCGGCGCGCAGGTCTTCCGGGGTGGCGATCGTCGCGTAGGCGACCTCGGTCGAGCCGTAGAGGTTGTAGGCGTTGTCGCCGAAGCGGTCCATCCAGGCGGTCGCCAGCTCGCCCGGCAGCGCCGAGCCCGAGAGCGAGGTGATCCGCAGCGAGGAAAGGTCGTAGGCGGCGAGCGTCTCCTCCGGCAGGCTGAGGATCCGCTGGATCATCACCGGCACCACCGCCAGCACGTCGGCGCGGCTTTCCTGGACCGCCTGCAGCGTCCCCTCGGGGTCGAAACGGCGGCGCAGGACCATCGTCGAGGCGGTCGGCAGGCTCATGATGAAGTGGAAGAAGCCCCAGGAGTGGAAGAGCGGCGCCGCGATCATCATCGTCTCGCGACTGTGGAAGGGGATCTTGTTCAGCAGCGCCGCGATTCCCAGCAGCCCGTCCGGGCTGGAGCGCTGGGCGCCCTTCGGGGTGCCGGTGGTGCCGGAGGTGAGGATCACGAAGCGCGGTTTGTCGGGCGGCGGCTTCAGGTCCGCCTCGGAGCCGGCGGCGATCAGCTGCTCGAGCGTTACCTGGCGCCCGTCTCCTCGTCCTCGTCCACCCAGCCGACCACGCGCGCGACCGAGTCGTCGACCCCTTCCAGCAGACCGGCGAACTCGGAGTCGTAGACCAGCGCCTTCGGCTGCTCGCGGCGCGTTACCTCGGCCAGCTGCGGCCCGGCAAACATCGTGTTGAGGTAGAGCGCGCTGGCGCCGAGCTTGGCGGCGGCCAGGGTCGTCTCGATGAAGCCGCGGTGGTTGCGACACATGATTCCGACCCCGTCTTCATGGCCGATCCCCATCGCCGCGAAAGAGCGGGCGAGGGCATTGGTGCGGCGGTGCAGGCGCTCGAAGCTGAGGGCGCCGCGTTCGTCAACGATCGCGATCTCGTGTGGGTGATGGATCGCCGCGGTCGCGGCTCCGGTCGCGGGTGAGGCCCCCCAGCGCAGGAAGGTCGAGCCGATCTTCGCCGCTTTGTCGGGGCGCATCGGTCCGACGATGCCGGCTTCGTGCAGCACCTTTGCCTCGAAGATCGAGTCGGCCGCCGACGCGCGCAGCTTGGCGGCGCTCTCGCTGAGAATCCCCATTGCCCTGAAGACTATTCGCTCCGCACCGAGGCGACCGCGATGCAGGCGATGCCCTCGCCACGACCGATCCAGCCCATGCCCTCGTTGCTGGTCGCCTTGACGCTGACCCGGGCCGAGGTGGCCTCGGCAAGCGTGCGTTCCATCTCCGCCTTGTAGGGGCCCAGTCGCGGCTCCTCGCAGATCACGGTCGCGTCGACGTTGACGATCGGGCCGTCGATCGTCCCGACCACGGTCCGCAGCAGATCGATCGAGTCGGCGCCCCGCCACTGCTCGTCGTCGTCGGGGAACATCGTGCCGATATCGCCGCCCCCGCCGGCACCGAGGATGGCGTCGATGACGGCGTGGGTGAGGACATCGGCATCGGAGTGGCCGGCGAGGCCACGCGGGTGCTCGATCTCGACCCCGCCGAGGACCAGCGGGCGATCGTCGGCGAAGCGGTGACTGTCGTAGCCGATCCCGACCATCAGCCGACGCGACTGGGCAGCGGCGCCAGCCGCCGCCGGCGCTGCTCGAAGACGCAAATCTCCCCCACCCCGAGGCTCTCGAGGAAATCGACCGCGCGGTCGTAGGCGAAACCGACCTGCTCGGGCAGGTGGGCGTCCGAGGACAGGGCAAACGGGGCGCCGGCCTCGACGCACATCTCGGCGAAGCCGCGAGCGGGGTAGAGCTCGCCGACCGGCTTGCGCAGGCCGGCTGTGGAGACCTCCACCGCGATGCCGCTGGCGGCGATCGCCTCGACGGCGGGCTCGTAGAAGTGGCGCGGGTCGCGCTCGGGCAGCGGCCGGGCGCCGCCCCAGACCTTGACCAGGTCGGGGTGGGCGAGGATGTCGAAGAGGCCGGAGCGGGCGCACTGGGCCAGCGCCTCGAAGTAACGGCGCCAGACCTCATCGGGGTCGCCGCCGCCCTCCCAGACGTCCCAGCCCGGGTGGTCTACGGCCTCGCTCGCCGACGAAGTGAACCGAGCCGACGACGTAGTCGAAGTCGCGGGCCTCCAGCATCTCCCGGGTGCGCTCTTCGCGGCCGGGTACGAAGTCGCACTCGATGCCCAGCTTCAGCGGCGTGCCGCGGACGAACTCGCAGTAGGCGTCGAGGTCGTCGCGCCCGTTGCTCTGCCAGAGCGGATGGCTCCAGACGTCGAGGGCCTGACGGAAGCGGTAGACGTGCTCGGAGACGCCCAGCTCCTCGACCCCCGCCGCCGCGGCGGCGGCCAGGTAATGGTCGACGTTCTCGGCGGTGAAGTAGCGCTCGAAGGTCGTGTCCTCCTCGTCCGGGCGCAGATGCAGGTGGTAATCGGTGAGCATCGGGTTGGAAGCCTAGATCAGGGACGGTCGGCAAGCAGCAGCTCGGCGACGCGCAGGTCCAGCGGGGTCGTCACCTTGAGGTTCCAGGGCGAGGTGGGGTGGATCAGCACGGTCCCTCCCGCCGCCTCGACCAGCATCGCCTCGTCGGTGGCGGCGTCGCGGGCCTCGGCGTCGACCTCGAGCGCCACCCGCAGCGCGTCGGCGCGGAAGACCTGCGGCGTCTGCGCCGCCCAGAGCTCGGAGCGATCCAACGTCCGCATCACCTTCCGCTGTTCCTTTTCCCTGCTATCCGCGGATAAGGAACAGCGCTGCGGGGTTGGGGCTTGCTTGATCGTGTCGGTGAGGGGAGAGGCGGCGATTACGCCCGCTGCCTCGGGCTGGGCGTCGAGCTCGGCGACGAGGGCTTCGACGAGGTCGGGGGTGAGCAGCGGCCGGGCGGCGTCGTGGATCGCGACCAGCTCGGTACCGACCGCCTCCAGGGCGTTGGCGACCGACTGGGCGCGGCTGGCGCCGCCGGAGACGACGCCGAGATCGTGGCCGCCGAAGTCATGGACATGGCCGGGCGGGGCGGCGACGACGATCGAGCGCACCGAAGCGCAGGCCCGGAAGGCCTCGACCGACCACTCGACCATCGGCCTCCCGGCCACTGGCACGAAGGCCTTCGGACCGCCGGCTCCGAGACGCTCCCCGGAGCCGGCGGCCGCGATGACCGCGGTAACTGCCGCCGCTCTACGCCGTGGTGGCGAAGCGCTCCTCCAGCAGCCCGTCCAGATACTCCTCCGCGCCCTCCTCGTCCTTGTCGAGCGCGTACATGAACTCCGACGCGAGGATCTTCTTGGCCCGCGTGTACATCTGCTTCTCGCCGGTGGAGAGGCCCTTCTCCATCTCGCGGATCGCGAGGTTGCGAACGACCTCGGCCAGCTCGAAAACGTCGCCGGTCTTGATCTTCTCGCGGTTGTACTTGAAACGCCGGTTCCAGTTCTTCGGCATCTCGGAGACTTCGTCGGTGAGGACGTTCGTGACCTTCTTGATTTCCTCCTCGTCGATCACGCGACGGAGTCCGGCCACGCCCGCGTTTTCGCAGGGGACCATTACCGTGAGCTCGTTGTGGATGATCTTGATCGTGAGGTATTCACGCTCACTGCCCATCAGCTCACGGGTCTCTTTCTTCAGCACCAGGCCAGCCCCGTGGTGCGGGTAGACGACCTTGTCGCCCTCCTCGAAGTCGCAGACATATTCAATGTCCTCCTCGAAGACTGCCTCGATGGCCTCGTCTAGCTCGGGAATCGGTGGCTCCTTTCGTTCGACGGCGTCGATCGCCGTCAGCTCTGTAAGTACCGGTCGACCAAGTCGACCTCCTGCAGCCGCCGCAGGCCCTCGCGGATGTCCTTGGCCCGGATCGGGCCGACTCCGTCGACGGCGGCGAGGTCGTCGTTGGAGGCCGCCAGGACCTCCTCCAACCCGCCCAGCTCGTGGATGATCTTCTGGACGACAAGTTTGGGGATGCGGGGCACCCGGCCCAGCGCCCGGTAGCCGCGCGAGGCGACCGGGAAGTCGAGCGTGTTGAGCTTGCGGTCGTAGCCGAGCAGCTCAGCGAGGCGGCCGAAGTCGAGCACGTCCTGGTGCGGCATTCGGCTCAGCGCCTGCAGGGTCGCGGCGAGACTGCCCTCGGTGTCCTCGACCGAGTAGTCGCGGATCAGTGCCGTCTTGTCGGCGGCGACGCCGACCATCGTCTCCTCCAGCTGCATCTCGATCAGCCGGCCCTCGGTTCCGAGCTCGACGATGTAGCGCTCGACCTCGACCGCCATCCGCGTCACCAGCTCGGCCCGCTGCAGAACGGCGAGCGCGTCGTGGAGGAAGCTGCCGCCCTCGAACTCGAGCACGGTGAGGCGGCCGGAGACCTGGTCGAGCCGCTCGCGGTACTTCTCCAGCGTCGCCAGGCCCTGGTTGGCCTTGGCCAGCACGGCCGGGATCTCCTGCAGGATGTACTTGGTCCCCTCGACGTAGAGGGAGACGACGTCGCGGCGCTGGGAGATGGCGATCACCAGCGCGTCGGTCTGTTTGGAGACGCGCTCGGCGGTGCGATGGCGGGTGCCGGTCTCCGAGGAGAGGATCGTCGGGTCGGGCATCAGCTGCACGTTGGCCCAGGCGATCGTGGTCGCCTCGCTGTTGAGCACGATCGCGCCGTCCATCTTCGCCACCTGGTAGAGCATCGCCGGCGTGTAGTCGACGTCGAGCTTGATGCCCCCGGAGAGCATGTGAGAGATGTCGTCGAGGTCGCCGACGACGATCAGGCCGCCCGTCCGCGAGTGGACGATATTGTCGATTCCCTCGCGCAGCGCGCCGCCCGGAGCGACGACATCGAGAGCCCTCAGAAGTCGAGGATCTTGACGCTCTGAAAGCTCATGGAGCTCATCCCCGGACAGTGAAGGCATTCCCCATAGGATGCCAAAAAAGCGCCTTGGACGGCATCAGAGGTGGAACCGGCGATGGTGCCGGTGGTGCTGGAGCTGATCGGGCGGCGGATCGCCGGCCACCGCCGGGTCTGGTCCGGGCGCCCCGGGGTCGCGGACGAAGGCCCAGGTGAGACCGGCACCGGCCGCGCAGAGCACGGCGGCGACCCAGGTCGAACCGGCGATCGCGGCGGCAAAGGAGTCGCCGCCGGCCTGGAGGGCGTGGAAGACGGCTCCAGTCGCGGCGAGGGAGACGGCGCCGGCCAGCACCCGGTCCATCGCCAGCACCCCGGAGGCGATCCCGACCTTCTCCCCGGGCATCGCCGCCATCGCCGCGGTCGACATCGGCGCGTAGACGAGTCCGAGGGCGACCCCGAACAGCAGGTAGGCGCCGAGGACCAGCGCCAGCGAGCTGTCCGCTCGAACCTGGGTCAACAACAGCAGCCCGGCGACGCCGCAGACCATCCCGGCGCTCATCAGGCGGCGGGCGCCGAAACGGCCGATCAGCCGCCCCGAGAAGGGCGAGATGAAGATCATCGGCACCGTGACCGGCAGGATCAGCAACCCGGCCTCGATCGGCGAGTGGCCGCGCACATCCTGCAGGTACTGCGGCTGGAAGAACATCACCGCCCAGTAGGAGCCGACCAGGGCGAAGGCGGCGGCGCTGGCGCCGAAGTAGGGCCGGTTGCGAAACAGCGCGAAGTCGACGATCGGGTCGCCGACCCGCCGCTCCGTCCGCCAGAAGAGGGCCAGTGCCACGAGCCCGAGCAGCGCCAGCGCGACCGTCAGCTCGGTGTCCCAGGCGTTCGACTGGACCAGGGCCAGCACCGCCGCCGTGATCCCGACCGAGAGCGCCGCCAGGCCGGCCCAGTCGATCCGGGTGCCCGCCTCAGGGTCGGTTGACTCCGCCGTGGCAAGGGCGGTGATCGCGACCCCGATCGCCGCCACCGGCAGGTTCATCCAGAAGATCACCCGCCAGTCGAGTTCGATCAGGACGCCGCCGGCCAGGGGCCCGATCCCAAGCGCCACCGCCGATACCGCCGCCCAGATGCCGAGCGCCCGCGGCTGCTCGGCCGAGGGAAAGGCGTTGCAGACGAGAGCCAGGGAGAGCGAGAGCATCGGCGCCGCCCCGGCCCCCTGCAGCACCCGCCCGGCGATCAGCCCGACCTGGTCGCCGGCGGCGCCCGGAAACGACCGAGCCAAGCGCGAAGACCGCCATGCCGGCGATGAAGACTCGCTTGCGCCCGAACATGTCCCCCAACCGCCCGGCGGTGACGACCAGCACCGCGATCGTCAGCAGGTACCCGTTCATCACCCACTGCAGCCCCTCGCTGCTGGCTCCGACGTCGTGGCGGATCTCCGGCAGCGCCAACGCCACCACGGTCGAATCCAACATCAGCAGGAACAACCCCGAACAGGCTCCGGCAAGGGTCCACCACTTCCGGTTCACGGGAGGCAGACTACGAGCGCCTGCGGCGGGCTCTCTGACCGGCCCAGCGAGGGGAGGGGTCTGGGCGTCCTCCATTCGAATTTGTCGCTCCGCCCCCTATGGGGGCGTCGCTCCGGATGTTGGAGCGCGACCTGAAGGTCGCGCAGGAGACAGATTGCATGTCGCGCGCTTCGCGCACATTCGAATGGAGGACACCCAGACCCCTCCGACGACACGCCCGCGGAGCGCGCTGCGTTGGAGGGAGGTCGGTACCCCTCCAGCAGAAGCTCAAGGAACCGCGCCGGAACCCTCGGGACTCGATCCAGCTGCGCGACGGCTTCTGATGGAGGGGTACCGACCTCCTGCCGCCACACTGCCCTCAGCCAGAGACGACCAGGTCGCGCTCGGGGTCGATGCCCCAGCGCTCGCCGGCGGCGACGAGGTCCTCACTCAGGCCCCAGCGGTCCGGCTGCTCCTCGCCCTCGAAGGCGGGGCTGGCGCCCTTCAGCACCATCGACCCGGTGTTGTCGCCGATCGCCCGGATCGTGGCGACGTCCTCGTCGCTGAGGCGCTGCTCGGCCGGCAGAGCACCCAGCTCGGCTCGCTTGTCCTCGATCGAACGGGCCTCGGGGCCGACCTCCTGGATCAGGGTCGGCGCCACGCACTCGACTGCCGGGTGGGCGAGGTTCCACTGGCAGGCCAGTTGCATCGCCGTCAGCCCCGCCCTCTCGGCGAAGGGGAGCAACGCCTCCACCTTCTCGGTCCCGGCCTCAATCCAGCCGTCGGGACGGAAGCAGCGGTGGTCGGTCCGGCCCAGTTCCATGCCCGGCCGCAGGTCCCTCCAGAAAAGGCCGCCGTAATCGACGACGCGGGTCAGGACCCTGACCTCGTGGCGGGCGGCGGCGTCGAGGCAGAGCTCGCCCGGCCAGGGCTCGAGTGGGTTGAGGATGACCATCGCCCAATCGATGCGGTCGCCGAAGCGCTCAAGGCAGTCGATCAGGTCGAGGGTGAAGCCGTTGGCGGGACCCGGAGCGACGCCGATCCGCGCCGTCAGCCCGGCCTCGCGCAGCGCTGCCATCCCGTCCCAGACGACCTCGCTCGAGTAGCCGGTGCGGTCGGGGTTGTGGAGCAGGAGCAGATCGAAGGAGGAGGCGCCGATCCGCTCCAGACTGGCCTCAGTCGCCATCCGAAGGTAGCCCGCGTAGCCGTCGGGACTCCGCAGGGCGGGGTCGGTGAAACGCGGGAAGCCCTTGGGGCCGTTGCGCTCGCCCTCGTAGAAATCGTGACCGACGGCGCCGACGAGGCTGTAGTCCTCGCGAGGGACTCCCTCGAGGGCGCGGCCGAGCAGAAGGTCGGCCTCGCCCTGTCCGTAGGCGTCGGCTGTGAGCACCGTGTCGATCCCGCCGCCGGGTCGCAGCAGCGCCGCCAACCGCTCCTCCTCGATCGCCTCGCCGAAGTGGAGGAAGCGGCCGCCGCTCCAGGTACCGATGGCGCCGCGGCCGGGCTCGCTCACGTGGGCGCGCTCAGGACTCGGGGTCGTCGTGCGGCGAGGAGTCCTCGTCGCCCGCCGCGTGCCCGCCGTCGCCCTTCTTGGCGCCGACCCCGACCGTCTCCGGCTCGGGCTTCTTCTCCAGCTTGCGCTTCGGCTTCTTCGGGACGACGATCGTCAGGCTCAGCGGTTTGTCCTCCTCGTCCCCGGAGGGATCGCGGTCGACCATCACGGTCGAGCCAGGGGTCATCGGCCCGGCGCGCAGGACTTCGTCGGCCAGCGGGTCCTCGATGTAGCGCTGGATCGCCCGGCGCAACGGACGGGCACCCATCGACGGGTCCCAGCCTTTGTCGACGAGGAGATCCTTGGCGGCCTCGGTCAGATCGAGTTGCAGTTCGTGCTCGGCGACCTGGACGCGGACGCGGTTGATCATCAGGTCGACGATCTCCTTGACCTCGTCCTTGGCCAGCTTGTGGAAGACGATGACCTCGTCGATCCGGTTGAGGAACTCGGGCCGGAAGACTTTCTTCAGGTCGCTCATGATCCGGTTCTTCATGTCGCCGTAGGACATCCCGGTCTCGTCGGAGACGGTGAAGCCGATCGAGGTGTTCTTGGAGATCTCCGAGGCGCCGATGTTCGAGGTCATGATCACGATCGCGTTGCGGAAGTCCACGGTGCGACCCTGGGCGTCGGTGAGGCGCCCGTCCTCGAGGATCTGCAGGAGGATGTTGAAGACGTCCGGGTGCGCCTTCTCGATCTCGTCGAGCAGCAACACCGAGTAGGGCTTGCGGCGCACGGCCTCGGTCAGCTGACCGCCCTCGTCGTAGCCGATGTAGCCGGGCGGAGAGCCGACCAGGCGGCTGACCGCGTGCTTCTCCATGTACTCGGACATGTCGATCCGGATCATCGCCTCCTCGTCGCCGAAGAGGAAGTCGGCGAGGGTGCGGGCGAGCTCGGTCTTGCCGACCCCGGAGGGGCCGAGGAAGATGAATGAGCCGGCCGGCCGCTTCGGGTCCTTGATCCCGGCGCGGGAGCGTCGGATCGCTTTGGAGACGGCGGTGATCGCGACCTCCTGGCCGATCACGCGCTTGTGCAGTTCCTCCTCCATGCGGATCAGCTTCTTGGTCTCGGCCTCGGTCAGTTTGAAGACGGGGATGCCGGTCCACATCGAGACGATGTCGGCGATCTCCTCTTCGCCGACGACCGGGCGCTCACCGTTCTCGCCCTCGGCCCACTCGTCTTCGAGCTGGCGCTTTTTCGTCGTCAGCTGGCGCTCGGCATCGCGCAGGTTGGCGGCCTTTTCGAACTCCTGGGCCTCGATCGCGGCCTCCTTCTCGCGCCGCGTCGTCTCGATTTCCTCCTCGAGGTCGCGGTAGACCGGCGGTGTGCTCATCGACTTGATGCGCATCCGCGAGCCGGCCTCGTCGATCAGGTCGATCGCCTTGTCGGGCAGGAAGCGGTCGGAGATGTAGCGGTCGGCGAGCTCGGCGGCCGCGGCCAGCGCCTCGTCGTTGATCGTCACCCGGTGGTGCTGTTCGTAGCGCTCGCGCAGGCCCTCGAGGATCCTCACGGTGTCCTCGGGCGAGGGCTGGTCGACCTTGATCTGGGCGAAGCGGCGCTCCAGGGCGGAGTCACGCTCGAGGTACTTGCGGTACTCGTCGAGCGTGGTCGCGCCGATCGTCTGCAGCTCGCCGCGGGCCAGGGCCGGCTTCAGGATCGAGGCGGCGTCGATCGCGCCCTCGGCGGCGCCGGCGCCGACCAGGTTGTGGAGCTCGTCGATGAAGAGAATGATGTCGCCGCGCTGGGTGATCTCTTTCATCACCTTCTTGAGGCGCTCCTCGAACTCGCCGCGATACTTGGAGCCGGCGACCAGGGCGGCCAGATCCAGGGTGTAGATCTGTTTGTCCTTGAGCAACTCGGGAACCTCGCCGGAGTTGATCTTCGCGGCCAGGCCCTCGACCACGGCGGTCTTGCCGACGCCGGGCTCGCCCAGCAGCACCGGGTTGTTCTTGGTCCGGCGGGAGAGGATCTGCATGATCCGCTCGATCTCGGTTTCGCGGCCGATCACCGGGTCGAGCTTGCCCTCCTCGGCGAGGCGGGTGAGGTTGCGACCGAACTGGTCGAGCAGTTTCGAAGACTTTTTGCCGCCCTCGCCCTGGCCGCCGCCACCGGCGCCGCCACCTTGACGGCGCCCGCCGGGGCCGGAGAGCATCCGGATCACCTCGTTGCGGATCTTGTCGGAGTCGGCGTCGAAATCGAGCAGGATGCGGGCGGCGACACCCTCGTTCTCACGCACAAGACCGAGCAGGATGTGCTCGGTGCCGATGTAGTTGTGGCCAAGCGAGAGCGCCTCGCGCAGCGCCAGCTCGAGAACCTTCTTGGCCCGCGGCGTGAACGGGATCTGGCCGGAGGTGACCTCCTCGCCGGAACCGACGATGCGCACGACCTGCGAGCGCACCCGTTCGACGGTGATGTCGAGCGACTCGAGAACCCTTGCGGCCAGGCCCTCCTCCTCGCGCAGCAGTCCCAGCAGGATGTGCTCGGTGCCGATGTAGTTGTGCTTGAGAGTGCGCGCCTCCTCTTGGGCGAGGACGACGACTTGGCGGGCTCTCTCGGTAAATCGCTCGAACAAAAGATTCCTCTTCTTGGTCGAACCCGGTTGGCCCGGGTTAGTACCGGCAGACGCCCCTCGTTATCGGCAGGCGTCCATGTATTCCGTAACTCTACCGAGACCGTCAGTCCGGTCCCGAGCCCTTCGCCGGTCGTTACGTCTTCATTGCCGGGAAGAGCAGCACCTCGCGCAGGCTGCCGACCCCGGTCAGCATCATCACCAGGCGGTCGATTCCGAGCCCGACCCCGCCGGTTGGCGGCATCCCCTGTTCGAGCGCCTCGATGAAGGCCTCGTCGTAGGGCTGCGCCTCTTCGTCGCCGCGGGCGGTCTCGGCGGCCTGCTGCTCGAAGCGCCGGCGCTGCTCGTCGGGGTCGTTGAGCTCGCTGAAGGAGTTGGCGATCTCGACCCCGCCGACGAAGGCCTCCCAGCGCTCGACCAGGCCCGGGGCGGAGCGGTGGGCCTTGGCGAAGGGCGAGAGCTCGACCGGGTAGTCGAGGACGAAGGTGGGCTCGATCAGCGCCGGCTCGACCTCGCGCGAGAAGAGGCCGTCGACCAGCTTGCCCCAACCCTCGGCCGGGTCGGGCTTGGTTCCCATCGCCGCCGCCAGCGCCTCCCGGGTCGGGTGCTCGGCGATGTCGATGCCGGCCCGCTCGAGGATCGCCTCGCGCATCGTGATCCGGCGCCAGGGCGGCGCCAGGTCGATCTCGGCCTCGCCGCGCTTCACCTTGGTCGTCCCCAGCACTCGCTCGGCGACCTCGGAGACCAGCAGCTCGAGGTCGTGGGCGGTCTTCTCGTAGTCGGCATATGCCTCGTACCACTCGAGCATCGTGAACTCGGGGTTGTGCTTGTGGGAGACCCCCTCGTTGCGGAAGTCCTTGCCGAGCTCGTAGACGCGGTCGATGCCGCCGACGACGAGGCGCTTGAGGTAGAGCTCGGTGGCGATGCGCAGATAGAGGTCGCGGTCGAGGGCGTTGTGGTGGGTGGTGAAGGGGCGGGCCAGGGCACCGCCGTAGAGCGGCTGTAGGACCGGGGTCTCGACCTCGGTGTAGCCGTGTTCGTCGAGCCAGCGGCGGATCTCGCTGACGGTGCGGGCCCGGGTCCGGAAGATGCGGCGACTGTCCTCGTTGGCGATCAGGTCGAGCTCGCGGCGGCGGAAGCGGACCTCCGTGTCCTCGAGCCCGTGAAACTTGTCGGGCGGCGGCCGCAGGCTCTTGGCCAGCAGGCGCCAGTGGTCGATCGCCAGCGAGAGCTCGCCGCCACGCCGGGTCGCCATCGCCGTGCCCTCGGCACCGATGATGTCGCCGAGGTCGAGGTCGACCAGCAGCGCGAATGCCTCCTCACCGAGCAGGTCCTCGCGGGCGTGTAGCTGGACCTGGCCGCTGCCGTCGCGGAGGTCGAAGAAGCATGCCTTACCGTGACCGCGGCGGGCGACGATGCGGCCGGCGACGCGATGGCGCGACTCGGTTTCCATCCCCGCCGCCAGGCCCTCGTGGGCGGCCCGCACCTCGCCGATGTCCTCGCGCTGGGAGAACTCGTGCGGGAACGGCTCGATGCCGGCATCCCTGATCCGCCCCAACTTCTCGCGCCGGTCGCGAAGGACGTCGGAAAGCTTGGGCTCGGCTGGCTCGCTCATCGCGGGCCGACCCTATCGGGCGTCAGACTTTGTCGATTTTCGTGATTTTCAGTTTCTTCTTGGGGCCGCGCGGCACCTCGACGGTGACGATGTCGTTGCGCTTGCGGCCGACCAGGGCTTTGCCGATCGGCGACTCGTTCGAGAGCTTGTGCTCGACCGGGTTGGCCTCGGTGGAGCCGACGATCTGGAACTTCTGCGAATCGCCGGTCTTCTGGTCTTTGACGTGGACGACCGAGCCGAAGCCGACCTCGTCGGTATTTAGCGACTTCTCGTCGATCACGAGGGCACGCCGCAGGCGCTCTTCGAGCTGGGCGATCCGGCCCTCGAGCAGAGCCTGTTCGTTCTTGGCGTCGTCGTATTCGGCGTTCTCGGAGATGTCGCCGAATTCGCGCGCCTCCTTGATCCGCGCCGCCACCTCGCGGCGTTTGGTCGTCGAGAGGTGCTCGATCTCCTCTTTGAGTTTCTCGAGACCCTCTGGGGTGATAACCGCCTGACGACTCACTTTGCGCTACCTCGCTTTGGTTGCAGGGAGCGCGGAAATATAGCGAGGCCGATCGCTTGCTCAGGAAAGCGTGGCCAAAGGCCGGGCCAGAGCGGTAACCAGGGTCCGGGCGCGGCCGAGATCGGCGCTGCGCTGGAGCTCGTCGATGACCGCCTGGGGAGCCTCGAGGCGCTCCAGGTACCAGGGGTAGAACTTGCGCAGGTAGCGCTCGGCGCGCTCGCTGCCGAGGTGCTCCTCGGCCCCGTCCATCACCCAGAGAAGCTCCGCGGCGACCTCCGCCCGCTCGGGCGGGCCCTGGCGCCGGCCGGTCAGTTCCTCGAACAGCCAGGGGTTGCCGAGCGAGCCGCGGGCGATCATCACCGCGTCGGCGCCGGACTCCTCGTAGGCGCGGCGGGCGGCGTCGGCGCTGGAGAGGCCGCCGGAGACGATCACCGGCACCTCGACGCGCTCGACCAGCTCGCGGGTCAGCTCGTAGTCCGGCGCTCCCTTGTGGCCCTTGGTCGCGGCGCGCGGGTGGAAGCCGATCGCGGCGACGCCGGCCTCCTCGGCGAGGCGCACGGCCAGCTCGAAGCCGGAGCGGTCGCCGGCCTCGATCCCGGAGCGCAGCTTCACCGTCACCGGCACCCCTCCCCCGCCCGCGATCGCGCCGCGGGCCAGGGCCAGGGCCAGCTCGGGGTCGCGCAGAAGCTGGGCTCCGGCGCCGGTCTTGCGCACCTTCGGCACCGGGCATCCCATGTTGATGTCGATCAGATCGGCCCCGGCCTCGGCGGCGATCGCGGCGCCGGAGCGCATCACCTCGGCGTCGTGGCCGAAGAGCTGGACCGAGACCGGGTGCTCGTCGGGGTGGATCCGCATCAGCTCGCGCAGGGTGCGCTCGTTGCGGTAGTGCAGGGCGAAGCTGGAGACCATCTCCGAGACCGCCAGGCCGGCACCGTGGCGTTTCGCCTGCAGCCGCACGAACCAGTTGCCGATCCCGGCCAGCGGCGCCAGCAGGACGCGGTTGGAGATCGGCACGCCGCCGATCTCGAAGGGGTCGGTCAGAGGCGGCTGGCCACCCGCGGGCTCAGCGGTTGCGCTCATGGATCAGCCGCAGCCCTTTCAGGGTCAGCAGGTCATCGACCTCGTCGATCGTCTCGGTGAAGGGGACGACGCTCGCGGCGTAGCCGCCGCTGGCGAGCACCTTCGGGTTCGGCAGTTCCTCTTCGATCCGGCGGACGAGGCCGTCGATCAGGCCGGCGAATCCGAAGATGAAGCCGGAGTTGATCGCCGCCCGGGTCGAGCGGCCGATCGCCTCCCGCGGCTCTTCGAGGTCGATGCGGGAGATCCGGGCCGCCCTATCGATCAGGGCGCTGAGCGAGGGGGCGAGGCCGGGGCCGATCGCGCCGCCGAGGTACTCGCCGTCGGCGGAGACGGCGTCGATGTTGATCCCGGTGCCGAAATCGACCGAGACGCAGGCCTCGCCGAAGCGGTCGTAGGCGGCGATCGCGTTGACCAGACGGTCGGCGCCGACCTCGAGCGGGTTCTCGATCCGGATCGGCATCCCGGTCTTGACGCCGGGGCCGATCGCCAGGCACTCGGCGTCGAGGTAGCGCCGCGCCAGCTGCTCGAACTGGCTGCCGAGCGGCGGCACCACCGAGGAGACGCAGACCGCGTCGACGTCTCCGAAGGCCATCCCCGAGAGTGCGAAGAGGCCGGCGATCCGCTCCGCCAGCTCGTCCCCGGTCGCCCCCGAGCGGGTCTGGAAGCGCCAGTGCTCGACCAGCTCCTCGCCCTCGAAAGCACCGAGGTGGGTCTGGGTGTTGCCGACGTCGACCGCGAGGAGCATCGTCAAAGCATAGGATCGGCCCGTGGATGCGCGCCTCTACGTCTTCCCCGGCTCCCACGCGGCGATGATCGGGCGGCTGCTGCTGGAGCAAAAGGGCATCGCCTACAAGCGCGTCGACCTGCTGCCGGTCATCTCCAAGCTCGTCGTCCGCGCACTCGGCTTCCCCGGCGCCACGGTGCCGGCGCTGAAGATCGACGGGCGCCGGGTGCAGGGGACGCGGGCGATCTCACGCGAGCTGGACCGGATCCAGCCCGACCCGCCGCTCTTCCCCTCCGACCCGTCCGCACGGGCGGCGGTCGAGGAGGCCGAGCGCTTCGGCGACGAGGAGATGCAGCCCCTGTTCCGCCAGATCCCCTACTGGGCCTACCTCAAAGACCTCTCCCCTCTGCGCAGCTACTCGGAGGGAGCGAAGATCGGCATCCCGATCGGCCTGGCGATGAAGACGGCCTGGCCGATCATCAAGCTCGCCTCGCGCTTCAACGAGGCCAGCGACGAGAACGTGCGCCGCGACCTGGCGGCGCTGCCGGGAATGCTGCAGCAGGTCGACGACTGGATCGCGGCCGGCGTCCTCGGCGGCGAGCAGCTCAACGCCGCCGACCTGCAGATCGCGCCGACCGTGCGCCTGGCGATGACCTTCGACGACCTCCGCCCGGCGATCGAGAACCGCCCCGCCGGCAAACTGGCGATGCGCGTCGTCCCCGACTACCCCGGCAAGACCCCCCCGGTCTTCCCGGCGGCCTGGCTAGAGCCGCTGCACTCTCTGCCCGCCGCCTAGCGCCGCCAGGGCGGCGGCGAGGGAGGTGCCGTCGGGGAGGGTCAGGTCAGGGTCGAGCTCCAGCAGCGGGGCGAGAACGAAGCGGCGAGTTGTGACCTCGCGGTGGGGCAGGGTCAGGCGCTCGCTTTTCAGCTCGAGGTCGCCGAGCAGCAGCAGGTCGATGTCGAGCGGGCGCGGGCTGTGGCGCGGGGCGTCGAGGGCGCGGCCGCGCTCGGCCTCGACCGCCTTGCAGAGGTCGAGCAGCGCCTCGGGGCCGAGCTCGGTGCGGATGCGGATCGCGGCGTTGAGGAAGTCGGGCTGGTCGAGGACCTCGCCGACCGGCTCGGTGACGTAGGTGGAGGAGATGGCCTCGACCTCGACCCCGCGCTCGCGCAGGAGCTCGATCGCCGCCCGCAGGTGTGAGGCGGAGTCGCCGACGTTGGAGCCGAGGCCGAGGTAGCCGACGGGCAAAGAGCTAGTCCTCGCGGGCGTCGGCTTCGTCCTCGTCGACCGCGCGCTCCTGGGTGACCTCGACAGCGACCTCCTGGATCGCCAGCGGCAGCGGCGGCTCCGGCTTGGCGACCCGCACCCGCACCGAGTCGCAGCCGTAGCGCTCCATCAGCCGCTGGCCGACCACCTGGGCCAGTCGCTCCAGGGTCTTGTAGCTGCGCTCGGTCGCGGCGAGGGCGACGATGTCGCAGACCTGGGCGTAGTCGACGGTGTCCTCGAGCCGGTCGGTGAGGACGGCGTCGCAGTCGGGAACGTCGAAGGAGATGTCGAACTCGAGCCTCTGACCCACCTCCTGCTCGGCATCGCTGACGCCGTGGTGGGTGTAGATCGAGAGACCGCGCAGCTCGACCTCGGCGCTCGACTCGATCCCGTTCCCGTGTGCCTCCGTGACTCAACCTACCCCCACTCTCCCGTGCCTTTGCCCTGTTATCGGTTGGAACGCTACCCGAGGACGGCCGTGGCGACGGCCATCGCCTGGCCGACCTCGGCGACATCGTGGACGCGCAGCACCTCGGCGCCCTCGGCGGCGGCCATTACCGAGGAGGCGATCGTGCCGCCGAGGCGCTCGCCCGCGTCGGAGCCGTCGACCCGGCCGATGAAGCTCTTGCGCGAGGTGCCGACGACCAGCGGCCGGCCCAGCCCGTGCAGCTCGGCCAGGCGCCGCAGCAGCTCCAGGTTGTGCTCGGCGGTCTTGCCGAAGCCGATCCCCGGGTCGAGCCAGATCCGCTCCTCGGCGATGCCGGCCGCCAACGCCGCTTCGACCCTCTCGGTGAGGAAGGACTTGACCTCGGCGACGACGTCGGCATAGACGGGGTTCTCCTGCATCGTGCGAGGGCTGCCGAGCATGTGCATCAACACCACCGTGGCGCCGCGATCCGCGCACAGCGCCGCCATCTCCGAGTCGCCGCGCAGGGCGGTGACATCGTTGACGATCTCCGCCCCGGCATCGAGTGCGGCCGCCGCAACAGCGGCCTTCGAAGTATCAACCGAGATCTGCGCCTCGACCTCCTCGAGCCCTTCGACGACCGGCACCACCCGCCGCAACTCCTCCTCGACGCCCACCTCCTCCGCCCCGGGCCGCGTCGATTCCCCCCCGACATCCAGAATCGCCGCCCCGGCCGCAGCAAGGTCCACTCCGTGCCGGATCGCCGCCTGCGGATCGAGGTACAACCCCCCATCCGAAAAGGAATCGGGGGTGACGTTGACCACCCCCATCAACTTCATGATCGGGAGGGCTAGCTGGCGTCGCCGCCGGCGAAGCCCGGGCGGGGCCTGGGGTTCGGCCGTGCCCCTTCGCGCTGGGGCCGTTCGGGCTCGGGGTCGGGGTCGGCCGGCTTGGCCGGCTCCTCGTCCTCGACGAAGACCTCCTCGGGGGACTTGCCCTCGAGCAGCGCCACGAACTGGTCGGCGTCGATCGTCTCCCGCTCCAGCAGCAATTTGGAGATGTGGTCGAGGTCGTCGCGACGCTCGCTGAGCAAGCTCTTCGCGGTCTGGTGGGCGCTCTCGACGATGCGGCGGATCTCGTCGTCGATCTCGCGGGCGATCTCGTCGGAGTAGTCGGGCTCGGAGGAGAACTCGCGGCCGAGGAAGGGCTGGCCGCGGTCGTGACCGAAGACGCGGGGGCCGAGGCGCTCGGACATGCCAAAGCGCATCACCATCTGCTTCGCCGTCTCGGTCACCTTTTCGAGGTCGTTGGAGGCGCCGGTGGTGATCTCGCCGAAGATGATCTCCTCGGCGGCGCGACCGCCCAGGGTCATCGCCATCGTGTCGGTCAGCTCGGCGCGGGTGGTGAGGAACTTGTCCTCGGTCGGCAGGCTGATGGTGTAGCCGAGTGCCTGGCCGCGGCTGATGATCGAGACCTTGTGGACCGGGTCGCAGTTGGGCAGGAGGTGGCCGACGATCGCGTGGCCCATCTCGTGATATGCCGTGATCAGGCGCTCCTTCTCGCTCATCACCCGGGTCTTCTTCTCAGGGCCGGCGATCACCCGCATGATCCCCTCCTCGAGCTCTTTCATGCTGACCTCGCGGTTGCCGGAGCGGGCGGTCAGCAGAGCGGCCTCATTGATCAGGTTGGCGAGGTCCGCGCCGGTGAAGCCGGGGGTCTGGCCGGCCAGAGTGTCGAGGTCGATTTCGCGAGCCAGCGGCTTGCCACGGGTGTGGACCTCGAGGATCTTCTTGCGGCCCTTGCGGTCGGGACGGTCGACTACAACCTGGCGGTCGAAGCGGCCGGGCCGCAACAGCGCCGGGTCGAGGATGTCGGGCCGGTTGGTGGCCGCGATCAGGATGATGTTGTCCTTCATCTCGAAGCCGTCCATCTCGACGAGAAGCTGATTCAGGGTCTGCTCGCGCTCGTCGTGACCGCCGCCCATGCCGGCGCCGCGGTGGCGGCCGACGGCGTCGATCTCGTCCATGAAGATGATGCAGGGGGAGTTCTGTTTGGCCTGCTCGAAGAGGTCGCGGACGCGGCTGGCGCCGACGCCGACGAACATCTCGACGAAGTCCGAGCCGGAGATCGAGAAGAAGGGGACGCCGGCCTCGCCGGCGACCGCGCGGGCCAGCAGCGTCTTGCCGGTGCCGGGAGGGCCGTAGAGCAGGACGCCCTTGGGGATCCGGGCGCCGAGCGCCTGGAACTTCTTCGGGTTCTCGAGGAATTCCTTGATCTCCTCCAGCTCCTGCACCGCCTCATCGACACCGGCGACGTCGCGGAAGGTGATTTTCGGCGCGTCGACGGACATCCTCTTCGCTTTCGATTTGCCGAAGTTCATCACCCGCGAGCCGCCGCCCTGCATCTGGTTCATGAGGAAGATCCAGAAACCGAGGAAGAGGACGAAGGGGAGGATGAAGGTGAGCAGCGAGAGCAGGCCGTTGCTGCCGGACCCGTGCACCGTCGTCTTCACGTCGGGCGCGTTGTCGAGCGTATTGAGGAGGCTCTGCTCGGTATTGGGCGGGTAGCCCGTTGAGAAGCTTTCGCCGTTCGTCTTCTTGACGTCGAGCGTGTTGTCCTTCGTGTTGAGCGAAACCTCTTCGATCTTGCCGCTGACGATCAGCCCGTTCTGGGGGTTGACCAGACGGTTGTAGGAGGGCGCTTCCGTGCCCGAGCCGCCACTGATCCAGTGCTGCGCGAGGAAGGCCAGGATGACCACCAGCAGGATCGGGAATGCCGCGCTTTTGAAAAAACGCCTCAAGGGTGAAATCAGCGTACCAGGGGGGTTTGCCCGTCCTACTCGACGAGAGCGGCCACGTAATCGAGATTGCGGTACCGCTGAGCGTGGTCGAGGCCGTAGCCGATCGCGAACCGGTTGGGAATCTCGAACCCGACGTAGCGCGGCGAGAGGTCGACGCGGAGGCGGTCCGGCTTGGTCAACAGCGCGCAGACCTCGAGCGAAGCCGGGTTGCGCGCCTTCAGGTTGCGCATCAGGTAGTGGAGGGTGAGGCCGGAGTCGATGATGTCCTCGACGATCAGCACGTGGCGACCCTCGATCGGCGCGTCGAGGTCCTTGAGGATGCGGACGACGCCCGAGGAGTCGGTCTGCGAGCCGTAGCTGGAGACCGCCATGAAGTCGATCTCGCAGGGAACGTCGATGCTGCGCATCAGGTCGGCGAGGAACAGCACCGCGCCCTTGAGGACGCCGACCATGACCAGCTCTCGGCCCTCGTAGTCACGGCTGACCTCGGCCCCCAGCTCCGCAACCCGGCGCCTGAGGTCCTCCTGGGCGACGAGGGTCTCGCCGATCGCACGGTCGCTCACTCGCCGCAGTCTAGATATAGAGAGCAACTGAGCACGCCGGCCTCGACCACGGCGCGGACATGGCCGCCGAGGTCGAGCGTCGCGGTGCCGGTACGGCGCAGGCCGGTGACCTGCTCGGCGAAGCGGGCGGCGCCCGGGACCGGCCGGCCGGCGGCACGATCGGCCAGGCGCTGGAGCACGAGCCGGCGCAGCGCCGGCGCCAGCTCCGCCATGCGTGCCAGCGCGACGGTGCCGCGGGCCGAGCCGGACGCGCCGTCGACCTCGGCGTCGACCAGAGCATCGAGCACCTGCGCCTCGTCGCGCAGCAGCGAGGCCGTGCGCAGAACGTTCTGGGCCGCGGCCGGGTGGATCTTCTCCAGCTCCGGCAGCAGGCCGTGGCGGACGCGGTTGCGGGCGAAAGCCGAGCCGGCGTTGCTGGAGTCCTCGCGCCAGGCGAGGCCGCGCTGCTCGCAGTAGGCGGTCACCTCGGCCCGGGTGCAGCCGAGCAGCGGCCGCGCCAGCATCCCGTCGTGGGGCCGCATCCCCAGCAGGGCACGGCGGCTGGGCGAGGAGGCGAGGCGGTAGAGGATGGTCTCGACCTGGTCGTCGGCGGTGTGGCCGGTGACGATCGTCGCCCCGTCGCGCTGGGCGATCGCGGCGGCAGCCGCGTAGCGACTGTCGCGCGCCCAGGCCTGCAGGTTGCCGGGGCCCTCGGGGCGCCGCGGCCGCTCGACCGCCAGCGTGACCCCGAGTGAGGCGCAGAGATCGGCGCAGTAGCTCTCATCCTCGTCGGAGTCGTCGCGCAAGCCGTAGTTGAGGTGCAGCGCCGTCACCGCCTCCGCCCCGGCCCCACGTACGGCGAGGTCGAGCATGCAGACCGAGTCGCGGCCACCCGAGAGCATCGCCACAACCGGGCCACCGGGTGCGATCAGCCCCCCGGCGAGCACCCGCTCGAGCATCTGGTCGGCGTCCACACCCTGAGTCTAGGAGCGCGCGCTCAGCTGGCGGAGCGAACGACGAAGAGGTCGGTGGGCACGGGGAAGCCCTTGAGGCTGACCTGTCCGATCGGCTCCAGCTCGAGCAGATCGCGCGCCTCGATCGCCGCCGCGACGCGATCGGTGACGAGCACCTCCCCGGCGAGGGCGCGGTTGACGACGCGGTGGGCGAGATTGACCTGGCTGCCGAAGTAGTCGCCGTCGCGATAGACCGCCTCGCCGCAGTGGATGCCGACTCGCGGCTGCGGACGTCGGGGGAAACGGCGCAGGAACCCGACGGCCCACTCGGTCAGCGAGGCGGCGTCGGGGGAGACGACCATCACCTCGTCGCCGATCGTCTTCACGATCGTCGCCTCGCGGGGCAGGGTCGCCTCGACCGTCTCGACGAAGTTCTCGATCACGTCGAGCGCCTCCATGTCCCCCTCCTCCTCGGTGTATCGGGTGAAGCCGGTGAGGTCGATGAAGCAGAGGGTCATGGTCACCTGGCCCAGCTCGATTTCGGCTGTGTTGGCGTCGAGCCCCGACTCCATGTGGCCGACCACGTCCTGCTCGAGGAAGAAGCGCAGGTAGCGGTTGTGGAGGTACTCGGTCAGCGGCGCCGCCAGGGGCAGGATGTCGGCCGCCAGCTCGCCCATCTCCGCCGCCATCTCCAGCTCGGGGACGGCGTCGCGGATCAGCGGTTCGTGCACGTAGAGGTGGAAGAGGCGGACCTCCGCGTCGGCGATGCGGCGCATCGACTGCACGTAGACGCGGACCAGCTGCAGGAAGGCGACGAGCGGGAAGCCGGCGGCAAGGACGCGGGCGCAGTGACGCAGGGCGGCTACGTCCTCGGGGCCGAGGTTGCGCTGGCGCCCCTTCGGGGTGCCGAGGATGATGAGGATCCGCTCGATCAGCTCCGGCTCCAGCCCGGTCTCCCTGGCGACCGCGGTCAGCGTCATCCCGCCCTCCCCGTCCTCACTGAACAGCTCCTCGGTGAAGCCGAAGGCGAGGCGGCCCTCGCGGCCGGCCTCGCGCAGGTCCTCCAGCGAGTAGCCGCGCTCGCGCATCCGCGCCACGACCCGGGCCTGGGCGGCCGCGGTAGCGGTCCAACGGCCGCGCCGGACCGGCACGATCTTCTCCTCGGCCCAGCGTTTGAGGGTGCTGGCCGGAACCCCGGACCGCCTCGCCGCCTCACTCAGCGATATCCGCTCATCAGCCATCGCCACCCGAGGCTAGCCACTGTCCAGGAGGGAGCGGATGCCCCTCCCCCGGAAGCTCAGGGACGGGGCCCCGCGTCCACGCCGTGCGACCAGCTGCGCGACGGCTTCCGGGGGAGGGGCATCCGCTCCCTCCCCCGGCCGTGCCTAGCTCGGCATCTCCGACTCCTCATGCAGCTGTAGGACCGGCTCCCCACCCTCGCCGGTGCGGATGCGAATCGCTTCCTCCACCGGGATGACGAAGATCTTGCCGTCTCCCACCTCGCCCGTACGGGCGTGTTTGAGGATCGTCTCGACGACGATCGGTTTGTCTTTGTCCTCGACGACGATCTCCAGCTTCACCTTCGGCCGGACATTGACGGTGAGGGTCGAGCCGCGGTACCGCTCGACGATTCCTTTTTGACGGCCCGAACCCTTGGCCTCGATGATCGACAGGGACGGGAATCCCTTGTCGAGCAACTCGGCCCGGATCGGCTCGAACGCCTCATGGCGGATGAACGCCTCTATCTTTTTCATGCGTCCAGGCCTCCTATGGCTCGGTCGTAGTCATCGGATTGACGGTCGCCGGCGTGGTTGCCGCGACCGGCGGCGCCGGTGTCCCGAACTCCAGACCGGTCGAGTACTCCGGCTGCGGGATGAAGACCTCCGGATATCCATACATCCCGTGCTCGGAGATATCGATTCCGGCGTCCTCTTCCTCGGGACTGACCCTGAGGCCGACGGTCGCCTTGATGAACGCGAACGTGGCGATCGAGATCGCGAACACGACCACGAACGTGAACACGCAGGCAAGTGCCTGCACGCCCAGCTGACCGAGGGCCGAACTGAATTTGGCATCGCCGAAGATGGCGTACCAGATACCCGGCCCGGCGCCTTCTGAGATCAGCCTCGGCGAGGCGAAGATGCCGACCGAGACCGTGCCGAAAATTCCGGCCAGACCGTGCGCCGAGAGGGCGCCGACCGGATCGTCGAGGAGCTTGTCGATCGCCAGCACCGCGAAGACGACCATCAGGCCGGCCAGCAGGCCGATGATCGGCGCCGCCCAGTACTCGACGAAACCCGACGGAGCGGTGATCGCAACCAGGCCGGCGATCGCGCCGTTGCCGGCCATGCCGACGTCCAGCGTCCTGCTCTTCAGCCAGATCGCGATACAGGCGCCGACGACGCCGGCGGCCGCGGCCAGCTGGGTGTTGAGCATGACCTCGCCGAACAGATTGTTTTCGGTGCCGAAGGTCGATCCGCCGTTGAAGCCGAACCAACCGATCCAGAGGATGATCACGCCGAGGCCGACCAGCGGCATCGAGTGCCCAGGGATCGCCCGCGGCTTGCCGTTGGCGTCGTACTTGCCGATCCGCGGGCCGAGCAGCAGCAGCGCCGCCAGCGCCCCGGTCGCACCGGTGAGGTGGACCACCGAGGAGCCCGCGAAGTCCATCACCGGCTTGCCGCCGACGTCGCCGAGAAAGCCGCCGCCCCAGACGCCGTGGGCGATCAGGGGGTAGATGATCGCGCCGAACACGGCCGCGTAGATCACGTACGCCCCGAACTTGATCCGCTCCAGGGTCGTACCCCAGACGATCGCCAGCGAGACGGCGCAGAAGGCGAGCCCGTAGAGCATCAGCATCGCGGCTTCGCCGGTGACGGCTTCCCCCGCAACCATCTGGCCGAAGTGGAAGAAGAACCCACTACCACCGAAGATCTTGGTCCCCGGAATGCCGCCTTCTCCATTGCCGCCTTCGGCGATGCCGTAGCCGACCGCCCACCAGGCGATCGTCACGATCGCGAAGTTGACGAGGATCTTGGCGACACCCGTTCCGACGTTCTTCTGCCTCGAGAAGCCGATCTCCAAGAACATGAAGCCGGCCTGCATCAGGAACACCAGGACGCAGGCGATGCCGACCCAGACCATGTTCAGCTCGCTCGCCTTGGTGGTCACCGTTTCGGCCACGGTTTCCGCCGATGCCGCTCCAGGCAACACCAGCGCGGCAAACGCCGTTAACGCCACGGCGATCCCCATCTTCTTTCTCATCAAAATCCTCCTATGCCCACCGGAGCGGACTCCGGCGGTCGCGGGTTGGCGATTCGAGATCACCGTAAATTCGGCTCGCCAGGCTGTGTTTAGACGGCTGGAGGAAATCCCAACAGCTCGTTTCTCATAAGTGGCTAGGCTCGGCCGCAGATGCCGTTCCGACTGCGCCCAACCGCCCCGATCGCCGCCGATGCGGTGCTGGTCGGGGACCCTGGGCGGGCGCTGATGCTGGCCCAGGCGCTGCTCGAGGAGCCGAAGATGAGCAACCATGCGCGTGGCCTCTGGGGCTACTCGGGTCGGACCCCGGCCGGCCGCGACTCTCTATACAGGCAACCGGGATGGGCGGGCCCAGCGCGGCGCTGGTCCTTGCCGACCTGGCCGAGCTGGGCGTGCGACGGGCGATCCGAGTCGGCACCTGCGTCGCGATCGAGCCGGAGCCCGAGCCCGGTGACCTCTTGACGGTGCTCGAGGCGCACGCCTGGGCCGGCGGCGGTGTGGGGGCGGCGGTCCTGCCCGACCGCGGGCCTGACCGCGCGACTGCAGGAGGAGCCTGGGCGGGCAACGCGACCGGCGATCGTCGCCAGCCTCGACGTCCCTGCACCGGGGCGGCCGCGCCGAGCCGGCGCCCTACGCCGAGCGGGTCGACGCGGCCGACATGCAGACCGCGACCCTGTTCTCCGTCGCCGTGAGCTCGACCTGGCGATCGCCGCTGTCCTCATCGTCGCCGAGAGCGCCAGCGGCGACCAGGCGGACGACGATCGAATCGAGGCTGCCGCTAAATCGGGAGGAGCGCCGCTGCGGCGCTTCCGACAGCTACCTCAGCAGGACTAACTCTAAGCCTAAAGTCGAGGGTTAGTCTTTGCACTTTCTTGGGGTTTTCTTCGCCGCTCTCGCGCCGCATCGCCCCGAGCTCGCGACTGAGATCGTCGAGCTGCTCCTCGACCTCCTCCAGCCGCTGAGAGAAGGAGCGCAGGCGTCGCTCCAGGCGTTCGAGGTCGGTCGCCGAAGAGAGATTCAACGCCCCCATCGCCGCCTGCTGGGCCTCGATCGCCTTCTCGCGGGCACCGAAGGCGGCGGAAATCGCGTTGTGCAGGGTCGGGTTCTCGATCAGCGCCTGGGCGATCTCACCGATCGCCTGCTCGCTGCGGGCCCGCAAGCCGTCCTGATCATCCTGCTCCAAACTCACGCCGCCACCTTTCGCAGTTGGTTGACATCAGCTTAACGAGCCCATCCGGCCCAGCTGAAACCCTGCCGACTGCAGGGATGGCACCAATCTTGATTAAGTTGATCGGGTATGAATCCAGTGATGGTTAAGGCCATGTTGGGGGACGGCTGCGGCCGTTGCGTGCCCCTGGACCAACGGATACCGTGGGCAGGCCTGCGGGATGGGGAGGGAGCGGAGCGGTTTCCGCGGTCCGTGGCTGCGGGTACCGAGGCCAATTGGGATGAGAGCCAAGATCGCACTACTGGTAGCACTCGCCAGCTTCCTGGCGCTGTCGGCCCTTGGCGTGGGGATGGCCGGTGCCGACCCGCGTGGCCGAAGGCGCGCCGACCGAACCCTCCGTCGCCACGACCACGACCGCGGTCCCCTCGCTGCAGGCCCCGGCCTGCGCCAACGGCCTCGATGACGACGCCGACGGCCTCATCGACCTCGCCGACCCGGACTGCACCACCCCGACCGGCACCAGCGAGGCCACCGTGGCGCCTAGCGGCGCCACCGTCGCGACCCCGGTGCCTGCCCCTGCAGCAACCGCGCCCACTCCCGCCCTTCGTAAGGAGAGCGGCGTCAAGAAGGGCGCCACGATCGACGGCAGCGAAGCCGGCGGCGACAGCGTCACTCATAACGAGAGCCTCGGCGACGCCAGCGGTGGTGGTAGCTCCGGCGGCGGGGTCAAGGCCCCGAGCGCGACCGGCGGCGGCGACCAGCCCCTGGCCGGCGGCGGCGACGGCGGCTCCCAGTTCGGCTCCGGCGGCTCACCCACCGCCGCCAACCCGACGACCACGATCGCGCCCTTCGGTCCGGCCCCGATCGGCGTCCCCAACTTCGTCATCGACTCCTTCGAGATCCCGCCCTTCCTGCTGCCGATCTACCAGGCCTGCGGAACCGAATACGGGATCCCCTGGGAGGTGCTGGCCGCGATCAACAAAATCGAGACCGGGTTTGGAACCAACCTCAACCTCTCCAGCGCGGGCGCCGTCGGCTGGATGCAGTTCCTGCCCTCGAGCTGGGAAATGTACGGCGTCGACGCCAACGGGGACGGGCGCAAAGACCCCTACAACCCGGTCGACGCGATCTGCGCCGCGGCCAGCTACCTCAAAGCCGCCGGCGGCAACAAGGATCTCTACGGCGCGATCTTCGCCTACAACCACGCCGACTGGTACGTACAGGAGGTGCTGCTCTACGCGCGCGCCTACGGGAAGCTGCCGTCAGACCTGGTCGGCTCGCTGACGGGGCTGACCGAGGGGGCGCACTTCCCGGTCGCCGCGGACGCCCGCTACGCCGACGACATCTCGGCCCGGGCGGCACTGAAGAGCTCCGGTGACGCCGCGGCTTCCGGCGGCGCGGCGGAAGTGATCTCCTCCTCGCCGACCCGGCGCGGGATCAACATCTTCGCCAAGCAGGGAGCGCCGGTAGTCGCCGTCAACGACGGCATCATCCGCAAGCTCGGCAGCTCCCCCGAGCTGGGCAAGTTCATCGTCCTCGAAGACACCTACGGCAACCGCTACACCTACGCCGAACTGGGTGAGGTGGTCCGCGACCACCGCCTGGTCGTGACGCCGAACGGCAAAAAGCAGCGACTGCCGGTCGAAAGTCAGGATCTGCGTCCGCGCCTGCGGGCGCTGCCAGACCGCGGCAGTGGCGACGGGCAAGAGGCCGAAACCGCCGCCAGCGCCAGTGCCGCTCCAGCCGTCAAAGACGGCTCGCTGCGAGTCGGCTCGAAGGTGATCGCCGGCACCGTCCTGGCCCGCATCGGGGCCGGCAGCGAGGGTGTCGACCCCCATCTCAACTTCTCGATCCGCCCGGCCGGCAAGGGCGCACCGCGGATCGACCCGAAGCCGATCCTCGACGGCTGGAAGCTGCTGGAGGCGACGGCGATCTACCGCGCCAAGGGCAAGAACCCCTTCACCTCCCGCCTCAGCGGCGCCGGCGTCCTGTTGCTCTCCAAGGAGGCGCTGCAGAAACGGGTGTTGGCCGACGAAGGCCTCTCGATCTACACCTGCGGTCGCGAAGACATCGCCACCGGCCAGATCGATCGCCGCATCCTGGCGATGCTCGAGTACCTGCGCTCGAAGGGCTTCAAGCTGACGATCACCGCGCTCAAGTGCGGCCACAGCTTCCTCACCACCTCCGGCAACGTCTCCGAGCACAGCACCGGCGACGCGGTCGACATAGCCGTCATCAATGGCACACCGGTCACCGGCAACCAGGGCCCGGGGACGATGACCGACGAACTGATCCACGACGTGCTGGCGCTACAGGGCACGATGCAGCCGCACCAGGTGATCTCGCTCGAGGACCTGCCCGGCGAAACCAGCTTCGCGATGGCCGACCACTACGACCATGTCCACATCGGTTACCACGCGCTCGAAGGTGGCTCGCTCGAAGCGCAGTTCTCGGCGCTGCTCAAACCGGACCAGTGGCAACGCCTGATCGGCCGCCTCGGCCAGATCGAAAATCCCGAGGTCCCGATCAAGCCGTCGCGGTTCTCGTTGCCGGACGAGAAGAAGGCAGCCGGCAGCGCCGCCGGCGAAGACTAGATCGACTCGAGAGGCGTTCGAGGGAGGGAGGTCGGTACCCCTCCATCAGAATCCGTCGCGCAGCTGAATCGAGTCCTGAGGGTCCGGGCGAGGAATCAGATTGCTTCGCAGCTTCTGCATAGGAGGGGTACCGACCTCCCTCCAACGCAACGCGCTCCGTGGACGACCCAGGGTGCGGAAGCTCAAGCAAAAGCCGGGGGGCGTCGCCTCGCTCAAGCGGGGTGGAGCTTCTGAACCCTGGGCGCTCCCGGCGGGGCGTGTCGCTGGAGGGGTCTGGGTGTCCTCCATTCGAATGTGGCCGAACGGCCGCGATATGCAATCTGTCATTTGCTCGCCATAGGCGAGCAGCATGTTGCGGAGCAGCCCGCTTCAGCGGGCGCGACTGAATTCGAATGGAGGACACCCAGACCCCTCCCTCGCACGCGATTCGCGCGGCCCCAAAGACCACTCGGCACACAGCCCGCCCGACCGGGAGAATCCCAACCTCTGGCCAAGCTATTCGGATTCGCGCAGTTCGATTTCGCCGGCTCCCTGCCGCTGGCCGACGGCCGCTATCTGGCCCGTGCCGGTGCCGAGGAAAGCGTGCTCGTGGTGAAGGCTCTGGGGGCACCCGCCCCTCCGGCGCGGCGCCGGCGCCGGGCGCGCAAGGTCGAGCCCGGCGCCGACCCCTCCACCCTGCCGCTGGCCCGGGTGACCGCGGTGCGGGCCTTCGCGCCTTTCGAGAGCGAGGAGGACGCGGCCCGCTGGCTCGACGAGGCGACCGAGGCGGCGGACACCGCTGACGTCCTCGTTGCCGACGGCATCGCGCTGCTCAACCGCGCCCTCCATGCGCACGCGGTTGCCGCTGCCGACCCCCAGGGACTGCAGCTGGCGCCGGAGCGCGCGGTCGCGGTGCGAATCGGCTACGGCGACGGCGAGGAGGTCGCCGACAGCCGTTTCGCCACCGCCCGGGAGGTCGACGTCTGGGCCAACGGCGCCTCGCGCCGGCGCCAGCGCGAGGAGGACCTGCGCCCTCAGGAAAGGGTGGCGGCGGTGCTCGGCGGGCGCGAGCAGGTTCCCGTCTGCGAGGGGCTGCTCCTGCGCGCCCGGGCCGACCTCGACGGCGGCCGTGAGCGGACGGCGGCGCTGCAGCTGCGAGTCGGACTGGAGGCGCTCCTGGTCGAGATGAAAGGCGCGAAGACCGACCCCGGGCACGAGGAGGACATGGCAACGCTGTCCAACCGCCGCGGCGAGGCCGGCGAGGCGGCGAACGCCGCCCTGGGGGGCGCCCTGACCGCGGCCCAGGCGCACCAGGTCCGGGAGCTGCTGGAAACCTGCGAGCGGATCCTGCGGCGACGGCGAATCCTCGCCGGCTAGTCAGAGTCTAAGCCTGAGGTTTAGGGTTAGAGCTGTGACCTGGCTGCGCTCAGAGGGCGAGCCGGTCGGCGACCACCGCGTCGAGCAGCGAGTCGGCCAGGTGATGGGCCTCCTCGAGCGCGACTCCCTCGATCGAGGGCACGCCGATCACGGTCAGCCCCGCCGCCCGCGCCGCGGCCACGCCGGTCGGCGAGTCCTCCAGCGCCACCACCCCCGGACCGGGCTCGACCCCGAGCCGCCGGCAGGCCTCCAGGTAGGGGTCCGGTGCCGGCTTCGGCGCCGCCACTTCGTGGGCGCTGAGGACGACATCGAAGTGGCCGGCGAAGCCGACCAGTTCCAGCGAGCGGGCGACGAAGACGAGCGGGGAGTTGGAGACGAGGCCGATCGGAGTGCCGCGGCCGCGCAGGGTGGCCAGCAGCTCCCGGGCCCCGATCATCGCCTCCACCCCATGCTCGAGCTCGGCGACGACCAGCTCGTTCAGCTCCTCGATCAGCGCTTCGGCCCGGCCCGGCTCGCCGAGACGCTCTTCCAGCACCCCGCCCGCGATCGCCGCCGAGGTGCCGACCAGTACCCGCTTGTCCGCCGGGGTGAATTCGGCGCCGCGGCGAGCGAAGAGATCCTGCTCGGCACGGGTCCAGACCGACTCGGTGTCGAGCAGCAGGCCGTCGTTGTCGAAGACGACGGCATCCGGGGTGGCGACGGGCTCCATGGACGCCATCATCGCGAACCGGCTAGGCAAGCGCGGCGATCACCGCGCTCAGCTCGTCGACCACCTCGCCGCCGAGCTTCAGCCCCGCGTCGGCGTCGTACGGGGTCTCCCCCTTGGTCACCAGCGCCAGGCACCCGCCGCGCTCCAGGGTCAGCTGAGGCAGCCCGGCCACCGGATACACGGCAAGGGAGGAACCGATGCAGATCATCAGCTCGGCTCGCTCGGCAAGATCGCGAGCGCGGGCCATGGCGCTCTCCGACAGCATCTCGCCGAAGAGGATGACGTCGGGTTTGACCGGGCCGCCGCAGCTGGAGCAGACGGCGACGCCGTCAGCGTCGAAGAGAGCGTCGACCTCCTCGAGCCCGAACGCCGCGTCGCAGGAGACGCAGGAGGAGGTCTCGATCGAGCCGTGCACCTCGACCACGTTGCGGGAGCCGCCGGCCCGATGCAGGCGGTCGATGTTCTGGGTGATCACGCCCTCGATCAGGCCGCGGCGCTCGAGCTCGGCCACTGCCTCATGGGCGGGGTTCGGGCGTTTGTCGCCGAGCGACTGGAAGCGCGGCCGGTAGTAGGACCAGAAGCGCGCCGGGTCGCGTTCGAAGACGTCGATGTGGGCGACCTCCATCGGGTCGACGTTCGCCCAGAGCCCGGTCTCCGGCGTCCGGAAGTCCGGGATCCCCGACGGCACCGAGATCCCGGCCCCGGTCAGCACCACCGTGCACCCGGACCCGCGAATCAACTCCGCCAGGTCCGACGGGCCGATATGTCGACCTGGGGTCGACATATCGGTATCGGCCCGTCGGCGGGCTGCTTGGGCTACCTGCCGCTCCACTTCGGGGTGCGCTTGGCGAGGAAGGCGCCGATGCCCTCCTTGGCGTCAGCGCTGGCGAAGGCGCTGGCGAAGCCCTGCTTCTCGGCCTCGATGCCCTCGTCGAGATCGCCCTTGGCGGAAACCGACTTGATCAGCCCAACCGCGACCGGCGCCTGGGCGGCCAGCTTGCGACCCCACATCAGCGCCGTCTCGAACAGCTCGTGGTCGGGGACGACGCGGTTGACGAGGCCAAGTTCCAGCGCCTCCTCGGCAAGGACGGCGTCGCCGACCAGGTTCATCTCCAGGGCTTTGTTCGACCCGACCAGGCGGGCCAGGCGCTGGGTGCCGCCAAAGCCGGGGATGATCCCCAGCTTGATCTCGGGCTGGCCGAAGACGGCTGCCTCGGCGGCGATCCGCACGTCGCAGGCCATCGCCACCTCGCAACCGCCACCGAAGGCGATCGAGTTGACGGCGGCGATCGTCGCCACCCGCTCGCTGCCGAACTCGCGCAGCAGCGCGTGCGCCTCGTGGATCAGCTTCTCGCCGGTGACCTCGTCCATCTGGGTGAAGGCCTTGATGTCGGCGCCGGCCGAGAAGACGACCGGAACCGAGGAGGCGATCACCATCGCGCCGACTCCGTCGGCGGCCTTGACCCGCTCCCAGACCGTGCCGAGGTCGCGGATCACGTCGGGCGAGACGGCGTTCATCGGCAGGTTGGCGAGCCAGGCGATCGCGACACCGTCGCGGGTCTCCAGCTTCACCGTCTCCGCCTGCTCGCCCTCGTCGGGCTGCGGGTAGGGGTAGAAGCCCTGGCCGGCGGCGAGGCCGAGGCGCCCCTGGGCGACCAGGCGCTTGAGGGTGACGGGCGGCGCGAAGCGCTCGCCGTGCTTCTCCTGCAGCTGCTCGAGCTGCTCCAGCACCTTGCCGAGCCCTTCGACGTCGGCTTTCCAGAACGGCGGCAGCAGGCCGCGGCGCGGGTCCAGGCCGGCGCCGGCCATCATCCCGAGGTCGATGTCGCGGACCGAGCAGATCCCTTCCTCGACCAGCAGGCAGGCCTCGATCAGGGCACGGCCGGTGAACATCGCCACCAGCTCCTCGGCGTCCGGGGCGGCGTCGCCGGGGATCGTCTGCTCGCCGTCTTTGAAGAAGCCCTCGCCACCGCTCTTGGCCCCGAGCTTGCCGTCGGCGACCAGCTGCTTCAGCCCCTGGTGGACGTAGAAGGTCTCACCGTAGGACTCGTTCAGGTGCTCGGCGACGTGGAGAACGGTGTCGAGGCCGAGCAGGTCGGTGAGGAAGAACGGACCCATCGGCGCCACCTTCGCCTCGGCGATCGCCTGGTCGATCTGGGTCAGCGAGAGGCCGTGCTCCTCCTGGGCGCGCCAGATCTCGCCGATCGTCGCCATCAGGATTTTGTTGACGACGAAGCCGGGGACCTCACCGCAGACGATCGGCTGCTTCTTGATCGCCTGGGCGAAGTTGTAGGCGGCGGTGGCCGTCTCCTGCGAGGTGTACTCGCCGACGATCACCTCGACCAGCGGCATCACCGAGGCCGGGTAGAAGAAGTGGAAGCCGACGACCTTGTCGGAGCGCAAGGTCGATTCGCCGATCTCGGTGATCGAGAGCGAGGAGGTATTGGAGGAGAGGATCGCGTGGCCGGGAGTGGCGGCGTCGATCTCGGCGAAGACCGCCTGCTTGATCGCCATCTTCTCCGGCACGGCCTCGATCACGAAGTCGACGTCACCGAACTCGTCGTAGCTGGTGGTGCCGGTGACCAGTCCCATCACCTCGGCGAGGCGGGCGTCGGCCTGCTCCTGGGTCAGCTTCTCCTTCTTGACCAGACGGGCGAGCTGCCCCTCGGTGACGGACCGCGCCTTCTCGACAGCGGCATCGACGAACTTCTGGTCGATGTCCTTGACTACGACTGGGATGTCGGCGGCGGCGATCGCCTGGGCGATCTCGCCACCCATGGTGCCGCCGCCGACGACGGCGGCCTTGGAAACGAACATTCGGGTGAGTCCTCCGGTTTTGGCTTGGGAGCAGGGGGCCAGGGAGGCTATCGCCCTCCGGGGGGACAAAGACCGAGGGCGATCCTTGTACCCGGGTACAAAGGCATCCCCGGCGCGCTGCGCATTAGGCTCCTCTGGCTCTTCAAACCAAGTGAGGAACTGACACAGCGATGACTCGTATCCGCCAGCAGAACGTGACCGCAGCGCAGTGGAGCTCCAACGGGGAGGCCCTCGGCGCCGTCGACCTGACCCTTCCCGAGAACGAAGCCTTCGGCGCCAACGTCTTCTCCGTCGAGGTGCAGCGCGAAAGGCTGCCCAGCGACGCCTTCGAGAAGCTGCGGGCGACCCTCAAGGACGGCGAGGCGCTCGACCCGAGCCTGGCCGACGCCGTCGCCGAGGCGATGAAGGACTGGGCGCTGGAGAACGGCGCCACCCACTACACCCACATGTTCCAGCCGCTGACCGGCTCGACCGCGGAGAAGCACGACTCGTTCTTCGAGCCATCGGGCGACGGCAAGATGCTGGCCGGTTTCTCCGGCAAGGAGCTGATCCAGGGCGAGCCGGACGCCTCCTCCTTCCCGACCGGCGGCCTGCGCGCGACCTTCGAGGCCCGCGGCTACACCGCCTGGGACCCGACCAGCCCCGCCTTCATCCTCGAGAACCCGAACGGGGCCCTGCTCTGCATCCCGACCGCGTTCGCCTCCTGGACGGGTGAGGCGCTCGACGCCAAGATCCCACTGCTGCGCTCGATGGACGCGCTCTCCCGATCGGCGATCAAGGCCCTGCGCCTGCTCGGCGACGAGCAGAGCCAGCGCGTCTTCACCACCGTCGGGCCCGAGCAGGAGTACTTCCTGATCGACGAGCAGTACTTCTTCGAGCGGCCTGACCTGATCAGCACCGGCCGCACCCTGTTCGGCGCCAAGCCGCCGAAGGGGCACGAGCTCGACGACCACTACTTCGGCTCGATCCCGGAGCGGGTGCTCGCCTTCATGATGGAGTCCGAACTGGAGATGAAGAAGCTCGGCATCCCGGTCAAGACCCGCCACAACGAGGTCGCGCCGGCGCAGTACGAGATCGCGCCGATGTTCGAGAACTCCAACGTCGGCTCCGACCATCAGCAGCTGCTGATGCAGGTGCTGGAGAGCGTCGCCCGCCGCTACGGCCTCGTCTGTCTCCTGCACGAGAAGCCGTTCGCCGGCGTCAACGGCTCCGGCAAGCACAACAACTGGTCGATGGGCACCGACACCGGCGCCAACCTGCTCAACCCGGGCGACACGCCGGAGGACAACATCCACTTCCTGTTCTTCTGCGCGGCGGTGATTCAGGCGGTGAACAAGCACCAGGGCCTACTGCGGGCATCTGTCGCCAACATCGGCCAGGACCACCGGCTCGGGGCCAACGAGGCGCCGCCCGGCGATCATCTCGATCTTCCTCGGGGCGGAACTCGAGAAGGTGTTCGAGGCGATCGCCAGCGGCGAGGGCGACCCCAACACCCCCGCCTCCTTCCTCGACCTGGGGACGACGGTGCTGCCGCCGCTGCCGCTCGACGGCGGCGATCGCAACCGCACCTCGCCGTTCGCCTTCACCGGCAACAAATTCGAGTTCCGGGCGCTGGGATCGAGCATGTCGCTCGCCTTCCCGAACACGGTCCTGAACACGATCGCCGCCGAGGCGATCGACGAGCTGGCCGGCAAGCTGGAGGAGATGCTCTCCGCCGGCGAGGGCATGCCCGAGGCCGTGATGGCGATCGTCAAAGAGTCCTACCTGGAGAACAAGGTCGTCTGCTTCAGCGGCGACAACTACTCGGAGGAGTGGCACGCCGAGGCCGAGCAGCGGGGGCTGAAGAACCTTCGCACCACGCCCGACGCGCTGCCCGAGGTGGTCGCCCCGGACACGGTCGCCGCGTTCGAGAAGTACAACGTGCTGAACGAGCGCGAGCTCCACTCCCGCTACGACGTCTGGCTCGAGCAGTACGCGATCCGAGCCAACATCGAGGCCGAGGAGAGCTACTCGATCGGCCAGACCATGCTGCTGCCGGCGGGATTGCGGCAGCTGGCGCTGATCGGCGAGGCGGGCGTCTCGATCCTCGAGGGCGAGGTCCGCGAGCTCGTCGACGAGCTGGTCGCGGCACTCGGCGAGCTGAAGTCGGCCAATGCCTACCCGGATGAGCTGGAGGGGCTGGAGCTGGCCACCTACGCCCGTGACAAGCAGCTGGCGGCGATGGACAGCGTGCGCGAGGCCGCTGACAAGCTGGAGAAGCTCGTCGCCGACGACTTCTGGCCGCTGCCGAAGTACGAGGAGATGCTCTTCATCAAGTAGCTCCGTCCTCGTCGTCGCTGTTGTCATCCCTGACGGCTCGCCAGATTAGGTAGCCGGCAGCGGCCAGGCCGAGGATCGGGATCAGGCCGCCGAAGACGGCCGGCCAGGCCTCGGTGGCCGTGGGAATCAAGTGCCCGGCAGGCCGGGGCCGCCGTTGAGCGGGTTGAGGTCGGCGAGCATCTCCAGCAGCCGCGGCTGCGGCGCCTCGGTGTCGATCAGGATCGCCGTCCCCGGCCAGGCGTAGCGCAGGTAGCGCGCGTAGGCCTGGCGCGAGCCGAGATCCGGCTCATAGATCCAGGAGCCGGTGTTCCAGTAACGGTTGCGGCCGTCGCCGACGCAGCGCACGTCGGCCAGGGGCTGGTGGGTGTGGGCGAAGACGATCTGCTGGCCCTCCCCGCCCCACTCGAGGTTGCGGACGACCTGGGCGAAGGCCTCGAGCGCGTGCTCGGAGGGGTCGCTGCGCGAGACCACGGTCGGCTCCGGGTAGAGCGGGCGCGCCGCGGCCGGGCCGGCCAGCGGCTGCTCGCGCGCCTGGCGCGCCGCCTCGTCGCGGACGACGGCGTCGAAGTGCGCCTCGCTGGGCAGCGGCTCGGGGCCGCCGCTCTCCCCCTTGCCGCGGTCGCGCAGTTTCGCCGCCAGCCGCTCGGCACCCCGCACCGGCGCGCCCAGGGCCTGGGCGAAACGCCCTGCCCTCTGCGCGGCCCGGAAGACGTTCTGCTGGGCGTGGGTGCCGTGCGGCATCTGGGCGGCGACGTAGAGCCACTCGGTCAGCAGCGTCGTCACCGACTCGTAGTCCTCGATGCAGCTCGGCTCCTCCGGCCCGCCGGCGGCGATCGCCCACAGCGTCCGCGTCAGCAGACGGTCGCCGCGCGAGCCGCTGAGGCGGGCGTGCGGGTCGAGGTAGTGGCCGTGGGTGAGGAGGACGTCGCCAAAGCGGTAGGTCGGGTAGGCGATCTCGATCTCGACCCCGGGCAGGCGGCGCTCGAGGAATTCGCGGAAGAAGCCCGGGCCGGGCGGCAGGCTCGGCCGGTGACCGCTGGCCAGCTTCGTCTCCAGCCGGTCCTCCTCGTCGCGGTGGACCAGGTGGTGGTCGTGGTTGCCGGCGAGGAAGACCAGCCGCCCGCCGGCCATCTTCTCGGCGATCAGCCGCAGCAGCCCATCGGCGGCATCGACCGCGTCCTCGACGGCGCCGAAGAGGAAGTCGAAGAGGTCGCCGAGGAAGATCAGCTCATCGATCCCGTCCAACTGGGGCGCCAGCCGCGCGAGGAAGAACTCCTCGGCCAGCAGGTCCCGGCCGGTCCAGGCGCCGAAGTGGGTGTCGGAGATGACCAGCGCGCGCATCGAGTACGCGCGAGTCTAGGCGGCGCGCTCGTGAACCCGCATCCGCAGCCCACCGACCGGCGAGAGGGTCGGCATCTGGCGGATCGTCATCGTCCGGCCAGGCAAGGCGTCGAGGCGCAGGCGCGCCAGCAGCATCGTCGCCACCAGCTTCACCTCGGTCTGGCCGAAACGCTTGCCGATGCAGATGCGGGAGCCGCCGCCGAAAGGCACGTAGGCGCCGCGCGGCAGCGCCGCCTTGCGCTCGCGGGTGAAGCGCTCAGGGATGAAGGCCTCGGGGTCGGGGAAGACCTCGGGGATGCGATGGCTGGCCCATGAGCAGTAGTTGACGTAGGCGTCCCTGGGCACGGTGTAGCCGCCGAACTCGAACTCGCGGACGGCGCGGCGGGGGCCGATCCAGGCGGGCGGATAGAGGCGCAACACCTCGTCGAGCACCATGTCCAGGTAGGGCATCTCGCGTTCGAGTCGATCGACGCTCGGCGTCGCCCCGCCGAGCACCCGATCCTGCTCCTCGTGCAGCTTGGCGAGTGCCTCGGGGTGCCGCGCCAGCTCGTGCAGCATGAAGGTCAGGGTCGAGGTCGAGGTGTCGTGGCCGGCGAACATCAGGGTCATCAGCTGGTCGCGGATCTCGCGGTCGCTGAACGCCTCTCCCCCTTCGCCGCGAGCGCCGACGAGGAGGCTGAGGATGTCCTGGCGGCCGGAGTCGGGGTTGGCGCGGCGACGGCTGACCTCGCCGAAGACGATCTCGTCCAGCACCTGCCGCGAGGAGACCATCTTGCTCCAAGGCGAGCGCGGGCCGCGCAGCAGCCGCAGCTGGAAGTCGATCCCGTAATAGCCGAGCGCGCGCTCGAAGTGCTCGGCCGCGGCGGCGCCTTTGCCGGCCTCGTCGGGATCGAGCCCGAGCAGCGCCCGCATCGCGATCCGCATCGCCAGGTTGCGCATCCAGTCGTAGATGTCGGTCGTCTGGCCCGGCGCCAGCCGCGAGATCGCCAGCTCGGCCTCGGTCGCCATCGCCGCCACCGCGGCAACGATCTGCTCGCGGTGGAAGGCCGGCATCATGATCGCCCGGGCGCGGTCGTGATAGTCGTCGTCGATCGTCAGCAGGCCGTCGCCGAGCAGCGGGATCAGATCGCCGAAGCTCGACTCGCGCCAGTGGAAGTTCTCCGGGTGGCCGACGGTGACGAAGTGGTTTGCCTCGGGGCCGAGCATGAAGATGACCCGCGAGTGCAGCAGCCGCATGCTGAAGATCGGCCCATGCTCTTCGTAGGCGCCGAGCAGCAGCGGCAGTGGGTCATGGGCGATCTGGTGGGTGCGGGCAAGGCTGAAATCAGTCGGCCCGGGCGGAAACTTGCCCCGCTCCCGCCACTCCTCGTAGATGTCCGCGGCCACCCGCCGCAGCGGGTTGGCGGACATCCGCGGCGGCCGTGCGACCGGGGCCGAGGTGTCGACGGTGGCCATCGCGCCGATCATAACTGGCTGGCTGGCCAGTTCTCTCAGCCGGCCGTGGCGGCGAGCTGCCCGCAGGCGGCGTCGATGTCCTGGCCGCGGGTGAGGCGCACCGTGGCGGTGAGGCGGCGCGCGGCGAGGATCGCGCGGAAGCGCTCGATCCGCTCCGGTGAGGAACCGTCGTAGCTCCCGGTCGGGTTGTACGGGATCAGGTTGACTTTGTAGATGCGGGGGTCGAGCAGGGCGGCCAGTTCGCGGGCGTGCTCGGGCAGGTCGTTGACGCCATCGAGCATCACGTACTCGACGAAGATCTTGCGACGGCGCCTGGCCCGGTAGCGATCGCAGGCGGCGAGCACCTCGGCCAGCGGATAGCGGTCGTTGACCGGCATCAGCTTCGAGCGCAGTTCGTCGTTGGGCGCGTGCAGGGAGAGGGCCAGGGCAACCGGCAGCTCGCACTCGGCGAGGCGATCGATCCCCGGCACCCAGCCGACGGTCGAGATCGCCGTGCGGCGGTTGGTGACGCCGATGTCCGGCAGGCGCTCGCAGGCCGCGAGCACGTTGTCGATGTTCATCGTCGGCTCCCCCATGCCCATGAAGACGACGTGGTCGATCTCCTCGAGGCGGCGGAAGTGCAGGGCCTGGTCGAGAATCTCGTCGGCACTGAGGTTGCGACCGAACTTCATCTGGCCGGTGGCGCAGAAGGTGCAGGTCAGCGGGCAGCCCGACTGCGAGGAGACGCAGACCGAGCGGCGGCCGTCGCGGTAGCGCATCAGCACCGCCTCGAGCGGGCGGCCGTCGGCAGTGTGGAAGAGCGACTTGACGGTGCCGTCGTCGGACTTCGCCTCGGTCTGGAGCGAAAGCGTCGAGAGCGGCACCGCCAGCTCGAGCCGGTCGCGCAACGTCCCCGGCAGGTTGGTCATCTCCTCGTAGGAAGAGGCGCCGCGGGCGACCCACTCCCAGACCTGGGCGGCGCGATAGGCGGGCTCGCCGGCGTCGGCGAGGGTGCTGTCGAGCAGGGCGCGATCCACCGGCCGAGTGTACGGAGCGCCTACGGGTGGATCTTTTCGCCGCGCTCCAGCATGGCGACGAATTTGCGCAGGCGCCGCTCCCGGGTCTCCGGCTTCTTGGCGTCGTTGAGCCGATAGACAATCGCGTAGCGGTTGTTGCTGTCGAGGCCGGCGAAGAACTCCCGGGCGGGCCCGTTGGCGTCGAGCTCGCGCTGCAGGTCCTCGGGGACTTTCGCTGTGCGCTCGCCCTCGTAGGCGGCCTCCCAGCGACCGTCGGCTTTCGCCGCATCCACCTCGGCCAGGCCAGCGGGCCGCATCGTCCCTGCGGCGATCAGTTCCTCGACCTTGTCGCGATTGATCCGCGACCAGCGCCCCCGCGGCCGCCGCGGCGTGAACCGCTGCAGGAAGAACTTCTCGTCGTGGCCGCGCTTTTGGCTGTCGATCCAGCCAAAGCAGAGCGCCAGCTCCAGCGCCTCCGCATAGGTGACGCTCTGCTCCCCCGACCCTTTCTTGGCGACCTTCAGCCAGAAGCCATCGGGCTGCTGATAGTTCTCCTCCAGCCACGCCTCGAGATCGGGTGGGGTGACAAAGAGGAGGATCGGCAGGTCGTCGGCCACGGGCCCTTACGGGTGCCCGGCCTCAGTTGCCGAGTGCGGCTGCGAGGAGGTCGACCTGGGCTGGGTCGCTGGAGGAGGGGCAGAAAATCAGCTCGCCGCAGCCGGCGTCGGCGAAGGCGGCGACGTACTGCTGAACAGTCTCGGCATCCTTGGCGGCGCTGCCGGCGATGTAGCCGGCGACCTCCTCGCCGAGCCAGGCGTAGTAGTTGGTCAGATAGGCGTTGGCGTCCGCCTCCGCGTTGTCGCCGAGCGCAAAGTAGGCGAGGCCCATCAGCCGCGGCTCGCCCTCGCGACCTGCCTCCACCCAGGCCGCCCTCGCCTTGCCTGCCATCTCCGCGTACTGGTCGGGTGGCGATCCGCCGGCGATCCAGCCCTCGCCGAAGCGGGCAGCGCGGGCGAAGGAGGCGTCGGCGGCACCGCCGACGACGAGGCGCGGCGCGCCCTCGAGCTTCGGCCCGACCTCGTCCCCGCCCCAGACCTCCCGCATCCGCTCCAAAATCTGGTCGAGGCGCTTGCCGCGGCCCCTGGTCTCGAGGCCGCTGATCTCATAGTCGTCGTCGCGCCCGCCGAGGCCGATGCCCAGGGTCAGGCGCCCGCCGGAGAGGGCGTGGACGCTGAGTGCCTGCTTCGCCAGCTCGACCGCGTTCTGGCGCAGGGGTCCGAGCAGGACCGAGGTGCAGAGTCCGATCCGCTCCGTAACCGCGGCGGCGGCGGCGAGCGCGGCCAGGGGCTCGTAGTTGTCGTAGGCGATGCGGTCGATCGTGCCAAGGCTGGAGAAGCCGCGGCCGTCGGCGCGTCGGGCCCACTCGATCAGATCCGCCCCGCTCGTGCCCGGCACCGCGTTGGGAAGTGCGATCGCAACGTCCACTTCACACCTCCTCGCTCAAGAGATCGGTCTCTCTCCGAGTGTAGGCCAGGCCTCATAGGATGCGGGCGACAGGGCAGCCCAGGACCGAACGAGGAGGAACCGGTGAGCACCCATACGGTGAAGAAGATCGACGAGATGGAGGGGATCTACCGCGGCGCCTTCAAGCGCGCCCGGGCCGAGCTGGAGGTCGAGTCGTTTGGCATGCAGATCATCGACATGCCACCCAACTACGAGAATTACCCGGAGCACGACCACCTGCATGACAATCAGGAGGAGGTTTTCCTGGCGCTGCGGGGCGGCGGCGAGATCGAGATCGAGGGGGAGCGCTTCCCGCTCGACGGCGATCACGTCGCCCGGGTCGGCTCCGGAGACCAAGCGCAAGGTCTGGCCGGGGCCGGAGGGGATCCGGCTGCTGGTCCTCGGCGGTGTGCCCGGTGAGGCCTACGAGGCCGCGGACATGACCAAGCTCGGCGAGCCCGACCCGATGGCGGCGGGCTAACGGTCGTCCCATAGGCTGAGACGGTGCTTCGACGCTTTCCGTCCGCAGCCGCGCTCCTGGTAGCGATGGCGCTCGCCACCCCGGTGGTTGCGAGCGCCGCCAGCACCCATCCCAAGGCCGAAAGCGCGATCGTCGTCATCTCCGGCGACGTCACCGTCGCTCGCGGCCAGACCGTCGACGGCGTCTACATCGCCAGCGGCGACGCCCGCATCGCCGGCGAAGTGGCCGGGGACGTGATCGTCCTCAGCGGCGACGTCCTCGTCTCCGGCCGCATCGACGGCGACCTCTTCACCGCCGGCGGCGAAGCCCGCCTGCTGCCCAGCGCCGAAGTGACCGGCGACGTCGGCTACGGCGACGAGCGCCCGCGGGTCGCGCTCGACGCCCGCGTCCACGGCAACGTCCGCAAGCAGGGCTGGCCCGACGCCGGTGGCGTCGTCGCCGGAATCGGCCAGTTCGCGATCTGGCTGGCAATCACCCTCTCGCTGCTGGTCTTCGGCGCCCTGCTGCTGCTGATCGCCCCCCGCGCCGCCGACGCGCTCGAGGCCCGCTCGCGGGAGCGATTGGGGCCGACGATCGCGATCGGCATCGCGGTCGCGATCGTGCTGCCGGTGCTCGCGTTCATCGCCGCGATCACCCTCGTCGGACTGCCGCTGGCGATCGGCATCGGGCTCCTGCTGGCGCCACTGGGGACCGTCGCCTACCTCGTCTCCGCCTACGCGCTGGGACGGCGGATGGTCGAGGCGCCCCGCCACCGCATGCTCTCCTTCCTGGCCGGGCTCGGCGCCCTCCGCGTCGCCGCCTACGTCCCCATCCTTAGCACCATCGTCGGCATCGCCGCCCTGCTCTTCGGCCTCGGCCTGCTCGGCGCCGCTATCGGGGCGGCGCGGGATCCGGATCCCGACCCAGCTCGAACCCCGGGCAGCTGAGCACCGGGATCGGCGGGTAGCGCCGGTAGGCGGGGTCGGCCTGGGAGCGCTCGCAGAGCGAGAAGACCGAGCCGCGGGTGTTGGGGACGAGCCGCTGGTGGCGGCAGCTGTCGCAAAGGCCCGCCGGCGGCCTAGTGGCGCTCGGCATTGCGCTTGACGCCGGCGAGGATGCGGCGGGTGGCGAGCACGTGCATGCGGGTGCCGATCACCAGACCCTTGTAGATGGCGCCCTTGAGATGGGGGAACTCGGCCCGGGTCTCGGCCCGCACCCGAGTGCGCTCACCGTCCAGCTCCTCGAGCCGGAAGACCAGCGCGTAGTCGGAGAAACGGTGGCTGCCGGCCAGCGCAAGCTCGGCCGGCTCGGTGGCGGCGGCGACGTGGAACCCGGGGACGGCGGAGCCCACCGCCAGCGGTCGGGGCCCGGCGGCCTCGGTGTCGGCGCAGCCGAGGATGCGGGCGAAGCGCGGGGAACCAGCGGCGGAGACCGTGCCCTCGACCACTCGCAAGAGGGCGGCCCAGGTCGCGTCCCGGCGGGCCTCGACGACGAGCCCGTGCTCGTCGATGTGCGGCAGCCGCTCGGGGGAAGCGCTCACGCGACCATGCTATTTGCGGTGTGATCCTGGCCGGGTCCCGCCTTGACTACGGCTAGCTTTGAGCTGTGAACATGGCCACCCTCTTCGACGCCGACGCGGCCGCCTACACGGGCACGGTCGAGGTGCTCGGCGTCATCTTCCGCGCCGAGGACGACGGCTACGCGGTGCTCGAGGTGCGCGACGCGGAGTCCGGCGAGGGCTTCGCGCTGGTCGGCCCCGTCGCCCACCTCGGCGAGGGCGAGCGAGCCGAAGTCAGCGGCGACTGGCAGACCCACAACCGCTACGGGCGCCAGCTCCGGGCCCAGGGGGCGCTGCCGCTCGATCCCGCCGACCGCGAGGGCCAGGTCGCCTACCTGACCTCGCTGCGCCACATCGGCCCCGCCCGGGCCGAGCGCCTGGTCGACGAGCACGGCGAGGGGGTGCTGAGCGCGATCGCCGCCGACCCCCTGCGTGTCTTCGGCTCGCTGCGGGGAGTCAGCGAAGGCCAGGCCGCGGCGGCGGCCGATTCCTGGCACGCGAGCCGCGCCGTCCGCGACCTCCACGTCCAGCTCGCGCCGCACGGGCTGGCCCATCTGGCGGCGCCGATCCACGCCCGCTACGGCGAGCGCTCGATGACGATCCTGCACGAGGACCCCTACCGGCTGACGGAGGTCGAGGGGGTCGGCTTCGCCCGCGCCGACAAGATCGCGCTGGCCGCCGACGTGCCGCCCGAGTCCAGCCGCCGCGCCCAGGCCGCCGCCGTCTTCGCCCTCGCCGAGGCCGAGCAGCAGGGCAACAGCTACCTGCCGCTGGACGAGCTGGCCCGGCGCACCGGCGCGGCTGATCGGGCTGGCCCCGACCCCGACGTGCTGGCCGAGGCGCGCGGGCTGCTGGTCGACGAAGGCCGCGTCTACCGCGAGCTGACCCACGCCAGCGAGCTGGCCGTCGCGGCGACGCTGCGCGCCCGCGTCGCCGCCCCTCCCCACCTCGTCCACGATCCCGGCCAGACCCCGCGCGAGCAGCTGACCGACGAGCAGTGGGCGGCCGTGCGGGGCGCCTTCGCCTCCCGCGTCTCGGTCCTCACCGGCGGCCCCGGCGTCGGCAAGACCGTCTGCACGCGGGAGATCGTCGCCGAGGCGGAAGCGGCCAACGCGACGATCGCCCTCTGCGCCCCGACCGGCCGCGCCGCCCGCCGGCTCGAGGAAGCGACCGGGCACGAGGCGCAGACGATCCACCGGATGCTCGAGTGGATGCCCGGCCGCGAGCCGGCCTTCGGCCCCGGCCACCCACTGCCGGTCGACCTGATCGTCGTCGACGAGTCCTCGATGCTGAACCTGCGCCTGGCCGAGGTGCTGCTGGCGGGCCTCGCCGAGACCACCCACGTCGTCCTCGTCGGCGACGCCGACCAGCTGCCGCCGATCGGCGCCGGCAAGCCGTTCGAGGACCTGATCGCCTCCGAGGCGGCGCCGGTCGTGCGGCTGACCCAGATCTTCCGCCAGGCGGCGCGCTCGATGATCACCACCGCTGCCCATGAGATCAACCAGGGCCGGCCGCCGCACCTCAGCCGCGGCCCGGAGCAGGACCACGACTTCTTCTTCATCGACCGGCCCAGCCCGGAGCGGGCGCTGGAGACGGTGGTCGAGGTCGTCGCCGAGCGGGCGGCGGAGCGCTTCGGGGTCGACCCGATCCGCGAGGTGCAGGTGCTGGCGCCGATGTACAAGGGGGCGGTCGGGATCGACGCCCTCAACGAGCGCCTGCAGGCCCGCCTCAACGGCGACGGCAAGCGGGCCCTGAACGACCGCTTCCGGATCGGCGACCGCCTGATCCAGACTCGCAACTCGCACGAGCTGGGGCTGATGAACGGCTCGATCGTCTTCCTGCGCTCCGACGACCCCGACGAAGAGGCGATCGTCGTCGACACCGACGAGGGCGGCACCCTGGTCATCCCCTACGGGGAGACCGCGACCCTGAGACTCGCCTACGCGATCTCCGTCCACAAGGCACAGGGCTGCGAGGTGCCGGTGGTGGTCGGCGTCTGCCACCGCTCGCACTCCCGGATGCTGACCCGCCCCCTGCTCTACACCGCGATCACCCGCGCCCGCAACGACTGCGTCCTGGTCGGCGACCCGGCGGCGCTGGAGGCGGCGGTGCGACCGCGACGACAGCGGCGGCCGCCACTCCGGCCTGGCCGAGCGGCTGCGCGGCTGAGGCGCTCCGGGGCGCCGGCTGCGCCGGGAGCCGATACTCCCCGAGTGGAACTCGGAACCGACACGCCGGCCGCCGTGGATCGAGATCGGGGTGACGCTGGGCGGGTTCGCGCTGCTGGCCGGCCTGGTGGCTGGCGGTGCCGCCGCTGCGTGACGCGGTCAGCGCGGCGCTCCACGGCGACACCTCGGAGGTGCGGGCGCAGATCGACTAGCTCGGCGTCGCCGGGCCGCTGCTGATCGTCGCCCTGGCGCTGATCCACGCGGTGGTGATCTACCCGGCGGAGATCGTCAACGCCGCGGCCGGGCTTCGCCTACGGCTTCTTCGGGGCGCTGGCGATCGTGACGGTCGGCTGGATGCTGTCGGCGATGGTCTGTTACGCCGTCGGGCGGCGGGTGGCCCGGCCGCTGCTCGACCGCTGGTTCGGGATCGAGCGCTTCGAGCGCTTCGAGCGGGCGATCGAGCGCGGCGGCGTCCTGCTGCTGCTCGCCCTGCGCCTGATCCCGATCGTCCCCTTCAGCCTCGTCTCGGCTACGCGGCGGGCGCCGCCCGGGTGCCCCCTGGCGCTTCTTCTGGACGACGCTGGTCGGCTACATGCCGATCACGGCGCTGGCGGTCTACTTCGGCACCCGGCTCGAAGGCCTCTCCCTCACCGACCCGCTCGTCTTCGGCACCGCCGCGGCGGTGGTGGTGCTGCTTCTGGGCGGCCGCTGGGTGGTCCGCCGCGCCGGCGGGGAGGTAGCAGATTCGGGCGACTGAGGTCGCAGACAATTCACTTTGTCACCCATTTGTATGATGTTGGAGTTCATACTCCAGCGTGCCCAGACGATGCCCCGCAAAACCATCTACCTGCCCGACGGCGCCAAGCGGTTGGTGCACGAGCACGCACGTGACGGAGAGTCGTTCTCGGCCACCGTCCTGCGCCTGATCGAACTGGGGGCGAGCGCAGAGAACGACCAGGCGCCGCTCGACTACTTCGGCTCAGGAGAGGGTCCGGGCGATCTCGGCGTCAACGCCGAGAAATACCTCGGCCTGAAGCCGTGGGGGCCGGGCGAGGGGCCGGGCGATGAAGCTTCTGGTTGATACCGGTCCCCTGCTTTCCGCCCTCGACAGGAACGACCCGGCACATGGGATGGCGACTGCGATCCTGGGAAGGCTTCGCCGCGATGCGATCGTCCCCTCGCCGGTCATGGTCGAGGTCGACCACCTGGCTCGCAAGCGAATCGGCGACTACGCCGCCCGCAGTTTCATGAAGACGGTCGTCGGCGGCGCCCACGAAATCGCCTTCGCAACGCAGGGCCTGATGCGCCGGGCGGTGGAGTTGGACAGCAGGTACGCCGACCTGCGGCTGGGCCTCGTCGACGCCTGCGTGATGGCGATCGCGGAGCGCCAAGACCTGCCGATCCTCACCTTCGACTTCACCGACTTCCGCGCCACCGAATCGGCCACCGGCCCCTGGCGCCTGGCGATCGACGAGCAGGTCCTCCAGCGCGAAATCGCGCGATAGGCCCCGCGCCGGCGAGCAGCAGTGCCCGGTCTCAGCCGCGCTTGAGGCGCTTGACGCGGAAGCGGAAGACGGCCGGCGAGCGGTCGATGTTGCCGGCGGCGTCCTGGGCGCGCACCCGGACCGTGTGCCGGCCGGCGGCGAAGCGGCGCGCGAGGCGGCGGCCACAGAACCGGAGCAGGCCGCGATCGACCTTGCAGACGAACCTGACGCCGCTCTCGTTGGCCTTGAAGCGGAAGGTCGCGCGCACCCGCCGGTGGCGGGTCCGGAGCAGCTTCGGTGGGTGCTTGGCGATGCGCGTGCGTGGCGCCCTGGTGTCGATCGCGAAGCTGACGACGCCGCTGCCACCGGAGCGGCCGGCGAGGTCGACGCCACTGACGGCGATCCCGTGCCTGCCGTCGGCGAGCGCCGCCGGAACACTGAAGGGCGAGGCACAGGGCTGCGCGGCGGCGCCGTCGACCTCGCAGCTGAAGGCGACCGGGCGGTTGGCGCTGAACTCGATCGCCGGGTGACGATTGCGGCTCAGCGCCGCCGGCCCCTTCGTGATCGTGACCCGCGGCGGCAGCGCCAAGGCGGCGACGGCGCCGTAGGCGTCGACGAGGCCCGACCCGACCGCCGACGCCCCGAAGGCGCCGACCGGTCGCGCGGTCGAGGTCAGCGCCGAACGAACCTGGGCGGCGCTTGCCCCTGGATTGGCCTGGCGGACGAGGGCCGCGACCGCCGCCGCGTGCGGCGCCGCGGCCGAAGTGCCGCAGAAGCGCCAAACGCCGGCTTTGAGGCCAGCGAAGAAGCTCGTCACGCCGCAATCGGTGGCGACGAGATCGGGCTTGGAGATGACCTGCTCGCCGGTCGCCGGCGCGGGCGAAGCGTTGACGACCGGGCCGAAGTAGTGCTTGACCGGACCGCGCGAGGAGTAGCGCTCCGGCTTGGAGCCGTCGCCGTAGCTGACCGCGCCGACCCCGATCGCGGCCGCGGCTCCCGCATGGCCGAAGACGGTCGGCCCGACGACGTCCCCGCCGGAGGATTGCGGGTACTCGGTCGCGGTGACGCCGCCGCCGTTCTGCAGCAGGGCGAACTTGAGCCGCGGCGAGGTCGTCGCGCTCGCCGCCGGGTTGCAGACCCCGAAGCAGTGATTGATCGCCAGCCTGACTTCCGCGCTTGCTCCGGTGTCGTTTTCCCACTCGAGAACCTCGACCGGCCTCTGGCTGCCGAGGTTGTCGCCGGCGGCGCCGAAGAGCGATTCTTCGGTCTCTCCCTGAACTTCGAGCGGTTTGCCTTCCGAATCGAGGAGGAAGGCATCGAGATCTGTCTGGACTTCGTACGACGGTTCCGCCCACTGGAGATCGAGGACCAAAGTCGCGTCTTTGGAGACGGTGATGCCGAAGGTCGGGTCGGAGCCCGGGCCAGGGTTGAAGTCCATGCAGTCTTCCGTTTCGGCGGCAGTGACCAGGGCCGGCGGACAAGTGGCGTCCCGGAATGCCGGCGCTTCCCAGGAGGCGATGTCGCGACCGGCGCTGTCGATCAGGTTGTCGTTACCGGCGGCGGAGAAGTAGGAGACGCCCGCCGCGGTGACTTCGTTGACGGCGGTGGCGATCGGCCCGTCCTGGAAGAAGGGCTCTTCGAAATAGCCGACGTCGTCGGCGATCACCTGGGCGCCGGCGGCGGCGAGGCGGCGGATGTTGCTGGCGAAGCCGAGTTCGCCGGTGAAGGCGGTGGCAAAGTCGATGTTGGCGCCGGGGGCGAGGTCGTGGACGATCTGGGCCATCGCCCGGCCCTCGTCGGCGCCTTCGCCGGCGGAGTCGTCGAGGACGCCGACCGGCGCGGCGTTCCCGCAGGGGTTACCCGTCCCCGGCAGGTCGCCGTCGAGCACGTCTTCGTGAGCGTGGGTGGCGATCGGGCCGCCGGAGATCGCGGTGGCCGCGCGGTCGAAGGAGTCGGAAAGGATGCCGACGGTGACGCCGCTGCCGTCGAGCGCGAAGCTCGAGCGTGCGCCGGCTGCGTTCAGCTGAGAATCTCCCTCGGAAACCGTGGCGCCGCTCGGGCAGCCCACGGCCCGGACGATCGGGGCCAGCACCTCAGTGACGCCGCCGACGCGGGGAACCTCGCCAATCGCCGTCAGCTCGTCCGGCTTGGCGGCGACGGTGACCGTTTGGTAGCGGGGGCTGATGTCGACGACCTTGGCGCCGGCGGCGCGGAGGTCTTCCGCGGCTGCTGCGGCGCCGCTTTCGAAGCGGACTTCGGCGAGGACGCGGTTGCCTTCGCGCAGGAGGCTGCCGGGGCCTTCGGCGGCGAGGCTGAGGGCTTCCGCCTGCTCCTCGGGCGGAGCCGAGCGCACTTCCGGTTTCGCCAGCTCGGCCAGCCGCGGTGAGAGGGCGCCGGCGCCCGGCGGCGCCGACATCGCCGCCGCCGAAGCTGGCGCCAACGCGCAGGCGACGAGGAGCACCGCGAGCGAGGAGCACGGCACGAAGCGACGATGTGAGCTGCGCCCGGGATTCATCTGCTGCGAAGTATCGACACGGCTGGGTATTCCTCAAACCCGTCCGCGCAGGCTTCGGACCGCGGCGGCTCCGAATTACGGGCCGCTCGCCCCCGATCCTGCTACGGTCCCCCATGTTAGGGCTGGTTAATACCGGCAAAGTTTGTGTTTAGCGCTCGCGTCGTTGCTTCACCGCATCCTCCGCGTTCGCAGCACACTAAGTGGAGGCAATGCATGCCTACTGGAACTGTTAAGTGGTTCAGCGACGACAAGGGCTACGGGTTCATCACGCCCGACGACGGCTCGAAGGACGTATTCGTGCATCACAGCGCGATCCTGGGTGAGGGCTTCAAGTCCCTGACCGAGGGCGCCAAAGTGAGCTACGAGTCCGAAGAAGGCCCCAAGGGCCCGGCCGCCGCGAGCGTTCAGCAGACTTCTTAGTCCGCACCACGCTTTAAGCAGCTTGCGAAGCCCGCCAATTGGCGGGCTTCGTTTTGCTGCGACTCCTTATCGCCGCCAGGCCCGTGTCCTACTCTCCCCTTTCCCCATGACCAAGACTCAAGACAAACTGAGAAATATCGCGATCATCGCCCACGTCGACCACGGCAAGACGACGCTGGTCGACGCCATGCTCTGGCAGACCGGCACCTTCCGCAAGGGCCAGGACGTCGCCGAGCGGGTGATGGACTCGATGGACCTGGAGAAGGAGAAGGGGATCACGATCCTCGCCAAGAACACGGCGGTGACCCGCGGCGACGTCAAGTTCAACATCGTCGACACCCCCGGCCACGCCGACTTCGGCGGCGAGGTCGAGCGCGCCCTGACCATGGTCGACGGCGTCCTGCTTCTGGTCGACGCCTCAGAGGGCCCGCTGCCGCAGACCCGCTTCGTGCTGCGCAAGGCGCTGGAGTCGAAACTGCCGGTGATCCTCGTCGTCAACAAGGTCGACCGCCCCGACGCCCGCATCGCCGAGGTCGTCGAGGAGGTCTACGAGCTCTTCATCGACCTTGACGCCGACTCCGAGCAGATCGACTTCCCGATCGTCTACACCAACGCCAAGGCCGGCTGGGCGGCGCTGGAGGAGGGGGTCGAGGGCACCGACCTCTCCCCCCTGCTCGATCTGATGCTGGAGCGGATCCCGGCGCCCGACCTACGAGGAGGGCCAGCCGCTGCAGGCGCACGTGACCAACCTCGACGCCTCGCCCTACCTCGGCCGCCTGGCTCTCTGCCGGGTCCGCAACGGGACGATCCGCGCCGGCCAGCAGATCGCCTGGTGCAAGGCCGACGGCAGCGTCGCCCGGGCGACGGTCGCGGAGCTGTTCGTGACCGAAGCGCTGGAGCGGGTGCCGGCCAAAGAAGCCGGGCCGGGCGAACTGATCGCGGTTGCCGGGATGGAAGAGGTGACGATCGGCGAGACCCTCGCCGACACCGAGGACCCGCGACCGCTGCCGGTGATCACCGTCGACGAGCCCTCGCTCTCGATCGTGCTCGGCATCAACACCTCGCCGCTGGCCGGCAAAGAGGGCACCAAACTGACCGCGCGCCAGGTTCGCGACCGGCTCGACGCCGAGCTCGTCGGCAACGTCTCGATCCGCGTCCTCGATACCGAGCGCCCGGATGCCTGGGAGGTCCAGGGCCGCGGCGAGCTGCAGCTCGTCGTCCTGCTCGAGCTGATGCGCCGCGAAGGCTTCGAGATGACCGCCGGCCAGCCCCGCGTCCTCACCCGCGAGGTCGACGGCAAGGTGCACGAGCCGGTGGAGCGCCTGGCGATCGACGTCCCCGAGGAGCACGTCGGCGCCGTCACCCAGCTGCTGGCCGGCCGCAAGGGTCGCCTCGAGCAGATGGTCAACCACTCGACCGGCTGGGTGCGGATGGAGTACCTGGTCCCGGCCCGCGGCCTGATCGGGTTCCGCACCGAGTTCCTCACCGAGACCCGCGGCACCGGCATCCTCCACCACGTCTTCGACCGTTGGGAGCCCTGGGCGGGCGAGCTGCGCACGCGCCCGACCGGCGCCCTCGTCGCCGACCGCCAGGGCAAGACCGCCAGCTTCGCCCTCTTCAGCCTGCAGGATCGCGGCACTCTCTTCGTCGGCCCCGGCGAGGAGGTCTACGAGGGGATGATCGTCGGCGAGAACGCCCGCTCGGAGGACCTCGACGTCAACGCCGTCAAGGAAAAGCACCAGACCAACGTCCGCGCCGCCAGCGCCGACCTGCTGGTCCGCCTCACCCCCGCCACGCGACTCTCGCTGGAGAACTCGCTGGAGTTCGTGCGCGACGACGAGTGCGTCGAAGTGACGCCCGAGTCGGTCCGCCTGCGCAAGCTGGTGCTGGACAAAACGGCGCGCCAGAAGGCCGCGCGCCAGCGCTCCCGCGCCGGCGTCGCCTGAGTGCGGCAGTCCTTTGTACCCCTATGCGTCACAAAGGACTGCCGCAACTAGAGCCCGCTAGGTAGCGGCGGCGGGCTCGGCCGCGGCGGCGGGTTGCCGGGTCGGAATCCGGCCCGTGAGGGCGAGGCCGACGAGGGCCAGCAGGGCGAGGACCGCGAGGGCGGTGCGCAGGCCGACCAGGCGCGCTTCCTCGTTCTCTTCGACGATCGTGTCGGTGGTCCGCTGCGTCACCCCTGGGGCTTCGTCGAGCGCGGTTTCCAGTTCGGCGTCAGAGAGGAAGGGGATGCCGCCGGAGAGCTCGGTCGAGGCGCGTGCCTGGACCGTGCTTCGGCACCGCCGGGTTCTCTTCGACCCCGGTGAGGAAGGAGGAGCTGAGAGCGGCGATGACGATCGCGCCGGTCAGCGCCGTGCCGACCGAGATGCCGAGGTTGGTGACCGTGTTCTGCAGGCCCGCCGACCTCGCCGCTCTGCTCGTCGGGGACCGAGGAGACGGTGACGCTGCCGAGCTGCGAGGCGAGCGCCCCCATCCCGAGGCCCGCGAGGAGCAGCGGCACGGTGACGATCTCCGCCCCGGCGCCGGCCTCGAGGGCGCCGACCAGGACCGCCAGCCCGGCGAACATCCCGAGGAAGCCGAGGCGGACGACCCGGCGCGGCGAGACGTCGGGGAAGACTTTCGGGATCCCGGCCGCGGCGAGGATCAGGGTGAAGGAGAGCGGCAGCAGGCGCACGCCGGTTTCGATCGCCGAGAGGCCGAGCGCGATCGAGAGGAAGAGCGGCATCGCGAAGAACATCCCGCCCTGGAGGAAGTACTGGAAGAAGAACGAGGTGAGGCCGGCGCGCAGGACCGAGATCCGCAGGATCGCCGGATTCACGAGCGGCTCGCCCCCCTTGTCCACGAGGCGGTTCTCCCAGGCGAGGAAGAGCGCCAGCACCGCGGCGCCGCCGAGCAGCATCCAGATCACCGGCGAGAGCCCGATCCATTCCGGCGCGTCGGGCTTGGCCCTGACGAAGCCCCAGGTGCCCGAGCGCAGGACGCCGAGCACGATCAGCCCCAGGCCGGCGGCGGAGAGCGCGGTGCCGACCAGGTCCAGCCGCACCTTGCGCTCCGGCTCGCCGGCGGCGATGCGGCGGGTGAGGACGAGGATCGCGAGCACGATCAGGACCTCGCCGGCGAAGACGTAGCGCCAGGAGAGGTAGGTGGTGAAGAAGCCGCCGACGATCGGGCCGACCGCGACCGCGATCGCCGCGGCGGCGGTGACGAGGCCGTAGGCACGGGGCCGTTCGGAGCGGTCGAAGTTGGCGGCGACGAGGGCGACGATCGCGGGCAGGATCAGGGCAGCGCCGAGCCCCTCCAGGCCCGACCAGCCGATCAGCAGCACCGGCAGGCTCGGCGCCAGCGCCGTGGTCATCGAGCCGCAGCCGTAGATCACGCAGCCGATCGCGAAGGCGCGTTTGCGGCCGATGATCTGGCCGATCTTGCCGCCGGTGATCATGAACGAGGCCATCACCAGCGTGTAGAGGGTGATCGCCGTCTGGATCCCGGTCACGGTCGTGCCCACGTCCTGGGCGACGGTGGCGATCGAGACGTTCATCACCGAGCTGTCGAGCATCATCAGGAACTGCCCCGCGCAGAGGGTCATCAGGATCAGGCCGGCGGCCCCGGCGCCCGCCTTGCGTGCCACGATCAGATGTCCTCGGCCGCGATCCGGTCGGAGTCGATCGCCGCGACCAGCGCCGCATGGTCGCGCTCGCTCTGGTCGGCGTAGCGCTCGGAGAACTCGGCGATCGCGGTATCGAAGGCTTCGCCGGCGCCGAGATAGGCGGCGATCGCGATGCGGTCGCCGGAGCGGGCGTGGGCGCGAGCCAGGGTCCAGCCGCACATCCGCGCGTAGACCTCGAGGCCGGCCGGGCTCAGCCGCTCGACCTCGGCCGAGCGCTTCCAGTCCCAGAGCTGGCGCACGTAGAAGTCGCGCTCGCGGCCGTCGAGGCCGGTGACGTGGCACCAGCCGAGGAAGATGTCGCTGGCCGCCTGCATCAGCCGCTGGCCCTCGACCACGCGGCGGCCGTGGTTGCGGTAGCGGCTGGCGCCGGCGTAGGGCTCGAGCACCGAGGCCTCGGCCTCCTTCGCCTGCAGAAAGAGTGGATCGGAGTCGTCGGCGCCGATCAGCATCACCACCCAGGCGCGGGTGCCGACGCTGCCGACCCCGACCACCTTGCGGGCGATCTGATGGAACTCGTAGCCGTCGAGCAGGTGCTGGCGGTCGGACGGGAGGGTCTCGCGATAGGCACGGAGGACGTCGACGAGGAGGGCGGCGACCTCGCTGCCGTCGCTCCCCGGCACCAGCTCGGAGCCGGGGACGAGCAGCGGCGGTTCGCTGCGGAAGCGCAGTTCGCCGTCGACCGTCTCGGTCAGGCGCTCCAGCGCGCGCAGGCTGTCCTTGCCGCGGGCCTTGGCCACTCCCTTGCGGACCCGGTTCAGCTCGGTCGGGTCGTCGTGCTCGACCTCGTCCAGCGCCTGCTCGACGTCGAGGCGCGAGTACCAGACCTCGAGGTTGCCCAGCGGGCGCGAACGCGCGCATCGCCTCGCGGTAGGTGCGCACGGCCGTCAGCAGGATCCCCCGCCGCTGCTTGCGCTTGAGCCCGTTTTCGCGGCCGGCGATCGCGAAGCTGGCGGCGAGCCGCTTGACGTCCCACTCCCATGGGCCCGGCAGCGACTCGTCGAAGTCGTTGAGGTCGAAGACGAGGCGGCGGTCCGGCGCCGCGAAGGCGCCGAAGTTGGAGAGGTGGGCATCGCCGCAGGCCTGCACCCGCAGGCCCGAGACCGGCGTCGTCGCCAGGTCGGCGGCCATCACCGCGGCGGCGCCGCGGAAGAAGGCGAAGGGAGAGGCCGACATCCGCCCGTAGCGGATCGGCACCAGCTCCGGGACGCGCGTCGCGGCCTGGCGCTCGAGGATCGCGACCGGGTCGGCGCGGCCATCCCCGGGCTCCCAGCCGCCGTGGCTCGATCGCGGCGCGCCAGAGCGCCCCGCCTTCCCAACCGCGGCCCTTTCGGCGGCATCCATGCCGCCACCGTATAGCCCGACGGGCCGATTTCCCACGCCCTTCGTGGGAAATCGGCCCGTCGGCCGAGGGTCAGACCGTGGCGGCGGCCTGCGCGGACTGACTCTGCTCGGAGGCCTGGGCCTTGGCGTCGGGGGCCGGGACGTCTTCGGCCTGGCGCGGCAGCAGCACTTCTTTGGCGATGACCAGGCGCTGGATCTGGCTGGTCCCCTCGTAGAGCTGCATGATCTTGGCGTCGCGCATCAGTTTCTCGACCGGGTACTCCTTGATGAAGCCGTAACCGCCGTAGACCTGGACGGCGTCGGTGGTGATCTCCATCGCCGAGTCGGCGGCGAAGCGCTTGGCCATCGAGGAGACGCGGCTGTTGCGGATGCCCTGGTCGAGCAGGAAGGCCGAGTTCCAGACCAGCAGGCGGGCCGCTTCGACCTTGGTCGCCATGTCGGCGATCATGAACTGGATCGCCTGGTGCATCGCGATCGGGACGCCGAACTGGACCCTTTCTTTCGAGTAGTCCGTGGAGTACTCGAGCGCAGCGCGGCCGATGCCGACCGCCATCGCCGAGACGCCCGGGACGGGTGCGGTCGAGGGTCATCATCGCCAGCTTGAAGCCCTTGTTTTCCTCGGCCAGGAGGTTCTCGGCCGGGATCTCGACTTCGTCGAAGGAGATGGTCGCGGTGTTGGACGCGCGCTGGCCCATCTTGTCCTCCTTCTTGTCGACGGAGACCCCGGGGAGGTCGGCGTCGACGACGAAGGCGCTGATGCCACGGTGACCGGCCTCGGGGTCGGTCTTGGCGAACACCGTGAAGTAGTCCGCGTAGGTGCCGTTGGTGATGAAGCACTTGGAGCCGCTGATGACGTACTTGTCACCCTTCTTCACGGCCTTGGTCTTCATCCCGGAGACGTCGGAGCCGGCGTCCGGCTCGGTCAGGCAGAAGGAGGCGAGCTTCGGGGCTTCGGTCAGCATCCCCAGGTACTTCTTCTTCGTCTCCTCGGAGCCGCCGAGGGTGATCGGGGCGGAGGCGAGGCCGTTGGCGGCCAGCGAGGTGCCGATGCCCGAACAGCCCCAACCGAACTCCTCCTCGATCAGGCAGCCGGAGAGGTAGTCGAGGCCGGGGCCGCCGTAGGCCTCGGGGACGTGGGTGTTCATCAACCCGACCTCCCAGGCCTTGTCGATCACGTCCTGGGGCCAGGTGCCGTCCTTGTCCAGCTCCCAGGCGACGTTGCGCATGTCTTTCTCGGCGAAGCTGTGGGCCAGCTCCTGCAGATCCTTCTGTTCGTCGGTCAGGGTGAAGTCAACCACCGGTCGGGGCTCCTTTTAGTCGCTTGAAGTCTTGCTCTGGAGCGCCGCCGCCGGGGCGAGCGTTCCGCCGATTGACTGGTCAGTCAACCAGGCCAAAGGTTAGCGAATGGACCCGCTCCCATGGGCCGTTTACCCTTGTGATCGTGGATCTGCCGCTGGCCATGTCGCCGACCTCGCAGTGCCTGGTGGTGCTGCTCTTCACCGGCGTCGCGGCGCCGGTCGCGGGGGTGCTCTTCCGCCACGTCTCCCGGGGCTGGGATTCGGTCGGCAAGGGCCCGTTCGCGATCGAGCAGCAACTGCCGCTGGTGCCGCGATACGCCTCGGGCCCGGCCCCGGCCGTCGATCCCGCGATCCAGGCCGCCGAGGTGCGGCAGATGCTCGAGGCCAGGCAGGAGCGGCAGCGGCGGCGAGGCGAGGTGCCGATCGACGTCGAGGCGGAGGCGACTCGGCTGTTGGCGCCGGCCGACGAGGCGCCTGAGCCCAGTGCCCGCCAGGACGCCGAACTGCGGGCCGAGGTGCGCCAGCTGATCGTGACCCGCAACGAACGGCGGATGCGCAGAGGGCTGGAGCCGCTCGACGTCGAGGCCGAGACCGAGCGCCAGCTGGAAGATTTCGTAGGATCGCCCTGAATGGCCGCCGCCGAGGACAATCTCTACGAGGTCGAGCAGCTGCTGGTCCAGCCCGGCACCTACTTCAACCCCCAGACCGAGGTCGTGGTCGTCGTCGACGACTCCGCCTCGATCGACCAGGAGGTCTTCAACATGGAGGCCTACGAGGGAGCGGACTGGGTGCGGATCTCCGACGAGATCCCGATCGACGAGGACGGCCGCGACCGCGCGCTCGAGGCCTTCCAGACGCATTACCACCCCGGCTCGACCGGGTCGGTCTCCGAGACCGCGCTCGAACAGGGCGACGGGGAGATCGACGAGGACGAGGACGGGCAAGAGCCCGGCCGCGAGGACTGAGCGGCAACCGATGCTGGAGCCAGGGGACCGAGCACCCGCCTTCACCCTGCCCGACCAGGACGGCAACAAGGTCAAGCTCACCGACCTCAAGGGCGAGACGGTCGTCGTCTACTTCTATCCGCGGGCCGAAACCCCGGGCTGCACGACCCAGGCCTGCGGCATCCGCGACCGCGGCGCCGAGTACCGCGAGCTGGGTGCGCGGGTGCTGGGGATCTCGCCCGACGAGCCGGCGGCGCTGCGCAAGTTCGCCGACAACCAGAAGCTCGACTTCACGCTGCTGGCCGACCCCGACCACAAGGTCGCCGACAAGTACGGCGCCTGGGGCGAGAAGTCGATGTACGGCAAGAAGTACATGGGGATGCTGCGCTCGACCTTCATCGTCGACCCGCAGGGCAAGATCGCCCGGGTCTTCCCAAAGGTCCAGCCGAAAAAGCACGACGCGCTGGTCCTCAAAGCCCTCGCCGAACTCTAGGGCTGGGGTGGGTCCCAGGTGGGACTCGCCTGCGCGAACTGCGGGGAGGCTTGGCGAGTCCCACCTGGGACCCATGCCGCTCAAGCGCTCAGGGCGACGACGATGATGAAGCTGGCGTAGAGGAGGAACCAGCCGATTACGGCGGGGAGTTTGAAGCGGCGGGCGATGTGGAGGCTCTCGTAGGCGAGGAGGCCGCCGGCGAGGCCGAGGCCGATCGAGAGGACGGCGTTGGTGCCGAGGTTCCAGTCGGTGAAGATCAGGCCGATCCCGACCGGGATCATCGACTGGAAGACCATCGCCCCGGTGATGTTGCCGAGCGCGAGCGCGTCCTTGCCTTCGCGCACCCAGAAGAAGCTGTTGACCTTCTCCGGCAGCTCGGTCGCCAGCGGCGCCAGGATCAGGGCCAGGACGAGGGCCTCGACGCCGATGCTGTCGGCGATCTTCAGCAGCTCTTCGACGAAGAGGTGGGCGCCGCCGACCATCGCCCCGAGGCCGACCAGGAGCTGGATCACGCAGAGCGCCAGGGCCGGGTCTTCGCGGCGCTCGCCGCGGCGCTCGAAGATCAGCGGGTTCAGCGTCTCCTCCTCCTGCACCTCTCCGCCGCCCCGCAGGGTGAGGCGGATGTAGAAGACGTAGGCGACGAGGAAGCCGATGCCAACCACGATCCGGACCGGCGCCGGCGGACCCCAGGAGAGCAGTCCGGCGAGGGCGAAGAGGACGAGGAAGAAGGTGAGGTCGCGCTCCAGCGTCGGCCGGTGCACGTCGAGCTGCAACCCCTGATCGCGCTTGTTGCGGTAGAGGTAAGCGAAGAGCCAAAAAAAACAAAAAAAAAAAAAAAAAAAAAAACAATATCCGATGCACGTCGAGCTGAACCCCCTGCTCGCGTTTGTCGCGGTAGAGGTAGGCAAAGAGGCCGACCAGCCCCATCGCCAGCGTCGCCAGCAGGAACGGCGCCCCGACGATCGCCCCGATCGCGACGCCTTCGGAGCCCGCGTCGACGCTCAGCAGCGCCACGATCGCGATCAGCGTCTCCGGCATCGCCGTCCCCACCGCCGCGAGCAGGCTGCCAACCGCCCCCTCCCCCAGCCCCAACCTGTGCCCGATCCACTCGACCGCGTTGGTGAAGAGCAAGGCGCCGGAGAGCACGATCGCGAAGCTGAACAGAAGCAGGAGGGCTTCTTCCATCGACTCATGTCCCCGAGGATCGAATCGCGGCCGCGATCGCTTCGCTGAGAGCCGGCTCTTGGCTGTCGAGCAGGAGGCCGATCTGCTCTCCCACGGCATCGGTGGGGATGGTGGTGATGTTGTCGCAACTGACGACCGAGGGCTCCGTGAGGCCGTTCGTGGCATCGACGCCCACCTCGCTGGAGAGCCCGCGGATCGTCGTGGTGATCGGCGCGACGGTCACGGTCCTGAGGTGTGGACGCACCAACTCACGGGTGAGGATCAACACAGGCCGCGCCTTGTCGAGCTGGGCGACGTGGATGGGCCGCATCAGGCCAGATCACGCGGCAGGCCCGCCGCGTACTCGGCGAGCCCCGCGAGCTCCGGGTCCGGACCGGTGCGGGAGAGGATCCGGGCATCGCGTTCCGCGAGGGCTCGCCGACGCTCCCGCTCGAGCGCCCGGGTCACGACAGCCGCGCCGGCTGCGCTCAGTGCCGGAGTCAACGATCTCGTCAACGAACTCAACGAGCTCGTCTGGGAGACGGACGGCGATCTGCTTGCTCATCCCATAATGGTAGCGAAACGGTACCCACCATGCCCTCGCTCACGCGAAGTAGAAGGCGAGCCCGAAGACGAAGTAGATCGCCAGCAGCTGCACTCCCTCGAACCACGTGGACTCGCCGTCCTGGGTGACCTGGTTGGCGATCAGGATCGCCAGCAAGATCGCGCCCAGCTCGAAGCCGTTGAAGACGAGCGCCAACGGATACGGGCCGAGGAAGAAGGAGGCGAGCACCAGCACCGGGGCGACGAAGAGGGCGACCTGGGCGCTGGAGCCGACGGCGATGTTGACCGCCAGGTCCATCTTGTTTTTCATCGCCACCAGCACCGCGACCCAGTGCTCGGCGGCGTTGCCGACGATCGCGACGACGATCACGCCGATGAAGAACTCGGAGAGGCCGATCGAGCGCGAGGCCTCGGTGATCGAGCCGACCAGCAGCTCCGACATCACCCCGACCAGGACGCCGGCGATCGCCAGGGCGATGACGGAGGTGCGGGTCGACCAGCCCCAGGTGTCCTCGTCCTCGTACTCGGGGTTGAAGAGATCGCGATGGGTCTTGAGCGAGAAGAAGAGCCCGACCACGTAGGTGGCGATGAGGACGATGGCGACGGCCAGCGAGAGGTGCTCGACCGTGGCGCCGTAGTGGATCGACTCGGCGCCGGGTGCCGGCAGCCCCTTGCCCTCGACCAGCTCGAAGATCGCCGGCATGATCAGCGCCGCGGCCGCCAGCATCAGCATCGAGGTCTGGATGCTGGCGCTGGTGCGGCTGAAGGTCTGCTTGTCGCGGCCGATCCCCCCGGCCAGCATCGCCGCGCCGAGGACCAGGAGGATGTTGCCGATGATCGAGCCGACGATCGAGGCCTTGACCACCTCCTGCAGCCCCTGGCCGAGCGCGAAGAGAGCGATGATCAGCTCCGGCGCGTTGCCGAAGGTGACGTTGAGCAGGCCGCCGATGCCCGGGCCCGAGTGCGCCGCCAGCTCCTCGGTGGCCCGGCCCATCAGCGCCGCCGTGGGAACGATTCCCAGCGCCGAGACGGCGAAGACAACCGTCGCCGAGGCGCCGGCGACCGCGAGCACGACCGCGATCGGGATCAGCGGCGTCAGCAGATAGGGCCAGCCGAGCGGAGTGCGAAAGAACGACGCATCCAGCCGCGGCCGGCCCGAACTCGGGCTCATCTACTGGATCATGCTCGCGCACCGCTGCAGGTCGGCCGGAGTTTCGGCGTTTTCGAGACAGCTGCGATAGCCGTCGGTGCTGGAGCCACCCGAGGAGGACGCCGCCGCCGGAGGAGGAGCCACTCCCCGAGGAGGCGCCGCCGCCGGTCACGCCTTCGAGCAGGCTGCCGAGGCCTTCGCCGCTGCTGGCGCCTTCGAGCAGTTCGATCGGGTTGACGTCGAGCTTCTGGAACAGCCCCTGCAGCGGCTTGGCGCCGGACGGGGCGGAGATTTCCTGTTCCTCGTTGACGCCGCCGAGCGAGAGGTCGAACTCGACTTCGACCTTTTCGCCGCTGGTGCCCTTCGGTTCGATCGTCATTTCGGCCGCGAGCCTGCGGATGATGTTGTCGTCGCCGACGTAGACCTCGACGTGGGCTTTCTTCACCGCGGTCGTCAGTTCGCCCTTGGCCTTTTCGAGTTCGCCTATCGGCAGTGGGCCGGCCGCTTCGAGCTGGCTGCTGCAGGCGGGGTTTTCGCTCAGCTTGATGATCGCGTCGATCGCGGCGCCGACGTTGAGGTCGCCGCTGATCTTGGTCGTGCTGGTGCCATCGACATCGGCGCTGCCGTCGTTGCTCGCGTTGTCGACGAAGTCGCCGACCTTGAGGCCGGTCGCCGCTTCCTGGCAGGCACTGACGTCAGCCGGATTTTCTTCGGAGCCGCTGCCCTGCTGCTGCGCCTGTTCGAAGCCCGACTTGACGAAGCCGAAGGTGGTCGGGTCGACTTCGTACTCGGTCCCTTCGTATGCGACGTAGGCGCGGTCGGAGAGCAAGGTCAGGCCGCCTTCGAAATCGATGTTTTCGCCCTTCGCCGAACCCTTGGCGCTGGCCGTCATCGCCAGCTGCGGCAGGTTCCCCTTGGCGCCGCTCTGGAACGGCCCGGAGAGGCTGACGTCGATGTTGCCGCCTTCGTCGCCTTTGGCCTTGATGCCGAGCGAGAGGTCGATGTTGCCGCTCGTCACGCCTTTGAGAGTCGCGTTGTCGATGACCGTCTGCGGGTCTTCACTGCTCTTGTCGCTGCCACCACAGGCGGCGAAGGCGACGGTGAGCGCGGCCAGCGCGGCGAACAGCACGAAAATCCGGAAACGGCTCAAGGGGTTGCTCCTCCTGATCGAAGTCGGTCGAATCAGCAATTCTAGGGCGGCCCGGCGTCGCCGCGCGATTCGTCGATCGGCGGCGGCCGGTTGTTCGTCGTCAGGTTCGCGGCCAGCGGGAAGAGCAGGGCGCCGAGGAAGATCAGGACGATGCCGGCGATCACCATTCCCTTGGCTCTGAAGACGTGGCCGAGGATGCCGAGCGCGAAGCCCGCGAGCATCAGCGCGATGTAGGGGCCGGGGCTGTGCGGGAAGAGGTCGGCGAGGGGCAGCGGCAGGTCGAGCACGGAGCGGATTATCATCGCCCGCATGGCCGAGAGCTCTGTGGCAGAGGTGAAGGAGGCGCTGGCGCGGGTCGGCTACCTCGCCGACGAGCCGGCGGCGCTGGTTTCCTACCTCGCCCAGGAGCTCGGCAAGCCGGTCCTGGTCGAGGGCCCGGCGGGGGTCGGCAAGACCGAGCTGGCCAAGGCCCTCTCCCGCGCCACCGGCCGCGAGCTGGTGCGGCTGCAGTGCTACGAGGGGCTCGACGAGGCAAAGGCGATGTACGAGTGGAACTACCGCAAGCAGCTGCTGCGGATCCAGGCCGGCGGCGAGGGCGGCTGGGACGATGTCCAGGAGGACATCTTCAGCACCGAGTTCCTGCTGACGCGACCGCTGATGCAGGCGATCGCCAGCCCCGAGCCGGTGGTGCTGCTGATCGACGAGATCGACAAGACCGACCAGGAGTTCGAGGCGATGCTGCTGGAGTTGCTCTCCGACTTCCAGATCACGATCCCCGAGCTGGGCCAGGTGGCGGCGACGACGATGCCGATCGTCGTCCTCACCTCGAACGACTCGCGCGAGCTGACCGAGGCGCTGAAGCGGCGCTGCCTCTACCTCTGGCTCGACTACCCGGGCGCCGAGCGCGAGATGGAGATCGTCCGCCTGCACGTGCCGGAGCTGAGCGAGTCGGTGGCACGGCGGCTGGTCGAGGTGATCGAGATGGTGCGAGCCCTGGACCTGAAGAAGCCACCCTCGATCGCCGAGTCGATCGACTGGGCGCGGACGCTGCTGCTGATGGGCGCCGAGGACATCGACCGCGAGACCTTCGCCCAGTCGATGTCGATCATCGTCAAGCACCGCACCGACATCGACCTGGTCGCCGAGCGGGTCGGGATGAAACTGGCCGAGCGCAGCCCCGCCGGCTGAGCCGGATGCCCGCCTCGCCCTACGGGCCCAAGGCCGACGCCGGCCCCCCGGGGCTGGCGGCGAAGCTGCTCGGCTTCTGCGACGAGCTGCGGAAGGAGGGCGTGGCGGTCGGGACCTCGGAGATCCTCGATGCCTTCGCCGCCCTGGAGATGGTCGACTGGACCGCGCGCGAGGACTTCCGCGAGGCGTTGGCGGCGACGATCGCCAAGTCGCAGGAGGACCGTCGCGTCTTCGAGCTGCTGTTCGAGCGCTTCTTCTTCCGCGCCGCCGAGGCCGAGGCGGTCCAGCGCGAGGTCACCGAGCGCGGCGAGGGCGGCGGTGAAGGCGACGCGGTCGGGGAGGGCAGCGAGCGCATCGACATGGACGATCTGCGCGAGCAGATCCGCGACGCGATCGAGGCCGGCGACGAGGACCGGCTGCGCGACCTGGCGCGGCTGGCGATCGCCGCCTTCGGCCAGGCCGAGGGCTCGGGCGTGGTCGGCGTCGACGTGCAGCGAATCCGCCGCACCCTGGGCCTGACCGCCGGCGCCCAGCCGCCGACCGACGGGGGCGACGAGCGCCCGCCGCTGGACCGCGACCAGCTCAACAAGTTCGAGCGGCACCTGCGGCGCGAGCTCGAGCGCGACCTGATCGAGCGCACCGAGACCCTGCCCCCCTCCCGCCCGCTGGCCGAGCTCGACCGCGCCCTGCCGACCAACCCCACGCAGGACCTGGCCGCGGTCCACCGCGCGGTCTCGCAGATGAAGCGGCGGCTGGCGACGCTGGGGCACGAGCAGCGCGGGCACCGCAAGGCCTCGATGGTCGACGTGCGGCGGACGATGCGGGCCTCGCTGGAGACCGGCGGCGTGCCGCTGCGGCTCAAATACAAGCCCAAGCGCCCACGCCGACCGGAGATCTACGTGCTCTGCGACGTCTCCACCTCGGTCACCTCGGCCAGTGTTTTCTTCCTCTCGGTCCTGCACGCCCTGCACGACTCCTTCCGCAAACTGCGCAGCTTCGTCTTCATCGAGCGGATCTCCGAGGTCACCGATGTCTTCGAGCACGAGCGCGACTTCGCCGTCGTCGCCCAGCGGATCTCCAGCGAGGGCGGTGTCGCCGACGTCTCCGGCTACACCGACTACGGCCGCGTCTGGCTCGAGTTCCTGACCGAGATCTCCGACGAGCTCGACCCGCGCTCGACCGTGATCGTGCTCGGCGACGCCCGCACCAACGGCCGCGAGCCGCACGCTGAGATCTTCGCCCAGGTGGCCGATCGCGCCGGCCGGCTCTTCTGGCTCAACCCCGAGCCAAAGCTCTACTGGAACTACGGCGACTCGGTGATGGCCGCCTACGAGCGCTACTGCGACGGCACCTTCGAGTGCTGGACCACCCGCCACCTGGAGAACTTCGTCAACGTCGTCGCCGGCGGCGTCCCCGCGCCCGACTGAAGGCCGATGGGCCATCGGCAGGCGGTTAGCGGGCGAGCCAGGCGCCGGGGGCGGCGACGAGGTCGGTGACGACGCTCGGCATCTCGCCGGAGACGATGTCGGCGAGGGTGACCTCCTCGAGCACCGAGCGCAGGCTGGCGCGGACGGCGATCCAGACCTCCTGCAGGTGCTCGGCGTTGCCGTGGTACTCGATCGCCTCCGGGGGAGTCGACTGCACGTGGGCGATCGGGCCCTCGACGGCGCGGACGACATCGGCGACGGTCACCTCATCGGCCGGCTTGGCCAACCAGTAGCCCCCCTTGGCGCCGCGGCGGGCGCGGACGATGCCCTGGTGCTTGAGCTCGAGCAGGATGTGCTCGAGGAACTGCAGGGGAATGTCCTGCGACTCGGCCAGGTATCCACCCTTGACCGGGCCCTCCCCGGCGGCAGCCAGCTCCGCGGCCGCCCGCACCGCGTAGTCGGCCTTGGCTGAAACGCGCATTGGGCTAGTAAACCAGTCGGCCGCCGGCGCCCTAAGCCGACGCCCGCGCCTGGTCGGCCTCTTGCCGGCGCTGCAGCTCGCGGCGTTTGTTCAGCCAGTGGGGCGCGTAGAGGACCAGGCCGAGGCCGAGGGCGGCCACCGCGGAGGCGATCGGCCAGACGTTCGGGTCGCCCTTCTGGATGGTGACGATGCCGGAGCCGATCAGGACGATGCCGAGGGCGGTGCGGATGAAGCCCTGCGGCGCCTTGTCCGACAGGGCCGAGCCGACGATGACCCCGGGAATCGAACCGACCAGGATGTTGCCGGCGAGCCCGAAGTCGACGTTGCCGCCGATGATGTGGGCGATGCCCGCCGCCCAGAGCAGGATCGCGGCGTGGAATACATCGGTGCCGACGACCTTCTTCGGCGCCAGCCGGTAGACGGCGATCAGCAGGATCGCAATCACGGTTCCGGAGCCGGCCGAGGTGATCCCGATCACGAAGCCGGTCGTGGCGCCGATCACGATCGCGGCGACCTTGTGGCGTTTCTCGACCTCGAAGCGGTCGCGCTCGTCGATCAGCTTGCGCAGGATCAGGGCCCGGCCGAGGGTGATGATCCCGACCATCAGCAGGGTGCCGCCGAGGACCGCGTAGACGAGCGAGTCGAGGCGGTCTTCGCCGACGTGGTCGGCGAGGACCGAGACCAGGGCGACGCCGAGCACCGCCGCCGGCACGCTGCCGAAGGAGAGCCACTTGACCAGCTCCATGTTCACGGTGCCCATGCGGAAGTGGCGCCAGCCGCCGACCGTCTTGGTGATCGCCGAGTAGACGATGTCGGTGCCGATCGCGGTCGTCGGCTGGATCCCGAAGATCAGGATCAGCAACGGCGTCATCAGCGAGCCTCCGCCCATGCCGGTCATACCGACGAGTACGCCGATGCCCAATCCGAAGAGAACGATTGCCGGGTCCATAGTGAGTTTGCTGCCGCGCGGAGTGCTTATCGACTTTCCTGACCTTCTTGGTCGGGAGTGCGGTGTGCGGCAGGATACCAAGGATGTCCGTCTCTATTCGTGGCCTCGGCCATTCCTACGCCGAGCTGCGCACGATCGAGCGACTGGACCTGGAGCTGGCCGAGCACGAGGTGATCGGGCTGGTCGGGCCGTCCGGCTGCGGCAAGTCGACGTTGCTGGAGTTGATCTGCGGCCTGCTCGAGCCGGTCGCCGGCGAGATCGCGGTCGACGGCGGTTCCGGCGCCCCCGAGCGCCTCGCCCGGTGCGCCTACATGCCCCAGAGCGACCAGTTGCTCCCCTGGTACTCGGCGCTCGACAACGCGGCGCTGGCCCTGCGCAATCGCGGCCTCGGCAAATCCGCGGCGCGGGAGCGGGCGGCCGAGCTGTTCGAGCGCTTCGGCCTCGCCGGCTTCGAGCGGGCTGCCCCGGCCGAGCTCTCGGGAGGCATGCGCCAGCGCGTCGCCTTCCTCCGCACCCTCGTCGCCGGCAAGCCCCTGCTGGCCCTCGACGAGCCCTTCGCCGCGCTCGACGCGATCACCCGGGCGGAGATGCAGGAGTGGCTTGCGGAGGCGCTGCGGGCGGACCCGCGCACCGTCGTGCTCGTCACCCATGACGTCGAGGAGGCGCTCTACCTCGCTGACCGGGTGGTCGTCCTCTCCACCCGCCCCGCCCGGGTTGTGACCGAGCTCTCGGCGCCCCGCCCGCGGGCGCCCGACCGGGACGCGGCTGTCACCGACCCCGCCTTCGTCGCGATCCGCGAGCAGGCCCTCCACGCCCTCCGCCAACCCACTCCCGCTGTTCCTTAGCCACGACATGAGCGGGAAAAGGAACAGCGGGACGATGAGGCGCTGGCTGCTTCCCGCCCTGCTGCTGGCGGCGCTGCTGGGCGCCTGGCAGCTCGCCGCCTCGAGCGGCTTCCTCGCCGACGTCCTCGGCCTCGAAAGCTTCCTCGTCCCTTCGCCGGCGGAAGTGGGCGAATCGCTGTGGAACAGCCGCTCGCTACTCGCCGAAAACGCCTGGGTGACCCTGCGCGAGATCCTCCTCGGGCTTGGCTGCGCGCTCCTTGCCGGCGTCGGGTTCGCGGTCCTGATGCAGCTCTCGGACACGGTCCGCGACGCCTCCTATCCGCTGATCGTCGCCTCGCAGACGATTCCGATCGTCGTCATCTCGCCGATCCTCCTGGTCTGGCTCGGCTTCGGGATCGGGCCGAAGATCGTCGTCGTGGCGCTGATCTGCTTCTTCCCGATCACCGTCAACGTGCTCGACGGCCTGCGCTCGGCCGCGCCCGACACGATCAAGATGATGCGCAGCCTCGACGCCTCGCGCGGGGCGGTCTTCCGCCGGGTCGAGGCGCCGACCGCGCTGCCGAGCTTCTTCACCGGCGCCAAGATCGCCGTCGTGCTGGCGCCGATCGGCGCCGTCTTCGGCGAGTGGGTCGGCGGCAACTCCGGCCTCGGCCATCTGATCCTCACCGACAACGCCCAGCTCGAGGTCGCGCGGGAGTTCGCCGCGGTCGCCGTCCTCTCGGCGATGGCGCTGATCCTGATCGGCCTGCTCGCCCTCGCAGAGCGACGCGTCGTCACTTGGCGATAGAACACAGGGGATGAAGTCGCCTCGAATCCCGGTGCTGGCCCTGGCGCTGCTCGCGCTGGCGCTCGGGCTCGCCGCCTGCGGCGAGAAGTCCGAGGGCGGGAGCACCGCCGCGCAGCCGCTGAGCCTGACGCTGGACTTCTACCCCAACCCCGACCACGCCGGGATCTACATGGCGCAGAAGCTCGGCTACTTCGAGGAAGCTGGCCTTGACGTCAGCATCGAGACCCCGTCCGACCCGGCCGCGCCGCTGAAGCTGGTCGCCGCCGGCCAATCCGACCTGGCGATCTCCTACGAGCCCGAGGTCGTCCTCGCCCACGAGAGGGGCCTCGACGTGGTCGCGATCGGCGCCCTGGTCAACCGCCCGCTGACCTCGCTGATCTGGCTCGGGAAGTCCGGCATCAAGGGGGTCGCCGACCTCAAGGGCAAGACCGTCGCCACCGCCGGCATCCCCTACCAGGACGATTTCCTGAAGACGATCCTCGCCCGCGCCAAGCTCCCCCCGAGGCCGTGAAGAACGTCAACGTCGGCTTCGGACTGCTGCCGGCCCTGCTCGGGGGCAGCGCCGACGCGATGCTCGGCGGCTACAGCAACGTCGAGGGGGTCGACCTACGCCAGCGCGGCAAAGACCCGGTCATCACCCCGGTCGACCAGCTCGGCGTTCCCACCTATGACGAGCTGGTCCTGGTCGCCAACCGCAAGGCGCTGGCAGCGGACCCGGACAAGTACCGCCTCTTCATCGCCGCCCTGCAGCGCGGCACCGACGCCGCGGTGAAACGGCCGCACGCGGCGACGCAGGCCGTGCTCGAGGCCAACAGCGGTCTCGAGCCGAAGCTGACCGAAGCCGAGGTCAAAGCGACGCTACCGCTGCTCAGCGCCCGCACCCCGAACCAGCCCTACGGCTACATGAACCCAGAGGAGTGGGGCAACTTCGCGGGCTGGATGCGCGACAACGGCCTGATCGAGTCGCTGCCACAGCCGAACGAACTGCTCAGCAACGCCTACCTCTCGGGCGAAATCCCCGAATAGCCGAGCCTTCCTTCGCCGAGCAGCCGGCTGATGTCGGTGGCCGGCATCGCCGCGTGGAAGAGGTGGCCCTGGGCGTAGTCGCAGCCGAGCCGGCGCAGCTCTGCCACCTGCACCTCGCTCTCGACGCCCTCGGCGATCACCTCCAGGGATAGCGCCCGGGCCATGCCGATGATCGCCTCGACGATCGCCGTGCGCTCCTGTTCGATCCCCAGCGCGTCGACGAAGGAGCGGTCGATCTTGAGCGCGTGGAAGGGGAAGCGGTTGAGATAGGCGAGCGAGGAGAAACCGGTGCCGAAGTCGTCGAGGACGAGGCGGACGCCGATCTCGTTCAGCGCCTCCAGCGAGGCGATCGCGGTCGCCGACTCCTCGACCAGGACGCTCTCGGTGATCTCCAGCCGCAGGTGGATCGGGTCGATGCCGGTGCGGGCGATGATCTCGGCCACGGTGGCGGGCAGGTCGCGGTGGGCGACCTGGCGGGCGGAGAGGTTGACGGCGACGTCGAAGGGGCGGGCGTCGGGGCGCTGCTGGTGCCACTCGAGGATCTGGCGGCAGGCGCGCTCCTGGACCCAGCGGCCGATCGGCTCGATCAGGCCGCTGTCCTCGGCGATCGAGACGAAGTCGCCGGGATCGAGCAGGCCGCGATCGGGATGCTGCCAGCGGACCAGCGCCTCGAGCCCGGAGATCTCCCCGGTCTGGAGGCTGACCACCGGCTGGTAGTGAAGAGCGATCTCGTCGCGGTCGAGGGCGTGACGCAGCTCCCGTTCGACCTCGAGCCGGCGCATCGCGCTGGCCCGCATCGCGGCGTCGAAGAGGACGCAGCGGGCGCGACCGCCTTCCTTGGCCCGGTACATCGCCGCGTCGGCGTCGCGGATCAGCAGCTCGGCGCTGGCGCTGCGCTGCCCGGTGGGACAGGCGACGGCGATGCCGACGCTGGCGCTGACGAAATGCTCGACCCCGTCGATCGAGAACGGTCGGGCGAAGGCGGCGGCGACGCGATCGGCGATCGCCAATGCCTCCTCTTCGTCGGCGAGACGGTCGATGAGAACGCCGAACTCGTCGCCGCCGAAACGGGCGACGATGTCGCCCGGCCGCAGGTGGGCACGCAGGCGCGGCGCCACCGCCCGCAGCAGGGCGTCGCCGGCGTGGTGGCCGAGGCTGTCGTTGATCAGCTTGAAGTGGTCGAGATCGAGGAAGAGGATCCCGATCGGCGAGCCCGAGGCAGTCGCCCGTCTGAGCGAGTCGTTGAGGGAGTCGACGAAGCTGAGGCGGTTCGGCAGTCCGGTCAGAGAGTCGTGAAGGACGCGGTGGCGCAGGGCCTGGTCGGCGGCGTGGCGCTCGATCGCGTCAGCCAACACGTTGGCGGCGGCCTGGACGAAAGGGACGTCCTTGGGACCGAAGCGATGCGACTCGGTGGCGTGGACGTCGAGCACCCCGAACGGATGATCCTTGCCGTCGATCATCACCGCCAGGCTGCTCGCGGCGCCGACCACGCGCAGCACCGGCGGCATCGTGAAGCGGCTCTCGCTCGCCCAATCGGAGACGATCGTGTGGGTGCCGGCCTCGAGCGCGGCCCCGGCGTGGGAGTCGAGGGCGGCGGAGACGCGGCGACCGGCGCCGACGACCTCGTCCTCGAGGCCGGCGCGAAGGTTGAGGCGACGGCCGTCGCGGCCGAGCCCCCAGATGCAGGCGCTGTGGACGCCGTCGACTTCGCCGATCAGCGAGATCGCGGCGCGCATCAGCGACTCCGGGTCGCCGTCCCGCAGCGCCCGCTCGCCGAGTTTCGCGACCACGGCCTGCTGGGCCAGCGCCCGCTGCAGCTCGGCCTCGGTCCGCTTGCGCTCGGTGATGTCGTAGAGGACGCCGTGCCAGACCGGCACCCCTTCCTCGTCGGCCTCCAGCACCGCTTCGTCGAGCATCCAGACGGTCTCACCCCCACGGGTGCGCATCCGGTACTCGACGGGCCGCGTGCTGCGATCGCCGAGGTAGATCTCAGTTTCGTTCTCCAGCGCCCGCTCGCGGTCGTCGGGATGCAGGAGGCTGGCCCAGAGCTTCGGGTCGGCTTTGAAGTCCTCGGCTGTGTAGCCGAGGATCTCCGCGACCTGGGGGCTGACGTAATACCACTCGCCGTCTTCCCCCATCTCGGAGGCGTAGACGATCACCGGCAGGCGCTCGACCAGGCGCCGGTAATCCTGGCCCCCGGACGTGATCTGGTCGAGGAACTCGTTGACCTCGTGGTCGGGCCAGTTCCTGTCCCCTTTAGCCGCCATCGCGTCGTTATCGACAGATCGTCGAGGCGCTTGATCGCACGCTTGTCCAGGCACGAACTCCTGCAGACCCTCCGTGGCTCACTCAGGCGGCCAGGCGCAGCGGGGGTCCCTGGGCCACGAGCCGGTGCCGGCCGGCCAGGGTGAGGGAGCCGACCAGGCCCCGATAGGGCTCGTAAGGCGCGTAGAACTCCTCCACCTCGGCAACGCTGGCGCGACGGCCCGAGCCCGGCGAGACGGCCGACCAGCTTGATGTAGGCAAGGTCGCCGGCCGGCAGCGAGTCCATCTCTCCGCGCCCGAACAGGCCCAGGCACTGGACCGTCCAGGGGCCGACCTGGGGAATCGCCAGCAGCCGCCGGTCCGCCGCCGACGAGTCGAGCCGGCAGCGGCCGCCGGCGACGGCCTTGGCCACCCGCCTCAGCGCCGCGGCCCGGGTCGGAGCGAGGTCCATCGAGGCCAGTTCGGCCGGCGCGCGGCCGGCGATCGCCGCCGCCGCCGGGACGTCGCGCAAAGCGCCGCGTCCGTCACCGATCCGAGGGCCCCAGCGGCCGACGATGCGGCGCTCGATCGTGACCGCGCGCTCGGCCTCGATCAGCTGCCCGACCACCGCCGCCGCAAGCGCCTCCCAGGGCCAGACCCGGCGCCGCGGCCGGAAGTTCGGCATGCGGCGGATCAGCGGCCCGACCAGCGGGTCGCGGCGGAAGCGGCGGTGGAACTCGCCGGGGTCGTAGTCGACCGCGAGCACGAAGCGCATCCGCTCGATCGCCCGCTCCAGCTCGGCCGTGCCGGCCGGCTCCGGGTCGCGGTCGGGGGCGAGCGGCAGCGTCACCCGGCCGGGATCGACGGCCTCCGCCCGCAGGACGACGCGATCGGACGCGGGCTGCCAGGCGCGAACGAGAACCGGGCTCGCCCCGACGTGCAGCAGCCGCGTCGCCACCCCACCCTGAATCCAAAGCGTGCGGTCATCACTCCCCCGCGGCAGCGCGTAGGGCGAACCCAGCCGCACCTCGCGGTCGATGGGCCGATTTCCCACGATATGCGTGGGCTTTCGGCCCATCGGCGGGCGGTTAGCGGCCGAGGAGGTGGACGTCGACCAGGAAGGAGCGGCTGGCGACGACGTTCTGGCGGTCGCGGCGGCGGCTGAGCCGGCGAGGGGAACGCGGCTTCGAGCCGACGGCGCTCACAGCGCGAACCGCGGCCACGGTCGCGGCTCCGGCCAGCACTCCGCCGGCAGCGGCTAGCGCGGCGCTGCGAACCTCGGTGCGCAAGACCGGCACCGGGACTCCTCATAAGGCAGAGGCAACGCCCGCACCGGCTCAGCCTCCGTCGGCTCCGCGTCTTCCTCAGCCACAACCTCGCCATCAAGATGAAATTCCCTCACCACCTCGACTCTAGCGAGCCCCCAGGTCACCCCCTCCCAGCTATCCGCAATTAGCGGACGTTCTAAAGCACCCGCTCGAAGATACGGTACCGCTTGACGACCTCGCCGCCCATCCCCTCCATCGCCCGGTTCATCGGCTCGTTCGTCTCCAGGATCCAGCCCATCTCGCCGCCGGTCATGCCGCCGGGGTCCTTTCCGCCGCGTCGAAGTGCTCGGCGTAGAGGCTTTGCCGCCACCCCGGTGTGCTGGTACTCGGGCTTGACCCCGAGGAAGACCCGCACCGGTCGATCGTCCTGGCCTTCCGGAGGAACTGCCACCAGCCCAGCGGCAACAGCCTCCCCTTCATCTCGGGTCATCACCTGGTTGGTGTCCGGCACCGTGATCGCCATGCCGACGACCTCGCCGCTGTCCTTACGCTCGGCGATCATGAACCAGTTCTTGTCGAAGACGAGCTGCAGCTTCTGGGCGTAGGCGTCCAGATCCTTCTTCGAGTAGGGCACGAAACCCCAGTTCTTCGACCAGGCGGCGTTGTAGACCTCGGCGAAGGCGTCCATGTCCTTGCGCAGCTGGCGGCGGCGCATCGGCGGACCCGATCCCTTCGCTCTCCACCTTCTTCGGCCAGCTCGAAGATCGCCGGGTGGACCTTGTCGCGACCCGAGACCTCGAGGCTCCACATCAGCAGGTCCATCGCCTTCGCATCCCGCCGCCTCGAGCAGCTGCTGGTAGTAAGGCGGGTGCCACGGCTCCAGGATCATCGGGCGCCGGTCAAAGCCCTCGATCAGGATGCCGCTCTCGTCGTTCATCGCGAAGCTCGCCGGGCCGACCATGCGCTCCTTGCCTCGCTCCAGAAGCCAGGCGGCAGCGGCGTCGAGCAGCGCCTGCAGCGCCTCGGCGTCCTGCTCGAACTCGAGGAAGCCGAACCAGCCCCAGTCCTTCCCCTGGTAGTCGTTGAAGGCGTGGTTGACCTGGGCGCTGATCCTGCCCACCACCCGACCGTCGCGAAGGGCGAGGAAGTACTCGGCTTCGCCGTGGGTGAAGAAGGCGTTCATGCGGCGGCTGAGGAAGTGCCTGCGCTCGATTTTCAGCGGCGGCACCCACAGCGGCTGCTCGCCGTGCAGGCGAAAGGGGAAATCGACGAAGCGCTTCAGCTCACGACGGCTGCGAACGGGGCGAACGGTCACGCTTCCCATGGCAGCGGAACCTACACTTCCAGACATGAGCAACACCGCGAAGCCCCCGGTCGACGTCTTCGAGAAGGCCCGCAGCCACGATCGGCTGGAGCAGCTCGAAGCGGCGAAAGAGCATGACCTCCTCCCCTACTTCCGCCTGCTCACCTCGCAGGCCGGCCCGGTGGTGGAGATGGAGGGACGCGAGACGATCATGCTCGGCTCCAACAACTACCTGGGGCTGACCGGCGACGAGCGGGTCAAGCAGGCCGCCCGCGACGCGCTCGAGACCTACGGCACCGGTGTCACCGGTTCGCGCCTGCTCAACGGCACCACCCCCCTCCACGTCGACCTCGAGCGCGAGCTGGCCGAGTGGATGCGGACCGAGGACGCGATCGTCTTCACCACCGGCTATCAGTCGAACCTCGGCTGCATCGGCACCATCGTCGGCCCCGGCGACACCGTCATCTGCGATTCCGGCGACCACGCCTCGATCCTCGACGGCTGCCGCCTTTCCGGCGCCAAGCTGCGCCCCTATCGCCACAACCGCATGGACAAGCTGGAGAAGATGCTGCAGCGCGCCGCCGGCGACGGTGGCGGCATCCTCGTCATCGTCGACGGTGTCTTCTCGATGGAGGGCGACGTCTGCGATCTGCCCCGCATCGTCGAGCTATGCAGGGCCCACGGGGCGCGGCTGATGGTCGACGAGGCCCACGGGGCCGGGGTCCTCGGTGCCCGCGGCGCCGGCGCCTGCGAGCTGTTCGGACTCGAGGACGAGGTCGACCTGAGGATGGGCACCTTCTCCAAGAGCCTCGCCTCCTGTGGCGGCTTCATCGCCGGCCCGGCTGACGTGATCGAGTACCTGCGGGTCTCCTCGCGCTCCTTCATCTTCAGCGCCTCAGCGGTCCCGGCCGCGGTCGGCGCGGCGCTGGCGGCGCTGCGAGTGATCCGCGAGGACGGACCCGACCTGTTCGAGCGGCTGCTCGCCAACGCGGAGTACCTGCGGGAAGGCCTGCGACACCTGGGCCTGAAGGTGATCGAGCCGGGGACGCTGCCCGACGGCACCGTCGCCACCACCCCGGTGGTACCGGTGATGGTCGGCGACGACTGGCAGGCGGTGCTGCTCTGGAAGGCGCTGTTCGACGCCGGCGTCTACACCAACGTCGCGATCCACCCCGCGGTGCCGCCCGGTGGCGCCCTGCTGCGGACCAGCCTGATGGCGACCCACGAGCGCGAGCACCTCGACGGCGCCCTCGGCACGATCGCCAGGGTCATCGGGGACTTCCCGGAGTTGCCGCGTTCCTAACGCGCCGGCAACGCGCCTAACCCGCCGGTAACGCTTTCTTGACATCCCCCGTCGTGGGTAGTTTCAGGCTTGTCCGGATGGGGACGAGGCTCCGGGCGAGCCGAAATTGTTGCTCTTAGCGGGCGACCCGCGGTGCGCATCCGCCACCTCGGGTTGACGGCCGCTACCGCCGCGGCATAGCTTGGCCTTCTCGCCGAACACCCCGGGCGGGGTGGACGAATTGAGAACTCGGTCCGACCGGACCACGGCCGCAAGTCGGTGGAAACCGGTCAGGAGCGAGGTACCCAGTTAACCGATTCCTTAAAGGGAGGAGTCCCAGTGGACGCTGCCTCTATGGCACCCGCAACGACGATCGCATCTTCGGTTGAGGCCCCGCAACATATGAGGGCCCTCGAACGAGCCAACCTGGTCCGGCTCGCACGGGCCGAGCTGAAGCGCTCGATCGCGCGGGGGGACGCCGATCCCTCAGAGGTGATCCGCGACTGTCCGTGGGAGACGGAGAGCATGACCATCGCCGAACTGCTGACCAGCCAGCGGCGCTGGGGCCGCACCCGCGCCCGCAAGTTCCTGCTGCCGCTCTCGCTGAACGAGAACAAGCAGCTGGGCACGCTGACCTCGCGCCAGCGCCGCCTCCTCTCCACCGAGCTCGCCTCCCGCTCCAGCGGCGGGCGCGCGGCGGTAACCGCCTAGAGAACCTCAGCCGCGCATTCCGCCGACCCGGAAGCCGAGGCCTCCGGAGGCGCGTTGGAATGCGCGGCGCGCGAGGTAGAAGGCGACCGCGAAGGCGACCGCGCCGACTCCGAGGGCCACCGCCAGGATCTGGTTGGCGAGGTAGAAGAGCCCGCCGACCGTGAGGACGAAGACCGCCCCCGCCAGCAGGGTGGTGTGGGAGCGGTAGCCGGCGAAATGCTCGCGGATCGCGACCTCCATGCCGCCAAGCCCCGCCAGGGCGACGCCGACGCCGATCGCGGTCGGGTGCTGGCCGACGATGCCGACGATCAGCGAAACGATGCCGCCGAGGATCGTCAGCTCCGCCAGCGGAACTTTCCCCCAGGGAGCGGCAGGGCGTTCGTCGGGCTTGGCGACGCGGGCTGCGGGTTTCTTGCTCAACGGCCGTAAGCCGTCCGGCTAACGGGCATCCCGATGAGACCTTGACCCGCCACCAGCCCATCAGCATCCCGATCGGCCCGAGGCGGGGACGCGAGTGCCAGTGCCCACAGCCCGGCAGACCGAGGTCGTCACGACTCACCTGCACCCACTTGAAATCTGCCGGCGACGCCAGCATCTGGCGCAGCAGCTCGTGGTTCCCGGCCTCGACGCGGGCGCGCTCGCCCAGGGTCAGCCGCGCTTCGGCAACCCGCTCGGCAAGATCGTCGCGCAGCCGCTCGAGCTCGCCGAGGCCGAGAACCCGGGGCTCACCGCCGAGCGCGGCGACACGGTGGTCGATCTCGACTCGACCGAAGGCCTCGGCGAAAAGGCCGGCGAGCTCGCGCTCGAGATGGCCGACCTGACGCCGCAACTCGACCCTGGCGAGGCGCTCGTCGACCTCGACGTGAAGCTCATTCAGGCTGTCTCTTTCGAGCAGATCCGGCATCGGGCTGACTGCGAGTGTAGATCACGGCCAGGCCGTCGCAAGCCAGAACTCGGTTAAGCGACTATCCGGATAGTCGCTTAGGCCGCGAGCGTGGTCGCGGCCATCCACAGCGCCTCGGAGACGGCGATCTGCGGCACGCCCTTGACCTGGACGGCGACGATCGCCAGGCGGGCGCTGGCGGGGCCCACCTCGCAGCCCTCGCCGGCATTCCCGAACAGCAGGTCCACCGGGCGCTTCTCGTCGGCGATCGTCAGCGTGCCCCGGGCGAGCTCGCCGGGCCGACCGGCAAGCGACTCCCCGGGAGCCGAGTCGCGAATACAGAGACCGCCGTGAAGCCGCTCGGCGTCGAAGGCACGCAGGGCGACGCCGGTCTCGACGGTGGCGACGGTGAGCGCGTCGACGGGCAGGCCGTCGCTCTTGAAGGACCCTTCGCGGATGCGCTCGAAGGCAAGCTGCTCGACCGGCGTCCGGGTGCGGTCGGGGTCGAGGCCGATCTGGCGGAAGAAGACCCGGTAGGCCCATGGGATCGGCCGTTCGCGCATGCGGATCGCCTGGGCGCCGTAGAAGCGGTCGGAGAGGTCGCGCAGGCGCCGGCGAACCGGCTCGGGGCTCCTGCGCGGCGGGGCATCGACCTCGACCCAGGCAATCCCGAGGCCGGGGAACTCAGCGGCGATCCGAGGCGCCACCAGGCCCTGGCTGGGCGCCGGGTCCCAGGCCCCGGCTCCGGCGCAGGCGCTCATCTCCGCGCCGCCCCCCGGCTGGCGCCCAGCAGACGCTCGACCCGGGCGGCGAGCTGAGCGGCGTTGAGTTCGCCGATGCTGGCGCTCTCAAGCGTCCCGCCGGGATAGACGTAGGCGAAGGTCGGGCAGCCACCGACCTTGTAGAGGCTGGCGACGGCGCCATCGCGGTCGTAGCCGACCGGCAGCTTCCAGCCGTGCCGTCGGATCAGTTCGCGGACGGTTTCGCGATCGTCACGCACATCCAGCGAGAGGAAATTCACCCGTCGACGGTAGCGCTGGTAGGTGGCATCGACGACGTCCTGCTGGTCGGCGCAGTCGCCGCCCTCGGTAAACCAGAACGAGATCACCAGCGGCAGATCGAAGAAGTCGCAGACGCGGAGAGCGCCGGGGGTGTCGATCCGGCAGGCGGCGGCGCGACGGGCGTCCCCGGGGCAAGGCAGTGCGGAGCTTTCGCAGTCGTCCTGGGCGACGTTGGCGTCACCTTCGAGCTTCCCGGCGGCGGCCGGCACGGCGAACTCAGGCAGCGGCCAGCGCGGCGGCTGGCGGTCGAGGCCGAGCGTTCCCTCGGCGCCACCGCCGTTCAGGGTCCCGATCGTGGCGACGACGACGATGACGAGGAAGAGCAGACCGACGATGACCGAGTAGCGATCCCTCATCGCCCCTCCCTCCAGACGAGGAGGGCGGGCAGCACCACCAGCACCCCGGTCAGGGCGACGGCGAGATCGATCACGGTGACGAAGCCGAAGTCGCGCAGCATCTGGATGTCGCTGGCGACAAGCACCGCGAAGCCGGCGATCGCCGTCGCCCCGGAGGCGAGCACGGCGGCCCCGGTGCGCTCCCAGGCCCGCCGCAGCGCCTCCTCCACCTCGACGCCCACCGACCCGCTCCTCATGGAAGCGGCCGGTGAGGATGACGCCGAACTCGGTCGCGATCGCGATCGTCAGCGCCCCCAGCGCCGCCGACATCGGGTTCAGCGGGATCCCGGTCAGCCAGAGGATCAGCGAGGCCCAGCCGGTCGCCAGCAGGGTCGGCACCAGCGGCACCAGCGCCCGACTGGGGGAGCGGTAGAAGACGAGCAGCGCCAGCCCCACCGCGAGCAGGCCCGGCGAGCGTCAGCCAGTAGCGGCTCGCGGAGAGATCGGAGGCGGATTCAGCGGCGATCACCGAGAGTCCCGCCAGACGCGCCTCCACCCCGGCCGGCGGCCCGCCGGGGGAGCCGGGATGCCCGATCTCCGCCCGCACCCGATCGATCAGCGCCTGCTGGTTCTCCAGCGACTCGGTGCGGATGCCGAAAGACAGCAGTGCCTCATGCCCAACCTTGCCGGTTTCCGGGTCCAGCGGCGCGACCTGTCGCAGGGCGTACGGCGACAGCGCCGCCAGCGTTGCGTCGATGCCCTGGCGCGTCAGCCTGTTCCCGCCCCGCGTGAGGAAGTCAGAGAGCGCCGGTCCCGGGCAGACGTCGGCGTCGAGACAGCTGGGGTTTTCGCCGCTGAAGCCGTTGTCCTCGAGCACGCGCTGCTTGAAGCCGGCCATCCAGGCGATCGTGGCCGGGTCCGTCAGGTCGGGGGCCTCGATGCTGACGTCGAGCTGGCCGGAGACGCCGGTGGTGGACTGGAGGGTGTTGAGGTTTTGGACGGCGGAGGAGCCCTGGGGGGCGAGGGAGCGGATGTCGGAAGCGGTCTCGATCTGGGTGCCGAGGCCCCAGCCCACAACTGCCAGGGCCAGGCCGATGCCGAGGACTCGCTTTGGGTGCGTCAGGGCTAGGGACAGGGCGCGTTCCGACGGGCGGGTCCTGTCATCGGGGGAGAGTCCTGCGGGCGGGGGCTGCGCCTCCGTTCTCGGACTCTCCCCCGATGCCACCCCCCGAGGGGCGCGTTGTCCCCAGGGCTCTTGCGCCTAAGAGTAAGAGCCGCGAAGCCTGCGGTGAGGGCCAAAGCGAAGGCGAGGGCGATGCCTACGAGAAGCAGCAAGCCGAAGCTCCGGACCATCGGCGTGGGAGATAGCTGGAGGGCGAGGATGCCGGCGGCCGTGGCGAGGCAGGCGGCGGCGATCGTGGGGCCGCCGGTGGCTGCCGCGGCTCGGGCAGCATCAATGCCCTCTGCCCCATTGGCCACAGACTCGTCGAAGCGGGACTGGAACTGGATCGCGTAGTCGACGGCGAGGCCGATCAGGATTGGCAGGGCGGCGATCGAGGCCATGGTCAGGAGCCGCCGAGGAGGCCCGATGCAGACCGAAGACGAGGGCCGCGGCGGCGAGGGCGATCGCCAGCGGCAACAGGCGTAGACGGGAGCGGAAGACGAGGAGCAGGGTCAGCGCCATCACCGCGAGAGCGACGGCGAAGAGGACGAGGAGGGCGTCCTTGAGGGCGTGTTCGACGCCGTCCACGACGACCGGGGCGCCGGAGATGACGTAGCTGCCGCCTTTCAGCTCGAAACAGGGCGTGGGCGCGCCTTCCTCGGCACAGGCCTGGCGAGGGGTCGAGTCGTTGACCGCCGCGGCGATCAGCGCCGAGGGCGCGATCGCGTTCGCCGGCGCTGAGGTCAGGCTCGAGCCGAACCGCAATCTGGGCCGAGTGGCCGTTGGGGAAGAGGTAGGCGAGCCGCGCCTTCGGTGTGCCCCGGGCGCGGGCGAGGTCGAGGACGACGGTGGCGACGAATTCTTCGTTGTCGAGGCTGGGGGCGCTGGTGATGCCATAGCGGGCGGCGACCGAAAGCAGAAATTCACGGAACCGGTCCGGCGGCACCCGCGCCGCAAGGTTGCGCAGCTGGGTGTCGATCTGGAGTACGGACTCGTCGAGGAAGGTGGCGGGCCCGGCGAGGAACTCGACCGGGTCGAGCGCCGCCAGTTCGGCGCAGGGCCCGGGGATCGGCTCCGCCCCCTCCGGCACCTTGCCGGAGAGACAGCCCTCGAGGCGCAGCAGACGGAAGATGTTCGAAGTCAGGATCAGCCGCTGCAGATCCCCCTTGACGAGCACCACCACCGGTTCCTCGCCAAAGGCATCGCGCACCTGCTGCGTCGCCTGGTAGGTGGCGCTGTCGCTGTCGACCAGGGTCCCAACCCCGGCATCAGCCGGGATCCGGGTAACACCGATCCCGGCGGCAACCGCCAGCACGAGACTCAGCGCCAGCACCGCCCGGGCGTGCCCAGCGGCCCACGCCGCGACGCGGCCGAACCACTGCCCAGCGCTCAACTCAGCTGGGATAGGCCCTAGTCCATCGAGAGCGGGCCGCTGACATCCGCCCGGAGAAACTGCGACACGAACTGGTTTTCGGAGTCGAACAACTCCTCTTTCGGCCCCGACTCCACGATCTTGCCGCTCCAGAGCACGGCGAGGAAATCAGCGATCCGGCGCGCCGTGTTGAGATCGTGGCTGATCACCAGGTAACAGCCGCCGTTCTCGGCGTGGACCTCGCGGATCAGCTCGCAGAGCAGCGCCGTGCGGACCGGGTCGAGGCCGGAGTCGGGCTCGTCGAACATCACGATCGCCGGTTCCAGGACCAGCGCCCGGGCGAAGCCGGCGCGCTTGCGCATGCCGCCGGAGAGCTCGTTCGGCATCTTGTACGTGGCCTCGGTCAACCCCACCTCTTTGAGCCGGCGGTTGACGATCTCGCCAATCTCCTCCTCGCTTTTGTCGGTGTGCTGGCGCAGCGGGAAGCAGGTGTTGTCGTAGATGTTCATCGAGCCGAAGAGGGCGCCGTCCTGGAACAGCAGGCCGAACTTTTTGCGCACGTCGAAGAGTTCGTCGTCGGTCATGTTCGGGATCGATTCGCCGTGCACGAGGACGTCGCCGGAGTCCGGGTAGAGCAGGCCGACGATGTGCTTGATCAGCACGCTCTTGCCGGTGCCCGAGGGGCCGAGCACCATCGAGACCTGGTCTTCGGGCAGGCCGAGGTTGAGTCCGTTGAGGATGCGGGCGCGGCCGAACTGTTTGACCAGGTCGATGATCTCGATCGCGTCTTCGCCACCATGGTCGCGCTTGCGCCCGGTGTGGAAGCGATAGGGATCGTGCTCGCGCGGGTCGACGCCGGGTATGACGAAGTCGCGGCCCATGACCGAGCCGTCCTCGCTCACGTAGGGGCCGCTGGCCTCGGCGCTTTCCGGGTGCCCCAACTCGGTTCCGGGCTCGTTGATGGGCTCTTGCTCCTCACTCGACACGTGTCAACCTCCTATTGGCGCCCTCGGGTTGGCCCCCCAGAAGACAAGGGTCCCAAGCATCCCGATGATGTGGACTAAGACGATGTTGAGGACCATCGACTTCGCGGTCGCGGTCCCCACTCCCACCGGCCCTCCGGAGGCCGTGTAGCCGTAATAGCAGCCGACCAGAACGATCGCTGTCGCCATGACCATGCCCTTGATCAGGCTGAAGATCAGGTCGGGAGGGTTCTGGAACATCCAGAAGATCAGGAAGTAGCCGCCGGAGGAGACGTCGCCGATCTGCTTGACCACCGCAAGGTAGCTGGCGAGGTACATGATCCCGATCCCGGCCAGATACATGAAGGGGAAGGAGATCCAGGCGGCGAGCAGGCGGGTGGCGCAGAGGAAGGTGATCGGCGGCACCCCCATCACCTCGAGCGCGTCGATCTCGTCGGAGATCCGCATCGCCCCGAGCTCGGCGACGATTCCGGTCCCGACCTTGGCCGCCAGCATGTAGCCGAAGGCGTAGGGCATGATCTCGCGCAGGTCGCACCAGGCGGCGAAGACGCCGGCGTAGGCGGGCGCGCCCTGGGCCCGCAGCAGGTAGGCGCCCTCGATCCCGCACTGGAGGCCGAGGGTGAAGACCAGGCCCCAGATGATCAGGGCCGAGCCGAGGATCAGGATGCCGGCCTGGCGCAGGCTCTCGCCGAAGAAGCGCAGGACGCGGCCGGAGTACACCTGGCCGGCGACCATCGAGCCGAAGCGGGCGATCTCCCCGAAGGAGTCGAGCCAGCCGCGCGGGACTGCAAGCCAGGGACTCATCGAATCGTCTGCAGGTCCGGGTTGGTGGCGAGCATGGTCTGGGTGAAGACGTAGTTGAAGGCGAAGACGCCCATGAAGGAGATGACGACCGCCTCGTTGACGGCGCGGCCGACGCCGGCGGCGCCACCGGAGGCGGTCATCCCTTTGTAGGAGCAGACGACCGCGATCAGGGCGCCGAACAGCGTGCACTTGATTACCGAGCCGGCGAGGTCGGTGATCGAGGCGTTGGAGAAGAGGGTGGCGAAGAAGCCGCCGAGCGGCTGGTTGTAGAGAAGCTCGGTGAGGATGCCGCCGCTGATCCCGAAGACCAGGGCGTAGATGTCGAGCAGGCCGGTGATCAGCATCAGCGCCAGGAAGCGGGGCACGACCAGGTTCTTGATCGGGTCGACGCCGAGCACCTGCAGGGCGTCGAGCTCCTCGCGGATCTTCCGGGCCCCAAATCGGCGGTGATCGCGGTGCCGGCGACGCCGGCGACGACGACGGCGGTGACGAACGGGGCGAACTCGCGGATCGAAGCGAGCACGAAGAAGCCGCCGAGCCGGTCCAGCGCGCCGAAGAGCGAGAGGAAGTTGGCCGCCTGCAGGCCGGGCGCGCCGAAGCCGAAGGCGACGGTCGAGACCAGCAGCGGGAACCAGCAGAGCTGCAGGGCAAAGAGGAACTGGCCGATGAACTCCTCGCCGTAGGGGTACGGCGGTTTGACCGCGGAAACGAGCGTTCGCGCGGTGAGGATCATCATGTCCCCGACCACTTCGAACAGTGACTTGGCGGGCAGGAATGCCCTGTTGACCGCGGTTCCGACCATCTGCTCCTCCGGCGAGCTGCGCCGCACGCACGCGACGCCCCACTCGTGCTTTTGAGTCTATGGGATGGGTCAGCCCCAACCGTTAGCCGAGTGTTGAGATCCGGCTAACCCACTCCGGCCGCCGCGAAAAGCGCATGGATGCGGGGAAACCCCGTGGTATGTTCCGGCCGCTTTGCGGGGTACCGGCAGACATTCCCGGGGTACCCGCCTTCGAGCCACCGCGACCGGGGTTGCCGCCGTGGCCGTGGCGGCGCTGCTGGCCGCCTGCGGCGGGGAAGCCTCCTCGGACGCGAACCAGCCCGCCGGCACCTACGGCGTACGGGTGACCGAAGCCAGCTTCCCGACCGAGCAGCACCTCGGCCAGACCTCGCTGATGGCGCTCGGGGTCCGCAACACGGGCAAGAAGGCGCTGCCGTCGCTGACGGTGACGGTCTCGATCGCCGGCAAGGAAGGCCAGACCTCGTCGCTGCCGTTCGGCATCAGCGACCCGCAGCAGGGGCTCGCCCAGCCCGACCGCCCGGTCTGGGTGCTGGCCCAGGGCTACCCGCGGCTGGCCGGCTCCTCCGACCCGGGCGGGGCCACGACCTCGAACCGCAAGACCTTCTCCTTCGGGCCGCTGAAGCCAGGCGCGACCACCGAAGCGGTCTGGAAGCTGAGCGCCGTCAAAGCCGGCAGGTTCACCGTGGTCTACAGGATCGCCGCCGGCCTCAGCGGCAGCGCCAAGGCCGAGACCAACGGCGTCGCCGCCGGCGGCTCCTTCGCCACCGAGATCTCCGCCGTGCCGCCGGACACCGAAGTGACCGACGACGGCGAAGTGGTCGAAAAGACCAAGCAGCGCCAGCGCAGCGAGCCCGGCGAATAGCCGCCGCCGCTTGCGGGTAGCTTGCTCGCGTGCGCCACCTCTCCCCCACCGCCGCCCTGATCGCCGTTCTGCTGACCCTCGGCCTGCCGGCCTGCGGCTCCGCCAGCCAATCGGAAGGGGGCGGCACGACCAGCACCCGCCCCCAGGGCGGCGTCGCGTTGAAGAAGATCGGCAACTTCGACCAACCCGTCTACGTGGCCGGCGCTCCCGGCTACCCGAAGCTGCTGTTCGTGGTCGAGCAGCCCGGCCGCGTCGTCGTGCTCAGCCGCGGCAAGCGCCTGCCACGGCCGTTCCTCGATCTGCGTGCGTCGGTCGGCTACGACGGCGGCGAGCGGGGGCTGCTCTCGATCGCCTTCGCGCCCGACTACCGCCAGAGCGGCAGCTTCTACGTCTACTACAACGACAACGCCGGCAACATCCGCGTCGACGAATTCAAGCGCGGAAGCGCCACCCGGGCCGCCCCCGGCTCGCGGCGCAAGGTGATCGAGATCCCGCACCCGGTCAACGCCAACCACAACGGCGGCCAGATGCAGTTCCTCGACGGCCTCCTCTACTTCGGCACCGGCGACGGCGGCTCCGGCGGCGACCCGCCGAACAACGCCCAGAACAAGGACGTGCTGCTCGGCAAGCTGCTGCGGATCGATCCGCGACCGTCCGGCGGCCGGCCCTACTCGGTCCCGAGCTCGAACCCGTTCGTCGACAAGCGCGGCCGCGACGAGATCTACAGCTACGGCCTGCGCAACCCCTTCCGCTTCTCCTTCGACACGGTCAGCGCCGCGCAGCCGCGGATCGCGATCGGCGACGTCGGCCAGAACAAGTTCGAGGAGCTCGACTACACGACCGTCGCGGCCGCGAGTGGCGCCAACTTCGGCTGGGACGCGCTGGAGGGCTTCGCCCCCTACACCGAAGAAAGCGGTGACACCCCGAACCCCGGCGGTACGACCAAACCGATCTTCGCCTACTCCCACCGGCGCGGCGACAGCTGCTCGATCATCGGCGGCTACGTCGTCCGCGACCGCGGCCTCCCCGCTCTCTATAAGCGCTACGTGTACGCCGACCTCTGCGAGGGCCAGCTGCGCAGCCTCATCCCCCACCTGAAGCGGGCCAGCGGGGAGCGCAAGCTCGGGGTCGCGGTCGAAAGCCCGACCTCCTTCGGCGAAGACGACGCCCACCACCTCTACGTCGCCTCGCTGGAAGGGCCGGTCTACCGGCTCGTCCCGCGACACAGATGACACGGATTTTTTGCAGTTTCGGCACCCACGTGTCGCAACTTTCTGTCTACGCTGGCCACCATGGCCGTGATGCCCCGCGAAACCTGGACCGACGAGCGCCTCGACGACCTGACCGAGCGGATGGACACCGGCTTCCGCGAACAGCGCGAGGAGACCCGCGCTTGCGGTCGACATGCCGGGCTGCGGGTCGAAGATGCACGAGGAGATCAAGGCGCTGCGGGTCGAGATGCAGGCCGGCTTCGCCAGGATCGACGCCCGCATCGACTCGATGCAGCGGCTGATGATCGCCGCCCTGCTGACGATCGTCCTCGGCTTCATCGTCGACAAGGTCTGAGGGCCGGCGGCGCCTACCGTTGACACGGGCCGCGCCGGTCCGCGCTACTCTCGGCCAGACAGCCAAACCCGGCTGAACGGGCGACGAAGGGAGCATCCAGTGGAGAGCGGCACGGCAGCGAGAGGCGACCGAGGCGACAGCGAGCGACAACGGAGCTTCCTCGACGACGGAGACGTTCGATGTCAGGAACCCCGCGACCGGCGGCCTGATCGAGACGGTCGCGGTCGACTCCCCCGAGGTCGTCGCCGAGACCGTCGCCCGCGTCCGCGCCAACCAGGCCGAGTGGGAGGCGATCGGGATCGAGGGCCGCTACCACTGGCTCGGCAAGCTGCGCGACTGGATCCTCGACAACACCGAGCGGATCGGCGACACGATGCAGGCCGAAACGGGCAAGGTCCGGGCCGACGTCTCGCTCGACCTCGGCTACGTCGCCGACCTGATCAACTTCTACGGCTCGAAGGCGGCCGACTACATCGGCGACGAGACGGTGCGGCCCAACTCGCCGCTGCTGGCGGCGAAGAAGCTGACGATCCAGTACCGGCCCTTCCCCGTCGTCGGCGTCATCAGCCCCTGGAACTTCCCGCTGGCGATGGCGCTCGGCGACTCGATCCCGGCCCTGCAGGCGGGCGCCGCGGTGGTCGTCAAGCCCTCCGAGTTCACCCCGCTGAGCCTGATGGAAATAGTCGAGGCCTGGAAGCAGGAGATCGGCGCCCCCGACATCTTCGACTGCGTCCAGGGGACCGGCGAGGCCGGTGGCGCCCTGATCGACAACGTCGACTACATCCAGTTCACCGGCTCCGACAGAACTGGCCGCAAGGTGATGGCCCGCGCCGCCGAGACCCTGACCCCGGTCAGCCTCGAGCTCGGCGGCAAGGACCCGATGATCGTCCTCGCCGACGCCGACGTCGACCGCGCCGCCAACGCCGCGGCCTGGGGTGGGATGGTGAACTCCGGTCAGCTCTGCATCTCGGTCGAGCGGATCTACGTCGAGGAACCGGTCTATGACGAGTTCGTCGCCAAGCTGACCAAGCAGGTCGAGGGGCTGCGCCAGGGCGCCGACGGCAGGAAGCCCGAAAAGGACGTCGGCGCGATGACCTCGCCGAACCAGACCGCGATCGTCGCCGGCCAGGTCGACGACGCCCTCGCCAACGGCGCCCGGGCGCTGACCGGCGGCAAGAAGGTCGACGGGGCCGGCGACTATTACGAGCCGACCGTGCTGGTCGACGTCGACCACTCGATGAAGGTGATGCGCGACGAGACCTTCGGCCCCGTGGTCGGGGTGATGAAGGTGCGCGACTCCGAGGAGGCACTGCGGCTCGCCAACGACACCCGTTACGGGCTGGCCGCCTCGGTCTTCGGCGAGAAGGACCGGGCCGAGCGGCTCGCGCGCCGGATCGAGGCGGGATCGGTGAACGTCAACGACGTGATCACGAACATGGCCGCGATGGGCGTGCCGATGGGTGGCTGGAAGCAGTCCGGAATCGGCTTCCGCCACGGCGAGTACGGGATCAAGAAGTACTGCCGGGCCGAGTCGATCGTGGTCACCCGCTTCGGCGGCAAGCGGGAGCCGAACTGGTACCCGTACACGAAGGCCCGCCGCGGCCTGGTCGACCGGGTTTCGCGAGCGGTCAGCGCGCGCGACTCAAGCGGCGGCTGGGCCTGCGCCGCTAGGGACGGAGGGGCTGTGAGGGGAGGGAGGTCGGTACCCCTCCATCAGAAGCCGTCGCGCAGCTGGGTCGAGCCCCGAGGGTTCGGCGCGGTTCCTTGAGCTTCTGCTGGAGGGGTACCGACCTCCCTCCAACGCAACGCGCTCCGTGGACGGCCCAGGGTGCGGCATCTCAAGTGAAGCTCCGGGAGCTTGACTTAGCTCGTTGAGCTGGAACAGCCTCTGAACCCTGGGCGCTCCCGTTGATTTGTGTTGCTGAGGGGTCTGGTCGCCCTCCATTCGAATGTGCGCGAAGCGCGCGAAATGCAATCTGTCTTCTGCGCGACCTTTAGGTCGCGCTCCAACATCTGGAGCAACGCGCCCATAGGGCGCGGAGCGACAAATTCGAATGGAGGGTGACCAGACCCCTCCCCGACCAACTCGCCCGGGGCGTCCCCGGTAGCCTCTTTAGATTCATGCCCGAGCGAGATTTCATAGCCGCGACCAGGGAGCGCGTCGTCGTCTTCGACGGCGGCATGGGCGCGACCCTGGAGATGTTCGACCTGACCCAGGAGGATTACGGCGGCCTGCAGGGCAAGTGCCACGAGGCGCTGGTGCTGAACCGGCCCGACGTGATCGAAGGGGTGCACGGCTCGATGCTGGAGGCCGGCGCCGAGGTGGTCGAGACCGACACCTTCCAGGCCTCGCGGCTGAAGCTGGAGGAGTGGGGGCTCGGCGAGCACACGCTCGAGATCAACACCAAGGCGGCCGAGATCGCCCGCAAGGCGGCCGGCGAGGAGCGCTTCGTCGCCGGCTCGATCGGTCCGACCGGGTTCCTCCCGGCCTCGACCGACCCGACCCTGGGCGATATCTCCTTCGCGACCCTGGTCGAGGTCTTCGCCGAACAGGCCCGCGGCCTGGTCGAAGGCGGCGCCGACCTGATCATCGTCGAGACCGCCCAGGACATCCTCGAGGTCAAGGCGGCGATCTTCGGCGCCCGCGAGGCCTTTACCGCGACCGGCCGCACGCTGCCGATCCAGACCTCGGTCTCACTCCTCCCCAACGGCGGCAAGATGCTGCTCGGGACCGATATCCAGGCGGTGCTGACGACCCTGCACGCGCTCGAGGTCGACGTGATCGGGCTCAACTGCTCGACCGGGCCAGAGGACATGCGCGACGCGATCCGCTTCCTCGGCGAGACCAGCCCGCTGCCGGTCCACTGCATCCCCAACGCCGGGCTGCCGCTGCAAGGCCCCGACGGCGAGACGATCTTCCCGGAAAAGCCCGAGCCCCTGGCGGCGACGCTGGGCGAGTTCGTCGAGCGCTACGGCGTCGGCATCGTCGGCGGCTGCTGCGGGACGACGCCCGAGCACATCGCGGCGATCGCGGCGCGGGTCAAGGGCCTCGTCCCCGGCGCGCGCCCGGCGGCCGGCCCGATCGAGGTCTCCTCGATGATGACCTCGACCGCGCTGGTCCAGGAGCCGCGCCCGACCCTGGTCGGCGAGCGGGTCAACTCGCAGGGCTCGAAAAAGGCCAAGGAACTGCTGCTCGCCGACGACTACGACGGCCTCGTCCAGGTCGCCGAAGACCAGGTCGAAGGGGGCGCCCACGTGCTCGACCTCTGCGTCGCGCTGACCGAGCGCCAAGACGAGGACGAGCAGATGAGCGCGGTGGCGAAGCGGGTCTCGCTGACCCAGCCGACGCCGATCCAGATCGACTCGACCGAGCCGGAGGTGCTGAAGGCGGCGCTGGAGACGATTCCCGGGCGGGCGATCGTCAACTCGATCAACCTCGAGGCCGGCCGCGAGAAGGCGGACAAGGTGATTCCGCTGGCCAAGGCCCACGGCGCGGCGCTGATCGCGCTGACGATCGACGAGGTCGGGATGGCGAAGACGGCCCAGCGCAAGGTCGAGATCGCCGAACGGATCCGCGAGATCGCCTGCGAGGAGCATGGCCTCGACCCCGAGGCGCTGATCTTCGACGCCCTCACCTTCACCCTGACCACCGGCGACGACGAGTGGAAGCCCTCCGCGGTGGAGACGATCGAGGGGATCCGCCGGATCAAGGCGGAGATCCCCGGCGTCAAGACCTCGCTCGGCGTCTCCAACGTCTCCTTCGGGATCTCGCCGCGGCCGCGGGCGATCCTCAACTCGGTCTTCCTCCACCACTGCGTCGAGGCCGGGCTCGACCTGGCGATGGTCAACCCGAACCACATCACTCCGTACAGCGAGATCTCCGACGAAGAGCGCGAGCTGACCGACGACCTCGTCTTCAACCGTCGCGAGGACGCACTGGAGCGCTTCATCTCCCACTTCGAGGCCCAGGGCGAGGAGGCGGAGGCCGAGGTCGCCGACCCGACCGCCGGGCATGGAGCCCGAGGAGGCCCTGCACTGGCACATCCTGCGCCGCAAGAAGGACGGGGTCGAGGACCAGATCGAGCTCTCGGTCGAGAAGATCGGCGCCGTCCCGACCCTGAACGAGGTGCTGCTGCCGGCGATGAAGGAGGTCGGCGACAAATTCGGCGCCGGCGAACTGATCCTGCCCTTCGTCCTGCAGTCGGCCGAAGTGATGAAGCGCGCCGTGGCGCAGCTGGAGAACCACCTGGACCGGATCGACGGCCACACCAAGGGCAAAGTCGTGATCGCGACCGTCTTCGGCGACGTCCACGACATCGGCAAGTCGCTCGTCAACACGATCCTCACCAACAACGGCTACACCGTGATCGACCTTGGCAAGCAGGTCCCGATCGATGCGATCATCGAGGCCGCGGTCGAGAACGAGGCCGACGCGATCGGGCTCTCCGCCCTGCTGGTCTCGACCTCGAAGCAGATGCCGGCCTGCATCCAGGAGCTGCACCAACGCGGGCTGGAGTTCCCGGTGCTGATCGGCGGCGCCGCGATCAACCGCGACTTCGGCCGACGGACGCTCTACCCGCATGGGCAGCGAGTCCGACGACGTCTACGAGCCCGGCGTCTTCTACTGCAAGGACGCCTTCCAGGGCCTCGACACGATGGACGCGCTGGTCGACGCGCCGGCCCGCACGGCGCTGGTGGAGCGGATCCGGGCCGAGGCCAAGCAACTGCGCGAGAAGCCGGTCGTGGTCGATGACTCGCCGCCGGTCACCGACTCCAGCGTGCGCTCCGCTACCGCCACCGACAACCCGATCCCGACGGCTCCCTTCTGGGGCGCCCGGGAGATCCCGGTCGACCTCGAGGATGTATTCCCCCACCTCGACCGCCACGTGCTGTTCAAACTGCACTGGGGCGGCAAAGGCGTCAAGGGCGACGCCTGGCGGGCGCTGATCGAGGGGACCGACGAGGAGGAGGGCTTCGCGCCGCGCCTGGAGCGGATGTGGCGCGAGCAGGACTACCTGCACCCGCGGGCGCGGCTCGGCTACTTTCCCTGCAACTCCGACGGCAACGAGCTGGCGATCTTCGACCCCGAGGACCACGAGCGCGAGATCGAGCGCCTGGTCTTCCCGCGCCAGCCCAAGCACGACCGCATCTGCCTCGCCGACTTCTACCGCCCGCTGGACTCGGGCGAACGCGACGTCGTCGCGCTGCAGGGCGTTACGGTCGGGCCCGAGGTGACCGAGTTGATCGAGCGCCTGGAGGGCGAAGGCGAGTTCGCCGAACAGCTCTTCGTGCACGGGCTCGGGGTGCAGTCGGCCGAGGGCCTGGCCGAGTGGCTGCACTCCGATGTGCGCCGCCAGCTCGAGATCGACCCCGACCAGGGCCGTCGCTACTCCTGGGGCTACCCGGCCTGCCCGGACCAATCCGAGCACGAGAAGGTCTGGCGCCTGCTCGGCCTCGAAGAGATCGGCATGACCCTTTCCGACGGCTACGCGGTGATGCCCGAGCAGTCGACGGTGGCGATCATCGCCCACCACCCCCAGGCCGTCTACTTCGGCATGAAGTCCGGCTTCATCCCCGAGGGCAAGGCCCCGGACGAGCTGGTCTACACCCCGACGCGTTCGTCGGCTTCGCGCTCGGCCGGCTGAGGGCTGAGGTGCACCGGGGCGGCCGAGAGCGCCTGCACCCGTAGATCGCTCCAGGTCAGGCCCTCGCGGACCAGCGCCGGCAGGCCGAGGGCGACGGCGGTGGCGATCTCGACCGCCTGCAGGATCACGCCATAAGCGAGGGCGTCGGCGGTGCCGACGTCGAAGCCGGTGTGGAGGACGCTGATCACGGCCAACTGGAAGACGCCGATGTTCGACGGGGTCACCGGCACGACCGCGGTGACGTTGACCGCGAAGAGAACCGCGGCCGCGGCGCCGATCCCGGCCTTTTCGTCGAGGCCGAGAGCGTAGAGCAGCGCCCAGCAGGCGGCGAGCTGGATCCCCCAAGCGCCGATTTGCGCGGCCGCTGCGGCGGCGCCCCGGCGTGGATCGCGGAAGACGGCAAGGCCGGCGCGCACCTGGATCAGCGCCCGGTGCAGGGCGGCGCCGGCGCGGGCGAGCCGGCCATTGCCATTGCTCCGCATCAGCATCGGCGCGACCAGGACGACAACCAGGAGCAGCAATGGCACCAGGCTGAAGACGAACAGCTTCTGGGTGCCGGAGTGAAAGAGCGGCGTCGAGGAAACGATGATGACCCCGAGCAGCGCCAGGGCGATCAGGTTGAGCATCGTCTGCGAGACCAGGGTTCCGAGCAGAACCGGGAAGGTCTCCCGCATGCGCCCGGTACGGCGGGCGAGGGCGAGAGCACGCGCCGGCTCGCCCAGGCGGGCCGGCAGGGTCGCCGACATCAGCACCCCGATCATCGTCGCCGAGGTGACGTCGCGGCGGCGCACGGGCCGGTTCGGCAGCGCCGCGCGGGCGATCCAGTACCAGGATGCGGCACGGAAAAAGAGTGAGGCGGCCATCAGGCCGCAGGCGACGAGCACCCAGGTGAGGTTGGAGCGGACGATGCTTTCGACCACCTTGTCGACGCCGATCTTCTGCGCCGCCAGCACGGTCAGCCCGATCCCGAGAGCGCCGGCGACGAGCAGCCCGGCGCGGCGGGCGATCGCGCGGCCGCGATTGCCCGAGCGGGCCGGCGCCGGGTCCGGCGACGGCAGCTTCTGGGCCGGAAGGCGGGGGCCGCCGTCGGCAGGCCGCAGGCCGGCCCAGTGGCTGACGCGCTCGGCGACACCGGATGGCCGCGGCACCGCCATCGCCCGCTCGTAGACGGCGCTCACCTGGTCGGCCACATGGGACCAGGCATAGCGCTGGGCGCTGCGCCGGGCGGCCTCCCCCATCGCCGCCAGGCGATCGGGTTCGTGATGAGCGCGCTGCAGCTCCTCGGCCAGGCGCTGCGGGTCGCCGGGTGGCACCAGCAGGCCGTCGACCCCATCGCTGACGACGTCGCTGTAGCCGGCGATGTTGGAGGCGATCACCGGGGTGCCGGCGGCGAAGGCCTCGGTCAGCACCATGCCGAAGCTCTCGCCCGAGAGCGAGGGCGCGCAGAGCACGTCGGCGCCGTGCAGCTCGGCCCAGAGGCTGTCGCCGGAGACCCGGCCGCGGATGTCGATCGAGCGCAGCAGTTCGGGATCGGCGAGGTAGCGGAGCACGTCCTCGCGCTCGGCCCCGATCACGGTGAGCCGGCAGGGAACGTGCTCGACCAGGGCGCCGAAGGCGGTCAGCAGAACCGGCAGGCCCTTGCGCTCCTCCGGGCGGCCGACGAAGAGAATGCGCAGCTCCTCCCGGCGCGGGGCCGCCGGGGCGCTCGGCGCCGTGTCGATGTCGACCCCGTTGGGAATGATCGTGTAGTCGCCGCCGTACCAGCGGCGGCCGGTCCAGGCGGCCGCCTCGGAGACGGCGATCCTGGCGGCAAGTCGGTTGAACATGCGGCGGGCGCCGAGCCCGTTGGCGATGTAGTTCGGCATCGGCTTGGTCGAGTAGGCGTGAAAGGTGCCGACGACCGGAGTCCTCGCCCCCAGAGTCGCGTTCCAGCCGACCAGCGGCGCCAGCGGCTCGTGGACGTGGATCACATCGAACGCCTCCCGGCGCACCTCACGCCGTGGCGCCAGCACCCCGCCGGCGGGGAACGGCGCCAGGTTGCCGACGGAGCCGTTGACCCCAAAGCCCATCGTCCGCCCCAGCGGCGTCAGGTAGTCCGGCATCTGGCGCGGTTCCGGCGCCGCCCGGTGCAGCACCCGGCTGACCCGGCCGGGGGGGTCGTAAGGGGCAAGCACGCGAACGTCGTGGCCGCGGCCGAGAAACTCCTCAGCAAGCGCCTCCACATGCCGATTCACGCCGCCCTGGTAGGACCAGGAATATGGCGAGACGAGAGCTATGCGCACGAGGGGCTAAGGGTAGATCATCGACCGGCCCCGATCTCACCAGTGGGACCGCTCTCAGCCCAGGCGAAGCCGACGAAGACGAGTAGGTAGGCGGCGCCGATCTCCAGTATCAGGGCGCCGGAGTCGTTGGCCAGAGCCCCGACGACGGTGGCGAGGACGGCGCCGATCAGCCCGGCGCGCATTTGCGGGCGGGGATCGAGCCAGCCGCGGAGCCTGTCGCGGCGCGCCACCGCAAGCGCGACGAGCAGGGCGACCAAGGGCAGAAAGACGAAGGTGAGGGGCTTCAGGAGGCTGTGCGCGGAGAGGCGCAGGCGGCGTTCGGCGACCTCACCGAGACCGTGCAGGCCACCGGCGTCCAACACCGAGCGGGTGAGGTGGGCATTGGCGCCGGAGAGCAGGTCGACGAGGGCAAGCAGGGCGACGGCGGCGAAAGGCGCCGCGACGACGAGCAGCGCCGCCCTGCGCCTACGAGCCGCGATCGCCGCCGCGGCAGCGGCGGCGCCGACGGGAATCACGATCGCGGCGCCGACGTCGGCGCCGAAGCGCCCGGCCGCGAAGACAAAGGCGGCAACGAGGCCGACCGCAAGGAAAGCAGCGCCCGACGGGCGCGGCGCCAGTCGCGGCACGAACCCGACCAGCCCCGCCCCGGTGCCGGCGACGACCAGCACCGCCAGCGCCGCCTCGAGCTCGTTGCCGATCCCGTAGAAGCGCACCCCCAGCCCGGGATTGGGGCCGATCAGCGAGAGCGCCGTCAAGGGCGAGCCGGCGATCACGTCGAGGGCGCAGGCGAGCACCGTCAGCGCCGAAGCCGCCGCCAGTGCCCGGTAGCCGCCGAGCAGCGCCAGGGTCAGCCCCGCGAGCGCCGGCGCGCCCAGCATCACCAGCAGCATTTCCAACGACTCCCCCGGCTCGATCGCCGCCCCAGCCAGAAGCACCAGCGGCACGTAGACCACCGCCAGGCCCGCGACCCGGACCGCGGTGCGCGCCGCGGCGCCGGACATCAGGCCCGCGACGAGCCCGAGCGCCACGACCCAGATCAGCAAGCTCAACCCGATCACCGGCCCGCGCCGATCCGAGATCACCGCCATCCGATCTCCCAGCGCCACCACCGCGCCCGGGTCGACCTCTCCCCCAGCCCGGATCGCCTCACCCGACATCCGCGAGGGCACCTTTACGCCCAACCGCTCCAGGATCGTCGGCGCCACGTCGGTGGCGAGGACATAGCCGTCGAGCCGGGTGCTGTCGGAGGTCAGGTTGCCGCGGTAGCCGCTGCCGGCGATCCCGATCGCCAGGCCTCGGTTCTTCCCGGGCGGCGGCCGCTCGATCGCGATCAGCAGGTCATTCCCGCGCAAGCTCGCCACCAGGCGCCGGAGCCGAGCCACCGAGGCGTCGCGAACGCCGAATGCCTTTCCCGCCCGCTCCAGCGTCCGCGCAAGCAGTCCCGGCACGATCTCCGCCGGCGCCGACTCGGCCCGCCGCAGCAGCGCGGGGTCGGTCACCGGGCGGTCCAGCGGCACCTTCGCCCGCGGCAGGTCCGCGTCATAGAGCGAATCGAAGACCCGGTTCCCCTGACCGATGTCGAGGTAGGTCTGCTCGGCCGGCACCGGTCCCAGTCCCGCGCTCATCAGCCCCGGCGACATCCCGGCCGCCGCCACCTCACCCACCGAGGTGCCCCCTGGGAGCAGCACGAGCGTGACCCGGGCGCTCGCCGGCGCTGCCGCGACCAGCGCGACAACGAGCGCTATCGTGACCGCGATGGCTGATCGGACGTTCGCCAAGTTTTCTTTCTTCAAGATCGATCCTGCCTGGCGCCGACGCGACGCCGAGTTGCGTGCCTCCGACAAGCAGGAGTTCCTCGCCGCCTGCGAGGACTTCGGTGTCGACCGCTCGCTGCGGGCCTACTCAACCATAGGCACGCGCGGCGATGTGGATCTGGTCCTGCTCAGCCAGAGCCCCAACCTCGACGACATCCACACCTTCCACGTAGTGCTCGGTCAGAGCGGCTTGGCGAAATGGACGGAGACGCCCCACTCGTTCCTCTCGATGACCAAACGCTCGCCCTACTCCGAGGAGGGGGCGCGGCCGGAGATCTGCACCTCCGAGCGCAAGTACCTCTTCCTCTACCCGATGGTCAAGCAGCGGCGCTGGTACGGGCTGGCGGCGGAGGAGCGCGGGCGGATCATGAAGAGCCACATCGAGGTCGGCCGCCGCTACCCCGAGATCACGATCAACACGACCTACTCCTACGGCCTCGACGATCAGGAGTTCGTCGTCTGCTTCGAGGGCGACGACCCGGGCATGTTCCTCGACCTCGTCAACGAGCTGCGGCCGACCGAGTCGAGCGAGTACACCGAGCGCGAGACGCCGATCTTCACCTGCGTGGCGATGTCGGTCGGCAAGGCGCTCGACGCGCTCGACGGAGCCCCCAGCGCGGTCGCATCCGAGGCGGCGCTCGGCTGAGCGTCTAGCCTTACCCGATCGCTCAAGCGACTCTCAGCTACGCGATCGACGACCAGGACCGCCTGGTCGAGGTCGACGAGGGCTTCTACCGGTTTGCCGAGGAGAACGGCTGGGCCGGAGTGAGCCACAGCCTCGGCCGCTCCCTCTGGGACTTCGTCGCCGGCGAGGACATGAAGAAGCTGCAGCGGATGCTGATTCGCCGCGTGCGCGGAGAGGCGGGGGGCGTCGAGCTGCCCTTTCGCTGCGACGGTCCCGACGTCCGTCGCGAGATGGACATCCGGATCACCTCCTCGTCCGCGGGGCGTCTGGTGCGGTTCAACGGCGCCTTGCGCTCGGAGCAGGGCCGCGAGTTCCAGCCCCTGCTCGACCCCAAGGTCGAGCGTGGCGACGATCTGGTGGAGATGTGCGGCTGGTGCGACCGCTTCCGAGTCGACGGCGAATGGGTCGAGGTCGAGGAGGCGGCGGCGCGCCTGAGGCTGTTCCAGCGTGGCGGGCCGCCGGCGATCAGCCACGGGGTCTGCCCGGACTGCACCGAGATGCTCTTGGCCGCGTAGTCGGCCCGCTTCCCGAATTCCCTATTCTTCCGCGTCCAATGAGCAAGGTCGGCAGCCCCGAGAACCCACTTCGCGTCGCCATCGTCGGCGCCGGCCCGTCCGGCTTCTACGCCGCCGAGCACATCCTCAAAGGCGAGGACATGCACGCCCAGGTCGACCTCTTCGACCGCCTCCCCACCCCCTTCGGCCTGGTTCGCGGCGGCGTCGCGCCCGACCACCCGAAGATCAAGTCGGTCACCCGGGTCTACGAAAAAACCGCGGCCCGCGACGGTTTCCGCTTCTTCGGCAACGTCAAGATCGGCCACGACATCGAGGTCGAGGACCTGGAACGGCTCTACCACGCGATCGTCTTCACGGTCGGCTGCGAGACCGACCGCCAGCTCGGCGTCCCCGGCGAGGACCTGCCCGGCAGCGGCGCCGCCACCGCCTTCGTCGGCTGGTACAACGCCCACCCCGACTACGCCGACCACGATTTCGACCTCTCCAGCGAGCGGGCGGTGGTGATCGGCAACGGCAACGTGGCGATGGACGTCGCCCGGATGCTGGCCCTGACCGACCACGAGCTGCGCCAGACCGACACCGCCGACCACGCGATCGAGTTGCTCGACGCGAAGAAGATCCGCGAGATCGTCGTCCTCGGCCGCCGTGGCCCGGTCCAGGCCGCCTTCACCAACCCGGAGATCAAAGAGCTGGGAGTGATGGAGGACGCCGACGTCATCGTCGACCCGGCCGACGTCGAGCTCGACCCGGCCAGCGCCGCCTTCCTCGAGTCCGACGAGGTCGACAAGACGACCCGCGTCAACGTCGAGACCCTGCGCGAGTTCTCCCAGCGCACGCCGGAGGGCAAGCAGCAGCGGATCGTCCTCCGTTTCCTCGCCTCGCCGATCGAGATCAAAGGCGACGGCAAGGTCGAGAGCATCGTCGTCGGCCGCAACGAACTGGTCGAGGAAGGTGGCGCGCTGCGGGCCAGGGACACCGGCGAGCGCGAAGAGCTGGAGTGCGGCCTGGTCCTGCGCTCGGTCGGCTACACCGGCATCCCGATCGAGGGCGTCCCCTTCGACGAGAAGCGCGGGCTGATCCTCAACGAGGGCGGCCGCGTGCTCGACTCCCACGACTCCGGCCACAAGATCGGTCACTACACCGCCGGCTGGATCAAGCGCGGCCCCTCCGGCGTCATCGGCACCAACAAGAAAGACGCCCTGGAGACGGTGCAGCACCTGCTCGCCGACGTCGAGTCGCAGACGCTGCTGGCGCCGGAGAACCCGGATCCCGCCGCCGTCGAGGCGCTGCTGGCCGAGCGCGGCACGCGCTACGTCAGCTTCGAGGACTGGCAGGCGATCGACCAGGCCGAGGTCGGCCGCGGCGAGCCCCACGGCCGCCCCCGCGTCAAGTTCGTCAAGGTCGAGGAAATGCTCTCGACCCTCGGCGAGAGCGTCGGCAGCTAGCTCCCGATGGCGGTCGACCTGGTCGAGTTGAAGGCGATGATCGAGTCGGCCCTGCCCGGCGCCGCGGTCGAGGTCTTCGACGAAGACGGCGGCGGCCAGCATCTGAAGGCGGTCGTCAGCGCCCCCCAGTTCGACGGCCTCTCGCGGATCGACCAGCACCGACTGGTCAAGGCCGCCGTCAAAGAGCGTTTCGACGACGGCACGATCCACGCGCTCTCGGTCAAGACCGACGTGCCGAGCTAGCTACTCTGTGCCGATGGCCGACCCAGAACTGAAGTCCAAAGTCCAGGAGCTGATCGCCGCCAACCCGGTGCTGCTCTTCATGAAAGGGACCCCGGAGGCGCCGCGCTGCGGCTTCTCGATGCGCGTCGTCCAGGTTCTCGACCAGGTCGATGTCGAGTACGGCGCGATCGACGTGCTGCCGGCGCTGCAGCCGCTGCGCGAAGTAACCGCCGAGCTCTCCGACTGGCAGACCTTCCCCCAGCTCTACGTCAACGGCGAGCTGCTCGGCGGCGCCGACATCGTCGAGGAGATGTTCGAGTCCGGCGAACTGGCCGAAGCGCTCGGCGTCGAGCAGCCGGAAGTCGCGAGGCCCCTGCAGAGGGCCTACCCGCGCAGTCGCCCCCGCTGCAGATCGAATAGACCGGGTCGCGCTAGACGGCCGCGGTCTCGGGCGCGTCGTCTTTCACTTGGAAGGACGAGCCGCAGCCGCAGGCCGCAACGACGTTCGGGTTGTTGACTTGGAAGCCCGCGCCCTGGAGCCCCTCCACGTAGTCGACCTCGGAGCCGAAGACGAACTGCATGCTGACCTTGTCGACGACGACGGCGACGCCGTCGACCTCGAAGAGGTTGTCGTCGTCCTTGGGCTTGTCGAAGGCCAGCGCGTACTGGAAGCCGGAGCATCCCCCGCCCCGAACCGCGACGCGGAGTGCCTGCTCGACACCCTCGGGCTGCCCTCCCAACAGCTCGCCGATCTTCTCGGCGGCCTTGTCGGTGAGGGTGATCGCGGCATTTGGAGTATCGGTCACTTCATAAAGTGTAGCGGCCGCGCCCTGCCCAACCCCGTGTCTGCGAGAATCGCCGAGTTGAACTCGAGCGCCCAGACGGCCGTCGTCTGCGATACCACCGCCTATCTGCCCAGTGACCTGATCAGGGAACGGGGCATCGAGACGATCAGCCTTTACGTCTCGGTCGATGGTCAGCAGGAGCGCGAGCTCGAGATCTCCGACTACGCCGGCTTCTACGAGCGGCTGCGGGCCTCCGAGAGCGGCGCCACCACCTCACAGCCCTCGATCGGCGACTTCATCTCCACCTACGAGCCGCTGCTCGACGCCGGCAGGGAAATCGTCTCGATCCACATCTCCGCCGGCATCTCCGGCACCTTCGAGGCCGCCAGCCAGGCGCGCCAGAGGCTGATCGACGAAGACAGGGGCGGCGAGCGCATCCACGTCATGGACTCGCGTTCGGCGGCCGGCGGCCTGGGCCTCACCGTGCTCGGCGCCTCCGCCGCGGCGCTGAACGATGGCGATGCCGCCGCCTGCCTCGCCCGCGCCGAACAGACACGCGAAGAGCTGAAGATGTGGTTCGCGATCGACACCCTCGAGTACCTGCGCCGCGGCGGCCGCATCGGCGGCGCCCGCGCCTGGATCGGCAGCGCCCTGAAGATCAAGCCGATCCTCACCCTCGAGGAGGAGATCACCCCGGTCGAGCGGGTCCGCACCCGCGCCCGCTCGCTGGAGCGGCTGCGCGACTACGCCCGCCAGCGTCACGAGCAGGGGGCCGACGGCTGGGTCGTCCAGTACATCCAGGACGAGGAGACGGCCTCGGGCCTGATCGACGACGGCCGCGAGATCTTCGGACGGGAGCCCGTCTTCACCTCCGAGATCGGCGCCGTGCTCGGCGCCCACGTGGGGCCCGGTCTGCTCGGAATCGGCAGCGTGCCGACCGAGCTCGTCACCCCCTGACGGCCTCGTCGGCTAGCGCCGGCGGCGGCGCAGCATCGCGCGGACGCCGATGGCGAATCCCACCACGGCGGCGCCGGCGATCAGCTGG